>JAKSJN010000001.1 GCA_024402135.1 Bacteroidales bacterium
GGGCATGAAGGCGCTGGAACTGTTCACCACAATAACCAGCGAATCCATTTTTTGAGATTATAAACTCAAAATTTACTATACAAATGAAAATACTCGGCAACATCATCTGGTTGTAGATGCTAGTCGAAATTTGAACAGAATGCTCACGGAAACTGAACAGTTTCCACCACCGCAATTATAGAGAAAAATCAACGTTTGAGGCAGAAAATCGCTTCAGACAAGCAGATTTCTGAAAAATAGTTTGTTTTGGCGCTAAATCTTTCCGTCCGGCAAAGTGATTACGGGAAGACAAGGCTGAATTTGATTTCGTAGAGCCTTTGCACTTCGGAATGGGATTCACGTTCACATGTGATATTATTTCATATGTCTAGGCCTTATGTCTTCGACTTCTCTGCCAGACTTTAAGATTGACATGATTCCACTGAAATGATATGAAAGGGTCCTGCTGACATTCTCATCCGAGAAATCCTCAGGACGCTTCACACAAAGTGCGGCGATGCCACAGGCAACCGGCCACATCTGCCTGAAGAGAAAATCTGCTTGTTCTTCAGTGAGCCCATAACCTTGTCCCGCATTAGTAAGACACTCCCTGGCGATTTTCTCAGCAATCTCAGGACGTGATTTCTTACCTAGAAAGAGCATCTGGAAAAGATTCGATTCATTCTTGGCATAGGAGACGAGTCTCATTCCAAACTCCTTGAATGCAGGAAAATAATCCATTACGCCATCCATGTGATCGACGAATGACTTTTCTGCGGCCATCCATATCGCATCCATCACCTCATTCATGTCCCTGAACATGGTGAACATTGGACTGGATGAAGTGCCGAGTTCCTTTCCTAGAGCTCTGGCACTCACGGCATCATATCCACTGGCTCTCACTATCCTGAGTCCTGCAGCTACTATGTCTTCTTTTGTGAATCGTGGTTGTCTTGGCATATTCCAAACAGATGTTATATAACGTACTGCAAATATATTATTCTTTTTTAGATTATAAAATAACATGCGTTGGGTAACATGTGTTGTTTATGCTGATTTTATGTCTATCTTTGCAGCGTAAAACAAAATATGAAAGCCTACAGTAGGCAAAAACAGATAAGAAAATATAGAATATGAAAAAGATAATCTTAACGATTTTGATAGCGGTGTCGATGCCGGCAGTCGTCTTTGCAGCGAGCGATTGGAAAGGAAAGATAATAGATGACAAAGGGGAGCCTGTGCCTTATGCAAATGTGGTTGTCCTTTCTGCCAAGGATTCGACCGTGGTGGCGGGAACGACCACTTCCGATGATGGATCCTTCAACATCAAGACTGATGGAAAGGACCAGATTCTTATGGTAGCCATGATAGGATACAAGACAGAATATCTGAATTCATTTGGCAACACCTCGATTACGTTGATGCCAGATACCGAATATCTTGACGGGGCGCTGGTATCGGTAGTAGTACCGAAGACGACGCTTACAGGCGAGGGATTGAAGACGACCGTGCGAGGCTCTGTCCTGGAAGATGTCGGCACTGCAAATGATGTTCTTGCACGTACACCCGGGATAATCAGGAGTCAGGACGGTCTTCAGGTCATCGGGAAAGGCTCTCCCCAAGTCTACATCAACGGCAGGAAGATGTCCGATATGACGGAACTCGACCGTCTGCAGAGCAATGAAATCCAGAGTGTGGAGGTAATCACGAATCCCGGCTCGCAATATAGTGCGAGCGTACGCAGCGTCATCCGCATCAGGACCGTGAAGCATCAAGGCGATGGATTCGGATTCAATGCGGGGGTTACGGACGAACAGTCCATCCATAATGGTTACAATGATCCATCAGGATACATTAATGCGAATTACCGCCACAACGGGATTGACGTGTTTGCAGGTGCAAATGCTCTTAAGTTTACTTCCCGTCAGGAGAGCGAAATGTCACAGGAGACCTTCGGGACTCCGGGTTTCAAGCAGGAAGGCACATTGGATTTCGTGCAGAAGATGACGAACGTAGGTGCTAACGGCGGACTCAACTGGCAGATTTCGGACAATCATTCCCTCGGATTCCGCCTTGAGGCGGATATGAATCCTAAAGTTGATGTCCATCAGATAATAGATGAAGAAATCTTTGAGGGAGGAAATAAGACTGACCGACTCCTTGCCGAGGGTAAACACAAAAATGACAATATGCCATACGGGATATCTGCCAACGCTTATTACAATGGTCGCGCAGGCAAACTGGGCATTGACTTCAATGCAGATTACTATGGGATGAGAACTTCGCAGGATGCTCACACCATGGAAAAGAGCACAACGGGACAGAACGATGACGTCAATTACCTGTCACATAGCGGCAGCAGAATGTATGCGGCAAAGCTCGTGCTTTCGTATCCGATCTGGCAGGGAACGCTTCAGGCAGGTACGGAAGACGTATTCTCCCGTAGGAATGACGATTACACCATCAACAGCACCGCAGTGCCTTCGTCTGCGTCGAAGGTGAGCGAGGATAATATAGCCCTGTTTGCATCATATGGTTTCTATTTGCAGAAGGTCGGGCAGTTCAGTGCCGGAGTACGCTATGAGCATGTCAAATACGCATACGACGACATCAAAGGCTCCGACGACCTTGACAGGAAGTATGACAATGTCTTCCCGACGATCTCTTATGCCAACGCATTCGGCCCTGTCCAGATGCAGATGAGCTATAGTGCCAAGACGCAAAGGCCTGATTTCCAGTCGCTCAGCAGTGCAGTTCGCTACCATAGCCGATATATATACCAAAGTGGCAATGCGAAACTCCAACCGCAGACAAACCATGATCTGGGTTTGAACGTCAACTGGAAATGGCTCACTATGGTGACGCAGTACTCCCGTTTAAACGACGCCATCTCGCAGTGGTCGGAGCTGTACAATGACAAGGGCGTGGTGCTGGTTCATCCGACGAACTTGGACAGGCCGGTCAGAACACTCGCATGGTTCATGAACGCCGCACCTACAATAGGAATCTGGACTATGAATTATACGGTCGGAGTGCAGCAGCAATGGCTCACTCTCGATATGCCGGACCCGCGCGAGATCACCAGCCGCAGGGAAGTCTCCTTCAGCGACAAGCCGATGTTCATCGCGCAGCTTTTCAACACTCTCAGGTTCAAGAATGACTGGCAGATAGAGTTCGGAGGAGAATTCCACAGCAAGGCTTATTCCCAGAACGCAATGCTTACGAACAACTACCTAGATATCTCTGCCGCCGTTCAGAAATCATTTTTCGACGAGACCCTCGTCCTGAGACTTGAAGGGTCCGACCTTGCCGGACTTGGCAGATATGATGTGATGACCGACTGTGGAAGCCATATCATCTACCAGACCAACCGTATGGATACTCAAAGGGTGAAGTTCTCCATCAGGTACAACTTCAATACAGCCCAGAGCAAATACAAGGGCACCGGTGCTGGTTCTGACGTGAAGAGCAGAATGAGATAACAAATAAAAAATGTATGGTATTTTCTTGACTCGTACCCTACGGCAATATATATCTTTGCAGGCGTTAACAATCAGTGCACAGATGTTATGGATAAAAATCGTTTGAAAATCGGGGAGTTCTCACGACTTGGCAGAGTCACAGTGCGGGCTCTGCGGCATTACGAAGAGATTGGCCTCTTGCGGCCGGAAATAATTGACCGCGAAACGGGCTACCGCTATTATGCCGTGGGCCAGCTGCAGAAGATTCAAAGCATCACAACGCTCAAGAGCCTGGGATATTCGCTTGAGGAGATACGAGACCTTTGGGAAGACGACAGCCATTTCCCTTCGATTGAGTCTCTTGAGGAGAAGATCAGGGCCTGCAAAGCCGAGCTTGAGGTGCTGAAGGAGCGCGAACGGATGCTTAAGGCCGTGGTGGCTTCCCAGAAGAAATTACACAAAATGGAAAATATTTATTTTGAAAGCCTGCCTGCAATCACTGTGGCATCACACCGTACAATCATCCCTTCCTACCAGGACCTCGGACGCCTGTGCTGCGAAGTCATCGGTCCTGAAATGGCCCGCCTGGGCTGTGAGTGCCCGGAACCGGGCTACAGCTACACCATCGAGCACGGAGGATACAAGCCTCAGGATATTGACATCGAGTATTGCGAGAAAGTGACCTGCAAGGGGAATGATTCGGACATCATCAGATTCAAGGACATACCGGAAGTTCCGAAGGCGGCCTGCTTGAAGGTTTTCGGTGAGTATGGCAAGCTGTATCAGGCCTACATTGACCTATTTGCATGGCTCGAAAAGGAAAACTATAAGATTGCGGGTGATCCGCGTGCAGTCTACATAGACGGAATATGGAATCAGGAAGATTCGGACAAATGGCTGACTATCATCCAGGTTCCGGTGGAAACAAATTAGAAATTAACAGAAAGATATGAACATCAGACTTGAAACACCCGAAGATTATTGCGAGGTTGAAGAACTGACCCGCGAAGCATTCTGGAACGTTTACGCACCGGAATGTGTTGAACATTTCGTGCTGCACAATTACAGAAGCAATCCGGATTTCATTCCCGAGTTGGATTTTGTGATGGAGGAAGATGGCAAGATCATCGGCCACGTGATGTATTCCAAGGCGGAAATAATAAGCGAAGATGGCAGCTCGATGCCTGCCTGGACGTTCGGCCCTATCAGCATTCATCCCGACTGGAAGCGCAAGGGATATGGCCTCAAATTGCTGAACTATTCGATCGAGAAGGCCCGCGAAATGGGGGTAGGAGTGTTATGTATGGAAGGCAACATCGAATTCTACAAACACGCGGGATTTGTCCTTGCCAGTTCCCTTGGCATACACTATCACGCGGAGCCGAAGGAGTCAGAGGTGCCGTACTTTCTTGCGCAGGAACTGATCCCAGGATACCTGAAAGGGGTAGAGGGTACCTATCACACTCCGAAAGGATATTACATCGCATTCGAAAACCCTGAAGCATTCAACGAATTCGATGCGGCATTCCCGCCGAAGGAAAAGAAACATCAGGAAGGGCAGATAGTTGATGACTGCACTGTGAATCCCAATGAAGCCTGAGCAACAGCTCCGATTCCGCTCTGTCAGTAGCCTCCATACTCTTACCATCCTGTTTGAAGACCCTTTCTGGATCGGTCTTTTTGAGATAACTGAGGACAATCAGATGCAGGTGTGCAAAGTGACTTTCGGAGCAGAGCCGACAGATCAGGAGGTAATAGAATTTATAGACAAAAACTGGAATCAGCTGAAATATAGCCGACCAATTGAAACCGAGGTGAAGCCAAGGCCCAGAAATCCCAAGCGGCAATTGAGGGAAGCAAGAAGACAGACCCAGAATACTGGTATCGGCACCAAATCGCAACAGGCACTGAAACTTCAGCAAGAAGAGAATAAACAGGTACGCAAGGCCCTCTCCAAAGAACAAAGAGACGTTGATAAAGAGCGGAAATTCGAGCTCAAACAGGCTAAAAGGAAAGAGAGACATCGAGGCCATTAAAACAGCAGACTCATTCCCAAAATCGTTATCCTGCTTTCAGGCGTTACTGGCGCGTTGGCGTATTCTTTTGTCCGTTATACTTTTATGCCCGCAATCAATTTGGCACTGTCAAACTGGATGCGATTTCCAGTCTTCCTTCACTGTCCGAAGATACGGTTATAAAGTTCCAGCTCATTCCAACTGATAGAGAGTGCGGGAGAGATGCTTTCATCAATCCTTGACAAGTCGATATTCTGGCAGACCCACTCCCAGGTGGTTGTGTCAGATCGCCAGAAAACCGTTTTGAACATTTATCTTGACGGCTACTGCGGCAAGCTCAATGTCAAGAACTGGGCAAAGCAGGCTAAAGTGTCGGATGATACTGCTGGCAGGGACGTGAAAGATCTTACTGAGAAGGGAATTCTTGTCCCTCAGCCTGGAAGGGTGAGGGATGTCTCATACGGTATTTCCATATCAGCGGACAGGACTCTCGTTCCAGGCCCTAAGGACGAATAATCTTCATCAATAATGCCTAGAACTGCAAGAAGTTCCAGCTGACACATACGCCAATGTAAGGAGCAGGGAAGACCTGGTTGTTATGTAGAGCAACTCCATACCCAGCTTGGAGCCCGATGCCCCAGCGCTTGGGCTTCTGGTATGGGGCTATCTTAAAAATCTGGGAATAGAATTCCAAACAGAATCTACCTCCAGGCGTCACCCAGCACCATCACGCCGCCAAAGCCGAACTCCGCAGCCTTGGAGATATTCTCTGGGCATACGCCTCCCAGAGCCATGACAGAGGAATCGATGATGCCGGAGTCGCGGGCGGCGAACATCTCTTCATTGGAAAATGCGGCAGTATAGCCTGCCTTTGAAATTGAATTGAAGATGGGGCTCAGGCTCATGTATGTGAACCCGCGTCCCTTGCACGCCGCCAGTTCCTCAATGCTGTGGCAGGAAATGGAAACGTGCCCCTTCCAGCCGTCGGGGGCGGAAGGATTGCGGGAGTTGAGATGCACCCCGCAGAGCCCGAACTCCTCAAGAAGTCCGAAGTGGTCATGGATGACGATCCTGTCATGATAACATGCAGGAATCTCCCGGAGGAGACTCCTGCATTCATCTATGGTGCTTCCCGGCTTTCTCAGATGCAGACGCTCCAGTCCGGCTTGGAACTTTGCCGTGATGGCAGCTGCCTCGCCCGGAAAGAAATGGGGGAGTGTGATGACGATGTAGAGCATGCTACCTGAAAAGGTCGAAAGATGCGTCCCAGTCCTTGAACACAGGCTCTCGGCCGATCTCCCTGAGTCTTGCGGTAATCTCGGCGGCAGTTCTCTCGTCGCTCACCGAGAACTGCTCAAGTGCCTGAGGGTAGGTGTAATATCCACCAGGGTTGGTCTTGGACTCCGCCGACATGGTGGTCACGCCAAGCGTAGCCATGTTGTCGCGGATCACCTGCGGCTCACGGGTTGAATATGAGATGTCAACGTCGTGGTCGAAGATGCGCATGGCAAAGGTGGCTTGGGCAAGTTCGCGGTCGGTCATGAAGCAGTTGGGCTGGAATCCCTCGTTGCAGGCAGGTCGCATGCGCGGGAAGTTGACGCTGTACTTTGTGCGCCAGTAGTGCTTCTGCAGGTAGCGCAGATGGTAGGCCATCATGGTCACATCCGTGCGCCATTCCTTCTCAAGGCCTATGAGGACACCCATGCCTATGGAGTGTACCCCTGCCTGGCCCATGCGGTCGAAGCCGTTGCAGCGCCACTCGAAGTTGGCCTTCTGCCCGCGCGGATGGTAGATGTTGTAGTTCTCCCTGTGGTAGGTCTCCTGAAAGCAGATTACGCCGTTGAGGCCGTGGTCGCACAGTTCCCTGTACTCTTCGGCTGCCAGAGGCATGACCTCTATCTTGATGTTGGAGAAGTACTTCTTGGCAATGTCGATTGCCTTGGCAAGGTACGGCACGCCGGCCTTTGCGGGGTTCTCTCCGGTCACGAGAAGGATGTTCTCGAATGGCGCGAGCTTCTTGATTGCCTTGTATTCGTCCTCTATCTGCTCCGGCGTGAGGATGGTGCGTGCCATCTTGTTCTGCACGTGGAAGCCGCAGTAGACGCAGCTGTTGGAGCAGGAGTTGGTTATGTAGAGGGGGATGAACATTGACATGGTCTTGCCGAACCTCTCCTGTGTGTATTTGCGCGAGAGGCGGGCCATGGTTTCAAGGTATGGCTTGGCGGCGGGTGACAGGAGGGCCATGAAGTCTTCTACGTCGCAGTGCTCTTTGGAGAGGGCGCGGCGGACGTCGCTGTCGGTTTTGGAGGCTATCTTTGCCGTAGTCTCGTCCCAGTCATATTTCTTTAATTCTTCACTGAACATTGTTTTTTGTTTAGAGGAGGATAACCTTATTTTTTACACGGCATGAAGGCATACTCCTGCAACTCAGTGATTGCAGGATTCTTGCCGCAGAGCGGGCAATCCTCATTTCTGTCAAATTCCATATGCATGAACTCCATTGAACGCGCATCGAAAGTCAGCAGCGAATTGGTCAGCAGCTGTCCTGTCTGTGCCAGATATTTCAGCGCTTCGCACGCCTGTATCGTACCCATGATGCCTACGGCAGGGCTCAGTACACCCACGGTAGAGCAGGTCTCTACCTGACTGCGTTCGGGCGGTTCGGGGAAGAGGCAGCGATAGCAGGCCGTACCCGACACGTGGGTCATCACATGTCCTCCCCATTTCAATACGCCTCCGCAGCAGAATGCCTTGCCGGCCATCACGCAGGCGTCGTTGACCAGATACTTTGACGCAAATGTGTCGGTGCAGTCAATCACAAAGTCGTAAGGCGAGATGATGTCGAGAGCATTGTCCTGGGTAAGGAATGTGGGGTAGGTCTCTACCTTTACATCAGGATTGATGCGCGATATCTTTTCGCTGGCAGAACACACTTTCTTCTTGCCAAGGTCATCGCTGAAGTGTATCACCTGCCGCTGCAGGTTGTCGAGTGACACAAAATCACCGTCCACGATGCCTATTGTGCCTACACCCGAAGCCGCCAGATACAGAGCGCAGGGTGAGCCAAGCCCGCCTGCCCCTATAAGCAGCACCTTGCCCCGGAGCAAGCGTTCCTGCCCCTCGGTGCCAAAGTCTTCGAGCCGCAGATGCCGCGAATATCGGGTATGCTGTTCAGAGTTCAGCATGGCCTAGAGTTTCCTGAGGTCGTGGGTAAGCTTTGCGGCGCAGAAGTCCGGACCGCACATGGTGCAGTACTCACCGTCGGTATGACCAGCCTCCTCGTAGTACTGAAGAGCACGGTCCGGATCGAGTGAGAGATGGAACTGATCTCTCCATCTGAAATCGAATCTAGCCTTTGAGAGAGCGTCGTCACGTACGCATGCTCCAGGGTGGCCCTTGGCGAGGTCTGCTGCATGAGCGGCGATCTTGTAGGTGATGACTCCGACTCTCACGTCCTCCTTGTTAGGAAGGGCAAGATGCTCCTTCGGTGTAACGTAGCAGAGCATTGCGGTTCCGAGCCATGCGATCTGTGCACCACCGATAGCAGAAGTGATATGGTCATAGCCAGGAGCGATGTCGGTCACGATAGGTCCAAGGGTATAGAATGGAGCCTCGTGGCAATGGTCAAGCTGACGTTCCATGTTCTCGCGGATCTTGTGCATTGGAACATGACCAGGGCCCTCGATGAATGCCTGTACGTTCTTCTCCCAGGCGCGGGTCACGAGCTCGCCCATGGTATCAAGCTCAGCGAACTGTGCGGCGTCATTGGCGTCGGCCGTGCAGCCCGGACGCAGGCCGTCTCCGAGCGAGAGGGCAACGTCGTATTGTGCAACTATGTCGCAGATCTCGTCAAAGTGCTCGTAGAGGAATGACTCCCTGTCGTGTATGAGGCACCACTTGCTCATGATGGAGCCACCACGGCTGACGATACCGCAGAGACGGCTGTCGGCGAGATGAACATTCTGGCGACGGATACCTGCGTGAATGGTGAAATAGTCCACACCCTGCTCGCACTGCTCGATGAGAGTGTCGCGGTAGATTTCCCATGAAAGGTCCTGAACCTTGCCGCCGACCTTCTGGAGGGCCTGGTAGATAGGTACGGTTCCAACCGGTACAGGACAGTTGCGCACGATCCACTCGCGGGTCTCGTGGATGTTCTCTCCGGTAGAGAGGTCCATGAGGGTGTCTCCGCCCCACTTGCAGCTCCATACAGCCTTGTCGACCTCTTCCTCGATGCTTGAGGTGGTCGCCGAGTTGCCGATGTTGGTGTTGATCTTCACAAGGAAGTTGCGGCCGATGATCATCGGCTCAGCCTCCGGATGGTTGATGTTTGCAGGAAGTACTGCGCGTCCGCGTGCAATCTCGTCACGTACGAACTCAGGGGTGATGTGGCTCTTGATACCGAGCGCCTCGCAGTTCATGTTCTCGCGGATTGCGACATACTCCATTTCAGGAGTGATGATGCCGGCCTTGGCGTATGCCATCTGGGTGATGGATTTACCTGCCTTTGCGCGGTATGGAAGCGCGATATGCTCGAATCTGAGGCTGTCAAGCGAATGATCCTCAAGTCTCATGCGGCCGTATTCGCTGCTGACCTGTGGAAGCTGCTCCACGTCACCCCTGTCAAGGATCCACTGTTCACGGATGCGTGGAAGGCCTTTCTTGAGGTCTACTTCGATTGCCGGGTCGCTGAATGGACCGCTGGTATCATAGATATATACAGGAGCATTTTCCTGCATATGAGGGACACCAGCCTTGTCCTTGGTCACAGTAGGTGTAAGGTTGACCTTGGTCATGCCCACCTTAATTTCAGGGAAGAGCTTTCCGCTCATGTATGCCTTTTCCCTCTTTGCGTATGCTTTGTTGTCGTTTGGCATATGTGTATTTCTTTAGTCAAGGAATGAGGTGAGTGGTGAAGATGCTTCGGCAATCATGCCGTCGGAGGTTGCGCCGAGTCCGGCCTCGAAAGCGCGGCGTCCGGCAATCACTGCCTCCTTGAAGGCGATTCCCATCTCTACAGGGTTGCCGGCAACGGCGATGGCTGTGTTCACGAGGCAGGCGCTGGCGCCCATCTCCATGGCCTCGGCGGCGTGTGAAGGTGCTCCGATTCCGGCGTCAACCACTACGGGAACGTTGGCCTGCTCTATGATGATGCGCAGGAAGTCCCTTGTCTGGAGTCCCTTGTTTGTGCCGATAGGAGCTCCCAGAGGCATGACTGTGGCTGCTCCGGCCTCTTCAAGATGCTTGCAGAGGGTTGGGTCGGCCTGGCAGTATGGGAGGACGATGAAGCCCAGCTTCACGAGCTGCTCTGTTGCCTTGAGGGTCTCTATGCTGTCTGGCAGGAGGTAGCGCGGGTCGGGGTGGATCTCAAGCTTGAGCCAGTTGGTGCCGAATGCCTCGCGTGCCATCTGTGCTGCGAATACAGCCTCCTCGGCGTTGCGTACGCCGCTGGTGTTGGGCAGAAGCTGGATGCGCGGGTTCTGGACAATGTGGCGCAGGAGGTCATCCTGGCTGTCCTGGAGTTCAATGCGCTTCATGGCTACGGTGACCATCTCAGTCTCGGATGCGTCTATTGCCTGTGCCATGAGGCCGTTGTCGTTGAATTTGCCGGTGCCAAGGAAGAGGCGGGAGCTGAATTCCCTTCCGGCAATGATGAGTTTTTCCATCTTTATATGTGTTTTACGTTTTCAGTGATTGCAATCAGGCGGGCCATTTCGGCTGCCGGGTCGGCGGCTCTGAGCACGCTGCCGCTGAGGGCAATGCCGGTGACTCCGGTTGCCATGATGGAGGGTATGTCGGCGGCGGTGATTCCGCCTATGGCGACCACGGGCATGTCAAGTCCGGCGGCCTTCATCTGCTCCATGATGCTGCGGTAGCCCTCGAGTCCCAGAACGGGGGAGAGCTTCTCCTTGGTGGTGGTGAAGCGGAAGGGGCCGCAGCCTATGTAGTCGGCTCCGCGGCGGTGGTGCATGAGAACATCATCGAAGGTGTTGGCGGTGCCTCCTATGATGAAGCCGCTGCCCAGTATGCTGCGTGCCTCGTCAATGGGCATGTCGTTCTTGCCCAGATGGACTCCGTCGGCACCTATGCGCCTGACGAGCTCAACGTGGTCGTCTATGATGAAGGTGGCTCCCGCCTCGCGGCACATCCTCTGCGCCTCGAGTGCCACGGGAAGCATCTTCTCCTCGCTTGCGCCCTTCATTCTCAGCTGCACCCACCTGCATCCGCCCTCAAGGGCAAGACGCACGGAGTCCAGATAGCTGATGGTGTTAGTGTAGTGTGTTATGAACTGCAGCATGACCTAACCTCCGAATGCGGCCTTGATTATGGTTATCCTGTCATCCTCGCCGAGGGTGGTCTGCGCCCACTGCGAACGCTGCACTATTGCGTTGTTGATGGCGAGTGCCACGCCTCTTTCTGGCAGATTCAGGCTCTGTGCGAGCTCCTGCACGGTAGTGGCGGAAGTTTCTGTTTCCTGCCTGTTGATGTAGATCTTCATTGAAAAAGCCTCCTGAATGCATGTTTCACATCAGGAGGCTTTTCATGTGCCGGGATTGTCCGGCCTTTCACCTACGGCAGCATTACCTGCATCAGGTTGTGGGTATATTCTCAGCACCCCCGGAAACTACCGGGGCAGCACCCCAAATGTGTTGTTGCAAATATACGCTTTTTTGCGGATAATTCGAACGTCGACCTGGATGGATCATAAAAATTGAACTCTGAAAACGGAAGATTTGGAGCAATCTCAGCGATTATTTGTACCTTAGCCATGCAGATTAATTTTGCGATGCACTAGGCAGAACAGCTTGACTTATAGCGTTCTAGAAATCAATAAGATACGAGTCATTTTTTACATTCCCCAGCGCAAATAGCATGACCTTTTGAGAATGTGCATGTTGCTCAGCATCAGTGACATGATAAAAACCTTGTACCTTCCCTTTTTTCACCGCAGAACCAATGTGCTGGCAGAATCGATAGGGGATTGACTCTTAACCAGTTGACACTTATGGGTTCATGCCAGAGTACGTTGGCAAATATAGGAGATTTCTGCCAATGTGACAAGACTGAAGATTTCAAAGAACCATAAAACTCAACAAAGCGGCCTACTACCTAAATACAGTAGTAGGCCGTGAAACAATGCATTAGAACAGGATGGCAATGATTAGAATCAATGCAATGATGTCTCTTCCATTGATTTCAATCTTAATGTCGGTATTAACGTTCATATGAACCTCCGCTTTTAAGATTAGTTTCATATAGGACTTCTCCCGCCAGCTTATCTATACTGCACAGTTAGCTGGTCATACCTGTACAGGATTGGCAGCGACCTACTCTCCCACAAGTGTAGTACCATTGGCGCGGATGGGTTTGACTTCTCTGTTCGGAATGGGAAGAGGTCTTTCTAACCATCGCTATAGCCACCATTCTTAGAAATCTAATTTCAAGTAACTGACAAGGATGTTTTAGAGTTAATCTTATTCAAGTGATTATTATGTATTGGTAAGAACCATAATAGAACTCCTGGATCCTTGTACTGACAAAGACAATAGATAGTGGATTGATCTATTATCAGTTGAAATTCCTGGGGTGTATATCAAAGCAATATAACAAATATAAAATATTTCTATTAACGCCCCCAGATTGAGAGGAGGGAAGATATACCAGTTTAATCAGTTTACTTTCCTATATGCACCCAACTGGACTAAACTGGTGGACAACCTTAGTCATGTGACTATATTCCCCCACATATATATCGTCCTTACCTCTTACGTTCTCTGTAGCCGCGGTTAAGGTTAACAAATATTGTCTCTTTATAATCACAACCATATTTTTCATTTGAGCAGGTGTAAACTGCATATGGGTTACCGTTTATGGCCTTTCCTCTGTATGCTTCTATTACACGTCCACATTTACATTTAGGGCATCTTTCATCTTCTGGAATATGATCCTCATCACTGTCATTTGTGTTATTGATTGATATGAATTCCGAAATGAAGGCTGATGGTCTATTAGTATTAAAGAAAACAAATGTGACAATCTTTGCTCTAGTAATTCCAACATAGAATACACGCCGTTCTTCTCCATATTCATATCCATCAGGTGCACTCAAGACATATTTCAGGACTGGAGGATCAGCAATTTCTGCAGGAAATCCCATATTACCACTGTCGCATCCAAGTAAAATCACATAGTCGCATTCAAGACCTTTTGACTGATGAACTGTCATGTAAGTCATATCACGACCATTATAAGTCAGAGATGTCTTAGCAGAAGTATGCTTGATAGAAATTGGTGAATTCTTGAAAACGTTCACATTGAATGAATATCTTCCTAGGACATAAATCTCCTTATCCTTAGGTAAAGAGTCGATCAATGATATGACTTTACTAACGGTATCATCTCTGTCGGCAACACCAATAAACTCAAGTTTTGTTGTCGCATCTTGATTAAATGGGCGAACTGTCTTTGACTTCTGGTCAGGGTTGTGGAGTATGAACTCTGAAGTTTTCTGGATTAAAGGCTCTCCGAATCTGTAGGTTGTCTCCATCCTGCATTCTTTTGTGTAGCCAAAGTATTTGCTGAAATCCTTAAACAAAGCCATATCGCTACCCGCAAACCGATAGATCGACTGCCAGTCATCGCCGACACAGAAAAGCTTTGTAAGTGGTGTAACAGTTCTCAAGGACTGCAAGAATTTATATCTGTCAAGAGAAATATCTTGGAACTCATCTACGAGAATATATTCATATTCGTGTCTGTGACCATTGTTGCACAAGTCTGTGGCCATATTGATTGCATCAACAAAATCAATTTCTCTAGTATCGTTACTCCTCTTCTGGTAAGCAAGCAGGTATGGCTTAATTATCTGGTTAACCGTGACTTTGTCTTTTCTTTCAATACCAAGAGAGTCTAAACTGTTAGGCTGCATTCCCTTGGATTTTAGCAGAAAAGTAAAAGCGGTTAACATGTCCAAGATACTTTGCTCTTGTTTAGCAAGCTCTCGTGATACAACGTCCTTATTCTTTTGGTAATTATATTTCTCTAGTCCACACTCCTTTAGCTGTTTGTCAAGAATCTCAAATACATCTCCTCTATGGAAGTCTGCACTTCTAGTCTCCAATAATACAGTACCTTTTTCCTGATGGATTTTTCTCTTCCATTCAATGCCGTTGAGATAGTTGTTCTCAGCGATTTGATGTGATTCTGTTGTGCCATCTCCAAACCAAGCAGGTACATGGCCTTTTTCATTTACTGCAAAATGTTCAAGATATATATGACGATCACGACCATTACAATCTTCGAAATAAATGGAGAAATCAGGTTTGTATTGTCTATGCTCCTGGTCTTGAACATTAAACTCATACTTCTCCTCATAACGAAATTTCACACCGCGCTCACCGAGATAATCGCAGATCTGGCTTTCCTCGTCACTCTTGCAGAATATTGGACGTCCATCCATGTCTGTATAGTAAGCCTGGATTCCCATTGTCTTTCTGTCCTTCATGTAGTCTTCTGCTGAAGTATAATCGAACTGATCGCGCATCTTATAGCGGGCTCTAAGTACGTAATCTGATATCGCGTGATGGAATTCCTGATTATTATCCATCAGATCATGATAAACCAGTATTGGAAAATCCGATCCAGCAATATCTGGCTTTTCACCAGTTGCTTCGGCTATAACATCAAGCGCCAGCTTGTGGAACGTAACACATTTAAGGCTCTTTTCACCAAGCCTTTCAGATAGGGATGCTGCCGCTTTGCGCGTGAAGGTAATCAAAAGAATCTTCTTAGGATCAACGTTTTGCTTATCTATGAGGTAACGAACTTTGCCTACGGTAGTCATCGTCTTCCCACTTCCAGCACTGCTGATTACAAGGACGTTATCCTCCAGAGAAACTATTGCTTCTCTTTGCTGAGGATCAAGAGGATATGCTAGAACTGTATCAAAGTATTGACTGTGCTTGTTTAGTTGTTCCTTAATGAACTTGTCATTATTGATTGCTTTGAATCCACTGGTATCGGATAATCCCTTATATAATCTTTTGAAAGGCTCAGTTCCTTTACACTCTTCCATTTGTTTGCGTTCAACGAACAAACGAAGACGTTTTAAGAGTTGAGAATATTTTTCATCTATCTCCTTACGCTCACTCTCCGTAATGTAGTGGCTGAAAGTAAACTTGGCACTTATATCAGCTAACGCGGTATCGACGGTATCGCGTAATTCGTCTAGCGTGTTCTGAAGAGATACAAGCTTTATCTCTGCTACTTTTGTAGATGTTTTTTTGAATATTACAAGAGCTAAGAATAAGCAGATTAGAACTATTATACCGAATGCTACCATTATCAATAATTCTGTTTTCCTGGGATTACTCCTCTAACTCCACCTCTTGGATTAGCTACATCTCCATTATATCGGGGAATTAAGTGGATATGTACGTGAGGAATACTTTGACCTGCATCTTTGCCTATGTTGATTCCAATATTATATCCATCGGGATGGTACTTTTCATCGAGAAGAAGTTTGCATCTGTCAACAGCTCTCCACAATATGTCTTTCTCATTGTCCTCAAGTAGGAAGTAATTGTCAACGTGTCTATCAGGAACAATCAGAAGGTGTCCTGGACTGACAGGAAACCCATCGAATAAAGCTGTGAAGCCTTCTTCTTTTACAAGAATCTTTTGTTCGTCACTATTACAAAATGGACAGTTCATAGTCATTATTATTTCATGTAATTGAACCCCATGTTTGAGGCAATCTGTTCAAGTGGTGATAAGATCTTGCTAAATGCAGATGTGAAGTCATCATCTGAGAGATTGACAAGATCAGAGATTGAGTCTCCTATCTGCAGATAATCTTCAAGCAGTCGCTCATTAGGCTTTTTATCGTAGATATAGCTCAAGAATGAATGCTGAATCTGGGAGAATGGCTTGATATATATGTCCAAAGGAGGGAGTAAATTGCTCTTTGAACTGTTTATGCTTGGATCAGCTGGGAGAAGATCCCACATCTGATTATGGGCAACAAAACTCCATGGTATGAAATGATCCAGATCATAATCTTCTTTTGTCAGAATTGAGTGTGTGTAGATACATTCAAGACCTTTGTTCTCATGAATGAACATGTTCCACAGTTTCCTCTGATTTGTCAATGACTCTCTCTGAATTGGTCTAATCAATTTTGATGACAGATCGGGGACATTGGGATTTCTTTTCTGAAGAAATTGGTTCAAGTTCCAGAATGTGAAATCTCTAAGCATTGAGTAGTGCTCTATCAGATAATTCTTCCAATTAGGATTGAGGTGTATTTCTTTGCCATATATGGCATATAAACAGTTGTTCTCAAAGGATCTGGAACGCATTTCCATCCTGTCATTCTGTGATTCTTTTATCCATGGTGACAAGAATCTATATGGGACATTCATAGTAAAGACTCGTAACAGCCTAAGCGTGTTTGGGTCATTGATGTTATCTATGATAGATGCTTTAATCTTGTCCTTGTCACGATCGATAGGTATCTCGAGATAACTTTTGAGTTCTTTACTCTGCTGATAAATGGAATCTGATTTTCCGAATGACAGCTTAAAATAATGAATAGGGTACCATGATTCAGAAATCATTCCGGCAATGATCTCCCAAAATGATAAAACATCTTTCCCTTCTTTCACTACGATATCAAGAATGGAAACGAACCAGTAGAACTTGTATGTTGCTACTGTATTATCGTATATATGTGCTAGGGTGGAGTTTGGACTTAATCCCTGCAGGGTATTATCAATAATACTATCCATTCTTCATGTCCTGTTGGCACTCGGTTATATCTATGATCTGTTTTAGTGGCTCTAAAATCTTAAGATCCGCTGGCAACCAATTAACAACATTAATATGCTCTAAATCGAGCCATTGAGCCGCTTCGTGTTCAAGTAACTCGAGATTGCCGGAAACGACATGGCATAGGTAATTATGCATTGTTAGATGAAATGTAGGGTAATCATGCTCTATTGTGCAGACAAATTGATCAACAGCAATATCTGTCGCTAGTTCCTCCTTGATTTCTCTAACTAAAGCAGCCTCAGGTGTTTCACCTGGCTCCATTTTCCCTCCCGGGAACTCCCACATGTCTTTGAAATCTCCATATCCTCTCTGAGTTGTGAATATTTTGTTTCCTGATTTGATAATTGCTGCTACAACTTCTATATGTTTCATGATAGTTGATCTGTTATGTATTCATAAAGGTTGTTCTCTACTGGAGTATCCAATTTGTATCCGATCTCTACAGCAGTAATGTTATCTGTTCCAGGCATGATGAACTCATTTGCCAAACCATTGTGTTCCATTGTCCCAAGGAAATAGAACTCTTTAGATGTCTGATCGTCTTTGTTCTTACGGACAAACAATGGCATAAGGATTCCACGAGACTTACTGTTACGCGCGTTGATTACGTCTTCGGAATCCAAAGTTCTTCGACTCTTGGATATTGCAGTCAAAGTAGATTGGTCATTAAACCTGTCTTCATACCTTGTCGTTACTCCAACCTCATCTCCCTTTTCGTAGTTGATGAATACAGGATATGTTTTTGAATAAGTATCATATTTGTAACCACCAATGTTCAATGATACCTCCTCAGCTTTCCAGTTCAGCAACCAGCATACCTCAGCATAAGTGTATTTCTTGTTGAGATTAAATGATGTGCCAGGATAGTTGTTTGAGTAGTCTTTGTTGTACCTATATATTCCAAACTTAATCAGTTCTACTACGGCTTCCTTGAACCTTGCGGATAGAAGGGCTTTCTGGAAATCTTTCGATAAAGTCGGAGTATTGTTCAGAACTTCGACAAGTTCTAATTTAAATGAATTTCCTCGAAAGAATTTGCCTCCCAAGACATTGAATACGCTACTCCTCGTTATTTCGTTCAACTCAATGCCATGTTTTTCCTTCAGATAGCTTTCCCATAGATCAACTGTATCTGGTGTATTCACGAGTATATTGAGCAGTGACAATTCGTGAATTCTCATCCCGGAGGCAAATTTCCGAGACAAGAACTCCAGTACATTAAGCTGGTATTCTGACAGTGGTATTTGATAGTCGTCGTCGCTGTCGATAAGGAAAGCTTGATATGATCCCCATGTGTCAATCAATCTTAGAGGATCCAATTCGCCCATATCGTCAAATTCCTTTAGGGTAGGAATTCGCCCCAACTTGAATTTGAAGTCTTGATACTCTTTACGCAACAATCTCTTGTTGTTGAGCTTTGCACCATCAATGGACTTATAGATTCTATCTCTGGAGATTTCATCGAAATATATGGTAGAGGCGCCTTTAATTATGTTGTTACCCTCCATTAGGCTCCTGCGGATATTATCCTTGTTGCCAGTCCTATCTCCAGATAAGGCAATAGGAATCATGTAGTTGTTTTGGTAATTGCCAATAAAGTCGATAACAATTACGAATTCTTTTCCGTCAGCTTTTCTAAGTCCACGTCCCAACTGTTGAACAAAGATGATAGGGGATTCTGTAGGACGTAGCATGATGACCTGGTTGATTTCCGGAATATCAACACCTTCGTTAAAGATGTCGACGGTGAAGATATAGTCAAGCCTATCTACAGCATTGTCATCAACAAGACGTTCTATGGCAGATTCCCTTTCTTCCTGTGTGTTATCACCACAAAGCATTGTTGTGTTAAATCTTCTGGTAAGATTGAATTTGCGGCTAAGTTCCTCAGCCTCCTTCTTTGTGCTGCAGAATATCAGACCTTTTACTCTGTCACCACTATATCCGTAATAGTCGGCTTGCTTAATGATATATTCTACTCTTTTATCTGCAGTAAGTTGTCTGAATCTGTTGAGATCATCAGCTTCTCCATCTATTTCAAGGTCAGTGATGCCGAAATAGTGGAATGGACAAAGCAAATCATTTTCAAGCGCCTGTTGAAGTCTAATCTCACATGCAATGTTATGGTCAAAGAGACTAAATACATCAAAGTTGTCAGTTCTCTCAGGAGATGCCGACATGCCTAATAGAAGTTCGGGCTTGAAATAATCAATAATCCTCTGATAGCTGACGGCTCCACTTCGATGACATTCATCCAATACAATGACAGAGTACTCGTCTGGTTGGAATTGTTCCATGATGTCAGTTTTAGCCATCATGTTCATTGTTGAAAACAAGAACTTTCCAGATTTTGCTTTTTGGATATTATTCTGGTTACCACTAAGCAATTCCATAGGGACATTCTTTCCGAATATCCTTTTGTAACTTTTTAGAGCCTGCTTGTTTATTTGTTCTCTATGAGAAAGAAATAAGGCTTTCTTATTCGAGAAGACTTTGTCTGTGAATAATTTTCTTAGAGCAAATGCGGAAGCGTATGTTTTTCCTGTGCCTGTAGCAGAGATGAGTAAGGCTCTCTTGCCACCTTTGTGAATAATCTCTTCAATGTTCAGAATAAACTGCTCCTGCATCGAGTTTGGCTGGAGCACTTGAGAATAGCTTAGATCTAAAGTTCTTGTTAGTTTATCTAGCTCTTCTCGCTCTCTTTGACTGTTGTTGTAAATCTCTGAATATTCATCTCTGTATTCAGAATAACAAACAGAGGTATCCCAGAGATTATTGAATTCGTCTTCAATGTCCAGCGCAAACTGCCCATCGGATGTAGATACCATTCTAGTGTTCCACTCATGGTTCTTCGTAATGGCATCTTGAGTTAAATTGGAACTACCTACAATAATGCGAAGGTCGCCATTGTTATGGAACATATACCCCTTGGTGTGGAAACCAACGTTATTTTCTCCTGTCTTAAACACTCGTACATCGAGATTGTTCAAGCTGTTGAGCTTGTCCAGGGCACGTGGGTCACTGAACATAAGGTAATCAGTAGTAAGAATCCTGCCTTTGACACCCTTCTTCTCAAGGTCTTTTAATGTGCCAAGAAGAGGGGCAACACCTCCCATGGTAATGAAAGCGACAGAAATAAAAAGATCGTCGCAACCTTTAAGCTCCTTTTCGAGGGCCGTCAATACTTTCTGTCCACCTCTGTTCGTCAACAGCTGGGGTGAATATGTTGCATCAGCTACAACTGCCGAATCGACAAATGCTTTCTTATATCCATCAACGAGCTTGCTAGCATTAATATTACCGTACATTGAACTGTCTTGCTTAAAAATCCAAATTTACATTTTTTCCTTGTAAAAATCTCATTTTTAGTCGTTCATGTCGAATTTCAGCTCGAAAGTGAGCCGAGCCATCTTTTCAATTGAAGATTGACCAGCTGATAGAAGCCAGGACAATACATTGTAAAACACAGTTTCATAAGTAAGCGTCTCCAGGCTGACGTTGTAATGGCATAATGCTGCTCCGAAGCAGAGAACATGACCACGATTAAATGACCGTTGAAAGAACTGAATGGCGGAGAAATAGAAAACCGATCACTGAACTCAGTGACCGGTTCCTTCCGTTATGTTCGGCTTCTAAAAAGAATGTACAATAGAAAGTGATAGGCTATAAGTCCTGCTAATTCTGAAGACGATTTGCAACATTAGAGATTGCTTTGGACAAATACTGGCCTAATCTTCTGGATTCAGATTCTCCTGAACCGAAATACGATGATGTCAACTGGACATTTCGTGGTGATTGTTGACCGTTAATCTCAATACCCGTTTTTAGCAACTGTTTGAGTTCCTGAAAAATATCAGTAAACAAGCTTTCATCGATACGGCCGATTCTCTTTGCAAGTTCAAATGTTTCTGGAATAGAATCAATTATGGCATTGTATCCTGTTGACTTCCAAAGAATGAACTGTTTTGGGTCTGACCATTCTTCTGAGAAAACTTTTGATAATGCATTGAAGCAGTTGCTCATAATAGCTATGATGACGTCGTCTCTATCATCGATGAAATACTTCCTGAAAGGACATTTGGGGTCATCAGTAAGTGGTTTATCTCGTTTGATATTGCGTTGATCATCATCAGGATTCTTAGAAATTAATGAAACAAGTCGTTTTGCAAAAGATCCTTGGCTCAGTGTGGCATCTAATTGTCCTTGATCTATTTTTCCAAGCATCTTTAATCTATGATAAAATGGAGATTGTTTGCTGTAATTCATTACACGTGCCACATTATGAGCGGTTTTATACGGACTGCGTTGCTCTATAACTCCAAATAATTCATAGATATGGCTGGCATTTACTTTCTCCTGTTTGCTATTAATAATTGAAAAAATATATGCTTTTTGCTCATTAGTTGGATTGACAACAAATACGACAGGGAGGTCAAACGCTTTTGCGTTTGATGATTTCTTTAAACCAAGTATCCTATGCTGACCGTCAATTACTTCACCAATGGTTGTATTGTAGGTTATGCATAACTCGTGATTGAGATCATTATATGTAAAGGTTACATCACCATCCTTTTCATTAATGCTTACAATTATTGCCGTTGGAAAAGTAGCATCTGGATCATCGCAGTAGTTTGAGATTTCAGTTATTCGTCCTTTATTTGGATCGCGTTGAGGTCCTTTACCGTCTTTTAACGTGTTTACTTTGACAATTGGGCACAATTCACTTGCGTTCAAGGACGTCAAATAATAACAACCTATTGGTTGTGATACTTTTAATGCTATTTTGTTAATGCTCTTCATACTGTCATTCCGTCTGGTGTTTTTTGTAGCCTTGGTAATTTCGCAAGTTTCTTTCTGGTTTTATTCTCAAATGCATCATCTGTCACATCTGAATTGTTCTCTTCATCCAGAAATGAAATACCCCTACAGTATATCGCGTATGCGATAGAAAAAAGACAAATGAAAATTTGAAATACTAAGCATTTGACTTTAAATAAAAAGAACGTTAAGAATATAATAGTTGCGGTTCCTATGTTTGTGATCCAATTTTTATAAAGTGAAAACTTTGTGTCCTTCTGCTCTGTTAAATAACCTATGGAAGCTGAAACTAGCGAAATGCAATATAAATAAAGTTTACCGCCTTGGAGATACTCTAAAAAATCCTTCCAGGTTTCAGTCGATAAAGCTCCATAAAGCACGTTTATCACCAAACCCGCCAGAAGAGTATATATGATCCATCGACCTGAATTGGGGAAATAGATTCCAAACAATCTCATGGGTCGCCATATGGCTCCGTCCCAGAAATTGTGTTTTGCATATTGTGTGTTCTGCGTCGTCTTCATACTTGGATTGTAATATTAATTAAATATAGCGTTTTTTTCAGTACGTCCAAACAATAATGAACATTCAGTATGAATACTTCACCAGGGACCTTAATTTTTTCTGTTTTTAGTCTTCATCAAGATGTCATTGCAATTAATTGTTCTGTGTGTCTTTCATTTTCATCTTCAATTGTATTATCCCAACCCCATAACCAACGCGATCCCAGTCAGCATCTCCATTGCCATGAATAATCCGAATGTCCATGATGCCATCTTCGGGGTTAAAATGACACCTTCTTCCATTTTGAGCATATTTTTCAGATTCCTGCTGTCTGCTGCTTTCTTTGCGTTCTCCTGATTCTTCCTGCATCTCTGCACATACTTGTCCTGGTTGGACTCATAGCCGGATTTGAGGTTCTTATATACCGCAAAAGCGAATCGGTTTTCAAATGAAATCGCATCAGCCGATACGCCCTCTAAAGCATACCTGAAGAGGGCCTTGATGATTGCTCCGATATCAGCATCCTCGAATGGCTCCAGAAGGTACCATTTGTCGAAATGGAGCAAGAACTCCTTGGGCTTCTTGGTCTCCTTGATTTCCTGGATCTCCATACTACTTTCCTCCCAGTACTGACTTTGGCTTTCTTCTGAATCCGCTCTGGATTTCGGAGAGGATAGCGGAAGAGTCCACACTTTCCCTTCCGCTGGTCTTGATCCACTCCATGAGATCTGAACGGAGGAACATCAGATGCTTGCAGCCTTCCGGCTTGTAGTGTTTGATTTCGTTCCTGTTTGCCTTGTGATAGATGGTGTGCTTACTGAGGTGTAGAAGCTTTGCTGCTTCATCGATACCGATGAGCTCGTCATCTTTTGATTTTCTTTGCGCGTGCATTTCCTGCACGAGGGAATTGACGCACTCCTTGAGTGCCATCACCTCTGACCTGAGTTCCTGGGTGATCTGAGGCAACGCCTCGAATGTTAGGTTTTCAGTCATTTTACTTTTGCTTTAAAAAGTTTAGAATGACTGCAAAACAATAAGGTTATCTTTTGATTATCCAGTTGTAGAAATGGTTAACCGCTGGTTAATCATTCCAAATACTAGAATCGGCAATGTTCCTGTGAATCCAAATTCAAAATGCAGGTCTGAAATGCCAACTCCATGAAAGATTGCTTCTTTGGATGGAATTCGGACAAAGTAATTAGGATGAATGTTGTATACATAATACAAAACATATCCTCCAATGAAGGGGAGAGGCTGTTGACTATTTAGACTTGATATCATCAGTTATACAGAACATCTGTTTTCATTATTCGAGACACCTAAGTATTAATTACTGAGAATTCATAGTGTGATGGTTAAATTAACAAATTCAAACCAAAATGTTGTTATCTTTGTGTTGAAAATGTAATATTATTGCAACTATTGTTATAATCTATGCTTCGGTTGTCAAAGCGCGAATTGTTTTGGACGTTATCTCTTATGCTTAAGCAAAGAAAGATGCTAAAGCATAAAGATAATGCTATTTCAGAACTCTATAACTCCTGCAAAAACGATTCACAGAGGCAGCTAGTAAGTGATTTGCTTTCGAATTTCTTGTATTTGGACTTTGATAGATATGCAAAATCACTTAACAGTATTGCAAGCCATATTAAGTCCTTAAAACTCCCAGTCGAAACCACTGCAATTGTTGCTTTTTGTCATGATAGTAACGCCGATAGTTCTCAGCAACTTTTACAGGAACTGAAGGTTGTGGTCTCTATAGCGCTGGGTACTAGTCTCACAACAATAAATAGGTTTGACAAGATACCAAAATACTATAACCAAGGAATTCGTCATTTCATTGCTGTGGATGAATTCTGTGGAAGTGGACAAACTGTCATAAATAGGTTTGAAGATTTTGGTAGAATGAAGCTTGGGAATGCGACAATTTACTTCTGTTTATTGGCGTCAATGAAAGAAGCCCAATCATCTGTGACAAAATCTGGTTGTGACTTCTTCGCGGCAAATATTCTATCCAAAGGTATTACTGATTTCTATCCTAATCAAGATTTGTCTTTAATGTGCGACGCAATGAAGGATTTAGAATCTAGACTTGAGCCAGTTATTAATCAGACTGTATTGGCTGATTATTCTTTTGGGTATGGACAAACTGAGTCTTTGTACTACAAGAGCCTAGGAAATATACCGAATAATGTATTTCCAATCTTTTGGTGGAAAGAAAATATTGGGAAAGAGAAAAGAGATAGTTTATTTATTAGGGTTCAAGATGGATATTAGTGTTAAGAGAAAATTTAAACTTGTGTTTATGGATCTATTTAGTAGCCCACAAGGACTTTATTCTTTTACATTACATACAAGATACGGCATTAGCCCATCCGAAATTATAGCATTCATAGAAGAATATGATACTTCAGGGGTTATTTCTATGGATGAGAATCAAAGAATAACCTTAACCTCAAAAGGAAAAGAATTGATTTCTGGATTAATTACTGGTGTAAAGGAACAGGTTATTCATGATTCTGATTATATTTGTGCAATTAGTGCACCATCAATAGATTATTTACAACCATATTTGCCCAAAATTGATGTGTGTGAGAAGCTATTAAGCAAGGAGAGTAATAAAGAAACTAGCAATTAGGAGTGTAGTCGCTCCGTCAGATGAGGATCCACAATCCCTCTACTGATAGTATAGATCCTATCAGAGGTCTTGGCCTTTGACCAAGACTATCGATAATACATCTAATTTTGGGCTGTGCCTAAAATTACCTGTATTATCGATAGAGCTAAAGTAAAGAAAGTAGTTTGATTATATCTCCTTGCTTTTTTCTATGAAAAAAAAGGAACTGAACAACATAATGTTACAATGGGAAAGATTCTATGCAGAGAAAGGCATAGGATCAGATGTTCAGTCTTTATACCTAGAGTATGTAAAAAACTTATTGTCAAAAGACCTCCCACCTATTTTTGACTTTCATCATTTATGCCTTATGTTGGGAATAAAAGATGAGGTTGTCGCAGCTATGGTAAGTGGAACGGAATCATTTTATCGGTCATTTTCAATTCCCAAAAAAAAAGGAGGAAGTAGGGATATATCTGCACCATATCCATCGTTAAAGCATGCTCAACTTTGGATATATCACAATATCCTTAAGAAGTTGAAGACTCATGGATGTGCTCATGGATTTATTCCTAATAGGTCTATCATAACTAATGTTCAGACTCATCTACCAAATAGGATTTTATTGAAGATAGATTTGAAGGATTTCTTCTCAACGATAAGAATAGAGTGGATTATTCAAGTCTTTAAATCATTGGGATATGAACATCATGTCGCATTCTATTTAGCTTCACTATGTTGTTGTAATGGATCTTTACCTCAAGGTGCTCCGACTAGTCCAGTCTTGAGTAACTTGACTTCTATTCATCTTGACCGTAGGTTATTTAGACTTGCGAAAAAGTATCATCTTGCATATACAAGATATGCAGATGATATAGCTTTTTCTGGGAATACAATCCCAGTGAAATTCATAGAGTACGTTAAGTCAATAATTGAAGACTGCGGATTAGAAGTCAATAATAATAAAGTCCGTTTATATAATGAAAATGGAAGTAAAATATTAACCGGCATATGCCTTTCAAATGGAGAAGCTCGTTTGCCTAGAGAGAAAAGACGTGAACTTGAGAAAGAACTCCATTATATCGAGAAGTTTGGACTAGATGGTCATATCCGACATAGCAAAATTAAGGATGCTCATTATCTCGAATCGTTGATAGGGCGTGTTGGATTTTGGTTGCAAGTTGAGCCAGACAATCTTTACGCTCAAAAGATGAAAGTGATGTTATATAGTGAAAAACAGAGACGATCTATTTTAAAATAGTATTTTTTACCGATTTCGGCAGTTTAGGTTCAGCATTTTTCGCTATTACTAGGCGGAAACAATTGTCAAGATAAAGAAATGCATCAATTAAGAATTGCTAAGACTATTAGGAGAGTGATGAATCGGTGCCGGCTTGCTGGTATCACATATTGAGATACTCGGTTGGCTTGTCAAAGATGCTGCGGATTTCCTGATAGTTGCGGACAATCAGAAATGCTGCAATACCGGAGAGTAGAGCAATGCCCATGTTCACGGTTACAATTGGATATGCTGTTTCTAACATGGTTATTCCAGATAGTACTGATGATATCTTCTCAAGGGGAACTGCAGGCTGAACCTGGAGAAATGCCATTGAGCCTGCACCAACGGCCAGGCCGGTGATAAGAGAATAGAATACCGAGACCTTATACCGTTTGATCTGGGCATCATGAGTCTCTTTGATGAACTCTACCTTTTTAAGACGCTGGGAAAGAGTCTCTAGAAATGCATCATTGTCTGCAAATGGGATGTTCACGGAATCAAACAGTTCCTGTATGTCTTTGTCTGGTGTCATCGTTTGAGTATTGTTTTTAGTTTGTCTCGTCCTCTGGAGAGTTGTTTCTTAACGGCATCTTCCGAGCTTCCGGAGATAGCCGCTATTTCCTTGACGGAATATCCTGAAAGATAGAACAGGGTGATTGCTGATCTTTCTTTTGGAGGAAGTGTCGACAATGCCAGGTACAGGTCATCGTGGGCATATCTGGAATCAGCCTCTCTGCTATCAGCAACCGCCTTCGCCTCTTCCAGACTCCCATAAGTCTTTGTAGCCTTCTGATGATTCAGGAAGGTGTTGTGGGCAATGGCAAAGAGCCAGGATCGTAACTTTCCTTTGCCTGAATAGGAATGGATGGACAGCTATGCCTTGATAAGAGTCTCCTGGGCGATATCGTCAGCTGCTGCCATGTCTCCACAACAGAGGGCGAGCAGATAATGCCTGAGGGCATCCTGCTCACCTTTGATCAGTTCTATGAACTGTTCTCTTGTCATTATTTGACCAGTCTCTGCTTCTCTTCGGCCTCAATCTCTTTTGTGAGTACCTTCTTGCTTACGGAGTAGTTGAGAAGGAAGGAGATTCCGACGGCTAGGGCAGGTGCCGCAAAAAGGATCACGGGCACATATACGTCCTCATTGCCTGCTCCTCCCACTATTGCTGCTATCAGGAGTGCAATGAATCCGAGTACGCCTGCGAAAGTGAAGATACATCCC
Source organism: Bacteroidales bacterium (assembly GCA_024402135.1). GTDB lineage: Bacteria > Bacteroidota > Bacteroidia > Bacteroidales > UBA932 > Cryptobacteroides. The sequence continues at coordinate 27,733 of JAKSJN010000001.1, forward strand.
CATAGGAGTTTCCTCAGCAGCCTTTCCTTCAGGTATGCTGAACCTGACTGGAATCCCTTGATCAGTTCATTTGCATCAAGATTGGGATTCTTCTCAAGAGCAGCAATGATGATGTCACGTTTCCCTTCACTCTTTTTTATGTTTGCACGGGTGATAAACCATGCTGACAGCACAAATACACTTGCTCTGCAGATAGGTCTTATGGCATTAGCCATTCCAAGGAGTATGTCGTAGTTCATAAATGATGTTGTTTACAGTGTTTAACGTATGAGTTCTTGAGCCGGCTCATATATTAGACAACTTGAACAGGCAAAAAGTGACGTAAAATATGGAAAAATCATGATATGCTCTACGCTGCCTCTTTGTTTGCGGCAACCATCCAGGGGTCTGGAAGAGGGGCCTTGTGAAGAATTACAGGGATGAAGCATCTTAAATCGAATCTGGTAAGGTTTGGTCCAATTGAGCTGATCTGGCTTTCTGACTCAAAATACCCTGGTATGGATTTATAAACCATTCTGCAGATGGTGTCCCTTGATACTTCGTCATTTCCTTTGTGGTATCCTATGGCATGGAACAGATGGAAGAAGTCATATTTATGGATCCTGCTCTTCTTCCCACTGAAGAGAGACTTGAAGTCAGGCTTGTCCTTGGTCACTATCTCCGTGATGTTATAGAGAAGATTGGACTTTTCTTCTTCATTGAAGTACTTGTCAATGTAGTAGAGACTGTATGAGTAGAGTTTCTCTATCGTCTTTTCCTGTTCTTCGACCAGCCAATCTTTAGTCGGCTCTGGAACGACAGGTGAGACTGAATGCGTTTCCCTTGAAGGAACTGCATTCATTTCAGAGATAGGAACAGAAGGGGAGAGGGAATCAGATTCCTGATCAGGGATGACTTCCTGATCTTCTGGGACTACCGTCTCAGTGATAATCTCGGGCTCCTCATGGATCTCTTCCTTTATCCCTTCTTTGATATCCTCAATGAGAAAAGCATCTAGTACAGGCTCTTGAACGTCTATAATCTGGATGTCGGGAGCGGGAAGCGCAAGTACCTGGACAGAGGTGGCAGTTGCAACAGGGACATTGGCAAGTCTTGCTTCTCTCTTCTTGAAAAGGAGATCCAGAAATGTCTCGAATATCTTCATGGGTTCTCCGGTCAGAGTGTCCATGATGACTCCATAGATACTGAAGAATACTGCGAAATCGCAGTTTGTTTTTTTCTTCAAGTAATATGGGGAAGAAACTATCGTACAAGGGCTTGGGTAATTTTTGCGTTTTTAGCCAATAGTACCATTGTTCCCTCGGATGGTACTATGTTATGGTATTCAGACCTCGTTTTTTGTTGCTTTTGCTGACTCTTGGAAGCCAGAATATATATGGAGTGTCCAAGCAGGAAAAACGCCACCCTTCGTTGGCACTTTTTTGAACAACATTGTACAATGCCTTGATTTTTCGTTGGCAAAATGATAGAAAAAGACCACCTCGGAGTGAGATGGCCTTCATGTCATAATCTTTTGATTCTCTTGGTCTATTAGTCGATAATCTCGACGCATTCACGGCACATTGCATCTTGCTGGATAAGGATGTTGAGTACTCTCCTGAAATTACTCATTTCATTGTCCTCTGCGAGTTGTTGCTCGGTCTTTTTCCCGATATGCCCTTTTTTGAAATACAAATCTATCGCCTTGTTTAGACCATGTATGACTGTTGGCATATCATAAATCTCAAGAGTACCATCGCCACATTTTGACTCGAAGTGGATTGGATAGTGGCGGTGCCTTGTCTCAATGGTGCTGTCTTTCAGACCATGCTTTTTGTAGAATACAGTTGCGCTATCTTTAATGTCAGCATCAAGAGAATCAGGTAGCTTGATCAAAAGTTTGGCTTTTGAGTATTCGTTACCGTCGAATGTAATGTTTGGCATGTTGCTGACGATCCAATCTGCGGTCAGTTTTACGAAGTTGTCAAAATACGAGATGGCTGTAACCGTTGATGGTAGCAGTCCCAAATGGCCAAGGTTGATGCTTTCATCCATCTGTTTTTTCAATTTAGACAGCTCCCCTTCAAAATCCTTTGTAGGGATGACCGTTCCCACTGCCGATTTTTCAGTCTCATAGTAAACATGAGTGATTCCAAATAGGTCTGAAGGGAGTTTCGTGTCTTTCTCAACTACAATAAAAGCTCTGTCTATGCCAACACGTCCAAGGAATAAGCCATATTCAAATAGCATGTTATCTCTTGGAATGTCAAATTCTTTACCTCTCACGATTGCAGAATCGTCTTTTGCAAAGATCATGATCCCGAAGTCAAATAGGCTTGCGGACTTCATTAGGGTATCCATAAAGGACTCGTTGCTCTTGAAAATATCATCAGACCAGAGATGGCAATCATAGTCTCCTGAGAAGTAGTCCTTTATTCTTTCTGCTACTTGAAGGCTCTCATATGAAGAGCCGATAAATATTCTAGGTTTCATTGTGTTATGCTTTATCAAGATCCAATTTAATGCTAAATACTTCAGATTTAAGACGTTGCAATGCAAGAACTTTCTCTGGCTTTCCACGGAATACGTATTCATCTCCAACTACCGATAACAGGTTGTCTTGATTATTGTTTGCCAATAGGTCATACATATATTTCCATACAATACTAACCAATTCTTTGTAGTCAGCATTCTGGTAGGTGTAAACAGGTATTGAATAGCATATCGCATTGATGTCGAAACTCGACAAATTGATTTCCTGGTCTGAATCGGTCCTGACGTTTTTCAAGAATCGAATCATTTTCTTGAGCCTTCCTTGTGTCTCAGCACTACGATTGTTGATCAGAGAAATACTAAGAAATGGAAAGTCTGGACCTTCAGCACAATTAAGATCCTTGTTGTAAATCTTTATACCGCGTCTTTCTTTAGGCATTCCATTGATTACATAGTCAAATGATTGGAACCATGATGATGTAACAATATCGACATCTCGATGAAGGTGCTTGTTTGTTATCTTGACGGATTTTGGCTTTGATATATCGCATATGTCATAATGCGATGACATTATGGACTCAATAGATAATCTCAATTGTCTTAAATCACTATCGCTATCACCTTGATACAAAGAAAAAGATGAACTGTACTGCTGTAATCTGTTTCGTTGTTCGTAATTATATTTCCACTCATTTTGTAATTCTTCGCGTACTTTGAAGATATCAGTCCCATAGAACTTTTCGCAGACTACAAGGAGGTCTATGTCGCTGGCTCCTTTGATATGTGTGTCAGTCATGACAGAGCCTTGATACTCGAATGAGATATTCGGTATTCTTGCTTGCAAATGCAGTTTGGCCATCTCCCCAGCTTCCTTCGTCCTCTTCGTATATTCAGGACCAACTGCACACATAGCGCGTTTTACGTATTTAACAACATCCCCATCATAGATGGTTTCGTTACTAAACTCCCTTTGCTCCTGGAGCGGTAAATTGTCTGGATTGTATCTGCCAGACATTTGTTGTAGCCTTCTTGAATAATCCATAGGCTGATGTTTTTTGTATACCGGGTCCTTAGTCCGGTTGCTAAATGTGTGACACCATGTCACGCTTAGCTCATAAGTCAACTGCTATGCCAAATTTAAAACGATGACAAAATGTCAGTCTATATTCAAAACTAACATATATTGTGCAGAAATCAAAAATAGAATTGTATCTATATGGTATATTATTTGAAATAATAGGTCTAAAACTGTATATTTGCATTCGCAAATAGTCAAAAACTAGAAATCATGATACAAGAACTCAAATTCAAAAACTTTATGTCTTTCAAGGACGAGGTTACCCTTAGCTTCGAAGCAACTAAAGACATTACTTTTGAAGATTATCACGTCGTTGAGGTGGCTCCTGGCGTTCGACTCCTTCGATTTGCAATGGTTTATGGTGCAAATGCGTCTGGAAAGTCAAACCTTCTCGAGGCAATCGACTTTCTTCAGGATTTCTTCTTTGCTAAAGCTAGTGATATTGCTGAGCCAACAGGAGCGGTTCCTTTTAAGCTTGACGCTGTTACTCCAAATGAGCCTTCGGAATTCAGTTTGAAGTTCTACGTGGGTGAGACTAAATATTGGTATGAACTCAAACTAACTTCAAAACAGGTTCTGTCAGAAAAGCTTTATTTCTACGATTCTGTTCAGCCGAAGAAACTGTTTGACAGGAAACTTGAGAATGGTCAATCTGTGATATCCTATAATCCTGCCACAGTTAAAATTAGTGCTGCCGCGAAGGAGGAAATCTCGTTGAAGTGTCTTCCAAACATGTCATTCTTTGCTGCAAAGAACCAAGTAAATCTTGCTATTGAGAAAATAGACTTGGCAAAGGAGTGGCTTCGCAATAATCTTATGCCAATGATTCACCCAACATCTGGAATGTTTGATTATGCAAGCAAGAAGATGTATAATAACGAGGCGTTGAAGTCATATCTTCTTGATTTTGTTCATCAGGCAGATTTTAACATCTCTGATGTCAAATCTGACAAGGTGTCCGAGAAAATCCCTCAGCAGTTTGTTAATATGATTCTTGCGGATGATTCAACTCCCGAAGAGATTAAGGAGAAAGTCAGATCAGAGCAATCAATAACACGTATTGAGACAATGTTTGAGCATACTGTTCGAAACGAGCGTGGAGTTGAGAAATATCTGATGAGCACTGAAAGCCAGTCGGAAGGAACAAAAAGGACTATTGGTATCGAGGCTGCAGTATATGAGGCAATGGATTCTGAATCATTTCTTTATATAGATGAGATAGAAGCATCGCTTCATCCTGAACTTGTAGAGTTTATTCTGCAGAAGTTCCTTTCAAAGAAGAGCAGAGCACAGATGCTTGTGACTACACACTATGATATGCTGTTGAACTCTGTCGGTGATGACCTCATTAGGAAGGATTCCGTGTGGTTTACCGAGAAGAAAGAAAATGGTAGTACTGACCTATATTCACTTGTGGAGTATAAAGGATTAAATCGTATCTCTTCATTCCAGAAGGCATATAGAAATGGCGTCTTCGGTGCACTTCCAAACATTAAGGGATAGTCTATGGCTAGAAAGATCAATGTCAAGGCTAGGCGTGAACCGATGCCAACAATTATCGGCGCCGGTATTACTGAACAGTGGTATTTCACTCACTTGAAATTTTTATACGACTATCAGATCAAAGTCCGTCCAAGATTTTTTGGTAAAGAGACCGCTGATGGTATGGCAAAGAAGATTGCTGAGATACTTGCAGATGGAGGAATGGCGATATGTGTTTTCGACGCTGATGTTTCAACCTGGAATGAAGTTGAGAGGCAGAAGCTGGAAAAGCTACGTGCCAAGTATTCAAAGAACAAGAATGTCCTTCTGTGCGATTCTATGCCTGCTGTAGAGTATTGGTTCTTGCTTCATTATGAGAATACAAACAGGCATTTTGGTACATCTAAGGCTGTTGTTCAAGAGTTAAGGCAATTCATTCCAGAATATGATAAAACAGAACAATTCCTAGGGAACCGAAAGTGGGTGGCTGATATGTCCGGAGAAGGGAAACAAGACCTGGCTACCAGTAGAGCCCGAAGTTTTGGACTCGAAGGCGAATCTTACTCTAGACTCCATGAATTGTTTGAAATCCTTAACAAGGTAAAGAAGTAATAATTGCTCCGTTTTAAGTACAAATTAAAACGGAGCAATCTTTGTGTTCGCGAGGGCTAGCTAATTCCTTTTTCTTTTTTCCGTCTATCGTGGCCTGATGAAGTCAAGGGCATTCTGGATGAGCTTCTTTGTGCCTGCATCGACATTGTAGTGGTCACACCACTGTCCGAACTTTGCGACAGCATTTATGACTGCCTCTATTTTCTCCTTCGGGTTTTCGACAAAGTCTTCCGCGAAATCCATGAAGTCGGCTATTGTCACAGCGGACTTTTTCCCCATGATGCCGAGGGAATGGATGTAGGCCGAACGGTCTTCCCAGATGTTTGCCGTGAACATGACGTCGTAAGCTGGAGACAGTCTCCATCTTCCGTTTTTGTCCATGATGAAAGAGAAGTTCTTGTTGTGGTCGTCTGACACACCGGCAACATAGTTGAATACCATTCGGATGAATATCTGGTCACGATCCTCTTGAGGTAGTCCAAGGGTGTTTGATAGCCATACCAGTTTCAAATAGTCATCTGCTCCTGGCATTATGGCGGCCAGGGTCTGAGTAAAGACTTTTTCTGAACCGTTTCGGTCGAATCGTTCGGTGATAAAATGATTGATACCATCCACTTCCTTCAAGAAACATGGCATCATTGATATGCCGGATTCTTTGGCCATCTCATGCCATATCATCTCTATCTCGGAGGTCGGCGTCTCGGGGTCTTCCTTGAACTTGATTATGTAATGCTTGAAGTCTTCCGGAAGATCCACCTGCCCGGAGCGGAATTCGCCTGTCTTTGGATTGTAAGCAACAACTGCTTTCGGACGTTTGCCACCGGCTGATGTTCCGAGATAGATGAGTTTCTTCATCGTAATGCTCTCTGTTTCTGAAAGCACAGCCTTGGATCTGTCCTTATAGACTTCAGCAGCAAGGACGGCAAGTGAAGATATGTCCAATGATTCCTTATCGTTCTCCTCGGGATAGTCTGGAATAAACTCCAGTGCTCCCATTGCACGTTTGCCGATGTATGAAAGCTTCAGAAGGGGAGTCGAATCCATAAGGCTGACATTGTTGTCCGTCATCCACTGGTCAAAGAGCGACGAGCCCCACTTGTCCGGCAGTGAGTCTGCTATGAATTCCGGGAGTCCCTGATACAGGTCTCCGGCTTTTCCGAAGAATGCAGCAGGCGTTCCTGTTCCCTTTCTATGAGTAGACGGACAGATATCGTATGGACACTTCAGATAGTCTTCTGTGAACTGGAATACTGACAGCTGTTTATCGGCATCCCAAGAGAGCCTGCCTATCCAGGTTCCCCATAGCATGACATTTACGGTAATAGGGCTGTGTATCATAATGTAGCAGCGGTTTTATACGATGAACGGCAATTCTTGCGGGCCTTACCCGTCTTTTGGTCAATGAGGAAAGGAGATTCAGGGACATCAGGGATGAGTTCAGCCATTCCCTCAAGCTTGCCACAGGCGCGTAGAATCTTGATAAGGGTGCAGATGTTAAGGTCAGTGACAGTTCCAGCTTCTATCCTCTTGATGGATGCGATGGAGACACCACTTTTCTGGGCAAGCTCTGTCTGTGAAATACAGCAACTGCGTCTCAGCTTCCTGATCTTCACGCAGAGCTCGAGGATTATGGCTTCATCAGAGAAGTCGTAAATGGTGTATCTATCGAACATGGTCTTCATTTTAGTATCATTTATGATACAAAGATAAGCATTATTCTGAAATGTCACATAAAATTCAGACAAAATAGCTCATTTATGATACCATTGCGAGGCGGTTTTTCTTTTGTATGGACTTGAGAAGGTGACAGGGTTCATCTTTCCGTAGCGAATCTTCTCTTCATCGTCATCTAGTGACCAAAGGTCACTTCCCGATGCAGAATTTCTTGAAGATGTTGCCCAAAACTTCATCGGTGGATATTTCACCGGTAATGGAGCCGAGATGGTAGAGGACGTCGCGGAGATCGCGGGCAACGAGTTCGGTGGAGGTACCGCTGTCAAGTCCTGCGCGGACGAGTTTGAGCGCTTCCCAGGCGCTGCAGAGGGCATTGTAATGACGGACGTTGGAGACCATGGTGTCGCCGGATCTGGATGAAGATACGCGGTCTTTCTGGATCTTTTCAAGAATATTCTTGAGATCATCGGTTCCAAGGCCGTTCTTTGCCGAACCGTAAATGACAGGAGAACCCTCCGGAATCGTCTCCTTGATGACAGATTCGATCGGACCGGCAACGAGAAGCCCTGAATCATCAGAGCAAGCTGGATCAAGACCAGCACCAGGAATCATATCAACCTTATTCACGAAGACAACAAGGTTCTGCGATCCGTTCATTCGTTCACGGATCAGAGAAAGCTGAGCCTGTACATCCGATGAAGCAGCCTGACAGTCCGCAACGGCGATCACGATATCGGCCTTGGCAATCTTGTCCATGCTGCGCTCGATGCCCATGCTTTCAATAGTATCGTCTGTTTCGCGAAGACCGGCAGTATCAATGAAACGGAAACGGATTCCGCCGATGACAAAAGTCTCCTCGATAGAGTCTCTGGTCGTACCGGCGATAGGGGAGACTATCGCTCTTTCTTCCTGGAGAAGTGCATTCAGCAATGTGCTCTTTCCGGTGTTTGCTGCTCCGGCGATGCATACAGGGACGCCGTTCTTCAATGCGTTTCCAAGCCTGAATGATTCCTTCAGTCGCTTGACATGCGCGCTGACTTCCTCCAGCAAGGACGAAAGCTGCGAACGGTCCGCGAACTCGACATCCTCTTCAGAGAAATCCAGCTCGAGTTCCATGAGAGATGTCATGTCCAGCAGCTTGCCGCGCATCTCGGAAATCTCATTTGAAACACCGCCCTTGAGCTGATTGAGCGCAAGTCTGTGCGCAGATGCATCCTCGGCAGCAATCATGTCCGCTACGGCCTCTGCCTGGGACAGGTCCATCTTGCCGTTGACGAATGCGCGCTGTGTGAATTCTCCAGGTCCAGCCGGACGCGCACCATTCTCGATCAGCCTGAACAGAATCTGCTCAATCACGTATGAAGAGGCATGACATGAGATTTCGACAGAGTCTTCTCCGGTATATGAATGAGGGTTGCGGAAGATGCTGACCAGGACATCGTCGATGCCCGGCACTGAACCGAATCGGACTGAATTGCTGGCAACATCAGCCAGTCTGCCATTTCTTAAAGAAACGACCTTATCGGCGATGGCAATTGCATCATCGCCGCTGACGCGGATAACCGCTATCGCACCGGTCCCGGGCAGGGTAGCGCATGCACATATTGTTTCGTAGACTCTCATATTCTTTGCAAATATACGAATATGCTTGCATTATAATTTCAGAAGTCTTTTTCTTGGACGATTTTTACAATTCATGGACTATAATAGTACTCTTGAATAGGTTTTTTATGCTTATTTTGCATAGATTTATTTGATTCAACAATACAAATGAAGTTAAAACGATTTACAATTCTTGCTGCGATCCCGGTGCTTGCGTGTTCATGCAATCAGGGAAGTAATCTCAAAATCAGCGAAACTGATTTTACAAAGATTCAGCTCGAAGACCGTTTCTGGTCAGAGCGCATCGAGACTAATCGAACCGTCACGATTCCTGCCGCTCTCCATGAGTGTGACGTTAATGGACGAATCAGCAATTTCGCCAAGGCGGCCGGTCTGTTCGACGGTCCTCATATGGGCGATTTCTCATTCGATGACACCGACGTCTACAAGGTTCTCGAGGGTATCTCATTTTCACTTGCTGTAAAGTACGACCAGGCTCTCGACGCCCAGGCCGACAGCATCATTTCGATCATCGCCCAGGCACAGGAGGAGGATGGATACCTCACAACCTGCGTGACCAACGAGTGCGACCGTCTCCGCGGCTGGTGGGGAAATGGCCGCTGGGACAAGATCAACTCTCACGAACTCTATAACTCTGGCCATCTCATCGAGGCTGCCGTTGCACACTACCAGGCAACCGGCAAAAGCAACTTCCTCAATGTAGCCATAAAGAATGCCGACCTTATCTGTCAGGTATTCGGACCTGAGGAGGGACAGATCCATCGTCCATCCGGACATCCTATCGTCGAGATGGCACTTGCGAAACTCTACAACGTAACAGGGGAGCAGCGCTACCTTGACCTTGCAAAGTATTTCGTAGAGGAGACCGGCCGCTGCACTGATGGACATGCTCCAAGCGCATACAGCCAGGACCACATGCCTATCCTCCAGCAGGAAGAGATCGTAGGTCACGCAGTACGCGCAGGATATCTCTACAGCGGTGTAGCTGACGTAGCTTCGCTTACCGGCGATCATGAGTATTTCACCGCTCTTGAGCGCATCTGGAACAACATGGCATCGAAGAAGATGTACATCACCGGCGGAATCGGAAGCCGTCCACAGGGCGAGGGCTTCGGTCCGGAGTATGAGCTCCACAACATGGAGAACTACTGCGAGACTTGTGCATCGATCGCAAACGTATATTGGAACCACAGAATGTTCCTCGCCACCGGCGACGCAAAGTACATCGACGTTCTTGAGCGTGCGCTCTATAACGGCGTGATGGCCGGCGTGAGCCTTGATGGTTTCCACTTCTTCTATGACAACCCACTTTCATCAATGGGTCAGCACGAGCGTGAGAAGTGGTTCGGCTGTGCATGCTGCCCCGGAAACATCACCCGCTTCGTTGCATCTGTGCCTAAATACATGTATGCGACCAAGGGTCACGACATCTTCGTCAACCTCTATATAGCATCGACTTCAGTAGTAGATCTCGAGAACGGTTGCGTCAGCCTCAAGCAGGAGACCGCATATCCTTGGGAGGGCAAGGTCCGCATCAGCGTGAATCCTAGTGTCGAGGGCAGCTTCGCACTCAAGCTCCGCATCCCTGGCTGGGCTCAGGGCAAGCCTGTTCCTACCGACCTCTACAGCTACGCAAACGACGTAGAGCGCAAGTATGAGGTTCTCGTGAACGGCAAGAAGGTCAACAGCAAGCTCGTTGACGGTTATGTAAGCATCGACAAGGCATGGAAGGCCGGCGATGTTGTCGAGATCAGCCTGCCTATGACCGTGAACGTGACAGTTGCAAACGAGAAGGTCGAGGCCGACAAGGGTCTCGTCGAGCTCGAGCGCGGTCCTATCGTATACTGTCTCGAGGGCGCAGACATCGCTGACGGTCAGGTATTTGACAAGTACATCGATCCTGCACAGACTTTCTACAGCGAGTGGAAGGGCGATCTCCTCAAGGGTGTGAACGTTCTTCACGGCAAGGCCATGAAAGTTGCCGCTGACGGAAGCGAGACTGAGGTTGACATCACCGCCATCCCATATTCAACATGGCAGAACCGCGGCAAGCAGAACATGGAGGTCTGGATCGCGACAGCACCTGAGTACACCACCGTCACCCCAGAGCCAACAATCGCTTCACGTGCTACCGCATACGAGTTCGAGAGCGAGGACAATGGGGAAGTGGTTGACTTCAGAGCAAAGGCCGAGGGCACACCTGCATGGGGTCTCAACGATCTCTGGGAGCCTAAGTCATCATCCGACATCAGCAAGCCATATTTCTATTTCTGGAGAAAGACAGGCTCTACCGAGCGCGTCAGCCTCATGTTCGACAAGATGGAGACCATCAGCAGCACAGACATCTACTGGCTGGAGTTCGAGCACTACGACGGTGACTTCCGCGTTCCTGCTGAATACTCTGTTTATTATAGAAAGGGTGGATCATGGGTTCCCGTGACTACCGATTCAAAATATGAGGTCAAGAAGGACTGCTGGAATCATGTCGATTTCCAGAAGGTTACCACCGACGGCCTCATGCTCCGCGTCAAGCTCCAGGAGGGCTTCTCAGGCGGAATCTGCGAATGGAAAGTAAACTAATTACTTATACTAACTAATTATTAATCAACAAACAAATGAAACGTACACTACAATTCTGTTTGTCCCTTCTGCTTCTTACCGTTGCTTTCCCAGCAATGGCAGGAATCGTTGTGAAGGGTACTGTAGTCGATCCAGCTGGCGAGCCAATCATTGGCGGTGGCGTAGTTGAGGTCGGCACCAGAAACGGTGTCATCACCGACTTCGATGGTACCTATACCATCACTGTCGACGGCACCAGCTCGGTTCTCCAGTTCTCATGCATCGGTTACGAAACCGTTGACGTGACTGTTGGAAACCAGACCGTTATCAATGTTACTCTCCAGGAGGCTACCTCATTCCTCCAGGAGGCTGTAGCCATCGGTTACGGTACTCAGAAGAAGGCTGATATCACCTCTTCAGTACAGAGCGTAAAGGCTGACGCCTTCAACGCCGGTGCTATCAAGGATGCAGGTCAGCTCATCCAGGGTAAGGTCGCTGGTCTTTCAATCAACACCTCATCCGGAGACCCTACCGCTTCATCAGCTATCTCTCTTCGTGGTACTTCTTCACTGCTCGGTACCTCTGATCCTCTCGTCCTCGTTGACGGTATCCCTGGATCACTTTCTACCGTTGCACCTGAGGATATCGAGTCTATCGACGTCCTGAAGGATGGTTCTGCTACCGCTATCTACGGTACCCGTGGTACCAACGGTGTCATCATCATCACCACCAGAAACGCTAAGCGTGACATGCCTGCTACCGTTGAGTACAGCGGCTACGTTTCAGCTTCAACCTGGCTCAAGACTCCTGACTTCCTTGACGCAGCAACCCTTACCGACCTCCGTGCACAGGGTATGACCTTCGTAGGCGCCCGTGGCGAGTTCCTTGACAGCAAGGGTAACAACGCCGAGAAGGCTACCAACTGGCTCAAGGAGATCTCACAGACCGCTATCTCTCACAACCACAACGTTTCAATCATGGGTGGTACCAAGCACAACACCTATACTGCAAACGTTACCTACAACAACAACGAGGGTACCATCATCGGTACCGGTACCTCTACCATGCGTGCACGCGCAATGGTTTCACAGTACCTCCTCAATGACATGCTCAAGATCTCTGGTGAGGTCATGGCAGATGAGACCAACAACAACTCTCGTTTCGATGCCAGCTACGTATATCGTCAGGCTTGTATCCACTCTCCACTCGAGCCGGTTTACGACGAGAACGGTGTTTACACCAAGCGTGACATCTACTTCTACCAGAACCCTCTCTCTATGATCAACGAGCAGCTCGGTATGACCCGCAGCCGCAACGTCCGTTTCAACGGTACCGCCGAGCTCAAGCCTATCGACGCTCTTACCCTCAAGGCTGTTTACGTACGCAAGGGCCAGAGCAGAATCGGTGGTTACTATAACACCCGTCTCGACGAGTCTACCACCAAGGATGGCAGAAACGGTCAGGCTGGACGTAACGCTTCAGACTACATCAGCAACATGCTCGAGCTCTCTGCAAGCTACGTACAGGACTTCGGAAATCATCATTTCACCGCAGTTGCAGGTTACTCTTACGAGGATCACTACAGTGAGAACTTCTCTATGAGCAACTACAACTTCCCTTCAGACGCATACACATGGAACAACATGGGTATGGGTGACGCTCTCAAGAACGGTCAGGCAAGCATGTCATCATACATGCAGGAGACCAAGCTTATCGGTCTCTTCGCACGTGCTACCTACAACTACGCAGACCGCTACCTCCTCATGCTCTCTCTCCGTCGTGATGGTTCATCAAAGTTCGGTGCAGGTCAGAAGTGGGGTAACTTCCCAGGCGTATCATTCGGTTGGCGCCTCAACAACGAGGAGTTCATGAAGGACATCAAGTGGCTCAACAACCTCAAGGTTCGTGCAGGTTTCGGTATCACCGGTATCGACGTGACCAGCCCTTACCAGTCACTTGCATCACTCCAGTACTCTGGTTCATACCGTTACAACGGCGAGTGGATCCAGACCCTCAGCGACGCTCGTAACGACAACCCTCTCCTCCACTGGGAGAAGAAGTTCGAGTACAACCTCGGTATCGACTTCGCTGTTCTCGACGAGAGACTCAGCGGTAGCATCGATTTCTATCAGCGTGACACCAAGGACGCTCTCTACAACTACAGCGTTCCTGTTCCACCATACCTCTATGGTTCAATCATGGCTAACGGTGCTCACATCCAGAACCGTGGTGCCGAGGTTCTCATCAACGCAGTTCCTGTTGTAAACAAGGACTTCGAGTGGAACTTCTCAGTTACCGGTTCATTCAACCAGAACAAGCTTGTGTCACTTTCATCTGACACCTACAAGACTTCATCTGACTACTTCTACACCGGTTACATCAGCGAGCCTGTCCAGAAGAACTCACATATCGTAAAGGTCGGCTGGCCTATCGGTCAGATCTACAACCTCAAGTCAATCGGTATTGACGAGAGCGGTAAGTGGGTTGTCGAGAGACTCAAGAAGGTTGACGGTGTTCCTGTAAGCAAGTTCTATGATCTCGCAGAGAACGCATCTGAGGCTGACTACCAGGTTCTTGGTAATGGTGTTCCTAGATTCAACCTCGGTTGGACCAACAACTTCCGCTACAAGAACTTCGATCTCGCCATCGCAATGCGTGGCGCATTCGGCTTCCAGATCCTTAACATGCAGAAGCTCTTCTACGGTACCTCTAACTCAAGCTTCCAGTACAATGTCCTCAAGTGCGCTTATGACATGCACGATGCTGTAAACTCAATCACTGGTGAGAAGACTGGCACCCAGGCTCGCATCTCTGACGTTCAGCGTGCTGTTAGCTACTATGTTGAGAATGGTGACTATTGGAAGATCGACAACGTGACCCTCGGTTACAACCTCAATCTCAAGAACGACTACCTCAAGAGAATCCGCATCTACGGTTCAGTTCACAACCTCGCAACCATCACCGGTTACTCAGGTCTTGATCCAGAGGTTCCTTCAATCGGCTATACCGCAGGTACCGATGAGCGTGACAAGTATCCTACCATCCGTTCATACACCTTCGGTGTTAATCTTACATTCTAATCCGTTGCACAATTATGAAAAAGATATTTAATTCAATTATCGCTCTTGGTGCAGCATCAGTAATGCTCACAGGTTGCTTCGACCTTGAGGAGCATGCATACTCGGAGGTCGTTAAGAAGGACTTCACTCCTACTGACCAGGATGTAGTTGCACTTCTTTCAAAGTCATATTCTGAGTTCGGTGCATTCATGGACTGGTACGGAATCTTCGACTGTATGGAAGAGGCTGCTGACGTTATCATCACTCCTACCCGTCCTAATGGTTGGGATGACGGTGGTGTATACAAGAGAATGCACTGGCACAAGTGGACCTCAGAGGACCCAGGTTCTCCAGAGTCTCTCTATTACTATGCCTTCTCAGGCATCAACTCAGCCAACAAGGTGCTTGACCAGCTCAAGGACGGTTCACTTCCTGCAGGTGACCTTACCGAGTCTGCAATCGACGAGCTTAAGGCTGTACGTGCTACATGGTACTCAGTTCTCCTTGACTCACACGGAAACGTTCCTATCGTTACCAAGTTCGCAATGGAGGAAGGTGAGGAGATCAAGCAGAGCTCTAGAAAGCGTGTTTACGAGTTCGTTACCAAGCAGCTCGAGGAAGTTATCGCAAACGGCCTCGTTTCTGACAAGAAGAGCGACTACACCCGTCTTAACATGTGGGGTGTGAAGATGGCCCTCATGAGAACCTATCTCAACGCTGAGGTCTATACCGGAACTCCTGCATACGACAAGGCTCTCAAGCTTGCCGAGGATATCGTCAACAACGGTCCTTACTCACTCGCTCCTGACTACTCTGACAACTTCAAGTGGAATGTTGACCAGACCAACCCTGAGATCATCTTCGGCATTCCTTACGATGAGATCTATCCTTCAGGTGAGCGTATCTTCTCTATGGGTATGAAGTTCTATCCTCCTAGCCAGGGTCGTGACCACTTCGGTTATGCTAACTCTACCTGGGGTGGAAACTGCGGTAACCCACAGTTCATCAAGTCATATGATCCAGAGGACAAGCGTCTCAACAAGACCTGGCTCATCGGACCTCAGATGAAGAACGACCCTACCAACAGCAAGAGCTCATACACTGCTGATGACGTCAAGAACCAGAACATCGCATGGTACTGTCTCAACTACCTCCCTTCAATCTCAGGCGACAGCTCTGATGGAAGAAGCTTCACTCACATCGACTTCGGTTGCCGTCAGAACAAGTATCAGGTTAACCCTGCAGTTCCTAAGATGAACCACTGGGGCAATGACGTATCATGGTTCCGTCTCGCCGAGGCTTACTACACCGCTGCCGAGTGTATTCTCCGTGGTGCTGCAAGCTCATATGGCAAGTCTGCTGCTGACTATGTAAACGCTGTACGTTCAAGATCAGTCGCTACTCCTCTTACCGACGAAGACCTCAAGTCAACCGTTTCAAGAGTACAGTACGGTCTCCTCTCATACGGCGACATCAATGCTGACGATATCAAGAACTATGGTGTATTCCACAACTGGGATGACAACAACAGAGCTGCAGAGCTCATCGCTTCACAGGTTGCTCAGCCTTCAGGAAGAGACAATGATCCTATCCTCCTCGCAGGTATGTATGACGAGTGGGGCTACGAGTTCGCACTCGAGGGACTCCGCCGTCAGCAGATGATCCGCTTCGGCACCTTCTCTACCAGAAACTGGTTCAACCATGAGGCTGACGGTGACGACACCAAGGCTATCTTCCCAATCTCAAAGTCTGACCAGATGGACAACGAAAACCTCGCACAGAACCCTGGTTACGCTTCAGAGAACGGTAAGTACGTTACCGATTCAGGCATTCTCGATGAGAGCCCTATCCCAGCAAACATGTAATTTTTAAATCTGTATGAAAATGATCAAGAAATATTTTGCTGCAGCTCTCGCTGCTCTTGCATTCGTTGCTTGCGCACCAGAGTATGATACAGACAAGCTCCCTGTCGAGATCGAGTATCCCGAGATGGAGGGCAAGGGTTTCCTCATCAGCGATGACCAGCCAACCGTCCATACCTACGAGTACTCTGTTACTTCCGAGGGTGTGAACATCACAGCTACCGTTTCAAAGTCACACGGTGACTGGGCTGTCGGTTACTTCGTTCTCCAGAGCAAGGCAATCGCTGTCGCTCTTGGAAACGTGGCATTCAGCGACATCGACACCTTCTACCCAATCGAGCAGGATGGCTCAAAGTCTGGCAACTGGAATTCCGGTTATCTCGGACAGTGGGTTGATGCAAAGGGTAACGGCAAGGGCCACAACTGGTCATCAGGTCATGTTTACTGGTTCTACGAGCAGTACGCTACCTACGAGATCGGTGTCAAGGATGCTTTCGCAATCGGCATCAATGGCAGCAACGCTGTAGTAGGCGAGACCATCACCTCTAAGAACATTCTCAAGGGCGTTCCTTTCAATGTAACCATCAAGGTTATCGACTAAGCCCCATTATCTTCAATAGAGCTGCAGGTCAATCCTGCAGCTCTTTTTTCTTAAACAATGAAAAAAATCAGATTTATTGCTGCATTCGTCGCCCTGATCTTTCTTGCGTCCTGCGAGAAGGAGCCAAAGGTCGTCGAACTGAGCATCAGCGAAACCAGCGTCACCCTTGCCAGAAGCGGCAGCGATGCGCGCGCTTACGTCAAAATCACATCCAACCTGTCCTGGGAGGCCGAGTCAGATGCGTCGTGGATCAAAACTGTGCCTACATCAGGAGAAGCAGGCAAGACATATAGCGTTATCATTGCGGCAGACAGCAATGCCGAGCCGGTTTCAAGAACTGCAAGCATCAAGGTGACTGCCGGTTCAGTCGTCAAGACAATCGAGGTCAATCAGATGCCGGGAGTCAGGAGGCTCACACCTTCCGATGTACCGAATTATGAGAAGATTTATATCCCGCTTGAATTCAGGGGAGACGGTTTCCTTTCCAGTGACGGCAGGTGGTTCTTCGGAAGAAGCGCTCAGTCCGAGCATTTCATCCTGTTCTGGGAAGCCGGATACGGAGAGAATGGCGACAGGTCGCCGTCCCTGTGCGCAGATCCTAGGTTCAAGGTCAATATTGACAATCTTCTCAAATGGGCCGAGAAGTGCTATGACAAGTACATCAATGTCATGGACTTCACCGAGAAAGGCAAATCCCAGCTCGAAAAATACAAGTTCGAGATTTTCCTCCATTACCAGGAGGAATGGGCGGCATACGGATCAGGTCAGGACAACGTTGTCGGCTGCCTGTGGCTGAACCCTGACGCCGCACGCGACAATTCCACGATCGCACATGAAATAGGACATTCATTCCAGTATCAGACATACTGTGACCGTATATACAACAAGATTGTTCCAGACGATCTATCAACTTCATTCAGATACGTAAGACCCGAGATGGGCACCGGATTCTGGGAGCAGACAGCCCAGTGGCAGTCGATGGTCATGTGCCCGGAGGTAATCTTTACCAACTGGTATTTCGACTTCTATGGCTATCCTTCCGAAACCAGCGATGCGTCGGATCTTGGCTGCTTTGTGAGAAACACCCACAGGCATGTCCTCCACGAAATTACCCGATACAGTAACTACTTCATCCATTTCTACTGGGTTGACAGATATGGTATCGACTTCATCTCGAAGATCTGGAAAAATTCCATTGCGCCGCAGGATGCCCTGGAAACAAGCATGAGCGTAAACGGAATGTCTGTCGCAGATCTCAACCAGGATCTGTACAGCTATGCTGCAAGATGTGCGACCTGGGATTTCTCTATCTGTTCGACTGAAGGTCTGAAGCATATTGGCGAGATTACCTGGTCAGGAACTGCCGTAGAGGATGGCTACATAAAAGTATCCAGGGACCGTGCGCCGGAGGCGACTGGATTCAATGTAATAACACTTGAGGGCTTCAAGGCCGGCGATGTGGTGACGATGGATCTGACAGGACTTCCCGAGGACAAGGACTACGGCATCGTAACAGACCCTTCCGCAGGTGGCTGGACTATAGGATTCGTCGCTCTTGACAGGAACTATTCAAGAAAATACAGCCCGTCGGTCACCGCCGGCAAGTCAACTGACGGCAAGGCTCAACTGACCTGGGAGATACCTGAAGGAACATCGAAACTTTGGGCTGTAGTATCTGCTACACCTGAAAAGTATTTCACCCATTACTGGGATGAAAACAACAGCAATGACCGCCTCTGGCCTTACAAGGTCAAGTTTGACGGAGCAAGCCCTGTCAATAACTGAAAATCGTCATTCCGAGGTCTCAAAAATGAGAAGAAAAGGACGTTAATTTGAGTACAAATCATTAGATTTGTAAGATTAAAACAGATATTTA
Organism: Bacteroidales bacterium; assembly: GCA_024402135.1. Classification (GTDB taxonomy): domain Bacteria; phylum Bacteroidota; class Bacteroidia; order Bacteroidales; family UBA932; genus Cryptobacteroides. Next base: position 46,631 of record JAKSJN010000001.1, read on the forward strand.
GAAACCAACATAAAAACAACTGAAATGAGAAACGCAATCCTCAATTATCCTCTCCCGGCTAACGAGCCTGTGAAAGCTTATCTTCCAGGTTCGCCAGAGAGAATCGCTCTCGATGCAGAGCTCAAGCGTCAGCATGACACCGTAGTGGAGATTCCGCTCATCATCGGCGGCAAGGAAATCTACACCGGCAACATCAAGACCGTTGTATGCCCTCACGACCACAAGCATGTACTCGCTAAGTACCATGTAGCTGGCGAGAAGGAAATCAAGATGGCCATCGACGCTGCCATGGAGGCTCGCAAGGTATGGGCTAACACCGACTGGACAACCCGCGCTGCAATCATCATGAAGTGCGCCGAGCTCCTTGCTACCAAGTACCGTCCTATCCTTAACGCTGCCACCATGCTCGGCCAGAGCAAGAACATCTATCAGGCAGAGATCGACTCAGCATGTGAGACCATCGACTTCTTCCGTTACAATGTTCATTACGCTTCCAAGCTCTATGCAGTTCAGCCTAAGAACGGAAACGGCATCATCGACAGCACCGAGTATCGTCCTCTCGAGGGTTTCGTTCTCGCAGTCGCTCCTTTCAACTTCACCTCTATCGCATGTAACCTTAACATGACTCCAGTGCTCCTGGGTAACACCACCATCTGGAAGCCATCTACCACCGCTACCCTCAGCAACTACTATCTCATGAAGATGTTCGAGGAGGCTGGTCTCCCTGCAGGTGTAGTTAACTTCGTACCTAGCCGCGGTGCCGAGATCGGCAAGATCTGCTGCGAGAGCAAGCACCTCGCCGGTATCCACTTCACCGGTTCTACCAAGACTTTCCAGAGCCTCTGGAAGTCAGTAGGCGAGAACATCGCAAACTATGTTTCATACCCTCGTCTCGTAGGTGAGACCGGCGGTAAGGACTATATCTTCGTACACCCTAGCTCAGACGTCGCTGCCGTTGCTCATGCAGCATTCACCGGCGCATACGAGTTCCAGGGCCAGAAGTGTTCAGCTGCTTCCCGCATGTACTGTCCTAAGAGCCTCTGGCCAGCAGTGCTCGAGAAGATGAAGCAGTTTGCTTCCGAGGTCAAGATGGGTGATGTAATGGATTCTGAGAACTTCATCAATGCTGTCATCGACGAGGCTTCATTCGACAACATCGTTTCATACATCGAGTACGCAAAGAACTCTCCTGACGCTGAGATCGTGATGGGTGGCAAGTGCGACAAGACCGTCGGCTACTTCGTTGAGCCTACCGTCATCGAGACCACCGATCCTCACTTCAAGAGCATGGAAGAGGAAATCTTCGGACCTGTCCTCACCGTTTATCCTTACGACGATGACAAGGTTTACGAGACCGTTGACCTCCTTGACAAAACCTCTCCTTACGGACTTACCGGTTCAGTATTCGGAAAGGACCGTCTCGAGGTAGAGAAGATTGCTGATCTCCTTACCTACACCGCAGGTAACTTCTACATCAACGACCGTCCTACCGGAGCAGTCGTAGGTATGCAGCCATTCGGCGGAAGCCGTGCTTCAGGTACCAACGACAAGGCAGGTGGTGAGTTCAACCTCATCCGTTGGGTACTCCCTAGAGTTATCAAGGAGACTCTCGTTTCTCCTACCGACTACCATTACACTTACATGAAGAAGTAATGAAGTTGATTTTCTGATACTTGCAGCATCGGCTCCCATGCTTCAATGGCAGGGGAGCCGTGACTGCAAGATTATGATTTCAATTCCGACATGAAAAAAGGCATTCTCTCCATAGCTGCGGCGATTCTCATGCTTTCCGGCTGCAGCGGACAGAAAGATACACAGGCAGTCATCGGAGACGGTACAGTGACAAGCATCTGCACCGAGGATGTTGACTACGATACATACTTCACTCCTGATCGTCTCCGCATCAACATGGTGTTTGCGGGCAACAGCGAAAAGCAGGAGTTCTTCCTCAGCGATATCTACAAGGAGTGCGCTTGGGCAGGTTCACCGAACTCGCTCATCGACAAGCTGGGCTATGGCCAGTACTTCTTCGAGGTTTTCAGCGGGGACAAGCTCATCTTCTCGAGAGGTTTCTCAACTCTGTTCGAGGAATGGCGCACCACCGACCAGGCAAGGCATGTAGACATGGCAGCAAACCAGTGTGTATGGATGCCATGTCCAAAGGAAAAGGTTACAATAGTTTTCTACTACCGTATCCGCAAGACAGGGCTTTTCGAAAAGGCTGCTTCTTTCGAAATAGATCCGAATGACACACACATCATCCCGGGACCAGTGAATGACTACAATGTCGTTCCTCTTCAGGTCAAGGGTGACATGGCCCACAAGGTTGACCTTGTCTTCTCAGGCGAAGCCTACACCAAGGACCAGATGGGCAAGCTTAACAAAGACGCAAACAAATTCATGGAGTATCTTTTCTCCATGGAACCATATAAGAGCCATCGTGATGACTTCAATGTCTGGCTCATCGAGAGTGTATCAGAGGAGGGAGGCGTAGACAAGCCTCAGTTCGGCGAGTGGCGCAACACCGCATTCAACTCCGGCTTCGACACTTTCTACGAGGACCGCTATCTTACCATCCAGGATCACCGCAAGATCGGAGATGTATACAGCGGAACACCATTCGACGCGATCTTCGTCATCGCAAACGAAACCAAGTACGGCGGTGGCGGCATTTTCTATTCATATGCGATGGGAACCGCTGACAACGAGCTCTCGAACGAGGTATTCATCCATGAGTTCGGCCACAGCTTCGCAGGTCTTGGCGACGAGTACTACAAGTCTCCTGTGGCTTACGAAGGATACTATCCACTGGACGTGGAGCCTTGGGAGCCGAACATCACCACTCTCGTGGATTTCGAGTCCAAGTGGGCAGACATGGTCGACGAGAGCACACCTGTCCCTACGACTGATTCAACTCTCAATGTCGTCGGTCTCTACGAAGGCGCCGGCTATATGGCAAAGGACATCTACCGTCCTTTCTGGGAGTGCCGAATGATCAACAACACTGCACCTGCGTTCTGTCCGGTATGCCAGCGTGCAATCTCAAGAATGATTGAATATTACACAAAATAAACAATAACCATGTTCAGCAAGGAAACCTACATATCACGCCGCGCCGAGCTCAAGAAGGCTATGGGCAGCGGTCTGCTGCTCTTCCTCGGCAATGACGAGAGCGCAATGAACTACGAGGACAATACCTACATGTTCCGCCAGGACAGTACCTTCTCGTATTATTTCGGTCTTGACTACTCAGGACTCGCAGCTGTCATCGACGTTGACAATGACGAAGAGATCATCTTCGGAAACGAGCTTACCATCGACGACTTCGTATGGATGGGCACACAGCCTACAGTAGCGGAAAAAAGCGCAATCGTAGGTGTTGCAAAGAGCATGGCTCTCAGCAGCCTCGAGTCTTATCTTCACGCAGCCATCAACAAGGGCCAGAAGGTTCATTTCCTTCCTCCTTACCGTCCTGAGCACAAGCTCAAGATCGCCGAGCTTCTCGGAATCGCTCCGGCTGCACAGAAGATGTATGCAAGCGTAGAGTTCGTCAAGGCTGTAGTGAACATGAGAAATCACAAGACCGACGAGGAAATCGCCGAGATTACCAAGGCAGTGGACATCTCTACCCGTATGCATCTCACCGCGTACCGCATGGCAAAGCCAGGTGTACATGAGTGCGAGATTGCTGCTGCTGTCGAGCAGGTTGCATGCGAGTGCGGCGGACGTCTTTCGTTCCCTACCATCGCCACCAGCCATGGCCACGTACTCCACAACCACGGATTCGTACATACACTCAAGGAGGGCGACATCTTCCTTCTCGACGCCGGTGCAGAGACACCTCTCCATTACTCAGGAGACCTTTCATCAGCATGCCCTGTAAGCGGCAAGTTCACAGAGCAGCAGGAAATGATCTACAACATCCATCTCGACTCATTCCAGGCTGCAGTCGACACCCTCAAGCCAGGCGTTCCTTTCAAGGAGGCTCACCTCGCAGCCGCTACAAAGATCGTCGAGGGCATGAAGGGCCTCGGCATGATGAAGGGCGACGCACGTGAGGCTGCCGAGATCGGTGCATACGCACTGTTCTTCCCATGCGGTCTCGGCCACATGATGGGTCTCGATGTTCACGACATGGAGAACCTCGGCGAGCAGTACGTAGGCTATCCTGAGGGAGTGAAGAAGAGCACCCAGTTCGGATTCAAGTCCCTCAGACTTGCACGCCCACTGGAGAAGGGATTCGTATTCACCGTCGAGCCAGGTATCTACTTCATGCCTGAACTTATCGACAAGTGGCACGCAGAGAAGCAGTTCGCTGACTTCATCAACTATGATGAGGTTGAGAAGTGGAAGGGTTTCTCAGGTCTCCGCAATGAACTTGACTATATGATCACAGACAAGGGCGCCGAGCTCATGGGTACAATCAAGAAGCCTATGACCATCGCCGAGGTCTATGAAGCAATGAATAAATAGAACAACATCAATAAACAACTATGAATTTCGCACTGAAATACCCAGGTAACGATGGTGGAATGAACGATCGTATCAAGCGTCTCCGCAACGAGAGCATCGAGACTCCTACCACCCTTACCATCGAGCGTGCTCTTATCGAGACCGCTTTCTACAAGGAGAACTACGGCAAGATGCCTCTTCCTGTCCTCCGTGCATCAAACTTCCTTGAGATCTGCAAGAAGAAGACCATCTATATCGGCAAGGACGAGCTCATCGTCGGCGAGCGTGGACCGCTTCCAAAGGCTGTTCCTACATTCCCTGAGCTTACATGCCATTCGGTAGAGGACCTTCACGTCCTCAATACACGTTCGCTCCAGCCTTATCTCATCAGCCAGGAGGACATCGACACCTACGAGCGTGAGGTTATTCCTTACTGGGAGGGCAAGACCCAGCGTGAGCGCATCTTCAACCACGTCCCTAAGGAGTGGGAGGAGGCATACCACGCAGGAGTGTTCACCGAGTTCATGGAGCAGCGTGCCGCAGGTCACACCTCAATGGACGGAAAACTCTACAGGGAGGGACTTCTTGATGTCAAGGAAAGAATCGCAAAGAAGATTGCAAGCCTTGATTACATCAACGACCCTGAGGCTACAGACAAGAACGACGAGCTTACCGCAATGAGCATCAGCTGCGACGCTGCAATCGTGTTCGCAGAGCGCCATGCAGAGCTCGCCGAGAAGATGGCTGCCGAGGAGACCGACCCTCAGCGCAAGGCTGAGCTTGAGAAGATCGCAGAAGTATGCCACTGGGTTCCTGCACATGCACCACGTGACATGTGGGAGGCTATCCAGATGTACTGGTTCGTTCACCTTGGAACCGTAACCGAGCTCAACGGCTGGGATTCAATGAACCCTGGTCACATCGACCAGCATCTCTGGCCATTCTACCAGAAGCAGCTCGCCGAGGGTACCATCACCCGCGACCAGGCTAAGGAACTTCTCTCATGTCTCTGGATCAAGTTCAACAATCAGCCAGCTCCTCCAAAGGTTGGTATCACCGCAAAGGAGTCAGGTACCTACAACGACTTCACAAACATCAATATCGGCGGTGTCACCCGTGACGGCGAGGATGGTTCGAATGAGCTTTCATATGTAATCCTTGAGATCCAGGAAGAGCTCCACGAGCTTCAGCCAGGTCTCTCCATCCATATCTCGGAGAAGACCCCGGACGAGTTCCTTCTCGCCGGCTGCCGCGTGATCCGTCAGGGCTTCGGCTATCCTTCAGTATTCAACCCTGACACCTATACCAAGGAGCTCATGCGTCAGGGCAAGAGCCGCGAGGACGCAAACGAAGGCGGTTGCTCAGGCTGTATCGAGGTAGGTGCATTCGGCAAGGAGGCTTACCTTCTGACCGGTTACCTCAATACTCCAAAGATTCTCGAGATCACTCTCAACAACGGTATCGACCCTGAGACAGGCAAGCTTATCGGTCTCCAGACCGGTGATCCTCGTGAGTTCAAGAGCTTCGAGGAGGTATATGAGGCTTGGCACAAGCAGATGGTACACTTCGTGAACCTCAAGCTCGCTGTAAACAACTACATCGAGAGAATGTTCTCGCTGTATGCTCCGGCAACCTTCCTCAGCCTCTACATCGACGACTGTATCGAGAAGGGCCGCGACTACTACAGCGGTGGTGCACGCTACAACACCACCTATATCCAGTGTACCGGTCTCGGAACCATCACCGACTGCTTCACAACCATCAAGAAGCATATCTTCGAAGAGAAAAAGTTCACCATGGACCAGATGCTCGAGGCTCTGAAGAAGAACTTCGAGGGAGAGGAGAAGATGCGTCAGTACATCCGCAACCATACTCCATTCTTCGGAAACGACGACGAGTATGCCGATACAATAGCTGTACGCGTTTACGAGGATCTCATCAAGGCTATCGAGGGACGTCCTAACACCCGCGGCGGCAAGACATATCTCAACATGCTCTCTACAACCTGCCACAACTACTTCGGAAGCGTCTGCGGCGCAACACCTAACGGTCGTTTGGCACACTTCGCAATCAGCGATGGTACCTCTCCATCACATGGTTCAGACTGCCAGGGACCGACCTCAGTGATCAAGTCACTCGGCAAGCTCGACCAGACTCAGTCAGGCGGTACCCTCCTCAATGTCCGTTTCGTTCCTGCACTCCTCAAGAGAGACGAGGACCTCAAGAAGTTCTCTTCACTCATCCGTGAGTACTTCAAGCTCGGTGGACACCATATCCAGTTCAACATCGTTGACACAGCAACCCTCGAGGACGCTCAGCTGCATCCAGACAACTACCGCGACCTTCTTGTCCGCGTAGCAGGATACTCTGACTACTTCAACGATATGACCGCACAGCTCCAGAACGAGATCATCGCACGTACCGAGAACGAGGAACTCTAGTAATGAGCAATCTGATATTCGATATCAAGCGTTACGCCATCAACGACGGACCGGGCATCCGCACAACCATCTTCATGAAGGGGTGCCCGCTCCGTTGCGTATGGTGTCACAATCCTGAAAGCCAGCGTCCCCAGCGCCAGCGTCTGTTCAAGGAGCAGAAATGTATCGGCTGCCTGAGCTGTGTCGAGGCCTGTCCGAACGGACTTGATCCACGTGAGCTGAAGGATTGCATCAACTGCGGAAAGTGCGTCGAGGAATGTCCTGCAATCGCGCTCGAGATGTGCGGCAAGGAATGGGGCATGGACGAACTGATGGCAGTCATCGAGAAGGAAAGGGGAGTCATGACAGGCAGCGGCGGTGGTGTGACCATCTGCGGTGGCGAGCCTCTCATGCATCCGGATTATCTTCTCGAAATCCTTAAAGAACTTGGTAACAGGGGATTCCATCGCTGCGTGGACACGACTCTCTTCGCTCCTCAGGATGTGATAAGGAAGGTCGTTGCCAATTCGGAGCTTCTCCTTGTTGACCTTAAGCATATGGACGCCGATAAGCACAAGTTCTACACAGGCGTTTCCAACGAGATCATTCTCGAGAACATCCGTCTGGCCGCCGAGCTTGGAGCTGAGTTCTACATCCGTATTCCTCTTATCGTCGGAGTCAATGCCGACGAAGAGAACATAGAAAAGTCTGCATCGTTCCTTGAGTCTCTTCCATGGAAGACAAAGCAGGTAAACCTGCTTCCATACCACGATATCGGCAAGGGAAAGCATGCACGTATGCACACAACATACAACCCTGACAATATCGATATGCGGGAGCCATCGAAAGAACAGCTCGAAAGAAGCGCTGCCATTTTCGAAGCACACGGCATACATGCAATAATAGGTGGCTAAGAATCACAATCAGTAGTATAAGTTTATGAATATTCTCCTTACAGGTGGAGCCGGCTACATAGGAAGCCACACCATCATCGAACTTGACAAGGCTGGCCACAGCGTCGTCGTTGTCGACAACTATTACAACTCACAGCCGGAAGCACTTAAGCGCGTTGCAAAGATCATCGGCAAGGAAGTCCCTTTCGTCGAGGCTGACGTCCGTGACCGTTCAGCCATGGACAAGGTCTTCAGCGATAACAAGATCGACGCTGTAATCCATTTCGCCGGGCTCAAGGCAGTAGGCGAGAGTGTCGCTAAACCTCTCGAGTACTACGAGAATAACATGAATGCTACATTCGTCCTGCTGGATGTGATGCGCAATCATGGCTGCAAGAACATCATCTTCAGTTCATCGGCAACTGTTTATGGTGATCCTGCGATGATTCCTATCACTGAGGAGTGTCCAAAGGGACATTGCACCAACCCATATGGCCAGACCAAGAGCATGCTTGAGGAAGTTCTCATGGACGTCCAGAAAGCCGATCAGGAATGGAATGTCGTGCTTCTGCGCTATTTCAACCCTATCGGAGCGCACAAGAGCGGACTGATCGGCGAGAACCCTAACGGTATTCCAAACAACCTGATGCCTTACATCACCCAGACCGCCATCGGTATCCGCAAGGAACTCGGCGTGTTCGGCAATGACTATGACACACCTGACGGTACGGGAGTACGCGACTATATCCACGTAGTAGATCTTGCATGTGGTCATGTCGCTGCCCTCCAGGCAATCGAGAAGAAATGCGGACTCGCCATCTACAATCTCGGCACTGGACATGGCTACAGCGTTCTTGACGTCGTAAAGGCTTTCGAGAAGGCTAATGACCTCAAGGTTCCTTACGCTGTCAAGCCACGCCGTCCCGGTGATATCGCGACCTGCTACTGTAACCCAGCAAAGGCCAAGGCTGAACTTGGCTGGGAGGCACAATACGGCATCGAGGATATGTGCCGCGACAGCTGGAACTTCCAAAAGAACAATCCAAATGGTTACGAGTCGAAGTAAATCGGCTGCTTTCCGTTGACATTTGAAAACCGGTTCATTTCAAGTATGAGCCGGTTTTTTTTGTAAAAAAGCGTGAAAAAAAGCCGTCATTTCTCGTACGATTCAAATAATTGTCTATATTTGCGCCGTTGAATAACGGTATTGATTGTTAGAGGTTATTCGGTAAATATTTATTTTATTGATTTTGTGTCGCTTACGACACTTTCGCATCTAAAAGATGCGCTGTTTTTTAAGCTGGTCCACTTTACGACCGATCCGACTTGTAAAAACGGTCAATAGAGTACTGAGTAATGGTATTTACTAATAGACTCTGACAGATCTGTACTGACTAGGGGATAATACCCCTATGTGCAGACGTAGACAAGAAGGTAATTGTTTACGCCTTTTTTGTATCTCCTCCACCGAGGTGTATCCGATCTAGGCAAGTTGTATTAATAAAAGCGTAATTATTGCCTATGAATCAGGACAAAGCGCCTATATACGAGGCCCTCGAGGAATTCAGAAGAAACAGAGTCGTTCCATTCGACGTGCCAGGTCACAAGAGAGGCAGAGGCAATCCCGAACTCGTCAAGCTGTTTGGCAAGCAGTGCGTCGAACTGGATGTCAATTCAATGAAGCCGCTTGACAACCTTTGTCACCCGATCTCAGTGATCAAGGAAGCTGAGGTTCTAGCCGCAGATGCATTCGGTGCCGCTCATGCATTCCTTATGGTAGGAGGAACCACTTCTGCCGTCCAGACGATGGTTCTTACTGCCTGCAAGAGCGGAGAAAAGATCATTCTGCCACGAAACGTCCACCGTTCAGTTATCAATGCGCTTGTCGTCAACGGCGCAACTCCTATCTACGTCAACCCTGACACCGACAAGCGGCTTGGAATAGCACTTGGAATGAAGATTTCCCAGGTCGAAAAAGCGATCGAGGAGAATCCTGACGCTGTAGCAATCCTTGTCAACAACCCGACTTACTACGGCATCTGTTCAAACCTTAGGAAAATAGTCGAGATTGCACATGCGCACAACATGATGGTTCTTGTCGATGAAGCCCATGGAACGCACTTCTATTTCGGCGAGGACATGCCTGTCACCGCCATGGCAGCGGGTGCCGACATGGCATCAGTCAGCATGCATAAGTCAGGAGGAAGCCTTACCCAGAGTTCCTTCCTGCTGGCAGGACCGAGAGTCAGCGCGGGTTATGTGCGTCAGGTGATCAACCTCACCCAGACCACGAGTGCGTCCTATCTGCTCATGGCGAGCCTTGACATAAGCCGACGCAATCTTGCGCTCAGGGGCAAGGAATCATTCCGCCAGGTACGCGAGATTGCTGAATACGCCCGCAGGGAGATCAACAAGATCGGAGGATACTACGCCTACGGCAAGGAGCTTGTCAACGGAGACAGCGTATATGATTTTGATACCACCAAGCTCACCGTATTCACACTCGACATCGGACTCGCGGGCATCGAGGTATACGATTTGCTCAGGGACGAATACGACATCCAGCTCGAACTCGGAGACATCGGAAACGTCCTCGCCTACATCTCCATCGGAGACCGTATGAGAGAGGTTGAGAGACTTGTCAGCGCTCTGTATGACATCAAGAGAATCTACAGCAAGGACAGAGCCGGCCTCTTCGATCATGAGTATATCAACCCGCAGGTAGTCCTTACTCCCCAGGAGGCATTCTACGCGGTAAAGGAAGAGATGATACCCATACGCGAAACCAAGGGAAGGGTATGTACGGAGTTCGTGATGAGTTATCCTCCTGGAATTCCTATCCTGGCACCAGGCGAGAGAATCACCCAGGAAATCATCGACTACATCCTGTATGCAAAGGAGAAAGGCTGCTCCCTTACAGGACCGGAAGACGAGAAGTGCGAGAGACTGAATGTTATCAAGGAAATGACCATATATTAAGAAAGAATGGAGTACTGGTTTTCAGAGCATCATACAGAGGACGTCAAGTTCTCGGTACGCGTGGACAAGCATCTGTACAGCAACGAGAACGATCTCGGAAGAGTGGATATCTTCGACTCGATCGAGTATGGAAGAATTCTCGCGGTCGACGGATATATCATCTTCACGGAAAGGGACGAATTCATCTACGACGAGATGCTTGCGCATGTTCCTATGGCTGTCCATAAGGACGCCCGCAAGATACTGGTCTTCGGTGCCGGAGACGGCGGAGTTATTGATGAACTCGTGAAATACAAAAGCATCGAGAGGATAGATCTGGTCGAGATAAACGACGGAGTAGTCGAGGCGTGCCGCCAGTTTTTTCCGGACGTGGCAGCATCACTGGATGATCCACGCGTCAACCTCTATACCGACAATGCGCTCCGTTTCATACGCCACATAGAGAACGAATATGACATCATCATCGTCGACTCTGCGGGATTCTATGGTCCAGGGGAGAGTCTCCTGACACGAGAGTTCTACGGCAGTTGCTACAAGGCTCTCAAGGAAGACGGCATCATGGTCAACCAGCATCAGAGTCCTTTCTATGACGAGGACAGGATCGAGACCCAGAAGGCCCACAAGAGAATCCTTTCCAACTTTCCTATCTCGAGAGTCTATCAGGCGCATATTCCATCTTATCCATCAGGATACTGGCTCTTCGGATTCGCTTCAAAGAAATACCATCCTGTTGATGACCTGGATGCCGCAAGATGGAACAAGCTAGGCATCTACACTGACTATTATACAACCAATCTTCATGTAGGATGCTTCGCACTTCCCGCATATGTCGAGAGGGCGCTCCGAGACGTTGAATCAATAAACGATTAAAAATGCTTGAGAGAAACATAGAGACTTTCATCGCCTGCGATGCCGAATATGATGATGCATCTATCGTCATCTTCGGTGCGCCGTTTGACTCTACTACATCATATCGTCCTGGAACCAGATTCGGTCCCAAGGCAATCCGTTCGGAATCCTACGGGCTGGAAACCTACAGTCCGTATCAGGACAGGGATCTGACTGACTGCAGCATCTTTGACAGCGGAGACATCGAGCTCAGCATGGGTTCAAGCGAGATCGCTCTTTCACAGATTTCTGAAAGGACCTCTACCATCCTTGACGACGGTAAACTACCGCTTATGGTTGGAGGTGAGCATCTCGTTACCTTAGGAGCATTCAGGGAGGTTTACAAAAGATATCCAGACGTCCATGTCATCCATTTTGACGCACATACTGACCTTCGTGACGAATACCTTGGGGTGAAGCTCTCCCATGCGGCTGTCATCAGGCGTTGCCATGACCTTGTCGGAGACGGCAGGATACATCAGTTCGGAATCCGTTCCGGAGACCGTCCAGAGTTCAGATGGGCGGATGAAGGGCATACTGAACTGCACAAGTTCTCATTTGACGGACTTACCGATACTTTGGTGAAGCTCAAGGGGAAGCATGTGTATTTCACCATTGACCTCGATGTGCTTGATCCTTCCATCTTCCCCGGGACAGGTACGCCAGAGGCCGGCGGTGTCAGCTTCATGGACCTTATCGACGCAATCATCAAGGTATGTTCAGCCTGCGACATCGTCGGGTGCGACATCAACGAACTCTGCCCGACATACGACCAGAGCGGAGTATCTACCGCTGTAGCATGCAAGGTAGCCAGAGAGTTGATGCTGGCCCTTCAGAAATAAAAACAGCTATCAACAACAATAAACAATTGAAAAAAGACAAAGAACAGAAAATGGGAAAAGTATTGGTAATCGGATGTGGTGGAGTTGCCCAGGTGGCAATCCAGAAGTGCGCTCAGAACGACTCTGTATTCACAGAAATCTGCATTGCAAGCCGCACCGTATCTAAGTGCGAAGCACTCAAGGCAAAGCTGGAGGGTAAAACCAAGGCAGTAATCACCACAGCAAAGGTCAACGCAGACAGCGTAGACGAACTTGTGGCCCTCATCAACGAGGTGAAGCCTGACATCGTTCTTAATCTCGCGCTTCCTTACCAGGACCTTACTATCATGGATGCCTGCCTCGCTACCGGAGTTGATTATGTGGATTCTGCCAACTATGAGCCAGAGGACACAGAAGATCCTGAGTGGAGAGCCATCTACGAGAAAAGATGCAAGGAACTTGGATTCACCGCATACTTCGACTACTCTTGGCAGTGGGCTTACCAGGACAGGTTCAGCAGCAAGGGCATCACTGCACTTCTTGGAACCGGTTTTGATCCGGGCGTGACCAGCGTATTCTCGGCATATGCCCTTAAGCATTACTTCGACGAAATCCATACCATAGACATACTTGACTGCAATGGAGGCGATCACGGATATCCGTTCGCAACCAACTTCAACCCGGAGATCAACCTCAGAGAGGTATCGGCAAACGGTTCATACTGGGAAGACGGCCACTGGGTAGAGACAAAACCGATGGAGATAAAGAGAGAGTATGTTTTCGAGGGAGTCGGCCAGAAGGACATGTACCTTCTTCACCACGAAGAGATAGAATCCCTTGCAAAGAACATCCCTGGCGTAAAGAGAATCCGCTTCTTCATGACCTTCGGCCAGAGCTACCTCACTCATATGAAGTGTCTCGAGAATGTTGGAATGCTCCGCACGGACCCTGTCATGTTCGAAGGCAAGGAAATCGTTCCTATCCAGTTCCTCAAGGCTCTTCTTCCTGATCCTGCATCCCTCGGTCCAAGAACTGTAGGCAAGACCAACATCGGCTGTATCTTCACAGGCATCAAGGACGGAAAGAAGAAGTCGATCAAGATCTACAACGTATGCGATCACCAGGAGTGCTACAAGGAAGTTGGTTCCCAGGCTATCTCTTACACGACAGGAGTTCCAGCAATGATCGGCACCATGATGGTAATGACAGGCCTTTGGAAGAAGGCAGGTGTCTTCAACGTAGAGGACTTCGATCCGGATCCTTACATGGAGGCTCTTAACAAGTGGGGACTTCCATGGGTAGTTGACGAGAACCCTGTCCTTGTTGACTAAGATGAATATAAGTTCACTCCATACACCTTGCTATGTGATAGATTCCGCTGCGCTCAGGCGGAATCTGTCCATTCTGAAGGAAGTCATGGACTCTACCGAAGCCCATATACTTCTTGCGCAGAAAGCATTCTCATGCTATGGTCTGTACCCCATGATAGCGGAGTATCTGTCAGGTGCTACAGCATCGGGGCTGTTCGAGGCCAGGCTTTCCCACGAATTCATGCCATCCAGGGAGAACCATATTTTCTCTCCTGCATTCAAGGAAGAGGAAATGCCTGAGATACTGGACATCTGCGACCATATCGTATTCAACTCGGTCAAACAGCTGGTCAGGTTCGCTCCGATAGCAAGACAGAAAGGGCTGCAGACAGGATTGAGAATCAACCCGGAGAAGTCCACACAGGAAGGTCATGCGATTTATGATCCATGTGCAGAAGGAAGCCGCCTAGGAACAACCATCGAGGAATTCGAGGCAGGCCTGAAGGATTACCCAGATATGCTAGGACTTCTTGATGGTCTTCACTTCCATACACTCTGCGAGCAGGATTCTGATGACCTTGAGCTGACTCTTGACGAGTTCGAGACAAAGTTCCAAAAGTACCTTCCAGGAATGAAATGGGTGAACTTCGGAGGAGGCCATCACATAACAAGACCGGGATACGACATCGATCGTCTCAAGAGATGCATAAGAAGGATGCAGACAGGATATGGTCTGGAAGTATATCTTGAGCCGGGAGAGGCGATAGCACTCAATGCTGGCTATCTTTACACCAAGGTCCTCGAGGTTCAGCATCGCAAGTCTTTGGATATTGCAATCCTCGACACAAGCGCAGCATGCCATATGCCTGACGTTCTTGAAATGCCGTACAGACCACCACTCAAGGACAGCGGCGAGGCCGGCGAGAAAAACTTCACATACAGGCTGGCAGGTCCGACATGCCTTTCAGGCGACGTCATAGGGGACTATTCGTTCGACAGTCCATTGGTTGAAGGCGACATCCTCAGGTTTGACGACATGGCAATTTATTCCATGGTAAAGAACAATACCTTCAATGGAATGCCATTGCCAGAAATAGATATTCTCGAAGAAGACGGCAGTGTAAGAACTTGGAAGAGATTCGGGTACGAAGACTTCAAATCCAGACTATAAGGAAAGAGGCCACCAGAACGGTGACCTCTTATTGCTTTACATCGCCTTGTGGCTGTATTATTTCTTGGCCTTGCGGCTGACAAGAATCTCGTCGATCATGCCGTATGCCTTAGCTTCTTCGGCTGTCATCCAATAGTCACGCTCGCAGTCAGCAAGAACTTTCTTGAGGGTCTTGCCGCTGTGCTCGGCAATGATGCGGCAGAGCTCTTCGCGGGTTTTCTCGATCTCCTTGGCAGCGATAAGAATATCAGTAGCCTGTCCGCGTGCTCCTCCTAGAGGCTGATGGATCATCACCTTGGAGTGGGGAAGTGCGCTGCGCTTTCCCTGAGCTCCTGCGCAGAGAAGGACTGAACCCATGCTTGCCGCCATTCCTGTACAGATGGTCGCAATCTCAGGTTCGATGAGCTGCATTGTATCATATATCGCAAGACCGCTGGTGACAACACCGCCCGGAGTATTTACGTAAAGACTGATGTCTTCCTTTCCCTGGCTTGCAAGGAAAAGGAGCTGCGCAGTAAGGATGTTTGCAGTATCATCACAGATCTCACCGCTGACGTAAAGGATACGGTCCATGAGAAGACGGCTGAACACATCCATCTGGGCAACGTTAAGCTTGCGCTCCTCGATGATGCTGGGGTTGATATATGCAGCCACAGGACTTGCGTCCATCGCCTTCTGGTAGCTGCTGAGAGTATTGCTTGAAATGCCGGATCCGTGGATGGCGAACTTTTCAAATTCTGTCATGTCTTGATATGCTGTTCGTTTGGGAAAACTAGTAGTCGTATGACTTTACATCACGCATGCTGACCTTGGACATGTTGTCGATAAGGTCTGCATTGGTCCTGTGCTCATCCATGATCTGCTGCATGAACTTCATTGCCTCGACAGGGTTCATCTCGGCGAGCATCTTGCGCAGGATCCATATCCTGTTCGCAGTACCCTTGTCAAGAAGGAGATCGTCACGTCTGGTACCTGAGAGGATTACGTTGACGGCAGGGAAGATTCGTCTGTTGGAAAGCGCACGGTCAAGCTGGAGCTCCATGTTGCCCGTTCCCTTGAATTCCTCGAAGATGACATCGTCCATCTTTGATCCTGTCTCGGTGAGTGCGGTTGCTATAATGGTAAGCGAACCGCCGCCTTCGATGTTGCGGGCAGCACCGAAGAATCTCTTTGGCTTCTGGAGAGCGTTTGCATCGACACCTCCGGAGAGTACCTTTCCTGATGCTGGCTGTACGGTATTGTATGCACGTGCGAGACGTGTGATCGAGTCAAGAAGGATCACTACATCATGTCCGCACTCTACGAGTCTGCGTGCCTTCTCAAGCACCATGTTTGCAACCTTCACATGTCTTTCTGCAGGCTCATCGAAGGTAGAAGCAACAACCTCAGCCTTGACGCTGCGTGACATGTCGGTAACTTCCTCAGGACGCTCATCGATGAGGAGAACGATCTCGTACACTTCTGGATGATTGTCAGCGATTGCATTTGCAATGGACTTGAGGAGCATGGTCTTACCTGTCTTAGGCTGTGCTACGATAAGTCCGCGCTGTCCCTTGCCGATTGGAGCAAACATGTCGACAATACGGCATGACATGTCGCTGCCATGACCATTGCCCAGCAGGTTGAACTTCTCGTCAGGGAAGAGAGGGGTAAGGAAGTCGAACGGAACGCGGTCACGGATGAATTCAGGGCTGCGTCCATTGATCATCTTGATCTTTACGAGAGGGAAGTACTTGTCACCCTCGCGAGGAGGACGGATCTCACCTGTTACGGTATCTCCTGCCTTGAGGGCATTCTGCTTTATCTGAGCAGCAGATACGTAGATATCATCAGGCGAATTGAGGTAGTTGTAGTCAGAAGAACGGAGGAAACCATATCCATCCGCCATGATTTCAAGGACACCGGTCGCTTCAACAGTACCCTCGAACTCGATTTTCACCTTCTGCTGAGGCTGGTTCTGATTCTGGTTCTGATTCTGATCCTGACGGTTGTTATTCTGCTGCTGGTCGCGGTTCTGACCCTTCTGCTTCTTCCTGTTATTCTGATTGTTCTGGTTGTTCTGACCGCCATTGTTCTGGTTCTTATGCTGGTCATACT
Organism: Bacteroidales bacterium; assembly: GCA_024402135.1. GTDB lineage: Bacteria > Bacteroidota > Bacteroidia > Bacteroidales > UBA932 > Cryptobacteroides. Next base: position 63,662 of record JAKSJN010000001.1, read on the forward strand.
CCTCCTTTGCAACCTCAGGACTCACTTCCGGTTTTGCCTGCTCTTCCTTTACATCTACAGGCTGAGTTTCAGGCTTTGCAATACGCTCACGCTTCTTGCGCTGTCTGACCTCTCCTTTATTGTCGACCTTGGTTTCTGCCGCTGACGATTGTACGTCTGCGGTCTTTTCTTCAGTAGCTGCAGGTGCAGCTTCAGGAGCTGAGCCTTCAATCTTCTTCTTGCGGCCACGCTTCTTTGGCTGAACTTCTGCCTCTGGCGCAGAAGGTGCCGGAACTGGCTCTTCTACCTTTACCTCCTGCACAGCAGTGGCTGTTTCCGCAGATGGTGCTTCAACCTTCTTCTTGCGCCCGCGCTTCTTTGGCTGAGATTCCTGGACTGGAGCCTCGGCCGGTGCAGATTCAGGCTCAGCAGGGGATTCCTGCTGTTTATTCTCTGCTTTATCTTTCTTTTCAGATGATTTTGAATTGCGCTTCCTCTTAGGATTGTCCACGGCCTTATGAGATTCCTCATCTGCCGCAACATTGAGTATTTCGTACATCAGATCCTGGTCTGAGAAGCTGGAGAGCTTTTGGATTCCGAGCTTATCTGCCTGTTCCTCAAGCTGTTCTCTGTTCATCTTACGCAATTCGTCAATATGAACTTTCATATCAGTATGTTAAAAAGTGTGTGTTCCTTATGTCGTCCGGAAACGGACATGATGCAGGATGCGTGCATCGAATGATGTACAAATATAGTGAAAAAAAGGAAAACGACAAGCATCACGGGCCTATCAACGATCCCAGTAGCTGCTGCTCTTCTTGAATTTGAGAATGTCGGAGAGTGTCGCAGAATTCGCTGCAATGCGGAATGAATAAGACTTCCATGTTCCTGTCGGAACCCATGATACAGCGATGTTGAAACAGTGCAGGTCATATGTCGCACTGATCTGAGACGTGGTCATCTTAAGGGCCATGAGGTCAAATCCGGTGTTGCCCTGGATGGACATCTTTGGTGTAAGCTTTATATTTCCTGACATGGAAACGGTCTGGGTGTACCTGTTGTTTGTTATCAGCTGGTCGTTGGTATACGAATAGCTTCGTCCATAATTGAACGAGTAGCTGAAATTGACCGACCATGGAACATTCGGATTGGTGTAGTACAGCCAGCCGCCAGGGATGAACTCTCCGGTGACAGGATGGAAGAACACGCGCTGATAGTAGTCTGCAGCGGACTGGCTGCCGCTTCCAGAACCATCATCACCCTTTATCTGACCCTTGCCTGAGAATGAGTACGATGTCGACGCACTCGCATTCAGAAGACGTGCCGGATGCTTTGGATCCTTCAAGATGTTGAATGTATTGATCTTGCGTCCTCGGCCGTCAATGGCGTATGGATCGAATGATGCACTGGCACTTACAGAGAGCTTTCCGAATATGGATGTAGACATGCTCAGACTGATGTTGCTCATGTTAAGCGAGTCTGCCAGGAAATTGTATCCGGTGCTGAGGTTGAGCTGATCGATAAGCTTGACCTTCTTGGATCCCTTTCCGGTCGAATCTGCGAAATCTCTGACCTTGGCTTCGATATTGTTTCCGAGAGTAAGATGTGCTGACGCATTCTTTCCCTTTCCCGGAGGCGCATTCATCTGACCGGCGAACCTGTTGTATTCATATTCCCTTTCGACGCCGTTCCTGTCAATGTATGAATAGGTACGCCATCCATTGGCATATGTACCAAGTTCCGGACTTGCGGAGAAGGAGATGCTAGGAGAAACGACGTGTCTGATAGCCTGGATCCTGCTGTACCGGCCGAAGTCATACATACCATACAGACGTGTATTCATCGATATGCTTCCGGAATAGGTCTGGGTGACACCAAGGGTGCTGAACTTATGAGCCTGGACAGCTTCGACCTTGTCAGTCTCAGGGTTGTATTCGAAATCCTTGTATGTGAAGAACCAGTTCTGGCCATAGCTGATTCCCGGGCTGAAATTCAGGTATTTCAGAAGGGTGAAGCTTGGCAATCCTATAGAGAAGTTATGCCTCATTCCGTTCTGGAACTTGTCCATGATTGCAGGGAACTCGAACTCGCTTGCCTTGAAGCTGACCTTGTTCTGGAATGAAGTATTGTAACCGAAGGAAATCTTCTCATAGAACTTCTCCTTTCCTACGCGTACTTTCTGCTTGAAAGGGTAGATGGTGCTGACAGACAGGGTCAGGTTAGGCAGCGTGAATGTATACGAGCTGTCTCGGGAGTTCTGGTTATGCAATGCATTTACGGACAGGTTGATCTTGTCCCAGCGGCGACCATATGAGATGGAAGATGAAATCTGGTTCTGGATTGCCTCGTTGACCGATGTGGAGTTGAATCGGTTGTTGGATGGGCTGGAGAAATTGACTGAAGCCGAGAATGTGCTTCCAGGATGCGCCTTGGAATCCTGGGTGTGCGACCACTTTACACCGAAGTTGCGGCTCTGGAAAAAGTCGGTGCTTCCGACCTCTCCGGTCTGGTCGTTCGAATAGTTAAGCGAGAAGTTGCCGTTGAACTTGTAGTTGACCCTGTATCGTGAATTGAGTTCTACTGCCCATGATCCGAGTGTATAGTATGATCCTGTCAGGGAGATATCGAAGAAATCGCCGATGACAAAGTAGAATCCTCCGTCCCTGGCATAGAAGCCTCGGGCGTTTTCCTCTCCGAAGGTAGGAATCAGGAGACCAGTGGATCTTTCCGGCTTTTTTGGGATGAAGCCGAACGGCAGTCCGATAGGAAGATGGACATCCTCGACAACGACTCCGGCAGGACCGAATACTGTCTTCTGCGTCGGTTTCGTTATGACCTTTGCCGTACTGAGCGACATATAGTAATGAGGATGGTCAGCGTCGCACACGGTATATTTTCCATGAGTGAGGTTGATCGACCGGTCCGGCATCATCTTGATGTTCTGTCCGTGAATCTGGCCTTCGGCATCGGATGTGATCATGTTGGTGATACGCGCCTTGTTCGAGTTGAAGTTGTAGCGGAGCTTCTCCATCTCGTACTCGTCATTGCCCTGCTTCATCACAGGATTTCCTATCCATGTTCCGTTGAGGGAGTCGAAGATACCGCTGGCATACACTTCACCTTTATCAAGGTCGTATTCCATATATTCCGCCGTCAGCTCCATATTCTGGTACTTCACGCTTACGTCACCGTAATAGTAGATCATCTTGTGACCGCCGCTGAATACCTCGACAATGGAATCCTTTGCGCCCGAAAAGGCAGGACGTTCAAGCGAACTCTTGCCTAGCAGTTCAAGGGAGTCCGAGCGTGAAACCGAATCAGAGCGGAATACAGAAAGCGAATCTGCAAGAAGGCCGGCCGATGGCCCGGCAGGGGAGTCGCCGGATGCGGACTTCAACGTATCCTGCATGACGTCAAGGATGGGACCGGCAGAGAGCAAAGAGTCAGGGCCGGCCTGAAGGACCGGCAGGACAGCAGCTCGCCGTATTGGATAACGGAGGCTTCTTGCCGATAGCACGAACCCCGTCAAAACCAGCATCAAAACTACTGCAAGTGTGTATTTGACTCTATTACAATGCAATTTTTTCAGTATATTTGCAAAATACAAATGTACTATAATAATCCTGTATTACCAAAGTACGAAACATGAAAAACAGCCTCCTTATCATATACAGATCCGCTCTTCTGGCAATTCTCATGATCGCCGTCCCGACAGTCATCTACGCCCAGAATCCAGCCCTTGGCCTGAACACCATCGTCATTGACCCTGGACACGGTGGAAACGACCCCGGATGTATCAGCAAGGATGGCAAGACCCAGGAGAAGGCCGTGGTCCTCAAGATCTCCAAGAAGCTCAAGAACCGCATCAACAAGACCTATCCGTCAGTAAAGGTCCTCATGACCAGGGACGATGACCGTTTCATACCTCTCAATGACCGTGCAAAGTACGCCAGCAACAATGGTGCCTCGTTCTTCCTCAGCATCCACATCAACGCCAGTGACCGCTCCACTTCCGCAAATGGATATTCTGTCCATCTTCTCGGACAGTCCGACAACAAGAACAGCAACACCTACGCCTATAATATGGAGGTGTGCAAGCGCGAGAATGAAGTGATACTGCTCGAGGAAGACTACTCGACGAACTATCAGGGTTTCGACCCCAAGGATCCCGAGTCGGACATCTTCCTCAAACTGATGCACAATGCATACCGCGAGCAGAGTCTTCTCTTCGCACAGATTGTTGACAACAAGCTCAAGAACGGACCATACCGCAAGAGCAATGGAATCTACCAGAACAATTTTGCGGTTCTGCGCCAGGCATCCATGCCGGCCATGCTCCTCGAGCTCGGATTCATGACCAACGCCTCAGACCTTGCCGTCATCAGGAGTGACGAGAAGATCGACCAGATAGTCGAGCTGCTGTTCCAGGCTTTCTCGGAATACAAGACGCTCTACGACGAGAGCACCGGAGCCACCGCACCGAAAGCGGCCGGATCCAAGGCACAGGCAGCAAAGCCGGCAGTAAGCAAGGAACAGGCTCCAAAGGAAGAGCAGCCGAAGGAAAATGCCGCAATGGCCAATATTGATGGAATCGTTTACGGCACCCAGGTTCTCGTTACCGGCAAAGATATGGACAAGGCTGACAAGTACTTCCTCGGATACGAGCCGATATGCCTCAAGGCCGGCAAGTACAACAAGTACATCATCGGCATTTCAGCTGACAAGGCAGAGGCGAAAAAGGATCTTTCAAAGATCAGGAAGACCTATGGCGATGCATTCCTCGTCAAGGTCGAAAACGGAGTTGCAACCCTTGAAAAATAGCCGTAAAACGCATATTGAAATTGCTAAACATATCATATCTAAACGTTTGTCAATATAGAATAATTCTAAATTTGTGAACACTTGATTCTGAATTGTTTACAAAAAACGTTTAACTTATAAGTGATTGATATAGCGCAATTTGCAAAGTTGGTAATAGTTTTTTTCGCTCACTTTAATCTATGCGAAATAATCTTTAAATGCAAGTTGAAAAGAGTTTTTTTATCACTTTTTTTTCAACCAACTTTGCATCACGACAAAAGGGGAGCATCGCCTCTTTACGCAATCACTTTCATATGGAGAACAACACCAGACATATACAGATATGGGACGATTGTCTGCGCATATTTCAGCAGAACATCGAGCCCGCTCGTTTTGATGTCTGGTTCAAGCCTATCAAGCCTATCAGCATAGAGGGCTCGATGCTGACCGTGGAAGCTCCATCAGAGTATTTCGTGGAATATCTTGAAAGCGGATTCATAGACATCATCAGCAAGACGCTGAAGCGCGTCATCGGTTCTGATGCCAAGCTTTCATATCAGGTAAGACCCGTACAGGACGAGAAACCTATGGTACACCCTATGGGACCGCAGGCCGCTCCTGTAAACAGGCCCATTTCCATCAACTCGGCATCTCTTGCACAGTCAAACCCGGGAGCTGACAAGTTCCCCGGACTGGTCAGATACAACATAGATCCAAGGCTCAATCCGACCTACTGCTTCGCCAACCTCATAACAGGCGACTGTAACCGTATGGGCATCACTGCCGGCGTGAACATCGCGAACTCACCTGGCCGCAATTCCTTCAATCCTCTCTTCCTTTTCGGAGGATCAGGCTTGGGAAAGACCCATATCGCACAGGCGATCGGACTCGAGATAAAGGAGAGACAGCCTAATCTGGTTGTTCTCTATGTCACAGGAAACGAGTTCCAGACCCAGTATGTCAACGCAACGACCAAGAACAACAAGCTCAATGACTTCATGGCATTCTACTCGAGGGTAGATGTGCTTATCGTCGATGACATCCAGGAGCTCGTAGGTCCTGGCTCACAGAATGCGTTCTTCAACATCTTCAACCACCTTCACCAGAACGGAAAGCAGCTGATCTTCACCTCCGACCGTCCTGCTGTGGAACTCCAGAAGTTCGAGAACCGCCTTCTGTCCCGTTTCAAGTGGGGACTTTCAGTCGAGCTGACACGTCCGGACTATGCGACCCGTCTGGCCATGCTCAAGGCACGTGCAAGACGCGAGGCTGTAGTCGACATCCCTGACGAAGTACTCGAGTTCGTTGCTGCAAGGGTCAACTCCAACTTCAGAGAGCTTGAAGGTACCCTGATCTCTCTCATGGCGCATGCTACGCTGGCACACCAGGATGTGACAGTCGAACTCGCCCAGAGACTTACCGACAAGATCATAGGCGAGGAGCATGTTGAGATCACCGTCGACAAGATCAAGGCCACCATCTGTGATTATTTCAATATCTCGATGGCCGATATCGAGTCAAAGAGCCGCAAGCGCTCGATCGCACAGGCCCGTCAGATCGGTATGTATTACTGCAGAAGCCTTGCCGGCAACTGCTCTCTGGCGAACATTGGCGCCGCATTCGGAGGCCGCGACCATGCGACCGTCGTTCATGCCTGCAAGATAGTCAATGACCTGATGAGCACGGATAAGACGATCAAACAGTATGTCATGGACATCGGAAAAATTCTGAAGCCAGCAGATAACTTATAAGATATGGATTCAAATTCAGTACTGAACATCTTCAAGGAAATAACCCGTATCCCGAGAGAATCCGGACACGAGGAGCCGATGACTGCATACCTGCAGTCATTTGCCGTTAATCATGGTCTTGACTGCAAGACAGATGAGACCGGTAACGTCCTTATCACCAAGCCGGCCGCACCTGGCAAGGAAAATGTGCCTGCAATCGTTCTCCAGAGCCACCAGGACATGGTCTGCGAGAAGAATGCCGGTGTTCAGCATGACTTTGCCAAGGACCCTATCCATTACGTCATCGAGGACGGCTGGATGATTGCCCCGGACACTACTCTTGGAGCCGATGACGGCATCGGCGTGGCAGCAAGCCTCGCTGTTCTCGAAAGCGATCTTCCTACCGGCAAGATCGAATGCCTCTTCACCATCTCGGAAGAGACCGGAATGGACGGAGCACACGCCATCAAGGAAGGCTTTTTCTCAGGCAAGGCACTCATCAACCTCGACTCAGAGGAAGAAGGTGAATTCTGCATCGGCTGCGCTGGTGGAGTAAACACTATCGCGACCTACAGCTATGGCACCGAGAACCGCAACAGTGAGTACACCCGCATGGTGCTCAGGATCAATGGCGGACAGGGTGGTCACAGCGGAGAAGATATCAACAAGGGTCGCATGAACACCATCAAGACTCTTGCACAGTTCCTCCAGAAGGAGATGCCTTACGGTCTCCAGGTCATCATGATCAGCGGTGGTAACAAGTCTAACGCAATCTGCCGAGAGGCCGCTGCCTACGTCTGCGTCCCAGATGCGAATGCTACAGCAATCCGCTTCAAGAACTTCGGTATTGCAGCGTGCGAAGCTGTGAAGGATACAGATCCTGCAGTCTGCTTCAAGTCTGCACTTTCAAACATAAACGAGAAGGTCCTCTGCCAGAAGGATATGGAGAACATCATCAACGGTATTGCTGACTGTCCTCACGGAGTACAGGCAATGAGCGCTGACATCAAGGGACTTGTCGAGACTTCGACCAACCTCGCCGCTGTCGATATGTCTGCCCGCGGAACTGTCCGTGTAGTGACCAGCCAGAGAAGCTCGATTACTGCAGAGTGCCGCAAGATAGCTGCGACTGTAGAAGAGAACTTCGCATCCAAGGGAGCCAAGGTTGAGCACATCAATGAGTATCCAGGCTGGAAGCCAGACATGAACTCACATGTTCTTGACGTTTGCCGCTCTTCTTATGTAAAGCTTTTCGGCAAGGAGCCTATCGTGAAGGCAATCCATGCTGGACTTGAGTGCGGTCTGTTCCTTACCAAGTTCCCTGACCTTGACATGATCTCGATGGGACCTACCATGATCGGCATTCACGCCCCAGGTGAGAAGATGGAGCTCGCATCGCTTGACAAGTTCACAGCCCATCTCATAGACGTAGTGACAAACTTCGCATAAATAACTGATATCATGGGACCTAAGATTGCTCCTTCGATTCTTTCCGCTGATTTTCTTCATCTTGAGAAGGATATAGAGATGCTGAACGCCAACGCCGATATCATCCATATCGACGTTATGGATGGCTCGTTGGTTCCAAATATTTCTTTTGGATTCTCGATCATCGAGCCTATAAGCCCGATCGCAAAGATTCCGATGGACGCTCATCTGATGGTCGTTCATCCTGAGCGCTGGTTTGAAAGACTGGCAGGTCTGGGAATAGACATGTGCAGTTTCCATCTCGAGGCGGCCCGCAAGGCAAGACTTGATGCATCTGAACTGCTCAGGCAGATAAAGGCACTTGGCATGAAGGCCGGACTGGCAATCAATCCGGACATTCCTGTCAAGAGCGTATACAAATACATCAAGGACGCTGATTTCATCCTTGTGATGTCTGTATTTGCCGGATTCGGTGGTCAGAAGTTCATCTATGAAACTTACGACCGTGTCGCTGCTCTCAAGGAAGAGATAAAGAGGCAGGGAAGTGATTGTCTGGTCCAGATCGATGGCGGCGCAAGTCCTGCCAATGCCAAGAATCTTTATGAAGCCGGGGTCGACATCATAGTGGCCGGAAGCGCTGTTTTCAAGAGCGAGGATCCCGGTGCCACGATTGACGCCATGCGCAAGTTCTAGGCTTCAAGCCTGAACATATACTGCCGGAATTCGGCCTCAAGATCTACTCTGCCTTCCTTCGTAGCAAGCTGCTCGAAACGGAGGCAGAGTTTTTCATGGAGTGCATCCAAGGCAGAATGCGGCTCGTAGTCTTTGCCGGTAAGCATCTTCATTGATACTGGGTTCGGAATTCCTTCAGGCCAGGACTGCTGATTGAGGTTCAGACCAATGCCCACGATACTGTCACGGACGTTGGATCCATCGAGAATATTCTCAATGAGAATGCCGCAGATCTTGAGGTCTCCAACCCAGATATCATTTGGCCATTTTATGCGGGCAGTGATTCCATTGTCCAGAAGAAAATCCCTTATTGCCAATGTTGTAACACATGTTATCTGCAGCATTTCTGAAGCAGGAAGAACGATACCGTTTTCTTCAGTAGAAAAGCGCATGACCATGGTGAAGGTCAGGTTGTCGCCAGGGGTGCTGGTCCACTTATGGTCACCTTGGCCACGGCCAGCGGTCTGACAGACAGCAGCAACAACTGACAAATTGTCAAGCTTATCAGCCTCAAGAAGCCTTCTGACCTCGCTATTTGTAGAATCTATGACATCGTACCACTGTATTGAGCCCTTTGGTATCATTTGGTCGCTTTTTTGTTGTATATTTGTATGATATACAAAATTAAGCATTTTTAAATGATTACACACGATTTACGCGTTCTCGCTGACGCGATGCAGGACAAGAAGGCAGAAAAGGTGGTTTCTCTCGATCTCAGACCGGTAGGCTCGGCTATTGCCGATTATTTCATGGTCTGCAACGGAACCAACACTACACAGGTCGCTGCAATCGCAGACAACATCATAAAGGAAGCCAAGGAACAGCTTGGCATGAAGCCTATCCGTACCCAGGGTTTTGAGAACAACTACTGGATCATCATCGACTTTGGACACATCGTCATCCATGTTTTCCTTGGCGAGTACAGAGACTTCTACAGACTTGAAGACCTCTGGGCTGACGCACCTAGAAAGGAATACAAGGAGCGCAAGCGTCCTGCAAAGAAAACCGCAATCGAAGAATAATGCCTGAAACACCCAATAATCCAAACAGTCAGAAGAATGACCAGAACGGCAGAGGACCGAAGAGAATCCAGATAAGGTTCAATCTCTCCTGGTTCTACCTGCTGCTCGTCCTCGGCATCATATGGATGTTCTTCAACAAGAGCGACACTCCTGCCCAGAAGATTGAGTGGGCAGAAGTGCAGTCCATGGTGCTCAATGGAGATGTCAAGGAAATCCACTTCATTCGAAACCACAATAAAGGAACTGTAACAATCAAGCCGGACTGCCTGGGCAAGTATTCCAGCAAGTATCCTGGCGGTATTGTTCCAACAAAATCACCTCACTTCAATTTCTTGGTATCCAATAAGTTCGATGCCGAGAAGGAGTTCGGAGAGCTCAATTCACTGCTTCCGGCCGCATCACAGGTAAAGGTCATCATGGAGAATGAGACCGATGTCTGGGGCACGGCTCTTGAGTTCCTGCTTTTCCCAATCCTCATGATTCTCATGTGGGTATGGATGTTCCGTGGCCTTAACGGGCGTATGGGCGGCGGGAACAATGGAGGAGGAATGTTCAATGTCGGCAAGGCTCCGAGCCGCATGACTGACAAGGACCAGATTCAGGTTACATTCAAGGATGTAGCAGGTCTTTATGGAGCAAAGGAAGAGGTAGTCGAGATTGTAGATTTTCTTAAGAATCCACAGAAATACACAGCTCTCGGTGCCAAGATTCCAAAAGGCGCACTGCTCGTAGGCCCTCCGGGAACAGGTAAGACTCTCCTGGCAAAGGCTGTGGCAGGCGAGGCCAACGTTCCGTTCTTCTCGATCTCGGGTTCCGACTTTGTCGAGATGTTTGTCGGTGTTGGTGCCTCACGTGTCCGCGACCTCTTCAAGCAGGCAAAGGAAAAGGCTCCATGCATCGTGTTCATCGATGAGATCGATGCCGTCGGTCGTGCTCGTGGAAAGAATGCAGGTTTTTCTTCAAATGATGAGCGTGAAAACACTCTCAACCAGCTTCTTACCGAGATGGACGGTTTCGGCAGCAACTCTGGTGTGATTGTACTTGCTGCTACAAACCGTGCAGACATCCTGGACAAGGCACTCATGCGTGCCGGCCGCTTTGACCGTCAGATCCACGTAGACCTTCCAGAGCTCAAGGAAAGGATCGAAATCTTCAATGTTCATATGCGCGGACTCAAGGTCGAGGAGAATTTCGATGTCGAGTTCATGGCAAAGCATACTCCAGGTTTCTGCGGCGCAGACATCGCCAATGCCTGCAATGAAGCGGCACTCACCGCTGCACGCAACGGCCACAGCGTGATCACACGCCAGGATTTCCTCGATGCGATTGACAGAATCATCGGCGGTATCGAGCGCAAGAGCGCCATCATCAAACCAAAGGAGAAGAAGACCATTGCTCATCACGAAGCCGGCCATGCTGTAACAAGCTGGCTGCTTCCAAACGCAAATCCTCTTTTCAAGGTGACACTTGTTCCTCGCGGAAACGCTCTCGGTGCAGCATGGTATCTTCCAGAGGAGCATAAGATCCAGACAAAATCCCAGATGATGGATGAGATGTGCTCGCTTATCGGCGGACGTGTCGCAGAGGAAATCATCAATGGTGAACCTTCTACAGGCGCACAGAACGACCTTGAGCGCCTCACCCAGATGACCTATGCAATGATCCAGTATTATGGCATGAATGACAATGTCGGCAATCTTTCATACTACGATTCAACTGGCGCAAGGGGTTATGACCTTACCAAGCCATATAGCGAAAAGACTGCTGAACTCATTGACACAGAGGTCAAGAAGATGGTCAAGGAGATCCATGACAAGACATATGATCTCCTGATGAGCCACAAGGAGGGATTTTTGGAGGTTGCTTCATTACTTTTAGAAAAAGAAGTTATATTTGCAGAAGACGTAGAAAAGATCCTTGGACCGAAGGTAAAGAACGAAGATGAGTAGTCTTGCAAAGCGAACAATATCGGGCATCGTCTTTGTCGCAATAATGCTCGCCGGGCTCCTGCTGAACAGATTCCTGTTCGCAGGACTCGTCGTATTTGTGATGATTGTCATGATGTTGGAGTTCTACAAGATGACGATGGGGGACAGGTACAAGGGATCCCGCATACTGGCGATCCTTGCAGGTGTGATCCTTGAACTTGTGCTCTTCCTTGAAAATGGCTGGGATGTTCCTACGAAGCTCATGGCTCTGACCATGATTCCCATGATCGTTGTCATGATCAACTCACTGTTCGTAAAGGACAAATCAGAGTTCGGTCTTTTCTCTTACATATACACTGGCTACGTCTATATCGCCGTTCCATTGGCTCTGTCCAATCTCATTGCATTCCATGACGGCGATTTCAATGCGACCTTGCTTCTGGCTTTTTTCGCGATCATCTGGAGTTCTGACGTCGGTGCGTACGCATTCGGTCTCTCTCTCGGCCAGAAATACGGCAAGAAGATGTGCCCAAGCATCTCTCCGAAGAAATCGTGGATAGGCTTCTGGGGCGGAATGCTGACGTCCGTCATTGCTGTGATCCTTCTTCACTCTTTCGGAGTGATAAGCATATCTCTGATCCACTGCATCGTACTCGGCATTCTCATGCATTGCGGAGGTGTCTGCGGAGATCTTTTCGAGTCGATGTGGAAGCGATTCTGCAACGTTAAGGACTCAGGCAACATCATTCCTGGACATGGAGGCATGATGGACCGTTTCGACAGCGCACTGATAGCAATTCCAGTAGGCGCTGTCTATCTATCACTCTTCAACCTTTTGTAACACAATGAGATTAAGAATAGACAAGAATTCGTACGGAACAGTCCTCTTCGTTTACGCGGTGAGTGCCCTGTGCATCTTTGCAGTATGCAAGCTAATCAATATCGCATGGTTGAAATGGATCCTGTCCGCCGTATTCTTCGGTTTGTCCGTTTTCATCACATATTTCTTCCGCGTTCCCAAGCGTCAGGAGGCCGGTAGCGGCACTCTGGTTTCATCCGTGGCAGATGGCAAGGTTGTCATCTGTGAGAAGGTCTTCGAGAAAGAGTATCTAAAGCGTGACTGCATCCAGGTTTCTGTCTATATGGACTTCTTTGACGTTCATGTCAATTTCTGGCCAGTTTCAGGTGAGGTCACATATTACAAGTATCATCCAGGAAGATATCTCCTTGCCTTCCTTCCAAAGTCTTCCGAACTCAATGAGCACAGTTCGACCTGTATAAAGACCAAGGATGGTAAAGAAGTCTTCTTCAAGCAGATAGCAGGAACTTTCGCGCGTAGAATCGTCAATTATGCCGAGCCGGGAATGGAGGTTCAGGCAGGCAAGCAATGCGGAGTGATAAAATTCGGAAGCCGCATTGACATATTCCTCCCGCTCGACGCCGATATTCAGGTCGAGCTTGGAGATTACGTTGATGCCTGTGAAACGATTATTGCTTCGCTGAACTAGCTTCTTGCTGATTCTATCAGTTCAAGAAGTCTGTCGACAGCTTCTTCTTCGGGAACGTGCCTCAGAACAGGCTCGTTCTTTTTATATATTGATACCTTTCCGTTGCCTTCGCCAACATAGCCCCAGTCAGCATCTGCCATCTCGCCAGGACCGTTGACGATACAGCCCATCACAGCGATTATCACGTTGCTCAGATGAGAGGTGCGTGACTTGACCTCTTCAAATGCCTTCTGGAGGTTGTACATGGTTCTTCCGCATCCAGGGCACGCAATATACTCAGGGCGGTAGAATCGGCGCCTGCACGCCTGCAAAAGCTCGTCAGCAAGGTATTCGCCCTTGCCTGAACTTTCAATATCTACAACAGAACCGCCATCATCAAGATATCTGCCCTTGAATACGACCTCATCAAGTTCGCGATCCAGGAGTTTCTTGCCGAAATCGCACGATGCATCCATGATGAGCCTGTCCCAGGAAGGGGAGTCATATACTGCTGTTGCCGTCTTTCCTTCGGTTGCAACAGATACAAGAGATGAACTCAGCTTGCCGTCATACCTTTCTTCAATGTATCGGCCTACCGGAATCTCGTTAACCGGATCTTCGGTAAGGGAAACACGCAGTGTATCTCCAATACCCTCGGAAAGAAGCGCAGAAATTCCAACGCATGACTTGATACGTCCCGAATCACCGTTGCCAGCTTCCGTAACACCAAGATGCATAGGGAAAGAATAGCCTTTTTCAGCCATAAATTTAGCCAAAAGACGGTATGCCTCCACCATAACAATTGTGTTACTTGCTTTGAGTGACAACACGATATTAAAAAACTGATTATCAACAGCCATCTCGACCCATTCCATCGCTGCCTTGGCCATTCCGAGTGGAGTGTTGCCGTACTGGTCGGTGATATATGCGCCAAGGGAGCCATGATTCAGACCGATTCTTATGGCTGTGCCTGTTGTCTTGCAGACTTCGAGAAGCTTGGCGAACTGTTCCCTGGCCATGTCATGATCCTTATGGAAATTGCCGGGATTGATACGGACTTTCTCTACAATCGGAGCAACCGCAAAAGCGGTCTCTGATGAAAAATGGATATCCGCCACAAGGGGAGTGTCAATGCCCTCAGAGCGGAGCTGGTCCTTGATGGACCTGATATCGTCCACCTGATTCAGTCCTGGTACTGTAATGCGTATGATATCTGCACCAGCCGCTGCCATCCGGCGACACTGGTCAACAGTTTCTGCCACATCATAGGTGTGGGTGTTGCACATTGTCTGGACGGCGATGGGATTGCCTGCACCGATGCATACGCCGCCAATCTTGACTTCTCTTGTCATATCAGTTTTCTCCAAATACCACTGCCTTTGCTTCCTTGCGAAGTGTTGCCTTATCCTTTCCTGAACGGCTGCCAAGCTGCAGGAACAATCCTACGCTCAGGTTGATATCAAGGGGGTAAGCAAAGCTATAATAATATTCACTTCTATAGTCTGGCTCATAGAGAGTTGACCATGAGTATCTAACATTTGCCTTTACATGAATTTCAAACGGATCGAACACGATTCCAAAACCGGCTCCGCCTTTGAGGCCATAGTCGAACCTACGATCCGTATCAAGGAAAGCATACTTGGTTTCATCGGTTACCATATATCCGGAACGCTCGATGGAATACCTGTAACCTCCATAGATTCCCAGCGCACCCAGAATCTTGAAATGATCCATGTCATAGTGGAACTGAGCTGTCACAGGTATGTCGACAACTTTATATACACAACGGGTGGCGCCATTGACGACCGCAGTTGCTCCAGTCTCTTTGTTTTCCTTCATCAGATAGCCCTCAGAACCATGGAAAAGGCCTGCCTGCAGTCCGAAATACGGCATAAAGCCGAACATCTTGCTATACTTTGTGATAGAGACTCCGTAGTAGTCCATAGACCAGAGATTGTCCTGCATATAAGGGGGATTGAAGAGCTGACGGCTCACACCACCGCCATACTCGGCACCAACCATGACGTAATCGTTGATGACGAGTTCCTTGTCTACCTTTACAGTATCCAGATATTCGTTGGAATACTTCCTTGTCTCTGTCTTCTGTTTACGGTCTCCCGAGGCATAGGCATCGATTGTACCGATAACCAGAACAAGCAGTATTAATGCAGATATCTTTTTCATCACTGGTTTCCAAAAAGTTCAGCGACATTGACTTCCTGGTCAATATCCACGGATTCAGGCATGTCAATGAACTCTTTCTTATTGAATTTCAAGAAAATGACCTTCTCTGGCTGACGATGAGCCATAAGAGATCCTGTATCTATGAGTCCGTTGCCATTTACATCGTTAGCGATCCTGATAGAGTATTTCCCTTTCTTCAGATAAGGGAAGGAAATGGTTCCGTTTGAGGTTACCACGTAGCTGCGGAGTACTGTGGTCTGCTTCTCGTTAAGCAGCTCAACGATATAGCGGTTCTCAACATTACCGAGTACCAGGTTGAGAGTTGACAGCTTGTCGCTGGACGGCAATTTGACGGTAACCTCGGTACTGTCGCTGTAATAACCATTGATATCGCGGAATCCTCTGTGCGGCAGTTTGAGTTTGTAGTCATAGCCGACAAGCATCTTTTCCTCAGGGAAAATGGAATAACGCCGGATGTTTGTACTATCCTGGACTACGCGATACTTGATTCTGGACTCTATCTGTTTAGGATTGATCGATATCATCTCAAGAGAATCGAAGCACTCATTGACAATAGGGTATGTGAACTCCAGCTGGAATCCATCCTGCTCGACATTTTCAGCGACTGCCTTAAGGTCAAGGACGCATATTGTATCCTGATGCTCCACCTGCTTGCGTTTCCGGTTCTTGGAACCCACTCCTTCGACATATAGCCTGACTTTCTCTGTCTCCGGGCTGAGCCTGCCGAGCGAGTCAGTCTTTCGATAGTTGACGAAAAGGTTGAGCGTGTCCGGCATGCGCTGCTTGTCATTCACCCAGATTTCAAGGCTGTCACGTTCGGTATTGAACTGAGTGATAAGTCTGTCAGGCTTCACTCCAGACATCCACATCGAATCGATATGGGTATCAGGTGCCATAAAGGTAATGTATGAGCTGCGGTCGCTGACGCGTACTTTGTTGACAATCATCTGTCTGGTCGGTCTTGCGCGGAACAGCGCCAGCTCGTACTGGCTCGTTCTGGACTGGCAACCGATGGTATCTTTCATGTCGAATGCCTTTACCTCCGGCAGGCTGTCGACTACCCGCATGGTAGGCCTGATGATGCTGTCGACAAAAGCGATGAGCTCATTTTCAGCAGCATCATACATCTTGTTGCTGTTATCATCCTTCACAGCGTACAGCCTGTAGGATGTATCCTTGATGTTTCTTATGCAGAAATAGCCCCAATCGTCGGTCAGAGCTGCCGCGAACGGCCTCTTGACAAGGACTGCAGAATCGGAGCAGTCCTTATAAAGCATGACAGTCATTCCCTTCATAGGTTTCAGGGTCTTGCTGTCGCGGACCGTACCTGTCACAAGCATGGAGTCGATGCTGTCACCGGTCGAGAACACGTAGGTAAAGCCTGGGAATACGTTTCCTTCATTGTTGTCCTTGATCGCGTCGGTGAAGCTCAACGTATAAGTCATATCCGGCTGGAGATCCTCTTCAAATCTGACTTCCAGACTCTTTCCCTTCATTCTGGTCTTGAGCATCTTCTGCTGAGGAGGTGAGAGAAAGATATTGCTTGCCGTCTTCACAACCACATACTCATCGAATGTGAATGTGAGGACAGCGCCCTTGACCGGAACATTGGTGGTCCCGTTGGCCGGGACGCACTTGATCAAAACCGGAGGGATGGTGTCTTTCTTGCCTCCAGACGGCGCCTGCGATGTGTTTGCGCACGAATTGGAGAACATCATCGACACAAGGACAATGATGACTGGAATGGCAGGGAAGTATCTGGAAAGGAATTTCTTCATCAGATGTCTGTTCTAATAACGCTATGGATACCCTTGATAGCCTGGAGCTTGAAGATGATTCTTTCAAGCAGGTTTCGGTCATTCACCATGAACTCGATATATCCATCGAAGATCTCTCCGTCAGTGTTGAGATATACACGCTTGACGCTGAGTCCCATTGTCGTGGCCATGAATGAAGAGATGTCGTTCAGCAGGCCGATGCGGTCGATACCGCCCAGGGACAGGCGTACGAGATAATCGCGTGGCTTGTCCGCGTCGTCAGCCTTCCATTCCGGAACGATCATCCAGTCTCCATGGATCGATCCGAGAAGCTCAGCCCTTGGACAGGTCTTCTTATGGATCTCCACGGAGCCATCAGGATTGAGAAATCCTACAACAGGATCGCCTGGAATAGGCTTGCAGCACTCGGAAATGATATACTTGCGAGGAGACTCGGCACTGGTATCGATGATGAACTTCTCATTTTTCTCTGCCTTGGCCTTCTCTGGAGCCTCCGTCAAAGCCAGTGAGATGCTGCTTGAAGGAATTATGCCAAGCGCATAACGGAAATAGAGTTCCTCTGATTCACGAAGATTGCATGAATAGAGAATGCGACGCAGGCTTCTGTTTGTGAATTCCTTGCCAAGAGAAAGGAACTCCTTCTTCAGTCTGGCCTCACCTTCCGCTACGATGGTTTCGCGGGAGTCCTTGAAATAGTCGATAACCTTGCTGCGGGCCTGACGGGTTTTGAGGAACTGAAGCCATTCACGTTTAGGATAACCGTTCTGGGCGGTGACGATCTCTACCTGGTCTCCAGTCATGAGGGTATGCGAGAGAGGTACAAGCTTCATGTTGACCTTTCCGGCTATCGCCTTGTGACCGATGTCGGTATGGATCTGATAGGCGAAATCCAGGACGCTGGAGCCCTTTGGCATGGTCTTCTGTTCACCCTTAGGAGTGAATAGAACTATATCGGTGTTGATGAGATCATTATGAATGATGTCAAGAAGTTCGAGCGAGTTGATGTCCTTTGTCTTCAAAAGATCTGATACCTGCTGAAGCCACTTGTCCATTTCGCTTTCGGTCTCGGTGATGTATCCTTCCTTCTTGTATGTCCAGTGAGCCGCGATACCCTTCTCCGCAATGTCATCCATACGGCGGCTGCGGATCTGAACCTCGACCCATGAACCGAACTGGCTCATAAGCGTACAGTGAAGGGCCTCGTATCCATTGCTCTTCGGGTGCTTCACCCAGTCACGCACGCGGCTAGGCTGATACCTGTACAGACCTGTGATGATCGAGAAGATATGGTAGCACTGATCTCGCTCCGGCTCAGTCATCTTCTGGTTGAAGATGATACGTACCGCATAAAGGTCATATACCTGGTCGAAGGTGACGTTCTTGGTCTGCATCTTGTGCCAGATCGAGTACGGAGTCTTTACGCGCTTCTTGATTTCAAACTCGAACCCGGCCTTGGTGAGGGCTGAAGCGATTGGTGAGATGAAATCATCTATCTTCTTGTCTGTCACTTCGACATTCCTGTCAATCCTTGAACTGATATCCTTGTAGACATCCGGTTCCTTGTATTTCAGCCAGATGTTCTCAAGCTCAGACTTCACCTCATACAAACCAAGCCGGTGGGCGAGAGGGATGAAGATGAACATTGTCTCGCTGAGGATCTTGTCGCGTTTGTGCTCCGGCATGAACTCGATCGTACGGCAGTTATGCAGACGGTCTGCGAGCTTGATCAGAGAGATACGGGCATCATCATTGAGAGTCAAAAGAATGCGCTTCAGGTTTTCGGCCTGGACACTCTCGGTATAGACATTGCGCGAGTCACGGCGGTTCTCATTGTCGAGCACGGTCTTGATCTTGGTGAGACCATCCACGAGGGAAGCGACTTTCTCGCCGAACAGATTCTTTATGTCCTCTGTGGTGAAATCGGTATCCTCGACTACGTCATGAAGCAATGCCGCCGTGATAGACTTGTAACCTAGACCGATGTTGTCCACAACGATCTGCGCCACAGCGATAGGGTGGAGCATATATGGTTCTCCGGAACGGCGGCGCACATTCTTGTGTGCCTCGTTCGCGAACTCGAACGCCTTGCATATGACGGCAAGCTCGTTCTCATCGGTACAGCGCTTCCTGGCGCTTGCATACAACTGTTGCCAGTCGTTGTTGATCAGGTCGTAGTCCTGTTGGGTAAAGTTGGAAAAACTCATTTCTGTTCCTCCTCTGTATCTTCTTCTAATTCCTTCTTGATACGGTCGATCATAGGCGTGAAGTCCTGCAGACGGCCATCAGGAATGTTATAATCATCAATATGCTGCAATCCATAGCACAGCTGAGCGCCATAGATTATGATCTGCCAGCTGTAGTTCATCCACATAAGGAACAGCGGAATCGCCGCTATCGCTCCGTAGACGCCATTGAGACGGGACATGAACGCCTGGGTATGCAGATAGAGATGCTGGAAGACAACGAATATGAAAGCAGCCACCAGTGCCGCCCAGAATGCGCTTCTGGACTTCACGAACGTAGCTGGAATATACTTGTACATGACCGTGAACAACAGCACGGCAAACACGAACATGACAAAGTGTCCGAGTGCAGACACAAGGAACGATACATCCTTGATGTGGACACTGAGACCTATGAGACTGGTCAGATTGGAATACAGGGCGATGCCGGTACCGAACAGCATGACCAGGAACGGGGTGATAAGGAGTGCTCCGAAATAGAACGAGAAGCGAAGATACATCTTGCGCGGGATCTTGCGTATGCCCCATACGTTGTTGAACACACGCTCGACCTGAAACATCAGCCAGATGACCGTCCAGAAGAACAGCAGTGCACTGATCAGACCGACGCCGCTGGACCGTGCCGTGGATATGATATTGCCTGCCTTGTCCATGATGACATTGAGGAACTCCGGATCAGTCGGAAGGGAGGAGAATAAGATATCGCGGAGCTTATCCTCAAGCCCGAGACCACCTGTAACCGCAAAAACGAATGCCACGAGTGGAATCACAGCCAGAGCACCGAAATAGCTCAAAGCGACGCACTGGAATCCCATGCGGTTCTTCGCAAACTCATTGAATACTATCTTCAAGAGCTTTATGAACTGTACGAGCCTCTTCTTCACAAGGGAGAAGCCGTCAAGGGACATTTCCCAGATTTCATCTGAGAAAACCTTTCTGGTCTCGACCAGTATACGTCCAACTGTAATCTTATTCATCAGAACAATGTCAATTCTTCCTGTTCTACAATCTGAGGAGCATCAGGAAGCATGCCCATGAACTCCTTTTCGGATATGATCTTCACACCAAGCGACTCTGCCTTCTTTATCTTCTCGGGGCCCGGTTTCTCGCCGGCAAGCAGGAAGCTGGTCTTTCCGCTGACGGATCCGCTGTTCTTGCCGCCATTGTTCTCGATAAGTTCCTTCATGGCATCGCGGGAAATGCTGAAATTGCCTGAAATGACAATGGTCATGCCGGCAAGAACATCAGTCTTTTCAACAGCCGACGACTTCAAGGAAAACTGAAGACCATGAGCCTTCAACCGTTCGATTTCAGCAAGATGCTCTTCATTGCGGAAGAAGTCATATACACTCTTTGCTATGACAGTGCCGATGTCCGGAACAGCCTGAAGAGCCTCCATGTCAGCGACAGCGATTGCATCGATGTCACCGAAATGGCGGGCAAGGGTCTTTGCCGTTGTCTCGCCGACAAAGCGGATTCCAAGAGCAAACAGAACCCTTTCGAAACTTACCGCCCTTGACTCCGCAAGGCTGTCAAGGAAGCGCTGCGCCGCACGGTCTTTCCATCCCTCGAGACTTACAAGTCTCAGTTTGTCAAGATCATACAGGTCAGCTGGGCTCTTTACGAAACCAAGGGAATGCAGCTGCTCGACCGTTGCCTCTCCTGCAAGTATGTTCATAGCCTTGCGGGACAGGAAATGTATGATACGACCCTGAATCTGCGGTGCGCACCCATCGCTGTTCGGGCAGAACCACTTTGCTTCATCTTCTTCGCGTACAAGCGGGGTTCCACAGACAGGACAGGCAGCAGGGAAGACCGTAGGCTCGCTGTCCGCCGGACGCTTAGACAATTCGATTCCTGTAATTTTCGGAATAATCTCGCCACCTTTCTCAACGTAGACCCAGTCGCCGACACGGATGTCCATCTGTGCCATCTGGTCCGCATTGTTGAGCGTAGCGCGCTTAACCATCGTTCCACTGAGCAGAACGGGGGTGAGATTTGCGACAGGAGTGACAGCTCCGGTACGGCCAACCTGATAGTCGATGGACTTCAGTTCGGTAAGAGCCTGCTCAGCCTTGAACTTGTAGGCAACCGCCCAGCGAGGAGACTTCGCAGTATAGCCCAAAGTGGTCTGGCAATCGCGCTCATTGATCTTTATAACGATGCCATCAGTTGCAAACGGAAGTGTTTTACGCGCTGTATCCCAATAGCTTATATAATTCTCTATTTCTTCTATATTTCGACATATACGCCGCTCGTCACTTACAGGCAGGCCCCATGATTTTGCCGCATCAAGCGCCTCTGAATGCGTCTTGTAATCAAGGATTCCGTCAGGAATATGGTACAGGGTGGCCATCAGACCACGATGTGCCACTTCCTTTGGATCAAGAAGCTTGATGGAACCTGAAGCCGCATTGCGAGGATTGGCAAATGGAGCTTCTTCCTTGAGCTCGCGCTCGGCATTAAGCCTGTCGAAAGCCTCGAAAGGCATGAGGATTTCTCCTCTTATCTCAAACTCCTCGGGATAATCGCCATGAAGGACGGCTGGAACATTCTTGATCTTGAGAACATTTGCCGTCACATCGTCACCCATTGTGCCATCGCCGCGGGTGAGAGCCCTGAACAGCTTTCCTTTGCGATATTCCAGACATATCGCGGTGCCGTCGAACTTGAGCTCACAGCTATAGGAGAATTCAGCCCCCTCGAGTGTCTTGTCAGCCCTGGAAGCAAACGCCTCGATTTCTTCAATGCTGTAAGTGTTGCCCAGAGAAAGCATTGGATATCTGTGTGCGACCTGTCGGAATTCATGACGCGGGCTGTCGGACAAGTCACTGCCTACGCGCAACGTAGGGGAGTCCGCGTCCGCGAACTGAGGGAAAGAAGCCTCAAGAGACTCCAGCTCATGCATGAGCTGATCAAAGTCATAATCACTGATAACCGGCGCATTATCAACATAATAGCGTCGGCTATGCTCAGCGAGTTGTGTACGCAGGGTTTCAATCCTGACCTTTGCTTCTTCGACAGTCATATCCAATGAGTGATATAAACAACAAATATAGCAAATAAAGTCGGGATATTAAAGAGGCTTAATCGTGGTCCTGAGGATTGACATCCAGAAGAGTTCCGCAATGCTTGCAGTACTTCGCATTCGGGTCATGTCCAGTCGTTCCACAGTTCTCGCAGACACGTTTGTAAGGACTGTCCTTGGTCTTGATGAGATTTGCAGAAACGATTCCGGTAGGGACTGCTATCGTGGTGTAACCCAACAACATGACAAGAGCGGAAAGAAAGCGTCCAGCAGAGGTTACCGGAGTGATGTCTCCGTATCCGACAGTCGTCAACGTGACGATTGCCCAGTATATGCTGCTAGGGATGTCGTTGAATGAACTCTCCGGCACGTTTCCTTCAATCATGTACATCAGTGTTCCTATCGAAATGACCATGATAAGGACAAACAGGAAAAATACCGAAATCTTCTTCATGCTGTCCATCAGCGCGTGAATGAGCGCATATCCTTCATCCAGGAACGAGAACAGCTTGAAAATTCTGAAAACTCGTATCAGCCTGAACGTTCGTATGATCATCAGATACCTTGCAGGACCGAACAGCCAGGCAATATAAAGCGGCAAGGTTGCCAGCAGGTCTATTATTCCGAAGAAACTCAGAGCATAATCCCTTGGCTTCGGCGAACAATAAAGCCTCAGAAGATACTCGATAGTGAAGAATGCAGTGAACGCGTATTCAAGGATCCTGAGAATCATCGCGCCGACCGCATCGACATGAAGCGTACTCTCGGCAACGACCAGGAATATGCTTACAACGATACATATCATCAGGAAGACATCAAACGCCTTTCCTTCCGGTGTATCGTTCTCAAATACAATGTCATAGATCCTCAGCTTCCTCTGACGGATCTTCTCCAGCTGTTCCGGAGTCCTTTTCTTGCCGAACATGTGCTACTTCTTCAAGGCCTCGATAACCTGATCCGCAATGGCTTTCATACCTTCTATGTCAGGGTGACCAGCCTTTTTGGAGATATCATGGAGCTCAATGGTCTTCACTCCATAGTGCTTGCAGATGGTTCGCATGGATTCAGGCACATCGTCGCCGATCTGGGTATTGATGAGTACCCTTATATCGGTTCCTGGATGACGCTCGATGAGCTGCTCGAGCATTCTGGCGAAGCCTGGACGGAAAGTATAGAGATCCGCACGTTTGAAATCATCATATTTGTACTCTCCGACAGGAACCGCGCCCCAGGCGTCATTGGTTCCGCCAAAGACAAGAATAATGTCAGGGTTGCCGAGTTTTGCGACCCTGCTGATGAATGAACGTTCGCTGTAGTCAGCGTCATCGTAACCGGTATTGCAGATCGTAGATCCTGACCATGAATCATTTACGCCAAGTTTGTAACCACCTTTGGAACACACCTGCCACCACCATGTCTGCTTGACGTTGTTGACATCGGTGAGTTTTGGATCATTGGCATTGAAATACCAGCAGGCATATCCGTCCGGAATATATCCCTCGAAAGTTGAATATGAATCTCCCAATACGGCGATCTCAGGACGATACGCATTCTTGTGCTGGGCAGATGCCGCAATAGACAGAAGCATTACGGCGATGGCAAGAATCTTTTTCATAATACAGTCATTTGAAGACCAAATATAACCATTTTTCTGCTAATTTGCCCATATTATCACTATATTCGCTCAATCAAAATCTTTCCCCAAATGATTGCTGCGAAAAAGTTTATCACATTCATCACGGCCGCCCTCCCGCTGCTTTCCACGCTGACCGCCAAGGCAGGAAACGAAACGCTGAGGAATGACAGCTGGTCAATCAGCTGCAATGAAAATGGCATAACAGGAATCGTCGCTGCTGACGACGCCTACCAGGCCAACCTTCTTCGTTCGGAACTGGGCTGGTGGGACATACGTTACCGTGTAAAGGACGGTTTCTGGCAGAAGATCGCAGCCAGGCCCGGACGTGGCGAAACATCCAAGCGTGAAGTACTTTCATCTGACGCGAACCATGTCAGCTATATCGACCGCGGAGTCAACAATTCCGTCCAGTTCATCCAGACATTCTCCCTTCAGGGAAAAGACGTGAAATGGGATTGCGAATTCGTAAACAAGAGCCGGTTTCCGCTGGAAATCGGAGATCTTGGCTTCAATATTCCATACAAGACAGGAGGCGAGGAACCCATCGATATTTTCGAGCGGAGCTTCACCAAGCATATCAACATGGCCCTGGATGGCTCATTCATGTATTTCACCCGCTGTGGCGGCAGTGCGCCATACTACGTGGTCATTCCAGACGACGGCACCCCGATCGAATACTA
Organism: Bacteroidales bacterium; assembly: GCA_024402135.1. Classification (GTDB taxonomy): domain Bacteria; phylum Bacteroidota; class Bacteroidia; order Bacteroidales; family UBA932; genus Cryptobacteroides. Next base: position 88,338 of record JAKSJN010000001.1, read on the forward strand.
TGGCTACGGCGAGAACAATGACTATTTCACCTATGTGCACTCCGGCTACAGCGGTCCGCGTGAAAAGCGGGGAAACTGGCGTCATCCGCATACAAGCGTATGGATTGGTCCGGGAGAGAGCCTGAAACTGGGATTCACGATCGCCGAGGCTGGATGTTACCAGGAGATATCCAAGCGCGTAGGAGAATCCGGAAAACCTTCGGTAAAAGTCGCCCCAGGACTTACTGTCACCCGCGGAGAAGAGGCCCTCGTGGCAATCTCCGGCAGCATCAAGATCGATTCGCTCACTGCAGAACATCCGGGCAAGACCACGGTCAGATACCTGAGGACCAACACGGACGGCACCCAGATCTGGTCGGTGGAGATGCAGCGTCTGGGAGAGAACATGGTCACCATTCATTACAACGGAGGCAGGCACATGCCTATAGAGATGTTCTGTGCCTTATCCCCTGAAACTCTGTTGAAGAAACGAAGTAGTTTTCTTGTCGACCACCAGCAATTCCGCGGTACCGGACGCTGGTATGACGGCCTGTACGGCGTATATGACATGAAGGAAGGACAGCTGCGCGGCCCGGACAATCCAGACATCTTCGACAGCCAGAGAACCTACTTCCTTGCCAGCGACGACCCAATCCTCGGCAAGGCTCCGTTCCTTGCCGCAAAGAACGCAGTATTCCCTGACAAGAAAGAAATTGAATCACTTGAATACCACATCGAGCATTTCGTATGGGGAGGCCTTCAGCGCACAGGCGATGAAATCCCTTATCCATACGGCGTATACGGCACACCGGACTGGAACATCAACAGGAATACAGACCTGCGCCTTACCCAGACCGACTACAACATCGACCGCATCAGGGTATGGCGTACATATGACTATGCGCATATGATCATGCTATGGTGGGAGATGTTCAAGATAGCTGACAGGTATCCTTCGCTTTCTACCTATGCCACGGCTGACGAATACCTGCGCCGTGCATACGAGACCGCCAAGGTATACTGGACTTATCCGACTGAACTTCAGGGGTTCTACTACAAGGTTTACCAGTGGGGCTGCTACAACGAATGTGTCATTCCCGAGATAGTCGAGGAGCTGGAAAGAAGGGGGATGAAGGCCGAAGCCGGGGAACTGAGAGACGAATGGCAGCGCAAGGTCGACTATTTCGTACACGAAGAACGCTATCCATTCCGCTCGGAATATGCCGTTGACCGAACTGCGTTCGAATCGACATACATCCTCGGTGAATACGCGATGGTACACGAGAAAGGTTCAGCAGAAGCACGTGATTTCATGGACCGCCAGCTGGCCGCGAACCTGAGCAGCAGGGGAGTCCTGGAACAGCAGTGGTATATCCTCGGCAGCGATTTCGTGACATCTTCAGACTATAGCCTGCATACATATATGGCCCGCATGGGAGCCTGGGGCGTTATCGAGTATGCTCTCAAATATGCAGACGACCCTTATGACCTTCTTCGCGTTGGATATGCCGGACATACAGGCCCGATGGGACTCATCAACGCAGGTGACGCCGAGTCCAACTACGGATACTGGTATCCGGGAAAAGAGAAGGATGGCTCCATGGGACAGTCGTTTACACCAGTAAAGTTCGGGCACGCATGGATTGGCACTGACGAGGAGAGAGGACCTTGGCGCTATTGTGGCGAGGGTGATCTGGGCCTTTGCGCAGTTAACCGCGTAGCTGCTACGGTCCTTGTCCAGGATCCTGTCTTTGGATGGATCGTTTACGGCGGCCGCGTCGAGACATCCGCTGGCGGCGAGATGAAGGTCTATCCCGACGATGGCCAGCGCACACGATTCTGGATAGTCACCGACAGACTGCGCCAGGGATATGAAGTAAAAAACGGAAACTGGTCTTCAAGCGAGCCGATCACAGTAAGCCGCGACCTTCGCAAGGTAACCCTGCCGACCGAGTCACCCGAAGCTGCCGCAAAGAAAGTTTCTTTGAGCTCGACAACAGTCAAGGGCCGCGCACCGAAAGTCAGCATGAGATAGTCCTGCGATTCCAATTCATAATCATAAAAATTATATAGCGGGAATAGTCGTGCTTTGCATACTTTTGCGATAATCATAAAAGTATCAACAAACAGCAAAGTATCGAATCAGTACGTATCCGAGGTCGGGAGTTCCCGGCCTCTATTTTTTATGATTTCACGAGTTTTTCTTAAATTTGACAGGATATATTAACATTGCTTAAATGAACGGAAGAAGAATCGTATTTGCCGACTGGCTGCGCATTACAGCGTGTTTCCTTGTAATGCTTGTCCATGCTGCCGAGAATTTCTACGGAGCTGACAGTTCCGGTCTGGCCGGTAACGTCTCGATGCTGGCAAATGAGTCAAATCGCTTCTGGGTTGCCTTCTATGACGGTTTCTGCGCAAGAAGCTGTGTGCCGCTGTTCATTGTGCTGTCATCTTTCCTTCTGGTTCCTATGAAGCCTGGACAGACTATGACGGGATTCTACAGGAAACGCTTCGGACACGTTCTGCCGCCGATGATTCTGTTCATGTTCCTTTACTGCATTCTTCCTCTCGCATGGGGCGGCATGACATGGGAACAGTCGCTGGCAGACCTGAAGATGATTCCATGGAACTTCCCGTCAATGGCAGGTCACCTGTGGTTCATGTACCCGCTTCTCAGCCTGTATCTGATCATCCCTGTGGTTTCGCCATGGCTGGAGAAATCGACAGCCAAGGAAGAGCTGATCTTCATAGGACTCTTCGTCGTTTCAACATTCATCCCGTTCATTCACAGATTCATCGCCGAGGAGATCTGGGGCGAGTGTTTCTGGAACGGATTCTCGTTGTTGTGGTATTGCTCAGGATTTCTTGGATATCTTGTGCTATCGCACTTTATACGCTTTCATCTCAAGTGGAACAATAGCAGGCGCATGATTATCGGTGCCATATCGTTCCTGGCTGGAGCAGTGTTTACCGGCTGGTCATTCTGGCTCAAGGGCGAGCCCGGAGTCGTTCTGCCTACACCTGACCTTGAATGGGCCTGGCATTTCTGCTCACCTAACGTTCTCGCCGCAACCTTTGGAATGTTCCTGATGTTCAGCTGCATCAGAAGTGATTCCGCTCCAAAGGCTGTGACTTCACTTTCAAAGCTGTCATTCGGCATGTACCTCATGCATCTTTTCTATCTTGCGCCAATCGCCAACGCCGTTATCGGAGGCAATGCTGCCGACCCGGCCGTTCCTGTCTGGGCTGCGATTCCACTCATTGCGTGTGCGACCTTCGTATGCTGTGCGATAACGTCCTGGCTCATATCGAAGATTCCTGGCAGCAAGTGGATAATAGGCGCTTAACTGATTGAATATGAATAATTACGGATATATAAGAACTGCAGCGGCCTCACCAAGGGTATGGCTGGCTGACGTAAACGCCAACGTAAAGGAAATCTGCACTCAGATCGACAAGGCAGAGGACGAAAAAGTATCGTTGCTGGTATTTCCCGAGCTCGGTATCACAGGATACACATGTGGAGACCTGTTCGGCCAGAGACTGCTTCTCGAGCAGGCTGAGAGGGGAGTAGGCAGGATCATGGACCATTGCCGGGGCAAGAAGGTAACAGCTGTCGTAGGTGTTCCTGTGCGTCATCGTGACAGGCTCTACAACTGTGCAGCCGTCATTCGTGACGGTGCAATCCACGGACTTGTTCCCAAGATATATCTGCCTACCTACAACGAGTTCTACGAGTCACGCTGGTTTGCCAGCGGCTCGGACTTTCTTGATGGCCGCGACGGAGCCGCATGCATAAGGTTCGCCGGGGAGGATGTACGCATTTCTCCTAACATGCTTTTCGAGCTGGGAGAGTGTACCTTTGCAATCGAGATATGTGAAGACCTGTGGGTTCCTATCCCGCCGTCTTCTTATCACGCCCTTGCCGGAGCGACCATCATCGTCAACCAGTCAGCCAGCAACGAGGTCCTCATGAAGCATACATACCGCAAGAGCCTCGTAAGCAACCAGAGTGCAAGAACGATGTGCGGATACATCTATTGTTCAAGCGCTTACGGCGAGTCAACCCAAGACATGGTGTATGCTGGTTCTTCCATGATCTGCGAGAATGGTTCCATGATGGCAGAAGCCGAGCGTTTCACTATGGGCGGTACCATGATCATTGCCGACATAGACATCGAGAAGCTCCAGGCCCTCCGCCGCAAACAGAATACGTTCAATTCCATCGCACCGGATGGCAGCAGGTCTACGGAAAACAATGCCGTCTATGAGACTGTCGACCTGGGAGCCGCAGCTGACACCGACTACGAGTCGTGCCTCATGCGGCATGTGGAGCCTCATCCTTTCGTTCCGGGCGGAGATCCTGCCGAAATCGACCGTCGTGCCAAGGAAATCACTTCAATCCAGACCATGGGTCTCATGACCAGACTTGAGCATATCGGCTGCAAGACTGCTGTCATTGGCATATCAGGCGGACTTGACAGCACCCTTGCTCTTATCATCACAGTAATGGCTTTCGACCGTCTCGGATGGTCACGCGACAGAATCATCGGCGTCACCATGCCTGGACTTGGCACCACCGTGCGCACCCATTCGAATGCAAGCGACCTGATGGAAGTGCTGGGTATCACTTCCCGCGAAATTTCGATAGTTCCTGCCGTCCGTCAGCATTTCAATGACATTGGCCAGGACGAATCCGTCCACGACGTCACATACGAGAACTGCCAGGCTCGCGAACGTACCCAGATAATAATGGATATCGCCAACAAGGAAGGCGGTATCGTCGTAGGAACCGGAGACCTCTCTGAAATGGCTCTCGGATGGGCGACCTACAACGGAGACCACATGAGCATGTATGCAGTCAATGGCAGCATCCCCAAGACCCTCGTGAAATACCTGGTCAAGTGGGCGGCACTCAATCACTTCAATGAAACCACGGCAAGCGGGCGCAGCGCAAAGGATATCCTGCTGGACATCGTCGATACACCGATCAGCCCTGAGCTTACTCCAGCTGACGAGAATGGAGAGATCAAGCAGAAAACAGAGGACCTCGTGGGTCCATATGAGCTGCATGATTTCTTCCTCTACAATTACTTCCGTTTCGGCTATTCTCCATCGAAGATTCTGTTCCTTGCAAAGAAAGCATTCCTGAACACAGAGCCGGACGCTTCGGTGTTTGTCGGTCCTGAGGGCAAGGCCAATGTCTATACCGAGGAAATCATCGAGAAGTGGCTCAGGAAGTTCATCTGGCGTTTCTTCAGCCAGCAGTTCAAGCGCTCATGCATGCCTGATTCACCTAAGGTCGGTTCAGTAACACTGTCGCCACGCGGTGACTGGAGAATGCCTTCGGACGCAAAGGCGGTCATGTTCGCGGAAGACATCTGATTTTTGGGGCGCAATTCTCGCTTTTTTCGCCCAAATTGAGTAAATTCGCACGATTTTTTGAAACACAATAACTTAATAAATAACACACTTATTATGAAAGATGCAATCATCATTCTCTGTGGCGGCGGTCCTGCCCCAGGCATGAACTCAGTTTCAATGAGCGTAGCAAAGACCTTCCTTACCAAGGGTTACAGAGTCATTGGCCTTCACGGCGGTTACTCAGGTCTTTTCTGCAAGAATGCCAACATCGAGGATATCGACTTCTTCAAGGCTGACCGTTACTTCAACAGAGGTGGTTCATATCTCCAGATGAGCCGTTTCAAGCCAACCGACAAGGACTTCGAGGAGAATTTCAACCTTGACCTTTTCAAGGACAACAACATCAAGCTTCTCGTGACCATCGGTGGTGACGATACCGCATCTACAGCAAACAGAATCTCAAAGTTCCTTGCTGCAAAGAACTATCCTATCGCCAACATCCACTGTCCTAAGACAATCGACAACGACCTTCCTCTTCCTAACAATGCTCCTACCTTCGGTTACAACTCTGCAAAGAACGAGGGTGCACACATTGCAAGAACCGTATACGAGGATGCTCGCACTTCAGGCAACTGGTTTGTAATCTGCGCAATGGGCCGTACCTGCGGTTCACTCGCTCTTGGTATCGGTGAGGCTACTCACTGCCCTATGACCATCATCCCTGAGATGTTCAACAATACCAAGATGACCCTTGACAAGATCATCAAGCTTTCTGTTTCAGCTATCATCAAGAGAAGAATCATGGGCATCCAGTACGGTACCATCGTTACCGCCGAGGGTCTCTTCCACGATGAGGGTGTTATGCAGGAGATGGTTGACGCTGGCGTTAACTTCACCTTCGACGAGCATGGTCATCCAGAGCTTGGCAAGATCTCAAAGGCTGTCATCTTCAGTGACCTCCTCGACAAGGAGTGCAAGAAGATTGGTCTCAAGCTCAAGAGCCGTCCAGTAGAGATCGGCTACGATGTTCGCTGCCAGGATCCAGTCGCATATGACCTTACCTACTGCACCGAGCTCGCAATGGGCGTTTATCAGCTCTTCAGCGAGGGCAAGACCGGCTGTATGGTTTACGTAGATTCTTACGGCCAGGTTTCACCTCTCTATCTCGCTGACCTCCAGGACCCTGAGACCGGCAAGATTCCTCCAAGAATCGTCGACATCAAGGCTGGTACCGCTACCAACTACTACAACTACATCGCTCAGTACGTTACCGCTGCTGACTACGAGGAGGCTAAGAAGTATGTAGCTAACCCAGAGGACTACGATTTCGCAAAGATCCTTAACTGGTAATCACATTACCTCCATAAAATAAGAAGGTGGCCCGAAAAGGTCACCTTCTTTATTTTTATGTATCCATGACGGAAGCGGTGCTCCCGATGCATCGCATCAGAATATCTTGATTATCACAGCATCCCGTGCCGCAACTGTAACCGGAACACCGTTCTCGACAGCCTTGAGATTGACGCCAAGGTAGTCCGAAGCGTGTTCAGGGATGTTGATGTTCATTTCGACCTTGCAGTCGTCAAAGTTTGATACTACAAGGTAGGTATCCTCGCCATCGCTTCTAAGAAAAGCGAACTGCTTGTCCTGATTGAAACCTTGCTCAGGACCGTTGGCGTAGCAGAGATCGAAAGTTTTGCCACTCTGGAAAGCCGGTTCGCTTGCAATCAATGCTATCTCGCGATATCTCTCAAGTGACTCCGCTTCGGCTTCGGTAAGTTCTCCCTCACCATGGATATTTGCGTACAGACGGTCGATGGCAGGGTAGTGACGCCACTCAAAGATACTCGTGCGGCGGTTGCCCTCGATAGAAGCATCTTCACCGACCTCCTCGCCGAAATAGATCATGAAAGGAGCTGTATTCAGCAGCATGGAAACATGAAGCGCTGCCCAGTTGTTGAAACGGATTTCATCATGGTTCTCAAGGAAGTTAAGCATCTTTGGCTGAAGATCGCCCAGGAACTGCCAGTTCCAGCTGATAGCCTTTGCCGTGCCGCGATTTTCATGCATTGCAAGCAAGACATCGTACAATCCGGACTTATCATACAGATAATCAAATCCTAAGCCTGTATATTCGCCATAGCTGTCCTTGTTATATGCTTCAGCAATGAAGATCACATCCGGGTACTGCTCCTTCACATTCGAGATGGCATATCTCAGGAATGGCTTGGGAACCAGCTCGACCATGTCACAACGGAAACCATCAACGCCCTTGGATGCCCAGAAGCGAAGGACTTCAGTCATTTCATCCCATGAGCGTGTATCGATATAATCTATCTTCAGGGTATCCGTCCAGTCATAGTCTCCATAGTCGAAATGCGGAACGTTGCCGATATAGTCACGTCCTACATGATTGGGAATGAAGTCTACGACCACTTTCAATCCGGCTTCGTGCGTACGTCTGACCAATGCCTCGAATTCCTCCATTCTCCTGTCCGGGTCATCGGCAAGATATGGATTCACATCATAATGGTCATGAATTGCATATGGAGAGCCTGGATCACCCTTCACGAAGGATTGACCGGTTGAATGTCGTGCAATGCCTGTATACCAGACATGGCTGACACCAAGAGTCTTCAGGTGTGAAAAGAAGGGCGCGTCAGCCGCCGACATGCGTCCATTGCCCCAAAGCCTTGTAAGTAATTGATATACAATCATTATTCCTTGCAGAGGATTTTCTTTGAAATGTCAGTATTGTCGTATCTTCCACAGAATTTTTCTGCGCCCTTGCCAATGGCATATACAGGGACAGGAGCTCCGGCATGACCGGTAGTTGTCCAACCGATGCCACCCTTTGCATTGAGAGCCTTGTTTTCAGATCCGGCAGGATATGCCTTGCCTCCCGCTACTGCATCATCATAAACCTCCCAGAGAGGGGAATGACCGTTACCGATGGCAACGCCGCCGGTCTCATGGTCCGCAGTAACGACGATGAGTGTCTCATCCGGATGCTTCAGATAGAATTCATATGCGACCTTGACAGCCTCATCCATATTCTGGATTGCAGTAATCATAGGCATGGTGTTGTTTGAATGAGCCTCCCAGTCAATCTCACCACCTTCACACATGATGAAGAACGGCTTCTTGTCGCCAAGGTACTCCATACAGCTCTTGAACATAGAAACCTCCGACACAGTCTGTGACTTGATATCACGGCTCTCGTACTGCTGGGTGATGGTTCCGCGAGGTTCTGCGATGTAAACCATCTTCGACCTCTTGCCCTTCTTGGCATTGTTGAATTCCTCTTCACCGAAGCACACGTCATATCCAGCGTCATTGAGCATCTCCTCTGAATTGTCATTTCCTTCGTTTCCGTTGAAATTGAGGAAGTTCTGGCCACCATAAAACTTGTAGCCAGCTACAGGGATCTCCTTTGTGATACCATAATAGTCGTAACGGCTCTTTGTATGACCGTAGAACGATCCTGGAGTCGCGTGATTTACCTGTACGGTCGACATGATACCGATGTTGTAGCCTCTGTCCTGAAGGTCAAGCGCGAAACTGTATACAGGATTGCCGTCAGGGTCGACACCGAGCATGCCGTTATTTGTCTTTACACCACAGGCGATAGCCGTACCGCCCGCAGAAGAATCGGTGATACGGTCGTTTGCAGAGTAGGTATCGGCCATTCCGAGGTACGGGAACTGAGTGAAACAGAGCTGCGTTCCACCGATCAGGCCATCCTTATAGGAAAGATAAGACTCAGCAACGGATACATTCTCATGGCCCATGCCATCTCCGATGAACAGGAAGATGTACTTGGCCGGCTTGTCTGCCTTGGAACATGAAAGACAACATGCTACAGCAAGGATAGCCGCCAGATACTTGGTTATGCTTTTTCTCATACGCTATTGGGTTATCTTTGTTTTATCAGTCTTCTGCGGAATTCCGCAACGGTCACCGCCGTTGCAACGGCAGCATTAAGTGACTCTGATCCAGGGTCATCCGCAGGGAAAGGAGGAATATACAACCTGTCGCTTACCAATGCTTCAACAGCATCCGAGATACCGTTCGACTCGTTGCCTATGACTATGGCTACAGGCCTGTCCACGCCGGTCTGCAAGTCCTTTTCATACATATTTCCTCCATCCAGGAAAGTTCCGTAAACATTGCCGCCGGCATCCAGGACATCACGTGCAAAGCCGCATACGTCCATATAATGGAATCTGACGCGGAAAATAGCGCCCATTGTCGACTGGACGACCTTTGGGTTGAAGACCTCGACCGTGTCCGGACTTGCGATTATCGCATTGATTCCAAACCATTCGGCGATACGGATGATTGTACCCAGATTTCCCGGGTCACGGATAGAATCAAGAGCCAGATAAAGACCATTTTCGATCCTGACGGGAGCAGGTGCTGGCTTGCGGAGCACAGCGATTGCGGGAGGAGGAGTACTCATCTGAGACATCCTTGCCATCGCTTCATCACCGACATCCTCACGACGATATGTCTTTACCACCTCGAAGCCGGACTTGAGAGCCTCGGCCACCATCTTCTCGCCTTCAACGACAAAGCAACCGCTCTGGTCACGGAACTTCTTGGCTCCGAGATTCTTGACGCTCTTTATCTCCGCTGACGAAATCATGATCCAATCCTTTTTTCTATCGTACAAATATAAATAAAAATGATTAAATTTGGACTATGAAAAAGACCCTCCCGATCATATTGGCTCTGGCCCTTCTGGCCGTATCCTGCAGCACAACGAAAGTGCTGGGAGAGGGGGAGTATCGTCTTTCTAAGAATGAACTTCAGGTTAACAATACAAACGAATTCAACGCCAATAGCTTGCGTCCTTATATCAAACAGGAAGCAAAGGGCGGATTCCTGTTTGGATGGAACCCTTTCATGAGCATATACAATTGGTCTGCGTCCAATCCGGATTCACCCTTCGGCAAGTTCTGCCGCAAGATCGGCTCCGCACCGACCATCTACAATCCGGACATGGTCGAAGCATCTGCGGAAAACATACGGCACCATCTGGACTATCTTGGATGGTATGGATCCAAGGTCGAGACAGATGTCAAGGTCAAACGCAGACAGGTTACGGTAGGCTATAATATCGCGTTAGGAAAGAGATACCGCATCGACAGCCTCTACTTTTCACTTCCCGAGCGCGGTGAATTCGCAAGAGATTTCATGGCCGACACAAGTGCCCTGAGCATTCATATCGGAGACTGGCTCAGCGAGGAAGCCTTAGAGGAAGAAAGCGAGCGTGGATCTGCATCTTTCAGAAACAAAGGCTATTACGGATTCACAAAACACCATTACAGCTTTATTGCTGACACAATAAGCCAGCCAGGAAGGACAATACTTGAAATGCATGTTGGCGAGCAGAGCCGAAACGAGAATACAGCCGATCCGGCACCGCTGAGCAAATTCTACTACAACAAGGTCAGCATTGAACGCCCTGTAAGCCTCAATATAAAAGAGTCGATTCTGCGTGAACTCAATACCATCCATCCCGGAGGACAGTACAGCGAAGAAGAGGTAAACAACAGCTACAGAAGACTTTCAAGTCTCAGGTTTTTCAGCAGCGTAGGCGTTGGAATGACACAGGTCGACACCAACAAGGTAGACTGCGAGATAACGCTCAGCCAATCTCCGCTGCAGGGTTTCAAGGTAAATCTTGAGGCCTCTACCAACTCCAGCGGCCTCATGGGCGTTTCGCCACAGCTGAGTTTCTATCACAAGAACCTGTTCCATGGAGGAGAATGGCTGAATCTCAGCTTCATGGGTAACTTCCAGTTCAAGTTCAACGATCCTACCCGTTCGGACGAGTTCGGAGTGTCCGCAGGTCTCAGCCTGCCACGCTTCCTTGGCCTTCCTTACAGTTTCTTCAAGGGACCATCCATACCTCGTACCGAAATCAACCTGGCATACAACTATCAGAACCGCCCCGAGTACACGAGAAACACGTTTTCAACCTCATTTGGCTATAGCGGAGTGCTGAAAGAACGTATAACATATCAGTTTTATCCACTACAAATCAATGCAGTACGTCTTTTCAACATGGACCCTGCATTCAATGAGTCGCTTGAGAAGAACCCATTCATAAAATACGCCTATCAGGACCATTTCGACGCTGGTTCCGGTGGAAACATATACCTCCAGTCGCGCTCCGCAAGCAATCCACAGGCATCCTTCAACTATCTTAGACTGTCACTGGATCTTTCCGGCAATCTTCTCAGCCTGGCTGACGGACTCCTTCGCCACAATGAAGACGGCGCCGGTCTTATCTTCGGTTCTCCTTACACTCAGTACGTACGCGGAGAAATCAGCACCGGCCGCACATGGAAATTCGGCCCTGACCACAGACAGGCTTTTGCCACACGCATCCTTGCCGGAGCCGGTTACGCTTACGGAAACTCTTCTGCCCTGCCTTTCGAGAAGCAGTTCTACAGCGGCGGCGCAAACAGCATGAGGGGATGGCAGTCCAGAGCTCTTGGTCCAGGTCTTTCCGAGCCTAACAGCCTGTTCATCATCCCGAGCCAGACAGGAGACATGAAACTTGAGGCCAACATGGAGTACAGGTTCGGACTTTTCTGGAAGATTGCCGGAGCTCTGTTCGTCGACGCCGGCAATGTCTGGATGCTTCAACCAGACGCCGTTCTGGATAATTTTGCAGAAAGCATTGCGGCAGACTGGGGCACAGGTGTACGCGTAGACATGGACTTCATCGTGCTCCGCATCGATATGGGAATGCGCCTGCACGACCCTGCCCGTGCCGCAGGGGAGCGCTGGCTAAAGCCTTCACAATGGCTCCACCGAAATGGCTACGCGATCCACTTCGGCGTCGGATATCCGTTCTAAGTAACTATATATGAGCAAGAAACATATAACTGACAAGATACTCCAACCGCTGCTTGCGGCGACGGCATTGATTGCCTCATTCGGATTTTTTCAATTCCTCTACCCTTATCACCTGATGCGTCGTGAGCAACTGAGCATTTTCCTCTACGACTGGGACTACATTATCAGGACATATAAGGGATTCGGCGGAGCTGCGCGTTTCGTCGGGGACTTCCTTACTCAGTTCTTCTATTATCCGGTAGCCGGTCCTTTGATCGTTTCACTTATTCTGGCCTGCATCGCCATCGTCAGCTACAAGATTTCCAGAAAGTTTCTGGGATCCGGTTTGTCTACTGTCATGGCCGCATTGGTGACATGCTGGTCCTTCATGCGTGAATGTGGCAATTGGTATGATCTTCCATACACAATCTCTGTTCTTGGCTATCTGTCACTTGCATTATTCTGCCTGAAGTATTGCAATAGATGGATACGGGTAATTGGATGTATGGTTCCGGTTGCCGTCGGAATCTTCTTCCTGGGGTCTCCGTACGAGAAGGAGAGCGGAAGGTTATGGAGCCGCCCTGACATCAGACAGGAAAAGGTCATAGCACTTGATATAGAGGCCTCACGAACTCACTGGAACAAGGTGATCAAGCTGGCAGAAAAAGAAGACCTTTACATAGACGAAGCGACATATTACTACAATCTCGCAAACGCCCAGAGAGGAATGCTCAGCGAGAAGCTGATGAATCATTCACAGCATTACACTTTCGGTCTGTTCAGGTGGGTCAACGAAAACGAGTCGCAGTTCACGATCACTTCGGCCGGGGAAGCATGGTTTTATCTTGGCGACATGACACAGGCGGAACAAAGTGCCATGGTCGGACTGGAATTCTCACCTAAGCATACTGGAGCGCGTTTCTTCGTACGTCTTGCGCAGATCAACCTGGTCAACGAAGACTATGGAACGGCAATGAAATACCTTGGAATCCTCAGCAAGACATTGACATACAGACGCTGGGCTCTCAAGATGATGCCTGAGAACCATGACGAAAGCACCCGAAACTGGCTTGAATATATGCGATCAAATCTTGCCACAAACGATTTCGTCCACCTTGACGGCGACAAGCGTCCGGTTCTCCGCAATCTCCTGGCGGCAAACCCGGACAACATGATGGCGCGCGAATACCTCCTCTGTTTTGATCTGCTGGCTGTAGATCTTGAGAGTTTCATGGAGGATTATACACCGAACATGATTCCTTCAAGACTTTATCAGGAAGCCGTCATGACCTGGCTGTCTTACCATGACAGGCTATACAGCCACACTATACGCCAGTATGGCATTGAACTGGAGATGCTCAACAGATTCAGACACTTCTCTGTCAATCCGGAACAATACAAGAATACATACTGGTATTGGTATATGCTTGAACAGTCAAATCAATAGCAATGAACATGACAGGCCCCAAGATACTGTTTCTCACCTCAATCATGATCCTCCTTTGCGGCTGCGGCAAGGTAGATTATACGAACCCGAACGGAAGTTCAGGTCCGGTTACCATATTTCCCGACTACAAGGACGTAACGATTCCATGCAACATAGCGCCGCTTAACTACCATTATGCGACAAAGGGAGCGACCAAAGCCGTCACGACCTTCAGCTGTAACGGCAAAAGCGAAAGATTCAAAGGGCTGACCATCGAGTGGAATCTCAAGAGATGGAAGAAGTTCGTCAGCGATGCCGTCGGCAAGACCATCCAGGTCACGGCAAGCGTCATGATTGACGGCAGGGAAGTCAGCGACACATGGACTATCGAGGTCAGTCCAGACAAGGTTGACTCATACCTGACTTATAGACTCATCGAGCCAGCATATCAGATGTGGGACGACATCGAGATCAGAGAAAGATGCGTCGAAGACTTCAGCGAGAACGCTATCTGCGACCACCAGCACACCGGGAATTCATGCATGAACTGCCATGTTCACGGTCAGCAGCGTGGAGACCTTTCCATTTTCTACATCCGCGGAGCTCACGGAGGAGCAATCCTGAACCGAAATGGTGAACTGAGAAAGCTCAATCTAAGGAATGAAGACATGATTTCCAGCACAGTCTATGGCGAGCTGCATCCATCCGGCCGTTTTGGTGTCTTTTCTACAAATGTTATCATGCCGGGAATCCATGCGGCATCACCGAGACGCATGGAGGTATATGATTCAGTGTCAGACCTTACCGTTGCCGATTTTGACAACAACAGGATGCTGAATCCACCCCATACAGCCCGTAAGGACGTCTTTGAGACTTTCCCATGCTTTTCTGCTGACGGCAATCATGTATACTACTGTGCCGCTGATACCGTGAAAGTTCCCGAAGACGTAGAGAAACTGAAATATTCTCTGATGAGAGTGTCTTTTGACAGTGCCACCGGCATGCTTGGAGAGCAGATAGACACAATATGGAGCGCAGTCGAGCATGACGCCTCCGTCTGCCACCCAAAGGCATCACCCGACGGCAAATGGCTGATGTTCACTGTTTCTGCCTTCGGTACATTTCCTCTTAACCACCGCGACTGCACACTCAATATGATTAATCTCGAGACAGGGGAGATCAACCATCTGGATGGCGTAAAGGGCGACATGTCAGATACATACCACAGCTGGTCCTCTGACAGTCGCTGGTTCGTATTTGCAAGCAAGAGGGGAGATGGACAATACGGAAAACCTTATTTCTGTCATATAGACGAGAACGGAAAGGCTTCGAAGCCATTTGTTCTACCACAGAGATCCGCCAGCTTCTATGAGACGTTCACACGTTCGTTCAACATCCCAGACCTCGGAAAGGAATCGACAGGGCTGACAACGAGGGACGCAAAAGCAATGTACAAGGCTGAAAGTGAAGCGTTTGAGTAATTATTTCTTCGGATAGTACTTCGGCCAGCACTGCTGAAGATATGACTTAAGGCCATCTTCATGCTTGTTTGGCTGAGGCTCATAGAACACCGTTCCTGCAAGTTTTTCCGGCATGAACTCCAGATCAGCAAAATGTCCAGGATAATCGTGGGCATATTTGTATCCATCCGAATAGCCCAGTTCTTCCATAAGCTTGGTAGGAGCATTGCGAAGGTACAGAGGCACCGGGACTGTCCTGTCTTCGGCCGCCTTTGCCAAAGCGTTGTTGATCGCCATGTATGCCGAATTGCTTTTTGGCGAAGACGCCAGATAAATAGTCGTCTCGGAAAGTGGAATCCGAGCCTCCGGCATTCCGATGTTGCTCACAATCTCGAAACATGCGTTGGCAAGAAGCATCGCATTCGGATTGGCAAGACCGATGTCTTCGCTAGCAAGTATGCATAGACGTCTGGCAATGAAACGTATGTCCTCGCCTCCGTCCAGCATCCTGGCAAGGTAGTAAACAGCCGCGTTCGGATCAGATCCACGTACGCTTTTGATAAAGGCAGATATGATGTCATAGTGCATCTCTCCGTTCTTATCATAGATTGCGACGCCCTCCTGAAGACATGAAGTAACGCTTGAGTTACTGATTACTATCTCCTTGTTACCCAGTTGCGAATCCACAACCATTTCAAGGATATTCAGCAACTTTCTGGCATCACCTCCGCTATGTCTGAACAATGCATCGGTCTCTTCGACCTTGATATTTCTATTCTTTAAGACACTGTCATTGTTTATTGCCCGGTCGAGCAGAGTCTTGAGATGATGGACTTCAAGGGACTTCAGGACAAAGACCTGACAACGGGACAGAAGGGGAGTGATGACCTCGAATGAGGGATTCTCGGTTGTAGCACCGATCAACACTATCGTTCCGTTCTCCACAGCTCCAAGAAGCGCATCCTGCTGCGCCTTGTTGAATCTATGGATCTCGTCGATGAACAGTACGGGAGCGGCGCCCTTCGAAAAGAGACCGTTGCCCGCCTTGGCGCGGTCAATGACATCTCGCACATCCTTGACTCCAGCATTCACCGCAGACAAGGTGTAGAATTCGCGGTCCATTGTTTTGGCCACAATATTTGCAAGAGTCGTCTTGCCGACCCCCGGAGGACCCCATAGTATGAACGACGAGAGACAACCACTGGAAATCATGTTTCCGAGTATGCATTTTTCGCCCACAAGATGCTCCTGACCGACATATTCCGAAAGGCTTGCAGGCCTCATCCGTTCAGGAAGAGGGGGCAGCATGCTGGTTCCGCCGAAATTTGTCTCGTTTTGCGCCATTTTAACGTACTATTCTAATTATAAGCATTTATAACAAAAAAGTTAAGTATAATAACATTTTTGTTATAAAGCATTTTGTACCATTTTTGGATTCTTATCGAGCAAATATACGCTTTCTTTATGACATATATCAAAGCTTTTGACTAACTTAGCAATAATGAGGACGTGTATGAAAACTATCGCAAGGGGAGTGTCGGCAATTCTTCTGTCGGTACTGTTTTCTTGCGCCCTCAAAGCCCAGATCATCACCCCCGGAGAGTTGGGATTCAAGCGTCCCGGAGAGGTAGGAACCATACACTCGCCAAAACAGTTCGGAGCATATTTCTGCCTTCCCGGACCCGATGACTCATACGATACGATGTCCATCATGGCCGACATGTATGGAGTATTATCCGGAAAGCATTCAAGCCCTGGTGTAAAGTTCACATACAACCACTCGATCGTGCTTGGGGAGTGGAGTATCAGGGACTGGAATGTCGGAATCTATGCCGGACCTGGACTCTCGCTCGGATACCTTCGAGACGTCGACAGGACCATGGGTGGAATGGCTGGTCTTAATCTGGCTGGCGGCATCAAGACTCATATGCAGCGAAACATCGACTTCAGCCTTGAATTTTCTTCGGACATTGCTTTCTATATAAGCGAGAATCCACGTTATCACACTATACAGCTAAGCATGTACAAGCTTGGTCTTACGAGATTTTTCTATCCTCAGCTAAAGATTTCCTATAGATTATGAGCCCGATCAGAAAACTACTCGTCATCTTTCCTATGTGCCTTGTTTTCACAATGCCGACCAGAGCTTGGAACAATCTCCGTTACAGCTTGGACTGGGGATATATGGCTTCAATGTACCAGATATACAGCTACAACTACATAGCAGAAGAAGGATTCCGCGTCGAGCAGCATGGACAAGACTTGTACCTTAACTCAAACGGCGTCTTCAAGCTGTTCATCGGCACGCAGATCGGCAGACACGCAGAGTTAGGCATCTTCAGCGGATATGAAGGCATTCGGCAGGACCGTAGAATAGTTCCCCTCGGACTCAGGACCAGCTGGATGTTCAACGGCTCAGATGCCGATGGACCAATATGTTACGCAGAAGGCGGAGCTGCTTTCCACAAGGACTGCAAGACTACGGCCATGGGCACGGCTGGAGCAGGATGGCATGTTCAGCTCGACCACGGCTGCGGAATGGACTTCAAGGTCGGTCTGAATGTATTTGAGGACCATCCTGCCATAATGGGAGTACCCAAAGAAAACCTGAATAAGAGTGACTATACCTATGGTGGCATCAGTTTCACCGTAGGAATCAGCTTTTAATAAAACCAGATGCGCAACATTATGAAAACCAAATGCCTCAGTGTCATCATCCTGGCGACCATGTCCGTAATGGCAACCATGTGCAGCAAATCCGTCAATGCAATTGACGAAAGATTGGATCCGATAATTGCTGAAACTGTCTCAAAGGTATGCGAAGATAGCCTTGGCAGCTACATCGACAAGCTTGTGTCCTTCCATACAAGACACAGCATGAGCAGTCAGACAGATCCTGAAAGGGGATTGGGAGCCGCTGTCAACTGGCTGAAAACCAGATGTGAAGACTACGCTGCAAGAGCCGAGGGCATTCGTCCTCGTCCTTTTGTTGAAACAATCTATTACAAGACGTCCAGCAACATGGACAGGGAAGTGACCGTCCCTGATATTCTCGTAACAATTCCAGGCACGGCAGGCGAGTCCGAGATTCTGGTCATGGCTCACATAGACACACGTGTCAACAACCTGGCTGACTCTACCACATTTGCCCCAGGTGCGAACGATGACGGAAGCGGAATCAGCTGCCTGCTGGAAATCGTAAGACTATTATCAGAAGTACCTCTTGAACAAACAGTTAAATGTCTTTTCGTCACATGTGAGGAGCAGTCTCTCGGCGGCTCGGCATTCATGGCCGCCAAAGCTCGCGAAGAAAACTGGCCGCTGATCGCAGTGATCAACAACGACATGATCGGCAATGCTGAAGCCAGCGGGACTCATCTTGTCGAGACCGACGTTGTAAGAATCTTCTCGGAGAGCAGATCCGGTGTCGACTCGAACGAACGTCAGCTTGCCAGATATGTAAAGGAAATCGGTGAAAGATACGTTCCTGGACATACCGTGAAGCTGATGTACCGCGCAGACAGATATCGCCGTGGCGGAGATCATTCATCATTTGTAAATCAAGGTTTTACAGCTGTCCGAATGACCGAGTATTACGAGAATTACGACAGAACCCACCAGGTAGTCCGTGAAGAAGATGGAATCGCGTACGGAGACATGCCTTCCGGTGTTTGCATTCCATATCTTGCCAAGAACATCAAGGTCAACCTTGCAAGCATAATGAATCTTGCAGATGCTCCGATGGCTCCGGCTCATGCAGAAATCGCGAATGCCAACGAGCTCAGCAATTACACGATACTGAAATGGGAACAGGCAAAGGACTCAGACGGAAAAATTGACCAGAACGCATCATACGAAATATTATACAGAGAAACTGACCAGCCAGAGTGGAAAATCCTGGACAGTTGCAATGCTGACAGCCAGAACGAGAATCTCAGCATAGAGATTCCGTTGAGCAAAGACAATTATTTCTTCGCTGTACGAAGCATATCGGCCAAAGGAAACGCCAGTCTTCCAGCATTCTGTAGATAAGTACGGAAACTTAACTTGACAGCCTAGGTCAGACCCCGAGTGGCGAAAAACAGCCCTCCCAGACTATAAAAATGTTCAAAAAAGACAAAATTGAAATGAAAATGACCGAAATTATAAGAAATTATAGAAATGTCGACATAAATATAATGAATTGACCCTGCCTGCGTTTTAGTTTTGCAACAGAAATGAATTTATAAACTAAGCAAAGGAAAATGAAAAAGATTACAATGGCAATGTTGGCCATGGGAATCATGGCAACATCTTGCCAGAAAGACGACCAAGGAGACAAGTCCTCCGTGCCAATGACCATCAACGCGTTCTGCGAGGAGCTCAAGAGCGCTACCCGTGCAGCGGTGGTAGACCGGTATGACATTGTTTGGAGTGCAAACGACAAACTCTTCGTTATGGATGGCGTAACAGGCGTATCAAACGATACGTTCACCTTGATAAGCGGAGAAGGCACCAACACCGGTAAGTTCAAGCAGGACGGTACTGCAACTTTCACTAGACGGGTGAAGGCGTATTATCCTTCTACCCTCATGCAGAACGGGAAATTGGTTTGGCCGGCAACTCAGACTGAAAACCAGGCTATCCCGATGTACTGCACCAAGTCCACCTTCTCCAATATGGAGGACCTGACTTTCAACAGCCTCTGTTCTGTTCTTCAGGTTGTTTTCAACACCAAGCAGGAGAACGTCGTGCTCAAGTCCATTGAGATAAAGGATGGCAGCAAGACGATGAGCGGCGAGTTCGATGTAGCTGCTTCTGGCAAGGCGAATATCAAGGCTACTGACCATGCCGGCATTACCCTGGATTTAGGTACGTCTGGAGTGGCTCTCGGTACTGGGGCCAACTTCTTCCATCTGTTTGTGCCTGCCGGTGATTATGAGGACCTGACCTTCACGTTTACCGCCATGGACGGAACTCAATGTGTGGTCAGCGGCTGCAAGGCCTGTATCGAGAATAATACGTTTAACCGAATTACGATCACTGGCTCTCAATTCAGACCTGCCGTTCCTGTTGGCGCGCTTCCAGGCAAGTTCAGCGTAAGTAACGACGACGGCAAGCACGTCACTCAGGTTTTCTTCGCACAGGGCAACTTGTATTACGACGGTAAGTTGTTCAAGTTCGAGGAGAAACAGGAACAGTATAAAAATGTGTGGTACATAAACCATGTTTCTCATTTCTACTGGAGTACTTCGCCTTACGTAGCTTATGCTACTGGTTATAATGATGAGCGTGCTAACAGAAGTGATCAGCTCTTCACGAACGCCACAGAGACCACTTCAAGAGAAACCTTCAGCGTGGATGTAGACGGCAAGCCACAGTACGGCTGGCGTGCACTCTCTCTGGCAGAATGGGTATATTTGCTTGAGAAACGAACAGTCAACGGTGGCAAGGGAAAAGACAGAAGCTTTTCTACGAATGTATATTATGAAGGAATTAGAGGTTTCGTGATCTATCCAGACGACTATACCGGAAAACCAATTGAAGGCCAAGTATCTGAGCTTCCTGAGGGCGTAGTCTTCTGTCCTGCGACAGGTGTCCGATTTTCTTCCTGGGTTGGAAATCCACGCGACGTCCATCAATATTGGACCTCAACGGTGGCTGACGAAAAGTTTGCCAACGCTGTCGTGGCCATAAAAGACGCCACCTTATCTTGGGATGAACCACGAGACCGCTACGAAGGTTCCAGCCTCCGTCTGGTCATTGAATAACCGTGTCACGGGGACAGGTCCCTGACACGTTTTCTCGCACCACGGGGACAGACCTAGGCTGTCAAGTTAAATAAAAATTATAATAGGAACTTTTTACAAAGATAACTGATCTTCAGTCGTTCTCTATCATAAAAAGTTCCTATTTGTTTTAAGATTACCAGGGGTCTCCCCTAGTGATTGAAGAAGTTATACAATTTATATTATGTTAAGTTGCGTGTATGGAAACACTGCCCTATGCATGCAGTTAAGAAATTAGCGATCTTTTTGTATATTTGCAGGAATGTTCGCGTCACGCGTACGCGTGCGCACGAGTTACCGGATTATTTATGGCAAGAAATAAGACAGACTTTCTTCTCGAGGGTATGACAATCGAGGCCGTTGCCGCTGAGGGTAACGCCTTGTTCCACACACCTGAAGGCGCCGTTGTATTCGTTGAAGGCGGTGTTCCTGGTGACGTTGTGGACGTAAGGGTTTACAAGAAGAAGAAAAACTATATGGAAGGTCGCATTGTGGCCATCACAAAGCCTTCCGATGACCGTCAGGAGCCATTCTGTGAGCATTTTGGCATCTGTGGCGGCTGCAAATGGCAGCAGCTTCCATACGAGCTCCAGCTGGCAGCCAAGCAGCAGCAGGTCTATGACCAGCTCGTACGTATCGGTCATCTTGAAATACCTGAGATCTCCCCTATCCTTGGCTCCGAGAAGACAAGATACTATCGTAACAAGCTGGAATTCAGCTTCTCATCAAAGCGATGGATTCTTGACACCGAGAATCCCGAGACACTTTCCGAGCAGGAAAAGTACGGACTCGGCTTCCACGTAGGCAAATTCTTCGACAAGGTACTTGACATAAAGAAATGTCACCTCCAGGAAGAGCCTTGCAATGCAATACGACTCTTCATCAAGAAATATGCTCTCGACAACGGGCTGAGTTTCTATGACATACGAAACAACGAAGGATTCCTTCGCAATATGTTCGTACGTACCACTGAAGACGGCCAGGTAATGCTAATCCTCATTTTCGGCTACGAAGATGCAAAGGTACGCAAGGCTATGCTGGATGCCATCAAGAAAGCATTCCCACAGATCACCTCACTCTATTACGTGATCAACACCAAGCTGAATGACAGCATCAACGACCAGGACTGCATTCTCTACAGCGGAGTCGATGCCATATACGAGAAAATGGAGAACCTGCGTTTCCGCATAGGTCCGAAATCGTTCTACCAGACCAATTCGCCACAGGCATACAGACTGTACAGCGTGGCGCGCGATTTCGCGGCACTTACCGGCAACGAGACTGTATATGACCTTTACACCGGAACCGGAACCATTGCGCAGTTCGTATCAGGTAAGGCAAAGAAAGTAGTTGGTATCGAATATGTTCCGGAAGCCATCGAAGACGCTAAAGCGAATACCAAGGCCAACGGCATAGACAACTGCATCTTCTTTGCCGGCGACATGAAGGACGTTCTCAACAAGCAGTTCATCGCAACTCATGGACGCCCTGACGTAATCATCCTGGACCCTCCACGCGCAGGCATCCATCCGGACGTCGCAAAGGTCATCATGGACGCTGCCCCGGAAAGAATGGTATACGTAAGCTGCAACCCTGCATCCCAGGCCAGGGATCTTGCCATTTTCGCTGAAAAGTATGAGATAACAGCCGTTCAGCCGGTGGACATGTTCCCACACACCCACCACGTCGAGAACGTCTGTGCCTTGAGACTCAAATAGAGCTGAGTGAGATGATTCTACAGGTATTCATACTGCTGATCGGATTGATCTTCGTCGTGAAGGGTGCTGATTTCCTGGTCGATGGAGCATCTGCCATAGCCAGAAAATTCAAGGTCAGCGAATTCGTCATTGGACTTACAATTGTCGGATTCGGAACATCCTGCCCTGAACTTGTTGTCAGCGTCACAGGAGCTCTTTCCGGATCATCCGACGTTGCGGCTGGTAACGTCATCGGTTCAAACATAATGAATACACTGCTGATTCTCGGTCTTACCGCAGTAGTCAGCCCTATTCTGATCACTTCCCAGAACAAGAAGCGCGACATTCCCCTGACGCTTGGCGTGACGGCTCTCTTCATCCTGTTCGGAATGAACAAGAGCTTGCTTGGCATTGGCTCATCAGACATGATAAGCAGAATGGAAGGCCTTGTCTTTCTGCTGCTTTTCGTGACTTATCTGTACATCTGCTTCAAGCTAGATTCCAAGGAAGCCGATGAAGAGACAGTCAGTGGCAGCGAGGAAATGAAGACATGGAAATCAGTTCTCCTCGTCGTATTCGGTCTTGCCGGCCTGATCGGTGGAGGAAGAATGTTCGTCAACTCTGCCACCCAGATTGCAAACATACTGGGTGTTTCCGAAAAGTTCATCGCAATCACGATTCTTGCCGGAGGCACTTCCCTGCCCGAACTTGTCACCTGTGTGATCGCAGCAGCCAAGGGCAAAGGCCAGCTCGCCCTCGGCAACATTCTAGGGTCAAACATCTTCAACATACTCCTGATAATTGGATGTGCGGCTGTTGTAAGGCCGATAAGCATGGCAAACATGAACTGGGTAGACATGGCAGCCCTTCTTGTCAGTGCATTGTTCATAATGCTTATCAGCAACCGGGGAAAGATCGACCGCCGCAGCGGCATCGCACTCCTATGCTGCGAAATAGCTTACATGACTTATCTGATAACCACACTATAAACTGACAACCAACTGATTACTAAAACCACGATCAATATGAAGAGATTCACTCCAACCGCCTACAAGCTCATGAATGTAGCCACAGGCCGCGTCTTTGAAGACACCGGCTGGACCCTGGCGGATCCGCTTGGCGAAAAACCTTCACTTGTAAGAGCTGTCTATGACAACAAGAAATTCACCCCACGCAAGGACCTGAAGGGTCTTTACAGGTACGCAGAGTGGCTTCCTATCAGCCGTACTCTCAAGAAATCATGCGCCCCTGTAACCTATAAGAGCGAGGCTCTCGCAGCCGAACTGGGACTTGAGAACCTCTATATCACCCTCTCTGGCTACGTTCCCGAGAAGGGTGCCCTCATGCAGACCTGTTCATTCAAGGAGACCGAGGCATTTTCAGTATGCGCACGCCTTCCAAAGGATAACAAGAAGATCCTTATCGTGCAGTCTGCTGGCAATACCGCACGCGCATTCGCACAGGTATGTTCAGACAACAATATTCCTGTTGTAATATGTATCCCTTACGACAATCGCCACGACCTTTGGTTCCACAAGAAGCTCAAGCCTTGCGTAAAGGTCATCGCTGCACCAGCCGGCTGCGACTATTATGACGCAATCGCCCTCGGCGAGAAGCTTGCCAAGGATCCTAAGTTCCTCCTTGAAGGTGGCGCAAAGAACGTTGCACGCCGCGACGGCATGGGAACGACCATCCTCAGCGCTGTCGAGACAATCGGACGCATTCCTGATGCTTATTTCCAGGCAGTCGGCAGCGGCACAGGCGCCATTGCAGTATGGGAGAACAACCTCAGACTCATCGAAGACGGCCGTTTCGGAACCAACAAGATGAAGCTGTTCCTTTCCCAGAACGCACCCTTCACCCTTATGCATGACAGTTGGAAGGCAGACTCACGTGAACTCGTCGACATCACAGCTGAGACCTCACGCCGTCAGTGCGAGGTTATCCTTGCAAAGGTTCTCAGCAACCGCAAACCACCTTACAGCCTTGCCGGAGGCCTCTATGACGCACTCAAGGACGCTGGCGGAGACTTTTACACCGCGACTAACGAGGATATCATCATCTGGCTCCTTAAAGTTCTCGCCCTCGAAGGCTACGATATCTTCCCTGCATCGGCGACAGCCGTTGCCAGCCTGGCTAAGGCAGTAAAGGAAGGAAAGGTCAAGAAGGATGATACCATCATGCTGAACATAACAGGCTGTGGACTCATCAATTCACAGCGCGAAGGCTATCAGTTCAAGAAGCCGGATCTCGTGATCGACCCGGATCTTGACGCGGCTGAGATTATCAGACAGGTTAATGAGTTGTTTTAGCCAACTCATTAACCTTCAAACCATATAACAATTTAGTTAGTAGTATTATTCCAATGTTTTTGCTGCAGATACCATCTCCCGAAGAGATGATGAACGTCACTGACAGCGTAAAATTGGCGGCTTATCACCTTGCAGAGGAGGCTGTCAAGAACCCAAGCGCGTTCCTCGAGAACATTCTCGAAGAAGCGATTCACTTCGGACTTAAACTGCTTGCCGCACTCGCTGTTTACATAGTCGGACTCTGGATCATCCGAAGGATCAAGAGGAGCGTCAGGCTGATAATGGACAAGCGCAAGACTGAACAGACCCTTGCCAGCTTCATATCATCCCTGGTAAGCATCATCCTTACAGTGATGCTTGTCCTCGTGACCGTCGGAGCCCTTGGAATCAACACCACATCGATTGCAGCAATGCTCGGTGCCGGTGCCATGGCGATAGGTATGGCACTAAGCGGCACTATGGAGAACTTCGCCGGAGGACTGATTATTTTGATATTCAAGCCTTTCAAGGCCGGGGATTTCATCACCACCCAGGGATATACCGGAACGGTGACTGATGTAACCATGGTCAGTACAAAGATTGTCACTCCGGACAACCGAACCATCGTGATTCCGAACGGAGCGCTTTCGAACGGCACTATTGACAACTACTCCCAGAAAGAATTCCGCAGAATCGAATGGAAGGTCGGCATAGAATACGGCAGTGACGCAGCCGCCTGTATTGAACAGATGGTGAAGATTGCCGAATCAGACGCCAGAATCCTGACAGACAAGACCATAGGCATCCCTGAAAAACCATACGCAGTACTCGCGGAGCTCGCAGACAGCAGCGTAGTTCTTATGCTTCGTGCATGGATCAGGAAAGATGATTACTGGCCAGTCTATTTCGACATCAACAAGAGGCTATACGAAGAGCTGCCAAAGAATGGTTTCAGCTTTGCTTTCCCTCATATGGATGTCAATTTAAGGGGCAATAATTAACAAGGATACAATGCAAGATAAGAAAAGGATGGTTGAATCAACCATCCTTTTCTTTGTATCTATACCTCGAAACCCCTGGATTCCTTCTCACTTACAGGATTAGAGTAAATCTTCAGGAAAATATCCTTAAGTTCTTCTCTGTCAAGGGATCTCTCCGCCTTTCTAAGACGATGACGGATATAATCCTGGAATGACTCGACATCCGCAGCGTCATATCTGTCCGCATACTTGGAGGTATTGTTGACCATATCATATGCGATGAAATTCGATTTCCAAAGCTTATATCCCTTGATGATCCTGCGATCGACAGTATGACGTATTGCCTGGTAACGGTCGTTCTTGTCGCAAAGCGCAGCCTCTTCAATCTCTTCTCTGGTCAGAGGCGCATCAAACTGAAGATGGACATTGCCCTTACGCTGAGATATACCGGTCAATATGCTGTGAAGATCCTCATTCGGCTTCTTGACATACTTGCTTGTGCGTTTGATGAGCATCTCTCTCGCCTTCCTGAGGTCACATGGCTCATACTCATACGAAATACTGATCGGAGTGATATTGAGAGCCTCGAAATTCTCCGCAAAAGACTCCTTGCCGCTCATGTCAAGCATCTTGAGCAGACCCTGCTCTGTCGTATCGATGCCATCCTTGGTACGTCCCTGCCTCTGAGCAATCCATACCGAATGGTTATTGGCAGTGATGGATTCACGGATATATGCCGACAGATACTGCGATGAAAGGTAAAGCT
Source organism: Bacteroidales bacterium (assembly GCA_024402135.1). Taxonomy (GTDB): domain Bacteria; phylum Bacteroidota; class Bacteroidia; order Bacteroidales; family UBA932; genus Cryptobacteroides. The sequence continues at coordinate 114,924 of JAKSJN010000001.1, forward strand.
CCCTGGCAGAGATGCCACGGATGACCTTGATCATCCTGTTTGAACGGAGAAGATACTCAAGTGTCTTATGGCTCAAGAGGTTGTCACCAACGCAGATCTCCGTGAGAGGGAGATCATTCATGGCCAGGATATACTGCGTGAACGCCGGATCGAGAATGATGTCGCGATGATTGGACATGAGCAGCGACTGTCCCTTGTAATTCTCGAGACCGTCATATGTAAAGTTCTTGACCGTGCTTTCGATGACTCTCGCGACAGCCTTGAACATGACCATATGCTGGAACTCGTCAATGCTTCCAATGCTGCGCAGAATCTGGGACAGCATGAAAGGAGAATCCGTCGGGAAAATGAACTTTGAGATGACAGGGACCACAGGGTGCATCGACACCTTGCGGAGTGCCTCTACAGCCTCTTCATCCGAATATGGAACTATATCTTCGTATTTATTTACTTCTTCACTCATAGTAGTATCGTGTAATCTTACAAAGATACTAAAAAAAGCCGGATTCAGGCCATTTGCAAGCTAACGATCAGCCCGAAACAGCAGCGAACTGTCACCATAGCTCAGGAAACGGAAACCATTGGCAAGTGCATAGTCATAGATAGTCTTCCAGTCTCCACCGACAAAGGCAGAAACGAGCAGAATGAGGGTGCTCTCCGGCTGATGGAAATTAGTCACAAGCATGTCCACGATCCTGAAGCTGAAACCAGGCACGATAATGATGCGGGTACCGACCTTCAGCTCGTCCATACCACGCTCTTCCAGCCACGAAATCATAGCCGAAAGCGACTCTTCTGTGCTATACGCGTATTCACGCTCATATGGCGCCCACTGGGTGACGTCTGAAGGCTCGCCCTTTTCGATGATGCTGACACCCACATAATAAAGAGATTCCAATGTGCGGACGGAAGTCGTTCCGACTGCGATAAGATCATGCCTGCCGGCAGCGACACGCCCACGAAGAGCCTTAAGGAACTCCAGGGATACGGCAAAAGGCTCACGATGCATGGTATGCTCAGCCACGTCCGAACTCTTCACAGGAAGGAATGTTCCTGCACCGACATGAAGGCATACACGACGCATGTCAACATTCTTCGCGCCAATCCGCTCCATGACAGGCTCGGTGAAATGCAAGCCGGCAGTAGGGGCCGCCACAGAGCCTCTCAGACGAGCATACAGAGTCTGGTAGCGCTCTGCATCGATTGCCTCTGTCTCGCGGTTCAGATATGGAGGAATCGGCACAGTACCGCATATTTCAAGGACTCTGGAGAACTCCAGGCCGCCATTCCAGCGGAACCGAACGCTTCCAGTCTGGCCGTCGCGTCCGATCAGTTCAGCCGTAAGCCCCATAGACGCGATTTCGGGCGAATCTGCGGGATTATAGAGGCTAAGGGTATCTTCCTTCCATCTCTTCGCATTACCGATGATACAATGCCATATACAGCTTTCCGTTGCGGCAAAAGAAGTATTGTACTCTGGAGGATCAATAGGTTTGAGACAGAATATCTCGATATGAGCACCGGTAGGACGCTGGAAATGAAGCCTGGCAGGAACAACCTTGGTATCGTTGAATACCATCATGGCATCCTGCGGCAGATAATCAGGCAGATCGCGGAACACATGTTCGTCAACAATACCGTCTTTATATACGAGAAGCTTGGAAGAATCTCGTTCAGCAAGAGGATATTTTGCTATACGCTCATCCGGAAGAGGGTAGTTATAATCCTCGATATTAATATGTGGCAGCATGTATATCAATCATTTACATTCAATTCAGCAGCTATTCAAAGCTTCTGAGAATTGAAAATTCAATGCGAAGTTACATCCTGATAAGGAATAATCAAAATATCGGGCATTTCGGGTCATTTCAAGGCATTTTCAAGCATGTGAACTCCATTTCAGACCAGGAGACACGTTCAATTATTTGAATTAACTATTCCACAGAAACCAATTCGGTTTTCAAACACACTTTCATCAACAAGAATTCCGAATCGTTCAATATTTAAACATAAGAATTAGTTATACTATTTCTGTATCTTATCTATATTATTTATATTCAGCACTTTATAGTAATCCACATAAAGTATTGAATCATATTTGGCACATAAATAGACCGAACAGCAGGGCGACATCCATGCAATAGCCCATAGACAGATACTTATATATCTTTATGTCAGCATATTAAATAGCATTACCTAAACTATAATATAGTATCGTTATACCGACACTCCCCTTTCATCACACATCAGATACTCCGAATGTTTTGTTTTCGAAATCATGTTTTATGTTTATATTTGTGAAAATTCTCTTCAATTAGATGAACCAGAGATTACAGATGTTTCTTGCCGCCGAAGGCATCACGCAATCACAGTTTGCGGACGAGATTCAAGTTGCGAAGTCCAGTGTTTCGAACATTATTGCCGGACGTAACAATCCGAGTTACGACTTCATCTTGAACCTCAGCACCCACTACCCCGATCTGAACCTTGAATGGGTTCTGACCGGCAAGGGCAGGATGTACCGTTCGGGCAAGGACGCTTTCTCAGCCGCTGATGAAACTCCGCTTCTTTTTGGCAAGGAAGACTCAGAAGAAAAAGCGCCGATTGACGAGAATCCAGAAATCGTGACCGAGAAGCCGGATCCCGTCGAATCCGTGATTCTCGCGGGCTTGAAAGAATCGAGTCCCAAGAACAGCGAAAACTCAGCAAAAAGAATCAGCAAGATCATCATCTTCTACGACGACAACAGTTTCGTAGAGGTCAGATAGGCAGCAATACAGAATTATTCGTATTTTTGTCTCATGATACGAGCATTACGATTCTGTTTCAAACCTGAGTTCATCCACAAGATGATGCTCACAAGACTTGCTGCCATCCAGAGCCGTCGTTTTCTAAGGAGCATGACGCGCATAACCCACCCTGTCCGCAGCAAGCTCGGCACGAATGTGCTCGGCTTGAAATTTTCAAATCCAGTCGGCGTTGCAGCAGGCTTTGATGTGAACGGAAAGTATATTCTCGCATTGTCCGACATTGGATTCGGGCACGTTGAAGTCGGCCCACTTTCTTACAAGGCGCAGAATCTGCCTGTTTCCAGAAAAGACCGGCTCAGATGGAACAAGAAAGAGCGGTCGCTCACCCACAATGCCGTATCGAACAATGAAGGCATTTCCGCAGCCATCAAAAACATCAAGGAGGCCAGAAAACAAAAGCCAAGATGCCTTGTCGGAATCAATCTTGCCGCATACCAGAACCAGATCAAGGACGAACTGATAATCAGAGATTTCGAAGATTCATTCACTCTCGCCTATGATTTTGCCGATTACTTTGTCATCAACATCTCCAACCCGAACGTTGACGGCATACGCAATCTCCAGAACGCCCAGACACTTTCCGAGATCATGGATCCACTGCTTGCCATAAGACTGTGCGAGGATGTCTATAAGCCTATTCTTATTAAAATAGGTCTTGACATTCCATTAGAAATCCTTGACGAAATGATCGACTACTGCAGACTCTCCGGCATAGACGGTATTGTAGCAGGCAATTCTCCGCGCATCCAGGATAACAACACAAAGAAGACAAGGTTCGTCTCGGGTAATGCCGCATACAGAAAAACACTTGAGATTACAAGACACATCAAGGAATACACCGACGGACGCTTCACGATCATTGCGACCGGAGGCATCATGACCCCGTCACAGGCAAAGGAAATCATCGGAGCCGGGGCAAGCCTTATCCAACTTCACACTGGACTCGCCTACAGCGGATTCAGACTGGTTAAAAAGATACAGAAGGCGCTTCAAGGCGACTGAATAATAACTACTCCCAATGACAACAGCTTCAATCTGCACTATAGGCGATGAAATACTCATCGGCCAGATAGTTGATACCAACTCATCCAATATATCTCGCGAGCTTGGTGCTCTCGGAATCAAGACCACCCGTATGGTTTCAATATCCGACAGCCGTGACGACATCATCGACTCCCTCACTGAAGAGCTCGAGAATAATGACATTGTCATCTGCACCGGCGGACTCGGACCGACCAAGGACGACATCACCAAGGACGCCCTAGCGGAGCTTTCTGGCAGTTTTTCTTACGTCCGTCACGATGGCCAGCTGGAGGTTGTAAAAAGAATCCTCAGTTCAAGAGGCATCGACATCCTGGACATAAATATGGCACAGGCTGACGTTCCCGACAAATGCGAGGTCATCGTCAACCAGCGCGGCACAGCGCCGATCATGGTATTCAGATTCCCTGAAAAACAGTTCAGACACGAGGCTGTACTGTACTCGCTTCCAGGTGTACCATACGAGGCAATCGCCGCACTTCCTGCCATCATGGACGATATAAAGGCGCACTTCCCTATCGCATCCATAATACACCGGACTTTAATGACTTACGGAATCGCAGAATCCGCCCTCGCCAAACTGATCGAGCCATGGGAGGATGCTCTTCCTGAGTCCATGCATCTTGCATATCTTCCAAATCAGATCACTGGAGTAAGGCTCCGTCTGTCGGTTTATGGCGCCGATGAGAACTCGGACGCAGCGCTCGACGAACAGCTGGCAAAGCTGAAAGAAATTGTTGGCCAGTACATCTACTCTGAATGCGACGACACACTCCAGGGAGCCATCGGCCGCATGCTTCGTGGCAGCGGAAAAACCATCTGCGCCGCTGAATCCTGCACAGGCGGAGAAATAGCCCACCTGATCACCACAGTTCCCGGCGCATCCGAGTATTTCCTTGGTTCAGTAACCTCGTACGCACCGGAAATCAAGACAAAACTTCTCGGCGTATCACCTGAGACCATCTCGAACGAAGGAATCGTAAGCAGCGTTGTAGCCTGCGGAATGGCGGAAGGAGTACGAAAGCTCATGGGCAGCACATATTCAGTTGCAACCACAGGTTGGGCAGACAGCTACGGCGACGAGCATGAGCCGGCCGGAACCGTATGGGTTGCCGCAAGCGGCCCGAATGGAACCCGCAGCGCGCGTTTCCAGTACCGCAACGACCGTCTCCGCAACATCGAGAGATTCGCCGCCTCCGCACTCAACCTTTTGAGAGAAGTTATTCTGGATGATATGAAGTAGTATAATATAAGAAATCGCCCAAATTGGGCGATTTCTTATATTATACCTTGGTCATTGACAATCTTGACCAACTCCGCTGAATTCGAAGCGTCGAACATGGCGAACAGCTTTTTCTTGTACCATTTTATGGTTTCGGGGCTGAGGCACATGGCTTCGGCAATCTGGGCATTGGTGTAGCCCTTTGCAAGAAGGTCGAGGACTTCCTTTTCGCGAGGCTTCAGATGAATGTCGACCGACCTGGCCGATGATGCCATTGATTCGACGGTATTCTCCAGGACTTCTGTGATTTCCTCTTTCTCTCTGGTTGTGTCAGCCAGGGTCTGGCGGGTATCTCTGAGCTTGCGGAGCACCAGGGACGAAACTGCCATCAGGGCAAGGGACAGTGCAAGCAGTACCATGATCATACCCATCCTCTTCTTCTGGAGGGCAAGGACCTGGCTCGTGTAGTCCAGGCTTTCCATCCTGTACTGGAGTTCCTCATCTTCGTGGTCCGCGAAATAGAGGTTTGCCTCGTTGAGGTAGCGCATGGCCTTCGAGGTCTTATGCATATCCAGATACAGGCTTCCAAGGCCCTTGTAGGCTGTCGCGATGGCAAGGGAATCCGCCGCAAGCAATGAATAATCGAGACTCTCCAGATAGTATTTCTCAGCCGGATGAAGCTGGCCATCCATGCGCATGGTCTCGCCCATGTTGTAGTACAGCACCGAACAGCTGTTATGCCAGTCATATTTCCTGAAAAGCTCGCCTGCCTTCTCATAATAGTCCATCGCAACGGAGATGGAGTCCATCATGCTGTAGAGGTTTCCCAGAGTGCCGTACATCTGGGACAGGGCGTCATCGATGTTTTCCTGGGTGTATTCATGTCCGGAATCTTCTGAAGAGGACGACATGCTCTCCACAGCTTGCATGGCTATGCCGTAATAGAACGCGGCGCTGTCATACTTTTCCTTTGCCCAGAAATGCTGGCCGATGTTCTTGGCTGCCGCCTGCTGCTTTGAAAGCCATCCGAAGCGCTTGGACATGTCCAGCAGGATGCGGGCATAATACTCGCTCTTAACACCATTGGTCTGATTGAAGCCATTCATCAGTTCGTCAAGGTCGCCAGCAACATGCATGAGTTCTTCCTCACCGGCATCAGCAAGATCCTTGGCAGTCCATCGCGCCATGACAGTCTCCAGGGAGTCGACATTATGACCCCTGTGATCGTTATATTCCGCCACAGCCTTATGGGCGAAGATGGTTGTCAGTAACAGAAACAAGAAAAGCTTTCTCATGTAACAAATATATAAAAAATGCCCGGGTAGTAGTTTCAAAGTGTCATTTCCACCCTTGATTCCACCCGAACGGGTGGTGTTTTAGAATACTAAAAGCTAGACATTTGTAGAAAAAGCATAGCCATGCAGGCATTCAGTGAAAAAGAAATAATCATCGCTCAACATGCGGCGGAAGGAATGACGGCACAAGAAATTGCCGACGCCATGTTCCTCAGCATTGAAACTATCAGGTGGTATCGGAAAAGGATGCTGCGGAAAGCCGATGCAAAGAACTTCTCCGAACTCATAGCCATGCTTAAGGACCAGAACATAATATAAACTGCAACCATGAATAGAAAGAGAATCATTGCTGCGCTGGCTGTCATCATTCTCGCCAGCACAGGTGCCCAGGCCCAGAGCGTACTCGAACGTATGGCCGAGCGTGCGAAGAATGCAGCCGAGAACGCAGTCGGCAACAAGATTGAAAACGCCGTGAATGGCGCAATCGACAAGGCCACTTCGAAGAAAGGCAAGAATGGAGGCAAACAGGAATCCGAAGAGAATGCGGCTCCTTCAAAGGACACTTGGACCTGTCCAGAATGCGGCAAGACCGGCAACACCGGTGCTTTCTGCGATGACTGCGGAGCAAAGAAGCCAGGGACCGGTGCCTCTGACCCGGCCGAGGCTGCCGGCGAACAGGCAAAGAGCGACTTCGTGCCTGGTGCAGTAACCTTGTTCGAAGATTTGATCACCGGTGAACAGGTCGGTGAATTCCCAAGCAAGTGGAACCTTATAGAGGGTAACTGCGAAGTGAGCAAGCTCGGTGGCGAGACCGTTATCAGTCTGCCTCCTGCTACTACTCAGGACGAGTATGTGGATAGCCAGATTCAGCCATTGATGAAGAATATCTACAACTATCTGCCAGAGGAATATACCATCGAATTCGACTGGTATGTATATGCAAAGCAGGATGACTGCAATGACATCAAGGTCTATGGTCGTACTGGTGAAAAGGGAGGCGAAGAGGCATTTTGTGTTAGTCTTTCTTGCAAAGACGATCCTAAGTTCCAAGGCACCTCACGCATTTTCTTCAAGAATGCTGTGACTGATAATAATAGTGAAGTTGACGCTTCATACAATCTGAAGAAAAATGCATGGAATCATTTTGCCCTCTCGTTCAATAAGCGTGCACTGAAGGTTTATGTTAATGATTATCGCATTGCAAACATTCCTAACGCTAAACCTGCTAACTGTATGACCCTTTGGTCTATTTCGCGCTATCTGGGCAATGGTATACAGAACAAGAAGGGTACTCAGTTCAAGAACTTCCGCATTGCACAGGGTGCTGTAGCGCTCTATGACCAGAACACTACCGATGCAGTAGCAAAGGCAATGGAGGAAACTGGTAAGTTCGTAACCAACAACATCAACTTCGAGACTGGTAAGGCTACACTCCTTCCTGAGTCAATGGAGGAAATCCAGAAGGTAGCAAACTATATGCTCAAGAACAAGACCGTACGCTTCGAGGTACAGGGTCACTGCGACAACCAGGGTTCTGATAAGGTAAACGATCCACTGTCACAGCAGCGTGCCGAGGCTGTAGTTGCAGCTCTCGTGAAGCTCGGTGTTGACGAGTGGAACCTCCGTGCCGTAGGCAAGGGTTCACACGAGCCGATTGCAGACAACAGCACAAAGGAAGGTCAGGCAAAGAACCGCAGAGTCGAATTCATCAAAAAGTAAACAGTCAAAATCAATAGTATGAAAAAGGTATTTATTACCATCGCGGCAGTGATGCTTATCGCTTCTCCAGCAGCAAATGCCCAGGCACTCCTGAACAAGCTCAAGGAGAAAGCTGGAGAAGCCATGAGCGGAGCCCTTTCAGAAAAGATCAGTGAGAAGGTAGGCGACGCTATCAGCAAGAGGACTGGTATTGATCTCAATGCCGCCGAGAACAATGCCAACGGCGGTCTGTCAATTCCCGACAGCCGTGAAACGCTCCAGCCAAAGCGCAGCAGTTCATTCGGATGGGATGGCAAGGTGACCCCAAGCAAGGCTGAGTTCCCTATCCCTCTCATGAATGAGTTTCCTGCTGTGCCTGCAGCAGCAAAACTTGCAAATCCCACAGAGGAAGACCAGATAGCGTACTACAAGGCTATCAAGGCCGTCACTCTCAGAGCCGAAGAGCTCAATGCCGACACTACCTGCGAAGACAGTTTCACAGAGCAGTGGCGAGCAGAAGCAGAAAAAGCCGTCCAGGAAGCGTTTGGCATCACTGAGGCAGAGATGAAGGCACTGAACGAGGGCTCCCTCACCCCTGCACAGCAGGAGGCTCTGGAGGATCGCATGCGTGCAAAGATCATGGGCGGTGTGGATCTCGCCCAGCTTGAAGAGCAGGCCAACAAGACTGAAGGCATGACCGAAGATGACATCGAGAACATGGCTTATGCAGCCTCTGCAGCTGTATTCGACCGTCACGATGCGGAGCTCAGGAAATATTTCAACACTTCAGCAGAAGAATACAAGAAAGCTGCTAAAGAGAGCATGCAGAGCGGCAACGACTCAGCCAGCAAGGCTCTCGAGAAGAAGGCTGAAGCCTATATGAAGACACTCGATGCTGCAACCCAGAGGCAGGCACAGGCTTTCAGGAGTTCACTCCAGAAGGAGCTCATGCAGGCGACCATGAATTCCATTCCGGGAGCCGGCTCGGCACTCGAAGCAGCAAGGAACATGGGAAACATCCAGAAGCAGCTCTCCCCTCTCATGGAGAAATACCAGAAGGTCCAGAAATATACGATGGATATCGCGGCAGCTTGGCCTGCAGCGACATGGAGCGACACAGATGCCAGATTTTCTGATTCCGAGCGCAAGAAGGTCGAGTCGATCAAGGAACAGATTTACGCCACCAACGATGCGGACAAGTACAATCCTCTCTATCTCCAGGCGATGGAACTTATCAAGACCTATCGCGAAAGAGCTGCAAAGGTTTGGGCTGCCGACGTCCAGAAGCGTTACTCCAAGATAAAGGACGGAATGGGTGACATCATCAAGATCCAGCGCCAGGCAGTTGCTGACGAGGTTATCCCTGAATGCGCACTCTGGCGTGCTCCTCTCAACCTCGTGATCGAGGCAGGCGACATCCTCGCGGAGGCATACAGCGAGTTCCCTTGCAACTATCCAGTCATGTATTCAGAGGAAGTCGTACGCGAGGTAAAACTCCAGGACGGAGAGCTTGCATGGTGGCCGGAATTCTACGTCGCTGAAAACCTTGACGAAGTTCTCGCAGGAAAGATCATCTTCAAGGAGAAGGACGGAAAGATATTCCAGTTCGACAAGGGCAAGTGGAATCAGGTGCCTGAAGATTACGGCAAAGATATGGTCAAGAACACCAAGAGACCGGCAAGTGCAAGCTTCAAGAGCAGCGACGGCAAGCGAGAGGTCATCTTCAATGCAGAAGGCGGATTCCTCCAGTTCCCTGAGGGCGACATCGTTTACCCTGCCGTCTGGGACAAGAGAGACAACGAGATCATCTGGGCTGAAAACGAGACCATATATGATCAGAATGGTTCAGCTGCCGCCTACAGGATTGTAAAATGCACATACAAGCTTTAATAACCATTATCTCAATATTGTTTGCTGCGCCATCGGTAAAAGATGACGCAGCAAATTCATATTGCGAGCAGCACAAGGCTGAATGGTATCAGATCTGGGAACAGTATGATATCCCTTGTGACATTGCCGAGGCAGTGATTTTCCCTGAACTGATACGGTACAGCATGTTTCAGGACAAGATGGAGTCCGGAGCGGTCAAGACTCTCTACATAACCAAAGGAAAGGAAGGATGCGATTTCAGCATCGGACGATTCCAGATGAAGCCGAGTTTTGCCGAGGACCTTGAAAAAAGATGGATGCGCAGCGGCATGGCAAGAGAGTATGATCTCTACTTCGATACGAAGGACAACGAAACTGCCAGGAAGATACGTATCACCCGCCTGGAAAAGGAAGAATGGCAGTGCATCTACCTCGCCGTCTTCCTGAAGATGCTATACCTTGATTATGGCTCCGTAAACAAGCAGGGAGAATATACCCAGGAAGGCATTGAAACTCTCCCTGTCAAGGAACAGGTACGTCTAGCTGCCACTGCATACAACCGCGGCTGCCGCTGGGTCAACCCTGGATACGGACCACTTGAAGAAATTAGCGCCAAGGCCCATGAGAAGCATTTCCATACGGCCGTGGTTCCAAATTCAAAAACACGCCGCTACGTTTACGCCGACATCGCGATCAGGCATTTCATGTCATCGCGACAGCTCTAGAACCTTTATCATCGAGAAAGTCGCATCTGACTCCGGTCCGCAGTCCTGGACGAAAATATGGAGTTGTCCGGATTGACGCCAAAGCTCGCTGTCGATGGTCGGTTCCCAGTTGTGGACGCTGTAGCCGGTGATATCCCTGACTGTCCATCGGCCTTTTCGGATATCCTTGGTAGATGCGATGGAGACCCTGTTCCCACGGGATGCACTCCTGAAGACCATGATGGCGCGTCCGTCCTCAGCGACCAGTTGGGGTCGTGATATCGGAGCGTTCCCACTGCCCAGGTTGAATGGACGGTCGGAACCTGGCACTATAGACTGATACCAGCCGTTCCCATCGTTCCAGATGACCCTGTAGCGTGGTATATCATCTTCCTCGTCGCGCCAGTATGTCGCTATATATGGATGGCCTTCCGAGTCTGCCGTCATGCTGGTCTGGTTGATCAGATCCTGACCTTGCGGCACCGGCCAGACGACTTCCGCCGTCTCCTGTGTGATAGGAAGTTGATATTGCTCACCTTTACTGCTTTCCCAGGTCACTCCACCGTCACGGGAACGGGCGTAACATAGATCATGATTGGTCTCGACCTCCATGGTTTCACGCCAGACCCAAGAAAGATGGATCGTTCCTCCTGCGTCCACACATAGCTGCCAGTAAGCACTGCGCCGGACTTCCCCATCGATCAGCACGTCCTGGACATTTGTCCATTTCTGCTCTGCCGTGGAATATCGGTTGATGACCATGTCTCCATGTCCAGAGCCACCTGAGCGGTATACAAAGAGCAGGTCGCCGTCCGGCATTGAATAGAACTCAGGATAGGTCACGTCTATCTCATTGAAGCCTACCATCGATTCCATTGGCCCAAGTTCCAGACTGCCCGGGGCAATACTCCGGCAATAATGCAGACTGTCGTCATGATGATCGAACGCTACATGAAGGAAGCCGTCGCCATCGACTGCCATGCTGATAATATTGTGTGCATCCCGGACATTCCCGTGATAGCCAGTGTCATTGAACGTCCACTCCCCAGCAGCAAGCTTACGTTTGCCAAGCACCATGCCGCCTTCGGGATTGTAAAAAGAGATAAACTGTTCACCTTCGTGAGTCCAGAGACTGTTACGGCGGAAAATAGCCGCATTCACAGGCGTAGACGCCCATCCTTCGGCAACTTCCACCGAGCGGACGGAGTGAATGCCGAAAAGTGTCAGCAATGAAAACAGAGTTACAGCAAGACGTCTTATCATTCCGCTAATATACAAAAAACTCACCTTGTTAAGGTGAGGCGGCATCCCTGTGACCGGATGCAAGATGTGATGGATAGCCTTGCTATCGACCCATCTTCTTTCTGCCGTACATGCAGGTGAAAATACCTACTACAATGCCGGCGAGAGTTGTGAGTGTTGATAAGATAGTCAACATAGTTTAATAAGTTTTAAGTTCGTTAAAGACTCGGTCATCCGTGCCTTTCGAGTGCAAATATGAAGAGAATTTTTGAATCTGCAAACTTCTTAAAAACCGTTCAAACTATCAATATGAAAGCATTTTATTAGTATCGACTTTTAAACTATCACATTATACCTATCCAAAAGTAATATTTTATTTTATTAAACCGTTATTTTAAACGATTAATACTAATTTTTTAAGAAATTTTATTAAATCGTTTATCAAGTAAAATAAATGAAAAATATGATGGAATCATCTAAAATACATTCCTATTCCCACTCGAATTCAGCGACCGGATCCGGATGCTCGCAGCCACACTCCGGACATTTCTTTGCAGTATAAGGATTCTTCACCCTCTCGCCGTTCTCGTCTGTTCCGTAGTACATATCCCACTCAAAGCCGCAATCAGGGCATTTGATAGTAACTCCTGTTCCCATAGATCTTTTTTTTGAATTTGTATTATGACCCGCGCGCGGGTACATTACAAAAGTAACGATAATTAAGTATATTTGTCAATACACGATAATAACAAACACACTCATATCATGACAACCAGAAACCGAATCATCTCCCTTGCTGCCATGGCTATGCTGCTTGCATCCTGCAGTGGCCGCATGGAAGGACCTGGAGACATTTACAACGCTTCCGGGACCCCTTGTGTGACAGCACACAGTACAACCCGCGCCCTGTTCAAGGCGTACAACGGTCCACTGTACCAGGTTACCAGAAACTCCGATGGCGCAAAACTTGACATCGGTCTGACAAAGGACGGCTATGCAGACGCCGAGGCCCAGGACAGATTCCTTGAAGGCACCACCGGCTGCATCAGCATCATCTACGACCAGTCCGGCAATGGCAACCACCTGTATCAGGCAGGTCCAGGAACCTTCAACGGCCCAGAAAAGGGCAATTTCAACACCCTTCCTATCGCAGACATGGCACCTGTCGAGATCAACGGCCACAAGGCATACGGCGTTTACATCATGCCCGGCATGGGATTCCGCAACAACGATGCAAAGGGCCTTGCAATCAATGACGAGGCCGAAGGCATCTACTACGTGATCGACGGAAAGCACTACGACAGTGGCTGCTGCTTCGATTACGGCAACTCATCGACCAACGGCAAGGCCGTCGGAACCGGCACCATGGAGACAACCTACTACGGCATCTCGACGGCATGGGGCAGCGGCAATGGCGACGGTCCATGGATCATGGCAGACATGGAGGCCGGACTGTTCTCAGGTTACAATGCAAAGAAGAACGATGTTCCGTCAATCGACTGGGACTTTGTTTCGGTATATGTCAACGGCGGAGACGGCAACCACTGGGACCTCCGCGGTGGCGATGCCCAGACCTCCGAGGTCACCACATTCTACGACGGTGTACGCCCAGGAACTCCTGAGAAGGACGCCTACTACCCTATGAGCAAGAAAGGCGGTCTGCTTCTCGGAAACGGCGGTGACAACGGCAATGGCTCTGCGGGAACATTCTACGAGGGCATCATGACCACTGGATATCCATCACTCGAGACCGTGGAGAAGATCCAGAAGAACATCGCGTCAGTACGCTATGCCGAAACAATGGTTGAGATGTCTCGTCTTACATCATTCGAAGACGGCAAGATCCAGGAACTTACCGTTTCTCTCAAGAACACCAGCGACAAGGACATCAAGTACAAGTCGATAATGCTCAACCTTCCTAAGGGCTGGACTGCAGAGCCTGTCAACGCTCCTGATGCAGGCTGGACCATCCAGCCTGGCAGCGGCGTGGTTGCGACTTGGAAGATCAGTGCTCCTGCCGGCATGTCTTCAGGCATGATCATAGCCGAGGCGGCATGGAACGGCGGTTCGAGAAGCATCACCCAGCGTGTACGTGCCGTCGAGGCAGTGAAGATCAACGAGGTATGCCTCAATACCATGGCTGATGGCGCAAAGCAGTTCATCGAGCTCTATAACGCAAGCGACAAGGCGATTGACCTCAGCGGCTGGAGACTTCGCATCACACACAGCGGATGGGCAGGCGTTGACGCCATGACCTTCCCGCAGGGCACCTCAATTGCAGCCAAGTCACATCTTCTCCTGAATGGCGCTCAGTCTTATCTCGCCGCAGCAGCAAACGCTGCCGACGATGTCATCTTCGTATCCGGCGAAGGACTGAAAGCTGGAGACAAACTCACACTCGGCAATGAAAGCGTAACCATCAAGGAAGTCCGCGGAACCGCAGGCTCCCCTGCTGTCATCTTTACCCCTGTATCTACCGGCCCATGGATGGACGTTCCTGCCGGATCGACCAACATTCCTGTGAATTCTGTTGCAGGCATGAATCCTGGCGACAAGATCGGCATCGACCTCGGCGGAAACTTCGAGACCTCAACCATAGTCAGCGTCGGCAAGCCTGCGACCCAGACCGTTCTCTCGGAGGCAGTCAAGGCTGGTCAGACCATAATCAAGCTTGAGTGCACAGATAAGCTTGACGACGGTTCAGTCATCACTATCGGCACAGGCCTCAGAAAGGACGTAGTCAAGATCAAGAAGGTCATCACATCAGTTGCAGAACCTCAGCCTCGCCGTTTCGGCATGCCTGAGCCTCCTGTGCATGTACCAGGCGAAGTCGAGCTTGAAGAGCCGCTCAAGTATGACCAGATTGCAAGCGTGGACGTATCTTGTCCAGGCAGCGGCATCACCATCAACCCTGGCCTCAAGTTCGCTCACCGCAGCGGTGACGCAATCCAGAGCCTCGGCGCAGGTGTAGTGCTTGACGCTCCTCTTGCCGCAGCTCACGACATGTTCGCTGTTCTCGGTACATCCGAGACCATGAGCTTCGGCTACAGCCTCTCTCCTACCGCCGGCAGCATCGTTCTCTACGACCCTAGCGGCGAGGTTGTCGTTGACGCCATCGTCTATGGCTCGCAGCAGAGCAACTCAAGTGCAAACGGAACTATCGCAGACCCTGTAATCGCCACCCTCGAGGGCATCCAGACCCAGGGCGGAAGCATCGCAGTCGTTCCTCAGGCTCCAAGGTGGAACCCTCGCATGGGCGGAACGCCTCCTGTACCTACTCCAAAGAGCCTTGTACGCATCCCTGACGGAGTAGACAGCGACCGCCTCTCAATCGATTTCCAGACCAGCGAGACTCTGACTCCTGGAACTGCAAACGTGAAATAACAATGCGAATCAAGGGGTTCAACCCCTTGATTCATTTTTATGACAACCCATACCATGAGAAAGATTCTATCAGCTTTCGTGGTTCTTCTTCTCGGCGTTTCGCTATCCGCAGGCGCCCAGAAACCGGACCCGAAATTTCACATCTACCTCTGCTTCGGCCAGTCGAACATGGAGGCCGGAGCCGTTCCTGCCGAGCAGGACAAGGATTTCAATGATCCAAGATTCCAGTTCATCGCGGCAGTCGACATGCCTAAGATGGACAGGAAGATGGGCAACTGGTACACCGCTGTCCCTCCTATCTGCCGTCCAAGCAACAACATGGGACCGGTGGACTTCTTCGGTCGCAAGATGATCGAAGTCATGCCCGAGGATTACAGGATCGGTGTCATCAATGTATCCGTTGCCGGTGCCAAGATCGAGCTTTGGGACAAGGATGGCTACAAGGAGTACATCGACAGCGAGCGAGACTGGATGAAGGACATCGTCGAGATGTACGGAGGCAGCCCATATCAGCGTCTTCTCGAGATGGCAAGGATCGCCCAGAAGTCGGGCGTCATCAAGGGTATGCTCCTCCATCAGGGCGAGTCCAATTCCGACGATCCCGAGTGGCCTGCAAAGGTCAAGAAGATCCATGACGACCTCTGCAAGGATCTCGGCCTCAACCCAAAGAAGATTCCTCTTCTCGCGGGCGAACTCAAGTACGAGGAGAATGACGGTATCTGCTGGAGATTCAACCGCGACATCCTCCCGCATCTGCCAGAGGTACTCCCTAATTCATACGTGATTTCCGCTCTCGGCTGCGAGAGCACCGGAGACACATTCCATTTCAGCACTGAAGGCATGCGTCTTCTCGGTTACCGCTTTGCAGAGAAGATGCTCCAGCTCCAGGGCTTCACAAAGCCTGAGAACAGAACCATCACCCTCAACCCTTCGAAGCTCGGCATCAACGTGAGCCCGACCCTCTCGGGTATCTTCTTCGAGGACATCAACAACTCACTCGACGGAGGCCTCTGCGCCCAGTTGATCCAGAACAACTCCTTCCAGGCCTACAACGTGCCCGAGGCTCCGGATCCACGCGAGTTCTCGCAGTCGGACACAGTATTCTTCGGATGGACAGTCGTCGCAAAGGACGGTGCGAAGGGACAGGCTCACGCGGTGGACTACAAGCCGCTCAGGCCTGACATGAAGAGACAGTACAGCTACTACCCTGACGACAAGTATGATGATGAACTCAGGTACAGGCAGTACAGCGTCCGCTTCGACATCGAAGATGCAGGTGAAGGATACGGAATCGCAGCGAACGGCTACGGAATCTCTCCTTACGTTGCACGCGACAGAAACGCATTCTACTCGAACAACACCCAGATTCCGTCAATCGCGGTCAAGGAAGGCGTAAGCTACGACCTTGGACTGTATCTCATGGGAGAGAACTACAAGGGCAATGTCAAGGTATACCTTGAGAACAAGGCCGGTGAAATCAATTCCAACGTCATCACCATCTCTTCCCTCAGTGACAGCTGGAAAAAGCATACAGGAGCCCTCAAGGCTCTCCACAGCCAGGACAGCCGCCTTGCCATCGTTGCCGACTCCAAGGGTACATTCTACCTTGATTTCGTAACCCTCGTTCCCGAGGCATCGGAGCTCTGGCTTGATGGCGCAGCCGGTCCTTTCCGCAAGGATCTGATGCAGGCTCTTGCCGACCTCCATCCGACTTTCATGCGCTTCCCTGGCGGCTGCGCATCTGAAGGTTCAACCTACTTCGGCCAGGTATTCTGGAAGAACAGCATCGGTCCTGTCGAGGAACGAATCGGATTCCGCAATCACTGGGGTTACTGGACCTCACAGTATGTAGGTTTCTATGAGTATCTGCTTATGTCAGAGTCTCTCGGTGCAACACCTCTCCCTGTACTCAACAACGGTGTAACCTGTCAGTTTGCAGGTCATTCATACATCGCTCCGCTCGAGACTGAAAGCGACCGCCAGAATTTCTACAACGTATTCGTCAAGGACGCACTGGACTTTATCGAGTTCTGCAACGGCGGCGTGAATACCGAATGGGGCGCAAAGCGTGCCGAGATGGGCCATCCTGCTCCATTCAACCTCAAGTATCTTGGAATCGGCAACGAGAACAGGGGTCCTGAGTTCTGGGAGCGTTTCGACATCATGTACAAAGCCATCAAGGCAAAATACCCTGAAATCACCATCGTCTCTACTGCCGGTGCATCGGCACAGGGCCGCGAGTTCGACGCGAACTACGCAGAGATTGATGCCAAGTATCCTGACACCATCGTTGACGAGCACTACTACATGGGCGACGACTGGTTCTACAAGAACGGCGACCGCTATGCTCCAGGCAAGGTCCGCGGAGCAGAGGGCAACACCTACGACAGGTCAAAGCCTACCCGCGTTTTCGTCGGAGAGTTCGCCAACAACCGCACAAACAACGCATACGTTTCAACCATGGCCGAGGCCGCTTACTGGCTCAGTCTCGAGAGAAACTCCGACATGGTATCAATGGCCGCTTATGCCCCTCTCTTCTGCAAGAAGGGATACAACAAGTGGAACTCGAACATGATCTGGTTCGACAACCGCGGTCTCTGGCGCACCAGCAACTACTATTACCAGAAGCTGTTCTCGAAGGCCGGCAACCGCGCATTCGAGATGAGCCAGGTGATGAACGGAGCTGCCGCAGACACAACAGTCTATACCTCTCCTACCATCGACACCGCTACCGGCGAGATCTTTGTGAAGTTCGTAAACTCGGAAGCCGTCGACAAGATGGTTACCATCAACACAGGCAGCAAGACCGCATACAAGGTCGAGATAGAGTACATTTCTTCACACAACACAGAGATCAAGAACCAGAAGGATCAGAACTACTACTCAAGCCATCCGGACTATGAGATGCCGGCTCGCCGTCCTGGAATGGGCGGTCCTGGCGCACCAGGTGGCGACACCCGACCTGGAATCCCGGGAGGCTTCAGGTTCGTCCGTCCTGTGAACTATCTCGAGGCAGTCGTACCACACACCATGGACCTCGGCACCGCCTCGAAGTCATTCACCTTCAAAATGCCTGAGAACTCCGTCGGAATCCTCCATCTTACACCATGTAAGTAAAAAAAAGAATCAAGAGGCCTGACCTCTTGATTCTTTTTTATTTAAGGAATGATGAAAAATAAGTTGGTAAAGATTTATGGTGGATTTCATAATTGAATATGGACATAAAGGGCACATATAGATTACCAAGTTATTTTTAATAATGACGAACTACAAAGGGAAATCCGTCATCAGCAAAGAGACGACCTCGTCGTAGTTCTTCGTTCCTGATTTGATTCCATTTCCCTTCAGGAAGGCATTGTACAGGGCATCCTGGATGTCTCCGAGCCATCTCGAATACTTGCCAGTCCAATATTCAGCCTTGTCATTGTACTCCTGCAACACCTCAACGCGGATTGATCCGATGAACTGCCCATAGTCTTCTTCCGACAGAAGATTATGGGCATTTCTCATTATGTTTCCCAGTAGCGACAGATAGCCGCTGTATCGTATAACCTGATAAGGCGATGAATCACAAAACCTGTATGCCCAGAAGTTGGCTTCAGCTTCGCTGCTCACTCCCATGAGATGTGCGAACTCGTGAGATGCCGTGAAAGGATATTCAACCGCAAGCATCTCTCCATTGAGCAGCGACTCTGACAGGAAAGGACCCATGCTGCCTGAAACGCCAACCTTCGAGAACAGCCCCGATGCCATCGCAGTCTTTGGAGTCTGCCAGTTGTGCGGCTTGCACAAACCCGCCTTGGACGGCAACGCCGAATAGAAGGATCTGATTTCCTCCTCGATATCCGTAGTCCCATCATCTTTCATATCAAATGACGAATTGAGTTTCCGGGTATAGTCAGACAGGAAAGCCTTGAAGGAGTCCGCATCAAAACGTGCTACCGGTGTTTCCAGCCTCTGGGAAATAGACGAACGGGAATAATTCAATCCCCAGCCGATATAGAACCATACAAATATAAGAGCCAGCCACTTTACCTCACGCCAAAGGACATGATGCCATCTTTGCTTTCTACGTACGCCGGCTACTATGATAAGGATAATCACGAGAGCCATCGCAATCACGAGGAATTCCTCAAGAGAAAAAGGCACTAGCGAAGAGACTCGCGACATCACGCAGGAAATGACAGGGTACATTCTTGTGGCATAGAAATCTGCCATTCCCCTATCAGCCCTGCACCACAGCACGAACGCAAGCAGCAGTCCGAGCACTGCCTCAAATGGTCTAATTCTCTTCATAATGCGTAACGGATAAACATGTAGTCTGTAATTTCACGTACAGAACCTCTATCATACTCGACCATTCTCCCAACGATGGGAGAATGGAATGCCAATCCCCTCATAGCTGCTCATCATCGTCAATAATCTCAATGCCTTCTGGATCCGGCTCATAGTCGAGAATGTCCCCGGGCTTGCAGTCAAGCACCCTGCAAATGGCATTGAGCGTGGTGAAACGGATGGCCCTAGCTTTTCCTGTCTTTAAGATCGAAAGATTGGTGAGATTCACGTCAACTTTTTCTGAAAGCTCGCTTAAAGTCATTCTCCGAGTGGCGAGCACTATGTCAAGATTGATTGTAATCATATTGCAAGGTTGCTGTCTTCCATAGCAAGGGATGCCTGTTTGTAAAGAAGTCCAAAGGTGATAATGATAAGAGGAACGAATATGCAATTGCCGTCAAGGACAGAGCATTCGACTCCTTTCATGACATCATTGAAATTGGCCTTGAAGAATATCGTGACCCCCACCATAATTGCAGTCAAGATAATAAGGATGAAATTATTGGAAGGGAAAAGATTCCCTGACTTTAAGCCTTTAAGAATGTTCACCTCTATAGCTGCACATAGGGCGAACATGGCAGTTGCTCCTAATACATAACCGATGAGAACGGTGATCTGCCAAGGTTTTTGTACCGCACTCCAGACAATCCTATCTGGTGCGTCGTTAAACCACAAACAACAAATTGTGCGATAGTAAACAAAGAAAAGATAAATGGCTCCAATGGCAAGAGCAATGAGGCTGATGGTTTTGATTCCCCTTTGATTTGAAAGTTTCATATTGATTGATTGTTTTCAAAACGAATGCAAAGGCAATGCCAGTTTTACGATAAACGATAAATAATTTGCGAATATCGCTAAAATAATATTGTTGTTAAAGTATACTTCCATATACAAGAAACGGCAACCAGAAGCAAAATCCATGTTGCCGAAATGTGCGAAATGTTTAGCTTCCAAAAAAGTTGCAGAAAAAATGCCTTTTGCACACCATGGTTTACAAAATGACTAAAACCGAAAAATAATCAACCAAAATCTCAGTATTTCCCAATGTCTCTTGTTGACAATTCAAAATAATTTGTAACTTTGTCAACAGAAAATAATCAAACACTATGTCTACTGAGTTAGAAATATTTGCCATGAGATTGAAGCAAGCCAGGATACTGAAAAAGTTATCCATGGACAAGCTTGCAGAGTTAATTGGTGGCATTGTAACCAAACAGGCAATTTCAAAGTACGAGTCTGGCAAGATGAAGCCAAATAGTACTGTTCTTATTGCCTTCTCAACCGCCCTGGGTGTCGAGCCGGATTACTTCTTGCGACCATTCTCATTTGACGCAAACAATTTTGACATCTCATTCAGAAAGAAATCAAATACCAGCGCCAAAGATGTCAATGCTCTCAAGGTCCAGATTCAGGACCAGGTAGAGCGTTATCTAGAAATCGAAGAACTACTTGGAAAACCCGTCGATGGCATCCAGAAAAAGGAAGGAGCAGAACTTTCTACTCCAGAGCAGATGCGTCTGCTTGCAAGAGAGATAAGAAAGGAGTGGAATCTTGGCGATGATGCAATCGCAAACGTTCAGGACACTCTGGAATCCAAAGGAATAAAAGTCATATCGACCGAAGCTCCGGAAGGATTTGACGGCGTCAGTGGCATCGTTAACGGCAAGGACTACATCATTGTCCTTAACAGCAGCAAAACTAATGTTGAGCGCAGACGCTTCACCGGCATGCATGAGCTCGGGCACCTATTATATAATGACAGGTTCTCCGCAGATCTGACTCCGCGTCAGAAAGAAAAACTCTGTGATTCATTTGCCAACGAAATGCTTCTTCCTACCGACACTCTCAAGAAGATATTCAAACCAGGTGAAAGGATCTCTACTTCAGAGCTTATGCATCTTCAGCTCATATATGGAATATCAATCGATGCCATCATGCACAAGCTGGTGGATATCGGTATTCTCAGCGAGAGCAAATACAAGTCATACTGCATAAACAAGAATAAGAATGAGGCTCTGAAAAACTTTGTTAATCAGACCAGATATGTAGAGAACTTTACCAACAAGTTCGAGACCATGGTATATGCAGCAGCTGCAAAGGATCTGATCACTACTTCAAAAGCAGCATCCCTGCTTCATTCATCTGTTGGTACAGTCCGTAAACACCTCAATGTAATCTAATGAAGAAGATTGTCGTAAATGATACCAATGTTTTCATAGACTTGCATGATGTGGGTTTATTGGAACAGTTCTTCCTATTGCCATGGGAGGTCCACACTACGGATTTCGTAATGCTGGAACTCGTAAAGGAAGGGCAAAAGGACACTGTTGCTGCCTATGAACATAATGGTTCTCTGCATGTTGCGACATTTGAATTTGATGAAATCAGTAAGATCGACAGTCTTCAGAAAGCAATTGCCGATAAGACAAACTTGTCACTCACAGACTGTTCTGTATGGTACTACGCCAAGCAGAACAACTATACACTCTTGACCGGAGACCGCAAACTCCGCAACTCTGCCGTTAATGAAGGCGTTGAAGTTCGCGGTATCATATACGTTTTTGATGAGCTGGTTGCTAACTGCATCATGACGCCAAGTTCTGCAGCCGAAAAACTGGCTCTTCTTAAATCAATTAACCCTCGTCTTCCGGAAAGTGAGATAGAAAAACGTATCAAACAGTGGGAGGACGAACAAAATAATGGATGAGGTTGCCTATGAGTAACCCGGTGTCCCCCTGGGCTGAATTTGTCGCATATGACCTGTTCGGCCATGAGTAAATCTACTGGAAATCAGCCCTACACCACAGCACGAACGCAAGCAGCAGTCCGAGCACTGCCTCGTATGGTCTTATTCTCTTCATGATATCGTTTTACTGACACAGGGAAAATCGGACTTCAGAAGAAGGCTTACACGCTGCTTATACATACACGACATCATTCAAAAGGTTTGACCTGAAATCGGGATCCATCCTTGCAGACAATGAAATGACATCGACTTCTCGTCCAAGCAATGCTTCCAGCCCTTCTTTGATGGCAGCGCGTGTCATATAGCTAGGGTGTGTGAGCTGAACGCAAACATCAACATCACTTTCCAGGTTCTGTTCGTTCCTAGAATAGCTACCAAACAGCCCCATCTGGGCAATGCCTAATCTATCAGCATTCTCGGCTTTATACTTGCGAAGCACAGAAAGAACATCGACCATTGTAAGCGGCTCACGTATGGATTTCAGTTCGATCACCGGAGAGAGCTTCATAACAGATAAAATGGAGTCAATCGTTGACATAGAACGGCATAAGCCATTCTCCACTCTCGACACTTGACTTTTATTTAGGCCAAGCTGAGAGGCAAGCTGTTCTTGGGAAAGACCTCGTTCCTTCCTTGCAATCCGAATTGCAGATCCCAATGATAAGCTGACCGTATTCATACCCAAGCATATTATTTGTTGCAAATATACGCAATGTTGCAGAAATACGCAACAAAATAGGATCTTATTCCTCCTCAAGGAGGACAGAAAGTGGAAGCTCGATGGTGGACTTGTTGCTCACTGCGCCGCAGAAACCGAATCCGCCGTTGACGTTGCTCCAGGCAAACTGGGCAGGGGCGAGTCCCATGAGAGCCAGAAAGTCGGTCCTGCTCCTGTACTGGGCGAGACTGTAGCGATAGAATTCTTCTGAAACGCCCATAATCGTGAAGGTGTACAAAGGGTCGAAAGGTTCCGCCTCGGCTTCCTCTTCTGACCCGGGATATCCACCATAGATCGCGGAGAAGCTGGTGACCATAAGGCTGACCTCCTGATTCCTGAACGCAGCGGCAGGAATGATAGTGAATGGTTCTTCAAGGCCGAAGCCCATTGACCATGTCCTGATGTATCGTGGCCAGCAGAAATCCACCTGGCACAGCTCAACATCGGCGTTTGTAGCAACGGTCGTCGCTGGCGACAGGTAATCTATCATTGGTCCCGACAGGCTGTCAGCAGGATATTCTTCCCATCCCCAGGCCATTTCTTCCGGAGAGACCGTTCTGGACATGAACAGACCGACATACTCCCCTTCCTCCGGCTGCCGGTCAAGCCTGAAAGTGAAATCATCCATGATGATACCCATCATGTCAGTACGGGTCATGGAAACGTTCTCAAGACCGATCTGAGCAGGGATCGCCGTACGGGCATCAAGATCGCCGAGAGTCTCCGTGCGGACAACGACACGAACCTCATCGCCAGTTCCCAGCATTCCGCTGACCGGATAGACCCTGATACCGTCTTCTACGATGAGCGGATTCTGATCCAAAGACCGTCCCGAGATGCTTATACTGGAATCTTTGACTTTGACTTCCGGAATATCGCCTGCATTGACTCCGAGCGGGGATGCGTAGCGAAGGTAGTAGCTGATGCTGTCAGGAGACGCTATACAGCTGAGATAGACACCTGGATCAGCGTCATTCTCAACCTCGAAACCGAACTTGCATCCGGCCAGAGTCACGAGGGCAATGAATATGTAGATGAATCTTTTCACTATTCTCTGTTGCTTCCTAGAATCTGTATGTGATCGTCAAGGTCGGGAATACCGGCAATACGCTGTAAGCTATGCCGTTGAAGTCCCCATTCTCATCCTTCTCAACATAGGCAAAGAATGCGTTCTTGTTGTTGTATGCGTTATACACGCTTGCACTCAGGTCAAAGTCATTCCCCTTGCTAGACTTCATCGTATAGGTCATCGCCAGGTCAAGTCTATGGTAAGACGGAAGTGTGAAGTTGAACGGAGTGTCATAGAGTTGCGTTCCGTCAGCCAGGACATTCGTAGGGAGAGTAATGCGATTGCCTGTATGGTAGTTCCAGTTTGCACTCACCTCAAGGTCCTTCATCACCTTGTATGAAAACAGCAGGTTTACCTTATGCCTGTTGTCGTTATTTGCCCAGAACCATTTCGGATATACTTCCGGGAAAGATCTCTTTGACCATCCAAGTGTATAATACGCTGTTGCGCTGAAAGACGATGTCCGGTATCCTATTTCGGACTCGAGACCGTAGGAAAGGCCCCTACCCTCCGTGAAAGATGTTTCCCAGTTCTGGACTGGAGGGAACATGGAATTGATGCCTGTGTACTGAAGCAGATGGTCCATCGTCTTGTACCAGCCTTCCAGGTTCAGGGTCATGCCCTCAACCGGCTCGGTATACACTCCAGCACTGATCTGGTCCGAGAGTTCAGGTCTGATGAGCGAGGTTGACGGCATCCAGGTATTGCTGGGAAGGTCAATGTACGAGGACGCGACAAGATGGTCGCTCTGGCTCATCCTGCTGTACGACAGCTTGATGTCCATGAAGTACGCCGGCGAAAGCTTCAGCGCGACTCTCGGTTCCAGGCTGCGCCAGGTCTTTCCTGGTGTAAAATATGACGTATGCCTTAGACCGGCATTAAAGGTAAGGCCATGGACGATGAAGAACTCATCCTCCATGTAAAGTGACACTTCGGGAGCGTCCTTGCTGACTGTAGGCGAATACGAGTCGGGATCGGAAGGATCCTCTGCCATGCCGACGTAGCGGTACATCTTGTATGCACCATCGATACCTGTACGGATGTGATGCGACTCATGCGGATACCAGTCAAGATTGTATCGCACACCGGCATCTCTTATTGATGAGTTTATCCTGTCTGCCAGGTCATATCCACCGAGCACGATGCCGTAATCAGTGTCGGAACGGCTCTGGGAGAAATAGCCCATGAGCGAGGACCGCGTCTTGAGACTTAGCTTCTTGTCCCAGTTCACGCTCGTACACAGATTTCCCCACTTGACGGCAAGATCCAGAGATGAATCAGTAGGCTTGAGACCGAGATCAAGATCATCAGAACCACGGTAGAAGTTGACTCTAAGACGATTATCCTTGCCAAAATCATGGGTTACGCCTGCATTGAAATCATGCATGAAGTAAGCCGCCTTACGGCTTCCATCATCTCCTCCGATCTTCATCGCAAGCCAGATCATCATATCCATCCAGCTTCTTCGGTATGCCAGATTGAACGAAGTACGGCCTTTTACTATCGGACCCTCTACGTTGATTCTTCCGTCGATAAGCCCCAGCGACGCACTTCCATGGAATTCATACATATCACCCGGTCTTGTGGTGACATCCACGACAGAGGACAGCTTGGTTCCATATCTGGCAGGAAATCCGCTCTTGTAGAAGTCCAGGCCGTCAGTCACATCAGTGTTGAAAGAAGAGAAGATACCACCGAAATGGCTGATGTTGTAAAGAGGAACGCCATCCAGAAGGTAAAGGTTGTCTGTTCCGTCACCACCATGCACGTACATTCCTCCCATCAGTTCATTGCCGGCTGACACTCCAGGGAGATTCAGAAGGGTCTTGATAATATCGGGAGTTCCAAAGCTTGACGCTCCCCTTTTCAGCATTTCCGTATCCAGACGGACAAGTCCGGTCTGGGTGGTATTGCGCGGCTTCTCCTTTACTGCCGTGACAGTCACGGCGGACAAGGTATCATCCATCCTATGCTCAAATGGGTCCTTCAGCTGGGCTTGCAGGTTCTGGGAGAATACCAGAACGGCAGCAACGACAATCAGGAATCTGAATAATCTGAGCATGGAATGAAGATGGAGTCTTATTCAGTGATCCAATCGATCTGGCGGTCCGCACCTATCTCAAAGTGCAGCTTGGCGATACCGAGATCCATGTGCGAAAAGAAACCGCTTCCGGTTGAAGCCTTGACCTTATTGCCCTGGCAATATTCAAAATGGAACTTCTGCTGATTGACAGCGGTAGGTGCAAGAAGCGCACAGTCCACCCCGTTTCTGAACCAGCTGGCAGCAAGATTGTACCCTTCACTGACCACTTCGGCACTCTTGCTCCTATGCTGGACTCCCTGAGAGACACCATGACCGAGGGCGATGAGACCATGTATGATTTCATCCTTGGCGAGTTCGCATTCAACATTCCTCTTGCTGTATGATAGTCCGCACCAACAGGTGTTGAGACCAAGTTCCTGAGCCTTTAGGACAACCATCTCGCCATAGTATCCGAGAGCCTCTTCAGCGTCATCACCCTTTCTGGCCACCAGGCACACATAATTCCTGACACCGCTGAACTTGCCGTACTTTGCCATCATGGACCTTCCATAAGCACGTGGTTCGTCCGTGACAAGCTGAAGATGGATTCCACCCTCTGCATTGCACTCGGAAATAAGCGCAGACAGGGTCTCTTTCTGGTCCGATGAAAGCGGTTCGTCAGTGAATTGGCGTACAGAATGGCGGGCACGCACAGTCTCTATGTCGAAATGTATGTTCATATCAATACAAATATACCCATAAATGACGAGATATACCAAGCCAAAAAACATATATTTGCATCATGCTTGACGCTCTTTCTACCTTTCAATGGACAGTACTATCGATAACGGCGCTCTGCATAGGGATGTCCAAGACAGGAGTACAGGGGATGATGCTTCTCATCGTTCCCTACATGGCCATAGCCTTCGGGGCCAAGGAGTCAACCGGTGTCATCCTTCCCATGCTCTGCATGGCCGACATCATTGCCGTGGCATACTACAGAAGGATAGCAGACTGGAAAGTCGTCGCAAGACTTCTGCCTACCGCGATACTTGGATTCTTTGTCGCAATCTTCGTTGACAAGCTGATTCCTGCCGATAGATTCCGCATACTTATGGGTTGGACACTCGTGCTCGCCCTCTGCGTCATGTTATGGAGTGAATTTTTCGGGAAGGAAAACAGGTGGATGCATAAATGGTGGTATTCAGCCATCTTCGGATTGCTGGGAGGCTTTACCACAATGATAGGCAATGCTGCCGGTCCGGTAATGTCCGTCTATCTGCTGTCCATGCGCAAGAAGAAGATGGAGTACATAGGAATCAATGCCTGGTTCTTCCTTGTTGTCAATCTCCTCAAAGTTCCCCTCCAGGCATTCGTCTGGGACAATATTACATGGAACAGCCTCACCATCAACCTTATGATGCTACCGGTAATTGGCATCGGAGCCGTCTTAGGAATACGGATAGTGAAGTTGTTCCCTGAGAAAGCATTCCGCAGGTTCATCCAGATCGTAACGATTCTTTCTGTCATCGTCATGCTGGCAAGGTAGAAGGGAAAAATAACTATCTTTACATACTTTTTGGAAATTACGGAAAATGATAAAGAATCTGATATTTGATTTCGGGAAAGTGCTTGTTGACTATGACTACGAGGCCTTTTTCCTGAAATACATCCCCGACGAGACAAAACGCAAGGCAATTCCATCCATCTTCAACTATGACCTCCAGATGGTGATTGACCGCGAGGCAAAGCCATTCAGCGCGATCATGGATGATCTGATCAGCAGGAACAAGGAAATGGAAGCTGAAATCCGCATCTTTGAGGAGCATTATACCGAAGTTGTGACAGAAGAGATCGCCGGCATGAAAGATCTGCTCATAAGGCTCAAGGCTGAAGGCTACAAGCTGTACGGGCTCTCGAACTGGTGCAGCAAGGTCTATATCACTATGGCCCAGTTCGATATCTTCAAGCTTCTCGATGGCTACGTCATCTCTTCGGAAGAGAAGCTTGTCAAGCCTGACCCAGAGATTTACGAATGCCTGTTCAACAGGTTCGGACTGAAGCCTGAAGAGTGCATTTTCACTGATGACCGCACTGACAATATCGAAGGCGGACGAAGCCTCGGCATGGAAGGCATAGTCTTCCTGAACGCAAAGCAATACGAAGAGGAACTTAGAGGAATACTCGACAACCAGGTCAATAACTAATACACAACACTATCATGAAGCAACTGAAATCCTTTGTCATGTCATTGCTTGTTCTTGCAGTGGCATCTTGCAGTCAGCCGGTAGAGAAGGTTGACAAGTATGCAATCGACTGTACACAGATGAGAGGATTCAACTACACTCCTGCAGGAGTCGCAGAGCCTCGTCACCATATCGACACCTGGGTGAAATATGACGAAGACGTTATCGCTTATGACCTTGACCTCGCTCAGGGCCTGAAGCTCAACTTCTGCCGTGTCTTCGTGCCTTGGCAGTGCTATGACGAGATCGGCGACACGCTTGCCATCAGGCTCAAGGATTTCGCACACAAGTGCGCAGAAAGAGACATGCTGATGATGCCTGTTGTCGGCAGCGGACGCTGGACAAGAGACACTACCCTCCTCTACCAGGCAGAAGAATGGGTAGACTTCCTCGTTGCCGCCCTCAAGGATGAGCCGAACCTCGCAATGTGGGACATCATGAACGAGCCCGATCTCAATGTCAGGATGCGCGAAGCTAATTTCGAAAACTGCAGGCGCATGTACGGTCTCTTCAAGGAGAAGGATCCGGACACCCCGCTCACCATAGGTTTCCAGCTCGTATCGAGCATGATCAAGATGGCCGACTATGCGGATATCCTCCAGTTCCATGACTATTCCGAGACCAGGGCAGAGGTGCGCGACACAGTTGCACGTGCGCAAGCCTTCGCAGACCAGGTCGGCAAGAAGATCTTCAACGGTGAGATGGGATGCGTGGGACGTGCCAACCCTTACGATGTGACCCTTGAAGAGCACATGAAGGCCAACATGGGCTGGTGCATCTGGGAGCTCATGGTCGTCAGAAAGGGCTGGGGCATGATCCACGGTGTATTCTACGAGGATGGAACCGTGCGCGACCCATCCATTCCTGCAGCTATTCTCGGATATTTCCGCAACCGTGAGGACATCGTCCCTGAGGATCCGGACCGTGAAAACAGGATAACCAACGCCATGGCCGGCATCGAGCAGTGGAAAAAGGACGGTGCAAAGGACTGGGATGCCGGAATCCGTCTTGCAGAACTCAGCGCCAACACCCTGGAAGCGGCCCAGCTCGCTCCGATGCGCGAGGCTCCGAACTGGCAGGTGAACCAACTCCGCAAAAGCGGTGACCTCAAGGAGATGAAGGAACTTCTCGACAAGTTCTACACGATGATGAAGCCTTACAAGAAAAGTAAGTAGACATGATTGAACAGATGCTGGAATTCAACAGGAAATTTGTTGAATCCGAGGAATACAAGAACTACCAGACCAGCAAGTTCCCGGACAAGAGGATTGCGATCGTGACCTGCATGGACACCAGACTGGTCACACTTCTTCCCGCCGCACTTGGTATCAAGAACGGAGATGTCAAAATGATCAAGAATGCCGGTGCCGTCATCACCAATCCTTTTGACAGCACGGTACGCAGCCTTCTCGTAGCCATATATGAGCTTGGCGTAAACGAGATCATGATCATAGGCCACACCGGCTGCGGCGTACAGGGAATGGACTCAGAGGAGATGCTGCACCTCATGCGTGAACGCGGAATCGACGATGAGCACATCAACCTGATGATGCATTGCGGCATAGACCTGAAATCCTGGCTCCACGGCTTCGATGACACTCCTGCCGCCATCATGGAGACCGTCGACCTGATTTCCAACCATCCTCTGGTTCCGAAGGACGTCGTTGTCAAAGGCTATATGATGGACTCTGTGACAGGCCAGCTTACAACAATCTAAGAAACTGTCATTGATATTGCTGCTGTCCCTATTCGTGCTTCTTTACACGGGTAGGGACAGTTAGGTTATAGACTGCTGCAAGAATCAGAACACCGCCAAGAGCAATCAGGGCAGTGAACGGATCGCCAAGGAAACATACTCCGATGATCATGGCTGTAAGCGGCTCGAATGCGCCGAGAATGGCTACGATTGTGCTGTCAATGAGCATGAGGGAACGAGTGACACAGATGTTGCTGACGGCAGTAGGTATAAGACCCAGAAGGAATAGATTCAGCCAGCACCGAGGCGTCGCGACGGCTTCGACACCGCCCGTCAGGCTTGCGTACAAGGCAAGCTGCAGCATCGCGATGAAAAACACATAGAAAGTCAGCTTAAGGCTAGGCATATTACTGAGTCTCAAGCGTGGCAGTACAATCAGGTACAGTGCATAGCTGAGTCCCGACAGCAGTCCCCAGAACACGCCGACAGCATTGAAACTGCCATCCTCAGAGAAAACGCCGGTAAGCATCATCACACCAAGTGTCGCCATGAAGATGGAAGCGCTCAGTTTCCACGAAAACCTGTCCCCAAGGAAAGCAAGTCCTATCAGTGCACACCATATCGGGTCTGTATAAACCAGTGCTGTCGCTACGCCAGAGGACAGGTAGTGATAGCATTCCAAGGTAGCGAGCGCAGTGCCGTTATAAAAGAATGAAAGGACAGCTATACGCCAGATATCTCCCCATCCGATGCGGAGCGAAGTCCTTCCAATCAGAAGCATTGCCAGCATCACCATCGAGCCCATGAGGAACCGATATACAAGGATGCTGACATTCCCCATTCCGGCAGCAATCACAGGAATAGAGAACAGCGGAATCATGCCGAACGATATGCCCGACACTATTCCATTTATGAATCCTTTCGCTTGATTTGTCATGATGTTACGTGGGACAAAGATAGTCATTGGAATCAATCATTCCGGGCAAGTTCGATGTCGAAAATATCCCGAAGCGGAACGGCACGGTCATCGGTCAGTACAAGTGTACCGATGGACTGGTCAATATTGCGGACGTTCCCTTCGATGACTTCATAGCGTCCGCCGTTCTTCCGGGGATCAGGAACGAAGCGTGTCAAGCGGACATACGGGCGGGCGGAAAGATTCTCCTGTATGCTTCTCATGGCTTCGTCCATACGAAGAATCTGCATCTCATCCAGTTCTGCCCTCTCGCTGGTCTCCCGACCTGTTTCAGCGATCACCGAATCATATCCTGTAAGTGCCGCGAACGGTGCGAACTGGGCTGCGCGGTCCATCAGCGACATCCTTGGATGCCTCGGTGACACATGATGCTCATGGTCGATGATTCCCATGTATTTCTCCATTCCCATATCCTATGCCTTGTGACCGCCCACCTGGGCATTACGTTCCTTCTGGGTCGCGCCTTCCTCAAAACTGATTCCTTTAAGGATAGCGTTCTTTCCGAACTTTTTCTTGATCGAGAGTATTGCCTCCTGGCGCTTGCGTTCCTTCTCCATATCCTGACGCGGTTCCTCAAAGAGATCCAGCTGGATACCTTCGATTGAATCTTCCGGAACGGTATTGTTGGCTACCACATACATGCGTCTCACCAACAGTGCTGGATCAACTATCTTTCTGAAGAGGACAACGGTCGCCGCAACAATCTCTTCCGTCGATGATGTAGGATTCTTCAGGTTGATGGAACCGTGAGCAGGCTTTGGTACAGACCTGCCATAGTAATCCTTCACGACCGGTCCGCTGTAATTGCTTCGTCCAGTCAGACATTCTATATCATAGCCGACCGTCAGCACAATCTGGTCGCATGCGAGTTTCTTGTCCACCAGATCCAGTGACAGACTGTCTGCCATCTCCTTGACTACCGTCATTGCCTTGGCAGCTTCATATGGTCCGGTGAGCACCTGACCGACGCTGATGCTGCTGGAGGACGGCTTGTACGCCTTGATCTGCGCGATGGTACATGGTTCCCATCCCCAGGCATGGTCTATGAGAAGTTCAGCATTGACACCGAACAGCCTGTATAGTCTTTCCTCGTTACGCTCGGACATCAAGGCAACGTCGCCCATAGTGTACATACCGTTTTCCTTCAGCTTTGCAGCGAGACCTTTGCCGACCCGCCAAAAGTCAGTCAAAGGTGTATGATCCCAGTATTTCCGGCGATAGCTTGCCTCGTCAAGTTCCGCGATCCGGACACCATCAGCGTCAGCCACTGAATGCTTTGCCTCGATGTCCATGGCTATCTTGGCGAGGTACATGTTCGTGCCGATGCCGGCAGTCGCAGTGATTCCAGTGGTCTTGAGCACATCACGTATCATTCTCATTGCCAGCTCATGTGCAGTACACCTGTAGCTCTTCAGATACGCAGTCACATCCATGAAAACCTCGTCGATGGAATAGACATGGATATCATCAGCCGAGACGTACTTCAGGTAGGTCGCATATACGCGTGAACTGACCTCCATGTACATTTTCATACGAGGAGGTGCGACTATGTAATCCAGAGCCAGTGTCGGATCTGCCTGAATACGCGAGTTATCGTACTCGCCCTCAGTCAACGTGCGTCCGGAACGGAACCGTCTCTGGGTATTGACCTCCCTGACTCTCTGCACAACCTCGAACAATCTTGCCCTTCCGGAAATACCGTATGACTTCAATGAGGGCGACACAGCAAGGCAGATAGTCTTTTCCGTTCTAGAGGGATCTGCCACCACGAGATTTGTCGACAGAGGGTCCAGCCCCCTGGCAACGCATTCAACCGAAGCATAGAATGACTTCAGGTCTATCGCTATGTATGTCCTCTGGTCCATAGATGCAAAGATACCACATACGGGACAAAAAAAACTCTCCTATGCAGTATCCGTTTTCTGCAATAGGAGAGAATTATCTTATCACGTCAGTTCCGACGATAGGCTTTTACTTGATTGCCTCGACCAGCTGGGCACAGATGGCCTTCATACCTGCGATTGAAGGGTGGCCATTCTGCTTCTCGATGTCGTGAAGCTCAATCAGCTGCACACCATAATGCTTGCATACCTCGCGGAAAGACTCGTTCACGTCCTCCTTGAGTTCTGAATTGAGGATGGTATATACGGTAGCCTTAGGGTAGATTCTTGAAAGTGCATCAAGGGTATATGCAAGAGCAGGACGAAGTGAATTGCAGTCCTCCTTGGTAATGCCGGTGTACTTGTACTCACCTACCGGAGAATTTGCCCATGCATCATTGGTTCCTCCGAACACGAAGATGATATCCGGATTGCCAAGCTTCCAGAGACGTGAGTTGAAAGATGAGTTTGAAGAATCCCTTCTTCCATATCCGGTATTGCAAATGGTTGTACCGCCCCATGAGTCATTGACTTCGAGGGTGTATCCCATTGCCTCGTTGTACAGGCTCCACCATGTCTGTTCCACTTCCTTCACGTCATTCCTGTCGTTAGGATAGAATGGAGCATATCCCGGAGGGTTGATACCTTCAAATGTTGAATATGAATCACCAAGGACAGAAACTTTCTTCTGGGCATTTGCCGACACGACGAACATTGTCATCGCACAAGCGATCAAGATGAGCTTTTTCATATTAATGAGTATTATTTGTCCAAAGTTACAGATTCAACACCGCTTTTGCAAAACACTACAAAGAATCTTCGGGACGGAACAGCAGGCCGACGCACTGGCATGAAGCGAAGTCATTGGCGAGAAGTTCAGGATAGTGGCGGCAGGTGTCGCATCCTTTCCAGAACTTCGGATCAGATGTCAGATCCCTGTATTCTGCCCTGCGGAATCCAAGGGCAGTATTCATCCTGATGACAGCCTCGCTCTTGGTGATGCTGAAGATCGATGAACTTGGGAACAGCCTCCTTGATGTCTCGAAAATGACGCGCTTTATTCTGGTTGCAAGACCCTGTCCCCTGTATTCAG
Source organism: Bacteroidales bacterium (assembly GCA_024402135.1). Classification (GTDB taxonomy): domain Bacteria; phylum Bacteroidota; class Bacteroidia; order Bacteroidales; family UBA932; genus Cryptobacteroides. The sequence goes on from JAKSJN010000001.1 coordinate 148,971, forward strand.
GCCTTACAATCAGTCCTGAATTGGCTACAAACTCCTCGTCCTGCCAGCATTCGATATAGCAGAAACCGGCAAAGGCATCCCCGTCAAGCGCAATCACGGCCTTTCCTTCCTTCATCTTGAGCGCCAGATAATCAGGATCGCGCATGACAATGCTGTTTCCCGGCACCTTGCTAGCCTCGAAGATGGCTGCGAGGATATCGGGAATGTATCGTGCATGGCTTTCATCTGCCACGACGACCCGTACCGAAGATGCCTGTTTCAAAGGATTGCTGTTTTCCATGAATGCAAATATACATATGGATACTCATTGAGCAAGTTATTTTTATATTTGCAGTATATCAACATAAGACCTATGAGAAAGAAAAGCAGAGAGATGAGCGCTGAATGGGCGCTGGAAGTATTTGACCGCGCTCCATACATTACTGTCAGCATGACTGATAAAGAGGAAATGCCTTATTGTCTGCCTCTCTCGTTAGTACGTACAGACGAGAAGACATTCTACTTCCATTGTGCACAGGAAGGCAGGAAACTCGACATTCTGAGCAAGAATCCCCGTGTATGCCTGAGTGCAGTCAGCAAGTGCAAACCAACGGTAGGACCGAAGGACGGCAGCTTCACTTTGGAATTCAAGTCGGCCATGGCTTTTGGAACGGCAGAAATCGTAGAGGATGATTCCGAGAAGATTGCCGCCCTGCGCGCCATCTGCGAGCGTTTTCTGCCTCAGCACATGGATGCGTTTGAAACCTCTGTTGCCAGAAGCTTAAGCCGAACCGCAGTCGTTCGTATCACCTTGACCGAGCCTCCAACCGGCAAACGCAAGCAGTATGACGCGAACGGCCAGGAAATGAAGTGGGGACGAATGGAGTAAAAAAGATTGGTATGCATAGACACTGCTTCAGCTCTGTTACATTCATCATTCTGATATGTTCGTTCTTCTTGATGGCAGCATGTGACAAAATCAATGCTGGCAGAGGGACCGAAGAAGAACATAAGCATGAAATGATTCTTGTTGAAGGCGTCAACCCGACGGCTTTCACTGACGGATACAGAAGTTCATACAGATGCACTTCCTGCGACAAATATTATCTCGACGAACATGGAAGGATTGAAATCGGTGACAAGGTTGCGTGGGAAAATTGGAAGACCGAGAGTGGCGAGGGACTCCTGCCTAGACCAAAATATCTCTGCTTTACGGCAGAGGAAGCCGGATCTACCTTGATCATAAAGTTCAAGGCAATCGACGACCACGGCAATCCAGACGAGAGCCTTATTCCAGACGAGAATCTGATTCCTGTACTGGATTATACAACCGATGGGACGACATGGACAAGATACGAAGTAAACTCGCAGATCGTGACTCTCGCCAACATCGGGGACAAGGTCGCATTCAAAGGAAACAACATGACACTTTCCGACGGCTCTTCCTTTACCAACTTCGAGATGACCGGCCGGATTGCTGCAAGTGGAGATGTCTTTTCCATTTTGAATCCGGGAAGTTCGTCGAATTATTGGTGTCACCGGCTCTTTGAAGATTGCAAAAGCCTCACGACGGCACCGGAACTATCCAGTGAATCTCTTGTGACCGGTTGTTACAGATTTATGTTCTTTGGATGCACATCATTGACCAAAGCGCCTAATCTGCCCGCCAGAGAACTGACGACAATGTGCTATTTAGGGATGTTTGATGGCTGTACTTCACTTGAAAACGCCCCTGAACTGCCTGCAAAAGACCTTGCTTTTATGTGTTATTCCAATATGTTCTATGACTGCAACAGTATCAAGAGCATCAAGGCAGACTTCCTTGTCGCAGACAAGAATGCACTTGACAAATGGATTCCAAAGGAGAGCAGCGGCACATTCTACCGCAACCCAGCCGCGACATGGACACGCGAGGAAGCCTTGATTCCTGAAAGCTGGACAATAGTAGACTCCGCAGATCAGTAGGTCCCGACAATTACTCACATTCCATGATTGTATAGACATACGGTTTTTCTATAATTGCAGAAGTTCAACAGACGACGTATGAGTTTCAAGATAATACGGGCGACCGAGCTGTATCAGCAGACAGGCGCGTACTATGTGCGGATCCAGGCGATGGCCCGGAAGTACAAGATCGGTCTAAGAGAAGAGTTCGACGAGTTTGATACACCAGACACGAAGTACATCGTGATAACCGATGACGGATTTCCTGTGGCAACATGCAGGATACTGGAGCGTTCAGCGACCACTGCCGAGATTGGACGGGTCGTCGTACTTGAAGACTACCGCGGCAGAGGCCTTGGAAGGCTGGTAATTGAAAGTGCCGAGGAATGGATAAAGGAACTGGGCTTCAAGACCGTTGTCGTTGAAAGCCGCGACGAGGCGATAGACTTCTATCACAAGCTTGGCTACAGAAGCGACGGAAGCAGTCTTCATGACGGCGGTACATTCATCTGCCAGCACATGGAAAAGAACATATAAGGATGACTCATCCTTTTGGTATAAAAAAGCCATGACAGCCGGGCGTCTTCCCGAGAAGACTCGCGATGAGTCCCTCTAATGCACCCTGTCACCATCATGGCAAACAATCAATACTTATGAATGGCGCAATATACGAATAAAAGCTGTTATTCTTATATTTGTAAAGCGAAATCCATAAATTCATTTTTTCATTAACATGAAACTACGCAATTCATTACATAGTGTAAGCATCGCAATGGTGGCCGCAATGGCATTCACAGGCTGCAGCAAGCAACAGGAAGTCGAGCTGAAACCCCGCATCGTCGTATGCACAGACATAGGAAGGGCCGAGGTGGAGCCTGACGACATGGAATCAGCAGTGAGACTGATGACCTACGCAGACCGCTATGAAATCGAGGCGGTCATCACCACTGTCGGCTGGAACTGTGACCCGTATCCTGCCGAATGGGCAGAGTATCTCGATACTGTCGTGACGGCATACGGCAAGGATGTCGCCAACCTGATGAAGCGCAGCGGCCAGAATGGATTCCTTCCTCTCGAAGAAGAGAATACATGCCAGGAACTCGGCTACTGGCCAAGCTACGACTATATCAAGAGCCGCTGCATGATGGGCAGCCAGAGGGCCGGCATCGGCGTAATCGGCGAAGGCAACGACAGCCCAGGCAGCGATTTCCTTATCAAGCTTGCTGACGAAGATGACCCACGCCCGATATGGGTGACCTCATGGGGCAGTTCAAACACATTGGCACAGGCAATCTGGCGCGTCAGCCAGACCCGCAGCGCAGAAGAGATCAAAAAGTTCGTGAACAAGTTCAGGGTATATACCATCACAGACCAGGACATGGTCTATGCAATGCGCTTCAACCGGGCATACAGCTCACATCAATGGATGCGCAAGGAGTTCAAGGACGATCTTCTCTTCATCTGGGATGAGGGCACATGGAATGAGCAGTGCGAACTCGGAAAGAGAGATTGGGGCAAGCATCAGCAGTACATCCAGGGCAACGCCAACCTCGGCAGCGTCTATCCGACCTATCTCTGGGGCGTGGAGGGCGACACTCCAAGCTACCTGCATGTCATGCCTAACGGACTCGGCGATCCAGATGACCCGACTCAGGTAACATGGGGCGGCTACCATCGCTACGGCACCTGTCCGGACAGAGAGACTACTGCGTGGACCAGCTGGCAGAGCCCGGTCCGCGAGACCAGCATCGATTACTACACGAGTTTCTATCCAGACATGCTCAATGACTTCATCGCCAGGATGCAGTGGGCAAAGGATGGCGACGGAAACCGCAACCCGATTGTCAACGTTAACGGAGACACAAGCTACAAGCCTCTCACATACAGGACCAAGGCCGGATGGAAGGTCAATCTGGACGCATCAAAGACGATCGATCCTGACGGAGATGACATAGAGTTCAGATGGTGGCAGCAGAGCGAAGCCGGCGAGAATCAGCCGATCCTCAGTCTCGACAACACGGACCAGTCAAAGATCAGCATCGAACTGCCGGAAGACCGCGGAGCCCGCTACGACATCATCTGCGAAGTACACGACAAAGGCCCATGGTCCCTCGTCTCCTATAAACGAATCATCATCGAGACATACTAAACATATAAAGGCTGGCCACATGGTCAGCCTTTTCTTTTTTTCCAAGTGCTCTGCTCCTGTGAAGCAGATAATTATTTCTTCAACAGGGCAAGGACCTTCGGAGAGAGTCTGATCAGGGTGAACATCGTAGGGAAGGCCATCAGAGCGAACGCCAGATCCATGATGCTGACAGCGACACCCAGAGGAATGACAGCCGCAATCACAAGAGATACGATGTAGAACCAGTTATAGACCTTGATATATTCCGAGCCAAAAAGGAAGTTCGAGCACTTCTGGCCGTAGTAGCTGTACGAGAACATGGTTGAGAACGCGAAACAGAACACCATGATCATAAGCAGATACTGACCGATTCCCGGCAGAAGCTTGCCGAATGCCCCTAGAGCGATGGTAAGACCCTTCACACCCTCCGCGTCAGCGTAGTTGCCGGCAAGAAGAATAGGCAGGGATGTAAGTGTACATACAAGACCTGAGTCGATGGCGGGAGCAAGCATTGCAATGAAGCCCTCGCGCAGAGGTTCAGTATTGCTTGATGCGCCATGCATCATCGACGCTGTACCGACACCAGCCTCATTGACATATGCAGCACGGCGGGCTCCGGTAAGTGCAACTCCCATGAATGCACCAAGTCCGGCCTTGAAGTTGAACGCGTTGGAAACGATTGACGCAAACACGGCTGGGACATCCTTGATATTGAGGACAAGGATCACCGCAACAACGACGAAGTATGAACACACCATCACTGGAACGATACGCGATGCGATCACTGAGATTCTCTCGATACCGCCGAGCACTACAGCGCCCACTGACGCTGCGATGGCAATACCGAGACCTGTCCTTAGCATCCAGGTATCGGGAATGCCAAGAGGGCTGGTGATCACGGTAGTGATCGACTCGACAAGCTGGTTGGACTGCATGACGGCAAGGGTTCCGACAAGGGCTGCCACTGTAAAGAACTGAGCCATCGGGCGCCATTTCTCACCAAATGCAGAAGTGATGATGTACATCATGCCACCCTGGGTCTGGCCTTCCCTGTCTTTGCCCTTGTACATGATCGACAGAGTTCCCTCAAAAAACTTGGTAGACATGCCGACCAGTGCGCTCACCCACATCCAGAAGATTGCACCAGGACCACCGACCACAAGGGCGATGGCGACGCCGGCGATATTGCCCATTCCGACTGTCGATGCCACCGAGCTCATCAGAGCCTGGATTGAAGTGATCTGTCCGCTGTCCCCTCCCTTGCTGTTCATGGAGTCTCGCAATGCACGGACTGAACTGCCGAGCATGCGGAGAGAAATGGCACGGGAGCGTATGAAAAGGAAGAGTCCGCCGCCGATAAGCGTCAGGAACAATGGGTAGCCGCACACAAAATCGCTGATAGCGGCGATGATATCTGTCAAGTTGTTCATATATGCGGGCAAAGATACCACTATTATTACCGCATTTCAACTATCTTTACACCATATTATTCCGCATATCATGAGAAAAAACTGGAGCATTCCCCTTCTGATAGGCGCCATGGCGCTGTTTTCAAGCTGCCGCAGCAAGACTGTCAGCCAGCCAGAGCCTGTACCATTCCCCGACGCAGCAGTCGAGACATCATACGAAGCACTCACCGGCATCCGTCCTCTCATCGGCATTTCCGCGACCAGAGCCGATGGCAGTACCGCGGCTTCCAACACATACATGGAGGCAATCGTTGCCAGCGGGGGCATTCCTGTCGTCCTTCCGCGCAGCGCTGACAAGGATATGATGTACAAACTCGTCGCAGAACTTGACGGATTGCTCCTTACCGGAGGTGATGACATTGATCCCAAACATTACAACACCAAGCTCAGTCCTCTCGCCGAGGATATCGACGAGCTTCGCGATGAGCATGAACTTGCGCTCGCCCGCCTGGCATGGGAGTTCAACCTGCCGACCCTCGGCATATGCCGCGGCCTTCAGCTGATCAATGTCGCATTCGGAGGCAGCCTGTACCAGGACATTCCTTCCGAGTACGCTGATCATTCCGTCCAGCACCGCCGCCTGAAGTCAGGAGACCGTGCGCCACGCCATCCGGTCAAGACCCAGGAAGGCAGCGTCTATGCTTCGCTGATGGGAGCACAGGTTGACTCGGCATACAGTTCACACCACCAGGGCATACGCAATCTTGCTCAGGGCTTCCGCGCAGTCGGCTGGAGCAGCGACGGCATCGTGGAAGCTATAGAGGCATATCCATACCACCCTGTAATGGCAGTCCAGTATCATCCTGAGCAGACCATGTCAGACTCGGCAAGCATCAGGCTATTCAGACATTTCACTGCCAAGGCGGCTACATTCCATAAGGCCAAGGCCATCCATGAGAGCATTCTCTCGGTTGACACGCACACTGACACTCCGCTCGATTTCAAGAGAGGTTCAAGCCTTGGAAAGCCTATCCCTGGAGCCCAGGTCAGCCTGAGGAAGATGCAGCAGGGACATCTTGACAGTCAGTTTCTTGCAGCCTGGCTGGCCCAGGGCTCAAATGATGCGGCCTCATTGAAAAGCGCCGTCGCCAAGGCTGACGCCCTCATAGACCTTATCTATGCAGATGTCGCAAAATACCCTGAAGCTTGCGGCATCGTGACCAGTTCAGCAGAAGCCCGTCAGCTCAAGGCCGAAGGCAGGAAGGCATTCTTCATCGGAATCGAGAACGGCTACGGAATCGGCAACGATCTCAGCAACATCGAGCGTTTCTACAACCGCGGCGTACGCTATATTACCCTCTGTCACTCGCACGAGAACATCATCTGCCATTCTTCCGGCGAGAACGCCGACGGCGGCAGCGGACTGACTGAGTTCGGTCGCGAGGTCGTCAAGGAGATGAACCGCGTCGGAATGATGATCGATCTGTCACATGCCGATGACCAGACCGTATTCGATGTCCTCGAGATCAGCGAGGATCCAGTCATCTGCAGCCATTCCTCGACAAGAGCCATATGCAGCCACAGGCGCAACGTCAGCGACGAAATGATCAAGGCTATCGCGGCCAAAGGTGGTGTCATCCAGGTATGTGTGCTTGACAGCTTCACGAACAACGATCGCAAGAAGGCTTCGGTTCTCGATGTTGTCGATCATATCGAGCATATCATCGAAGTGGCCGGCATCGACTATGTTGGCGTCGGAAGCGACTTTGACGGCGGTGGCGGTCTGCTTGGCTGCAACTCTGACAGCGACATGATCAACATCACGATGGAACTGCTCGAACGCGGCCACAGCGGTGAAGACCTCCGCAAGATCTGGGGCGACAACTTCTTCCGCGTGATGGACGCAGTCTGCCGCTAGTTCCCTTGGATGTATCATATTTGAAACATTAGACAAAAACATAACCAATCATGACTATCAAGAAAACCCTGGCCGCAATCGCGGTCCTTGCAGGAACAGCCCTGGCTGCGAATGCCCAGAATCCTTACCTCCCGCTGTGGGAGCACATTCCTGACGGAGAGCCATATATCTTCGAGGACCCAGACCAGCCCGGACAGTACAGAGTGTACATCTACGGCTCGCACGACTCCCTCATCGACAAGTACTGCGGCAAGGAGCAGGTGGTATGGTCATGTCCTGTCAACGACCTGAAGAACTGGCGCTATGACGGCGTGATCTTCGAGTCAATCAGGGACGCCAAGGGCGAGCTTCTCAACAGGGACGAGACTGGCGATATCCTCTACGCTCCAGACATCGTAGAACGTATAGAAAATGGCAAGAAGACATACTACCTCTACCCTAACAACCAGGGACGTGGCCGCAACACCCAGGTCGCAAAGTCAAACCGTCCAGACGGTCCGTTCGAGGTAATCAACTGGTCCGCAAGCGATCCTCGCCGCACAGAGGGTATCCTTGGCTTCGACCCGGGCGTCCTGATCGATGACGACGGCAAGGTTTATGGCTACTGGGGATTCGAGCAGAGCTTCGGTGGCGAGCTTGATCCTGTCAACATGTCCAACCTCAGGTCCGGCGCTCCTATGGTGACCAACATGGTAAGCGACTACAAGCATGACGGTGTTTTCCGTTTCTTCGAGGCTTCGTCTATCCGCAAGATCAAGGACAAGTACGTATTCGTATACAGCCGCAAGTCAGCCGAGGGCGAGTGGGGACTTCCTGTTTCCAACTATACCCTCGCATACGCTTACAGCGACTACCCTCTCGGTCCATGGACCTACGGCGGCACCCTTATCGACTGCCGCGGCCGCGACACCGACCCTGACGGCAACGTCATCATCACTGCAGAGCCTTTCGGAAACACCCACGGCAGCATCCTGGAGATCAACGGCCAGTGGTACGTGTTCTATCACCGCCAGACCGGCGAGAAGGAGTATTCACGCCAGGCGATGGTTTCTCCTATCGACGTGAAGGTTGAGGAAGGTCTCGGTGGCAAGGTCACCATCAGCGAAGCTGAATATACTTCCGAGGGCTTCGAGCTCAATGGTCTCGATCCTTACAAGAAGCTCGCAGCAGGTACCGCATGTGTATATATTGGACCGAAGGAGCCTGCACAGGAGTATCCTACCAGCTACCACACCGGCGGTTCACACCCTGGCGCTACCTACGCTGAGGTTCCTCCATTCGAGAATCCATACGAGGGCAATGACAACTACACTCCTATCGTGATGAACAACAACGGCTCGATCGTCGGCTGGAAGTATTTCAACATGGACGGCGTTGACGCATCCAAGGCACACAAGCTCATCCTCCGCGCCGAGACCCTCGGCAATGCCGGCAACATCAAGATCATGATCGACAGCCCTTGGGAGGCCAAAGGCGGTGTACACGTCGGCGACATCAAGGTATCGAAGAAGGCTTCTGGCAAGATCGTAGAGCTCAAGTCAGGCGCTCTCAAGCTTCCAAAGCTCAGCGGCAAGCATGCCCTCTACTTCGTCTTCACATCTCCTGTAGAAGACAAGCCGATCTGCGACATGTACAGCATCCAGCTGGTGAAATAGTTTATTCTAATTTGACGACAAGGGCTGGCCATATCGGTCAGCCCTTATTGTTTTTTTCTAAGAATCGAAGCAGCGATACTGCCTGAGAAGTTGTGCCATGCGGAGAAGATTGCACCAGGCACAGCAGCCAGCGGATACATGGCGAAATGTGTCGCTGCCAACGATGTGGCAAGACCCGAATTCTGCATTCCAACCTCTATCGCAATAGCTGTCCGCTTGCTGTGCGGCAATCCCATCATCCTGCCTGCCATATAACCCAGCACCAGTCCCAGGATATTGTGCAGGATGACTGCAACGCCTACCAGGAGACTGCAAGAGAGGATGTTTGCCGAGTTATGAGAAACCACGATGCCGATGATCACGGCAATGGCTATTGTGGAAACCAGAGGCAGCAAAGGCGTCACTTTCTCTGTGAATCTGCCAAGATATCTGTTGACAATGAATCCCAGCAAGATAGGTATGATGACAACTTCAACGATGCTCAGGAACATTCCGATCACGTCCACATTGACTTCTTCGCCGGCAAGGATGTAAACCAGAGCTGGAGTCACAAGCGGTGCGAGCAATGTCGATACGCCGGTCATGGCTACGCTCAGGGCAATGTCACCGTTCGCAAGATAGCAAATGACATTGCTTGCAGTTCCGCCGGGACAGCATCCCACCAGAATGACTCCCAAAGCCAGTTCTGCCGGCAGCTGAAGTATCTTGCAAAGTATCCAAGCAACCAGCGGCATGACTATGAACTGCGCGAATTCGCCGATTATGATGTCCTTTGGACGCATGAGAACCGGCTTGAAATCGGCAGGTTTCAATGTCAGTCCCATTCCGAACATGACGACACCAAGCATCGGTGTAATGCTTGCGGTACCTATCCACATGAAGGATTCCGGAAGAAGAAGGGCTACTCCGGTCACCAGCAGCACTATAAGGGTGATGTTCGCCGAGACAAATGATGACAGCTTATATATCGATCGCAACATACTTAGAATCTGTTTGGAATGATTCTTATCTCACGTTTATCCACGGATTGCCGTCCTGGTCAATCTTGTACTCGTCCAGATAGATGCCGTAGTATTCCTTTGACTCGTCGTCATACAGATAGACCATAGTTGCCTCTCCGACCGAAGAAAGTTCATCGAGGAGCAATCCGACGGTATAGTTGTCCAGTTCCTCGATCTCGTTCGACTCGAGGCAGAGGCATCCCTGCTCATCCTCGTACACAGAATTGACCGTGAAGTTTATGGTTCCGCTCTCGAAATACGGGATACTGTCCGGATTGAAATCCTTGAGTCTTTCGGCCAGATTCCTTGCAGAAACCATCCTGATATCCGGATTCATTCTGTCATGCGTTCCTCCATCCTTGATGTCGTAAAGGATTGAGCTTCCATCCCTATCGATACTGATGAAATAGACCATCTTGACGTTATCGAACTGCCTCAGTTCCTCTGCGAGTTCGGCAGCCGACAGAGACTGACCGCTCCGGGCATCATTCAGAAGGCAGATGTCACCCTCTTCATCGATTTTCACACCGGTGATGGCAAACGGTGACTCGCCTTCCCTACCGGTATCGAAAGCAAACTCGCTCTCTTTCTCCTTCTCCGCCATCTCCAGCCGAAGGAACATATTGATCAGGTCTCCTACTGTCATGCTATATTATCTTTTCCCTTTCTGTTTTATGCACAATCCTGTCAACAGAATAAACGCTCGACAAATATATGGTTTATACGAATAAAGCCCATCATGAAGTCGCAAAATGAGTAAAAAGCGCTAACTTTAGCGACATGAAAGGCAGGGAGCAGGCAATATCCAGAGTGACCATCTGGGGAGCAGCGGCCAATGTGGCATTGGCCGGAGTGAAACTGATCGCAGGCATCGTGGGGCACAGCGCCGCCATGATGGCTGACGCTGTCCATTCGCTCTCTGACCTGGTAAGTGACGTCATCGTGCTCGCCATGATCAAGGTTTCCAGCAAGGGAGAAGACGAGAGCCACGACTACGGACACGGCAAGTACGAGACGCTGGCGACTGCCGCAGTTGCGCTTCTTCTGTTGGTCGTGGGTGCAAAACTGATGGCTGAAGGAGTATCTAAGATCCGCAGCGCAATTTCAGGAGAAAACCTGGATGTTCCAGGCGCAATTGCCATATGGGCCGCCGTCATCAGTATCGCCGTAAAGGAAATCCTGTTCCAGTGGACGGCTCGCGTGGGGCGCAAGCACAACAGCCCGGCAGTCGTTACAAACGCATGGCATCACCGCACGGACGCGTTGTCTTCCATCGGCTCTGCGCTCGGTATCGGTGCCGCGATGCTGCTTGGCGGCAGGTGGGTCATACTTGACCCTCTCGTATGCTGCGGCATCAGCATCTTCATCTTTTGCATTGCCGTAAAAATGGCAGTACCAGCGCTGCATGAACTCACCGAGGGCTCGCTGCCTCAGGACACGGAAAATGAGATTACCTCCATCATTCTCAGCGTCAACGGAATCGATGATGTACACGAACTGAAGACGCGAAAAAACGGCCCTTCCATCATCATCGCTGCACACATTGTTGTCGATGGAAACACTTCAGTATCAGCGGCCCACAGCATGGCTACCGCAGCTGAATCACGGCTTCGCGAAAACTTTGGCCCAGAGACCCAGATATCCCTCCACATCGAGCCCGACGTCGAGGCCGAATGACGAAAACGCCTTCTTCCAGAGTTTAAACCATAATCTCATTAACAGCATTCTTTTCCTATAAACGAGATAATTCAGATCAATGGAGAATCACAAAGTTTTTGACATGCCATTTTCAAAGGTGTACGGACTTCTCGTCGCCAAGGCGGAACGAAAGGGTCGTACCAAGGATGAGGTGCACGAGTTGGCTTCGTGGCTGACCGGATACTCCCCCGCCGACATTGAGGAGCTGGCGCTTGGCAGCATCACTTACGGTGATTTCTTCAGGAATGCTCCGGAAATGAATCCACAGCGGGAATGTATCAAGGGCGTGATCTGCGGAGTCCGGGTGGAGAATGTGGAAGATCCTCTCATGCGTGAAATCCGCCGCATGGACAAGCTTGTGGATGACCTAGCCAAAGGAAAGCCTATCGGCAAAATCATTCCTAGATAGCCAGTCATTCAGATTATAGAACAGAGCCCTAAGAATATGATATAAGAAAGACAGGCCTCATTCTGAGGCCTGTCTTTTCGTCCAGGATAATACTGTTCCAGAGTTTTGTCTTATATTTTGCCGAAACTGATACTATACTTTGTAGAGGCAAGGGTCTCATTACCACCCATGGTACGATAGAGCGTGAAGTCATAGCTGGCCTCGTATACTGATCCTTTGTCTGGAAGGGCATTGAACTTCGCCTGATATGTGTCAAACAAAGATTTAATATCAGCGTTGTACTTGTCGTACGTCTTCTTGGCTGCGGCGTCAGCTTTAGAAGTGTTGCCACCATAAATCGTCTCTACCCATTGCCAGTTGCCGACGTTCTTGCTCTTATATGCATCAACCGCGTCTTTGAACTCATTGATCAATGCCATTCCTTCAGGATCATTTGATGATACTATCGAAGTACCGGTCATTCCGTCGAAACCTATTGTGTAGATATAGTCTTCTACACGTTCCATGCATGAGCAAAAGCAGAATACTGCTGCAATAGCTACAATCAAAATCTTCTTCATACTGTAAATATTAATGGGTATTATCTATTTTGCGCAAAATTATCATTTTGTAATCAAAACAGCACTAATTACAGACATTTTTCGCAAAGAACAGGACAGTTCCACTTTTGAATGGTGGAGTATTGTCATTACAGTTTACGTAGGGTCATGCGGTCGATGCCAGGCATGAGGTATCTGTCATCGTAAAGACGGACCACATTCGAGCCTGCAGGAAGGCTGATGGTAATTGTCGCCGACGTACTGTCCTTGTCCAAGCGGACACGGTTGCCTACTCCGTCATTCACTGAGAGGAAGAACTGATAACCACCAGGATTGCTGTCCCATTCGCTGATCTGAAGAGCATCCGGAGTCGGAAGAATGTCGATTGTCACTTCATACTCACCTCCTGTCTCGCTGTATACATCAAGCCATCTGAGGTCATTCTTCGGCTTTCTGCCAAGGTTGACAACCTTCGCTCCACCTGAGCATGCTGCGTCCTTCTCGTAGTATGCAGTTGCGACTGAGAATGCGTCATGCAGTTCCTGATACTCCGAGAGATATGCAGTCTCTGCCTCATAAAGGCTGCGCTCGATGCGCTGGGTCGCCTCAAGACGGTAGATGCGGGTTCCATGTGCCGGGACCTCGATCGAGATATTGTCAGCAGCAGTCTCTACATCGGCTCTTGCGAACAGGTCTCTGACCTTGACTGTGCCACCAAGCTCAATAGTGCTATAGTCAATGCCGATGGTCTGAGGCTCGTTGGTGGAGTTATAGAGTGCAATCGCACGTGTCTTTCCATGAAGTGTCTCGATATCCTTGACAAAAACATAGGTGCCGTTACCGCAGTCCTTAGCCACGTACGCCTGGAGACCGAGCGGATCCTGGTTGAGGGCGATGAGTTCAGGGTTGGTAAGGAGTTCAAGGGTCTCGGCGCGCATTGTCGTCATGTCACATCCGATAATGAGCGGAGATGAAAGGATGCACCACATGCCGAAATGGGTCATATCTTCCTCCTGGGACAGGGTTCTGCCGACCTCCAGCATGTCCATGTCGTTGTAATGGCCCTTGGATGCATATGCCGAGATATACAGGCTCTGGTCAATGATATTCCTGATGGAGCGCCATGAACAGTTGATGTCCTGGGACATACGCCATGAATCGCCGACCTCGCGGACCCAGGTGCCGGGATAGTTCCAGCGGCAGACGCTGAGACGGAGATCCTTGCGGCCGGTTTCATCCATTGCCTGTCGGATCTGGCGGTAGCGTTCCTCCTCGTCGATACCGATCGAGTAATAATTCTGCCAGGTCGTGCCGCCGCAATAGTCAACCTTGATGAAGTCGAATCCCAGCTCATTGAAGAACATCTCGCAGTCCTGGGCGTCGTGGCCATAGAGTCCGACGTTGTTTGCAAGGCTGTCCTTTCCCCAGTAATTGCCGCATGTGTTGGTTCCGGCATCGCTATAGATACCGGCCTTCAGGCCAAGAGAATGGATATGGTCCACCAGGCCCTTCAGGCCGTTTGGAAAGCGCACAGGATGGATGAGTAATCTTCCAGTCTCCGGATCGCGGCCGCCGAAGTAGCCGTCATCGATATTGATATACCTGTAACCTGCATCTTTCAGCCCTGAGTTAGCCATTGCCTCGGCCTGCTCTATGATGAGCTGTTCGTTGATGTCCAGATTGAATGTGTTGTAGGTATTCCATCCCATGGTAGGTGCATGCGCCTCAGGTTCGCTGCTGACTGTCGGCTGCGAGCATGATGCTGCAACAATGAGGAATGGAATCGCCAGATAGTTTTTCCAGGTTCTTTTCATCTTTTTTCTTTATTTGACGGTTGTATGTATCAGTCTTATGTCACTTTCATTGAGACGCGCCTCGAGCCAGTCCTCGAGCTTTTTCTGCTCATCCCTGGTCAGGTTCTTTGCGCCCTTCGTCATTACCATGATGCAGTCCTTCTGCTTCAGGCTGTCGCTGCTTACAGCCACACCGCGGCTGATTGTCACATCCTTTATGCTTGGATATGCCGCAAAGATTTCCTTCGAGATCTGGCTATGAGGAATCTCATCGCGACGATACTGAAGAAGCTCTTCCTGGAGAACCTTCAACTGTTCTTCCTTCTGGACCAGGTCATCGTTTGCCTGCTGATATACTTCCCTGAAAAGTTCTTCCGAGAAGCCGTCTGCTACATCCTGGCTCTTATGCTGTATGAACTGGATGCGGGTAGTGTCGATGCCGTAGTGTGGGGCGGTTGCCATGAGCCTTGCACGGTCTGTTGCGGACAGCGCATCTCCGGCAATGTACAGCGCCAGTTTGCCGTCCCTGCTCTTGGTGTCTACCTTGTAGTCATAGATGTAGCTGTGTTCCAGGACCTTGTTCTCCGTCACGAAATTCGCTGCGTTCTGGGCAACTGCATTTTCACGTATCATGCTGATTGCCGACAGCACGCTTGGGACCACGACAATGATGACAACCGTGGAGATGAAGAAACGCGTGCGCTTGGCATGAGCTTCAGTCGGGAACTCAACTTCCTTGAATCCCAGAATCTTCGCCATGACGTATGTTGACAGCGAAATGAATACGCAGTTGATGATGAAGAGCATCATCGCACCGGCAAAATACCTGAGGCTGAAGTTTGCAAGGCCATATCCGGCAGTACAGAGCGGCGGCATCAGGGCTGTCGCGATAGCCACGCCTGAGAGTACTGTACCCTTTTCCTTGCGGCTGTTCTCAAGCATGCCGGCACAACCTCCGAAGAATGCGATAAGGACATCATAGAAGGTCGGAGTCGTACGTGCAAGCAGCTCGGTCGGGTTCGCAAGCTTCAGCGGGGACAGGAAGAAGAAAAGGAAGGATGCGATAAGACTTATCGTCACCATGACAAGAAGGTGGCGGAAACCTTCCTTCAGCAGTTCCGTATCATTGATGCCAAGACCGAGGCCAATACCAAGGATAGGGCCCATCAGAGGCGAGATGAGCATGGCACCGATAATCACAGCCGTAGAATTGACATTGAGTCCGACTGACGCTATGACTATGGAGAATGCAAGAATCCAGACATTCGGTCCGCGGAAATAGATGTTCTGACGGATGTTCCTGGCCGCTGCCCGGGTATCTATTGCATCCTTGATATTGGCCAGCTGCTTGAAATAGACAGCCAGCCCATTAAAAAAGGTATTCATCTTTCAACAATTTACTGCAATATACGATTATTCATCGAAAACTCCATCAATACCAGTGCGTCGCGGACAAGCTTATCGTCCATAGAAATCACTTATTGCACCTATTGAGGAAACTTATGATCAACTATTAATAGGTATAATGGTAATGACTACCTTTGCGTCCCCTCGAAAAAGGGTTTCATTTACACCAATAATTACATATGGTAACAGCTATTATTACCGTTTTCATCCTCGGATATGCGTTCATCGCAACCGAAGGACTTACTAAACTTAACAAGGCCGGAGTCGCAATACTGATGAGTGTCATCTGCTGGGTTCTGTTTGCAGTTGGCGGATTCGGAGGCGAAGAACTTCATGAAATCATTGAAAGAAACCTGGGTGAAGCCGGTACTACCCTATTCTTCCTCATGGGAGCCATGGCAATCGTGGAACTTGTGGACTCCTATGGTGGATTCAACTTCGTAAGACGTATCCTTCAGACAACATCGAAGAAATCTCTCCTTTGGAAGATGGCCATCCTTACCGCCTTCCTCAGCGCCGTTCTCGATAACCTCACCACGACCATCGTAATGCTGATGATCCTCAACAAGCTGGTATCCAGCGATGATGACAAGCTCATCTATGCATCCATGATTGTTATTGCCGCCAATGCCGGCGGAGCATTCTCTCCTATCGGTGACGTAACCACAATCATGCTCTGGAACGGCGGAATGGTAAGTGCAGTAGGAGTCATATCTTCTCTCATCCTTCCTTCCATCGTAAGCTTCGTGGTTCCTTGCTTTATGCTTCAGGGCAGATTGCAAGGTTCACTGGCGCTGACTCCTGCGCCTCCAAAAGGTGTGAAGCAGAAAAAGATTGTAGATGGTCAGGAAATCGTGAAGAGAAGCGAGCGAATCGAGGTATTCATCATCGGCGTGGGAGGTCTCTGCTGTGTACCTGTATTCCATTCCCTTACCGGCCTGCCACCTTTCGTGGGCATTCTTGCCGTGCTTGGAATGCTTTGGGTACTCACCGACTTTCTCCACAGGAACGTCAAGAAGACCAGCCACACCCTCACCCATATGTTTGCGCGCATCGACATGAGCACCATCATGTTCTTCCTGGGAATCCTGATGTCGGTCAGCGTCCTCTCGGAGATCGGAGTGCTTAACGCCCTCGGAATGTGGCTCTCGGAAAAGGTCAGCAACAGCTACGTCATCACTGGAGTCATCGGAATCCTTTCAAGTATCGTGGACAACGTTCCTCTCGTTGCCGGTGCAATGAAGATGTATCCTATCGCTGACGCGACAGCGATTGCCGCCAATCCTGAACTCATGGCCATGGCACAGGACGGTATCTTCTGGCAGCTCCTTGCATACTGTGCCGGTGTAGGCGGCTCAATGCTCATCATCGGCTCCGCAGCCGGAGTCGTTGCCATGGGTACCGAAAACATTTCATTCGGCTGGTACATGAAACACATCAGCTGGATTGCATTAGTCGGATATATCGCCGGTATGGCTGTTTATTTTCTCGAAGATCTTCTTATATTAGCGTAATGCTAGTATATAAGATTTCTCCGGATATTGAAGCTTTCTCTACAAACATAAGCGACAGCACTGACTTCGAGGTTGTGCTGCCGCTTCATCAGGCTCATACGGCGCTGGTCAGACGCATTCCCGAAGAGATCGACGATATAACAGGTGTTGACGCACTGATTACAGACAGAAAAGGACTGAGGATCGGCGTAAAGACCGCGGACTGCGTTCCTGTACTTGTGTATGATCCTGTCCACAGTGCCATTGCAGCCATTCATTCCGGGTGGAAAGGTACCGCACAGAATATAATCAAGGCCACTATAAGCCGCATGGTGAAGGAATTCGGAACTGTACCATGTGATGTCCGTGCTGTTATCGGACCATGCATTCACGAAGAAGCATTCGAGGTCGGCGACGAGCTTGTGGACATCTTCCGAGGCGGAACCAGGGCCGAGGACTACCCTTTCGCTCACAGGCTTCCACACCCCGAGAACGGCATTGTAAAATGGCACATTGACCTACCTGGTATTTGCCGTCAGCAACTGATGGATTGCGGAGTCATTGACACATCCATTGAAACGCGTCCGGAGTGTACCTGGACCATGCACGATTCATTCTACTCAGCAAGAAGGCTGGGCAGGGACTTCGGTAGCCAGAGAATACTGAACTGCATCAAACTCTTATAACCATGGGAAGATCGACCTTCGACACATGCTTCTATGAACGCTATGCTCGCGCTGTCATCAAGAAATACAGCGGATCAGAGTATGCGGACCTGGTAAACGGAGACAGACCCGATCTCCAGATGGAGGACGGCAGCATAGGAATTGAAGTCACCCGTGCAATGGAGCCATCGAAGAAGGCTGCAATGGTGATGCTTTGCGACCTTACCGGTATCGGACACATGGCCGTTGAGAACGGTATACTGGACTCTCTCTCGGAAGAGGACAGAGAGCTGATCCTGAGCAGTGGTTACGGATACGGTGTCGGTGACGGTTCGCTCATCGGCGAAAAGGATAATGAATACTGGTCCCTCGCCCAACCGCTCCGAGAAATCCTGAACAGCAAGATCCAGAAGGTGGACTCGGGGTTCTATGGCAAGTTCAAGCACTTCGGGTTGTTCGTATTCTGCCGCTACGACCTGAGCAAGGATGAAGTCGAACTCATCCACAAGCACGTTATAGCCACCCAGTTCAACCACAAGACCGTATATGAGACCGTATGGCTGGCATTTACGGACACGCTGTACGTGTGTCACGCATTTGACAACAGCATGGAATCCTACGGAATCAGCAAGGAGGATGCCTGTGATTTCTTCCTGGAATCCCTCAGAAGCAGCAAGTAACTACAGAGTCGCAGCAATGCGCTCAACTTCCTTCATGACGCGGACGAAGTTGCCCCCGGCAATCTTTGCAATCTCCTCTTCAGAATAGCCACGGCCACGCAGTTCCTCGAACAAAGCTGGCAACATGGAAGAATTTTCGAGTCCTGCCGGAGTCGCTGTGATTCCGTCGAAATCGCTTCCGATGCCCACATGGTCGATTCCTGCGATCTGGACGACATGGTCGATATGATCTGCCACATACTTCAGCGACGGTCTCTCCATGGCGTTAATACGGGCACAGACGTCATTCCATGCTGCGACTTTTTCCTTGTTTGAAGGATCCTTTATGAACTCCTCCTCGATCGCATCTACAGTGCGGCCTTCCTCTGTGTTGTCGAAGTATGGATCGAAATCGTCCGTCAGGAAAGAAGGACAGAATGCGACCTGGACGACACCACCCTTTGCGGCGATTGCCTTTATCTGGTCATCCGTCAGGTTGCGGCGATGATGACAGAGGTCGCGGCAGCAGCTGTGGGTTGACACGATCGGCGCCTTTGAATACTCCAGGCAATCAGCTACGGTGTCATCCGAAGCATGCGCAATGTCTATGATCATGCCTAGACGGTTCATTTCTGCGACCACTTCCCTGCCGAAAGGGCTCAATCCGCCCCAGCGGCCGTTTCCTACGACTGAATCGGCAATCTCGTTGTCTCCATTGTGAGTCAGGGTCATGCAGGTCACGCCCATGCGGTAGAACATTCTCAGGAGGTTCAGATTGCGCTGGATAGGCGAACCGTTCTCCATGCTGATCATCACAGTGGTGAGACCAGCCTTGTAATTCGATTCGAGTTCCTCGGAATTGAAAGCGAAATCTACACTGTCCTGAGATGCTTCAACCTGCTCATATACGTCCGAAAGCAGTTCCAGAGCATATGATGTCGCCTCTGCGTCCTTCAGTTCACGAGGGATATAAAGAGCAAAGTAAGCAGCGCTTACGCCTCCTTTCTTCATCTTCGGGAAGTCATTGTGCGCAAGTTTGTTGTCTTTTGCAAAATCGCGGAGTCTGTGCATCTGCGACGGCGAGTCGCAATGTGAATCGAATACAAGCATGATCGTTCTGTTTTTCTTTGCGCTAAGATAGTGAATGGACTTAAGGTATCAAGCGGCAGCCAGCTAGTCTACCTCCACGAGTGTGTAAGCTGTCGAGCCGAGGCCGATCTTTTCGCCCCATTCCATGATGTGGGTACCGTGCTTGTTCGAAATTCTGTCAAGCAGAGGCTGGGTGTTGTTGTGCTCGTCGTTGTGAATCTTTGTCACGATGTCATAGCAAGCCTGATCAAGAGCGACAGGGTCGGTTGATGCAAGGATGCCGTAGTCCGCGATGAGAGGTTCCTGCGGATGAGCGTTGCAGTCACAGTCGATGCTCATCTTGTACATGACTGAAATGTAGAGGATATTCTCTCCATTGTTGAAGTAGTTGTGAACCGCCTGGGCTGCTGCTGCCATAGCCTCGACGAAGCCATCCTGGTCATCGGTATGGTTCCATGCGTCATTCACGTCCTCGGTATATCCTGCTGAATGGATATAGGCCTTACCCTTGCTTGAAGCGACTCCGATGGAAGCATTCTTGAGTACTCCGCCCATACCGGCCATCTGGTGGCCCTTGAAGTGAGCGAGGTTGATCATAAAGTCGTAATTCTCGATATGGGTTCCGACAAGGTCATACTTGATGCGCGAATCATCTACGACAGGGATGCGCATATCGCCCTCCTCGTCCATGATGTCAACCGGTGCAATCTCAAGGAAACCGCGCTTCTCGATCTCTTTCCAATGCAGCTCCGAAGTGCTTCTGGAACCGCCGTAGGCAGTATTGCACTCAACTATGGTAACAGTATTGCCCTCGACTGAAGCGATGTCATCGATGATAGGCTTCAGCATTGCAGGACGGAGGTATCCGGTCTCCTCGGACTCGCCTGTCGAGATCTTGAGCGCAACTCTGCCTGTCGCAGGACGACCAAGCTGATGATACATTTTCGCGATGCTCTCTCCTGAAATATCTCTTGTCACATAGACAATGCTGCCTTCCTGTGCAGCCTCGGCTGATGAAGCCTGCGAACCACGCGAGTTTCCGCATGAAACCATGGCCATAACCATCAGAGCAAAAAAGAAAATTCTTTTCATGATAGTGTTCATTTTTCGCCTGCAAAATTATACAAATGATGTCAGTTTCCAAGTTTAAATAGAATATCTTTGCATAGCATGAAAAGAGTCAGGATAACAGCAATACGCAAGGTTCAGTACGCTGACCTGATGGCAAAGTACGAGAACCCTATCGAACATACCTGCGACGTCCGCGAAGGACAGTCGTGGATAAGTGAGAACGGCCAGTGCCCCGAAGGACTGTGCCCAGAGGCCTGGAAGACAATGAGAGAGTTCGTAGAAGCCCTCGCAAGGGGCGAAGGCAATTTCTTCGACGGATGGATGAAGAACCCTTACAGCGCGATGATCAGCTGCAACGACGGTTTCCGCCCCGTCAGCTTTCTCGTTGAAACCCTGGATTGATTATTACTTGCAAGGAGTCCAGAAGACTTTCTCGCCTATTCCCATGATGGTACCTTTCAACATAAGGCGCCCGTCATTCTGGAATGTCGCGGTAACGTTGGCCGTCAAGCCTCGCTGAGGGTCATAGATTTTGGCACCATCCCACTGCTTCTTTCCCGCATTGTACTTGAGGCCGTCTATCAACACGACCTGGGATGATGGCTGGGTCCTCTTGGACTTGTCCGGATTCTTTGAATCAAGCTTCGGCTTGCCTGTCTTTGGATCGTTCGGCTGCTCAAGCCAGTATATCTGAGCCTTGTAGGTTCCATCTGTCTTCTTCGTGAAGCGGACCTTGAAAGCTTCTCCACCCTGCACGGCCTCATAGTTGCCCAGGATGGAATCAGCTGAATTGTTCTTTGAGGACTGTGCATTGACGCCCGCTACGCTGAGCAGGCAGATTGCTATTGCAATGATCAGTTTCTTCATTGTACGTGTTTTTTTTAGAAATGATGCTAGTATAGGAATCGTCTGATTTTCTGCGTTGCTGTCTTTACAAAAGGCTCCTTGATAAATCTGACCTCAGTGATCTGCGATGCCTTGTTGACAAGCCTGTTGGTCCTGACTCTGACAGATTCCTTGAGTCTGGCGATATCATCCTCGCTGTTCCAGTCGATGCAGCCTTCAGCCATCTTCACAATGGCGGCGAGCCTTCCGTTTTCCGATTTCACGATTGACTCCTCTACACCTTCGATGGCATTTATGACAACTTCTATCTCCTCCGGGTAGATGTTTTCACCAGAGGCGCCAAGTATCATATTGCCAAGTCGTCCTGTAATGTAGACATTTCCGCTCTTGTCAATGCTCGCAAGATCCTTTGTCCTGAACCATCCGTCATCAGTAAATGCGTCCCTGGTTCTCTCGGGATCCTTGTAATAACCCATCATCACGTTTGGTCCATTTACAACAAGCTCGCCTCTTCCTGTTGCAGGATCCGGGTTGTCAATCCTTATCTGGACACCCTTGACGTGGGGTCCGGTCTGGCCGACAGGTTTCTTTCCGAGTCTGTTGGCACAGACAAGTGGCGCCGTTTCTGTCAGTCCATAGCCGATCAGATATGGAAAATGAGCCATCTGGAGAAACTGCTCCACCTCAGGGTCCAGTTTGGCTCCTCCTATGGCGACAACCTCAAGACTGCCACCGAATGTCTTCAACAGCTTTTTCCCGATAATTCTATAGAGGAGACCGGGAGCGACTGCCTTGAGGCATTTCAGCACCCGGCTGGACTCGATAGTCTTCATGACGCTCTTCCTGTATATCTTTTCGATGACCAGCGGAACCGAGCACATGCCCATCGGGCGTACCTTGGCAAGCGCCTTGATCAGCGCGGAAGGAGTCGGAGTCTTTCCCAGGTAATGGACGCTTGCGCCGGACGCCATGGGAAGAAGCAGGCCGATGCTCATTTCGTATGTATGCGCAATAGGCAGGATGGAGAGAAACCTGAAACCAGGTCCGCAGACGAAGAGTTCCGGGATGCCCACCAGATTATGGCACAGATTCCGGTGCGAGAGCATGACACCCTTGGCATTGCCGGAGGTTCCGGAAGTATAGAGAATGGCCGCCATATCGTCCGGAGATGGAATGGATATGCCGGCCTCGCTTCGGGCTGGCTCATTCTTGATGATTTCGAATGTTGTCATGTTGACGACCAGAGAAAGCCTGTCCATGTGCTCCTTGGTAATCTTTGACAACTGAGCCGTCGATGCAAAGGCAGCCTTTGCCTCAGAATGGGTCAAGATGTTGCTGACTTCATTTTCCGAACAGTCCGGAAGTACCGGTACCATCACTCTTCCGAATGCCGTGATGGCGAACATCGCAACTGAATAGTTCGGCATGTTCTCCGAGAGTATCACAACCTTGTCCTGCGATCCGATGCCATTGGATGTCAGCAGCCGTGATATTTCCCTGGTTTTTTCCCCGAACTGAGAATATGTATAGCAAGGGCTGCCGTCCGCCAGTCCGGTGAATAATCTGCCGGCATGCTCCTTTACAGAGTACTCGAAAAGGTCTGCCAGTGTCGTTGGTACATATTGACCCATACAGCATACATTTTGGGTGCAAAAGTACGTTGCAACGGCGTCCCTGTAAAGTGACACTTTTCATAAAAATTGGGATAATAAGCAGAATTCTATATCTTTACTGTATAATATCACTCAAAAAGCATGGAATTACTGGATTTTTGCGAACTAAATGGGAGACCAGCCGGGAAAATCGTCATCATGGCCGACTGCATATGGCCGGAGAATACATTCGTCCCGAGGTTCAATATCCTTATCTATACCAACAACGGGTCGGCCAGGCTCGAGGTCAACGACCGGAATTATAGCATGACGCCACGCAGCATGTCGTTCATAAAGGCCGGCCAGAAGGTCTCGGTTTCCGAGATATCTGAAAACTTCCATGTCAAGGTACTGGCCATCGGCGGGGATCTCAGTCAGGAACTCAGCATCAGCAGTGTCTTCCTTACGCTGTTCATCCTTGACGAGACTCCTGTACTCAATGTGACTGACGAATATGCCGAAGCCACGTCCCTTTTCTTCGGCGCAATGAAGAGGGTCATGCAATTCACCGCAAACCCCTACAAAGACGAATGCATACTGAGCCTCCTGAGAGCTTTCTACTACTCTACCGGATACTATCTCAACAAGGCGCTTGGATTTGACTGTGAACGTATCTACAGCCTGTCTCTCGATCATCAGCAGAACAAGGCAACCATCATCACCTCATTCATAAACCTCGTCGAGTTGAACGCAAAAAGCAACAGGAAACTAGCCTTCTACGCGGAGAGGCTTGATTATCACCCACGGTACCTGAGTGCCATGGTGAAGAAAGAGACCGGACTCAGCGGCCAGGAGATCATAGACCAGTATGCAATCCTGGCAGCAATGGCAAAACTAACCTATACGCGTAAAAGCATAAAGGAAATCAGTAACGAGATGGAGTTCCCGACCCAGTCCGACTTCGGAAAATTCTTCAAGCGGATGACTGGAAAGAGTCCGCTTGAGTACAGAAAGAAAGCCAGGGCTGTCGATTGAGCCTGAGTTTTATTCTTCGTCCGGCTGCTGGCCGTCGTGTGCCTTCCACATGCATTCGGTAATCTTCATGTCAGTGAAGACTGCCTTGAATGAAGACTCCTCCGGAGAGCAGGCGTATATACCGAATCGGATTTCATCCTGGGCCTCGTACATATGACATACACGCATCTGGCTCCATTCGGTTCCGTCAGTCGAACACTCGATGCAGAAATCGTCCTCGCGGCGTGACAGGCGGTACCACATGCTCTTGACGTCAGCAGGAATGGCTGTAGTCGCCCAGTCGCTGTAACCGTTGTTGGTGGCAACGCTGCCGAGGTGCTGGAACTGCTCATTCTCGTATTCGATGCTTCCCTTCAGCCAGTTGTCACTGTCAAGATACATCACGACACCGCACTGGTCGAAACGATGATGGCTTTCCTCGAAGTTTGTCTTTACGACAAAACTGAAGAACTTCTCTCTGGTGCTCAGCTGGAATGCCGGCGCATTATCGTTACGGAAATGATAGTATGTGCGCTGCCAAAGGTCAGTCTTCGGCTTGGTGACGATTTCAATCGTATCGCCCTTGACTTCGAAACTCTCAGGCTCGCGTGTCCACTCGAAAGCGGAAAGGTCAAGATCCTGACCTTCATTGAGGATTGCTGCAACAGCATCCAATGAATCATTCTGTGCCATATTGCCGTTCTCTTCTCCATTGGACGTGCATGCCACAAGCATTGCAGTGGCAAGCATCATAGTCATTGCCTTTTTCATGATGCAAATAAATGGTTCTTTATTCAGAAAGGTTAACCGCTAGAGGTAAGTTACAGTCTCTTCCAGAGGCTTTCTGCTGAAGTGATTATCAAGCGGACCGGCTCCTTCTGCGGCATAGCCGAGATCCATGATCATGAGAATCTCCTCATCCTCAGGAAGGCCGAGGTCCTTGGCAAGCTTGTCAGGATCGACGAAATTGATCCAGCAGCTGTCGACGCCCACACTCTTTGCAGCAAGTATCATATGAGTGGCTACGATGGTAGCGTCCTCCACTCCCGATGTTCTCTTGCCGCCTGGATATGTGAAAACGTTGTTCTTGTTGAAAGCCACGACGAGACAGGTAGGTGCGCCATAGCGGCATGGAGTGTTGGCATCGATCTTTGCCAGAGCAGACTCTGACTGGAGAACATAGACATGCTGCTCCTGCAGGTTCTTGGCAGTCGGCGCAAGTCTTCCTGCCTCCAGAATAGCGTCAAGCTGCTCCTTG
This sequence comes from Bacteroidales bacterium, assembly GCA_024402135.1. Classification (GTDB taxonomy): domain Bacteria; phylum Bacteroidota; class Bacteroidia; order Bacteroidales; family UBA932; genus Cryptobacteroides. The sequence continues at coordinate 174,538 of JAKSJN010000001.1, forward strand.
CTTATCTGCTCAGATGTGTATTTCTTGCATGAATAGCGGGCTGAAACAATTTCTTTGAAAGACTTGGCATTGTTAACAAGGCCTCTCAGGCAGATAGGCAGATTGCCGTGTTCTCTATGATGTGCGACGCACTGACAGCATTTGCCGTGCCTAGGGCAGTCCTTAGGGCATGGACAGTCGATTGCGGGATTGTGCTGGCAGACGGGTTTGATGTTCTTTTCCTCCATGATACGGTTGTTGTATATAAAATGATTACTCGACTGAATAGCTGCCTTCATCGTCACAGACGAGCCAGTCTCCTTCATTGACAGTAAGAAGACCGTCATCGGTCAGAATTGAAAGCATCGATGTGCCTATGCCCTCGTAAGGTGCAAGTGCTTTATTATCGGTGAACTCCTGGATTTCAGCGAAGTTCATGCCTGTATACTGTATCTTTCTCATGTCTTTACATATCTGAAAGCTCAGCCCACTCGTCGGTACGGGCATCGAGGTCTCTCTTGCACTCAAGATATGAACGGGTGAGCTCCATGATGTCGTCACCTTCCTTCGGATCCTGAAGGACAGCTTCAATCTTCTTCATCTCGGTCTCCAGTCTCTCGATCTCGTGCTCGAGCCAGGAGATACGGTTCTTTATCTTGCGGGCTTCTTTCGATGCTGCCTTGTTCTGCTGGTATGCAGCATTCTTGTCCTGCTGTGGAGCCTGGACCTGCTGTGCCGGTTTTGCGGACTGCTGCGGCTGAGAGTTCTGAGTTTTCTGCTGTGAGGCAGGCTGCTGAGATGGACCACCGATGCGGCGCTCAAGCTCATTGAGATTCTCGATCTTGCGGCTCTCCAGGAAGTCGCTTACGCTGCCGAGGTGCTCCTTGACATGTCCGTCGCGGAACTCGTACATCTTGTCAACCAGTCCATCCAGGAAGTCTCGGTCATGGGAAACCACTATCAGGGTGCCGTCGAATGACTTCAGGGCCTCCTTGAGTATATCCTTGGATTTGATGTCCATGTGGTTGGTAGGCTCGTCAAGGGCAAGCACGTTGTGACTCTGGAGCATGAGCTTGGCCATGCCGAGACGGGCGCGCTCACCTCCTGAAAGGACGCTGACCTTCTTGTCTATGTCTTCTCCGCGGAACAGGAAGCTGGCAAGAATATCACGGAGCTTAGTGCGGATATCACCTACCGCGATGCGGTCAAGAGTGCCGAATACGGTATCATTCTTATCAAGCACATCTTCCTGATTCTGGGCAAAATAACCTACATTGACATTATGTCCAACTTTAGATTCGCCAGAGATAGGTTCAAGCTCTCTCATGATCACTCTCATGAGTGTTGTCTTGCCTTCGCCGTTGCGACCGATAAGTGCGACTTTCTCGCCTCTCTTTATTTCAATGTCCGCATTGCGGAACACGACCTTCTCCGGGTAACCGACAGTCATGTCAACTGCCTTGTAGACCACGTCTCCAGAGCGCTGGGCGGCCGGGAACTTGACATTCATGGTTACATTGTCGGTCTCGTCTATCTCGATCCTGTCAAGCTTCTCAAGGGCCTTGATACGTGATTGTACCTGATTGGACTTTGTCGGCTTGTACCTGAACTTGTTGATGAAGTCTTCAGTCTTCTCGATCATTCGCTGCTGGTTCTCGTACGCAGCTGTCTGCTGCGCCAGTCTTTCCGCGCGTAGCTCGACATACTTGCTGTATGAAACCTTGTAGTCATTGATATGGCCTAGCATGACCTCGACTGTCCTGTTTGTTACGGTATCAAGGAACTTCCTGTCGTGGGAAACCAAAAGGAGTGAACCACGGTAATTCTTCAGATAGTCCTCCAGCCATTCGATGGACTCGATGTCAAGGTGGTTGGTAGGCTCGTCGAGCAGCAGCAGATCAGGCTGTCCGAGGAGAATCTTTGCAAGCTCGATACGCATGTTCCAGCCCTGGCTGAATGTCTCGGTCGGACGATCCAGATCCTCATCCTTGAAGCCAAGTCCCATAAGGGTACGAAGTGCCTGTACTTCAAGAGGTTCACTACTGCTTACCTGAAGATGGTCATTAAGTTCATTGAGTCTCTCGATTAGCTTTAGATACTCTTCGGATTCGTAGTCTGTACGTTCTGCAAGTTCCTTGGTGATATCCTCGATCTCGATTTCCACATTCTTCAGGGCCTCGAAGGCTGTCATGGTTTCTTCCATGACGGTGCGGCCGCGATGGTGCTCCATGATCTGCGGAAGATAGCCGATGGTGATATGGTTCGGCTTGTCAACCGAGCCGCTGGTCGGTGACTGCCATCCACATATCAGCTTCATGATTGTCGATTTGCCGGCGCCATTCTTTCCAACGAGTCCGATCTTGTCAGTCTCGCTGATATGGAAGTTTATGTTGTCCAGCAGCGTATAGCTGCCGTATGCTACTGTCAAATTATTGATTGAAATCATAGTCTAAGCGGTTGATTCATCGTCCGTTATTACTTCCTTCGCACCTTCGCGGCACAGCAGGATGCTGAATTCATAGAGGAGATACAGCGGAGCAGCCACCACCAGCATGGTAAACGGATCGCCGGTAGGCGTCAACACGGCTGCAAGCACGAGCAGCACCAGGACGGCATGCCTGCGATACTGACGCAGGAAAGACCTTGTGACAATACCGAACTGCGAAAGGATGGCAAGAACCGACGGAAACTCAAACAACACACCCATGAGGAATACCATAGATGTGAATATCGAAATATACGAATTCAGTGAGAATGTATTGGTTACGTTGGCACTCACCTGATATCCATTGAAGAAAGTGAGCAGAATCGGCATGACAATGAAATAGCCGACTGCAAGTCCAAGATAGAACAGCACTGCTCCGAGTGCAAACGCTCCTCTTATGGTCTTCTTTTCATTATCGTACAGTCCGGGAGCGATGAACTGCCACAGGAAAAAGAACAGGAAAGGAAAGGATACGACCAGCGCACAGATGAAACTCACCTTGATATGAGTGAAGAACTGCGCTGATATGTCGATGTTTATGAGATCCAGGTTCATGCCCACACCCAGGAGTCTGTACAACCAGAAATCACCCTGCGTAGGACGCAGGATGATTCCGTCGAACAGAAAGTCCTTGAAGAAGAAGAGGGCTGTGAAGCACGCCAAAAGGAGGAGAACCGAGCGGATTATGACACCTCTCAGTTCCTCCAGATGATCCCAGAAGGTCATTATTCGTCCTTTTCTAACTCCTTGATGTCCTTCTTTACTTCCTTGAGTTCGTCTTCGACATCCTTCATGCCGGCACGGAAACTCTTCAGTCCCTTGCCGAGGCCGTGCATAAGCTCAGGAATCTTCTTTCCTCCGAAGAGAAGCATGATTGCCAGGAAGATGAGAAACATCTCACCGAATCCAAGGCTGCCGAGAAAAAGCGGATACAATCTCATGATGATCTGTATTATCGGTTATTATTCGTCAAACAGTGATGCAAGTCCCTCCGGACAACGGCATGGGCGTCCGGTTTTCTTGTCGAGAAAGCCTACCACGACAGTTCCGCGTGCGCAGACCTCGCCTCTCTGGTTACGGACTTCCTGCTCGAAAGTGAACTTTGCCAGAGGTTTCTTTTCAACCTTTGCGCTCACTGTCAGCACGTCTCCCATCCTTGCCGGATAAAGGTATCGGCACTCTATAGATACGATTGGGAAGAGAGTTCCCTCCTCTTCGCAGCGCTCGACCGGATAACCGTTCTCTGCCATCATCTTGCTGCGGCAGGTCTCGAAATATCTGATATAGTTCGAGTGGTGTACGATGCCCATCTGGTCGGTTTCGTAATACCTTACCGGGAATTCAACCTCTGAATATAACATAACAAAAATGTTACATCAATGTAACTAAGTTGTTTTATTTATTATTTTCCAATGCCTTGATAGCAGATTCATAACTTTCAATCTTTGAAAGCGAGTCAGCCTCTTTCTGGCGCTCGATTGCGATCACCTTCTCAGGTGCATGAGCGACAAAGGACTCGTTCGAGAGCTTCTTGCGCACGCTTTCAAGGAACTTCTGCTGATATTCGAGGTCCTTGCGGAGCTTTGCAAGCTCTTCCTCGACGTTGACGAATCCGGCAAGAGGTACGAACATCTCGACTGTCTTCACCATGAATGAAGCGCCGGCATCCTGGCCGAAATCAGCGACCTTATCGATAGAAGAAGTATTTGCAAGCTTAGCGACTACAGCGGCGAACTCCATCGGGAAGTCTCCTTTGATCTTGAGGGCGAACTGTTCCTTTGGAGAGATGTTCTTCTGCTGACGGATGCTGCGGATATTCATCACAGCCTCGCGTGCAAGGTCGAATGAATCGAGTACGGCAGCCTCCCATGCGCCAGCCTTTGGAGTTGGCTGGTACATGATGGTCTCACCTTCCTTGCGGTCAGCCATCGCCTGCCAGAGTTCCTCGGTGATGAATGGCATTACAGGGTGGATCATCTTGAGAAGTGCCTCGAAGAATCCGAGGGTAGCCTGGTACGTAGTCTCGTCGATCGCACAGCCGTATGCTGGCTTCACAAGCTCGAGGTACCACGCGCAGAAGTCATCCCAGAATATCTTGTAGATAGCCATGAGGGCATCAGAAATTCTGAACTTGGAATAGTGATCCTCAACGAGTTCAACAGTCTGACTTAAACGGCTTTCGAACCACTTTACAGCGAGCTTTGCTGCCTCAGGTGTCTCGACATCGGCACTGTGTTCCCATCCGCTGATGAGACGGAATGAGTTCCATATCTTGCCGCAGAAGTTACGTCCCTGCTCTACCTGCGACTCATCATAGAAGATGTCGTTGCCGGCCGAAGAACAGAGAAGCATGCCGATACGTACAGCGTCTGCACCGTACTTGGCGATGAGGTCAAGCGGGTCTGGACTGTTTCCAAGAGTCTTGGACATCTTGCGGCCGAGATTGTCGCGAACGATACCTGTGAGGTAAACGTTGCGGAAAGGGACCTCCTTCATGAACTCGTCACCGGCCATGATCATGCGGGCAACCCAGAAGAAGAGAATATCCGGTCCGGTCACAAGATCGTTGGTAGGATAATAGTATGCAAGGTCGCTGTTCGGCTCAGCCTCTGGATGGCCAGCCTTGTTTGAGTCGAATACCGAAATAGGCCAGAGCCAGCTTGAGAACCAGGTGTCAAGCACGTCAGGATCCTGGCGGAGATCATCCATGCCGAGAGCCGGATCGATTTCCTGCGCAGCCTTAAGTGCAGCTTCAGGTGTAGCCTCAACAACCACCTTTCCATCAGGAAGATAGTATGCAGGAATCTGCTGACCCCACCAGAGCTGGCGAGAGATACACCAGTCACGCACGGTCTCCATCCAGTGACGGTATGTGTTGCGGTACTTGTCAGGGATAAGCTTGACATTGCCAGACTCGACGCTGTCGAGCGCCATTGCAGCGAGATCCTCCATCTTGAGGAACCACTGTGCGGAGAGCTTAGGCTCGATTACAGCGTTGGTACGCTCAGAATATCCGATTGGAGAGGTATAGTCCTCGATGTGGTCGATGTTGCCGGCCTCCTCGAGCATCTTGGCTATCTTGTTTCTTGCATCGAAGCGGTCCTCTCCTATGAGGATCTGGGCCTTTTCGTTGAGTCGGCCGTGGTCATCGATGATGTCGAGTACAGGAAGGTTGTGACGGAGGCCGATCTCATAGTCATGAGCGTCATGCGCAGGAGTAACCTTGAGGCATCCTGTTCCGAAGTCCATTTCCACGTAGTCATCCTCGATGATAGGAATCTCCCTGTTGATAAGAGGGATGAGAACCTTCTTGCCCTTGAGCCAGTGGTGACGCTCGTCGTTTGGATTCACGCACACGGCAGCATCGGCCATGATGGTCTCAGGACGGGTTGTTGCAACCACGATGTACTTGTCAGTAGGATTGCCGTTGCCGTCCGAGATGAAATACTTCATGTGATAGAACTTGCTGGCGGTGTCCTTGTGGTTCACTTCCTCGTCAGAAACCGCCGTCAAGCCGACCGGATCCCAGTTGACCATGCGGACTCCCCTGTAGATGAGGCCTTTCTTGTAGAAATACACGAAAGTATTGATCACAGCCTTTGAGAGTTCAGGCTCCATGGTGAACTTGGTACGATCCCAGTCACATGAGCATCCAAGCTTGCGGAGCTGGCTGAGGATGATGCCGCCATGTTCCTCCTTCCACTCCCAGGCATACTTGAGGAATTCCTCGCGGGTAAGGTCCTCCTTGCTGATTCCCATGCCCTTGAGCTTGGCAACGACCTTGCTCTCGGTAGCGATGGAAGCGTGGTCGGTACCAGGCACCCAGCATGCGTTCTTGCCGTCCATGCGGGCCTTGCGGATGAGCACGTCATTGAGAGTATTGTTCAGCACGTGGCCCATGTGAAGGATACCGGTCACATTCGGTGGCGGGATCACGATGGTATATGGCTCACGTGAATCAGGTTCTGAATGGAAGAACTTGTGGTCCTGCCAATAGGCGTACCACTTGTCCTCTACCTCTGAGGGATTGTACTTTGCGGATAATTCCATTGTCTATGTATGTTTCTATTTAAAACTTGTTGATGTACTCGCTGACAACATCCTCGAGGGTCTGCTTGTCCTTGAAGTACTGGTAAGTCGAGAGTTTGAGGTCAACGCATGCCTCTTCATCGCATACGATTACTCCATGCTGATGCATCTGGAGTGCCGAAGCGGTCCACATGTGGTTCACACCTTCGTCGATCACGTGGCGGAGAGCATTGCTCTTCGCAGGACCATTGACCACGAGAAGGACCTCCTTTGCCGCCATCACAGTGCCGACGCCGACAGTCAAGGCTCGCTTCGGGACCTTGTTCACGTCATTGTCGAAGAATCGGCAGTTTGCCTGGATGGTATTGGTGGTAAGCGTCTTCACACGTGTACGGGAAGCCAGCGACGAACCAGGCTCATTGAAAGCGATATGTCCGTCAGGGCCGATGCCGCCCATGAAAAGGTCGATTCCGCCTGCGTCCTCGATCATCTTCTCGTAATTTTCGCACTCGGCCTTGAGGTCGGCTGCGTTTCCGTTGAGGATATGAACGTTTTCAGGCTTGATGTCGATATGGCTGAAGAAATTGTTCCACATGAAAGAATGATAGCTCTCAGGATGCTCCTCAGGAAGTGCGACGTACTCATCCATGTTGAAAGTCACGACGTTCCGGAAAGAAATATTTCCTGCCTCATAGAGCTTGATGAGCTGGCGGTAAAGGCCGAGTGGGGATGAACCTGTCGGACATCCGAGCACGAATGGATGCTCCGGAGTAGGGTTCGCATCGATAATACGCTGCGCCACATAGTTGGCTGCGAATACCGACATCTCGGCATAGTTTTCGGTGATTATTACGCGCATGTGTTCTTAATAATTACAAAATCGTGTAAATATAGGCATTTTCACCCCATTCATCAAATTTATCAAAGGGATTGGCTATTTTTGCACGACAAACCACAACACGATATGGATCTCAGCAAGATAAAGGCCGTCGCATTCGACGTCGACGGCATCCTTACCGACGGCGGAATCCTCGCCATGCCGGACGGAGACCTTCTCCGTGTATTCGACTCCAAGGACGCATTCGGAATCCGCATGGCCCGGATGAAGGGAATCATTCCAGCCATCATTACCGGAGGCAGTTCAGAAAGCATCGCACACCGCATGGTCATGGTCGGCGTCGCACGCGAAGACATATATCTGCACTCCCGCTACAAGCTCGAGGATTTCCAGGACTTCTGCCAGCGCCATAACCTCCAGCCAGAGGAAGTCATGTACTTCGGAGATGACCTTCCGGACATTGACGTGCTGAAGGCTTGCGGATGCGCAGTCGCCCCTGCCGACGCCGTTCCTGAAGTCAAGGAAGTGGCCGACATAGTATCACCGTTCAACGGAGGAAAAGGCTGCGTAAGACATGCGATGGAACTGCTTCTCAAGAGTCGTGGAGAGTGGATTCTGGACAGTGGAGTTTACAAGAAGATGTTCTAGGAATGGACCTGAAGGGAAAGAAGATCATACTGGCGAGCGGATCGCCAAGAAGGAGAGAATTACTCTCCGGATTAGGAATTGATTTTGAAGTTGATAAGAAGAACAACTTCGAGGAATGCTATAGCCCGGACACGCCTCATGAAAGCATACCTTCAGTACTGTCTGAAGGCAAGTCCTATGGATTCTGGAGAGGACTTGAGGAGGACGAGATTCTGGTCACTTCCGACACCCTCGTCCTCTGCGGAGACGAGGTCATGGGCAAGCCCAAGGACAAGGAGGATGCTGTGCGCATGCTGCGTCTTCTGAGCGGCCGCGAGCACAAGGTTATTACAGCCGTCACAATGCGTGACAGTACCCGCCACAAGACAGTCTCCGACACCGCGGTCGTACATTTCAAGAATATTTCCGACGACGAGATTGAATACTATATCGACAACTGCAGGCCGTTCGACAAAGCCGGAGCATACGGCATCCAGGAATGGATCGGATATATCGGAATCACCGGAATCGAAGGGTCTTATTTCACAATAATGGGATTCCCGATGCACGTTGTCTACTCGCTGCTCAACGAGTTCATAGGCTGATTCTCACCAAACCATCTATCGTGTCGGTTCCTGCAGCCAGTCAGGTTCCGACACGAATTCCATTATATCGTTACTGACAGGATGATGAAAAGCCAGTGAGGCAGCATGAAGATGGAGTCTTTCAGCCATTCCCTCCTTGCCCGCAGCCTCGATCTGACCACCATACAGCCTGTCTCCAAGGATAGGACGTCCAAGTCCTTCCGGGTGCGCTGCATGTACGCGCAGCTGGTGAGTACGGCCGGTAAGAGGCGTGAACCGTACGTCGGTATATCCTTCCGCTGTACCGCCGAGCTTCTCGAACAGGGTCAGAGCCGTCTTGCCTTCGTCCGAATCCACCATCTGACGCGGCCTGTCGTACCAGTCTGGCGCAAGAGGCAGCTCGATGCGGCCCTTTTCCGCTATGGAAACCCCAGGGCACAACCTTGCGACATAGGTCTTATGCACTTCCCTTGCCGCGAACTGCCCTTCAATATTGACTTTTGCCGCAAGAGTCTTTGCATACACCATAAGCCCGGAAGTATCCATGTCCAGCCGGTGGCAGGAATGCACAGGAAAGCCACAATGTTCCTCAAGCAGTTCCAGCAATGATTTCATTGCAGTCCGTCCAGGGACAGCAAGCACTCCGGAAGGCTTGTTGACGATAATGATGGCGTCATCCTCGTATCTTATGTCCAGAATCGCTTCGGCAGACTCAAGAGGGCTGTCCTCGACATCCAGTCCCTTCATCATCCATGGAAGAAGCGGACCGCATTTCCCCTGGCAGGAAGGATAGAAGCGCCCATGATGACGGATCTCCCGCCTAGGAGACGCGCCATACCAGAACTCTCCCATCGCAAGCGGCTGCAATCCGTTACGGTTTGCATAGTTGAGCAGTTTCGGAGCCGCGCAATCCCCTGTCCCCCCTGGAGGGACTATTCCCCTGATTGCAAAAACCTCTCGTATGGACTTTATGTCACCGTCTGCAGCCGCAACCTTTGCATTATCGAAAATCCATCCCTGCAATGCGACCGAGCGCTGCTTTCTCTCCGCTTTCAACGCATCGACCGGCTCCCCAGCAGCTTCCAGTTCCTTTATCTTTGCATTTATTGAAGAAATCTCAAATTCTTCCTTTTTGAAATGGCTTTCAGGGTCGCAAAGGTCCAGGACCGGAGGCACGAACCCCTCTATCATACTGCGCCCGCCGACGTTTCCGGAGAATGCATTCAAGGTGTGCAAGTTTCCGTCCACATCCCTTACCAGCATGACACCCAGCATCTTACCCTCAGAGAATAAATCCTTGAGCGCTGGGTCGGAATCTATCCTGGCAATCAGGTTGTCCGCAGCCTTCCTCACAAGTGGATGCGGGGTGTAGCAGAAAGGGTATGTAAACTTGCCAAACGTCATTTTAAAGTTTTTTATTATCGCCTAACTATGCCAATATCAGCACTAAAACGATAAAAATGCGACTTTTTAAATTTTTTTACTAAAAAGTATTGCAGGTTTCAAAAAAGGTAGTACCTTTGCATTCGAGTTGAGGTTCTAACGGAGCAACCCTCCCTCTCAACTTATTGGTTATTAGTTTTAGTGTTATTAATTATGTGGTTAGTATGAGTGGTCCACGCGTGAGCGCAGGCCCTCATTTTTTTTGCAGCTACCCGTACGGTTCAGGCGGCATCGCAGATGGCTGCACAAAGATAAGAATAGTTCGGCAGGCATTTATTTTGTCCTGCCGTTTTTTTATCGTACCTTTAAACGATATTTTGACTATTTATTCACTATTAATAACTATCAACTATCAACCAACGTACAATGAAAAAGCTACAACTAGCGGCCTATGGTGCACTCATCGCATCAATGGCATCCTTGAACGCAGGTGCCCAGTCAATGAAGATGAATGATCTCGAGTATTTCGAGAAGACAGGATCTAACGTCCTCGTCTACAACAACATCTACAATGGTGGTTTCTGCGACGAGAAGCTCGCCGGCATCGAGCTCATCCAGAAGGGCGAGCGTATCGGCACCGGTGGTGGAATCCGCCTCATGAACACTCCTGAGCAGTGGGACATCTACGGAACAATGACCAACCGTGAAGTGAACCGCGCACAGAACTATGTCGAGGTAGAGCTCACCTATGAAGACTACAACTTCGTATCGAAGATCAGGGTGACTCCTAAGGACGCAGGTGTCCTCATGCAGGTATTCCTTGACAAACCGGTTCCAGCAAGCCTCGTAGGCAAGGCCGGCATGAACCTCGAGTTCTTCCCTGCTTCATATTTCGGAAAGAACTATCTCGTTGACGGCGCAGCAAGAATCCTTCCTAAGTACCCTCAGCACAACACCGAGGTACGCCCTGTATCCGAGAAGATCCCTCAGTACTTCGGCGAGACCACTTTCGACGATCGCGGACGCGGCGAATTCCTCGTTCCTATCGCTCTCTCTACCGGTCACCAGATCGTTCTCGCACCAGAGGACAGCGGCCTTTCCGTTGGCATCACCTCCGACCAGGAGGTCAGCCTCTATGACGGCCGTCTCCTCGCACAGAACGGTACCTTCGTGGTTCGTTCACTCCTCCCTGCAGGCAAGACCGGCAAGGTTCTCGAGTGGTACGTTGAGCCAGCTGACAACCCTGACTGGATCAGAAAGCCTAACATCGGCTTCTCACAGGTAGGTTATACACCTGCACAGAAGAAGGTCGCAGTTGTCGAGCTCGACAAGAGAGCCGCAGTTGCAAAGACCGCAAAGATTCTCCGCGTCACCCCTACAGGCAAGAAGGAAGTTGCCCTCGAGGCTGCAGTCGAGAACTGGGGTGTTTACAACAACCGTTACAACTACGCAAGAATCGACTTCTCAAGCATCACCACCCCTGGTCTCTACAGCATCCTTTACGACGGAGTCGAGTCAAACGCATTCCCTATCGACAAGGACATCTATTCTGACAAGTGGCATGCTTCTATGGACATCGCTCTCGTAGTCAACATGGACCACATGATGGTTAATGAGGCTTACCGCGTATGGCATGGCGCAGCCAACATGGATGATGCAATCATGGCTCCTGCAAACATCAGCCTCCACGATGGTTATCGTCAGGGCGACGAGAACTGGACCAAGTACAAGCCACTCGAGCATGTTCCTGGCCTTGCAGTCGGCGGATGGTATGACGCAGGTGACTTCGACATCCAGCAGAACTCTGTTGTCACCACCACCAGCGACCTCGCAACTCTTTGGAGAATGTTCCGTCCAGACAGAGACATGACCTACATCGACCAGGCTACCAAGTACGCAGACATCCACCGTCCTGACGGAATTCCTGATGTTGTTCAGCAGATCCAGCATGGTACCCTCAACATGAATGCACAGATCGAGGCTCTCGGTTTCGTATCAGGCAACATCGGTCAGCCTCAGATGCATCAGTACCACCACCTCGGCGACGCAGTAAACCTCACCGACGGTCTCATCTACGACCCTAGCCTCGCACCATACGAGGTATCAGCCGACGGAAAGCGCAGCGGTACCTATGATGACCGTATCATCATGACCCGCAAGCCTTCTGCAGCAGGCGTAATGAACTCTATCGTTGCTCTTGCAGCTTCTTATCCTGCACTCAAGGAGTACTATCCTGAGGAGGCGGAGAGATCTATCAAGAACGCCGAGATGCTCTGGGACAAGTACGTCATCAACGCAAAGCCAGAGGACGAGGACCCTATGATGGCAAGATGGGGCGGCAGCGCAAACGTTGGCTTCAACGGCGCAATCGAGCTCTATTATGCTACCGGAAAGAAGGAGTACAAGGATTACTTCATGAGCCGCATCGACAAAGAACTTCAGCCTTCAGCTCCTGCAAACAACAGGAACTCAAGCGGTGCATTCATGCCAAGATTCAACCTCAACAACCTTCTCCGCATCTACGATCTCCTCAGCAAGAAGCAGAAGGCACAGGTTGACGCTCTCATTCCTGGTTATGTAGAAAGCCTTTCCAAGTCTGGCAACGACAACCCTTACGAGGTTACCATCGCAGGCTACGGCTGGGGTGGAAACAACCAGGTCATCGGCAATGCATTCAACTGCTACCAGATCTGGAAGATGTTCCCAGACAAGGTTGACCCAGAGAATATCCTCAAGGGACTCAACTATCTCTATGGCTGCCACCCTTACAGCAACGTATCATTCATCCTCGGTGTCGGTGTAAACACCAAGAAGGTTGCTTACGGCAACACCCGTGCTGACTATACCACCATCGCCGGTGGCGTAGCTCCTGGTCTTCTCGTGAGAAACCCTGACTTCCTCGAGAACAAGGACGACTATCCTTTCCTCTGGGGTGAGAATGAGTGCTGTATCAATTCAGTACCAAACTACGTAATGCTTACTCTCGCTGCTCAGGAAGTAGCTGAGGCTATCAATAAGTAAGATTCAATTCTTTCATATGAAAGAGCCGCCCATAGCTGGACGGCTCTTTTTTATGCCATATTACGATAAACTTGATGGAGTATTGCGATAGTATCTTGCTAAAAGTCTGCGGAATGGTTCAACTGCATCAGCAGGCTTTCCACTGCTTTTTGCAAAATGATGGAAAATCAGAGCTTTCAGCGAAATCGGAGGGATGTCTTCCCCGGATGAGGCCCCGGAAGGATCCGACTTGACATACTCCCCTACATAGTCCTGCAGGATGTCAGTCTGACCGGAGAGGCCAAGTTCGATCCAATGCCTCTCAAATTTCCAGAGCAGCTCCTTGACCGGATCATCGTATACAGGGCATTCTGCTTCCCCTTTGTAAAAGCGGCAGCAAGTCGCTGCGATTTCCCTTATCCTTCCGTCCATGTCACCTTACTTTGTTCAGGGACGCGTCATAAGACAAGCCGACGGACGCCAGCTTTGCTTCTATTTCCGGACGATCGCAGTCAAATGCCGCACAGATATCGTCCAGGTCTTCATACTCGCCATCCCTCAGCATCATGTTGATGCTGGATGCAAGGATCATTGGATCATCTGGTAATCTGGTCATAAGAAAAAATGAATCTTGAAATTTACTGAATAGCCGTGATATCCACACCCTCGACCGGAACGAGACAATCCTCCTTTGACATTGCCTGTGGATTGGTGCCCGGCTTGCCCTGTGGAATGGTAGAATTGATGCGGGCGAAGAGTTGCTCCCAGTACACAGGAAACTCTCCGTCGGAATTCTTGAAGTTCATAGGAGCATTGTGGAACAGGCTTGAACCATTCTCGGACAGATATGAGGCCTCTACAAGCTCAGAGCAATAGTATGCGCTGTCAGCTGGCTGAAAAGCGACATCATAAGGAGCGCCAAGATACTTCTTTGCGTTCTCGACCCACTGCGAGGCGTCGGAATTGTCACTCAGACGCTTCACGATGAACTCGGGATAAGATCCATCCTTGAGGGTGAAATCTTCAAGGAACACCGAAAGAGGATGTCTGTCCACACCATGCTTTATCGTCGCGTCGATTATCCAGACCTCTCCATCCTCAACCTCCGCGATGGCAACATGTATCATGTTGAGGTCATCATCTCCTGTCGCAGCCACGATTGCGGAATCCATGGTGTCACCGTCGTTCTCGAGACTGTAATCCATAGGCAATCCGACAAACACAAGGTCTCCGGTCTGGAGCTGTTCCTCCTGAACGGTTGTAGTACATGAAAAGGCCATCATGAAGGCCGCAAAAAGTATTGAAATCTTTTTCATTTGCGCTATTGTAATATAATATGACGGACAGCAAACATGCCCTGTCAAGTGAAACCGGACGTCAAATATAGTGCATTCCGGCAACAATACATTCGTTCATATGGTTGAAATGATTAATTTCGCAGACACAGAATCAATGGCATGGAGACCTGGACCGACAGACCTGACATCATACTGAATTATTCGGGCGTCTGCTACGAAAGCGGACTGGCCGACTTGTGCCCAGGAACCTGTCTGATTGATTTTTCATCTCTGGAAGGGACAAACTGCTATGTCGATCCTGACAGCTACGCCAGCATGCGTTCCACACTCATGGGAAACGGCCACGGCGGAATTCACTGGATAGATACAGGTGACTATCATTACGCCACGAAACTGTTCCTTGAAAAGATAGAACAGCCTTTTGCCTTATTGCTTCTGGACCATCATCCTGACATGCAGTGCCCTGCGTTCCCCGTACTCAGCTGCGGCAGCTGGCTGCGAGACAGTCTGGACGAACTTCCTTTTCTGATGCATGCCGCCATCGTCGGAATTGCCGGTGATCTCGCCGGAGAATGCGAAGGTTTTCCTGGACGAACCAGTGTCTTTGCTGAACAGCAATCTTTCAATGGGATTGACGATGTCGCCATCGAGAGGATTGCATCCTGCATTCCGGAAGGACTCCCGTTATACATTTCCATCGACAAGGATGTATTTTCCGAAGAATACGCCCGTACGGACTGGGATCAAGGATGCATGAGTCTGGATTTCTGCATGGAGCTTATTGAAAAGGCTTCCATGGGCAGGGAAATCCTCGGGATCGACATATGCGGAGCCATTACAATATCCAAAGGTGCTTCAGACACGGATTTTTCAATCAACAACGAAACTGACCGGAAACTCTTACATTTTTTAAGGGAGAAGATGGTTTAAGACCGTAAAAACACCAAAATAATTGCGGAAATATCCATAAATCAATTATATTTGTAAAGTTATGGATATTCAGATAGATACGCCGCAGCAGTTTCCGTTAGATCCCGAAAAGATTTATTATTCGATGGACGAGTTGACACTCGACACCGAGGAGGGGCCCAAGACATTGAGGATGGGCACCTGGCTGAACACTGACCCTGTCCGTATCCACAAGATGATCATCCGCGAAAAGACCCTTCAGGTAGATCCGTCTGAAGTGCTCGCACCTCTCGTGAGCAAGCTACGCAGAGCCGACCCGGAATATTACAAGCGTTTCATGGGGCTCAACCTTGTAGTCGACTATCCTGGCTACAGCACCGGAATAAAAGCATCCATTCCTTTCGAAAACGACCCTATCGGCTTCTACAAGTGGTGGCGCAAGGGCAAGCACGAAGACAAGGTTCATCTTTCACTCGGAAACCAGATCCGTCTGTTCCAGAAGGTTGCCATGATGGACCGGAAGGTCATGCTGAAGAAGGACCTCGACATACTCCGCTAAATCAATGAAGTACCAAGTAAAGCATAAGGCAGCCCTTCTGAGCTACCTTTTTGAGATATTCCCTGACACCAGTCGAACAGGAGTCAAAGAAATGCTCTCCACTGGACGCATCGCAGTGAACGGAGCAAGGACAAAGGCATTCAATCTTGAGCTCAATCCTGGAGATACCGTCGAACTGCTCACCAAGGGAGCATCCATCGGCGCCAGCATGAAAGACAACGCCTCCGACAAGGTAAAGAAACAGGGCGTGGATATCCTTTTTGAAGATGAGCATATCATGGTTGTCCTCAAGGCCCCGGGCCTGTCGACCAGTGCTCCGACAAAGGACGGCAAACATATACCCGCGAATGTCTGCGGCATTCTCAACGAATACGTACGCACCACGCGCCGCGCAGGCATCAAAGCCGGCACAGGCGACTGGAAAGCTCCAAAGAGAGTCTACACCCTCAACCGGCTGGATCCTAATGCGAGCGGTCTCCTGCTTATTGCAAAGGACGAGCGTACCCGCGACATCATCATGAGCCGATGGGACAATATTGTCCTTGAAAACAGGCTTACCGCACTTCTTGAAGGCCACGTCGAAGAGGACCACGGAAGCATCACCACATGGATCAGCGAAGATGAAAAGACAGGGCGTGTCTTTTCCGGCACCGAAGAAAAGGATGGCGGTCTCAAAGCCATCACACGCTGGAGTGTCATATCACGCGGCAGGAAACACACCCTTGTGGAGTTCGAGCCTGAGACTTCGCGCCGCCATCAGCTCCGCATACATGCAGCCATCGACATGGGACACCCTATTGTCGGCGACACCCGATATGGTTCTACCCTGGCATTCCGTGGACGTCTTGCGCTCCATGGTGGAATCCTGGTTTTCCGCAATCCTTACAGCAATGACATTCAGCGCTTCCGCATTCCTGCGCCCGCCGAGATGCTGAAAGACTCTGCAAAGAAAGACGAATAAGCCCATGGGACTGCTTCTTCTATTCCTCCTGTTCGCAGTTGTGACATCTTTCATGTGCTCGATACTCGAGTCCGTGCTGATGTCAACTCCTTTGTCTTTCATCACAATGAAGGAAGATGAGGGATATAAGCCTGCCAGCTTATTCAAGAAATACAAGACAGAGATCGACCGTCCTATCGCTGCCATCCTTTCACTCAACACCATAGCGAACACGATAGGCGCAGCAGGCGTAGGACGCCAGGCCACGATGCTGTTCGGAAGCGAATGGTTCGGAGTCGTCTCCGCCGTCACTACCCTGCTCATCCTCATCTTCTCCGAAATTATTCCCAAGACCATCGGTACGACCTACTGGCGAAATCTTATGGGCATATCGGCAAGAGTGATCAGCATACTCATCATCATCATGTTCCCATGTGTATGGCTGGTTGAATACATCACC
Source organism: Bacteroidales bacterium (assembly GCA_024402135.1). Classification (GTDB taxonomy): domain Bacteria; phylum Bacteroidota; class Bacteroidia; order Bacteroidales; family UBA932; genus Cryptobacteroides. Next base: position 191,629 of record JAKSJN010000001.1, read on the forward strand.
CGCATCATAGAGCCGAAGAACAAGGAGGCCGCCGTGAGCCGCGAGGAAGTATCCGCAATGGCAGACCTTGCCGAAGAGGAAGGCGTATTCGAGGAAAGCGAAAACAAGGTGATACAGAATCTTCTGAACCTTGACGAGATTTATGCGTATGATGCCATGACGCCACGCGTGGTTTCGGCCATCGCAAAAGAGAACATGACCCTGAGGGAATTCTACAAGATGGACGAGTATCTCCATCATTCCCGTATTCCGGTATATGCCGACTCCCCTGAATACATTACCGGCTATATACTTCGCAGCGAAGCACTTGAGCTGCTTGCAGCCGACAAATTTGACGTCAAGCTGAAGAACATCCGGCGCGACATCGTATATTTCAACGAAGACACTCCGCTCAGCACCATATGGGAATCTCTCCAGACCAGCAAGGAGCAGATCACAGCCATCATCGATGACTACGGATGCTTCCAGGGCATTCTCAGCCTCGAGGACGTATTGGAGACAATACTGGGTTCCGAGATCGTTGACGAGGACGATATTGTAAGTGACATGCAGCAATATGCCCGCGAGCGCTGGCACAGCCGTCTGCGCAAGGCCGGCAAGCCTGTTCCGCAGGAAGCTGCCACCGCTACTGAGGATATTGAAAAAGAAGATGCGTAGACTCATCGCCGCGGCACTTGCCGCCTCCGCTGCACTGGTTTCCTGCAGCAATCAAGACAATATGTATTCCGAGGCCAACACAAGACTTGATGAAATCTGCAACGGACTTTTCCCTGCCGGTGAGCCGGGGGCTGCCGTCCTGATCCTCAAGGGAGATGACGTAATCTTTGAAAATGGATACGGAATCGCAGACATCGAGACCAAGGTACTGATCGACGGGGACAGTTTCTTCAACATAGCATCTGTCAGCAAGCAGTTCACGGCGACCGCCATCATGCAGCTTGCCGAGAGAGGGCTTCTCAGCCTTGACGACTGTGTCGCCAAGTATCATCCAGAGTATCAGGCCGATTTCTGGAAACGCATCACCCTCAGGCACTTGCTTTCTCATTCTTCCGGAGTTCCCGACGGAAGAGGCTATCTCACACGCGAAGCCAAGATTCATGGAGACGAAGCTCTTGCAATGGAGTTTCTCCCTGGTCTGGACCACCTCAATTTCGAGCCGGGAAGCAACTATGAGTACATCAATCCCACGTTCGTCCTTCTCGGCGATATCGTGGAGAAGGTCAGCGGAATGGAATTCACTGAATACGTCAGGAAAAACATTTTTGAGCCTGCCGGCATGGAACAGACCCTGTATTTCACTCCTGACGCCAAGATTCCGAACATGACCCACGGATACGAGTATGCAGACGTCGAGGACATGCCGGAAGAGCGCACTGCCGGCGATACTCCGGATGTAAAGAACTGGTACGAATACGATTATGGTGAAGAGACCTTTTTTGCGACCAGGCCGGATGGCGGAATCTACACTTCCGTGCATGAGTTCGTGAAATGGGAAAAAGCCATCAGAGACCACATCATACTCAGCAGTTTTGACGAAGCACACACACCTCATACAAAGGTGAGCGGCAGTCCGTACAGCGACTACCAGAACCGTCCAGGCACCTGGTACGGATATGGATGGTTCATAGAGCCGGACAAGGGATGCATCTACCACACGGGAGATAATGGCGGATACAAGATTCTTGCTGCACGCTACCCCGCCTCCGAAGCCCTCGTGCTGGTCTTCTCAAACAGAGCCGATTGGGACAGAAACGAGCTCAAGACACGTATTGAGGAGCTGTACGGATTCTAGTTTAAACGATTCAATATCAATTGCTGGTAAGTTGTTGAAAAGTCTTTGGTAAATTTCTTTAGGAATTCATTTCTTTCATTTATTTTTGCCCCCGTTTTTAAAACGAACAATACACAATGGGCGGATTTTTCGGCACAATTTCAAAGCAGGACTGCGTCAAGGATGTGTTCTACGGCACAGACTATCATTCTCACCTCGGAACCCGACGCGCCGGCATGGCCACCTACAGCAAGGAAAACGGCTTTTCTCGCAGTATTCACAATCTGGAAAAATCTTATTTCAGGACCAAGTTCGAGAATGAACTGGACAAGTTCAGCGGCAAGGCTGGAATCGGAGTCATCAGCGACAATGACGCACAGCCTATCGTGCTCAACAGCCATCTTGGCAAGTTCGCTATTGTAACGGTAGCCAAGATCGCCAACATAAAGGAGCTCGAGCAGGATCTTCTTGAGAAGAAAATGCATTTTTCAGAAATGAGTGCAAACAGGACCAACCCTACCGAGCTTATTGCACTCCTCATTGTTCAGGGGCAGACCTTCGAGGAAGGCATCGAGCTGGTTTACAGCAAGGTCAAGGGTTCATGTTCAATGCTCATCCTGACAGAAGACGGTCTGATCGCGGCACGTGACAAGTGGGGACGCACCCCTATCGTCATCGGAAAGAAGGAAGGTGCATATGCTGCAGCCAGCGAGACTGCCAGCTTCCCTAACCTCGATTATGAGATTGAACGTTATGTAGGCCCCGGCGAGATTCTCAAGATTACCGAAGACGGCATCGAGCAGCTCAGGGCTCCTGAAAAGAAGATGCAGATCTGCTCGTTCCTCTGGGTTTACTACGGATTCCCGACCAGCAGCTACGAAGACCACAACGTCGAGGATGTCCGTTTCAAGAGCGGATTCAAGATGGGCCAGACCGACAATACCGAGGTTGACTGCGTCTGCGGTATTCCTGATTCAGGTGTTGGCATGGCATTCGGTTATTCAGCCGGCAAGGGAGTTCCTTACCGCAGAGCGATTGCAAAGTACACTCCGACCTGGCCACGCAGCTTCACCCCTGCAAACCAAAGCAACCGCGACCTCGTCGCAAGAATGAAGCTCATTCCTAACAAGACGATGCTGAAAGACAAGAAGGTGCTCTTCTGCGATGACTCCATCGTTCGTGGAACCCAGCTCAGGGACAACGTAAGAGGTCTCTACGATCTCGGCGCCAAGGAAATCCATATGCGTATCGCATGTCCTCCACTCATCTACAGCTGTCCGTTCATCGGTTTCACCAGCAGCAAGAGCGACATGGAGCTCATCACACGACGTCTCATCCAGAAGTACGAGGGTGACCCTGACAAGAACCTTGCGGCTTACGCAACAACCGGAACTCCCGAGTACAACCGCCTTGTCAAGGGCATCTGCGAGGAGCTCGGAATGGATACCCTCAAGTTCAACACCATCGAGACTCTCGTGGAGTCTATCGGACTTCCAAAATGTCAGGTCTGCACCCACTGTTTCGACGGCACCGGAGAGAACTATTAATCTTACTGATAGATTATTAAATATTTTTATTATATTTGCAAAGCCTAGGATTAACCTAGGCTTTACTTATGTTCCGGATACCCCTCCGGCATTGTTCACGAAGAACTTAACAACAGAAATACACAGATGATAGTAATGAAATTCGGAGGCACATCCGTAGCTGATGCTGCCGCCATGACACGCTCGATAGGCATCGTCGAGGGCAAACTCAAGCAGAAGCCGATTGTAGTGGTTTCTGCATGCGCAAAGGTTACTGACAGCCTTTACGGAATCCTGGAGCTTGTCGCTGCAGGAAAGAAAGAAGAAGCGCTCAAGATAACCGAAGGACTCAAGCAGCGCCACCTGACTACCGCCGAGGAGCTCGGTGCCGGTGAAGAAGGTGCTGCCGTTGTACTTGCACGCACCTCATGGATGTCCGATTTCATCGAGAAACATTGCGGATCACCTGTATCAGATATGGACAAGGCTCATTTCATCAGCATGGGTGAGTACATGTCTTCAGGTATCATGTGTCACGGAATGAACGCACGTGGCATCAAGACCACATGGATCGATGCCCGCAGAATGGTCATCACCGACTCGGAGCACATGTGCGGAACTCCTGACATGGAGAAGCTTGCCGTTGCAACAAAAGCTGTAATCGATGCTGAATACAAGGACGTTGATGCTGTTATCACCCAGGGATTCATCAGTTCTACCGCTGACGGAGAGCCTTCAATCCTCGGCCGTGGCGGCTCTGACTATTCAGCTTCCCTCATCGGAGCTGCTGTGGATGCAGCCCGCATTGAAATCTGGACTGACGTTGACGGCGTACGCACTGCAGACCCACGCATCGTAGAGAATACGGTCGGCATCTCCAAGCTTTCATACGAGGAGGCCGCCGAGCTCGCATACCTTGGAGCCAAGGTGCTTCACCCTCTTACAATGGAGCCTGCAGTTCCGAAGAGCATACCTCTGTTCGTGCTCAACTCGATGAATCCAAGCTCTGAGGGCACAGCCGTGATGAGCAAGAGCTGCATCTTCGACGGCGTCAAGAGCATCTCGTACAAAGAGAACATCAAGGTCATCAGCATCTACTCCCTGAAGATGATCGACACTCCGGGATTCATGATGAAGGTGTTCAGCGTATTTGCAAATGACGGTGTTTCAGTCGACCTTATCAGTTCATCCGAGGCCAGCATCACCGTTACAGTTGACAAGAACCAGGTGATCGACAAGGTTGTCGAGGACCTCAGCGCATTCGCGACCGTAAGGGTCAACGACGACAAGTCCCAGATCTCGCTCGTCGGCAAGAACATCATCGGCGTACGCGGGCTGCTCAGCAAGACCTTCGGAGCTCTCGTCGACCACAAGATCTATATGATCTCCCAGGGCGCGACCTATCTCAACCTCAGTGTAGTTGTAGACCGCCCAGAACTCAGAACAGCACTTTGCCGCCTGCACAAGGCATTCTTTGAAAACTAGACAACCATGAAAATCATATTGAGCGGATACGGCCGTATGGGCCGCATGATTGAAGGCATCCTCAACGAGAAGGGAATCGAGATAGTTGACCGCAGTGAGGACATCTGTTCCACTGACCCTGAAATAGCAAAGGAATGCGTCTGCATCGACTTCACCTTCCCTGAGTCATTCAGAAAGAACTACAAGTTCCTTGCTGCCAACTTCAAGGCCGTTGTTCTTGGAACCACCGGCTGGTATGACATCAAGGACGAGATTTTCGCTGAATTCGAGAAGCAAGGCACTCCCCTTGTCTGGGCATCAAACTTCTCGATCGGAGTGAATGTTCTTTTTGCTGCTGTCGACAAGATTTCTTCCCTGCTCGGCAAGACAGGCGGATATGATCCATACCTCGTGGAAATGCACCACATCCACAAGCTCGACGCCCCTAGCGGAACCGGAGCATCCCTTGGCCGCATCGTAGATGAGAACATGGGCGGCAAGGTCGAGATCCAGTCAGTACGCTGCGGCGAGATCGCCGGAATCCACACAGTAGGATTCGAAGGACACGCAGACAGAATCACCATCACCCACGAGGCGTTCTCTCGCGAAGGCTTCGCACGCGGTGCCGTTGAAGCCGCAATACGCGCTGACAAGCTTGAGCCAGGAATCTATGAGTTCAAGGATCTCATCCTCAAGTAGAAAGAAAACAACCATACACCAAATAAATGCACAACATTGACTTGAGCGGCTGTGGAACAGCCCTCATAACCCCTTTCAAGAACGGAGCAATAGACTTCGATGCTTATCGAACTCTCGTCCGTCGTCAGGTAGCCGGAGGAATCGACTTTCTGGTTCCGCTCGGAACAACAGCCGAGACCCCTACCCTTTCCGCAGACGAGAAAGTTGCTCTCTTCAAAGCTACACGTGAAGAAGCACCAGGAAAGATTCTCGTAGCCGGAGCAGGCAGCAATTCGCTTCAGGGAACACTGGCGAACATCGAACTCCTCACCCCTTGCAAGCCAGACGCTTGGCTTATAGTCGTTCCATTCTACAACAAGCCATCCCAGGAGGGCATCTATCAGTACTACAAGGCCGTATCTGAGGCGACTGACATTCCTGTACTGATGTACAACGTTCCCGGACGTACCGGTGTGAACATGGATGCTTCCACCTGCATCCGCCTGGCAAAACTACCAAACATAATCGGAGTGAAAGAGGCATCTTCAAGATACTCACAGATCAGCGAAATCATCCGCGGTACTGAAAACGAAGATTTCCAGGTCCTCAGCGGAAATGACGGAGAGACACTTCCACTCATGGCGACTGGTGCAAAGGGTGTCATCAGCGTTGCGTCCAACGTCGCGCCTGAGCTTATGGTCGCACTTACCAATGCCCTTACGGCATGGGATATCAAGGAAGCCCGCAGACTTCATCATCTGCTGGCCCCGCTCTTCAACGCGTGCTTCGTCGAGAGCAATCCTACTCCTACAAAGCTGGCTCTCGAAATACTGGGATACTGCTCAAAGGATGTAAGACTCCCGCTCGTTCCAGCATCCGATAAGACTAAGGAGCTCATGACCAGCGTAATAAAAGAAACAGGAATCTGCTAGCAGATTCCTGTTTCTTTTTATTAAGATGACTCGAGGGGGACTCCCTTGCGCCATCTTTAATCTCTCTTGAAGATATCTCGGGTATATACCTTTGAAGCCACGTCATCAAGACAGCTGTCATACCTGTTTGCGATGATGGCCTTGCACTCCTTCTTGAACTCATCCAGATTGTTCACGATCCTTGAACCGAAGAAGGTTGTACCATCCTCCAGGGTTGGTTCATAGATTATGACGTTGGCGCCCTTTGCCTTGATACGCTTCATCACTCCCTGTATTGAACTCTGACGGAAATTATCTGAATTCGACTTCATTGTGAGACGATAGACACCGATTGTACACTGCTCCATACCCGCCTCATACTGACTCCTGCTGCTGTAGTCATACCATCCTGCCATCCTGAGGACCTGATCCGCAATGAAATCCTTACGGGTGCGGTTGCTCTCCACAATGGCGGTCATCATATTCTGTGGCACCTGTTCGTAGTTGGCGAGAAGCTGTTTGGTATCCTTAGGCAGACAGTATCCACCATATCCGAACGAAGGGTTGTTATAGTGGCTTCCGATACGTGGATCCAAGCCGACTCCCTCGATGATCGCCTGGGAATCAAGACCTTTTACTTCCGCATATGTATCCAGTTCATTGAAATAGCTGACACGTAGAGCAAGATATGTATTGGCGAAAAGCTTTACGGCCTCGGCCTCTTTCATTCCCATGAAAAGGGTTGGAATATCCTTCTTGACCGCGCCTTCCTGGAGCAGAGCGGCGAATGTCCTTGCATACTGTTCAGCATCCGGATTGCCTATCGCAGTGATTGCCGCATTTTCTTCGGTGAAGCTATGTTCGTCAATATTGATAAGCTTTGGATATCCCACGATTATGCGGCTTGGGAAGAGATTGTCATACAGAGCCTTGCTCTCACGAAGGAACTCCGGCGAGAACAGAAGGTTGAACTTCTTGCCACTCAGTTCCGGCTTATAGAGGAACTGCAGTGCATACTTGACGTACAATGATCTGGTATAGCCTACAGGAATAGTAGACTTTATGACCATCACTGCGTCAGGATTGACGCTGAGAACAAGATTGATCACGTCTTCGATATGGTGCGTATCGAAGAAATTCTTGACAGGGTCATAATTGGTCGGCGCGGCAATGACGACGAAATCCGCATCCTTGTATGCAGCAGCGCCATCCAGTGTCGCTGTAAGGTTCAGTTTTACAGGATTGCCATCGGCGTCATGACCGCCAAGATACTTCTCTATGAACTCGTCCTGGATAGGTGAAACGCCCTTGTTGATAAGGTCTACTTTCTCCGGAACGACATCGACAGCAGTCACCTGATGATGCTGCGCCAGCAAGGTTGCTATTGAAAGACCGACGTAGCCAGTTCCTGCGACCGCGATCTTTATATCCTTAAAGTCCTTCATTGTATAATCTTAAGTAAGTTATTCTCCGTAAATCTTTTTTGCCTCTTCGTATGTATCAAGGCTGCCTATGTCGAAACGTGTACCGGGCATAACCCAAGCATGCATAGGGACAAGCTCGCAAAGATAATGTGCGAGGTTGCCCGGAGCATCGAAACCGCATCCATGTGCCATACAGTCCCGGATCAGCGGCAGGTCCTCCTTGCGATAGATATAGAACGGAGGAACCGCCCAGTTGCTGACTGGGACTTCCGGTTTCTCCTGCATCTGGAGCACAAGCATATCCTCATCGACCGCAATCACTCCGGTACGCTGAAGCTTGCGGAGTTCAGGTTCATGATGGCACATGATCATGCTGGTTCCATGCTGTCTGAAGGCATCCACGAAACCGCGGAACGAGAAATCCAGCAGATTGTCTGCCGCAAGCACCATGATGTCGTCATCTATCGAGCACTTCTCGAGCACAAGAAGCAGGTCGCGGACTGCGCCAAGACGGGTCTCGTTTGTACAGGTTCCATCATCGATGATGGTGACTGGCTTGGAGAGTGAGACTCCCTTGGCCCAGTCACGGAATATCTGAGCGAACTTGCTGTTCGTGACAATGATATGCTCATCTATCTCAGGGAAGGCATCAACATCATTGAGTATACGTCCAAGGATGGTGCTGCCACCTACCTTGAGCAGCGGCTTCGGGAAATTCTCTGTCAGAGGATACAGCCTTGTCGCGTATCCGGCGGCTATGATTATGTTTTTCATTTCACGAATCTTGCGCCATCATCTGAATGGCAGATGAAAGCCTGGAAAGTCTTCTTGTACTGCGGGAACTCGGCAAGGTACTTCTCGGTCACAGAATTGACGATCTCGGTTTCCTTTGCGGGGTCTATCAATGCTATGCAAGCGCCCTTGAATCCGGCTCCGGAAAAACGGCCGCCATAGATACCAGGAGTCTGTCGCATCGCGTTGTAGATTGCAATGAGTTCCGGGCTACCGCACTCATAGTTATGAATCGACGACTCGCAACTCGCGAAGCTCAGACTGCCGAACCACTCCAGATCGCCCGTCTCCCATGCAGTGACAGCCTCACGTACACGTCTGTACTCGCTGAAGAAATGCTCGGCACGACGGGCAAAACGAGCTGGAAGACGATCCTTGTACTGCTCGAACTTTGCCTTCGGAATGTCCCTGAGGAAAGTCTTGTCCATAGGCTTGATAGGAGCATCGTCATACGCAAGAATATCCCATACGGCAGTCTTGCACTCCGAAACGCGCAGATTGTAGTCACTGTTGACAAGTGAACGGGTAAGGCCACTGAAGAATATCGCGATGCTGAACTCCGGCATTTCAGGATTGCGCGGGATCAGTCTGTACTCGTTTGTATCACAATCCAACATCAGCAGTTCATCCTTGTGACCGAGTGCGATGCAGGCCTGGTCAAGCAGACCATTGTTCAGACCGATGTATTCACGTTCGGCAACACTGGCAGTGAGAGCGACCTCGAATGGTGTCAGAGTGATGTCATTTGCCTTGGCGAAGGCCATTACATAGGCGATCAGAACAGCAGCGCTGGAGCTGAGTCCGCCGATAGGCAACGACCCCTGCAATACTCCCCTTATGCCACGTTTCAGGGCAAATTTCTTCCTTAGCGCATACTTGGCTCCACGGGCATAATCGCCCCAGTTGCCTTGCTTTACCAGAGTCTCTTCCGTAAGGCTGAACGAGATACTTCCAGGGAATGAAAGACTCTCGAGTTCGACCGATCCATCTTCAGTCACATCAAACCAAAGATCGACACCCTTGTCCAGGGCGAATCCTGTAACAAGGCCCTTCTGATGGTCGACATGCGCGCCTACAGGACACACACGATATGGTGAAAAAACATGGTATTGCATCTTTGTGTTGTCAATCTGCATAATGAAAGCTGCTTCTTCTTTTCAACAATAAGACAAAGTTAGCCAAAAACCACGTAATAGTAACCGAAATGGAATCTTCTTAAGAAGAAAATCAGGATTTATGTGTAAATTTGGAATTTGAATTGGCAAAAAACAAACGTATAAGATATGAAAAACAGATTTGCAGCTGTGATTGCAATTGTTACGGCGATATGGGCTCTCTCGTCATGCGCCTCGACGACCTACAAAAACATCAACTACCTCCAGGACATCCAGAATGACACGACCTGGGCTACAGTTGTGAACAACGGCATTGTCATCAAGCCGAAGGACCAGCTTTCTATAGTTGTTTCCTGCCGCGAACCTCAGATTGCGGCTCAGTTCAACCTCTCAACCGCTTCATACCAGGCAGGCTCCGAAATCACTTCGACCAATGGTGGAGGAAGCTATCGAATCCTGGGATATGTAGTTGACAATGCTGGCGACATAGACTTCCCTGTCCTCGGCAAACTCCATGTTGCCGGTCTCACCCGTTTCGAAGTATCCGACCTAGTCAAGGGCAGACTCGCAGCAGAGGGTTACCTTACCGAATCCGTCGTTACCGTCGAGTTCATGAATTTCAAGGTTTCCGTCATGGGCGAAGTTCAGTCTCCTGGTACCTATTCTGTATCTACCGACAAGATCAACGTTCTCCAGGCACTCTCGCTGGCGAAGGACCTTACGATCTATGGATGTCGCGACAATGTGACCGTCATCCGCGAGCAGGACGGAGAGCACCAGGTATTCAAGATCGACCTCCGCTCAAAGGATTTCTTCAACTCCCCTGCATTCTATCTCCAGCAGAATGATGTCGTTTACGTATACCCTAACAAGGTCCGTGCAGGTCAGTCAACAGTCAACGAGAACAATTTCAGATCTGTCAGCTTCTGGATGACAATCGGTTCATTTATGATGACTACTGCAAATGTTTTCGCATCCTTAATGTCAAAGTATTATATCGGTCGCTAATAAACAATGGAAACAAACAACAACCAGATAAGACCACAGCAGCAGGACAGCGGCCTTGAGTTCAGCGAGATCCTTGAGCTGTTCATGCTCCACAAGAAGTGGTATGCAATATCTGTTGTTCTCTGCCTCTTCGTGGCCGCTTTCTACCTTTACCGCACTCCGAAGGACTACAGCAGAAACGAGAAAGTCATAATCGATGACAGCAACCAGTCTGCACTTGCAGCAGAGCTCAAGGGCATTTCCGGCGTAGCCGGAGGTACACGTCTCGCCGGCGCCAGCAAGGTCGAGAACGAGCTCCAGGCTATACAGTCCCCAGACCTCATGATGAGAGTGGTCGAGCGTCTCGGTCTCGAGACCAACTATATCGACAACCAGTTCCTGCGTACACGCGAGCTCTATAAGAAGACACCTTTTGAAATGACACTTGCAGGTGACAACATGGCGTCATCGTTCTCTTTCAAAGTGACAAAAAGCGGAGAAGAGGAACTCACAATAGACAGTTTCAAGATTGGCGCAGATGAGTTGAATGAGAAGACAATCACCGCCTCTTTCGGAGACACTCTCGAAACACCTGCAGGAAAGATCATCTTTACCAAGACTTCGTACTTCGATTCATGGAAGAATCCTGTCACGGTGTCCTGGAGAAGTCCCATGACACGTGCCAAGGCTTATTGCGGCAAGTTAAATGTTGCGCTTTCAAACAAAATGTCTTCAGTCGCAGTCCTCTCTCTCACTGACAGGTTTCCTGCCCGGGCAGAGAGCATCCTGAGCACTTTGCTGGACATATATGACGAAACATGGGTAGACAATCTCAACCGTTCTGCACGCAACACCTCCGAGTTCATCAACGACCGTCTCATCCTCATTGAGCAGGAGCTGGGCGGCATCGAAGATGACCTTCGCAGCTACAAGACAACTAACAACCTTTCCGATGTCCATGCTGCAACCCAGACATATCTCAACGAGTCATCCCAGATGGCATCAAAGGCTCTCGAAGCCCGCAACGAGCTCTCTGTGGCGAACTATGTCAAGAGCTACATGAGCGGCGCAGAGAACGCGAATTCCCTCATTCCTTCGGGAACCGGACTTGAATCAAGCATTGAAGCACAGATCCGCGAGTACAACAACACCATGCTCCAGCGTGACAGGATGCTTGCGATCTCAAGCGACAAGAACCCTGTGATACAGGACCTCAATGCCAGCCTGGACGCGATGAAGATATCTATCAACAGATCGATCGACAACCTCATCTCAGCCCTTTCGCTCCAGGTTGACAAATATGACGCGCAGGAGCGTCAGATCATCGGCAGAATCTCCAACACCACCGGCCAGCAGTTCCAGCTGCTCTCGATCGAGCGTCAGCAGAAGGTAAAGGAGGAACTATACGTGTTCCTGCTCCAGAAGCGTGAGGAGAATGAGCTTACCTCACTCGTGAACGTTGCCAACACCCGCCTTATCCAGGCGCCTAACGGATCACCTAGTCCTATCTCTCCAAGCACCGCCAAGACCGCTCTCATAGCACTGATTCTTGGACTTGGACTTCCATTCGCATGGTTCTATCTCAAGAAGACCCTCGACACTACCATACATACCCGCAGGGATCTTCAGAATGTATCAATGCCGTTCCTTGGAGAAATCCCACAGTATGGCAAGGCTCCTAGATTCAATCTTACAGGACCTAGAGTCAACCTTGATCATTCGACGACCCAGATCATGGTCAAGCCAGGAAGCCGTGACTCGATGAACGAGGCTTTCCGAGTTCTCCGTACAAATCTCAACATGATGGTTGGAAGTGAAAATGGATGCAAGACTCTGCTGTTCACCTCATTCAACCCGAATGCTGGAAAGACATTCATCACCCTCAACGTTGCTGCTTCTCTCGCCCTCAAGAACAACAAGGTCCTTTTGCTTGACCTCGACCTCAGAAAGGCTACCCTCAGCAAAAGTATCAAGATGAACAACGAGGGTTCCGCAGCATACCTTTCAGGAAAGTCTGACAATCTCGAGTCACTCGTCCAGAATGTTTCTGAGAATCTCTATGTTCTTTCTGTAGGCAAGCTTCCGCCAAACCCTGCCGAGCTCCTCGACTCCAGCCGTTTCCAGAATATGATCACCAAGCTGAAGTCACAGTTTGACTACATCATCATGGACAGTGCCCCTATTGACCTTGTGACCGATACCGACCTGATTTCCAAGTACGCGGATCTCAGTGTATTCGTAGTTCGTGCAGGCATCTTTGACAAACGTTCTGTCCAGCCTATGGAGGCTGAGTACCGCAAGAACAGGTTCAACCGCATGTGCCTTGTCCTCAATGGTGTCGACTATTCCAAGAGTGCTTCCAACAAGTACGGATACGGATATGGATACGGTTATGGTTACGGCTATGGCTATGGCTACGGATCCGACAAGGAAGTGACAAAGAAATCATCTTCAAAGAAGGCATAAGGATGCTTTTCTTCAACAGGAAACATTCTATCACTGAAAGCGGACTCCTCAAAGGAATCACCGACAATCATTCTCACATCCTTCCGGATGTGGATGACGGGGCTGATTCTTTGGAGAAGTCCCTTTCAATTATGGCATACCTTGAAAGAGAAGGAGTATCCGAGCTCTGGCTGACACCACACATAATGGAAGATGTGCCAAACACCAGCGAAGATCTTAGAAACCGTTTTTCCGAGTTCCAGAAAGAGTACACAGGACCGATAAGGCTCCATCTGGCCGCCGAGTATATGCTGGATATGCTTTATGAGGAGAGGCTGGAAGCCGACGACCTTCTTACCCATGGCGAAGACCTCGTACTTCTGGAAACATCGGCCAACACTCCCCCTTTCAATCTTTGGGACCTCATCGAGCTGACGATGCATAAGGGATACAGACCGATCATGGCCCACCCCGAGCGTTATTGCTACATGAACCCCAAAGACTACAAGAGGCTTAAAGATATGGGATGCCTGTTCCAGCTCAATCTTCCTTCAATAGCCGGAGCCTACGGAGAACACGTGCATAAAAGGGCCGAGGACATCCTTGCGAAAGGCATGTACGACATGATCGGTTCAGACTGCCATCGCCGCTCCTTCACAGAGCACCACTACAGCGAACCTGTTCTCAAGACAAAGACTCTTGATCGGTTGAAAGCCCTCGCATCCAGATAAAACAAAAGCCTCGGATTACTCCGGGGCTTTTGCTATATGGTGTATCGTTGCCGGAAGCCGGTTGGCAACTTACTTGAGATGCGCCATGCAGACATCCAGTGAATCAGTCCAATACGGGATTGAAATGCCAAAGGTCTCCTTGATCTTTGTCTTGTCAAGAACCGAATAGGATGGGCGGACGACCGGCGAAGGGAACTCATTGCTGTGGCACGGGCGGATATCGCACGAAGTGTTCCCCGCACGCTTGGCAATGGCTTTGGTGAAGTCAAACCACGAGCACACGCCTTCATTGCTGTAATGATAGATTCCTGTCTTTGGATAAGGTCTTGCAGCGGCCCGATAATCATCAATGACAGTCATGATCACTCCGGCAAGGTCAAGAGCATAGGTCGGAGTACCGACCTGGTCAAAGACAACATTGAGGCTTGGCTTGGTTGCAGTCAGGTTGAGCATGGTCTTGACGAAATTTCGTCCAAACTCCGAATAGAGCCATGCTGTACGGATGATTACGTGGTCGCAGCCGCTGGCGATGATATTCTGCTCGCCATGGAGTTTGGTACGACCATAAACTCCGGTAGGAGTGCCTTTTTGGTCCTCACGGCATGGTGTATTGTAAGGATCGCCGCCAAACACGTAATCTGTCGAGATATGTATGAGAAGACCTCCCCTGAGGCCGACCGCATCGGCCAGTATCTTTGGCGCTGCCGCATTAAGCGTTTCACACAACTCAGGATCGCTCTCTGCCTTGTCGACGTTCGTATACGCGGCGCAATTGACGATTATGTCAACGGACATGGCATTCACAAGCTCTGAGACCTTGGAGGCGTCTGTGATGTCCAGAATCACCGTATCCAGTCCTTCTGGATGCTCCGTAATATCCGCAAATATGTAGTTATCGGCACTTCCTGCTGCAAGGATACGCATTTCATTGCCGAGCTGGCCGTTCGCTCCAGTTACCAGAATATTCATTTTCTTGCTGTTTATGCCCCGAATGGGCTGTCAAAATCCTCGAGAAGCGGGTGCTTCTTGTCCTTTTCGCTCAAAATGGCTTCCTGTACCGGGATTTTCCAGTCAATCCCGAGACTGTCATCAAGCAGACTGATGCCGCCCTCCGACTGAGGAGCATAATAGTTGTCACACTTGTACTGGAAAACAGCAGTCTGGCTGAGTACCGAGAAACCGTGTGCAAATCCATGAGGAATGAAGAACTGACGATGATTTTCCTCTGTCAGTTCAACGGCGACGTGCCTGCCATAGGTAGGACTCCCCTTGCGGAGATCCACCGCAACATCAAGTACGGCACCTCGCACACAGCGTACAAGCTTTGCCTGGGTGTAAGGTGGTCGCTGGAAATGGAGGCCGCGCATGACACCATAGCTGCTCATGCTCTCGTTGTCCTGGACGAATTTAACCTTGTCCAGTCCATTCTCTTCCAAGGCCGCATTGAAGTCCCTTTCACTGAAACTCTCGAAGAAATACCCGCGGGAATCCGCAAATACCCTTGGTTCGAGAATCAGAAGGCCATCTATATCTGTCTTTATGATATTCATTTCAAAGAATTCGTTTAGTCTAAAGTGTTACTATGCTGGTGCGGAGGGCATAAAGGACCAGCTCGACAGAATTGTTGATGCCGAGTTTCTTGAATATGTTGTTCTTATGTGTGTTTACAGTGCCGACACCAAGATTGAGATTCCAGGCTATCTCCTTTACCGTGAGTCCCTTGGAGCATAGTGATATGATCTCCAATTCACGTTCTGAAAACGCTACGCCAGATTCAGCCTTTGCCTTATGTACATAGCTGATGATATGAGATATGTCAGCACCGAAATACTGCAGTCCCATTGCGACCTGAGTCACAGCTGAACGCAGTTCCTCTGCCGGTATGCTCTTGCTGACAAAGCCGTCTACACCTAGGGCCACGACCTCTCCGATAACCTCCGGAGAGCTCTCTGAAGAAAGCATCATGATACGGATATCATCCCCACGAGACTTTAGTTCACGGACAATGTCGACACCTGAACGCCCCGGCATGATAATGTCAAGCAGAGCGACATCAGCGCTGCCAGGGACGTAGCCGGAAAGGAACTCGTCGACGCCCGACGCCTCGAACACTATCTCGATCGCCTCGTCGCCGGACAGGAGCATCTGACGGATGCCAATTCGGCACAACAGATGGTCATCGACCATTGCTATCCTTATCTTGTTCATACCTTCTTTATTGTGAATGAGACTTCGGTGCCAGCACCAGGTTTGCTTGAAATCGACAGATTGCCGCCGTTTCTGGCTATCATATCGCGACATACTATCATTCCCAATCCCGTACCGCTTTCGCCAGATGTGCCACGAAGTGAGGCTACAGATCCGTTCCCAAGCAGAGCGTCAATGGTTTCCTGTGACATTCCAGTGCCTGTGTCAACAACCGATATCCGCCAATACGGATTCTCATCTTTTGCAGACACATCTATACGACCACCCTCTGGAGTAAACTTCAAAGCATTGGTTGCAACATTTCTAAGGACAGTTGAAACCATATTGAGGTCAGCCTCTGCCGAGGCTCCTTCAGGTACTATCACATTGAACACTATATTCTTTGCTGTCAATTGCTTATGCAATATCTTCTCAACATCGATGATAACTGACGAGATATCCATTCTGACAGGTTCGACTTTCATTCTGCCAGTCTGCATTCTGGACCATGCAAGCAGGTTTTCAAGAAGGTCCTTGAGTGACTCGGAAGATTTGTGAAGTTCCGAACACTCCTGCCTTATGACGTCAGCCGGGAGAAGATCGAAATTCTCGTCCATCATCCTCAATGCATTGTTCTGGGCGTTAACAGGATTCTTAAGGTCATGCGAAATGATGGAGTAGAAAGTATCTTTTGTCGCATTGATTTCTTCAAGCATCTGGCGGCGCCGACGTTCAAGAGCGCGATAACGGAACTGCATGAACGCAATACCTCCAAGCAGCACGGCTGCCAGCAATACAAGAACTATGACCTTCCGTTCATTCTTGATGACGGCGTTCTGTATCTCGATCTGAGCTTCCTTCTCACGGGTATCATATTTGACCTGGAACTCATTCAACTGCTCCATGGATTCCGCCCTGAACAGTGAATCCGCGAGCTCGCGAACCTTGAGTGATGTTTCATATGCAGACTTGTAATCACCTGACTCTTCGAGCATTTTCATATGCACAAGATTCGCCTGGTGAAGTACCTGCAGCATATCGTTCTCCTCTGCAATCTCTATGCTCCTGTGTATATGCTCCTCTCCTTTGTCCTGCATACCGTGGGTAGACTCGAACAAAGCCATGTTCAGCAGCGAGACAGACTCCGTCTCCCTGTCAGTGCCCTGGGCTGCGAGGTCACTGGCTTCACAGTATCCCTCATATGCCTCTCTCTCGCGCCCCATATCCTCATAGCAACTGGCGATGTTGAATTTTGCACTGGCAATTATATCAATATCTCCATTCTCCTCGTGATACGAAAGACTTTGATTGTACAGTTCGAGAGCCTTGTCGAAATCTCCTCTGATCTGATAGATGTTACCGATGTTTATACAAGCCGTAGATACTCCGGTCACACTTCCCATCTGCTCTGCTCCGGCACGGGCTTTTTCATAGTAGATAAGAGCACTGTCATAATCCTGCATGAAGAAGTATATGATGCCGATCTGCATCGCAGCCCTGGCCTTCAGGGACAGCTGATCCGGATCACTGTCAACCTCGTCATACAGGCGGGTCAGCATGTCGATAGCTTCTGCATATCTGCCGGACACACACAGCCCCTGAGCCTCGTCGAAGAAGTTATCGGGATTGTCTATCCGGGCACTTAACGGAAACGCAAGCACCAACAGATAAAGGAGGACAGAAAGCAGTCTTTTCATGCAAATCAATGGTCCAAAGCCCCCCAATAGGGGTTAACATTTTTGTTATGAGTAATTACTTATTTGTTAAATAACTTGATATCAATAGACTTACCCATATCGTTGTAACCCTGGGCATTTGGATGCAGCCAATCGTTCTCATAGAGGTATTTTGGATTGAGCTGCTCCTTGTCAGACGGATCTGCAGCTATGCTTGCAAAGTCGATCACGCCATCAAACTCACCACCGTAGAGTATCCAGTCATTGAGAATCTTGCGGCCTTCCTCGTGGTTCTTGCTATAGTAGTTATTGCCCTTGAAAGGAGCCACTGTTGCGCCATAAACGAGGATATCTTTCTTATGAGCCTTCTTGATGATGTCCTTGTAAACCTTGATGATATCCTTTGCCTTGTCAGTCGCGTCTCCCCTGCCGCCGAGGTCGTTCACACCCTCGAAGATGATGATATAGCGAACACCTTCCTGACCGAGCAGATCGCGCTCATAACGGTCCTTGACGGTAGGACCAAGACCACCACGGAGAACACAGTTGCCACCCAGGCCGAAGTTCAGCACTGCAACGTCCTTTGTAGACTCATCGGCGAGAAGCTTGCGGCTGAGTACGTCAGTCCAGCGATTCTGCATATTGGTTGTCGAGCCGCGTCCGTCAGTGATCGAGTCGCCCATCACCGCGATTGCACACGCCTTGCCGTCCTTGCTTTCAGTCTCGATTGCATTGATGATGTACCAGTGGTCTGTACGAACTGCGTTGGTGAAATCCGTAGTGTTGCCGGTAGCGATATAAGATGTAGTACGTGAGCCAGGATGACCTGTCACGTCAGTGGAAGAAGCCGCACCGAACTGGATATCGATGGCAACATTGTCGCGAGGATCAAGATGATACTTGATAGGATCGGATGTAACCAGTTCACCTGGTTTGATTGTAACAGACGACTTACCCTTGAACGTGAGGTAAACCATGCTTCCTGCCTCTACATCAGGTTCATAGCCGGCAGTCAAAGCATGAGATACAGCTGCCGCATTGATGGTTACCGGAGTCTTTGAGAACTCATTGCTGAACTTGAGGCGGATCTTGTCGCCACCGATGGAAACCTGAACGATCTGGCGAATCGAATTATTGCCGAGACCAGGCTCTGGCGGGCAGTTATGCGGCTCTACGACCTGTTCGGCAGTTGCCCATGTGCCGACCCATTTCTTGCGGGCATCAAGATTCAATGTGCTAATTGCAATGGCCACCAGGACCAGGATAATGTCAAGTATTCTTTTCATATGCATGGGAACTTCATGTATCTGGCGAATTTAATGTTTTTTCACGTCTTTTCAGCCAGTTTATGAGTATATTTGTTCCAAACACAATACATATGATCGACAGACTGATTTCCTTCCTCAACGCGTCCCCTGTGAATTTCCTGGCCGTAGAGGAAATAAGCCGCCAGCTTGATGCTGCAGGCTTCAAGAAATATGACATGGCATCGCCAAATCCCGACTTCGCGCCAGGCGAAGGCTTCTACACGATAAAGAACGGTTCTGCCATCTTTGCGGTACGCATGGGAACCGCACCGGTAGCCGAAGCAGGATTCAAACTGATCTGCGCACATTGCGACTCACCGACTTTCCGTATCAAACCTGCCTCTGCAATGATGTCGGAAGGAGGCATCGTACGCCTCAACACCGAAGTCTACGGCGGACCGATCCTGTCGACATGGTTCGACCGTCCACTGTCGATTGCCGGCCGCGTAATCCTCAGAAGCGAAGACCCTCTCCATCCAAAGTCCAAGACAGTAATGATTGAGCGTCCGATACTTACAATACCCAATCTCGCAATCCACTTCAATCGCCAGGTAAATGACGGAGTGAAGCTGAACCGCCAGAAGGACATGCTTCCTCTCATGGACGTATCATCCCTGATAGATGAAAATCTCGGCAAGGACAGATTGATCCTAAAGCTTCTTTCCAAGGAATGCGGAATAAACGAGGCAGACATACTGGACTTCGACCTTTACCTGTACGACACAACGCCTGCATGCACAATAGGCCTGAAGGACGAGTTCATACAGTCAGGCCGCCTGGACGACCTCAGCATGGCATTCGCCGGACTTGAAGCCATGCTTGCAGCCAAACCTTCAGCCGCGACTCAGGTACTTGCAATATTCGACAATGAAGAGACAGGAAGCGGCACAAAGCAGGGTGCGCACTCCCCTGTTCTCAGAAATCTCCTCAAGCGTATATGTGGCGGCAGCGAGGCCTTCTACAGAGCGATGGAACAGTCATTCATGATTTCAGCCGACAATGCGCATGCCTTCCACCCGAACTATGCCGACAAATACGACCCGACCAATCATCCTGTCCTTGGAGGAGGTCCAGCTATCAAGATCAACGCAGCACAGAAGTATGCGACTGACGCAGACTCGGCAGCTGTATTCAAAGAGATATGCCGTACCGCAGGCGTCCCTTGCCAGTCGTTCGTGAATCATAGCGAAGTGGCCGGAGGCAGCACACTTGGAAACATCCTTACCGCCCAGATGCCGCTCAGAGGCGTCGACATGGGCAACCCGATCTGGGCGATGCACTCATGCAGAGAAACCGGAAGCTGTGCCGATCACGTTTACTGCGTGAAAGCGTTCACGGCATTCTACAACATCTAGGGCATATTCCGGAAACGCCGAATCGGCCGTGGTGGAAACACCACGGCTGTTTTTTTTACACTGACATTTCATATGGAATACCAGAATATGTTTGAAATAATACGGATAATTTCAAAACATATTCTTCATCACTCTGAAAAATGGGCTGGTCTAGACTAAAATATTGTTGAAAGAATATACAACAAGAAAAATAAGGACGGCTATTACCGATATACTTGTACAGACGATAATATTGGTCATGCGGGCAATCCCGCTACGCTTGACATTTGCTTTAGACATAGTAGTAAATTTTTAATGGTATGGGCAAATATATATCTTATTCTTCTGAATTACAACAGTCTATATAAAAATATATAGACCCGCGGACTCCCTTTCCCACGCATAAACCGCAATACACACACGTCCAGAATTGTTTTTCAGGATTATGAATTTATGTTATTTTTGTGTCAGTTTGTGGTGGACGAGGCCGGCAATGCTCCGGTCGAGTCTGAAAAGGGAATCAGGTGCAATGCCTGAACTGTGCCCGCAGCGGTGAATCTGCAAAAAGCGGCAGAGAATTCTCATGCCACTGTCCGAAAGGACGGGAAGGCTCTCTGCCATGATAAGTCCGAAGACCTGCCACAAACAAAGTCCCACAGAAAGAGCCCGGGGTCAGGCTCCCAAAGTGAGTATCTATGCAGCTTGCAAGTATGTTGATTTTGGCGTCCATGGTCACACCACAGACGCCTGACACATTGACTGTGGCCACGGTCACGGACATCAGGGACATTGCCGTCGTCGGCACTGCCCCCATTCAACGTGTCGAGTCCCGCCTGATACAGAACGCCGGAACAATCACATTACAGGAAGCATTGAGGACTTTTTCCGGGGTGAGCGTCAAGGATTACGGCGGCCTCGGAGGGATGAAGTCAGTAAGCATCCGCAACTTCGGATCGCAGCACACCGGCATCATCTACGATGGGCAGGTCATATCCAACGTCCAGAACGGACAGGTGGACATTGGCCGATTCAACCTTGATGATATAAAAAGCATTTCTGTCGAGATCAGCGGAACAACCGACATCTTCCGACCCGCAAGACTGGCATCGGCGGTAGGAGTATTGAGTCTGGAATCAGCCCGTCCCGCCTTCGACAGCACGTCCACCCAGGTCTCTGCACAGCTGCGGCATGGATCCTTCCGCAGCTGGAATCCTTATCTGAACATAAAGCAGAAGCTTGGCGAAAGATGGTCGGCTGTACTGTGGGGAAACTATATTAATTCTCAAGGTAATTACCCGTTTCTCCTTCAGAATGGAGACATTACAACAAGTGAAATCCGTATCCATTCTGACGTGTCTTCATTCAGCAGCGAGGCGACCTTATATGGAGAGATCGGAAGCAATGGAAATCTTGTAACGAAGTTATCCTTCTATGACAGCGAGCGCGGTCTGCCTGGTTCCGTAGTCCTGTACACCCAGAATCCTCATCAAAGGCTTTGGGACAGGGATTATAAAGCAAGTATTTCTTACGATGACCGGCTGGGCGATCTTTGGAAGTTCAGATCATCAATGGCATATAGCAGCTCACGGAACCGCTTCGTAGATTATGACCCCATCCACGTGAATCCGGAGGATGACAGATATCTCCAGCAGGAAGGATATATTTCAGCGGCTGTGCTGCACTCCCCTTTCAACGGCATCGAATTCTCTGCTGCCGAGGACCTGGTATTCAACACACTGGACTCAAACATTTCCGGCTGCCCATTTCCCGAGCGTCTATCGTCCTATTCGGCCTTGTCCGGAAAGTATGACCGTTCTCCGCTTACCGCAGTTGCCACGATTTCCGGCACAGCCATAAAAGAATGGGTAAGGATAGGCACACCTGCCCCTGGAAGATTCCATATAAGTCCATCAGCCAGCATCGCATACAGGCTTCCAATTGAAACAGGCTTGAGGATCAGAGCATCGTTCAAGGACAGTTTCCGGCAGCCGACTTTCAACGACCTGTACTACTCGACCATAGGAAACAGAAAACTGAAACCGGAAAAAGCCAATCAGACAAATCTTGGCCTTACATGGGAGAAGGATTTCGGGCTTCACCATTTCAGCGCCGTGGCTGACGCTTACTGGAACATGGTCAAGAACAAGATAGTTGCGGTTCCTTCGATGTTCATCTGGAGCATGCGCAACGTCGGGAAGGTCCGGATGCTTGGCACAGATCTTTCATTTCAGTACAAGGGCAAGGCATCAGATTGGCTGACAGTGCAGGCCGGAGCAAACTATTCATACCAATACGCCGTAGACATCACAGACCGATCGGCAAAGAACTACAGGCACCAGATCGCCTACACTCCAAGACACTATGGCAGCGGAAACCTGATTCTTGAGACGCCATGGGTCAACGTCGGATACACGATGCAGGCCGTTGGAGAAAGGTACACCCTGGCACAGAACACTCCCGCCTACAGGACTGATCCCTATGCCGACCATAACATCAGCCTCAATCATACATTTGGATTCGGACAGAAGCACGGATGGGGACTGCATGCCAGTGCAGAGATCCTGAACATCACCAATGTCAACTATGAGGTAATCAAATACTATCCAATGCCTGGACGACAATTCAGAATAGCAATCAAAATTCAATATTAAAGATGAAAACGATCAACAAAATCATTCTCGCAGCCGCGGCTGCATTCTCACTGGCAGCCTGCCGCCAGGACCCTCCATTCGAGCCTGAAACAGGAATCCAGGGAGCGGTAATACTCAATAACGGCAACTGGGGAAGCAACGATGCTTCCATCGCGATCTACAACCCTACGGACAAGACTGTCGCTGCCGAGCAGTTCTTCGCTGCAAATGGTCAGCGTCTCGGAGACCTCGGCCAGGACATTCTCGTCCTCGGCGACGAGATCTACATCGCAATGAATGGATCAAAGGTCGTATTCGTAACAGACCGTGACCTGAAGATCAAGGAAACAATCGAAGTCGAGAACGCAGGGGCCAAGATGGCACCACGTTACCTCGCTGAAAGCGACGGCAAGATCTATGTCACCTATTACGAAGGATTCCTCGGCGAGATCACTCCTTCAACCCACAAGGTACGTACAACAGCCGTCGGATCATATCCGGAAGGCCTCTGCATAAAGAATGGCAAGGCATATGTCGCGAACTCCGGCTATGGATACGACAATACCATATCTGTCGTTGACCTGGCTTCATTCAAGGAGGAGAAAAAGATCACAGTCAACCAGAACCCGCAGTATGTTGTTGCAGACAAGGACGGCAAGACCCTATACGTCTGCTCATGGGACGCCTATGACCCTGTGACATATGCAGTGACCTCACCCTCAAAACTCCAGAAGGTTGATATCGCAAGCGGAAGCGTATCAGACATGGCCTACTCCGATGTCAAGTGTATTGTCGAGGGTCCAGGCAACAAGATGTTCGTTGCACAGGGAGGCTATGACGAGAACTGGCAGGTCTGCGGCACCATCAAGGTCATAGACATGGCCAGCGGTGCAGACAAGGGCATGTTCACAAACGACCAGATCCTAAACTATTATTCTCTCTCCTACAGCAACGGATTCGTATTTGTGGGAGCATCCGACTACAAGACCAATGGTGACGTTTACCTCTACAAGGCAGACGGATCACTGGTCGACAAATTCGACTCTCAGGGTCTCAATCCCCAGAAGGGACTGTATCTCTAGAATAATCAAAAGTATGAACCCGGCCTGGATCGAAAGCGACCCAGGCCTTTTTTATAACAATATTTCCTTTTTTGGCTTATCTTTGTTTCAAAAAGTGGATTGTAATGATATTTAACAAAGAAACTATCAAGGAGTACTCGCTCCTTGTTTTCGGTAATTTCGTTTTTGCCATGGGTGCCGTCATGCTCGTCGAGCCATACGGATTCGCTCCCGGCGGAACCTATGGTCTCTCGATGGTTTTCCATCATCTCTGGGGCTGGCGTACCGAGCTGACCGCTCTCTGCATGGATATTCCCCTGCTTCTTCTCGGAATCGCCGTTCTCGGCAGGCAGTTCGGCATCAAGACCGTACTCAGCACATTGCTGCTTCCAGCCTTCATGTGGTTCTTCCATGCCGTCTATGGCTATGATTCCCTGCTTGAACCTGGCATCAGTGACATGAATCTCCTCCACAACCACATCCTTGCGGCTATTTTTGGAGGTGTGCTGTATGGTGCCGGCCTCGGGCTGGTATACAAATCCAGGGCGACAACCGGAGGATCCGACATCATTGCCATGATACTGAAGAAGTATACACATATGTCGATGGGCACAGCTACACTTATCGTCGATGGAATCATCACCCTTTCGACCGTTGTCGCTTTCAGAGTATGGACACTTCCTATGTACTCATGGATCATCATCTTTGTTTCCAGCCGGATGATTGACTTCATCCTTGAGGGTCAGCCTTCCAAGACAATCATGATCATCTCCAAGGAAACAGAAGCCATCAGGAAGGTCATAATTGAGGATATGGACCGCGGAGCCACTCTCATCCCCGCTTCCGGAATGTATAAGGGCGAGAAAAGAGATATCATCTACGTAGTCCTCACCCGTCGCGAATTCGTATTCATTCAGCATAAGATCGCCGAGATCGATCCATACGCATTCATAAACGTAATCGATTCATCGGAAATCCTCGGCGAAGGATTCAAGAGCATAAATTCATCTATATAAGATAAGGGGGAGACGACTCCCCCTGCGACCCCAACGGCCTTTCCGCCTGTATGTATTTGCACGCAAATACATACAGGCGGTTTTGAGACACGTCAAACGCTGTGCTCAAATACATGCTGCCAAAACAATATTCTTTTATAAACAAGCCTCTTTATAACCGTATCATGATGCCATCTGAAGAGTCCTGAAATCGCAACTTGTTTGCCAGGCCGAATAGATTGCGGGCATAAAAGCAAAGTTCACAAAAGAATATGACCAACAATTATACTCTGGAACAGATTACAGCTCATAATGTCCTCTCAGAGGAAGGATTGTATTTGTATGCAATGTATCCTGATAAGGATTGAAACAAACCAAACAAGAAGTAAATGCTCGACATGAAGTTCAGTGGAAAAATATAGAACTGGATACATATCCAGAGCATCAATGTAATTCCGAACACCCCACCGAGGACTTCTCCTGCCTTATTTCTTGCAAATAGCAATGCCGCAGCTGTCAAATTGGTAATTCCATTGACGAATAGCAATGCATATCCAGGAATAGTATAATCGTTGAAAAAGATGTCGGCAAACGGCAGCTTCTCGAAGTATGGCAACATGGTATCCATTCCCATGGCTTTTCCACTTGGGTCACAAAACATACCTGTTGAACCAGCTGCTGCACCAAGACCGATGAACAGTGTCCAGAAAATCAGGAATCCTCTGGACACAGAATATATTTTCATATTGTTTATCATTTCATTCTTTCCTTTACGTCCTGACCAGCTCCGGTTCCCTTGTACTTGCTTCTTACCGTATTGAACCTGTATGATATCATCAGCTGGATGCAAGGGCTGTACGCATCATTTCTCTGGTTGACTGCGACATTTCCGTAATCACCAATGACATTCATGACATTCATGTCAAGAATGTCATTCCACGAAAGCTTGACATTGAGAGCCTCGTCCTTGAGGAATGACTTGCTCACCGCACAGTTTAGGGTATGTATCGGATTCTGGATATAAATATTCATCTGTCCGAATGGACTGAGATACTGATAATCAAGATTCATAAGCCAACCGTGTTTGAAGCGGAACGCGTTGTTCGCCTGAATGATGAACATCGGGTCATTTACTGCGACCGTTCGATGGCCACCGTCGACTCTTGGATCTGTCACGTCAAGAGAAAAGAACTGCTTCTGCATTCCTATTGTATAGCTCGGGTTCCAGACGCCAACTACAGGCGACGCGTTCAGGAACAGATTGAGCTTTCGACGTGGGCCATCTGCGTTCGAATACTTGATGATGATAATTCCTTCATCGTTGTATGGGAACGCTTTCTGGAATATGGAGTTGTCCATCCGCATATACGTTCCGGAAAAGGTAAGCCACTTATGGTTTACGTTGAGAGCAAGATTCCTGTGTGTCTCGCTTTCAAGCAGAGGGTCACCCATGTTGTAAGTGAAGCGGTTTTCATAATAGATTTCATTCGTGAGCTGTTCAAACTGGGGGCGGAGAGTCTTTCCCGTATAGCTCAGGTTCATGTTCACGGAACCGGCCTTAGTTGAGAAACTGAGTGATGGGAACAAGTTGTCATGGACACGGGACAGGTTGTTCTCCGGTTCGATCAGGTCATTGTAGTTGAAAGATACGTGCTCATATCGAAGTCCGGCACTGATCTGTCCGAACGGCAACTGCAGTCCATATTCAGCAAATCCTGCGATGGTATTCTCCCTTATAGAGCCATTTGAAGACGGTATGTCCATCTTGTTGATCAGATACTCCTGCTGCGCCTTGACATAGACCTCTTCCACTCCGGTCTGGAAGATGCCTTTCCATATTGGGAAAGACACGACAAGTTTACCTGCTCCCATCGTCGTCTGGCCTTCAATCGAGGTCTTTATATCCACTGGAGATTTCCAGCTTTCCTCATGCGCATCCCTCGAATTGTTGTTGACGCCTCTGGTGAAGTCTCCGTTGAAGTTGACATGTACTTTGTCAAAAATTCCGTCATAATACATATTGCCGCTGAGAGACGTGTTCTTCGATGTCAGCGAAGTGTTCGTGCCGGCGAGATGGTCAATTCTTGTTCCGTTCGTAAAGACGTCATGATCCATCTTCATCTGCCCGTCGCCTATTGTGCCGACGCTGTTGTCCAGCTTGATTCCGACGGAATGGTTCTCGTTGATCTGCCAGTTTGTGCCAAGAACGTACTGGAATCCTCCGGAATGTTCCCGGTCATAAATCTGCCCACTTTGTGAGTTCTCGTTGATATTATCGCCCTTTTGTGTGAAGGTGCTGCTTTTTATGTCGCTGAACTGATATCGTCTCTGATTCCAATATACAAGTTTGCCGAACGCATCAAATCCCTTCTTGCGGTAGTTCATGTCAAGAACAGACCATGAGGGCTCGATGTCGTGATTTTTGTAGACATGTTGTTTGGCCTGGCTGGAGAGAGCGAAGCTGAAGCCGTCTCCCTGCCTCTTTACCGTCCTGATGCGGACAACGCTGTGGACGTCACCACCGTAGGCGGCTCCCGGATTGCTCACCACTTCTATTGAACGTATGTCCTCGGACATAAGGTTGCGGAGTTCTGACATGTCCGTCACCTTTCTCCCGTTGATATAGTAAAGGGGAGCACCACGGCCGATCACTTCGATGTTGCCGTTCATCAAGATCATTCCTGGCACCTTGCCCAGTACTTCGAGCGCATTTCCCGAATGTTCGAGCACAGATCCGGCGATATTGGTGACTACCGCATCTCCCTTGATCTCGGTCTTCGGCAAGACAGCACTGACTGATGCTTCGTCCAGAATGTCTGCAGCAATGCGAAGGACTACTGGACCGGATGACAGATCCTTTGGGGAAATCATGACAGACTGATATCCTATCATGGAAATGTGAATCGCTGCATTATCATGAATAACGTCGAGGTTGAACATACCATCAGAATTCGTCATACAGCCTCCCAGTATGGTAGAATCGGCGGTAGATATGAGCACAACGTTTGCGAATTCCAGAGGGTTTCCTTGTGCATCAGTCACGGTTCCTGTCAAGGGCATGTCTCTGCTCCCCGTATTCTGAGCCATCGTTTCTGTACAGATGCTCAGCAGTATGTGTATCACTAAGTACAGAGCCATCCTAAGCATTCTCAATTGTAGTTTTGAAATTTGATTATTCATATTTTTAAGAGGGTTTATTTATTGCACTTCGCAAATATCATATAGCATTCGCTGAAACTATGTTAACGAACTCATATAGATTGTTAAATAGTGTTAAAACCTCATAATATTCAGGCTATTATAAATATATTTGTCCCATGAGATACAAAAACAGGCATATCATTCCGCTGCTGCTTTTCTCCTTCGCTGCACTTGTTCTATACCAGTCATATTGGTTGAACGGACTTTTCCGGTCATCTCTTGATGCGAAACGTTCACAAGTAGAGATGGTGCTCCAGAAGGCAGATTATGTGGAAATCATGACTAGGTTGCGAGACATCAACGAGGATTCGGATTCAGAGACCGTGAGCATGGATGCCGGCTGGGCGGACGAGTCAAACAGTGCAAATGTCAAGATAAGTGTCCGTTCGGACTCCTCTGTGGAAGATGCTTCACCGAACAGCGCTACGCTCACGATGAGCACTATGGGCGAAAGTAATGCCAAAGATGCTTTGACCGCGGCGGAGGAACTGTCAAACTACTACCAAAGAGGACTCCATGTCGGTGTAGATGCGCTGGCGGACATCAATATTGAAAGGTTGGATTCTCTTGTCAATGTGAATCTTGCAGAGATCGGAATCACTGTGCCGCATTGTCTGACAGTATGGTATCAAGATGGCAGGAATGTCAGGTTGCCGACTCCCGGTTATGTCTATTCAGAAAAGGCAGAGGATTATTCGATGACTTACGGAATGAATGACAATGAAAAATACGTTCTTACCCTCAGGCCGGTAGCATATATTGTCCTTCGTGAAATGGAAGGAGTCATCCTCGCATCTCTGCTTCTTTTCCTTATTTTATCTCTCTCATTCTGGTTCCTGATCCATACGATGATGAGACAGAAGAGTATTGAAGAGATGAAAAGCGACTTTACCAACAATATAACCCATGAACTCAAAACGCCAGTAGCCGTTGCATATGCAGCAAATGACGCTCTTCTGAATCATGGTGCCAGTGAGAATCCAGACAAACTGCGTGAATATCTTGGGATAAGCATGGATCAGCTCAAGAAACTAGAGGGAATGATAGAGCAGATACTGTCGATGAGCATGGAAAGCAGGAAGTCATTCGAACTTAGAAAAGAGCATATCGAACTGCTTCCTCTCATCACGTCACTGATCGAGCAGCACAAGTTATCGGCTGAGAAACCATGTGAATTCATCGTTGATGTCAAGCCCGGTCTTTCCGTCCATGCTGACCGATTCCATATCACTAACATCATCAGCAACCTTATCGAAAATGCAAAGAAATATTCAAGGGAATCAGTGACATTGCATATCAGTGGCAGAATCGTTGACGGCAAAGGTGTCGAGATCTCAGTACAGGACAACGGCATCGGTATCCCACATGACAAGCAAAAGCATGTTTTCGACAAGTTCTACCGCGTGCCAACCGGTAATATCCATGAAGTCGATGGCTATGGGCTCGGGCTGTACTATGTAAAGAACATGGTCGAAAAGCATGGCGGAACCATTTCCCTAAATAGCGAGCTTGGGAAGGGCAGCAGATTCACAATCATGATTCCTTAATGTCTATGAAGAAAATAATCATTCTGCTCGTCGAAGATGAAAAGACTCTTGCTTTCATCATCGCGGACACTCTGCTCGGCAAGGGATATGAAGTACATGTCGCACATAACGGAGCAGATGGACTCAAGCTCTTCCGTGAGTTGCACCCGGACATCCTGGTGGCGGATGTCATGATGCCTCGACTTGACGGATTCGAGATGGTACGACAGATCAGGCGGCACGACTCATCGACTCCGGTACTGTTCTTGACAGCAAGGTCTGCTCCCGACGACGTCGTAGAGGGTTTTGAGCTTGGAGCGAATGACTATCTGAAGAAACCATTTGCAATCCAGGAACTTGAGGTCCGCATCCGAGCCCTTCTGGGCAAGGCATATATGATATCACAAAGCGTGCAGGAACCGGAGAATTACAAGATTGGCGAGTTTTGTTTTTTCCCATCCAACCAGACTCTTGTACATAATCCTTGCGGTTACTCAATTGTCATGTCTCATCGTGAATCAGAGATTCTACGATTTCTTTGCCGGGCAAAAGGCGAGATTGTTCCCATGCGCTCCGTACTTTTGGAAATATGGGGTGATGACGATTTTTTCAATGCCCGCAGTTTCCAGGTTTTCATCACAAGATTGAGACGTTATCTGTCAAGAGACCCACACGTCAGAATTGTAAACGTAAGAGGGACAGGCTACAGATTGATGATTATGACATAAGGTTGACGGCGATGTCGTAACGGTATTCGTCCTTGCAATGCGATAACATTACACGAAATAGAACATTCAACAATAACCATACATATGGCAAAGAACAAGTTCCGGATTACCGAGAAAGACTTCCTCCTTGCCAATCGGAAGGCCTCGAGAGAGGAGGAAATTGCACAGTACGGCAAGCAAGTGCTGTTCCGTACAACAAAACAGAAATCAAAGAAGGTCTATGACCGCAAGCGTCTGAAAAAGGCAGGTCATTCTGATGACCTGCCTTTCTTGTTCTTATCCGTTCATGTATTGTAATCAGTAATTCAGTCCAGAAAAATAAGTTTTCAGCACGTTGACATAATTCTGCATGGCTGCACGGCCTGTGTCAGTCATTCGGCATATGGTCCTGGCCTTTGCGCCGGAGCCGTCGGTCTCCTTGGAAATGTAGCCCGCCGCGGCCAGTTTCTCCAGCTGGACGCTCAGGTTGCCGGCAGTAGACTCTGTCTTCTCCTTGAGATAGACGAAGTCGGCCTGCTCCACGCCCAGCAGGATGGACATCACAGCCAGCCTCAACTGGCTGTGAAGCAATGGATCAAGTTCCTGCATTAAACGTTCTCCTTTTTTGCCTTATAGTTAAGGACGTGTCCTGGAATCACAAGTGTAATAATCATAGATATTGCCATAACAATAGGCCACTTGAGTGCAATCACGGCACCATTAATGCAGATTTCCTTGAGGAACATGACTCCGGTAATGGCTCAGATAAGACCACAAAGCTGGAGACTCCATTCCTTGAGGATTGTTCCAGAGCAGTATGTTCCTATTCCAGGGAGCAGCAGTCCAAGCAGAAACATTCCGGTCCAGACATGAGGCTGTCCCCATGACAAGAGACAGAACACTGCATATGAAGCGAAGATTCCAGAAAGGCAGCCCCAAACAGCTGAGATACTCTTGGACTGGTATGTTCCAGGAGCCTTATACTTTCTGTTCATTCTACCAGAAACGATTCCAGCAACAGTAAATCCCAGAAGCGGCAGTACAAGGTAAAGCCATCCCCAACCTCCATTCCTGGTAATAAAGGTCATGGCGACTACAGAAAGTGACATGAACGCACACAGGTAGCCCCATACAAGGAACACGTTTCCAGATCCGATTGCGGATTCTTTCTTAGTCTGATTTATCATGCGAGTGATGAGCTCAAGGCTCTCCTTCTCTGTGAGTTTCTTTTCTTCCATTTTAATTAAGTTCTTAACTCTCCACTGCCCTATGGCAAAGAGACAGATTAATTTAGTTTATTTCATAAACCATCTTGGTAAAAAGAGAAGCAAGGAGGTCGACTCTCTCTTGCTTAACAATGAAGGAATAGAAATCATTCAAGCTGAGACTGTCGATGACAATCTCAGGATAGTTATCCATTCCGAATTCGTTATGGATTCTATCCATTATACCAATATAATAGTCTACGGTAGAGAGGGGACCAAGTCCCCCGACAAGTCCAATTTTTGGTTTTGACATGGTGCTGTATTGTAATGACCTACATCCGGCAGTTATGGACGAACCGGTCAAGGAAATTCATAGGCTAAGATAGTGAAGGTTATCCAATCCCCGAAAAGTTCCAGGAAAACCCTATCTTTGCACTTCAGTTTTGGTTAGAGTGAAATATTGCAGTGAAAACAGTTAAAGGTATAGCAATAATTCTGGCATTCCTGGCACTTGGACAGGTGTGCTCAATTTTGATTGGAGGGTTTATTCCTGCCAGTGTTGCCGGTATGATTCTTATGTTTGTGGCGTTGTGCCTGAAGATAGTGAAGGCCGAGGCCATTAGGGATGTGGCAGCGTTTCTTACGGACAACATGACAGTGTTCTTCATTCCTGCCTTTGTCGGGATTATGAATCAGTGGGATGTCATTAGGACAAGCTTCTTTGGCTGGTGCATTGTGCTTGTTGCAACGGCTCTTATTGTGATGGCGACATCCGGCCTTATCGCTGAGACTATTATCCGTAGGACTGATAAGAAGAAGAGGGAGGACAGCCATGCATAGTCTTGTCTCCAATACTCCGGTTATGCTTGCCCTGACATTCGGGACCTATCTTCTAGGCGTTTGGGCAAAGAAAAAGAGTGGAATTGCTCTTCTTCATCCTCTTTTTATTTGCATTCCAGCAATCATTGCTGTTCTTCTGATTTTCGACATACCTTGTGACTTCTATATGGAGTCAAACCAGATAGTGTCATTTGTGCTGGGACCTTGTGTCGTTGCACTTGGCCTAAAACTGTATGATCACAGAAAAATCGTTATGGACAACCTTCCTGCGATCGGTTCTGCTGTCGTTGTCGGAAGTGTTGTAAGTATAGCAAGTGTCATATTGCTTGGTAAGGTGTGTGGTCTCTCAGAAATGATGATCCTTTCCCTTCAGCCAAAGTCTGTAACTACTCCAATTGCTATGGATATCGTGACAAGCCTTGGCGGTAATGCTTCTCTTGCTGCTGTGACCGTGGTGTTGAGCGGATTTGTCGGTAATGTCATAGGACCTGCTTTCATGCACTTGCTTGGCATCAAGGACCCTATTGCAAGAGGTGCTGGCCTTGGATGTTCTTCGCATGGACTTGGTACAGCGAAGGCGATAGAAGAGGGTGCTCTGGAGGGTGCCATAAGTGGTCTTTGCATTGCTCTTATGGGTGTCGCAACCGCAGTGGCGGTTCCATTCTTTAACATGTAATTTCCCTTCTCATGAAAATTCTTGTCAGCGCATGCCTTCTTGGCGAAAACTGTAAATGCTGAATTCTAATTGGAAGTGCAACGACTTACGAAGTCAAATTTATAAATCTTTTTGAAATACTCCCAAGGTGTGGTTAAAACGTCCAGCCTGGCGCTTGCCAGAATTAATGTTTCTCGTACTGGTATTTAGTGTATGATCCAGCATAACCTGTCGGTCTGTTTTCTGCTGGGCAGTGGAGATTCGGGCATAGATAGCAGTCCTGGTTTGGTTAACTTTAATTTCCATTTGATTACATTAATTTAGACATGTTATGTAATTTATAATTAGAATATTAAAGATAATTGCAAATTTGGGGGAAAGACGGTATTCTAGTTAGTCTAATTTTGGGGAAAGGCTAAATTTGTTGTTGTAAGATTTGCGGGATAGAAGAATTATCTATATCCTTCCGGCATAAAACCAAGGTATTATGCGAGACAGGATTTTCAAAAGAAAGATATATGAGCAGATCAGGCAGTGGAAGGAAGAGAACAACGGAGGATCTGCGCTTCTGATAGAAGGAGCCCGCCGAGTGGGCAAGTCCACGTTGTGGAGCAGTTCGCCCGGAACGAGTATGACTCCTACATACTGATTGATTTCAACAAATGCTCCAAGGAGATCAGGGAACTGTTCAATGATGTGGAGGACCTAGACTATATCTTCATGATCCTTCAGCAGCATTACCGCAAGACTCTCAAGGTGCGAAGGTCAGTGATCATCTTCGATGAAGTCCAGAAGTGTCCGATGGCGCGCCAGGCTATCATGTACCTCGTGGCCGACGGGCGGTACGATTATCTGGAGACGGGCTCGCTCATCAGCATAAAGAAGAATACGGAAGGGATCACTATCCCTAGTGAGGAGGACAGAATAGAGATGTATCCCATGGATAACGATGAGTTTCGCTGGGCTCTCGGCGATGAAACCACTCCTGACATGCTCAGGAAGTTCTGGGAGATGAAGAGGCCGCTCGGGCCAGCGCATAGGAACACCCAGTGAGATCTCCGTCTATACATGCTTGTGGGTGGCATGCCACAGGCCGTGAATGCCTACCTCGACACCAACAACATGAGGAAGGTTGATGCGGCCAAACGTAAGATCATCAAGCTGTACGATGATGACTTCCGTAAGATTGACCCGACAGGAAGGCTTGGAAATCTGTTCATGGCGATTCCAGGGCAACTCAGCAGGAACATATCAAGGTTCCAGCCAACTACTGTGGTGAAGAATACCGCCTCGGACAAGATGGTGGAGATGCTCTCGGCGCTGGGTGACAGCAAGACTGTAAACTTTGCATATCATTCGGACGATCCGAACGTGGGGATGGAACTCAGCAGAGACGAATCACGATTCAAGCTGTATGTTGCAGACACCGGCCTATTCATCACCATGGCCTTCTGGGACAAGAGCTACACAGAAAACATTATCTACGACAAGCTTCTGCAGGACAAACTGCCGGCCAATCTTGGCTACATATATGAGAACCTCATTGCTCAGATGCTGGTCGCTTCAGGTAACAAGCTGTTCTATTACACTTGGCCAAAGGATGAAAAGCACAACTACGAGATAGACTTCCTCCTTTCGCGCTGTGCCAAGATTGTTCCTATAGAGGTGAAGTCCTCCGGGTACAACACTCATGCGTCGCTTGATGCCTTCTGAGAGAATTTTTCTTCCAGAATCTCCGCCAGGTATCTTATTTACACAAAAGATTATGCGAATGACGGCCAGGTCATGTTGGTTCCTGCATATATGACACCTCTTCTATAGCAACCTAACTATCTGTATTGCATGGAATTAGATGTTAAGAGTGCGTCAAAATCGGCTGTGCCGTGCACGGCCGATTCGTTGATACGAATCCGCTCCGCAAAAGGCGTCAAAGCACAAAAAACAGTCCCGGCATCTGCTCCGGGACTGTTTCTTCTCTGTTGAATCAATGGGGTAACCCTAGATTCATTATTTTACTGCGATTTCCTGTACAGGAGCTGCAGGATGCATCACGTCGTGTACTGGCCAAGCCTGCGCCTTTGCAACCTTGACGCTGACGTTGCAGCGGATATCCTCTGATGAGGCACCGAAAAGAATCTTGTAAGTACCTGCTGCAGTCTCCCACGCGCTGGTAGCCTCATTGAATGAAGCGAGGGTGTATGGGTCGATGGTCATGGTGAGAGTCTCGCTCTCGCCTGGCTTGAGTTCACGGGTCTTGGCGAATGCCTTGAGCTCGAATTCTGGCTTTACGAGGCCACCGTCAGGTGCTGATACATAAAGCTGAACAGCCTCCTTGCCGGCAGCGGCACCTGTATTCTTCACGGTAACGGTAGCGGTCATGGTACCATCCTTGGCAACCTTGACAGCTGGAACCGAGTAAGCGAAGGTAGTGTAGCCGAGACCGTATCCGAATGGATATGAGACAGCCTTGTCTGCTGTAGCGAAATAACGGTAACCGACCCAGATTCCTTCCTGATACTGAGTATTGTCAACATCCTTCACAGGACCACGGCCACGACCACGGCCTGCGTTGTTAGAGTAGTTGTATGGGAAGTTGAATGAAGAAGGAATGTCGAAGTATGATACAGGGAAGGTCATAGGAAGCTTTCCTGAAGGGTAAGATGCTCCGCTGAGGACGTCAGCCACTGTGTAACCACCTTCCTGGCCAGGAGTCCATGCGAGGAGGATTGCATCTGGGGTGTTCTTCCATGAAGCGGTCTCGATAACGCCGCCGATGTTGAGGACAACGATAGCCTTCTTGCCAGCGATATGATATACGTCAGAAACGTTCTGGATCATTTCACGCTCCTGTGCGGTAAGGGTGAAATCTCCGTCGGCAGCCTTGCGGTCACCGCCCTCACCTGCGTTGCGGGAAATGGTGATGATTGCGATGTCGGTGTTGGCAACCTGACGCTCGATGAGACCGCGGGTAACGTTCATCTCAGCGAGTACTGCGTCGCCAAGAAGGATGCCTGATGCGGCACCACCGGCTGCGTTGACAGCCTTGGTGTAATCGATGTACTTGTGATAGAGGTTTGCGATAGTCTCATTGACCTCGTAGCCATTCACCTTGAGACCATCCTCGATGTTGCGGATGTATGCCTTGTTGACATTACCTGATCCGGTACCTCCTGCGATGAAATCGTATGAACCGACTCCATAGAGAGCGACGCTCTTGACATCCTTCATAGGAAGGGTCGCATCATTCTTAAGAAGAACCATACCCTCGGCAGCACCCTTGCGGACGAGGTCGGCATGAGCCTTGAGGTCTGGCTTGTCGCTGTACTTGTACTTATTAAAACGTGGAGTGCGGACGATGTACTCAAGCATTCTGCGGACATTGGTATTGAGCTGATCCTCGCTGATGCTTCCATCCTTTACGCCTGCAATGATGCGCTCGATCTCGATCTCGGCACCTGGTTCCATGAGGTCATTACCTGCGTTCACAGCCTTGACGGTGCCTTCCTTTGTGCCCCAGTCGGTCATGACGATGCCGTTGAAGCCCCACTCGTCGCGAAGGATGGTGGTAAGAAGGTCGCGGTTCTGCTGGGTGAACTCGCCGTTGAGTCTGTTGTATGAAGACATCACGGTCCATGGGTCACTCTCCCTTACAGCAATCTCGAAGCCCTTGAGATACATCTCACGGAGAGCGCGTACACTGATAAGAGCGTCGTTCTCCTGACGGTTTGTCTCCTGGCTGTTTGCAGCGAAGTGCTTGATGCTGACGCCGACGCCGTTGCTCTGGACGCCACGGGTGTAGGCTGCTGCCATCTTTCCGGTCAGGAACGGATCCTCTGAGTAATACTCGAAGTTACGGCCGCAGAGAGGGTTGCGATGAAGGTTGAGGCCCGGTGCGAGAAGGACGTCGGCACCATACTCGAGGACTTCGTTACCCATTGCGGTGGTAAACTCCTCTACGAGAGGGAGGTTCCAGGTAGAAGCCATGGATGTTCCTACAGGGAAACCGGTACAATAGTAGGTCTGGTTGCTTCCCTGGCGCTTTGGCTCGATACGGAGGCCTGCAGGACCGTCGGAAAGAACGGTTCTTGGGATGCCAAGGCGGTCGATTCCACGGGTAGTACCTGCTGCACCAGGAACGAGGACTGTGCTTGATGCGGTCATGCTACCTGCATTCATGCTGCCCCAACCACCACCGACAAGAAGGGTGGCCTTCTCCTCGAGGGTCATTGCCTTGAGGACTTCGTCAATGTTATCCTTGCGCAGCTGCGGCTGTGCGACGGCTGTGACAGTTCCTGCCACGGCCAGAATAGCGGCTAGTGTCTTTTTAAACATGTTTTAGGGTTCTTGGTTATTTGTGTAAAACACAAATGTAACCAAAAACCCTAAATATCAATGGCCTTTCAGCCCCTGTTTTTGATTGGGCAGAATATTTCTTATCTGCGCCGGACTAGCTGAGGGTTGCCAGAAGCTCGCGATATTTGATGAGCGGCCAGAACTCGTCATCCACGACCATTTCAAGCCGGTCGATCTTGCCGCGGATCAGGTCTATCATTGGGACAACCTCGGCCTCGTAGCACTTGGCACGCTCGACGATGTCCTCGATCTTGTTCAACCTGCGACGGACATCAGTCATGGCAAGAGAAGACTCGTAGATCTCTCCTGACAGAAGGCTTATGTTTTCGAGAACCTCAAGTTCGTTCTTTGCGAGCTGCTGATACCTGTCGGGGAATATCTCCTTAAGGCCTTTGATATTCTCGATAAGAAGGTTCTGGTACTTGATTGCAGTTGGTACAATATGATTCTTCGCTATATCCTCTACCACACGTGACTCGATCTGCACCTTCTTGAGATAGGTTTCATTCTTGATCTCATAACGTGCCTGCAGCTCTACACGATTAAGGACATGATACTTCTCAAACACCTTGATATTGTCCTCGGTAAGGTATTCGCCGAATGCCTCGGTCATCTTCATGCTCCTGAGACCGCGGTCCCCTGCTTCCCTGAGCCATTCCTCGCTGTAGCCATTGCCCTCGAAACGGACTTTCTTGCTGGCTACGATGAACTGACGGATAACCTTGAATATTGCCTCATCCTTCTTCTCGCCCTTGTCTATGAGTTTGTCAACTGCCTGCTTGAACTCTGTAAGCGTCTCGGTAACAGCGGTAAGAATGGCAATCATAGGAAGTGCGCAGTTGGTTGATGAGCCTGGAGCGCGGAACTCGAAACGGTTGCCGGTAAACGCGAACGGAGATGTTCTGTTACGGTCGGTATTGTCCTGCATGATCTCAGGAATCTTTCCGATATGAAGCTTCAGAGCGGTCTTCTGGTCAGTGGTGAGTTTCTTCGAGAGTCTCTTCTCGATGCTGTCCAGCATCTCGTTCATGGTAGCTCCGGCAAACACTGAAAGAATTGCAGGAGGAGCCTCGTTTCCGCCCAGACGGCAGGCATTTCCAGCAGAAGCCACAGATGCCATCATCAGTGAGCCGCGGTCATGGCAGGCCTTGAGCACACAGACGAAGAATGCAAGGAACTGGGTGTTTGTCTTGGGATTCTTGCCTGGCGCCAGGAGGTTCACGCCCGTATTGGTCGCAAGGGACCAGTTGCAGTGCTTTCCGGAACCGTTCACGCCAGCGAATGGCTTCTCATGGAAAAGAACCTTAAGGTGGTGACGGTTAGCCACCTTGCGCATGATAGACATCAGAAGGATGTTATGATCGATGGCTACATTGCACTCCTCAAAAAGAGGTGCACACTCGAACTGGTTAGGCGCGACTTCGTTGTGCCTGGTCATGAGAGGAATTCCGAGTCTGAAACACTCTTCCTCGAAATCTTTCATAAAGTCTTCGACACGCTCAGGGATGGCACCCCAGTAATGGTCCTCGAGCTGCTGGTCCTTGGCTGCAGTATGGCCCATGAGGGTACGGCCGGTCTGGATCAGGTCAGGACGGGCATTGAACAGCGCCTCGTCGACAAGGAAGTACTCCTGTTCACAGCCCAGGGTTGTGACAACCTTGGTGACGTCCTTGTCGAAGAACTGGCATACCTCCACGGCTGCCTTGTCTACCGCATTCATCGCGCGGAGAATCGGGGTCTTGAAGTCCAGAGCCTCACCCGTGTATGCCACAAAGATACTTGGGATGCAGAGCGTCTTGTCTGTGATGAACGCTGGAGATGATGGATCCCATGCACTGTATCCACGAGCCTCGAAGGTATTGCGGAGTCCTCCGCTAGGGAACGATGAGGCGTCAGGTTCCTGCTGAGCAAGCATGTTTCCCGAGAACTTCTCGAAAGACTGTTCGCCGAGATGCGGATCGAGGAATGCGTCATGCTTTTCAGCGGTACTCTCATTAAGCGGTTGGAACCAGTGAGTATAGTGAGTGGCTCCCTTCTCGATTGCCCAGATCTTCATTCCCTCGGCAACCTGGTCCGCTATCGTACGGTCAATAGGAGTACCGTCGTTTATTGCGGCCATGACCTTCTTGTAGACCTCAGATGAGAGATACTCCTTCATCTGGTTCTTTCCGAACACGTCACATCCGAAATATGATGAAACCTTGCCGTCCCTGAGGACCGGCTTTGGATAGCTGCGCGAAGCCATCGTATCAAGCGCCTTGAATCTCAATGAATCCATCTTTTCACTATTAAGGACCGCAAAGATAGTCATTTTCCGCCATCAACCTCGTTTTTCAGGGGTCAATCCTCACAAATTGACACTTTTTCCGACAAACAACCCCAAAATTTCAAGGCATATTCCAATTAATAGCAACTTTTCATAACAGAAATCCTTATCATAATCATCTTTTCTATACCTTATAGTCATGTTGCTTATAACCGGAGGAATTCCTAACTTTACATGATTTAACAAATACACACATGGATCTTTCAACCATAGACCTTGGAGCGCGTTCTTCGCACACCTTCATGAAATACAGGATCAAGAGGATTCTTCTTGTATGCTGCAGCTACGACGGATACACTCTTGAAGAAGATGGACACATCGACTCGCAGATCAATCGTGAGTACGCGGAGCTCAACATGAGCAACCCTCCATCGCTGACCCGTGTAAAATCGACAGCCGCCGCGCTTGAGATGCTCAACTCCGGAGAGCAGTTCGATTTCGTCCTTACCATGTTCAACATCGGCGAGCCTGACGTATTCGAGTTCTCAAAGCTGGTGAAGGATATCAATCCAAATCTTCCCGTAATCCTTCTTACCAGTTTCAACAAGGAGGTATACCGCCAGATCGAAGAGCATAAGGACAGCTGCATTGACCAGATTTTCTGCTGGCATGGCAACTCGGACCTCATAATCGCCATCATCAAGCTGATGGAGGACAGACTGAATGCAGAAGAAGACATATATGATGGAGGCGTACAGGCAATCATGCTCGTGGAGGACTCTGTCAGGTTCTACTCTACATACCTTCCTGAACTTTACCGAATCCTCCTCATCCAGAATACACGTTTCCTCAAGGATGGTTTCAATGAGCAGCAGATCGTCGCCCGCAAGAGAGCCCGCCCGAAGGTGCTGCTCGCAACCTGCTATGCAGAAGCTGTCGAGATGTACGAGAAGTACAAGAACAATCTGCTGGGTGTAATCTCGGATGTAGGCATGGTCGTCCACAAGGGAGACCCCTCAGACACCGAAAAACTCGACGCCGGTCTCGACCTGTGCCGCATGATCCAGCAGGAGACCCCATGGATGCCGCTTATCATCCAGTCATCTCAGCTTGACTACAAGAAGGTGGCTGACGACATGGGAGTAAACTTCATCGCAAAGAGTTCAAAGACCCTTCTTGCCGACCTTCGCGATGTCATGTTCAGCCGTTTCGGATTCGGAGACCTTATCTTCAAGGACCCTAAGACAGGCATCGAAGTCGGCCGCGCCAGCGACCTGACAACTCTCCAGGAGTTGCTGAAAAAGACCCCGGACGAAATCCTTGAATATCAGTTAAGCCGCATGTCACTGTCAAAGTGGCTCAACTGTCGCGGTCTGTTCCCTATCGCAAAGGTCCTCCGCAAGATCAAGAGCAGCGACTTCAAGAGCACCGCAGAACACAGAGACGCCCTCGTCCACATCCTCAACGATTACCGAATCCTTCTCGGACAGGGTATCGTTGCCTCATTCGATCCGGAAAGCTACAGCGACGTGGTCGGATTCGCCAAGATCGGCGAAGGATCCATCGGCGGAAAGGCGCGCGGTCTTGCGTTCATGAACACCATGCTCGCAAAGTACCGATACTATTACAAATACCCGAACGTCAGAATGCTCATTCCGCGAAGCGTGGTAGTGGCTGCAGATTGTTTCGAGGAATTCATTCAGCTGAACGGACTGGACTATATCATATCGCAGGATATCCCTGACGACATCGTCCTCGAAGAGTTCCTCAACAGCGTCATGCCCGAGCACGTCTATGAGAAGCTTAAGGTTTTCGTCAAGACTTGCACGAAACCTGTTGCAGTGCGTTCTTCATCAAAACTCGAAGACTCCCACTATCAACCGTTTGCAGGCGTCTATTCGACATACATGATTCCTCGCTGCGAAGATGATGACCAGATGCTCAGACTTCTCGCCCGTGCAATCAAGAGCGTTTACGCATCGACCTATTTCGCATCATCCAAAGCCTACGTCCAGTCCACTCAGAATCTGCTCAGTGAAGAAAAGATGGCAGTCCTTATCCAGGAGGTCTGCGGCACAACCCACGGAGACAGCTTCTACCCTACCCTCTCCGGTGTTGCCCGCTCGGAGAACATGTATACCCTCGGATACGAAGAGCCGGGAGACGGTGTCTGCAACATGGTGATGGGACTCGGAAAGGCCGTCGTGGACGGAGAGCGCAGCCTGCGGTTCTGTCCTGCTTATCCGGACAAGGCACTCCAGACATCCACTCCGGAGCTTGCCACAAGAGATGCCCAGAACGAGATCTTCGCGCTTAGCCTCAAGAGCAGCGACTTCCGTCCATCGACAGATGACGCCGTCAACCTAAAGAGACTTACGGTCAGCGAGGTAGCAAAGGGACGCAACGCAAAGCATGTATGCTCATACTTTGACTTCCAGGGCAACAGGATTACCGAGACACCACCGATGTTCGGGCCTACCATTCCTGTTATCACATTCAACAAGATACTCAAATACAACACCTTCCCACTCGCCCAGATCATACGCGACCTGCTGGAGATCGGACGTGAAGAGATGCAGTGCGAAGTAGAGATCGAGTTCGCGGCAGACCTGGACGTAGAAAACGGAGAGAGAAGTCTCTTCAACCTCCTCCAGATCCGTCCTATCCACAAGAGTGTGGACGGCGAGAAGATGAACTGGAACGAAATCGACATGTCCAACCCTCTGGTATACTCCGAGTCCGCTCTTGGAACCGGCCTCATGCACGGCCTGCGAAACGTCATCTACGTCAAATTCGACAAGTTCAACTCCCTTGTCACCGAAGAGATTGCAGCGGAACTTGGCAAGCTGAACAACCAGATGCGCCAGGACGGCAAGGACTATATCCTCATAGGCACAGGACGCTGGGGATCATCCCAGCCAAACCTTGGAGTACCGGTACGCTGGGAGCATATCAGCCAGGCGAAGGTCATCATCGAATCCGCTCTGCCACACTTCAACATCGAGGCATCGCAGGGAACCCACTTCTTCCAGAACGTCACCTCCCTCGGTGTCGGATATCTGTCGCTGAACCCTTACGCTCCAGGTACCAAGGAAACGCTTGACGTGTCAAAGCTCGACGCAATGCCGGCAGTCTACGACGGTGAATACCTGCGCTGTGTCGAATTCCCTGAAGAGCTGTTCGTATATATCGACGGTTCGACAAAGTGCGGTATAATCAATATATAACCGGATGAGCGTTTGTCGTTCTATATCAAATATCCCTCAACGTTATTTCTGCAAATAATTAAATCATTATATCATGGAAAAGAAGGAAGACTACAAGTCACCAGCAGTTATTGAAATTGTATCTATTGTAAAGGATCGTTACCTCCTGGATACCTCCGGTATTGAATCAGTTGATTCATACTACCAATTCGAAGAGTAGAATTCCATTCATCTACAACGAGAAAGATCCGGACATCGAATGATATCCGGATCTTTCTCGTTTTTCAATGCATTACTGCTATTTCTTATGTTTTCTACCTGGGAATTCCTTTACGACAGGAGGAACGTGCCCATGAGCCTTCATGGCATCATAGTTAGCATACATAGCAACATTTCCACTTATAAGATTGATTCCCTGATCCTGATGCGCCATATCCCACGCAACAAATGCGGCATAGTCATCAACAAATGACGGATCAGCCAGTTTGTGAATCCTGTACCATATAGCCCGTCTTGATGGAGCGTTGAACTTTGTCTCCACATAGTGATTGTTCATGATACTGTTTGGAGTCGGGCGCCAGAAATCGGTCGGATAGGTCTTTGCACCAACATATGTGTTTATCTGCTCTGCCGCTATTATGCCCGAATACGGCACAATGCTGTTATTGATGAACTCATGCCAGATAGGCTGGGTATTTTCAGCCATAACCAGCTTCTTACCTGATTCCTGGGTCGGGTACTGAATGGCATCGACGTTTCTCTCCCATCCCCATGCATGGAATTGGGTCTTTAGCAGATATCTTTCGTCTTTATCATAGGTACTGGCAGCCTGGAATGGGTTTGATGAATACGAATATTCATCAGCAAGTTTTGCAAAGCCATGACCGCCAGCCTCGTGAAGAAGAGTAGTACGTCTTGTATATTCATTCGACTCTCGGCCGAAAAAGCCGATTCCAAGTCCAGAGCCATGATCGTAGGACTGTGAAGCAGGATAGTACATATAGCAGGTACCAGCATTGACATCTGCGTTGATCATAACTACAACAAGGGACTCCAGAAGTCTTTCTGTAGTTGCATCCTGTTGCTCTATGACGAAAATTGATTCTGCAACAAAATCTATGACTGATTCCATATTATCTTCAGTAGTAATCTGAGTTGTATTTGGATGGAAAATCGTATGGAATTTTGTGTTGCCACCGAGATCATTTGCACCATTTGTCAATGCCTCATACTGTTTCTGTTCGCTTGATATAGCAAGCGTGCTGTAAAGATTGAAATACTCCTCATGAGACTTGAATGGTTCCATTGAAAGGAAGGCATTCCTCATCCACAACATGTCCTCACGATAGCGTGATATATCCTCAGCACTGTTAGTGTAACCGTCACCGATGAAGAACACATCGATTCCCTTGCCTACAGTTGCCTTGTCAGCGAAGATTATGTCTAAATCAGAAACCGACGAAGTCCATTTAGAGATAATGGAAGTCAAGTATTTATTTTCCGCATATCCCCTATCTGTCCAGGTTGACTTGTAGTCATACCCTCCTACCTGTATATTCACGATTCGTCTCTCAGGTGTGGCCATGAATGCGCCCGTTGAGAAGTAAAGCGCAGCATTGCCGTCAGAATTTGAATTGAGAGACGCTGGAGATATTGTAATCGTCCCTGGAATGGACTCACATTTAAGCTTTCCATCTTCAATAGAGAGGACGAGCTCTGCTCCCATGTCGGACACGGAAAGTTCAGTAA
Organism: Bacteroidales bacterium; assembly: GCA_024402135.1. GTDB lineage: Bacteria > Bacteroidota > Bacteroidia > Bacteroidales > UBA932 > Cryptobacteroides. Next base: position 236,371 of record JAKSJN010000001.1, read on the forward strand.
CAGCTTGCGACTTTGGGAGCGAAGAAAGATTATACTGAACAAAGGAGATAAGGAACTTGAATTCTACATCAGCGGAAGTCGAAGCAACGTTTCCACTGCTGAGCCTGGTATTCGCATATACACAATATGGAACATTTGACAGGCCGGCCTGATCGGACAGATCGACAGTCGCACTTGTAAATGGCTGTTCAGATGTGTAACCCTGCGATGGATAGATGAAGGCAAGGTCATCACCCTCGTTTATAGAACCGATCAAAGATCCCGTAAAGGATGTCTTCTGTCCACCCTTTGTTGCGACAAGAGAGCCTCCAAGAGCCTTTCCGGTTGTAAGATTGATTACAGAGATCTCATCGCCAGCTTCCCACAAGAGGCGCATTACAGCTGTTGTAGTTCCCTTTGTCTCGGCACCTTCAGCCTGCAAGTCTTCCATGCTTGCATTCAGAGTAAAGTCGAACGATCCATCAATGTGATTGAGGACGATTTCCTCCCTGACGCACGACATTACGAGGAACAGAGCCGTGCTGATCAATAGTAAGATTCGTTTCATATATGTATGATTAGTATAATTATCCAGCCTCGGATTATGCAATCATTTCAGATTGTTCAAAAATAAACAAAAAAAGTTTTTTCACACAGTTAAAAGATATCATATACGCGCACTGTAAGCATATCACCATAATGATTGTAACGTAGGAGATAATTTATTAACTTTGCGATGGTTGCCATTGGCAGGCAAAAGGATAATACAAAGATCAATCATATGAGAAAAACAATCATTGCAGCTGCGTTTGCAGCAGTTCTCGCGGTTCCTGCATTCGCGCAGAGCCGTCCCGCTCAGCCAGACATCAAGCTGAACTTCACAACCGTGAAGGAGAATCCTATCACATCCATCAAGAATCAGGCAAGCTCCGGCACCTGCTGGTCCTATTCCACCATCGCATTCGTGGAGTCTGAGATCATCCGCAACAACAACATCAAGGACCCTGCAAAGTATCCTGATCTTTCCGAGTTCTTCGTAGTTTCACACTCATATTCCGAGCGTGCAGACAAGTATCTCCGTGTTGATGGTGCTCTCGGTTTCAGCGTCGGTTCTTCAGCAGAGGACGTAATGCATGTCATCCGCGACCATGGTATGGTTCCAAACGAGGCCATGACCGGTATGAACTATGGTTCTCCGCTTCCACAGCAGGCTGAGCTCGACAATGTGCTCCTCGCATACATGAACTCTATCCTCACCAGCAAGAAGCTCACCACCGCATGGAAGCGTGGCTTCGACGCAGTTCTTGCAGAATACCTCGGAGAATATCCTGAGACTTTCGTAGTCGACGGCAAGCAGTACACTCCAGAGAGCTACCGCGATGCACTCAAGTTCAATCCTGATGACTACATCTCGCTCAGCTCATACACCCACCACCCATTCTACTCATGGTTCCCTCTCGAGGTACATGACAACTGGAGATGGGATTCAGTATACAACGTTCCTATCGACGAGCTCATGCAGATCATCGACAACGCCATCAACGGCGGTTCAACCATCGCCTGGGGTGCTGATGTAAGCTCTCCTGGTTTCAACCGCAGCGGCTATGGTCTTTTCCTTGACACCGTCGCTCAGCAGGGCGCTGGTTCAGACCAGGCACACTGGGTAGGCAGCGATCCTAACGGCCAGAAGGTAGAATATGTTGAAAAGACCGCTTCCCAGGAGCAGAGACAGTATGACTTTGATAACAAGATTCTTACCGATGACCATGGCATGCAGATCTACGGCATCGCAAAGGACGAGACCGGCAACAAGTTCTACATGGTAAAGAACTCATGGGGCGAGAGCGGCGACTTCAAGGGCATCTGGTACTGCTCTGAGGCGTTCGTAAAGGGATCCACCATGGATATCCTCGTCCACAAGGACTTCCTTACCAAGGAGGTAAAGAAGAAACTCGGCATCAAGTAATGCAGATCAGAAAGATTATACCTAACACTATCACCTCCATGAATCTCCTATGCGGAATCGTGGGGGTGGTTTTGGCCTTGGGAGGCAACCTGCCATGTGCCTTTGTCATGATGCTGCTGGCAGCCGTGGCCGATTTCTTTGACGGTCTGGCAGCCAGAGCGCTCAATGCCTATTCCGACATCGGAAAGGAACTGGATTCCCTATGTGACAACGTCAGCTTCGGCGTCCTGCCTGCACTTATGATGTCATCGGTGCTCACGGACACATATGGCTGGAGCAATCCTGTATGCTGGATTCCACTCATTATTTCTGTATTCAGTGCTCTCAGACTGGCAAAGTTCAATATCGACACCCGCCAGAGCATGAGCTTCATCGGCCTTCCTACTCCGGCATGTGCCATGATATGCGGATCACTTTGTCATGTAGCAGCCGTCGCCCCTGAATGTACACTGGCAAGTCTTTGCAGCAGCATATGGTTCATCCCTGCACTTTCAATAGCCTTAAGCGCGCTTCTGGTATGCGAACTTCCTATGTTCTCAATGAAGTTCCACAAGGGAGACGGACTTGGCATTGACCGCATGGTTTTCCTGGCATGCGTACCTGTTGCCATAGCAGCAACCATAATCTGCGGGTGGCCCTGGTCTGCGGCCGTGTTTGCGCTCTTTATCGCATACATTGCAATCAACGCCGTGAAAGCCATCTCCAGACGATAAGCGGATGACTATTCTGTACCTACATGGCATGGGCGGTGGTACCGCGAGCAGGATTCCCAATTATCTTGGGGAATTCCTGCCAGGCCACAACATTGTCATACGTACATACGATTTCAATCCTGCTGTTGCCCATGACCAGATTGCAGGCTGGTTCGAAGAAGTGAAACCCGATATAGTGATCGGCGAATCTCTTGGAGCCACGCATGCCCTTGCCATTGCCGGTGTACCTGAGATCCTGATCTCACCGGCCTTGAATGCCGGAGTCTATTTCAGCGTTTTTTCCATTTTCACGCTCATACCGGGTGTACCTTGGCTCATCGGACGTGCATTCAAGCCTCATGGAGACAGCGGACGCCAGATCATGAGATTCAGCTTCAAAAACACATGGAAATGGCTGTATTTCAGGCATCTTGCCCACTCGGTTTCACAGCGGTCCAGTCATGCTCATTTCGCCTTTATAGGAGATGTAGACGGATACAGGAAGGTCGGGATAGTAAGTCTGTGCACTTGGAAGAGATGGTTCGGAAAAGGAACGTATGAAATTGTTTCAGGCAACCATATTATGAAACACGGACACGGTCCTGACGATTCCGAAAGGATCGCATTCGTAGAGGAAAAGCTGATACCGAAGATTCTGGAGCTGACCCGATAGATAACCCTATAACATAAAAGGTGACCTTGAAAGGCCACCTTTTTTAATAACTTCGCTCTCCAAAGATCGCTGTTCCAATGCGCACCATCGTACTGCCGCAATCAATGGCCGTCTCGTAATCACCAGACATACCGATTGACAATTCCTTGAAATCAACCAGTTCAGGAAAAAGATCTGTAAGATAGTCCATGAAAGACTTGATGCGCTCGAAATCAGCGTGGACGGTTTCCATATCATCCGTATGGGAAGCCATACCCATCAGACCACAAAAACGGATGTTGGCGTACTTGGACGCGCCGAAGAGGAGTTCCAGTATCTCTTCCTCATGGAAGCCCTGCTTGGTCTCCTCCGCTCCGATGTGGAGTTCCAAAAGCACGTTGATGACCTTGTCATTCTTCTTGCCCCACTTGTCAACTTCCTGGAGAAGATGTATCGTATCTATGGACTGAACCAAAGAAGCGTAAGGCAACACCTGCTTAAGCTTATTGGTCTGGAGATGACCAAGAAAGTTCCACTGAATATCAGGACACTCCCCCGATTCTGCCAGTTCCTTTACCTTCTTTTCAAGTTCCTGAGGCCGGTTTTCACCGAATAGACGCTGACCGGCAGCATAAGCCTCCTTGATGTCGTCGAGTGGATGATATTTTGAAACTGCCACCAGTTTTACTTCCGGTGGCAGTCCTGATAATATCTTTTTAAGATTTTCAGCAATCATATTATTTTCTCCTGTTCTGCTGCTCACGCATCTGCTGTTGCTGCATGCGCTGTGCCTCTTCAAGGCGGAGCTGCCACTTGGACTTCTGGACAGGCTTGCTGTCCGCAGCCTTCACCTTTGCAAGAATGGCTTCCTTGTTCACGAAGAACTTGCGGAGGATGAAGTTCTGCGCGATATTGAAGAGCTGTGAAAGCAGGTAATAATAGCTGAGCGCTGCAGAGATGTTGTTACAGATGAAGAACATCATGATAGGCATCATCCACAGTGTCATGAAGCGCATGGTCATGGCGTTAGGATCATCAGAGTTCATTGGCTGGCTCTGCATGGTCATCTTCGAATAACCCCACATGGTAACAGCCATGAGAAGAGCGAAGAGTGAGAGGTGGTCACCGAGAATCGGAATCTTTGTACCGTAATCGATGATAGAGTCATATGAACTGAGGTCGTTACACCAGAGGAACGGCTGCTGACGAAGCTCGATCGATGCAGGGAAGAAACGGAACATCGCCCAAAGGATAGGGAATGTGAGCAATGTAGGAAGACATCCGCCCATAGGGCTGATTCCAGCCTTCCTGTACAGTTCCATCGTAGCTTGCTGCTTCTTCATTGCATCCTCCTGCTTCGGATACTTCGCATTGATCTTGTCCATCTCAGGTTTGAGAGCCGACATCTTGGCACTGCTGAGGAAAGACTTGTTGGTCAAAGGCATCACAACAATCTTGATGATGAGAGTCATAAGAAGGATGATGATACCGAAGTTCCCGATGAACTTATGGAGGATATTGAAGAGAGGAATGATCACGAATCTGGTGAACCAGCCCACGAGCCATCCACCGAGTGGAATTGTCTTCTCGTACTTGTGGTCGAGAGCCTTGAGGGTCTGGTAATGGTTAGGTCCGAAATAGAACTCGAAAGGAACCTCGACCTTGTCCTCCATCTTGATGTCGCAACGCATGTTTGCTGAACAGGTCATGAGTGCACCTTCCTCATTGCCTTCCTGGCCGAACGTAACTGCAAGGTCACCTGACGCGAACTCCTGTGGAGCGCGGAGAATGGCGCTGAAGAACTGCTGATGGAATGCGAACCAGCTCAGGCGCGAATCTATGCGCTTTGAACCGTTGCGTCCACGACCCATGTCCTCAGGTTTCTTGTCGCCATCGAAATACCAGTTGACCATCGAATACATCGACTCGTTCTTATATCCCTTCTCAAGTCTAGGGATGACGGCAGTGAAGTCCATATCCATCATAGACACGTTCTTAGGGACAATACCCTGCATGCCTACGAATGAAAGCTTGTTGTCAACACTGTACGAATCCTTGTGCAGCGAATAGCTCTGTTCAATGTAGCCACCACCGGCGAAGGCAAGACGCATTACCGCACTGGTATCAGTCTTTGAGACAACATCGAATGAGAAATCCGATGTCTTGATGTTCTGACCAGCGTAAATGCTGAACGAATACTCACTGCTGCCCGGCTTGATGAGATAGAGTTCATCCGAGGCATAGGCCTTGTAGTCGTTGAGCTTTACCGAATATGGCTGGGCACCACGTGTGGTGAGAACAAGTTCCAGCTTGTCGTTTGCAAGCCTTACGAACTGCTCCGCACGTGAATGTGAAGCCTCCAGAAGCGAATCCTTGTAGATTGAGGAAGGTATCGCTGCTACGGTTTCGCTTGTAAGTGAATCTGTGGTTGTCACGACAGGCTGGAGGGTTGACGCATACTCTGCGGCCTTTGCAGCCTCCACTGCCGCTATTGAATCAAGCTGTGCCTGTTCTGCCAGCTGTGCCTTTGTCTGTCTCGCCTGGTAGTATGTAAATCCAAAAAGGACCATGGCGATCAGGACAAAGCCTGTAATCGAATTCTTATCCATCTTTACTCTGCTGCGTTCCTGATCTTCTCCTCAAGCTCCTTGAGCTCTGCCTTTGCACTGTCGATACGCTCCTGCATCTGGCGGATGAGCGGTTCTGAATTCTTGGACATCGCAAAGAATCCTATGTTATTCTCATAATTGGCGATGTCCTGCTGAAGTGCGTTGTACTTCTGGACAAGGATGTCCTTCTCGCTCTTTGGCGCACGGTTGCCGCCATGACGCTGACCGCCGTTGCCACGCTGTGGACGAACGCCGTAATCAGGGAACTTGGCCTGCATTGCCTCCTTATATGCAGCTGCGACAGCCTCCTTCTCCTTGAAAGGAACGAAACCGATTTCAGCCCAGCGTGCGCTGAATGCCTTCATGGTGTCGATATCGGTAGCCTCACTTGCCTTGATTTCCTCGATGAGGGCACGCTTTGCCCTGAGATTTGCGTGGAAATCATTCTCTGCCGGCTTTGCCTGCTTGTCACGCTCAGCGAAGAAATCGTCACATGCAGCACGGAAACGCTTCCAAAGCTGCTCTGACTTCTTGCGTGGAACGGCTCCGATCTCCTTCCACTCTTTCTGGAGCTCTATGAATCTATCGGTGGTCTTCTTCCACTCGGTGCTGGTCTTGAGAGCCTCTGCCTGCTCGATGAGGGCAAGCTTCTTCTCAAGATTTCCTGTCAGGTTGTCCTTTATCTCAGAATAGAACACACGCTTCTTCTCGAAGAACTTGTCGCAAGCCGCACGGAAACGGTCGTAAATCTTCTGGTTTTCCTTCTTGGAAGCAAATCCGATAGCCTTCCACTGCTTCTGGAGTTCTTCGATCTCCTTGCTGAGAGCATTCCACTCGTTAGATGATGATATCTCCTTGTCAGCGATAGCCTCGACCTTCTCGCAGATTGCAGACTTTGCCTCAAGGTTTTCAGCCTGCTTTGCCTTCTGACCCTCGAAGTATGCCTGATACTTCTTGTTGATGACTGAGGTAGCAGCCTTGAAGCGGTCCCAGATCTCCTCACGCTTTTCCTTTGCCACAGGGCCGAACTCCTTCCACTGCTCATGGAGCTTCTGGAGCTCACGGAATGCCTCGATCACGTTCTCATTCTCGGCGAGTTTCTCGGCAGCCGCAACGAACGACTCCTTTGCCTCAAGGTTCTTCTTGAAGTCGAGGTCGCGGAGATCACGGTTGATTTTGACCATATCGTAGAATTTCTCCACGAGGAACTGATACTGATCGTTTACGTCACGGAACTGCTGTGCAGGAACAGGACCTGTCTCACGCCAGCGGTTCTGTATCTCGCGGAACTCAGGGAATGTAGCATTGACATCCTCCTGCTTCTCGACGAGCTGACGAAGATCCTCGATTATTGCGCGCTTCTTGGAAAGGTTCTCCTCGCGCTCAGCCTCCTGCTGACGGTTGAGCTCGGCGCGCTCCTTCTTATACTCGTTATATAATGACTTGAAGCCAGACTCGATTGCCTCGAAAGGATTCATCCTAACCTCATCGGCCGGCTGCTCGGATGCCTCTTCAGGTGAATCCTCATCAGGCTCAGAGACTGCTGCGGCAAGGCCGGCTTCGGACTTTTCCTTCGATAGTCTCTTGTAGAAAGCCGACTTGATGGCTTCAACTTCCTTTGATTTCTTAAGTCTTTCGACACCTTCGCCGAGTTCCTGGAAGAGACCTACGAGTTCCGCAAGGGTCTTGTCTGCCAGATTCATCTGCTGCTCAGGGGCCTGTGCTGACTGTTCTTCAACAGTTTCTACAGCTTTTTCAACTACATCTGAAGGCAATTTCTGCTCTTCAGGAATGATAACGTCGCTCATAATTTGTTATTATTTTATAAATAAAGTATGAATGACAAATATAGTACTTTTCAATGACTCTGCAAAAGAAGCGAAATCACAGAAAAATGCGTACCTTTGTAAAACGTTTGACGTTGATACTTTTTTATGAGAATAGATATTCTTACAGTCGTACCGGAACTGCTTGACAGCCCGCTCAGCCACTCAATAGTAGGCAGAGCCATAAAGAAAGGACTGGTCGAGATACATGTCCACAACCTGCGGAAATACGGAATAGGTCCACGCCAGAATGTAGATGACTACAGCTACGGTGGGGATGCAGGCATGGTCATGATGGTCGAGCCAGTGTTCAAGATGATAGAAGAGCTCCGTTCCGAACGTGAATACGACGAGATAATATACATGTCTCCTGATGGCGAAGTGCTCAATCAAGGCATTTCCAACGAGCTGAGCCTCAAGGAAAACATCATCATTCTCTGTGGACACTACAAAGGTGTCGACCACCGCATCCGTGAACATCTTGTGACACGGGAGATTTCCGTAGGCGACTATGTTGTAAGCGGCGGCGAGATACCAGCCGCATTGCTCGCAGATTCAATCATAAGACTTATTCCCGGAGCTCTCACCGACGAGACATCGGCATTGAGCGACAGTTTCCAGGACGACCTGCTATCCCCTCCTGTCTATACCAGGCCTGCCGAGTTCAACGGCTGGAGAGTACCCGATGTGCTTCTGAGCGGCAATCCCAAGCTCATCCGTGCATGGCAGGACGAGCAGGCAATGGAAAGGACCAGACAGTTACGTCCTGAATTGCTAAAGAAGTAGACATGGAAAAGATTGTCAGAAAACTATTCCAGAAGATTTCCCTGTGGTATTTTTCCAAGGGAGCCCTTCCATACTGGATCATCCTGATACTGGACTGTCTCATAGTCCTTGCATCCGCATTTATCACTCACGGTTTTCGTGTCGGCACAGACCAGAGCCTCTTTGACCTGTTTGCCATTCTCGGAACATGGGGAATATACATTCTCTTCTTCCTTGTGGGTTTCCGCACCATGAAGAGCTACAGCGGCGTGATCCGTTATTCCTCATTCGTCGACCTTGGCCGTGTCGCAGCGGCAGACGCCATAGCCCTTATTCTCATTCTTTTCGTCAGAATGGTATCAAACATCCCGGTAGTAGAGGGGGATGTTACCAATGGCGAAGTGATTGTTGCGACTATCCTCGCCATCGGCCTGATGTGGGCGATGCGTGTATGCGTCAAGTACGTGCACGACTGCTTCTATGTCAACGAAAATGCCCAGAGGGTATTCATATACGGTGTCCATCAGGGCGGCATCTCCATTGCAAAGAGCATTGCCGCTAACAAGACAGACTTGAAAGTAGTCGGATTCATCAGCGACGACCAGAACAATGCCGGTCATATTCTCATGGGCGAAAAGGTATTCTTTAACGACGAGAGTATCATCAATGAGATGCAGAAGAAAAAGGCCCGGATACTTATGGTATCGCCTTTGAAGACCGATGCACTCAGAGAGAACAAGGAGATGGTCGACAGACTCATCAATGCCGGAATCAAGATACACCTGTACTCCGACCCGGAGGAATGGGACGGCAAGTCGGATCTCTCCCAGAACAAGCTCAAGGAGATTGACATCGAAGACCTCCTGCCGAGAAACCAGATAAAGGTCGATCTCGGAGCCATTGAGAAAGAGCTTTCCGGAAAGCGTATCCTCATAACCGGTGCGGCTGGTTCCATCGGTTCCGAGATAGTACGTCAGGTGGCGAAGTTCAAGCCTTCGCAGCTTGTGCTTGTCGACCAGGCAGAAACTCCACTCCATGACATCAGGCTCATGATGGCACGGCAGTTTCCTGACATACCGGCTGAGACATTGACAGCCAGCATAGACCACCGCCGGCACATGGAGATCGTTTTCTCAAAATACAAGCCTGAATACGTATTCCATGCGGCAGCATACAAGCATGTTCCAATGATGGAAGACAATCCTGGCGAAGCCATCATGAACAACGTTGACGGAACACGAATCTGCGCTGACCTTGCCGTCAGGTACGGGGTTTCCAAATTTGTCATGGTTTCGACCGACAAGGCTGTCAATCCAACCAATGTCATGGGATGCAGCAAACGTATCTGCGAGATGTACTGTCAGTCTCTTGACAAGGCGATAAAGGAAGGAAAGGTCGAAGGATGCACCCAGTTCGTCACCACAAGATTCGGAAACGTCCTCGGATCCAACGGAAGCGTCATTCCTCTGTTCCGTGAACAGATCAAGAACGGAGGTCCTGTGACTGTGACTCATCCTGACATTATCAGGTTCTTCATGCTTATACCGGAGGCATGCAATCTCGTGCTTGAAGCAGGAACCATGGGACATGGCGGCGAGATATTCGTATTCGACATGGGCAAGCCGGTCAAGATTGCCGATCTTGCCAAGCGCATGATAGTCCTGTCCGGGGCAAAGGACGTAGAGATCAAGTATACCGGACTCCGCGATGGCGAGAAGCTCTACGAGGAAGTGCTCAACGAGGAAGAAACGACAATGCCTTCTTCTAATCCAAAGATCAAGATTGCCTCTGTCCGTGAGGTCGAATATGACGAGGTCAACGCCGCCATAGATGAGATGGTCAAGGTTACTCTTGCCGGATATGAGGATATGGACATAGTCCGCAAGATGAAGGACCTTGTTCCGGAATTCAAGAGCAAGCATAGCAAATACGAGGCACTGGATTGACGTTTTGAACTTTTTCAAACATCAATAGAACCTTTTGAAACATTCCTTTCTATGCAAGTGGATATCTTTGCATCTGAAAGGAATGTTTTTCTTTCTGCCGCACTACTACCCTGTTCTTATGAAAATCATTAATTATTTGCTTATGCCCATATTGGGCGCCCTTGCGTTCAGCAGCTGCGTCCAGGATGGATATTCCGACCTCAACGCGCCCATTGACCTGGAGGTCAACTGTCTGGGCTCGATAGACCTGCCCGTCGGCAGCACCGCACCTATCACCATAGGAGAGCTCCTCGGAATCGATGAATTCGGAATCATCGACACAGATGACGAGGGCAATTACGTTTTCAACATCGACGGTCCGGCGGCATCGTCATTTTTCTCCCTGGATCCTATAAGCATCGCAGCTCCGGAAAGATTCAACGGATCTTATGTCTATGAATGCTCCGGACTGCCAGTTGTTCCCGGATCCGACTTGACCATCGAGGAAGAAGTCCCGGAGTTTCATGTACCGATATCCTTCGAGCACGACGGCATTCCATCTGAGATCACCGGCATAGAAGGATTTGAAGTCAACACCAGAATCGACCTGTCTCTCTCATACAATGCAGCAGGCGTTTCTGCCCTGACGATGAAGAAAGGATGGCACATTGATATCCCCAGTGCCTACGTCATTACAAAAATCGACAATGGAGACTTCAGCCTGGAATCCGGTTCGAACAGCATCATAGCAAACAAGGACATTCGCATAGCGTCAGGAAAACCGGTCACGATCAAGGCTACTGTCAGCGAGATCCGGATAGATGATCTTCCAGAAGGTCAGGGTCTCGTCGCGCCCGGGAAGTTCATGTACAGCGACTCCCTGGCAATCGGAGGTTCTTTGTCTATGAGCTCGAAGGATATCAAGACATCCACGCTCCCCGACATAGAAATAATGCTTGCCGCCCAGCTGTCCGAAATAAAGGTGCGGTCTGTAACAGGTACGGTAGATACGTCCATTGAAATGGAAAGTCTGATTCATGAGGTCGAGGAAGTGCCGGAAATCCTCCAGAGCGCAACTCTGGATGTCCACGGTGCGGGAATTCTGATCAAACCTTGTAACGACCTTCCATGCGCCGTCAGGGCAAGTTTTTCACTTGGAACGATGAACTCTCAGGGAGATCGGGCTGAAGTGCAGATCGACAATCTTTTGATCGAGTCGGGTGACACAACAGAGATATACATTTCCGAGAATGGAAACATGGTACCTAAGGGCGCCAGAATGATCAATGTACCTGGATTCGACAAGCTTTTCTACTCAGTCCCTTCAAAAATCATGATAGCAGATTTGACGGCGACCCCAGTCACAGAAAGCCCAGTGAAGTTCAGACTTGGCAGCAACCATCGTGTTGGCCTGGACTATGGAGTCATTGTCATGCCGCTTCTGTTCGGCAAGGACATGCAACTGGACTACGAGCATGACCTGACGATTGACCTCAGCAGCATTCCTGATGGTATCAACACTCTTGTGCTGAGTTCTGACGTCTTCAGCAGCCTGCCTTTCGACATGTCTTTTTCGGCCAAGGCGCTGGATGTTCAGGGGAATGCAGTCAGTACGATAAGCTCCGAGGTTGTCGGAAACATTATCGGAGGAAAGCTCCACGCACCAAAGACGAGCCCGATTGAGATAAGGCTCAAGACTGAAGGAGCCGACACGGGGAAAATCAAGGCAATAAGGATTCATCTTCACGCGGAGATGAGCAATGGCATCGAGCTCGCCACGCTCAATGACCGCCAGTACATAAAGTTCGACAAAATCACGGCCGGAATACGCGACGGTTTCAGCCTGGACATAAATAGGTAAAGCCATGAAAACACGCATCATCATAACAATCGCGGCATTGCTTTCATGTGCAACCACAAATGCCCAGAACATCACAGGATACTGGAACAGCAGCTACATTCATGCAGATGAAGCAAACCCGGCATTCATACCGGACTGCAAGACGTATATCTCCCTGCCGGGAGCTCAATTCGGCTTCCAGAGTTCAATTGGCGCATACAGCCTGCTCTACCCTGCCGGAAATGGATTCGTCACAGGCCTGCACCAGAGTGTCAGCAGCGAAGAATTTCTCGGCCGCATAGGTGAATCGGCCAGGATCGGAGCTGACGGATATGCCAGGGTTTTCGGCATCGGCAGGAAGACCGGGGAAAGGAGTTTCATGTCAGCTTCAGTAAAGATGAGAGGGACAGGAGACGCCAATATTCCGTCTGAGGTATTCAGGCTTTTAAAAGATGGCAGCACAGAATCAGAGAATTTCGATCTGTCAGGTACGGCATATAGCGGTGACGTTTACGGAGAAATTGCGATCGGAGCCGCACATTCATTCGGATCGGTGACTGTCGGAGCGAAGATAAAGCTGCTCCAGGGAATCGCACGCAGCCGTATGGAACTGGACCGGCTGAGCGTTACCACTGGAAGTGACAGATGGACATTCGAAGGTGAAGGATTCATCAACTCGGCCCTCAATGGCCTTAATCCCGGAGCCGCCGCTGACCTCGGCATAACGGTCAGAGTCAACGATCATCTTACTATCTCGGCGGCAGTTCAGGACCTTGGCGGAATCGCATGGTCTGCAGCATCTTATTACCGTCTGCCAGGTGGACAGTGGGAATACTCTGGTCTTGAAGAAGAGATTGAGGTCATGGACAGTGAAGGAACTGACGGCCTTGGAAGCAAGATGGAAAGCGCATTCAACGGATTGCGCTCAAAGCTGGAATTTGTAAGGGACGGAGAGAACGCCAAGGAGTACAAGGCATTGCCTATGAGTTTCAATGCCGCTTTCAAATACACTCTTCCTTCTTGGGAGAAAATATCACTGGGAGCTGTTGCCGTCCATAGAGGGAACGGAACGACTGATGTCAGAGCAATAGCCGACGTAGCGGCTCTGAGATGGTGGGAGACCAGTGCATCGATTGGAATGTCGACGAATGGTCTGAGCAGCGGAATCCTTACCGTCGTCAAACTTGGACCGGTTCGCGCTCATCTTGGTGGAGAATTGCTTGGAAGCCGATACGGAAGATTCTCAGGACTGATCGTACCTATCGACAAGGTCAGGGTGATGGCTGATTTCGGGATTCAGATTGCCTTCAGATAGCAATCCTGTCACAGGAGACTGATCATTACCACACGAAGATGAATTCAGGACGATCAGGATCGTCCATAGGATTGTCGTCCTTATCGAACATGGTCATAGTAAAGTGAAGTCTGCCATGGACTGGTCTGCCCTCCTCGTCCAGTTCACCCAACTCCAGGCCTCCATTAGGCCTGTCCTGCGGGATCAGCGGGTCTCCGATGTCACTCCTGCGGCACTGTACAAAGACTCCCCCGTCCTGTTCTGCATAGTAATCAAGCATACGGACACCTCCATCTTCTCCTATCGCAAAATCAAGGTTGTACTTGTCGACTCCATACCAGTTGCGGATGACATAGCGGCCATCGGCATAGGCTTCCAGCGTGTTGTGCATTCCTTTCGGATCTCCCGGCATTGTACACTCCCCTTCAGCCGTCCATAAGGGCTTATCCGGAGCCTTGCCCCAGTCCAGGATATAATAATGACCACCGACCCATTTCATATCCTTGTCGTACAAATAAACATATGACCATACACGGCCAGAATCCTTGTCACCGTTGAAGCCTGACAATATTGTATGGTTAGGCTCAAACAGGCCTGGAGAAATTCCTGCAGTCGGGCAGTCTTCAAGACCTGTATCGACATAATAGAAACCATTATCGTAATAGTGTGCTCCAAGTATATCGATCACGGTCGAATCCTCGATTGAACTCAGCACGAAGTCAACATCATAGCCAGGCACTCCATACCAGTCCTTGATCGTATAGGTTGAATCACCATCGAAGGACAGTGTCGGAACTGCCTGATCGGACAGACGGAAAGCGTCGACATGGGTCTCTCTGCTGGTCCACGCAGTGTTAGCTGTACACGATGCGGATAGAAAAGCTGCAATAATTATATGTCTGAATCTCATTTCTTTATTGATATACGTTCCCAGATAAAGTCAGGAATCAGTTTCCAGAAGAAAACCAGAATGGAGTATTTCCAGTCAATTACAACCTTGCGGCGCTTTGCCTTGATGGCTTTGACGATGTTCTGCGCGACTTTCTCAGGAGACATCATCATCGGCATTCCGCTCCCCTTGATGAAATCAGTATCGACAAACCCTGGTCGAATGTCAGTGAATGTGACACCTGTCTTATTCATTCTTGAAAGCTGTGTCAGAGCTTGAAGATATGTACTCTGCATGCGCTTTGTCGCCGAATATGACGGAGCGGCGCCAAGTCCCTTGGTTCCCGCAATCGATGAGATCGCAGCGATATGGCCTCCACCGATGGACTCGAAATAATGATAGGCAGAATCGACCATACGGGTGAAACCCACAGCATTTGTCTGCATAGTCCTTATCTCCGTGATTGCATCAAGAGAATAGTTCTGTTTGCCGAATCCTGATGCGATAAGCACCACATCAGCCCCGCCACAATCAGATATCAGGGCAAAAAGATCTTCGGAAGCGCTTTCGTCACAGACATCGATTCGCCTTGCATGGAGTTTCTCCCCCAGTTCATCCTTGATTGATGTGAGGAGATCCTCGCGTCGGCCTGCGATTCCGACAGTCCAGCCTTCCTGGATGAAAATCCTTGCAGTAGCAAGACCGATTCCGGATGTTGCTCCGACAATGACAATCCTGTTCATCATCCGTGATAGTCCTTCTTGTTCATCAAGGCATTTTCTATGGTCGCGAGGAAGTCACTGTCAGGATCGTACGCACCCTTTTCCTCATAGAAACTCTCGATATTTACAATCTCTCCATCCTTGGAGATGGAAGTCAGCTGCTGGATGTCATCTTCCATTCCAGCCACATTATCCCTTAAGAACACACCATCGAAATATGCCTTCCTGTCATTTCTTGGAGCATCCTTGATGCTCTCGACAACAATGACTTCCGCATCACTGAGACGTGAGAAGAAGATCTTGTCTTTTATGGCGTCGTAAATCTTGTCCATATTGAGATTGTCTATGTGACGATAAATATAGTTAATTCTTATATTTGTCCACCGTATCATAACCAGATAAATCCGCAAAATCTTATGGAAGCACCTGTTCTCAATGAGCATAACAAGCAGGAATTCGCGCCTGCACATACCGCCGAACATCTCCTCAACGGATTCGTAGCCAAGCGTTTTGGATGTGGAAGAGCATTCTCGGCACATGTCGAGAAAAAGAAATCAAAGCTTGACTACCATATGAACCGCGAGATGACAGCCGAAGAAATAAAGGCCCTCGAGGACGATATCAACCGCATCATTGCCGAAGATGTTGAAGTCTGGATAGAGTTCATAAGCCAGGACGAGGCTCGAACACGATTCGACATGAACAGACTTCCTGACGGTGCCAGCGAGACAGTCCGTGTCGTGCATGTAGGAGACTACGACGAATGCTTATGCGCCGGCAACCACGTGGCGCGCACAGGAGAGATAATCGGGTTCAGAATAAGCAGCGCAAGCTACAATGAAGGAGTCCAGAGACTGGTATTCCGCGTTGATGCAAAATAGGCAATACAGAAAAAGGAGACGCTTTCACGTCTCCTTTTTTCTGTATCTCATACGATGAAATTACTTCTTGAGCATCTCCTTGAATGAATCACAAGGCTTGAAGTGAGGAATATCACACTCAGGAATTGTTACTGTAGTGTTGGCGGTGATATTGCGGGCCTTCTTTGAAGCGCGATGCTTAAGTTCAAAAGTACCGAATCCGCGGAGGTAGATATTGTTTCCTTCTGCCATACCCTTGATGATAGCATCCATGGTAGCGTCGATGAGGTCCTTTACAAGAGCAGCCTCGATACCGGTCTCCTCTGAAACGGTCTTTGCAAGTTCAGCTTTAGTCATGTCGATTGATGTTTATAATATTCGTGGTCTAACTTGTTGTTTCCCAAAAAGGGGCTGCAAAGATAAGCCTTTCTCCGGACAATGCAAATCCAAATCGGCTATTATGGTGCCAATACGGCGAAAAGACCCCAGATAATGAAGGCAGAAAGCGAGCCAACCTTCACCAGAAGGCTTGGAGACTTTGTCAAGGACGCCTTCTGGACGATTGTTACAGGTACCTGAAGATCACCGGATGCAACCACAACCGTCCCCTCTCTTGTCTTCTTGTTGTATGAATCGACCTTTAGGTCATATCCGGAATCAGTCTTGACCGGAGTGATCCAGATCGGAGTGCTTGTAATTTCAAACTCAGGATAGGATTCAATGTCCAGACGCAGGGTTACAGCATCGACATCGATATTGTATGTCACGGCTTCCTTGTGATGATTAACCCTCAGGAAAGGCGCCGGCAGCTGTGACAGAGCAATCGGAGCCATCTTTCCCGAGTTGGAAACACGGACGATACAGTCTCTCTGCTTTCCATCCTCATTCATTTCAATGACAAGATCAAACGAAGACTCAGTCCTGTTTGCGACAGAACACCACTGCGCAGTCGTTGTCACAAAATAGTTATCAGAGGACTCCACATTGACCGTAATCACTGTGTCGCGGCACGCCAAGTCTGCGAAAAAGCCATCCTCGCTGCCATTTATCTTCAAGATAGAATTGCCATTCTGCGCAAAAGCGGAAGAAGCCAGCGACAGAATGAAGATTATTGAAAGCAGTTTTTTCATCCGAAAACAGAATCATTTGATTGCCAAGAATCAATTGGCATCCAGCATAATTGCCCGGCAAATATACGAAATAATAGGCAATGAAAGCCATTCATGTATTAAGGCCTTATCCAAAAAAATGATGTATATTTGAATCTACTTACTGAATAAAGCCTTAGACGAAATATGAAGGAGATCAAATGCCCACACTGCAACACTGTGTTCTCGATTGACGAATCCGAATATGCCGAGCTTCTTAGTCAGGTGAAGAACGATTCATTCAATGATGAGCTTGATCGCCGCATCGCGGAGATGCACAAGACGCACAAGGCTGAACAGGAAGTCGCGATATCTGAGATCAGGCGTGACAATGACAAGACCATAGCAAACAAGGACGCAAGAATCCGTGAGCTTGAGCAGAAGGTATCCACAATGGAGAGTACTGTCAAGACAGAGATTGCGCTCGCCGTGGCGAAGAAGCAGGAAGAGCTTACTGAGAAGTACAACAAAACTATCTCAGACAAAGATAACAGAATCAGCGAGCTCAACTCCAGGATTTCCCAGAACGACGCCGATAGGGAAATTGCCCTGATGAAGGCAGACCGAGAGGCTCAGACAGTGCTCCAGCAAACCAGAGAGCTTGCTCGTCAGGAGCTTGAAAAAAAGAATACCGAGATTTCGCGTCTCCAAAACGAGGCCGTTTTCCAGAAAGACCAGCATAAGCGCGAGCTTGAAATGAAAGACGAGGTCATAGCCCAATACAAAGACTTCAAGGCTAAACAGTCCACAAAGGGCATCGGAGAGTCTCTCGAGGTCTATTGCAATAACCAGTTCGAGCTGATGGTTCACCCTTATCTTCCTGAATCAATGTTCGGCAAGGATAATGAGGTCATCGAAGGCACCAAGGGAGACTTCATTTTCCGTGACTTCGTTGGCGGCATTGAATCCGTCTCCATCATGTTTGAGATGAAGAATGAGGCGGATGAAACAGCCATAAAGCATAAGAACTCAGATTTCTTCAAGAAGCTTGACTCAGACCGTAACAAGAAACACTGCGAATATGCCGTGCTGGTCACCCTTCTGGAACTAGATAACGATCTGTACAACAACGGAATCTACGCCGTTCCAGGATATGAAAAGATGTTCGTGGTCCGTCCTCAGCAGTTCTTGACAATCATCTCCATCCTCGTCCAGACAGGAAGGAACAGCGTAAACGTAAGGCGTGAACTTGAGGAAGCCAAGCACCGCGATATTGACGTGACTAATTTCGAGAATGCGCTTCTGGATTTCAAAGACAAATTCGGAAAGAACTACAGGCTTGCAAGCGAAAAGTTCAACAAGGCAATAGAAGAAATCGACAAATCCATTGATCACCTTCAAAAAATAAAAGAAGCTCTTCTGGGATCTGAAAACAATCTCCGTCTGGCCAATGACAAGGCTGATGAGCTTACTATACGCAAGCTCACATACAAGAATCCCACTATGAGAGCCAAGTTCAATGAAGCGAGGTCTACAGGAGAAATTGAAGGATAAACCTAGTCTTCAATCAGATTTCCCTTCTCGATCTGAGGGTCGATGAAAGTCTTGCGGGCGTAGTCCCAGAGGACCTCGGAGCCTTGGGCCGAGCGTTCGTTGCGGCGAAGGACTTCGCTCAGCTTCCGGTCGCATTCCTTCCAGGACTTGCCTTTGCTGAGATCCTGCTGCATGAGCGGCTGGAAGTTGTCGAGTGTATGGGCAAATCTGGCTTCAGGAGTTTCCCATGCCTCGAATTCATCCCATAGAGACCTGAAGCGATGACCAAGATCCTCCGGCAGGATGGCAAAAAGCTTGTCAGCAGCATCAAGCTCGCGCTGTCTCTGGGTCAGTTTTCCGACTTCGTCATACGCGAAGGTATCACCGGCATATACCTCGACCAGATCGTGGATAAGGAGGATTGAAACGACACGGTGGATATCGACTTTCTCATTCGAATAATCCTCGAGAAGGAGCGCCATGATGGCCATGTGCCAGGCGTGTTCGGCATCATTCTCGAACCTCTCCCCTCCTGTGAGATAGGTCCTGCGCTGTATGAACTTTTCCTTGTCGATTTCCTTGCAGAAGTCGACTATCATGTCCAATCTTTCCTTGTCAAATGATTCCTTCATGGCAATATCTTCTTCAAAAAAAATAGCTGTTCCAGCCATCAGCCGCCGTCCAGCCAGACAAAGATATCATCATTCCTCCAAACGTCAAGTCTCTATACAAAAAAAGAATCGTATGGACCGAAGCCCATACGATTCAATATAAATGACTGAGATATCGATTAGATCTCAACCTCGACAGCCTTGAGGTCACAGTCGCGTGACGAGCTGCCATAGAGGATCTGATATTTGCCGTGCTTGAGAGCAAGTCCGTCGATTGACTCCTCGTAGAAGTCGAATGCGTCTGGGCTGAGAGCAACGGTAACGTTGGCAGTCTGGCCGGCAGCAACATTGACTCTCTGGAAGCCCTTGAGAGACTTGATAGGAGCACCTGGATCATCCATAGCCTTTACATAGACCTGAACAACCTCGTCACCATCGCGGTCACCGGTGTTGGTGACAGGAACGGTTAGGGTCATGTTCTTTGCCTTGCCGGCAACCTTACCCTCGCCATAGCTGAAGCTGGTGTAGCTGAGGCCATAACCGAATGCGTACAGAGGCTCGCCCTGGAAGTAACGGTATGTTCTGTTGGTAAGAGTGTAGTCCTGGAAGTCAGGAAGCTGCTCGGTTGAAGCGTAGAATGTAACAGGGAGACGGCCGGCAGGGTTGTAGTCGCCGAAGATGACGTCAGCCACAGCCTTACCGCAAGCCTGACCACCGTACCATGCCTGAACAAGTGCATCGTACTTGTCCTCAACATTTCCGAATGCGATAGCACTGCCTGAAACATTTACGAGAACGACTGGCTTGCCGGTAGCGTCCATTGCTGCAAGAAGCTCCTGCTGAACCTCTGGAAGCTCGATGTATGAACGGTCGTGGCCCTCACCCTCGATATCTGATGAGATACCGCTTACCATGATGATGACGTCAGCATCCTTGACATTGTTTACAACTGATGCGAAGTCAACACCTCTGCGGCTCATGAGGTCGAATGAGAACGATGCAGACTTAGCCTCTGGCTGAGCGAGCTCGATTGAAACCTCGTAGGTCTGGCCGGCAACTACAGGGAAAGTGGTTGGAGCCATGCCTCTGCCGAACATGCCGAAGCCGAAACGTCCGCGTGGAGCCTCAGCCTGCTCGGCGATGGTCTTGCCGTTTACGCTGAAGTTGTACTTGCCGCTGCCGCGTACCTGGTAGATCATGTCACCGGTGTAGTCAGCGGTGAAGGTTCCGCTGTACTTTGCAGAGAAATCGGTAAGGTTAAGACCCTCCTCCCATGCGCAATCCTCGTGTGCGAGGGCTGGAGAAGTGGTATTGAGTGAGAGAGGCTCGTTGTAGTTTGCAGTTGCAACAACGCTGCCGCTGTACTCGGTATTGTTGTAGTACTCAGCGTGGAGACCTGCGCCACCGTTCATCTCGGCGATGTAGTGCTTGGTGATGTATGGGTCAGCAAGGTCGCAACCCTTCTCGAATACAACCTCAGCTGAAGGAGCAGCTGCGCGGATGGCCTCGACGATGGTCTGCTTGTTGGCAGCGGTAGGATAACCGTTGTAGTTTCCAAGGATAACTCTTGCATCGTCAGCGTTTGGACCTACGACAGCGATCTTGACACCAGACTTCTTGAGAGGAAGAACTGAATTCTCGTTCTTGAGGAGAACGACAGCCTCATGAGCGGCCTTGTCAGCAAGAGCAGTGTGCTCAGGGCTGCTGAGGGTCTCGAGTCCGAGGTTTGCCCAAGGAAGCTTCTCAGCAGGATCGAACATACCGAGCTGGAAACGAGCCTTGAGGATACGGCGTACGTTGACATCGATGTCAGCCTCGGTGATGAGGCCCTTCTCGAGTGACTCGGTAAGTGACTTGTAGCTGGTACCGCACTCAACGTCGGTTCCTGAGAGAACTGCGTCAGCTGATGCAGAAGCAGCATCCTCATGGGTTCCATGGTTTCTAGGATTGTAGAAGTCGCCGATGGCGCCGCAGTCAGAAACTACGAGACCGTTGAATCCCCACTTGTTGCGGAGAATGTCGACGAGAAGACGGTCGCTGCCGCAGCAAGGGTCGCCCTCATATCTGTGGTATGCACACATGACCTCCTGGACATTGCCGTCCTGAACGAGAGTCTGGAATGCAGGAAGATAGGTCTCCCAAAGGTCTCTCATAGGAACAGTCACATCGAACTGATGACGGAGTGGCTCCGGACCGCTGTGGACTGCATAGTGCTTTGCACAGGCGTGGAGCTTGAGATACTTCTTGTCAGTTCCCTGCATAGCCTTTACGGTCTGTGCACCCATCACTGAGTTAAGATATGGATCCTCACCTGGTGTCTCCTGGCCACGTCCCCATCTTGGGTCGCGGAAGATGTTCACATTAGGACACCAGAAAGAAAGGCCCTGATGCCAGATACTGCCGTTAGGCTCGCTGACGCCGAGTACATGGTGGTCGGTGGTGTTCCATACGGCACGAGCCTCGTCTGAGACAGCGGTATAGATGTCATACTGCTGGTCAGCGTCGAAGGTCGCAGCGAGGGCGATAACCTGTGGGAACACGGTAACGTCATCGTAGCAGATACCATGGCAGGCCTCGTTCCACCAGTTATAGGCAGGGAGATCGAGTCTGTCGACTGATACTGAACCGTTCATCATGAGTCCGATCTTCTCTTCTGGAGTAAGAAGGGAGAGAAGGTTCTCTACTCTCTTGTCAACCGAAAGATTCGGGTTGAGATAAGGATAGTCGTAATGCTTGCATCCGGCAATCATAAGTGATGCAGCAAGGATGCTTGAACATAATAGTACTTTACGCATATATTGGATATTAGAATCTCGTGGTAAAAGGCCGGTTTTCGACCAATTTCAAAGTTAGGGTTTATTTTTGTATTTTTGCATCTTCTATTTGATAAAACACATTGTAATGGACGCTTGCAAGGAAATAAACGAAAGCTATACGCTGGCCGAAGCCGTCAAGGAGGCACAGCGCTGCCTGCGATGCAAGGTTCCGCAGTGCAAGGCTGCGTGCCCGATCAGCAACGAGATTCCTGACTGGATCCACGAACTCAAGATGGGCAACTTCGGAAACGCCATACATATCATCAGATCAAAGAGCAACCTTCCTGCTGTATGCGGAAGAGTATGTGCCCATGAGAGACAGTGCGAAGGCGCATGCGTCCTCAACAAGACAGGAAAGCACATCAACATCGGCAAACTCGAAAGGTTCGTGGCTGATTTTGACGCAGAAGCCGGACTCACACACTTCGACATTCTCCCAAAGACAAGAGGCAAGATCGCGGTCATCGGAGCCGGTCCGTCAGGCATAACGGTAGCAGGAGATCTCTCAAGAAATGGCTTCCAGGTCGATGTATTCGAGATCGAGTCCCAGGCCGGAGGTATGCTGATGTACGGAATCCCAGACTATCGCCTTCCAAAAGACGTGGTTCTCAGAGAGGCGAAGCATCTGGAGGTGCTCGGCGTAAACTTCCTTTTCAACAGACATATCGGAATCGATTTCACGATTGACGACCTGCTCGAAAAAGGCTATGACGCAGTCTTCCTCGGCATCGGTTCCGGCAAGCCTCGTGTCCTTGACATTCCTGTGACCAAGAGCGGCAGCACGGAGACATCGAACAGTCCTGACTGCAAGGACGTGATCCTTGCAACACACTTTCTCAGAAAAGTTCAACTCTGCCACGAAGGACTTATCGAACGCGAGGAGCTCAACATCAACGATGGCGACAAGGTACTCGTCATAGGCTGTGGAAACACCGCCATAGACGCAGCCAGATCCGCAGTCAGAATTGGAGCAAGGACAGTTGACATCGTATACCACCGAGACATCGACAGGATGGCTGCGCTGAGATCAGAGTATGAGGATGCCTTGAGTGAAGGAGTAAGATTCAACTGGAATGCGTCAGTTGTGGAGGTTCATACTGACAGTAACGATAACATGTACGAGGCCGTCGTTGAAATCAAAGATGGCGAGAATGTCACAAGAACGGTCTACCCTGCCCACAAGATACTGATGGCTGTCGGCGCAAGACCGTCCACCAGAATTCCAAACACAACACATGGTATCGAAGTGGACGAGAAGGGATTCATAATCACCCAGCAGATGCCTTATGGCATGACGACCAGGAAGGGTGTCTTTGCTGGAGGAGACGTCGCAAACAGGCAGGCCACTGTCGTGCACGCCATGGCAGATGCCAAGAAGGTTGCCGAAGGCATCATCCAGTACGTCGACGCTATTAAACTCATGAAAATAATAGAGGGATCCAACAGCTAGGATCCCTCTTTTTGTCTATCGTCCGATTGCACGGTTGAGCATCACGACGCTTTCATAATAGCTGCACTCAGCTTCTATGCATGCCTCCATGATCTCGTTGTATGTCTGACGGGCTGCGAGAAGTTCGATCAGACTGACGTCTCCCTTCTGGTAGGCGCTGGTCCTTTTCGCAAGAATGCTGGCGGCGCTGTTGACAATCTCATCGCTGTAGGCATTCTTGACTTCCCTGGCTGCAAGGTATGAACTGTAGGCCTGAGCCACCTCTGTCATGACCTGAGCCTTTGCTGCTTCATAATAGGTCTTCATCTGTGCCGATTCTGCCTTCGCGGCAACCACCTCTCCCCTGTTCAAGGACGAGAATTTGAGAGGGATTGTCACGCCGACTGTAAGGCCTTTGAATGCCGGAGCCGGAGCGATCTCGTTCCTCACTTCGGTATTGAATGAATAACCGAATGAAAGACCCAGATCAAGTGCCCTCGAAGCCTTGACAAGTGCGAGATTGTTCTCGGAGAGTGTATGTGACAGCTCAGCTGCACGTAGATCCGAGCGCTCCATGTCGGCGATATCATACAGTTCCGGTTCCGCATACATGATATCACTGAATGGAAGTGACTCCTCTGCAAGATCGCCGACAGGCATGCCGCCGGCCATAAGGCTGAGGTCTCTGAGGGCGTTCCTGTATTCTGAACGAAGAGTCATCATCTCTCCAACCATTGCCCTTGCCTCAAGTGCTGACTGAGCAGCATCTGTGGCGCTTATATCACCAAGCTTCAGCCTGAGGGAATCACTCTGGGCAATCTTCTTCATGGCTTCCATCTGGTCCTCCATGAGACGGCACTGCTGGCGCAGCTTCCAAGCCTCTGCCCACGCAAGCGACGCGTCTGCACGAAGCTGGCACATGTAATCGTTAAGTGAGGCCTCCGTCATTTCCTTCTCGCTCTTTGCGACATTGATGCGGGCTTTCCTGGCTCCTGCAAGATTCATGTCGTATCCGAGTTCAAGGTCGACGTTCTGACCCATCATCAGCACCTTGTCCTGGTTATTGCCATACGATACCGACAATTCCGGATCGTTGAATACCTTCGCTGCCTTGAGGTTCGCATCCGCAATATCCAGACTGTATTTCTCAGCGATTGCAGATACATTGTCCCTGGCCACGGCCTTGATATACTCGTCGAACGTCACACTCTGGGCCCTGAGACCAGCGGGAACGAGTACGAGTATCATCGCAAATATCTTAGAATTCATCATTGTTCTCTGGTTTTGGTTTGTTTTCCTCACGCTGTTCCATCTTGTAATAGAGTGTAGGGAGAATGAAAAGCGTGATCACGGTAGAGAAGAGAAGGCCATATACGATTACGGTCGCAAGAGGTCTCTGGACATCAGATCCGACACCTGTCGCCATCGACGCAGGAAGAAGACCAAGAATGGCGACCATAGCAGTCATCAGCACCGGGCGAAGTCGGTGAGAAGCTCCGCTGATCACGGCGTCGGCAAGCGGTCTGCCACCCTTCCTCAGGTCATTGATATGGGAAATCATGATGACTCCATTCTGGATAGTAAGACCGAAAAGCGCAATGAAACCGACAGCGGAAGAAACATTGAAGGTCATGCCTCTAGCCGTCAGTGCTGCAAGACCGCCGATAAGCGAAAGCGGCAACATGCAGATGAGCAGTCCTGCCTGACGGAACAGACCGAAAGCAGCATAGAGAAGAAGGAACATGAGTGCAAGCACGAACGGAATGATGACCGCAAGTCTCCTGTATGCTCTGTTCTGGTTCTCGAACTGTCCGTCCCACCTGATCTGGTTCTTTGTATGGTCATAACTTACGACCTGGTCAATCTGCTGCTGGGCGTCTGCAAGGAACGAGCTGAGATCTCGGCCACGGAGATTGAGACGTATTGTAAGGTGTCTCTTGTTCATCTCACGGGCGATCGAGCTGGCTCCGAGTGCAGTCTCGATTGTAGCGACCGAGGACAGCGGGATGCTGATACCATTTGACGAGGTAACCATCAGGGCTCCGATGCTTTCAGGAGTATCCCTGACATCCTCCTTGAAGCGGCAGGTGATGTCATACACCTTGCTGCCGATGAACACCTGTGATACAGCCTTGCCGCCGATTGCGACCTCGATGAGTTCAGCGACGTCAGAGACATTTACGCCGTACTGGGCGACCTTGTCTCGGTCAACCTTTATCCTGAGCTGTGGCAGAGGCGGTTCCTGGTCAATGACACAGTCCGCTGCGCCATCGATCGAACGGACAACAGCCAGAACCTTCTCGGCAAGATGTCTTGTCTCTGTGAGATCCTCGCCATAGACCTTTACGGCCAGGTCACTGTGCGAACCTGCCATCTGGTCCATGACCATATCAATGATAGGCTGCGAGAAGCCGACCTTGTATCCGGGCATCTCCGCAATTGCGTCTGACATGTCAGCAACCAGATCCTCCTTTGTGCGTCCTCTCTTCCACTGCTTGTATGGCTTGAGACCCACACCACACTCGATATGCGAAGGCGAGAAGGCTTCGGTTCCCTCGTCGTCACGTCCTACCTGTGTCATCACATACGACACCTCAGGAAACTCCTTGAGCCGGTCCCGGAGCGCGTCGGCCATCACAGCAGAGCGTTCGAGCGAAATGCCCGGAGGAGTCTGTACCTGAATCCAGATGCCACCCTCGTCAAGTGTTGGAAGGAAGTCCTTTCCGACCGCAACAACCAGACCGGCAACGATTGCAAGAATAACAGGAATGCTCGTGAATACAAATCTTGAGTTGCTGATGCTGTTCTCGGTGACTGTCTTGTATTTCTCCGTCAGAGTCTCTATGAACCTGTTGCGGAAAACCTTCTGCGGCTTCTTGTAAAGAGCATAGCCCATTCCCGGTATGAGGATAAGCGCTACGGCAAGAGCTCCGGCAAGAGCGTAACCCACGGTGAACGCCATGGGCGTGAAGAGTTTCTTCTCGATTCTCTCGAATGCAAACAGAGGCATATATGCCACGATGATGATGGTCGTCGAGAAGAAGATAGGCTTTGCGACCTTGGCAATCCTGTCCACGATATCCCTTCCAGCAAGAGGAAGCTCAGGATGGTCTTCTCTCTTTTTCAGGATGGTCTCCATCATGACTATGGCACCGTCCACAAGGATACCGAAGTCAATGGCACCGAGTGACAGAAGGTTCGCAGGGATGCCTGTCAGTTTCATCATGATAAAGGCTATGAGCAACGAGATAGGGATGGTGATCGCCACGAGAAGTGCACTTCGCGGGCTCCTTAGGAAGAGAAGGAGCACACCGATGACCAGAAGCATACCGAAGAGAAGGGTATGCGCCACCGTATGCAGAGTGGTGTTGACGAGATCTGTTCTGTCAAGGAATGGATAGATCTTGACGCCGGAAGGAAGAACATCGGAGTTCATGTCATCCACAGCCTCATGAATCTTCTCAAGCACCTCCGAAGGGTTCTGATACCTCAGGATCTGCACAATACCCTCGACGCCGTCTCTGTAATCATAGTCGTCATTCAGGAAGCCCAGGATACCCTTTCGCTCAAGATTTCCGTAACGCAGGGTTCCAAGGTCACTGAGAAGAATCGGTGCTGCACCGTCATTCTTCACGACGATGTTTCCCATATCGGAAAGGTCTGAGATAAGACCTTCCCCTCTTACTACATAACTCTGATCTCCCCGGGTCAGCATGCTGCCGCCGGCATTGGAGTTGTTCAGCTCGATGGACTCCTCGACGTCCGAGAGTGAGACATCATATTTCTGGAGCAGGTCAGGATCCAGCTCAAGCTGGAACTGTGTGGTGATACCGCCGTAATTGCTGACATCCGCCACTCCGGAAATCTGCTTGAGCCTTGGGATGACCTCCCACTTGTTGATGTCTGTCAGTTCTCTAAGGCTATGGTTGTCACTGACAAGGATATACCTGAAGACCTCTCCGGTAGGAGAAGTCAAAGGATTGAGTTCAGGAACGGCGTCATATGGAAGATCCACGTCTCCGATGCACTCCCTGACCCTCTGGCGGGCCCAGTAGTCTTCAGTTCCGTCCTTGAAGACGAGCATGATTGTGGAGATGCCGAACGTATTGTTGCTTCTCATCATTTCGAGAGAAGGGATTCCGTTGAGAGCCCTCTCAAGAGGGATTGTAACCTGCTGTTCCATCTCCTCCGCGGCAAGTCCAGGGACCTGTGTCACGACCTGGACTGTCACGTCTGCGATATCAGGATATGCATCCACAGAAAGCTGGTTCCAGGCATAGATACCGAAAGCGGACACTATGAGGAACACTACCGCCACAAGCCATCTGCGGCGCAAGATCAATTCAAAGAACTTCTCCATAGACTACTCTGAAAGGAAAATTCCACCCTCTGTGATGACATTCTCGCCTGTATCAAGGCCGGAGTTGATGCTGATGAGCGATTTGTCGTCATTGCTGCTGCCAAGGACTACTCTCCTTTTTATATAGGTATCATCAGACAGCTGTACAAACACGTAGTTGAACTGCTCTCCCTGGAAAATGGCAGAAGAAGGCACGACGACCATATTCTGCGGTTCAGACATGAAATGAACAGAAACGTACATGCCGTGCTTGAGCCTTCGGTCGGCGTTGTCACATGAGAGTATCACCTGTACTGCACGGGTCTCTTCATCAACCACGTTTCCAACATTCAAGACATTTGCCTTGATAGGAAAATCAGGAGTTGATTCTATGAAGATTTCTGCCTCGGCGTCATTTGTGACGCTGCCGATATAGTGTTCCTTCACGAGCGCAGTAACCCACATGCTGCCAAGATCAGCGATAGTAACCGGAGACTCGTCATCTGCCTTCACATACTGTCCGACGGTCAGATCAGCAGACACAACCTCTCCAGAAATAGGAGCAAGTATAGATACAGGCTGGCCGACTTTTGCCTTAGAGAAATCCACATTATAGATTCTCAAAGTTGCCTCGGCAGATTCAAGGTCACGGTCAGCAATCTCCGTCTCCGCAAAACTTTCCTCAAGTTCCCTCTTGGAAATCACTTCATTCTCATACAGAGACTGCTTTCTCCTGTAGTCAGCCTTGACCTTGTCTGCGGTTCTCTGTGCCTGGAAATACTCCTTTACAAGTTCGTTGAACTCCGGAGAATAGAGTTCGAACAAAGCCTGACCGGCACGGACCTTCTGACCGATGCGGACAAACGAACGCGTGATACGCCCGTCGAACGGAATGACAACTTCCGCGTACGCACCGTTCTCCGCACGTGCTGTACCGACAGTCCTGAACTCGCTGGAGAACGGAACCGGGGTGACCTCACTGGTCTTCAGATACTTGAGAATAGGAGAAGAGCTGTCTACCCGTACAGTATCTCCGCTGAAAAAAAGCTGCTGCTGTTCAGTGTATTCGCCGTTATTGCCACATGACAATACAGCAGCGGCAGACAGCATGAAAAGGAATAAGCGTTTCATGTTATTATGATAATCGATTATTGCTGGATGCGTGTGATTCCACACAGGTCCAGGTGCCGCAAGACTGCAGCATGATCCGTTAAATACGATGAAGGAGGCGGACACAATCCGGTCCGCATAAAAAAGGAATCAGGCAGCAAAGACCGGCGGAGCACGGAGTCCGCTTTGTGAAAGACCAGGATTGTGGATATCAATCTCTTCAATACGGGTATTGATATCACATACAAACAGAAGCTTCAGATCCGCAACAAGGACGGTATCTTCCGCAAGAGTCAATCCATCAGTAAGGCAGTCGATCAGCTGAAGCTGGCTGCCTGTATGGGTATGAGCCTTGGAACTCCATGGATGGGAGTGGGTAACGTTTGAATCCTGGTGAGTATGGACAAACAGGGTCGTTGACGCGAAAAAGAACGCGTACAACACTAATAGAAAGAAACCGATTGCCCTGTTGACCCTTTTCATGGAGAATGCAAAGATACGAAAAATATCCGGCAATCCCACGCAGGGGAAACCGGCTACTTGAAAAGGCTCTCGAGCTTGAGATTCAGCAGATGGGTCTCACAGAGCATGTGGATGAACTCCTTCGCCGAATTCTTGAGATAGCTGTTCTTCAATATGTGGAAACAACCTTCCATCTCGGCTCCTTCGACATCCAGGGGAATTGCGACGGTCTCCTCCTTCGTACGACAGGATTGGCTTGAGAGGACAGTCACAGCCTTTCCGAAGGCAACGAGAGAGAGAAGCGGGGTAACCTCATTCATCACGATTCTCGGTTCCAGCTTCACATGATAGCTGTCCAGTATCCTGTCCAGAAGGATGCGTGCCTGCATACCCTCGGCGGGAAGAGCAAGTGTGTATTTGGAAAGCTCCTCGAGGCTGATCTTCTCCTTGTGCGACAGCGGATGATGACGTGAAACGACAGCACAGAGCTTGTCCTCGAAAAGGTTGTACGATTCGATGTCAGGATACTCGATGGAAGTCTTGTAAGAAAGGACGACATCCAGAAGCTTGGCCTCAAGCATTCCCATCAATTCCTCACACGACTTGTAATAGATGTTGAAATTGATTCCAGGGAACTGCTGTATGAACTGATTCAGTGTATCCGAACTGATGATGCGATAAGAATGAGTAATACCAATATTCAGCGTTCCACGCTTCAGACCGGCAAGATCATTCAGCCTGGTGAGGCAGTGTTCCGACGCTTCGATAGTCTTTATCGCCTGGGGAAGGAGCGTCTCTCCGGCTTCGGTGAGGGCAACGTTATGGCTGTCCCTATGGAAGAGCGAAGATCCGAGTTCATCCTCCAACTTCTTGAGGCTCTGGGACAAAGCGCTCTGGGTTACATACAATTCTCTGGCAGCCTGCGAGAAATTGAGGGTGTCAGCAACCTTTACGAACGCTTTCAATTGTCGAAGTTCCATGTCGAATACATTACTAATTAACCGGATGCAAAGTTACAATCTTATTGACTAAAACTAAACCAAGGACTATTAATTATAGTAAATGCTGCCATTAAGACAAAGAATTGCAAACTGTAACGCAGAAATAAAAACCGCAATACTTTTGCACTCGTCAAACGGGAACAACCGGCAGACATCAAGTCCATGACAGAATGGACATACGGAATAGGAACAAAAGTATAAACAATAATTAAAATCTACAATCATGACAACTTCAGCAATGTTCTGGGCTCTTACAGCTATCGTAGTTCTTTCATGTGCAGCTTACGCTTTCATCAGCAAGGCAGTCAAGGCTTCAAATGGCAACAAGCTCATCATCGACGGTGACAGTGTGAAGGTCTCTGACGATGAACTCCAGGACTTCATGTTCGAGGTAGAAGAGAAGGCCGCTTCAGAGATCGTAAACGTAGCTTTCGACAATACAGTAGAGGACAACGGTCATGCAGTGGCTTAACCCTATCATGAATGATACAGCGAACATGGGGCATATCCTGCTCCTGTATTCGCTTGTCATTGCCCTGGGAGGTATTTTAGGAAAGGTCAAGATCAAGGGTATCGGCTTCGGCGCGACCCTTGTTCTTTTTGTGGGCATCGTTGCGGGACACTTCGGATTTACCGCTCCCCTGCCTATCATCAATTTCATACAGCATCTTGGCCTTATCCTGTTCGTCACCTGCATCGGCATCCAGGTCGGACCGAACTTCTTTTCGTCATTCAAGAGAGGCGGAACAAGCATGGTGCTCGCTTCCATCCTTCTCATCGCACTCAACATCATAACCGTTCTGGGCATCCAGATATTGTTCTTCAGCCAGGATGACATGCCTATGCTCGTCGGCATGCTGTGCGGTTCTGTCACAAATACTCCTTCACTTGGAGCGGCACAGGAAGCACTTGCGCAGATCGGATACACAGGCGAAGACATCGCAACCGGCTATGCATGTGCATATCCTTTCGCGGTCATCGGTGCCATCATGTCGCTTGTCATCCTCAAATACATCTGCGGTGCAGCGAAAGCGAATTCTGCCAAACCTGTAATCACAGAAGAGATTGCGGTAAAAGTCGTCAAGGAGGCCGTGGCTTCGGGACGGTTCCCCCGCAAGGACAACAGCAACGGAGTCATGATCGCAATATTCGTGACCATGATACTGGGAATTTTCCTAGGAAGCATCCCTATCCCGATTCCCGGATGTCCGGTTCCGGCAAAACTCGGTCTCGCAGGCGGTCCGCTCGTAGCAGCAATCATACTCGGCAGATTCGGGCACTCGCTCCATCTTGACACGAGGGTATCCGCGTCAGCCAATCACCTTCTGCGCGACCTTGGCCTCGCACTTTTCTTCGCCAGTGTCGGAATCAAAGCAGGAGAAGGTTTCGTCGACGCAGTGATCCATGGCGACGGACTACTGTACATGGGATTCGGATTCGTAGTGGCAGTACTTCCTATGCTCATCGTCGGGACAGTCTGCAACAAATTCATGAAATTCAACTATGACCAGACAATGGGAATCCTTGCTGGATCATGCACAGCCCCCCATTCACTTGCATTCGCGAACTCGACCGCAGGAAACAGCACTCCGGCAACCACATATTCGATGGTATATCCATTCGCGATGTTCCTCAGAATTTTCTCAGCACAGCTACTAGTTCTGCTACTAGTATGATTATAACAATATTTCCACATAGCAGATAAGGATGAAGAGCAGACTATCAGCAGTCTGCTCTTCCTTATTATATAATGTCGTACTATTCAATGTTCTTTAGCTATCTTTGTCATCATTGAAGTATTGACATGATAGATATCGGCATATTCAGATTCCCTTTTTCAATAATCCTTGCGGCATTGGCATTATGCGCAATACTGACACCGGGGCTCTGTTGTCCAAAGTCCAAAGCCGTACGATGGATGACAAAACCATGGATATCGGCGGTCCTGCTGGCCTTGCTTGGGGCACTGTGCGCTGTGGAAGGCACATGGTCACTCGGATTATACCATTGGTGGGGCTTCATCGCAGTTGTACTGGCGACCATTTTTGCAATCGGATTGATCTGTGCCAAGGCTTTCAAGGATGGAAGATCGATGGCATTCATCCTTGTCCATTGCGGAGTATTCCTGGTGTTGTTCGGAGGATTTTTCGGAGCCGCTGATATAAGAGACGGACACATGGCAGTCTGGTCGGATGAACAGGCGCTTCCCGAGAACATGGCAGTCGAGATTGACGGCATGGCATTTCAGCTGCCGTTTGCCATAAAGCTGAAGGAATTCAGGACAGATTTCTACGAAGACGGAACAAGTCCCAAGCAGTACTCAAGCATTCTGGAGATTGACGGAAAGGAATTCTCGACATCCGTGAACCATCCCTGCCGATACAAAGGATACTGGATCTACCAGTATGATTATGACCGTCAGTACGGACAATACAGCATACTGAAGGTTGTGCGAGACCCGTGGCTGTGGATTGTGTTCCTCGGTTTTGCATTGCTTGCAGTCTCCGCAATCATCGAGGTGAAAAAGACATGGAAGGGGCGCTGGGTCATTCCTGTGATTGTCATTCTGGCTGCCGCCTTCACGGCTTTGTCCCTCGCACGTATCAATCTGGGGACAATGATGCCTGCTCTGAGAAGCCTGTGGTTCATCCCTCACGTTATAATCTACATGTTGGCATACTCCGTCCTTGCTATTTCTCTTGTCATGGGAATCATCGGACTGTCTGGAAAGAAAGGAGCTGAAGATACCGGCCGCAAGATGATGGCGACGGCATCCTCACTGCTTGTCCTGGGAATGCTCTGCGGCGCGGTCTGGGCCAAATACGCCTGGGGCCACTACTGGACCTGGGACGGGAAGGAATGCTGGGCGGCAGCGACCTGGCTGCTGACATTGCTTGGAACGCACATTCCGAAAAAGAATGCAAGGATTCTGGTTGCGGCAGCCTTGATATCATTCATGGCGATGCAGATCACCTGGTACGGAGTCAACTATCTTCCATCCTCACAACACAGCATGCATACATACAACTCAAGATAATTCCTCACAGCCCGCTGCATGCGGGCTGTATTTTTTCTTTTTTCGTGCAAGGTTTTTGCACGTTGCACGTTTGATAGGTGTAAGACAAGAAATAATGACAAAAATGAAATTCACAACTAGAATCCTTGCTGTTTCAGCAATCGCAATGAGCATCGCAGCATGCTCAAACAACGACCCTGATCCAAGATACATCAGCGGTCAGGCTACAGTCACATTCAAGCCAAACACCGGAGACAGATATTATATGGAAGTTGGCGAGGAGCTGGCATTCTATCCCCTTAACGGCAACATGAGCAGCTATCCGTTCTCCCAGAAAGTCGAGAAGCGTGCCATGATCAGCTACCTTCTTGAAGAAGGCTCAGAGCCGGAAAAGACTCCTGAGTACAAAAATGTCTATGGTGTATATGTCCAGCATATCGACACCATCAAGATCAAGCAGCCGCTCGTTTATGACGTAAACGAGGAGCCTGCCTATGGAGACGACCCTATCGGACTCTACCTTGACAGGACTGTATTCCCTACCACCCTCATCGAGGACGGCTACCTCAATCTCGTATTCAACATCAAGTACGGCAACATCAAGCTTGATGATCCAATCCATGAGGTCAACCTTCTTATAGGTATCAATCCTGATGACCCATATGAGGTTGAAGTACGACACAATGCCCATGGAGACAACAGCAGAGTCAACAACCAGTACTGCATCATGAACTTCCCTCTCAAGGCACTTCCAGACACTGAGGGCAAGACCGTGAAGCTGACCCTCAAGTGGAACAGCAGCGTGACCGGAAAGACCGAGTCCGTACAGTTTGACTATCGTTCAAGAACCGACTGGTAGATTGAGCAGCCTTGGTGACATACTCAATGCCATCCGTCAAGGAGACGGCAGATCGAAGAGGCTCCTGTATGAACAGACCGTACGCTACGCAGCATCGGTCTGTTCAAGATACCTGTCGGACGACGAAGACGTAAAGGACGCCCTTCAGGAAACCTATGTCACCATTTTTTCAAAGCTTGACAAATCGGATTTCAAGAACAAGGATGCTTTCATGACCTGGATCGGGCGGATTGCGATGACACGTTCGATAGACCTGTTGCGACGGCGCAGGAAAGACATCATGGCATTTCCGGGCGACCTCCCGGATAACCTTCCAGATGAAGAACCGGACGTTTCAGGAATTCCGCAATCAACGGTTCTCGCCGCGATAAGAGCCTTGCCTGAAGGCTACAGAACAGTACTCAACATGTACGTCTTCGAACAGATGAGCCACAAGGAAATAGCAAAGGCTCTCGGAATCACGGAAGGAACATCGGCATCACAGTATCACCGCGCAAAAGCAGTTTTGGCAGAAGCACTTAAGAACAAGAAAGATGAAGAACAATAACTGGGAAAAAGAAATAAGGGAGAAGCTCGATTCCTACAGCACTGTCGACCTGGACGGCCTGTGGGAAAGGGTGGAATCTGCGACGGAATCCCGCAAGATTGCCTTCATCCCTTGGAAGAAAGCCCTTGTAGCCACAGCGGCAATAGCAGCCTCTGCCGCAATTGTCATATGGTCATGGAGGGACAGAGACTCAATAGCCCACCAGATGGATGACATCATCGCCGACAATGGCGTAGCGGTGGAGGAAGCGGAATCCAGCAAAGAATACAACACTTACACTATAGAAAACACTTCTGATTCCGATGATGAAGGAATCATTAAAAAAGCACAGAGAATAAGAAAGGCTGTGGCTGTTGACAATCCTGTCTTTGCAGTTGCCGAGGAACCACAGCCTACGATTCTCTATGACGTTGATGATGCCATTGAGTGCGAAGCCATACCGGAGACCCGCAGAGAAGAAAAAAGATCCGATATGACAACGGGGACCTATGTCTGGCAGGATTTCGAGGCATCAGCAGAGAAAAGAAACAAGAGAAGAATCACGTTTCTGGCTTATGGTGGCAGCGCCATCAGTGGAGAGCCTTCAGCATCGCAAACTTTACAAATGAAGTCAAGCAGCATCTGCGATGCCACAAGCCTTCATAACTACAATGGTTATTCCAGCGGCAACGTCTTTGAACAACCTGCAACCACTTACAGATGGAACATCGGAACGAGTGCATCTATGCGCGTCGAGTTGGACCTGAACGACAGATTCGGGCTATCCAGCGGATTGTCATGGACATCGCTGGAGGGTACTGATTCCTATCAGGTTTTCAAGCCGACTCTCCATTATCTCGGTGTTCCCGTATGGCTTAGCTACCGGCTGTTCGGTCAAGAGGCATTGTCGGTCAAGGCATTAGGCGGGCCAAGGATAGACTTCCTAGTAAAAGGCAGTCCCGATATCGAGACCGGGCCTGTTCAACTGTCCGTTCATGGAGGACTTCAGGCAGAATATATGTTCTCCAGGTGGTTCGGATTCAGTGCAGGTGCCGGAGCCGACTTGTATGTCAGGACTTCTGACTCGCCTTCTCCATTCGAGTCCCTCTCCCCTGTTGCGAACGTCAACCTGGGCTTGCTGTTCAAGTTATAATCTATCTTGTTATTGACTCGTTTGTGCAGAAAAATTCATATATTGCGACGAACGAACAATAACAAATCATGAAAATCACAATCATCGGAGCAGGAAGCATGGGTGGAACGGCTGCCCGCAGCTTCTCAACAAGCTCGCTTTTCACTGCAGACGACATTACCGTCACCGCAAGACACCAGGAGACCCTGGACTCTTTCCATAATACTGGCATCCATACATCACTCAGCAATATAGACGCCATAAAGGGCGCCGACATCATTATCATTGCCGTACGGCCGGCAGTTGCTGAAAGTGTAGTAAGAGAAATCGCTCCCAAGGTCGACTTCGCAAACCAGATCGTGATAAGCTTCGTGGCCGGAGTCCCTTCGTGCAGATATTTCGAATGGTTCAGTGGAGCTGCTGGCAATCAAGAAATGCCAAGTTTCTTCCTGGCGATGCCAAATACGGCCATGGAGCTCAACGAGGGTCTGACATTCATCTCCCCTATCAATGCGAAACCAATCCAGGTCTCGCTCGTAAAGGCCATCTTCGACAGCGTCGGCAAATCCGTCATTATTGAAGAGGAACTCATGAACGCCGGAATGGCTCTCGCATCATGTGGACTGGCTTACGCAATGAAATACATTCTCTCGTCAGTCCAGGGCGGCATCAAGCTTGGCTTCGAGAGAGACGCTGCGATCAAGGTAGTACTCCAGACCGTAAAAGGCGCTGCAATGCTAGTTTCTGCACACAACGCCGATCCTGAGGAGGAAATCAACAAGATTGCCACCCCTGGAGGTTACACGATCAAGGGTCTCCGCGAGATGGAGAACTCCGACTTCTCAGAGGTCGTCCTTCGCGCACTGGACGCCTCCTCGAAGTAAGCGGAGTTCAAACAGTCTTTCTATCAGATCTACCTGTCAAATTCGATGACGGTACCTGTTGCGCTGAAAGTCTCTTTCAAAACCAGAGGGTAGATCAACTTGACATTCTCCTTCACAGCTATATTTACGATAGCCTGTGAACCAGTCATTTCTGCCTGGTGGTAAAGATCATTTACCACTGTTTCTCTTGCTGCCTTCTTGCTTAGACCACCGATGCCGAAAATATAAGTTGAAGACACGGTAGTCTCAACTGTCTTGACGATGTGATAATTGGCCTGGCTGAGCACAACCTGAGTCTGATTCAGATTATGATTGCTTGTCAGGTTGTCAGTAACGCCACAGCTGCTAAGCAAAAGAATTGAAGCTGCGATTGGAATAATTGCTTTTTTCATAACTGCAAATATAATGTGATTTCTAGTTTATACCTGTCATGATAATCGGGATGCCTGTTCTAGAACATCCACGAGATGGAGATACCCATCGGTTTGCTCTGAAAGACCTTGTATTCGGCTCCTGGGCTTGCCATGTCGACAAGACCCATTGACATCTGACCCTGGATCTGGATACCGTTGATGCGGATGCCGGCTCCAGCCTCCCAGGATGCGTTCACCCTCTTCAGGTCATTGTCCTCCTCATCATAGAGGTCATATGGGTCGGTAACCCATTCTGACGCGATGTCAATGTACTTCATTGTCGAAGAAAGGTCAAAGTCAAGAGACGCTCCTCCATAAACGAAGATCTGGAAATTGTTACTGAAATTGAGCCTGTACTCAAGGTGTAGAGGGACATTGACGCAGTGATTATTCCACACTGCCTGATACGGTCCATCCTCATCGGTTATGGTGTGGCTCTTTTCGTAGTAGTATTCGTAGTAGATTCCTGTATCGAATCCGAATCCGTATTTGAGCAGAGGCTCGATCCTTATACCTGCCTGGATTCCATGGTTGAAGCTGCTATGTCCATCATCAAGGAAAATACCGTATTTCTCGACAACATCACCGTACTTTTCGATGAACTCAGGTCTTGCACTGTATACCCACTGCTTCTGGACATATCCGACCGAGAGGCCTACCGGTCTTCTGTCCCATTTAGGAGAGTTGAAAGGACCTCTGTATCTTCTCTCCGGTTTGTATGAATTTGATGAATATGACGTCGATGTATTATTGCTCTTTGATGCCTCAGAGTCGTCTTCGAGTCTCACATCAATGACCACCAGCATCAATTTTATTTTTGCCGACATCTCTCCATCTTCATCCAGATTCGGGTTTTCATCAAATTGCTTCTGGGCTTTCATAAACCATTTTCTTGCTTCTGTATATGATTTCTCGACACCCTCTCCAACAAAATAACGCTGACCAAGGCTGTACTGCGCAGTGGCAAGTCCCTGCTCGGCCGCTTTTCTATACCACCGTACAGCTTCAGTATCCGATTGCTCGACCCCCTGTCCTTTGCTATACATGACTGCAAGATTGTGTTGCGATCCTGCATATCCCTGGTCCGCTGCCTTCCTGTACCACCTAGCAGCTTCTACGTATGATTGCTCGACACCCAGTCCTTCGTAATACATGACACCAAGATTGTACTGCGATT
This sequence comes from Bacteroidales bacterium, assembly GCA_024402135.1. Taxonomy (GTDB): domain Bacteria; phylum Bacteroidota; class Bacteroidia; order Bacteroidales; family UBA932; genus Cryptobacteroides. The sequence goes on from JAKSJN010000001.1 coordinate 274,786, forward strand.
CATCATTTCCCTGTTCTGCAGCTTTCCTGTACCACCTTGCAGCTTCTGCGTATGATTGTTTGACACCTTCTCCGTTGCTATACATGACACCAAGATTGTGTTGCCCTCCAACATTCCCCTGCTCTGCAGCCTTTCTGTACCATATTAAAGCTTCAGTGTAAGATTGCCCGACACCTTGACCCTTGTAATACCCGTTGCCAAGATTGAGTTGCGCGTCAGATTGTCCCTGGTCCGCAGCCTTCCTGAACCATCGTGCAGCTTCGGTGTAAGATTGCTCGACACCTTCTCCGTTGTAATACCTGTTGCCAAGATTGAGTTGCGCGTCAGCATGTCCCTGTTCTGCGGCTTTCCTGTACCACCTTGCTGCTTCAGTGTATGATTGTCCGACTCCTTTTCCGGTACCATACATGACACCAAGATTGTATTGCGCTTCAACAAGTCCCTGATCTGCCGCCTTCCTGAACCAATTTAAAGCTTCAGTGTACGATTGCCCGACCTCTTCACCATGGTAATACTTGAGACCTAGATTGTATTGTGCTTCAGCAAGCCCACTGTTGGCAAGCCGGATGAGCTCATTGAGGCTTATGTTCTGTCCGTTGACAGCAATGGATATAAGGGAAGCAAGGATCAGTAATATAATGCGACGAAACATGATTTACCTAGTGTTTTATATACGGAGTGAAATATAGGGAATAATCAGAAAGAATAAAAGGCATGCGTGAATCTGTCGGGCAAATGTCGGGCAATCACAAAGAAAAACCCCATCCTACATACGTAGAATGGGGTTTTGTGGTGACTCCATCAGGATTCAAACTATAAAACACTTTGCGATCTTATTGAAATTTATTATATTTGTATATCAAGTAGTTAAAGTAATATGATTGAAATTAAACTTCAGAAGATTTCGCTTTATTGCAAAACGGTGGTACAGGATTCACATATCTGTACCACGGGCAACTGACCTAATCAACTTTCTATGGAAAAAATCACTTTTCACTTGCAGACAAGCAACAAAAAGACGGTCAAAGTTAGGTATCGCCTCAGAGCAGGAAGAGGTGTTCAGATTTGTCATAAATCAGATATCGTTGCGAACCTTGCCGATTTGGAGAAGTTCCTGCCTAACGGGGACACAAAGGGAAGAGTTTCTGTATACAACCTAGAGCTCTCTCAGATGCTCAAGAAAGAGTATGAGATTATGATGAACGCATACTCTGTCATGAAGGACACAGGACTTGACATCACGACCCCTGTCTTCGAACGAGAGATTCTGCGCATAAAAAATCCAATCGAGCAAATCAGAAACGACAATCCAACCATAATCGCACGTTTCAGGCAGTATGCAAACGACGCATTGAGGCATGGCATCATTGGGGCAAAAAGACACAAACATATCATTGTTGTTTCAGACAAGCTTGAACGCTTTTTAGTCATCAATGGTATTAGTTCTATAACTTCATCTGAATTCAGCGAAAGGCACCTCATGGATTTTAGGGATTTCCTTTTCGATGAATATCTATATATATATAAGTATCCATCACTCTACAGCCATGTCAAGCAGCAAAACAAGCCGAAGACCAGACTATCCATGAACACCGTTGTATCCCAGATGAAAATGTTCAAGACCTTCTTCGCCGAGCTGGAAGATTCTGAAGAAATCCACAAGTCTCCTTTCAGCAAGATCGGCAGAGAACGTCGTGTCTCTATCATGAAGACAAGATACGATGACCCTATCTTCCTGCGTAGAGAAGAACTCATGATAATCTTAGACACAGTTGTTCCAGAGAGGTTAAAGAATACAAAGGATGCATTCTTGGTTCAGTGTGCACTGGGTTGTCGTATTAGCGATTTCCAAGCCATGAACATGGACTCCATCAGTGTTAGTGGCGAAGGCATACCCTATGTTCACTACGTCCCAAGCAAGACGGCGTCCACTCAACATGGCAATGAAGAGGTTAAGACTCCGATCGTACGATTCGCATTTGATATAATCCAGCACAATGGTTTTGAATTCCCTATCATAAAGAATGTATACGGACATTCAGGGTATAACCCTATGATTAAAGCTTTGCTTGAATTCTGTGGCATCAACCGTATGGTACCTCTTTTCAACGAAGAGACCAAAAGCAATGATTACGTGCCCCTCTACCAGGAAGGAAGCAGCAAGCTATGCCGCAAGACCCATGTGGATATGATGAACAAGGTTCAGATCGACATGTATGCCGCCGGCCTCCACCGTGAAGGCAGTTCGGCCGTAACTAGGTACACGCAACTCGAGATCAAAGATCGTTTTGAACTTTTCAATCTTGCATTTGACCAGGTATCCTATACCGTAGATCAACAATTAAATATAATCTAGAATATGGTTATCTCAGCCATCAAAACCATTCTAACCATTCTTTTTTACTTATTTGCCATATCCATGATATGTATACGGATTTACGATCATTTGCCATGTCGAGTCCCTATGCTTATTTTCAAGAGGCTTAAGCGCATGTTCCAGGAGGTTGCCGAAGGAAAAATGGCATATGAACCGTTTATTGTCCATTTCAAATCCAAGTATTTAGTCGTCTCGATGCAGGATGACAAGGACACCATAGCGTGGATAAAGGAGCTATCATATATTCTCGAACATGAGGCATTCATCCGTGCAACACTGACTGATCCATCGATCACAATGCACGAATTCATGAATCGATGGTATGCATTTGACCCTAGTTCCTTGCATACAAAGTCGGATAATAGACTAAATGAATCGGCGAAAAGAAAATATCTGACGGAAGATAGAAGGGATATAAACACTCAAGTTATATATCAGTATTTGCTCGATCGAGTATGGGAGACCCATCCAGATTCTCATAAGCCAACACTGCCTATTGAGACCGTAGAGTACGCAATTTATAATGCCGACTTCCGTTGTCTGATGCAAAATGCAATAGAGTGTAAGTTCAAAGATTACCCTCTTATTGTAATCTGCCACTTAAAAGAGTGTTTCGCAAAGGAATGGTATACTGATGTCTGCCAAAGAATTAAAATCAAGAAAGAAAAAGTAAGCGGCTGGCATAGAACTACGAAGGCCAAGAAGTTTGACAGTGCTTTTCCAAGAGCAATTTTAAAATAATCTAATCTAGTGTATTAAAACAAACAAACAAAAACCACATAAAAGACCACACCCCTTCCCAAAAAACCACAAAGCGAATTCCATATATGTCGTTGAATTTCAATACATTCAGCGACATTTATTTTTTACAGTGTGGTGAATCTTCGTAAGTATTTTTGCAACGTCCAGCATGGCAGGACCAGCTATTGCGGACCGGCGAGCCCCACTGTGGTCAAGTGGATGATGGACACCGTATGTTTTATTTTAATATATTCCATTAAAAATGCAAAAAACACTCATTACCGACACGCTCGAGCTTGAGCGCATAGTAAAGGAAGCAGTCGACGCTGCAATTTCTAAACAGGAAGGTAAAGACATCCTCATTTCACGCATGTCAGCCGCGGAACGTCTTCATGTAGACGTTAGCACGCTCTGGCGTTGGTCTAGCTCCTACCTGCGACCAATTAAGATAGGTCGCAAAGTATACTATAGAGAGCGTGACATACAGCGCCTCGAACATGGCGAAATAACCGTATAGTCATGGGGAAAATCGGATATACTACAATCCTCGAATGGATGTACGCTTTGAATCTAAAGCTACCCCAGACCGTCTGCCTTGCCGTAATTTTCGGCTTTTCGCAAGATAATAATAGTACATTCCGAGGTAGCCGTAAATACCTTGCTCAGAAAATGTGTGCGAAGGATACCAAAACTGTTGATTCAGCGCTCAGTGTGCTTATCCATGAGGGGCTTATCGAAAGAGTCGAAAACAACAGGAATGGTATTCTCCTTCCGGAATACCGAGTAACTCATCGTTGTCTATTACTGGCAAAATCCATGGGGCATGGAAAAAACGTACAGATTATGGATATTACGGATACTGGTGTGGAAAAAAAGGAGATAACTATTAATAAAAATACAAAACTAAGTGAATGTAATTCAGAAACCGAGTCCGATACGCCTGTAATTACTCTCTAGAATATCAAAACATACAAAAAATGATAACAGAAAACATACTTCCAGATTTGGAGATGATGGAAAAGACTCTTCTCGGCGAACTCATAATATGTCCGAGCGAGATCCAAGATGTATCTAGCATTATAGACGCCGAGGTATTCTCAAAGGGAAAGCCTAGGGATCTCTGGTTGGAATTAAACAGGCAGTATTCTTATGGTAAAGAACCTGACATAATTTCGCTCCGTCCTATGATTGGAAATGAGTATCTTATGTCTGTGATGGAAGCAGGCAGTCGCGCTGATATATCAGTTACGAATATAGAGCATCACGCAATGTACCTCAGATCCCTTCGTGCAAGACAGAATGCGCTCTCACTCGCTAACGAATTGGTACGCGCAGCCAGTCGCGACTCTACATCCGAAGACGAGATCATCAGTATCGTGAGTTCATTTGTCGACAATTCAAACATGTCTTGTTCGATGTCAGGCATCCAGACTATGACAGAACTCAGTAACGAGCTGGCGGAAGAGCTTCAGGCCGGGAGTAACCCCTGCGTAACTACTGGATTCAGTAAACTCGATAAGTTTTTCGAGGGCGGGTTCGCGCCTGGATCGTTGATTATTCTGTCTGGACGTCCTGGACATGGTAAGACCTCCATAGCATGCCATATGATGCGCATGGCAGCATCAGACGGAATCCCTGCGGTGATGTTCAGCTTCGAGCAGACTAACATCGAAATATTCAAGAAGCTCATGTTAAGCACAGGCCACATCCATCCCGAGCAGATCGCCAAAGGCTATGTCGAATGGGAGGAATACGAGGAAGGCGTTAAGGTACTTATCCAGCATCCTATCATGCTCGACGAATCGTGTCGCTCACTCGACGATCTATCACACAGAATCGCGAACCTGAATCGTAAAGGAAAATGTGGAGTTGCATTCATCGACTACTTGGGGCTGATTCCGACTAGAACTCGGGATTCTATGACTAAAAGTCAAGCAATCGGCGAGATCACCCACCAACTCAAGAATCTAGCCAGAACCCTGAGAATTCCAATCATTCTTCTCTGCCAACTGAATCGCGAAAAAGCAAAGCAGAATAGGGCACCTGTCCTTACAGACCTTCGGGACTCTGGGGATATCGAGCAGGACGCCGACAAGGTACTCATGATAGACCGTAACGAGACATCAGAAGGTCCCTTGGTTGATATATGGATAAGAAAAAATCGTCAAGGACGTGGAGGAAACGTCCGAATCCAGCTTCGCTCGAATGAGACATACAGCTGTTTCGAACAACAATAAATAATATGTCACATACACATTAGTTTATGTCGTCTTTATCTTTCTATATTGATCGGTAGAGGCGACATATCCTTTTCTGTTACGATTCTTCAATTTTTCGTGAATTGCAGCACGTTGCAGTTCATCTATTTTTTCTGCTGGAGGTTATGCGCGACAGAGGTGTCTGTAGACAGTTTCATAATACAATTATTCATATTGAATAAGAAAAAAGCCTCAGAAATGATTGCATGTCATTGCAGTATCTATTTGACACATAATTACTTATAGTACACAACCATTAATTTTGCAATCAATAAATTATATATCCTATGAAATATACAAAGTTTAGATCGATCAGCGAGTATATTCAGGCCATTGCCTCTATATACTGCAACCCAGAGAAGTCGTACTTCCCTAGCCTAGTATCCTACCTCATCGAGAGTGTGAATGATACTATCGTCGAAAAATTCCTGACAGAAAGGAACAATACATTCAAGGATCGCTTTTTATCTCGGATCATATTTGAGGCGGTCGAAAGCATTTCCCTAGTAGATAGGGAGCTTACTACAGACGGCATGGTCATCAATGATTGTCCGATTCCCAGCATTACCGTGTCTACTAGTGGACGCATTGATTACAAGTGATATATGTGATATAGATATTGATGAGAGCGTCCTGTTCGATCGCTTCGATATCGAAATCGACCTCATAAAATAATAAGAATATGAATCCGAATATCGATGTTATCACTGGCTTTGGGTGCGGAATAATCGTAATGCTCGGCGAGCGACTCTTTACCTACATCATTGTCGATACAAAGAGAAGAAGTCAGAAGGAACCTAACCATTTCGCAAATCGTTTCCCCAAGAGTCTATTTCCGGATATTCCATCTGGCGAAGACGAAGACGAAAAAAACTAATGGGCAGATATGGCAAAATACAACGCGAATCCCATAATTAGCCTAGGTGCCGAATTGGCGAGCTTTGTAGCAAACCAAGACACCCAGGAGAGCCCGAGGGCAACCAATCAGTCGAGTGAAGGGAGACCAAGGAGAGGGAGGCCACCCAAAGTCACGATGGTGAAGAAATCCGATGGCAGCCCAATCACGTCATCCTCTCCTAAAGTCTACCTCACCAAGAGCCAGATGAGTCTTCTAAAGAGACTCCATGCCACCATAATACTTCAAGGAGGCAGCGATCAGACTTTCGGGGACATAGTATTTCGAGGCCTCCTTATGCTTGCCCACAAAGTTACTCCAGACCTATATGAAGAATACCAATCATCAGAATAATAATGAAAACTATCTCATTTTTTAATCCGAAAGGTGGCGTAGGCAAAACTACGCTCACACTCCTTTTCGCAGCTTATCTTGCCTACTTCCTCAACAAGAAGGTGTTGGTTATCGACTTGGAGGCTGATTCCTTCCGCGTGAAAATGTTCCGCGAATATGACATCAAGGAGCTCAACACTCCTGGGACTGCCCTGCACAGCTATGCACGCACACATGTTATGCCCGAACCATACCAGATCGAAACCCGCGGAAAAAAGATCGGGCTATACCGCGACGAGGACATTATCGAGCTGGTCAATTCCGTTAACCAGGATATCGGCGATAATAAGTACGACTATCTCATCCTTGACTTTCCGGCAGGGTTCTCGGAGAAGACACCGGTAACGCTCATCTCTTCGAACTCACTCATTGACCTCGTATGTGTGCCTTGTGGAATTGAAACGCAGGAACGAATGGAGGCGTTCCGTGTAGCATATAACCTCGGACACCTCGGCCAGGACTGTCGAGTCTTCTGGAATCGTATTCCTTCCGCAGTAAAAAGTGAACATCTTGATATCGCACAGACAGAACTCGAAAAGCACAAGGTCAGATTCCTGAAGAGTCGCATAAAGGCATTTCCGAAAGCGCAGAAGGAATCAGATGTCAGGTGTTTCGTACGCTCAACTCTTGCGTGGAACGAAAGATATGTTCGGATGGCATGTCCAGATCTCATCCCACTTTTTGAAGAGATTGTTGAAATTTTAGACCATAAAGCCTAATAATCCTATAGCTCTATAAACCCAATAAACTACTCAGACTTCCTATACCTGATAGACTATATAATCCAGATAGACTATAAACCATCTTCAGAAATGAATCAAGTGAGCATACAGCTAAAAGACCTCGTCATCGCTGCCTCCTGCCTCCGTGGCAGTCGTCCCCCACCGGGTCGCTAGCCACAGAAGATAAATCATCTGTGGCTTGACGAAAGAAAAGCCCTAACTCAGTAGGGCACTTTCGTCGCTAACGCACGAATGTGCCGACTGAGCCAGGGAGGTCCCTTGGATCCCCTCGATACAAGATAAATAGCCCGGGGCCCAAGCTCCGCCGCCCTGACTATTATCCTATATCGACCAAAGGGCAACCCTTTGGATTCCCAAACACGGAAATAATCCACATTTTTAATTTAAAATTTCTTATGAACCAATACTTCGTTTTGCACCTTGATAAATACAAGGGTATCACCCCAACCCTTGAACGCCATATCCGGCGCACTGAGATCATAAACAAAAACGGGGCAAAGACAATTCTCCCATTTACACCAGATAACGCAGATCCCTCCAAAGCACGTTACAATGTCGATCTGCTCTACATGGAAAGAATAAACCCAGATACAGGAGATAAAGAAAGGATGACTATACAACAGGCGGTCTACCACAGGATAGCTGAGACGGGTGTCCATGTCCGTAAAAACCAGAATATAGCCATCGAGGTAATCATTTCGGGGTCGCACGAGACCATGAATAATATGACTCCAGATCAACTACGCTGTTGGGCCGAAGATAGCCTGGTATGGGCTGCTGAACAGTGGGGCACAGAAAATCTCGTCTCAGCTGTCCTCCACAATGATGAAGAAACACCACACATCCACCTCTTTCTCGTGCCTATCGTCACCGGCAAGAGCCGTCGCAGCGCGTCTAATGAAAAGAAAAAGGAAGAAGACGGTGAGAAGGTAGGCAAGAAGTACAACGTAGATACCAACAAAGCTCGTCTGTCAGCCAATGACGTATACAACAGAAGCAGGCTATATGAATACTGGGACAGTTATGCAGCTAAAGTCGGAAAACGCTATGGACTTGAGCGCGGCATCCGTGCTGAAGCAGGCAGCGCGAAAAAACATCAGACCTCTATCGACTTCAATCGTTCTCTTGCCAAGGATATAGAAAAAAACAAAAAACTCATCCACAAACAGACATTGGAATTACAGGAGAATATGAGAGCCCTCGAAACACAAAAGGCTGAGATGGAGCAGAATCTGAGCGATAATCTTAGACAGGAATTGGAAATTGGAAAAATCTACAAAAATGCAATACTCCAAGGAGTTCAGCATGTCATTTCCAGCATTATTCCGAATACCTTCGGAAAGGAAAGAAGCAAAGCTAACGACAGTTATTTCTTGATAAAATCGATAAAATCATCCGATGGAAATATAGTATGCGCCTGTGAACGTCGCATAGCAGACCAGAGCAAGGACACAACAGGCCGGTTTCTGTTCATGTTGAAGGTCATGGAAAATGGTGCTGTTTCTCTGTATAGAAATGGCAAAATAATAAAGACGATAACCGAGAAGAACATCTATATAAAAGAAGCTCTTAGGTATGGGCTCATCCAGGCAGCTGGAGAAAAAGGAATAATCATAGGAGGACGGCCCACCCATTTCCCCTTCTCCAGCAAGGTAAGAAGCAACAGGATGCCACATCAACATGGCTCAACTGTCAAGCTGTAACCCGACTATGTTGTTTATTTAGCTAACATAACCTATTTTAATATGAAAACAGAATTACCGCACAACTTCCTCATGATGTTTGGGGCCTGGGCATTCAACACCAACCTTAAGGCATCTGCTTGGATTTATAATGTTTGGCATGATGACCCAGAATTAGCCAAGCATTTCCACTTCAAGTATCTCGACTATTTCGACAATGGATATGATCAAGGACAGGCCATAATCAAATTTATCTGCACCCTTGATTCAAATAATGTCGCCATTCTGACTAATTACATCATCAATTACTGCAGAAAAAGCTTTGACGAGTTCCGTTATAGTTATTAGTTACATTGTAAGTTTGTCCCATTGAAAACATGAGGATGGCCAGATTCATATTGAATTGACCCGCCTCTTGTTTTTTTCTGTTACGACAAACCCTATTACGTATGCGCCTCCGCCTGGACGTCAGGCAATAAGGAAAAGCGGGCCTTGGATTATTTCCTCGGCCCGCTTTTCCTGTATGATTTCAATGGCGCTACTCCGTCACCTCCGTGAACTTTGAGAACGGAATTGAAATGGCTCTCAGTTTTGAATTGTCATCAGTAAACGAGGCCGTTGTCTTGAACTGGTACTTCTTGCCGGTTACCCTATTGCAAATCTAGAATACATGATCACCCATTGAACCGTCAGATTGGAAATACCAAGCTCTGCTGTCTGCGTTTGGAACACTCATCTCATAATAATATCCTCTGACTCCGCCCGCAGAGACACCTTTTGACGGACTGATGTCAAAGCCAGAGAGAGCATAGAATTTGTCGTAAGCGCCTCCGCATGGACGTCATAGCTAATCATTGAGCAACTGGAACGATCAATCATCGAACATTTTGAAAAAGCATTCAGTTGTGGCGCAAAATCTTTCCGTCGGGCTAAGAGACGTTATTCCAAATCAACTATCTTTCTGATGCGGATTTCGTCGAGGTAGTACTGTCCTTTGGCAGTATGGAAAAAGAGATTATCGATGTGCCGCCAATACTCATCACCATTCTCCACCCAGGAATTAAATTCGGTCAACGGGATAACTACCCTTTCCCAACCGCTAGCACATTCATGATCTTTACTATCATATACGTAGCAGAAAGTATTGCCGTTATCTGGCACGATTGACGTACTGTTGAACTTGACCTCAATAAATATATCTGCACTCTCTGGCTTGATATAGAATTCAAGACAATACCCATTCTGAACTAGATGTTGAATATCTAATCCTTTTTCTGTCCTAGACAACTTAAACAAAGGCCCATAATCATTATTCTCAGACAAGATGCAATGGCTTCCTTGGTAAGGGTCTCCTGAATGCCTTGAGTCAACTGGAAAGCCTTTATCCGGTAGTTCTTGTGATCTCTGACCATCTGCATAGACAAGTATTCCTTCCTCTGCAATCTGCTCTGACTGGGGGGTATCCATCATAACGAATCTGCCTCCCTTATATTCAAAGGAAAACATGTTAATACCATGTTGCTGGCAGACAAGCTTACCGCGGTCACTATGAAAGTCTATCAGGCTAACCCATGTTTCATTATGTCCAATGTTTTCACCTGGAGCAAAAAAGCCGTCTGAAACATCCATGAAGTCTTCTCCTGTCAATTTGTAGATTTCGATTCCCCAACAATCATAGTTTGTTGTCACCGCAGAGATGATCTCATCAATGCCGTCTCCGTCAAAGTCATGGAAATCAAAATCAAGAAACAATTCCAGAGATGTGCCAGTTCCCTTCAAAATGCTTTTCCTATTTTTCTCAAGAAAACCGTTGCCGTCTCCCCATATGACTTCGGCTCGCCAAAACCCCTTGTCCCATTTCCCATCGATACAAGAACCACCCCAAATCATGTCTAGAAAACCATCATGGTCAATGTCATGAAGCTCCAGACTGAAAATGCCGTTTGCAGGGAGGACAAGGTCATCCCTGACCGTAAAATTACCTTTCCCGTTGTTTATGAAAGCATGAGTGACGCATCCCATAGCATCGGGGAAGATGATGTCTAAGTCTCCATCATTATCAATGTCACCAACCGATCCTCCATGGTAATAGCCCCAGTATTCTTCATAGCGTTGGACATCAAACACGCCGGAGGGATTGCTCATGAGAATAATAGGGTATACGCCCATTCTTGCTCCAGGCTGCTCCGTACCATGACCAAAGAAGACAATATCAGGCATATCATCACCGTTTAGGTCTGCGTATGCCACTTTCCTTGGCTCTTTTCCCGTGATTCCGCTATTAGAACTGTCCTTTGTGAAAGACCCGTCAGGATGTCCTAAATAAAAGTCCAGACTGCAGTCACTCTCATAGTAGTTGTCGGTGAATGTCTTAGCCGTTATAACATCGAGATAACCGTCTCTATTGTAATCGACCGGGAAGCACCCATCTGAAGGGTCATCTACAAATGCAAGGTAGTCAAAATCCAGGAATACCGATTTGATATCACCCCAAGGATCCTTGAGGTCAGGGAGCTCTTTCTTATCCACTTGATATTCAAATGCCGCAGTAATCTCCTTAGAAGAATCCAGATCAACGACCACTTCAGCAGTATCATCATCTATACTTCCGCTCCATCCCCTGAATACAGCTCCTTTCGAAGGAATTGCCTTCAGAAGTACTTGAGCACCGGCATCTAAACCAGACTTTGTCTCTACCATGTATTCATCCACGACTCCAGGACCTACGATCTTGACGCAGAAAGAGTATTGTGGCTTTACGAATACTGCCTTAACATTCTTTGCGCCCGTAACATCAATCGCAATAGGATTGTCATTCCCAGTGATGTCCCCTTCCCAGTGGTCAAATATCCAGTACTCATCCGGCACGGCAGTCAGTTCCACGATGGCCCCCGACTCATAGTCAGACTTGGTGCCAATAAGCCTCTCTTCAACGTGACCACTTCCTTCAACTTCAATAGCGAGGGAATATGTCTTTTTGACGAAGTTAGCAACGACACTCTTGTCCGAATCCATCACGATTGACAATGGATTCGATGAGCCAGAAGCATCTCCTGACCATCCTTCGAACAGGTACTCGGCAGACGATGTCGCCTTGATTGAGACAGTCTCTCCTTCAAGGATAGAATCTATTGATGGAGAGACAGTGCCTCCTTCAGTGGGATTGCAGTAAACTTCTAGGGTATGATAAACATCCTTTTTGCATGATATAACAGCAAGCAGGACAAGTATGATGGTCAACAGGTGGTGTCTCATTGCTATGCGGTTTCTACAAAGATAGTCATTTGCGCATCCCGCTCTGCAAGTCTATAGAAAGAAATGCTTTTGGTCCTGGCAAAGAATACAAGCTTCTGGCTCTATCAATATCCTTATTGGGCACAAAAAGAAGGTCGGTTTCTGTATGTTTGCTGTATTCCGCAAGCAGATCAGCATCGACGATTCCTGAAGCGCCTGTCATTTCTTTCCTTTGCTTGTCTATCTTTTCCCATCTCTTATTCTTCCTTTTCGTGTTATACTCGCTTATCAGTACATATGGAAGCAGCAGGAAAACAGTGGTGTAAGTAGCATTATGGCATATACACACCAGTCCTCTTTGTGAGGCAGGCCATTGTTCTTTTTCTTGTTCTGGATAATTGCATTAATAAATAGAAAGAGGTATATCAGCAGAGATATTCCATAGAGATAAAGAATGATTTTCATGACGGGCAAGACATATGTTTAAATAGGTTTCCGATGTAATATGCTTTGGTTGATGTCTTCGAATCATCACACTTCCTCCGCTCCAGTTATCTCGATTGTGTGTGAAATAATCGTCTGTGTGCTTGGTAGATGCCCAAGGTCTGATTGATGCAGCAACCAGTTTGCCATGTCCAATACCTTGTCCGTTGCGATCAGGGCTGCCATCACTGCCAGGCACTGAGGGAAAGAAACTCCCAATTGCATGAAGAGTCTCGTCAAGAGTCTCACCAACTGCTCTTCCTTCAACATAATAACTGCAGTGATGCCTGATTATGGTATTGTTCGATGTCTTTCAGCTGTTTACCCGGTTATCCATGGCACGAAGACGGTCGACGTCGAGCGCAAACGAGAAGTCCTTGTATGGATTCCAGTAGGAATACACGATGCGTCCATCCGACTTCACGAGTTCATTGCGATGATATTGTTCGCCCAGGACGAACCAGAATACACCAAGCTGGTCGTTCTCAATGTCCTTGTCATCGACGAGACGGGAACCGAACCAGTCTCCATTGCCCTTCCTGATGATGCCCACTCCCCTTCTGTTGGCAAGGATGGCATCGAGATCCTCGATTAGGGTTTCGTAGTTCTGCTCATCGGTGTCTGCGTATTCATAATGGGCATGCCAGTCATCAAAGTGCATGACATAGCCATGGTCCACATCGACGTCAAGTGTTCCCTTGCCGTGGTCATTCACGATCGAGACGCGTAAGGTATCCTCGCTGTCCGATTCAATCTCTTCTGCATGGTATACCATGTAGGTACATCCAAGCGACTCGAGATGTCTGCAGAGCTTATCAAGCTTACCATTGCCATTCCTGCGTGTAATTTCCCTTTCCATAATGCTCACTGTTTTGTTGTTTCAGTTGCAAAGAAACCGTGAGATTATGCAGAATAACAGCAGATTCGTCAATGAGCGTGATGATTTGTAGCTATTTTTCTGAACCGACTTCCTAGGCTCCGGTCAGCCAGAATGTATATGATATCATATCCTGCGTGTCTGGCACCCTTCCATCGGCATTGTATTTATCCAGGAGCCATCCGGTAAACTCCATGAGTTTGTCTGTAGCCGCTATAGGCGCCAGGACGAAATCATGACCATACAGATTTAGCATCAAAGGTGTTCCTCCTTTTCTATATCACCTCATATTCCCCGAAAAAGAAATCGGCATAGTAGTTCCTGATAGCGCCATCGCATAGCAGTCTATCAATGTCCCCTTTTTCTAAAAGATACTCTTCTGCATGATTGGCTAGATAACTTCTTGCCTTGTCGCGTGAAGAGAAAACAATTGTCTCCTCTTCGATTCTGATAATAAATACAGTCTTCATGTGATATTGATTTGTTCGGGTCAAAGGTGGCTTATGAAAACTAAAAAAAGGAAAAAAACATATCATTCTGCTGGGTTTGAAATAAGAAAGATAGGGTACGAAAACAGTTTTATCTGTTTTTGGTGTTGGAACATACCAATGGGTAATAGCTTTTTTGTAAATTAGCACAAACGCAAACAAGTTATCTTATGGATTTTAATTCGTTGATAAAAGACGGAATTGTCGTTATTCCTCAGGGTGTAACAGAAATAAGTGATGATGCTTTCATGTTTACTGGTCTAACCAGAATAGAGATTCCTAACAGTGTAACAAAAATAGGAAACAGTGCCTTCGCCCATTGTAAAGGACTATCTAGCATAGAGATTCCGGATAGTGTAACGAAGATAGAAGAGGGTGCTTTTTCTAGCTGCACTGGCCTAACCAGCATAGAGGTTCCTGATAGTGTGACGGAAATAGGAAAATATACTTTTTGTGGCTGTACCGGCTTAACCAGGATAGAGATTCCTGATAGCGTGACGAAGATAGGAGAGGATGCTTTCTCCGGTTGCACTAGTCTAACCAGTATAGAGATTCCAGACAGTGTAAATGATATAAAAGAGCATGCCTTCTCGGGTTGCTCCAGTATAAATTCCATTGTGGTGGATTCTCAGAATGTCATATATAAATCTCAGAATAACTCGATACTATCTAAGGATGGGAGAACTCTTGTTTTAGGATGTATGCATTCATTGATTCCTGATAGTGTAACAAAAATAGGAAATGCTGCTTTCGAGGGTTGTACTGGTTTATCAAGCATTGAGATTCCGAATAGTGTAAAAATAATAGGAGAATATACTTTTCGTGGCTGTACCGGATTAACCAGAATAGAGATCCCTGATAGCGTGACGGAGATAGGAGCGAATGCTTTCTCCGGTTGCACTCGTCTAACCAGCATGGAAATTCCGGACAGTGTGAAGGTGATAGGAACGTATGCCTTCCGTGATTGTACTAGTTTAACCAGCATAGAGATTCCAAATAGTGTGACGGAGATACAGGTTGGAGCTTTCTATGGTTGTCACTATAGTCTACGAGATGTTTATATAAACTACAAGAAGCCTGAACTAGTCCCTTACTTTTTACGCACGTGTGGTGGTGACAATACTACTCTCCATGTTCCGATTGGGACAGGATATGCTTATAGACATAGCGAATTTGGGGGACGTTTTAAAGCTGTATTAGCAGACTATAATTCGGGGAATAAGTTTCATTCTGAGCAAACAGCAAGTACTAGTTTTCATGATAGAGGCTGCTCGATTAAGACTTCTCCGATTCATTATCTATTCTTTGATACAGAGACAACTGGACTGCCAAGGGACTATAAAGCACCTTCTACGAGCACTAACAACTGGCCAAGGATGGTACAACTCAGTTGGGTCTCTCAAGACAAGGATGGCAAGACTATCAAAAAGGGAAATTATATCATAAGACCTGAAGGCTTTTCTATCCCTACACAGGCCTCAGATATCCATGGCATCACAACAAGTCGCGCTTTAAGAGAAGGTGTTTCTCTCAGGCAGGCATTGAATGAGTTCCTGGAAGACGCAAAACAAGCTAAGGTTCTGGTCGGACATAATGTCAGTTTTGACATGAAAGTTCTGGGGTGTGAATGCGTAAGACTCTTTGGAAGTGACTCGATCCGCAGCATGAAATCCATTGACACCATGGAAGCTGCAACCAACTATTGTGCTATCCCAGGGTACTATGGCTATAAGTGGCCAAAACTCCAGGAACTCCATCGCAAGCTCTTTGGCTATGAATTTGATGATGCCCATGATTCAAGTGCCGATATTGCCGCCACTGCGAAATGCTACTGGGAAATGAAGAAAAGAGGGCTTATCTAAATATATGACGTCAGACAACCGTTTGAAATAGTTATACCAAATGCTAGGACCTTTAATTGCAGATCTTGCAATCAATACACGAAAGAGGAGCATAGATACATTCTATCGTAGCCTGTTTGACGACATAGCCGAGTTATCTCCATTTGGTTATGTTGCCTCAAGGCTTTCCTTTTCAGTCACCGAGCACAAGCGCATTACCCGAGAGGATGTAGAATCCGCATATCAGCAAGGCGGTATGAGATGTGAAATCAACGGCCTTGCCTCTTCTGCTCTTCTTCTCTATGGATACTGCGGATGGGCTAGCCAGAATCCTGAAGACGCACGATCACATGCCTTGGAGGTTCATCGAAGCCTGGACCTAGGCAAGGAATCGTGGTACGCAGCCAACATCATTCCCGTGCTCGTCTGTCAGCTTCGCCTTGGTTTTACTAAAGATGAAGCGCTGCAGGAGGTCGGGCAGATGTTCAGGGAGACCTTCATCAAGTGGGACCGCACAAAGGACTCCGCTCTAGGCGCAGTCAATCGGGCGTGGGATGCGTTCTATCGTGCATTCGACTTCACGTCAGCCCTGCACAGTGCAGCCAAATCACCTGTCAATCCACACCTTACAACCCTTATATGCGGCCTCTTTGCAGAAGCCATGTACAGCTGCGAGCAGGTGCTGCTGAAATCAAAGTACCATAACGGTGGTTACCATTTCATCTCTTGCCCGAAACATCTTCCGGACGACATAAAGAAGAAGTGGAACGCCATCGAGGATTTCAAGGAAAAAGTACGCACATTCTATCCAAAAAACAGAGCGCTCACCAACGTAGAGTTCCATACCTGGACATCGATTGTCAACCCATACGCCAGTGTTTCCTTCGATTACAACATGTATAATGCCATCAGAATGGCACTTGACACTGGATGGGAGAATCGCTACGGCATCTACCTGGACAATGGCAGATACTATGTGTACCGCAGTTCATTCCTCCTTTATCGCTTTCGTATTACACGAAGCAAGTCTGGGGACTATTGCATCACCGATCTTCAGAGATCAGAGGATCCCCATTCAGAGGGTTATACCGGCCTTCAGGAAGCTCTTTACTCGATAGAATTTCCGCCTTATAAGGATCATAATCACCGACCAATATTCATTCCCATAGAGAAATAGTTATTCGGTTATTTTGACACTAGACCAGGGAACAAGTGGATAATGTACACATATCCGACACTATCGCCTCACATGGCACAATGTTTAATCTGGTCACGGAATCTGGACTCTTCTTCCATCATTTCTCTTGAAAACTTTTCGAAGTCATTCATCTCCTTGCTTATCCGGATTCCGAACACGCTGATTTCGCCGCCGTAGCCCTCAAGACTGGACGTGATGGTTCTGGTATCGAAGTCATGATCGAATGGGCAGATGAAGCCTCCCTTCTTCGCTCTATAGTAATACATGTATGTTATGACCTGATGAAGATCATCACGACCGACCATGGACACCCGGTTTCTCCCTTCGTCAGACATGAACAGCCTCTTGTACTTCGCATCCAGTACGAAGCCGTCTTTGTAGAAGTCCAGGAAACGTTGGCCGCTTCTTCTCACCCTACCGTTCACGGTATCCTTGAACAGATAGATTGCTCCGGTACGTTCCTTATTTCTTGGGTGGTCAAAATCCAGCTCCGCAAGGATTGTATTGACATATTCCTCCCATAGCCAAGCTCCGTCAAAAAGGATTCCGCAGACCTCCTGACTGGTGTCCCCGAAACGGATCTCATCATGCCGCAGTATCTGCAGGCACAGCTGCTGGAGAGGTCTATATTCCGTATAGAAAGGATGAACCATCGGTCGAAGGTTCTTCTGAATGACTTTCATCCTATCTGCCTTTCTATAAGAAGAGGTCATATGACATACCTGATCGACGCAGTCAGCCGTATCGCGGTCCATGTGAAGGATGGCGTCGCCATAATGACGCGTCTTCATATACTCCACAGTATGCCGGACCAGCTGCATGATATCGTTATCAAACGTATGCTCTCGGCTGGTATAGGCCACATTGCCTGTGAAAGGAATATTCTTTCTCACGTGCGCGCCAATGTCGATCGCTCCCCGTATGCTCGAATCATTATGCTCGAATCGCCTGTACTCCCTGTATATTCCCTGACGGATTGCCTCTTTCAGAAAGTGGGGGAACATGAACATGAGCAGGTCGAACATGCCATCATCCTCACTTCCGTGCGGAAGGTCGAAGATGTTTGGAAAGAACACTTTCTGCAGCATGTAGTGCATAAGAAAGTCATTCCTTCCCTTGTCGAACCTTGAGCCAATCTTTATCGTCTGTCCTCCCTTGCCGAGAAAGCCCATTATGTTCCCGGTCATCAGGCGGACATGGTCGATATCACCCGCGTTGGCGACGTTGAATATGACCTGGTCGCCGATTCCGTCCCTTGAGTCTCGAATGCAATATGGATAGACAAGAACCCCTTCGTTCTCCTCTGTGAGAGAACGTATAGACTTGTCTCCAAGGGCAAAGAGTCCAGAAATGCTGTCCCTATGAAAAACAGGGATACTCTCAGGCCTCTGGCCCATGTTGTTGTCGTAAAGGGGCGGGAGCATCAATTCTCGTATTCGGTGGTTGCCGTCTCGCTATCTTCTGTTTTTGCATTCCCGAAATACGCCTCAGAGAATGCATCAAGTTTCTTCTGCGCATCACGGAACCCTCTAAGGTACTCCTTGAGGAGTGGCTCGATATTCATTTCCCAGAGTCTTCCGAAGTCTCCGTCCTTGAGTTTGAGGAAATACGCAGGACCTATCTGGAAGGCCGGACCGAGCCCATCCGTATCGGATATGACCGCGTTGATTCTGCTCATCCTTTCCTCGGCTGCCTTTCTGTATGCGCCTAGGTTTTCGAGCATCTCTGTCCTGTCCGCAGGGGTGATCTCCGTCCATGAGAATCGTCTTCTCATGGCGAAGTCCATGCTCTCTACGCTGCGGTCGATGTCGTTCATGGTTGCAAGGATGTAGACGTTCTCCGGTATGAAGAAACCACCGGCGAATTCATCGTCTTCATCAATCAGGTTCTGGTATTGGGTCTTGACCCTGCCCTTGAGTCCACGATAACCAGGGTCGATGGAGAAGAACAGCTCGCCAAAGATCTTGGACAGTTCGCCTCTGTTGATCTCGTCGATGATGAACACGAAGTCCTTTCTTTCAACGGCAGGAGCAGCGACACTCTCTATGGCCTTCATGTTCTTTATTTCAGTGCATATGACGAAGATATATGAGTCCTGCTGGGTTCCGAAGCGTCTTCCAAAATAATCCCTTATGTCATGCACCACAGACAGTTCCACGCCCTTCTCAAGGATTTCCTTTACCTCGGACATCTTGATGACGATATCCTTGGTCTTTTTGTTGTCCAATGCCTCTACCGAGATATGGTGATCATCATAGTCGACTATGATGAACTTGTTGCCGTTCTTCAGGGTGAATACGCTGGCGTCCTCGGTAGCCGCAGAGAGAAAGCGGTCAATCTTCTCACTGATGGTCTTCTCCTCTGTCAGGACCTCCTGACTCTTTGCCGAGTCCTGCAGATTCCTCAGAGCCTTCTTGCAGAACTCCTTGAAAAGACCGTCACGACGTTCAAACGATCCATTCCTTGTCGGACGCAGTCCTTCCACGAAGTCCGTGTAATCATACGACGGATGGAACTGGACGAACTCTGTTTCCGCTCCCATCGCGTCGGCCACGACCTTTGCAAGGTAAGTCTTTCCTGTTCCTGGCGCTCCCGTGAGAACAAGGTTACGGTTCTCCACAAGGAGGTCTATGTATCGTCTGTATTTTTCTTTGTCCATATCCAAAATCTCATGACCTCCAAGGAGGCTGTTTACCCATTCCATAATCTCAGGCTCGTTGCAGAGGTGCAGTGTCCTGCGATACCGGCCATATGTGTTGCCATCGAAATCCTTCTCCTCGCAAGTGATGTATCGCACCTTAAACATGTAGTGTCCACTTGCTGTCTGTCCAGCATCCGACTCTATGACACCGACGGCTTTTATCCGGATGAATGGCTTGTCATGTTCCTTGCCTTTCGTCGATGTCGACTTGAGAAGGATTACATCCCCCTTCCTCATCTGCTCAATCAGATCGTTGGTTGACCGATCACCCTTGCCTTCCCAGCATCCGTCGGCCAGGAACCGGTCAAGCTGGCTGTCGCTGCCGCCGAAAGCATAGCCGGCGAACCAGTATGAGCGTCCATCAGTCGCCGAATCGATTCCCAAAAGTCTCTTTATGTTAAGGCCTTGCTCCTCACTGCATCCATGGAAGAAAAGGCTGTTATGAAGAGCGGTGTCAACAACAGGTGCATCTGGCCTAGGGAGATTCCACTCAATCTTTCTCTGGATAGGGAACTCATCCCCAGCCACATGGATTATATCCGACTGTACTGTACCCCAGCCGAGCATCTCATGACAGTTACGGCCACCCATCCTCCTGTTCCTGAAGACAACCACAATGTCGCCAACTTTGACGTCCATCATAAACTTCCAGTAGGCATCGGGCAAACTTACATCTGTGTTGTTCTGGGCCTTCTGACACTGTGTCCTGAGCTCGGATTTCACACTGAAGACGCTGAAGTCCTTCACAAGGGATGATACCGCGCTGCCGGCACGAAGCACATCATCGCTGAATGTGCTTTCATCTCCCATCCAGAGCCATACCCTTGATGCGGCACTGCTCGTTAGTTTCTTTTCTGATGATGCGGGGTCTGTTATCATGTTAGGTATTGTTTCCAGCAATATTATCTATAGCGTTATTCTTAATCATCCAGCAATCCATTTTTTAACTCTCTCTGCAAGAAAAGTCCATCAGATAAGTGCTATTTCGTACCCGAATAACGGAGTATCGAATATTCCCAATCGACTAAACCAGAATGCACCAGCCTATTATAGGAACGGATATATGGTTCTGTAAATTCAATTCCTTTCGATGCAATCATCGAGCGTTTATTGATGACGTCTGATACGAAGAAAGCATGGATTGCATCCACTGCTTCATGCAATCGGCTATCATCAACTGAAAAGACTATGCTTGCCCGTCCATCTTCAAGACTCTCATATACCACATTCAAAGTAGTACCATGATGTCCTATGACATATATGAACCCATTCTCAACAACCTGCTCTCTGTTTGAGTTCACACGTCTCTCCTGGCAATGATACACCTTGTAATCTTCCAGCTGCATATCGTTCAGCGCATTCAGGTATTCACTGCCATGTTCTCCAATCATATCCTTTGCCTCCTTTGGTGTCAATGCTGCAATCTTCTTGATCTCCTGGGGTTTCTTCTCTATCGGAGCATGGGCAACGTACGTAATTAGGTTTTCTACGCAGAAAGATACATCTATCGGGCTCACAATCGTCTTTATCCTCCCATCCTTTGATATGACTTCAATAGGACTGAGTTTCTTTGCAAAGAGACTGGATAGATCGTTGTATTCTCTTCTCAACCGCTCATCTTCATACTTCAAAGGAGGACGTGAAGGATCACCGTAGGGATAAAGAGGATGATACAGCCACATGAAACCGTTCTCGAACTTGACGTACTCCCAAGACAGAGAGAACTGACCGTCCAATGGAGCAAGCGGTTTGCGTATCTGGAGATTATCTGGCGTTTCAGGGATTCTCAAATGATTGAACTCAACTCCACTATAGCCAGCAGTCCGTAGATATCTATTGACAACAGCAAATAGATGATTCGTTCTGTCCACAACAGCCGTGTGCGAATTCCCTGCGTCTATGAGTGCCTGTGCGATTCTTTCTGTCAGCTGAAGCCTCAATTTTTCATCTTTTTCGTATGACTTTGACTTTTGCGAAACGTAGAACGCTATAATCAGTGATATCCAATTCCAGCGTAGAAGATTATAACTATTGGCTTCCAGAAACTTGGTTATTCGTACTATTCTTATAGGAATGAAAGCTCGACATCGGCTTCTGAAATTGGTTTTCTGAACCTTTTGTAAGAACAGGTCAAGGGCCTTGTACTCTCTTTCAATTTCATTATGATAGGCAATGAGAACACGGTTTAGAATAACAGCATACTGATAGCCATCATCAGCATTCGTTTCTTTTGCGTCAAATGTAGCCAAGTAAGCATCTACCTTCTCTTCTATAAAAACCCTTCCGTATTCACCACAATAGAAAGCCATCAACGCAAGAAGGCTTTTCTCCGTTTTATCCCATTTCCTGTTTGGCACTGTATCCTTACCAACGTCACAAAACAAGTCAGCAGTCGGCCTGCCATCCTCATCGCGCGGGATAGCATTGAACAACTTCTTGAAACTATCAAATGTACTTGTTTCAGACATGGCAAGGCATCTATATCGTCTTCCTCAATTCACTGTACACGAACTCAGCAAGAGCCATCATCACGGCATTGTACTTCTTCTTGTCCTCGAAAAGCGAGGTATAGGTATCCTGGGACTCGAGATAGCTGTCCTGGGCGGCGTCATCGAACGCCTTCGGGAAGATGCTGTTTATGAAGATCTGCGGATCGCTTGACTTCGCCTTCTTTGCCAGAGCTTTGTCGGCCATCAGCCTGCCGTGCAGAGCAGTAAAGAGGACTTTGTCGCCTTCCGTGAAGTTGCCCTTGTATTTCTCATTGATCTTGCCGATGATTTCATCCAGCGGGGTCAGTTCATCCTTGCCTGCAGCGCTCTTGGAGTCCGAATGCTCATACTCTCCCTTCTTCTGTTCCAGATTGATCGCGCCCTCGAACGACTTCTGGAGCTTATAGTACTCAAGGCTGAGCTTACCCTCAAGATCAAGCATCACGACAGGCTCCGGTGGAATCAGGTCGAGCAGGTACGACAGGAACATGTATTCCTTCTGCATGTCCGTGTCAAACATCCTGACGATCTGAGTTATGTATGAGTACCACCTGATGAAGCTGCGCATCTGGCGGCGGAACTGATACCTGCTGTCCTCGTCCTTGAGGTTGTACCTGTCTGCCACGGGCTTCAGCGCGCTGGTCATCTTGCCCATCTGGGCACTGTCCTGACGGCCGGCGCCGTAGTACACCTTTGAGAAGGCATTGATGTCGTCATCACTGTATATTGCAAATGCACGGAGTTCCTTCTGTGTCTGATAGATCAAGTCAACGTTCACCTCGCCGTTGAGCACGGTCTCCTGGTAGAACGGCTGGAACGCGTCCTTCATCTCCTCCTCGGTATTCGCGAAGTCAAGCACGAAGGTGTCGTTCTTGCCTGGACAGGTGCGGTTCAGACGGGAGAGTGTCTGAACGGCCTTCACACCCTTGAGCTTCTTGTCCACAATCATGGTATGAAGGAGAGGCTCGTCGAAGCCTGTCTGGTACTTCTCGGCCACGATGAGCATGTTGAAGTTGTCATGGAACTCTGCCTTGGTCTGGCTTTCGCTGATGTGAGTGCCGTCCTTGCGGACATTCATGCTATGCTCGGTGTACTCGACGTCTGCATCCTTGACAGCCCCGGAGAAGGCTATGAGCACGTCGACGTCCTGGTAGCTGTGTTTCTCAAGATACCTCTTGACCTCATGGTAGTAACGCACAGCCGCGAGACGTGAAGAGGTGACGACCATCATCTTGCCGCGGCCGCCTATCTTGTGTCGCGTAGTCTCCCTGAAGGTCTCCACGATTATCTCTGCCTTCTGTGAAATGTTGTATGGATGCAGCTCCTGGAACTTGCGGATGACCTTTGCAGCTCTGGACGATGGCACATCGGGGTTGTCATCCACGTTCTTCGCGATCTTGTAGTACTGCTTATAGGTCATGTAGTTCTGGAGCACATCCAGGATGAACCGTTCCTCGATGGCCTGGCGCATTGAATAGACATGGAAAGGATGGAACCTGCTGTCCTCATCCTCCCAGCCAAACATCTCCAGGGTCTTCTCCTTAGGTGTCGCCGTGAATGCATAGAATGACAGGTTGGGATGCTTTCCATGCGAGAGGATATCCTTCACGAGCCTGTCGTCAGGATCCATGTCCTCCTCGGCCTTGCCCTCTATCTCTGCCAGTTCCTTCAGTGCCTCTGACGTGTCCGCAAGAGCAGCCTTGAGCTTCATGGCTGAAGATCCTGTCTGCGACGAGTGCGCCTCATCCACGATGACCGCAAAGTTGCGGCCGGCCACCTTGTCCACCTCCTCGTAGATGACAGGGAATTTCTGTAGCGTGGTCACGATGATGCGTACGCCGTTGTTGATGGCGTCACGAAGATCCTTGCTGCTCTTCTTCTCGTCGATGGTCTCGACTGTTCCTAGTGTATGGTCAAAGCCCGAGATGGTCTCCTGCAGCTGGGCGTCAAGTACGGTTCGGTCAGTCACCACGATGACACTCGAGAAGATCGCCTTGTTGTCGTCGTCGTGCAGCGAGGCCAGACGGTATGCTGTCCAGGCGATGCTGTTGGACTTGCCTGAGCCGGCACTGTGCTGTATCAGGTAATTGCGGCCGGGACCATGCTCTCTGGTGTCTGCAATGAGTTTCCGGACAACATCGAGCTGATGATATCGAGGGAATATGAGCGTCTGCTTGCCGTCCTTCTTCTGGAGATGGATAAACTTCCGGATGATGTCCATCATCGAATCCTTCTGGAACACGTTCTCCCACAGATATGACGTTGGATATCCGTCAGGATTTGCCGGATTGCCCTTGCCGCCGTCGACTCCGGCACCATTCGATCCCTGGTTGAAAGGAAGGAAGAATGTGTCCTTGCCAGCCAGCTTCGTCGTCATCCAGACTTCGGTATGATCGACACAGAAGAATGCAAGGATTCTCTTGTTGAACTGGAAGCATACCTCTCTCGGATCGCGGTCATACATCCACTGGCGCTTCGCGTTGTCAACGTTCTGGCCTGTGTACTGGTTCTTCAGCTCAAAGGCGAAGACAGGTATGCCGTTGAGCACGAGAACCATGTCCACGGACTTCTTGCTGTCGTTGGAGAAAAACCACTGACGATAGCACTCCACAGTATTATTGGCGTACTGCTCAGCTGCAACCTGGTTAAGCTTGGACTCAGGCTTGAAATAGCAGACTTTGAACGAGATGCCGCGGTGCTTGAATCCCTTGCGGAGCACCTCCAGGAGCCCGTCACGGTCACAGGCGTCGTTGAATGCAAGGCAGAACTTACGTTCAGGATTGATCTGGTTGGCCGCCTCGAACCTCTTCCACTCCTTCAGCTGAGTGCGCTTCACGAAATCGATGAGCGTGTCAGAGTACAATCCAAGTTTCGTGTCGTACTTGTCTGCACCCTTTGTATAGCCTCCTGCAGGAGATATGAAGAACGCCTCAATGTCGCTCTCGAAACGCTTCTCTGTGCTGTCTACTACCATATTGCTGCTATTGTTAAATACATCCATCACACGTTTACATGAAGCATCCTATCTGATGAAAGGCTGGGTCATTTAGTATATTCTTATTACGAATCTGTTCTTGTCCTCGATACTCCACTGGACCTGCCAGCACTTACCATTGATAGTGTCAAGAAGTATGAAATTATACATATTTTTTGTTTCGTATAGTTCGAATCTTCCGCAAATCTGTTCCTCCCATGTATAAACCTTGATATCATCGTCTAGGGTGTACTCCATCCTAGGGCTCTTGTCTACGCTGTACTGGACCTGCCAAAGCTGTCCCGTCATAGTATCAAGTTTGATGAAAGTCCATGTATTTTGGGTTGGATAGAGCTTGTACCTTGGTCCACGAAGCTGACTCAGGTATATGTCCATATATTCAAGGAACATGCTGTCCCTAGGAGAGAGGATGAGTGGGTCTTGTTCAACGTCCTTGACGACAGTATTCTCTTGTGCATAGCAAGATAGGCCTATCAAGCAAGCGATGAGTGCAATCAATATCTTTCTCATATTCTACTTATTCTAATGATTGTTTCTTTTGTTGTATGGTGTGTATAACAAAACTCAAAGGGGAGTTATTGCAACTCTCATTAATCTCCTCAGTTGTCATTCCCATATAGTCGAGCATACAGCAAACCAACAAAATCTTACATTGCTGTGTCAACCAGAAGAGTTCTTCATAATTCGTGATAATATCAGGCTCTTCATCACCCATGTAAAGATGAGTGTAGAAATCCCGAGTTATACGTATCTTATGTGGGTCAATGTCGATTTCCTTCAACATTTCAACATCCTTGAAATGTTCAAGAAGAAGATTGATTTCATCTTCGAATTTCCGGACATCCTTTCCATCATTTTTATTTCTAAAACGCTTGTGATAGCCCTCCATCGCCTGCATAATGATCAGGAAATCCGTAGGCTCAAATTCATTTTCTCGCGAAAAAGAATTGACAAGATGTCCGATGATAGGAGAAATCTTTGAATAGTCTTTATGCCAGTTTGAAAGTATGATTGGTAACCGCTCCTTTAGTTTTTCGTATTTGATGATACTGCCTCCCACATGCTTTGCCGATGGCTTTACCTTGTAATGCAATTTGACGCACCTATCATCTCTATTCATGAATAATAATTCATTAGGATATTGACCGCTGAAAAGAGCAAGGCTAAGGAAATTGGAGAATTCCGAGCATATATGGAGGAAGGAAGATACACATTTCTTTTTTCCTGCACTGATTTTGAGGATGGTGTTTTGTTCAATGCTAATATCGTACCTTGAAAAATGATCCGACATCTGTCCCAAAACTGTAAACTGTAGGTCATCTTCAAGCTCGAAATCAACGAGACATCCCTTGGATTCTATGTCAAGAGATAGGACCTCCCGGTTCTTCTCATCCATAGAAATATCCACTCGTTGCAAAAAAGCCCATTCCCTTAGGTTTGGATATTTGATAACACATTGTTCATAAGCAGGAGCTTCCAAAGAATCTATATGCTCGCCTTCAAGAATGAATTGGGCTTTTAACCGCGATTCTCCCGAATCCATGTAATTGAATTCCTGAACGTTAAATAAAGAAAGAAGTAATCCCTCGTATGTCTTTCCATGAATCGTATCAAAAGAACGTGGGAAATGTGTGCAGAATCCCACTCCGTACAGTATCAAAACTGGAGTATCATCACCACAATAAGACAGTACACCATTGAATTCCTGCTTTTGGCAATTATCTTTTGTAGGAATCCACCATGTACCATAATATGTGTTCTGTGATTTATTCATGAACTTCCTTCTTTCCTGTTACGTACTCGTAAATAAGGCTCTTTCTATATGTCTCAAGCTCCATTATGAATAACTCCTTAGATGAGATTAAGGAATCTATCGAAGACGCTTTTTCGTCAATATAGTCGGCTATTTCTTTTTGCTCTTCTATTGGAGGAACACATATTCGTATGTTTTTGAATTCAGGCCAATATAGTCTAAGCCTAAAATCTGCTATTCCATGTGAATATCTATGCATTTCTTCCACTGCAGAGGGTGTGCGAAGGAGCGCTTCGATGTACCTGCTGTCAACCATACCATCATATTTTGGCTTGGCTACAACATAGGCGGGACTTACCATTCCATCAACTCGAACAGCGCCGAAGGCTCCCTGCCAGGCTCTCATCATGTTATAAGCGAGGTCTGATGGATAAACCCTCTTGTACTTGGTCCTGTCTTCGCTGCGAACAAATACTCGATCACAGTCTTCGTCAGCAATCTCGTGATCAGACACGCCCGTATTGATTGAAACAGTAAGGATTGGAAGAGACGGATTGCCGCTTTCGGCCCGCTCTTCATATAGATTTGTTATTCTATAGCACTGCCATGTTTCAGGGATCTGACCTATCCATTGAATACCACTATCCTTCATTATCCTTTCTCCACGGACACCCTTTGTGACAGCCTCCGTGATGACGGACTGCTTGAGCTTCCTGTACTCCTCGATGGATGCCTTCGTCTTCTCCAGCACGTTGTCGATGTCGGCACACTTGCGGTCAAGGTAAGCAATAATTCTTTTCTGAACAGAAACCTCAGGAACAGCTAAAGGCAAATTACCATATTTCGTAGAGTTTATGTTCTGTATTGTTGACTGAGTGAATGAACATTGAAGCCACTCGAAATATGTGGCCGATTTACTGAAATAATATATCCACTCTGGAAGGACTTTGGCAGAATTTGCTTGTGCAGCAATTAAATAACTCGCGTATGTTGAAAAGCCCATTTCTTTTTTATAAAGAAACGCTTTACCCACTGTCCCTCCGCAACTAGCAAATAAAACAGTATCGTCTTCAAGAATGTATCCTTTTGCTCGCTCAAAGGGAATCGCTACTTTTGTATCTGGTCTAAGGTTGCCGTCTTTGTCAATATCAGATATACGAATATATCGCGGAAGTTCGGGACTGTATTCCATGGGATCATCGGTGGTTCCTGAACGCAATGGTTTTGCAAGACAGAACTTAAGTCTCATCAACCTCCAATCCTGAGGAATGTTGCCAATGAAAACATTCCCGCTATCTTTCATCTCTCTCATAGGCTACGCTCCGAAAAGACTGTTCAACGATGCCGTAATGTCCTTCTCAATCTCGGAAAGACGTGCCTGGATGGACTCGGTAGCCTCCGGTGCCTGATACTTGTAGAAGTACCTTGTCATAGGAATCTCATAGCCCACCTTGGTCGACTTCCTGTCAATCCATGCGTCAGGGGCGAACGGAAGCACCTCGCGCTCGAAATACCTGTCGATGTCCTCGGTAAGGGGTACGTTCTCGGTGTCACGGAGCGACTTGTCCTCGACAGGCCTGCCCTTCTTCGTCACAATGTTGCCCTGCTTATCCCTCTCAGGACGGCAGACCACGATCTTGTTGTAGCCGAACTCCTCGGTGCCGAAGACCTTGCTCTCACAGTAGATGTCAGGGTTGCCCTCGTCAGCGTATACCTTGCCGTCCCTGAACTCTCCGTAGGCCTTCACAATGAGGTCACGACAGCGGTCGGTGATGTCGTTGCGCTTTGTTCCGATGGACTTCCTGCGGGGCTCGTAGCAGTGGCTGGCGTCGATGAGCTGCACCTGTCCCGCACGCTCCGCCGGCTTGTCCTTGCTGATGACCCAGATGTATGTGGTGATGCCCGTGTTCATGAACGCATCCGTCGAGAGCTGGATGATGCAGTCAAGCCAGTCGTTCTCCAGGATGTACTGACGGATGTTGCTAGGGCCACTGCCGGCGTCACCGCTGAACAACGGCGAGCCGTTCTGAATGATCGCCATCCTTCCTTGGTCTGCAAGTTTGCTGAGACCGTTCAGGACGAACAGCTGCTGACCATCGCTGATCTTCGGCAGGCCCGGTGCGAATCGTCCGAGGTCGCCCTTGGCGTGCTCCGCCTCCACAGCCTTCTGCTCACGCTTCCAGTCGATGCCGAACGGAGGGTTGCTGATGATGTACTGGAAGGTGTATCCCGGGAACTGATCCTCGGAGAGCGTGTCGCCGTACTTCATGTTGTCAGGATTGCCGCCGCGGATCATCATGTCTGCCTTGGCGATGGCGAATGTACTTGGGTTCAGCTCCTGACCGAAGCATGACACCTCGCATTCCTCATTGAGATCATGTATGCGTTCCTCCATGCATGAAAGCATCTGGGATGTTCCCATGGTCATGTCATAGACGGAGATACTACCCAGGTCCGAGAGGTCGCCACCGCAGAGGAGGATATCGGTCATCAGATAGATGATGTCACGGCTGGTAAAGTGTGCTCCAGCCTCCTCGCCAAAAGACTCCGAGAAGCGCCTTACAAGGTCCTCGAAGATATATCCACAGTCAACGGCGCTGATCTTATCCGGGCCGAGATAACCCTTCTGGGACGCATACTCCTTAATGACGAGGTAGAGACAGTTGCATTCGACAAGACGCTTGATGACGTTCTCCATATCGAACTTGGAGAGGACATCCTGAACATTCGGGCTGAAGCCTCCGATGTAGTCACGGAAGTTCGCCTCGATGTTCTCTGGATCTGAAAGCAGGCTCTCGAATGAGAAGCGGCTGATGTTGTAGAACTGGTATCCCGACGCCCTGGTAAGGAAGCCGTCGATAACCTGGAGTCCTTTGACCTTCTCATAGGTCTCGAGAACCTTGTCCCTGGTAGGAGCAAGACAATCATGGAACCTCTTGATTACCGTGAAAGGAAGGATAACCAGACCGTACTCATGAGGCTTGAACGGCCCTCTAAGCACGTCCGCGGTGTTCCAGATCAAAGATGCCTTCTCTGATATATTTGTGCCTACTGCACTGAATCTTTCGTCTGCCATTGTATGATACTATGCTGCTCAAACAAATGTAAGAATTATATGGGACAGATACCACAAGAGAGGCACAATCCAAGAAAAAAGCTGGCCAAAAACACTGACCAGCATCTTCTAACCTGCCATTTCAACTTCTCACGTTGCGACACCAATAGCCCCGAATTTATCGCCTCAGGCAATGTTCGATGACCTTGATGACAGCTTCGGCGAAGAGTTTTCTGGAGAAACTCTCCGGCCTATCCGTTATTATGAATATCCTTCCTTGGCATTTGTATGCCATCATTCTGCACAACCTGCCACCCCTGTTGACGATGGAGTCCTCATGAATGACCTTGGACCATCCATGATGGTTCAGGTAGCCATCCCACAGAGGAGAATCCCAATCTGTCTTTATCCCCGTCATATAGATGCTTACGTCCGGGCACAGGCATTCCTGCTCCAAGGCGGCTATCTGGCACATGCTATTGTATTGGGCAGCCCACAAATATTTGGTTGGATTACCGGATTCACAGTCGCTGATTCTGAATGTATTTGTCCAGACGAGATGATCTTCCGGAAACTGATCTCCATAGAAATGATCTGCGATGAGACGGCATACAGTTATGAACGCGCTTCTGTGAACCGGGAACAGATGTGGGCGGTCTGATGCCTTCGAACCGTGCTTCCAGCCATTGGAGGCTCTTCCCGACACCAGGATAGAGACAGGATCACCTTTTGATTTGTACAGTTTTCCAATCTGGGAATCGAACCCTGCGAGACAGTCTGCGTCAACACCTTGAGCCTCGATGGCCTTCCAGGCTCCAGCCATGATCTTCTCCTGCATGGCCTCGTATTCAACCAGCTCTCTTTCTTCCATAGAATATTCTTTAATTATCATTTTACACCAAGGATGACTCGTTTTCCAAGTCGGTAACATGTGTCATTGACGAGCATCCTTGCAATGTTGCTTCGGGCTTCGTTGGCGGGACAAGCGCTGTCTCCTCGAACACACCGATCGCCATCCGCATCTTGTTGAGAATATCCTTCATGACACCATTAATATCCGAGGGTGCAGGAACCATAGCGACGCAGGTGAGTTCATCGCTTTCTTCGCCGACAGTCACCTGCAGGCCATCAATCCGGTTAATCCGTGACCCTACCTCACTTCTCTTGCTGAGACTCATATTGTCAAACGGCAATGTAACGCCGACAATAAGAGTACCATCGTCGTTGCTCGCCCATGCCTTTCTGTTCATATACTTGAACCGTACCGTACCGTCGAGGCTTTGCTCGTATGGATGTATTTCCTGGTCAACCAGGGCAAATACAAGTTCGAAGCCACCTGAATGAGAGCCGTGTTGGGGTCCTGGACGGGGATTCTTCCTGTCGCAGGGGGCAGCATCCAAGGCCGTGGTCTTGGATGCCTCTATGATGAGAACAATGGCTGTAAAGAGAGATGCCCCAGCAAGAAACCAGTCCCAACCATCGACATAGTAGTGGTCTGGCCTATAGAAAACCATGTACGAGGACACGCCGGACAAGACCACAGCCAAGGTGTAGAGAATTATTCTTATCGATTTCATTGTTCTGTCATTTATATCTCAACCAATTCAGGGGTAGGTGCGGAGTTTATACGCTCTATTTGTACGAGACCCTCCGGCAGGTAGAAGTATCGGAGATTTGTTCTATTTAATCTCACAAGATTCTTGTCTGCTATAGGCATTGGATAATGAACCAGTAAATAGACACTGCCTTCGCCCCACCGCTGTTTGCGCAAGCGAATAAGTGAGGTGCTTTTGCTTCTTCGATACTTGGATTCAATTTTACGAGCCATGCTGGCGCTAACTGAAACTTGGGTCCATTTCGCTTTATCTCCCTCGACGTCCAGGACTTTGATTGCCCTCCGTGGCGCCGCGCAGGTGCTTAACGCTATACCTAGGATAAAGACTATCGTTGCTGCAATCTTTATTATTGTATTCTTCATGGTATTAACTATTTAACAATTAGAGGTATATGTGGCCTAAAATGCTCTTGCCGAAGATGGCAACGAGCCTTGCGATCAGCACTGTGTCATTGATGATTCTGTTCATGTCTTCTGTGCCTTTGAGTAGGCTTCGAGGCAGGTTCCTGCCTCGTACTTGAATGATACTCCTCTTCTGATAGATCAAAGATAGTTGTTCTGTTGTCTGTCATAATCTTATATATTAATGGTCTAACTTACTAGCGACGGCCTCCGGCAATAATGTCGAGTGCAAGAGCGGCGACGCCGCAGACTGCCGTCACGGCTGCGAAGGCGCCGACGGCCACACCTGTAGCCTGCGTCCTAGGATTGTCGGATCGAAGGGCGCGACTGAGGTCAGATGAACCGTTACTGTAACGATGTACCGGCGTACCATTTCCGTAGGTTCTCACGGTTGTTGTGCTTTGTCTTGTAACTGAGCTTCTGTAGTTGCTGTTCTGAGTTTTCATGATATGTTTAATCTTTTCGAAAAATATTATTGTTCCTCTGTGTTAAGATGGTCTTTGTCAGTATCCTGTCCCTCGAGAGAGGAAAGCTCGGATATGATGAAGTCGATAGAGGCCTGACGCGCCTCGGCAAGCACCTCTGGAGATGACTCCTGGAGGCTTATTATCTCCTCTAGGGAGAGATAGTAGAGTGTTTTTTTCATGTATTTTATGCGCTGAATTCTGCGATATAATCGAGTATCTCCTGATTCATAAGTGTGCGGGTCTCGTTGCCGCATCTGATCACGAAGTACTTGCCGTTGTAGATCACAGGTGCATTAGCCTTCTTCACGTGTATCACGAGAATTATTTTGCCTTCGGCCTTTCTGAACTCAAAGTCGGTGTCAATCAGTCTGTTACTACGACTAGCGATTGCGTTGCGGATTGCGCACTCGAGACGGTCGATAGAGCCGTAGCGTGCAATAGCTGATTCTATACCAACTATTCTTCCGTTGTCGTCGATGCCAATGGTAACATCACCAGAGCGATAGCTCATTGCGATGGAGGCCTTTGCCACCTCCTCGAGCATTATTGGAGAGCCTATGAGCTTATTTTCATTGTGCTGCCACTCAAGCTTGGGAATGACCTCACCCGAAACCTTGAGCAATGCCTCAACCTTCTCTGCGGAGCCATTATTTGCTTCACGGAGTACCTCTTCTACGCCGCGAACTTTGACTGTCGGATAGTTATCGATATTCTCGATAATTTTTGCCCCGACTTCTCTGAGAGCGTCCCCGCTTGCTGTTCTGGGATCAACAGCCGGTCTGACATATGATTCGCCTTTAGTATTCACATAGATGTAGCCTTCGATGAATTCACCCGTCAGGATGTTACCTTCATCATCTCTCTTGACTAGGCTCCCAGTAACCGGGTTGATAACTGTTCCCTTCAGGTATGTCTTTGCGCATATACGTTCCTCCCCAGTCTCTTTGTTTACGAAATTGTAAAAAGTCTTGCTCTCTCTAATTTTTTCCCAGTAGCTTGTTTTTTTCATTGCTATAATGTACAGTTTAGTTTGATTCGGATTATTTCCAAGGGCAAAGGTACGCCACCAATTCAAATCTACAATACAATCATTTACCTTTGATATTTTGACGTCCGAATTTCCATAGTGTTGTTAATTATGTTTATTTGGTGTACCTTTGCACTCGCAAATATTACTAGCCATGGATAGCAGTGAAGCATACAAAATCATCAGGAACACGGATATTTGGAACTGGAGAGAGTTGAAGGACGTTCTTGTTTTTATCAATGGAAATGACTGTGTCTGGAGTGATTCAGAGAAGGTTAGGGCCAGACTTATGGCTGCGGACCGTATTGACATGATGATCAAGAAGGACTTCGGCGTTCTTCTCAATCTCTATAGCACTCATTTCGACAGAGAAGCATTTCCTATCATCCGCGCCGATAGCGACTTTGAATACCTGAGGAAACTGGCACTTCCAGGCATCGCGTGGGCAGACGAACGCAGGGTTCGTGGCTGGGACGAGCCCTTGAATACGAAGGATGCGGTATTCGGCGACAGGTCATCGGGAATGATAGGTTGCTCTGTAGACCAGAGACTCGAGGTCCTAAAAAAAGATATTGCTGACCATTACTATTACACGGAAGGCTGCAGGAATCTTATTTACATTACCGACCGGACATTCTTGGATTATCTCTTACAAACCTCCTGCTATTTGAATGAGGAGATCTGCCTACAGACAATAATCGTGTCATCTATAACGGAAGATGTTGGTCTTGTATTCTCTCCGTGCTCACCAGAATCGCGGATTATATCTATCATTACCGGGAACTACCATGGTAGCCGTCTGATGTCCACCAATGAAACCAAACTCGCAAAGAAAGAAGTAAAGGGATGGCTCTTTAACAGCATATTCAGCATAGTGTCCTCAATGTCCGAAGGTGACATCAGCGACGCCATCGAGGTCTGCCACAGCAGCACTGAAATAATCGAACGATACTATTATCTTGACTGGGGAACGGCGGAGAAAGCAGCTAGGCAGTTTTCCGGAGACCCTGAGATGAAGAAGGCCGTAAAGACGTATACGCTCCCAACCAATTCTTATTTTGTCCGGCCTACAATCAAGTCTCCAGCGATAATAGTAGACAAAAGGAGGCTAAAGGCCCTTGGCTTTGTATTCCAGAAGGATGGCAAGAAGGAATCTTTTTTCCTCAACGATGACCTCATGGCCTTTCAAATAACTGAACAGGGAAAAAAAGATGACGGACGCAGTGATGATTTCAGTAGATACAAGTCCATTGTGGACATGATAAACACGTCGCTCGCCTCCGTGTGCACAAAGGTGTCGAACAAGAAATTTCCTCTTCCAGGAATGAAGTATGATTTCAATGCCGATGAAATCAAATATATCATCAATAAGCTGATTCTTGGTCAGAAGAAATCGTATAACAGTGTCGGCGAAGACATTCCGCCAAGTCTTGAGCCGGTTGAAGGAGTGAATCTGAAACCATATTTATCAGCGATGGTGAATGAAGGATATCTGGTAGAGATTGGAAAGAACCGGTACAAGAGAACAAAAACGATCTCTGATGAGGCCGTTGTTCTTTTTGCCTATTTACTGAATGATGAGCTCGCAAAGGGATATGACAGGCAGACGGATTACGAGAAGAAGCTGTTGAAAAGATGGTACGAAGAGGGCTCATGGTGCGGGGAAAAGCCGGATAAGCCTGGAAAGACATTTGACCGATTGGAAGAATGGAGACGTACTCCGGATAGAAAGCTTTTCCTTTCTGTAAAAAAGGAAGATATAGAAGAAATAGAAAACGATTTCAAGATAAAGGTCGAGATTCACAATACAAGGACCATAAGGACGAAATATTTCTCAAGACTACTTTCAATACCAGAGAAAAGGATGACCAAAAACAAATCGGCAGCCATTGAGGATGAGCGAAAGGAAAAACTCACGAAATCTATTAATAATGAGATCTTTGATTTGATTCGTGTGACAGGTAAGAGAGCCAAAGTCCTCGATGTCTTTTACAATGTGAATGAAAAGTTAAAAAAACAAGGGAACGATAGACTTGTTTACACCAGACTTGTTCTAAATGATTGAAATCCAGACATAAAAGTCTGGATTTTTGCAAGAAGAAACATCTGCATGCGCCGGCGGGTGTTCGGATTTGTTGTACGTATTGATCAGCAAGTTGTCAGAGACTGCAGATCAGTACACTTGATAAACTCGACGTCATTGCTTAAGTGCTGCCTTGGTTGGAAACGTCCAAGTTTGACAGCGTCATACATCTGCTGAACAAAAGGAGTCATGCGGATCAGTTCCACATGATTGGAAAGAGTGATATTATACAACTCATCAGCGGCAGAACGCGAAATGAGTTCAATCCCGGACATGTCAAACATATACTCGTCACCGTCAACCAAAGATGCGCCAAGACGTTCGACCAAAGAACGCGTACGAAACTCTGTTCCAAATTGATCTGATATTTTCAGTAAATGTTTCATGACTTAACCGATATAATTGTATATGTTAAACTCTCTCTCTTCAACCGGAATCTCCGCCAGCACCAATGTTCCTGGCCAAACAACATCATCTGGAAGATCTTGACATACTCTCCTGCCTAAAGACAGGAGATTCTTGGGTGGCTAACGTCCTTTGCGAAGGGTGACCTTCGTCTTATGGGGACTCCCCAACGAGGCAATGCCCTGCCTCAAGATATTTATCGCTGCGTTCACATCCCTGTCATGCGATGTACCACAGCCAGGGCAGGTCCTATTTGTGAATATCGGCATGAAGGGAATATCAATATGTCAGAGCGAATTTAAGGCCAACTGCTTCTGATATCAGAATGAATGTTGATAGTTGCATATCAGTTTCGCCTTTTTCAAGCGAAGCGATGTATTCACGCTTCTTGCCAATCTTGTCGGCAAGTTCCTGCTGTGTGATGCCTGCAGATTTCCTTGCGTTCTTGAGAACCTCAGCATAATACCAGGCCTTTGCCTTTGCTTCAAAGGCATCACGAGTCACTGTCCCGAGCTTCCCATATTTCTCATCCAGCATCTCATTTGCTGTAGGGAGGCTTTCTAATTTCTTAAAATCGATGTCTTTTCTCATTTTGCTAGTTCTGATAATATATTTTCGGCAATCTGTATCTGTGCCTTATAATCTTTGGTGGATTTCTTCATGAAGCCGTTCAGAAGTAGAACTTCATCTGCCTCTACGAAACTCTCGCTGTCAATCGTAAACAGGATAACCCTGTATTCATTTCCGACAGAAATACGCATTTCATAAAAGTCTGTCCCCTCTAGTTTCTTGACGAACTTAGTGCTTACAACCTTAATCTGCGACATAAGGTTCAGTGCGTAATCTATTTTCTCCTGGACTTTTGGGCCAACGGAGTTGTAGAACTCGTCAAATTGATTTGTTCTTCGTAACGTCCTCATATTGCAAATGTAAGGAATATATTACAAACAAAAAAATACAGTAAAAGATATCTAACGACTTGAAGCATTTCATGTCTTATTGTGCAAAAATGTGTGTGCTACCCCTGGCATGATGTATTATGATATCTTAGGTATGGATGGAATATCCTTCCGTCTTCTCCAGCGTGACCGCGAAGACAGGGCCGCTGCCGCTTCCGAAGCCGTCCCTCTCTCCGTGATAGAGTACCCCTCCGCATAGGCCGTCGCGCCCGTCCGCGTAGGTTTGACGGAAGAAGAAGGACATCTCGTCGCGGTCGTTCATAATTCTTGTCGCAAGGAAACCCAAAAATCTTCAGTTTCCGGGAGGAATTGCGGCCTGTCCTTTTGTTGGTTTGACATAATTTTGGTATCTTTAATGATATGAAACAGGAAGTTACAACAACGGTCAAGGTGCGTCTGATGACAGGCGATTCCGACAGGGAGATGCTCGTCAGAACTGCCGAAGCGTATCGTAAAGCCTGCGATTTCGTCTCCGGCCATGTATTCGACACGGGGGACGAGAGGGTCTATTCCCTTAACGGTTCTCTGTATCCGACGCTTCGCTCGGTCCATGGCCTGAAGGCCCAGATGGCGCAGTCGGTGTTGAAGACCGTCGTTGCGAAATACGCCTCTGTCCGCTCCAATGGACACGAGCGCACCCGCATCCGCTTCCGTGCCCTGCAGTATGACCTTGTCCGCGGCCGCGACTGGTCCTGCACGAAAGGCCTTCTGTCCGTGAACACTCTCGATGAAAGACTGAAACTCCAGTATTATGGAGAATTTGACTTCACGCAGGAAGGATGCACCTTCGGTACAGCCAGGCTTGTCGTTGATCCCAAAGGAAGATGTTTTCTGCATATCCCCGTAACGAGGTCCGTCGATATCCCAGACGAGATGACCCGTGTTGTCGGCATCGACCGCGGCATCCGCAAGCCCGTCGTTGCCTATGACGGAAGGAAGACCACATTCGTACAGGGAAGCAGTATCAAGACAAGACATGCAAGGTTTCTTGCACTTCGCCGCGAACTTCAGCAGCGCAGGACACCATCGGCCCGTCATCGCCTCAAGACGATCGGCCGGCGAGAGAACAGATGGATGTGTGATGTGAATCACCGCATCAGCAAGGCACTCGCCGATTCGAATCCTGCCGGGACGCTCTTCGTCCTCGAGGATCTCGGCGGCATCCGCGGAGCCACCGAGCGTGTCAGGACGAAGGACAGGTATGTCAGCGTCAGCTGGTCGTACTACGACCTGGAGCAGAAGCTGATGTACAAGGCCTCCCTTGCCGGCCAGAAGGTCGTCAAGGTTGATCCGAGATATACCAGCCAGAGGTGTCCGGTATGCGGTGTCATAGACAGTCATAGTCGTGACAAGTCAAATCATGTTTACAAATGTTCGCACTGCGGTTATCGGTCCGATGACGACAGAATCGGTGCGATGAATCTGTATCAGCTTGGAATTGAGTACCTGAAGGGTACCGAGCATCCCAGGATACAGTCGCCATCCGGCAGGCCGGGTGGCGGAGGGTGCAGTCAATCACCCCGCGATGTGACGCCACGTCCCAAGGGACGCAAAAAGGTAGGAGCTCAGCCGAGTGTTCGCACTACCGGGCAGTCACAAGCCCATTAGTCTTCAGCTAATGAGTAGTTGACTATGGTTATAGTGGAATTCTCGGGACTCCACTGCGACAGCCTGTATATGCATCTGTTGAGTGACATGTCTCCCTTCTTGATCATGTACGCCTTGCATTCCTTGATGCGTTTCAGGGCGTTTTCAGTGAACTTGATCTTGGCCATGGCTACGCGGAGAATGGAGCAAAGGTCATCTTTCTTCCGTCGATGGCACGATATCGATGATCGCATCGTATAAATTCCGCTTAATTCAAATGATACATGCTAGGAATAAATAGTCTTTGAGACAAAAAAACGTGCATTTCTGCACGTTCTCAACTATTTGTGTAAACACGTCTATCGTTCCCAAAAACAATAGACAGCTAAGAAATAGATAGACGATATTCAGGTGATGTTCACCCTGATGGTAAATGTCATGAACGAGCTGCCGGAAGGATCGGGAATCGTTTTCCTTACCAACGCCGCATACATACAGAACTACGACAAGACGCCTACCCCAAAGTCCGCCAATCCCGATCTGATCCTTCAGTGCATCGAGGCCAAGGGAATACACAAGTCGATTTCGGCCCAGCTGCCTATCGCTTCCTGGAGTCGCGTGTAGCCGCTAGTGCTGCAATCCTGTGGTTCTCCGCGATTTGCTCCGACAACTGCTCTTGCGATAAGGGAACTATATACATGTCTCTCCTAGGTCAACATGTATATAGTTCCCTTCATATAAGCGTTTGGCACTGAGAGCTGCCCGCACTGCAAAAACTCGCCCGAAATGATTCTTGAGATAGGCTTACCTGAAAGATCAATCTGAGACAACTGTATCATATTCTGGTACACGGCTGACAATATGAAGCTAGCATCCATGTAGATACAACTGTGGGCTTGATTCCCAACCTTGATATATGAGTCACAGCTGACAAACAAGGCTCCATTTGCCTCATCATAGTCCAGACCCTTACAATCAAAATAGTCTGAGTCTATCTTTAGGCGGAGGTTAGTTCCTTCATAGAAATGGATGATATCATCGTCTCCCAGGATCATTATCAACCGATACCTGAGTGCCGCCCAAATGTTCGATGTGCTGAATATGATAGATCTCCTGATTCTTCTTTGCAAACTGCATTTCAGCCTGGACGGCGCTGAACATCTTCAAATCTTCAGGGATATCCTGATATCCTTCAAAAAACTCCGGAAAATCACGTTCTATTGCTTCAATGTCAAACGTATACTTGGCCATTTCCACAAAGTATGGTGCATATCCTCTCTTGATGGCGGACATGTACTTTTGTCGGACATTTGCATCAGAATAGGCTTCCTGAAAACAATAGAATGACCATTGATTATGATTCTTAGGCTCGAATACATTGTCTTCGCTGTGATATTGAGGGCCTTCTTCTTTGCACGCTGCTTAAGCTCGAATGCCCGAATACACGTCTGATATGGCTCACCATCTAAGAAGCCTCGCTATCCCAACCATAGTACCTACGAAATACTCCTTGATGCATATTTACGGAATCGTAATATTTACTATATTTGCCCTAGTCGAGCAATCGGCAGACATATTTTTGTGAAGCAAAGTGCTTTATCCTTGAATGGAAATCTGGAAAATTTCAATTGACCAAGGAAGAGGCAGTTGTCATCACTTGTATGATTGGACCGCATATGCAATGCGCCCTACATACGAGTGTGGGGCTGTTTTATTTGGTCTTAGGTATTCCAGAACCTCCATTCAGATAAAACAAAGGTCCCACACTTTTGTTTGTTCTGGGTTATATAGCTTTTTGCCTTCTTAAATTTCAAAACATCGGAAGTGCATGAAAAGTAATCTAACATTTGAAGGAATACATAAGAATCTTGACCTGGCTGCTGCCGAAGAACAATTGTTCTATTTTCCCTATATTGGACGGGAATATCTGAGCGGACTTGAAATTGTTCCCAGAAAGAGACGCAGGACCTTGGTCATCGGAGCTAGTAGATACTGTACGCTACACTGCAACAGCCACCATTGCTGCGAAAATGAATTCTCTCCGGCAAAACTGCACAGCCTGTTCAAAAACAGGAGACAATGTGCCATCATGCCAAAAGGCAAGCTTGAAATTATTAATCATGTCAGCATCTTAAAGGCTAGGGATAACTACTTGATTGAAGAAGAAAGAAAGATGATTCCATATACATACGTCCAATTCACTGAGGCCTTGGAGAGAATATTAGGTATAGATGCCTATTATTTATGGGATAGTCTTGCCTTCATCAATTTTCTGCAGACGATAGTTCCAACGGTCAAAACACCTCCTTTCAAAGGGAACGAGGAACTTTACCGTAAGTCTTCGGAGATCGTAGAAAAGGTCATAGAAATCCTCGATCCCGAATGCATAATAATGTGGGCGTCCGATCCAATAGATAACTCCATTGGCAAGATCTTTCCGTATGCGACGGTTGACGAAGACTTCGCCATAAGACTAGAAAGTAAGCATTCTAGGAAAGGCTATAGGCAGTATGCAAAGTACGACCTTCCAATCAATGGCAAGAATTATGTCTTACTCACATCTCCACATCCAGCCTACGGAAATAAGCGTACAGTAGAATACTACAAGGAACTGCAAGCAAACGACTTCTTAAGGGAAGAATACTTACAAATGGAAAACTTCAGGCTCAGGAAAAAAATCACTCTTAAGAATTATGACGATTGGGAAGACTTTTGGGAAGTGCTTTCCCTGTTTGCTGAAGATTATTCGCAATAAGGCGAACGATACGCATTTTTTATCTTGAGAAATGGTATTTGGCCATTCCGATTTACCGGTGGAGTATCAATTGACAGTTCACAGATTATCACTAAATTTACAAAAAAGATGTCGCTATGATAGGATACACGTATAACCCAAAGCCGCTGACTGGAGAGCGTGCGAAGCAGCTAGCTGATAAGTCCTTGAAAAGCAACGATGCTCCAGCGCAAAAGATTACTGTAAAAATGCCAGACAAGTTTACCGTCAAGTGGAAATAGAAACCAAGAAATATTACTATATTTGTAATGGAAATGGACACTGTTCCATTTGATTTTTATAGAAAGGAAAAGGAAATTGTTGGGATGGCTAAAGTCGGTATGACTTGGGCCATCCTTTTCCCATATTCGGGTCGCCTAGCCCAATAGCATAAGAACTCCAAAAGCCACAGATAGCACAGCCGTCCTCAGCGCCATGTCCTGAGCCCTATCATCATCATGACGGAAGACGTTTATGATGACCAATAAGAGCGTAAGAAGCGCTCCACAGGCCAACAGAATCCTAAGAAAGGCGATCTTACTCTTGGGGCTTTCAATGACGCCCATCATGCCACGGTTAGGCCTGGATTATTCAAGATGGCGATGGCTTTTTGGACATCTAACATGGTGAGACCTGGATTTGGGTCAACCTGGATGTAATGAGGGAGCTGCTCATCATAGAAGTCTTTAATATCATCTAGGATGACATATGCGTATGGCTTCTTTACTCTTGAAAGATAGACTCTTACATCCTGTCCTTTGCCAATCATCATCCCAGGCGAAAGATTCTCTACGTCTTCGTCCGACATACATGCAAAAGAAGAAAAATCCGCTCCACCTCCTTGGCAGACATGATATATTTTTCCCGGCATATTCCTGTCCTTCCAAACATCATGAAGGTCTTTAACGGCATATACCCAACTGGTTATCAAGCACAACCTTATTCCAGGATGATCCAAAAGAACACGCAGATTCTCTACTGCACCTGGAGAGAACAGTCGCCCATATTCGTCAGTCAACGGACATCCATTAGCCTTTCTCTGATTCTGGTCCTCCGTTGAAACCATCACACCGTCGAAATCGAGAAAGACATACTTCTTGATGTCCTCCATAAGACAACATGGTTTTGATTCTTCTTTTCCTTTAATCATATGTCAGCATTTTGATAAGACCACATGTATACGATTCCTTCATCCAAAAAGTTTCGCTTTGAAACACACTGACTGCAGAAGGATTCATTGCCTTTATGTCTACATTACAACCTTCCTTAAGTGATGGATATAGTTGAAGCGTCTTCCCTCAATCTCTGCTCCTGAGAGGTCTGGGTATTCCTCATGGAGTTTCTTTCGACCCCTCGTTGAACCTGATTATCAAGGCATACATGGCCTCATTGAAAGTAGGATAGGTATCCTTTGATTCTCTAGTATGATAATCTCCATCTACTCTAAGCCTTGGCTCCATGTAGCGGAAGCCATGTCCCTTGTATGATTCAAACACGGATAGATATATATTATATCGTTCCTCAATAGCATGTCTTATCTCGCTCAGTGTTGAAGGTGCATGCAGTTTGTCACGGACAGAGTCATAGACATGATCTTCATAAGGAATTACTTTGTCAAGCCTGACCTGTTTCTGCTTCTGCCATACAGCCTTTTCGGTGATCTGCCTTAATTGCTCGACGCTCATCTCATCTTCG
Source organism: Bacteroidales bacterium (assembly GCA_024402135.1). Classification (GTDB taxonomy): domain Bacteria; phylum Bacteroidota; class Bacteroidia; order Bacteroidales; family UBA932; genus Cryptobacteroides. Next base: position 318,002 of record JAKSJN010000001.1, read on the forward strand.
TCGTTTCTGCATTCATCTTCATAAGGTATAGATATCTCGCCATCTCCCTTACCTAGATGGTCATGGAAGGTCCTTGGGGATATTCTTACCCATCCGCTTTCTTCGAGGACATGCAGCGTATTCTCAGCGTCATGGTATATGAAAGGCGCGCCGCTTTCATAGAGCGCAATCGCTATATTCAGACTGATGTCGATATATGCAGAATAGATTATCCCGAAGGTGACTATCCATTTGCCTCCCTTCACATAATGGTTCGTTCCGTGCACGTTCATATGTGACAATTCTACGTAATGGTCTTTTTCAAATCTATTGAAATCTTCGACGCTGTCCAGGTCGTAATCATCCAGCTTGCCATAGTGAGAACCAGATCCCTTGTAGTACTCGAAATCTTCCACTATGTCATCCATATTCCGATCACTTCTAGAATAGCTTCTAGACAAACATTCGGATTCCTTTCTGAATATCGTGTCAGCTATCCTGTAGTAGTGGCAGAGCTTCCTGATGGTCATCTCGCCAAACGGCTCCGGAAGATTGTTTTCTTTCCAGTACTCAGCACCGGCATCCTCTGGAGCATCCCTGTACAGTTGCGTTCTCCTTATCAGGTCCTTCATGACAGATATACAGTATTCTCTGTTCCCGACTTCAAGCCTGCGGTCAGGAAGGATTGCATTGAGGTCGCGCCTCCTAATACGTCCTGTCCTCTGACGATACGGAAGATCTGATTCCACATGCCTGTTGTATGCGTCAGGATCCTGAACAATCTTAGCCACACGAGACTTAACAAGATCCAGAAGAGGTCCCAGAAACCAAGTCATGTCTTCACCGTCCCCTTTCCTATCAAGATTTGTGTTTTTCATTATTACGTATTCCTGGCATCTGTCAGATACCCTCAAGAAAGAGTTCTCCTCGTAGGTTGAAGTTGTGAGCAAGAACCACCCAATCTCCCTGGGATAATCCTCCGCCAGGATAACTCGGCAAGACTGCAGGTCATTGTCTTCGTCTTCTGGACGTCCGAATCGGACATTGTCCCATTCCATCATATCCTCGGCAGTGCCGCGAGGTATCTCCAGCCAGATCATTCGAGCCTCATCATCCTCGACAGGTTCAAATACAGAGAGTACTTTCTGTATTTCTTTGAGAAGTGAAAATGAAGGCTCATCCAAATGAAGTTGCCTCCATCCCCAAGTCCCTTCATGAAGCACAGAATGCATAATGGGTTGTGTTATTCGCATATCTTATTACTTGTTTCTTGTTGTATCCACTATGGTTTTATTTACGATTCCAGTTTATCAGAAGTATTCCTTCGCCCCGCACGCATTGCATCTGTAGGCATTCACGAAAGTCCCGCCCCGCTCATGGATGTCACGCGAACCGCACTTGAGACAGTATGGTCTATCGAAGCAGTCAAATTCGATGCTTCTACTGGTATTCTTGCCTCTGTAGGGGTCGAAGGGGTCAGGGACCCCATTGACGCATCTTTTCCCGTCGACTCTCCTGATGGAACCATAGGAGTTCAGTACGAAGGCATGTCCACCGCAGTCTGCATATATGGCGTCCAAGGTAATCACCGGCCAACGTGATATCCTCTGGGTATGGCCTACTATCTGGGTAATCCCTTCGAGCTGCGCGGACTCATGCATGAGCTCTGCGTCCATCCATACCGGACTGGCATAATCGTCAGTGGAACGGCCTCTATATTTCCCGGTGATGGCTAGTGCCGCCGCAAAAGGAGTCTCTTCAGGATTGATAGAGGTAAGCGTCGCCGCATTCGCGTCATTCAGTAGCTCGACCATATTGTCGGAGGTCCAGCCTGCCATGTTGCGGTCCATCCACTTGATGGATATCCCGGCATGGGAGAAGACATATCTTCTCTTTCTCATGACGATGTCAAAAGCGAGCTGGAATTGGTCCTTGTTTTCTTTAAACAGCCTTCTGATATCATCGTAGCGGAAATCGTCACACCGGCTGTAGCAGATGCTCCTGCCATACAGGTAGGTGCAGTCATGGTTCCCAAGGAGAAGCACCGTGGACTTTGGGTGTGCCTTTTTGTATCCGATTATCTCCTTGAAATTCTCGACAGCCGTATCTTTCGTGATATCATGAAGTATCATGTCATGGTAATAAGGGTCAAGATAGTCCCCCAGGAAAACGACCTTGTCAAAGGATGTCTTGCTTACCGCTTCCTTCCAAAACACCCGACCATGGATGTCGGGAATGATGAGTATGTTTTTTTCTTTCATTATTCTATTTTTTTCAAGTTCGGATTGTCCAGACGGTACCTTACCGTCGCCGAAGACTCTCCTGTCTTTAGGCAGGAGATTTTGTCAAGCCACCTCACTGATTTCGTAGAGGTATTCAGGAGCGAAGTCCGCACCGTTCTCCCATTCTACAGTATTAAACTTCACGGTGAATTTCTTGAAGAACTCGATATCTTTCAGCGGCTCAAATATCTCACCGTTGTTGAAGAACAAGCGCAGGCGAAAACCACCCAGATATTCAGTTTTGATTATTCTCATCGCGACAAGATATATGCAAGGCGTTCGTCGTTCTCGATATCCTCCGCTGTGATGGTCTTACAACCATCACAGCGGAGGATATCTGCTTCTGAGATACTCGGCAATTCAACCTTCGGAAAAACGAGACCGTCTGTAGACTGTACCTTGCGTATCTGCAGGGGCATATCTTCTGCAGATAAGTCCTGCTCCAAAAAGGATCTGACTTCTGCGACTTCTTTCTCTTTCATTTTTTTCATCTCCTCCGAGAATGGAGGGATACTGCATATTGGACTGTCCATATTGTTCTTCGATATATTTCTTAACGGGTTTTATTATTGTTATTCGTTGGCCAATTTACCGCAAACTTATCCGGCAACTTTACTGTAAGTGTTTTCCTATCTGAGGAAGCACCTTTCTGCAGGTATTTTTCGGCCAACTCCTTGGCACGTTCCCCTGTGAGAGGTTCTGGGGTATGAGGGTATCCTATCATAGCTATAATTTAAAAAGACGAGTTGTGGGGCGTCATATCATAAAACTCCATAATATCCAACATTCTGTACCGTATTCCGTCGATGGCTGCAGCCCAGCTCTGGTGGAAATGACCGTAATACCATTCCCTCAGAGGATGTCCCTTCTGAAGTAGGTAGTCATGTACCATATCCAGCGTGTATCTCTCCGCGGCAACATCATCCAATAGCGTCGGATCAGATTCTGCCCAGTCACGAAGGCCTTTCTTGTCATGCTTTTCACACAAGGATGGAGCGGTATGTGTCACTATGGTGTCAACAGGCACGGTGATGTCATCTATGGCCGCCGCAGAGAATACGGGAGCCTCATCAGACCAATAGTAGCCGGTCTGGGATGTTGCCCTCCATGCAAGTTGCCGTTTACGGTATTCTCTGTCTATACTGATTGCTCCGCCGATACAGAGGATGTTGTGACCACAAGCCGATATGATAGAGTAATCGGGTATGGTACGCCAGCGCTTGTATGCAATTCTTTCCTCGCTGAAGTACGCAGGATTGTCATGGTTGCCGCGTACGAAGGCTACATAGTTGTTCGCTTTCTTCAGACGCCCGGCATCCTTGTTGTAAACTTGTGTATAGTAGGCAGGCTTCTCGAACCCGAAGCCGCAGTCTCCTGCCACGATGAGCAATGTATCGGTAATCGCATACTGAATACAGAGTTTATATACCAGCGTGTGAAAGTCACCGTGAATGTCGCCGCAGACGACTACCTGCTTCACAGCATCATTGTAGTTGAAATACATATCATCTAGGCTTTTGTGTATATTAATTCGTATTCAGCATTGCCTTCATAATGCATCATTTTTTCGACAAACTCGAAACGGCCGCGCAATCCGCGTAATTCTTCAAGAGTCTCAATGCACCCTGTGTCTCTGGATCGTATGTCGTATATCTCCTGATTAATCTTGTCGTATAATTTGACATCAGCGCAACGGATCCGATTCTCAAGAACGATCAATTCCTCGTTATTCCGCTTTAATATGCCCTCCCAATCTTCTATCTCTGTAGAATAGAATTCTATTATCGTTTGGAGCATATCAGCAGTCAGCAGCTGCGGATCAGGTGACCATGGCAGTACATCCAGTTGCCTGCTTGGAGTTGTTGTCAGATAAAAGAGAAGGCACCCGTTGTCAGCCTCATCGGACGGTTCATTTTTCCTCCGTAAAAAAACACATGTATATTCACTCATAAATTTGTTTTATTATTTGGTATCTTGAGTTATTCTGACGCATAATCAATTGGTTTGTCCCAAAGAGCATCTGCTAATTGTTGAGCCAGGAGTATGCCTGCCCTTTCAGAATCTTGGGAAACTTGTAAATCAATTACATAGTCTCACGTTCGCCACATTTGTCGCACACATAAGTGTTGACAAATGTACCACCCCACACTTGGATGTCACGCGATCCGCATCTGCGGCAGTACGGCCTGTCGAAGTAGTCAAACTCGATGTCTCCGCCGACGTTCTTGCCTCTGTAGGGGTCGAACGGGTCAGGGACTCCATTGACGCATCTTTTCCCGTCGACTGTCCTGATGGAACCGTGGGAGTTCAGTACGAAGGCATCTCCACCGCAGTCTGCATATATTGCATCCGATGTAATCAGCGGCCACCGTGAGCTCCTCTGGGTATGGCCTACTATCTGGGTAATCCCTTCGAGGTGCGCGGACTCATGCATGAGCTCTGCGTCCATCCATACCGGACTGGCATAATCGTCAGTGGAACGGCCTCTATATTTCCCGGTGATGGCTAGTGCCGCCGCAAAAGGAGTCTCTTCAGGATTGATAGAGGTAAGCGTCGCCGCATTCGCGTCATTCAGTAGCTCGACCATATTGTCGGAGGTCCAGCCTGCCATGTTGCGCTCCATCCACTTGATGGATATCCCGGCATGGGAGAAGACATATCTCCTCTTTCTCATGACGATGTCAAAAGCTAGCCGGAATTGGTCCTTGTTTTCTCTAAACAGCCTTCTGATATCATCGTAGCGTAAATCGTCACACCGGCTGTAGCAGATGCTCCGGCCATACAGGTAGGTGCAGTCATGGTTCCCAAGGAGAAGCACCGTGGACTCTGGGTGTGCCTTCTTGTAACCGATTATCTCCTTGAAATTTTCGACAGCAGTATCTCCTGTGATATCATGAAGCTTCTTGTCATGGTAATATGGATCTAGATAGTCCCCCAGGAAAACGAGCTTGTCAAAGGATGTCTTGCTTACCGCTTCTTTCCCAAAAAAACGGCCATGGATGTCGGGAATGATGAGTATATTTTTCATTCTTAAAATTATTTCCTTTTCCAGTTCGGATCGTCCGGAAGGTATACCTTACCGTCGCCGCCGAGATCGTAGGTGTTTGTTATCTCTATCGATTTTACCGGGAGGATTTCCTTACCTTCCTGCAGGTGCATCTTGGTAACGCGCCTGAATCTTCGGCTTGCAGCTTTCTTACCAGGATGCTGAGACATCTTGCCCAGCATTGTTCTGATGGGTGTCCTTTTTCTGCTCCGGCTCATATATGGGAAATTTAAGTTGTCGATTCGCTTCCATAGCGAACTTCGTGGATGATATCATTGATTTCTTCGAGGCTCGCTTCCTGCAGTCCATGCCGCGCTGCACAATCCCTCATCCGCCTGACGGCACTCATGGCTGTTGTTCTTTTCAACCACGCTTCTTTCTCTTGACGCCATTTTGCATCTTCTGTGTGTGCCTCCAAAAAGTCTAAAGTCTTCTGTTTCATAGTTAATCTTTCGATTACATTTTGCTGGTTTATTCCGCGTAATAGGATATATTCTGGTGTGTTACGCGTAATAAACGCATAAGATGTAGTCGTAACTTTACCTTGAAGGGGCAGTTGCAGAATCTGATGATGTTCTCATGGCCGAAATGAGCGTCAGACGTGAAGAACACATTCTCGCCTGAGAACCTTGGGATTATTTCTCTACTATCCATGTCAATCATACTTGCTTTTTTTCCCATTCTTGTGGCACCTGAGTTCCTCGTTTATTTCATCAAGGCCATCTACAGACCTTCTTCGACAACGGCGGCACGCATCCTCTGCGGTACTCAAGCGGAACTATGTCGCCGCAGATTCACAGGACGTCTCTAATGGGGAGGTCCTTCGGCAGATAGCCGTGCAGGTCACTTAAAGCTGTGATTTTCATATTCTGTCCATTTCCTCTTTTAATAAGGCTTCAACATATTCGTTCAGGCACATCGATTTTTTCCGCGCTGCGATTATGAGTGTAACAAATTCTGTTATCTCCAATGTAATCACCTCGTCCACGTAACCCTCTTGGTGATTCTGCTTATAGAAGAAATCTGCCTTATCCGAGAGCGAAATCAGTTCCGTAACCATAGGACTATATTCTTTGTAATCGTTGCCTAGATGGACTATCAAAGCATCCATCTGAAAACATATGCTGTTGTATTCTTCCTTTGTCATATACACTGTTTGTTTACTCTATTTTACTTATGCCGGCAGGGGCGCCGTCACGACGCCCTCGACCAGCACCGCTAATATAAAACACAATGATAACAGAAGTCATTCATTTCCTTTTCCCGTTCGGGTCTTCAGGGCGATACACCTTACCATCCCCGCCGAGATCGTAGGGGTTTGTAATTTCTATCGATTTTACCGGGAGGATTTCCTTACCTTCCTGCAGGTGCATCTTGAGAACTTCCTCCCGCAGGAAGTCCATAACCTTGATGCGCCAGCGGCTCGGGGCCACGACGGATCCCTCATACAGACCACGAACACCGCTTTTCTCGTATTCTCTCTTCGCCCCCTCGCCGATGACCACGGCGACGGTTATGATCTGGTCCAGTTCTTTAATTGTCATCGTTCCTTTTCGTCCTAGGGGACAGGCAAGACAGGGCATACGACCCCGCAGCGCACAGGATGACCATACGCATTGCAGAACGGATAGTATTGGTTCTAAAAGGAATCATAGGGGCCCATTTTACCTTCCCCGCCATAATGGCAGGTTACAACAAAATGGCACAGACATTACCCCGATTCTGATGGTCCGAGAGAAGCAAGTATCACTTGAGAAGTGACAGTAGTTAAGTTCGAGCCCCGGCTGTGTCCTCCGGTAGTTTTATTAAATAATCTTAAAAGGGCCTCCCTCTTCTATCCCATCATTGGATACAACAAAAATAGCAAAAAGAGCCTGAAAAAGCAACTCTTTTTCTGACGTATAGGATTAAACCATCTTCAACGCCACAATCCCTCTTACCATGCAAAGGTAAGCCCCTGCCGCAAAAAAAACCGAAGGTCAATTCACCAGATTCTGGCTGCCTGCATTGCAGCGTATGTCCAGCATCTGGTGATTGTTTTTGCTATAGGGACTTATTATAGCATAGAAAGAGGGATTCCATGTTAACAACTTTAACCTCAAACCTATATATCCTCAATTATGTACATTATCAACAAGCACACCATCCGGAATACAGATCAATACTCCCGCATTGACCTCATCTCTAACCTCATCGTTTTTAACACCAACGCCCCATCTAGAAAACACGACTTTTTACAGATTATGGAGTAGAGCACCTTTCATTAGAAGACAATATCGACTTTGCAAGCATTGCACAGGCGGAACACGTGTTTGAAGAAATCATCAGTGGTCTCAGAACAAACAAAAGAAGTTTTTGGAACCTGAGAGACCGACATGTACTAATCAACGTAACTATAATATGAACAATTTTTCTAATCCAAGTCACAGAAGCGTCAAAGACAAGCTTAATGGCGAGTTAGGCGAAACATTCATTACAAATTTCTATCTTGACAATGAATTGTGGCAGACAACAAAGGCAAGTCCCTCAAGAATCCTTACTACCCGACACATCGAGGAATACCCTATAGTCCAAGAAGTCGGGCATAAGGATGATGGGACACCCATATATAACACCAAATTTATTGATTATGTATTTCTTCTTCATCCGAGCAAGGGTGCAGTTACTCATCAGTCCTGCTTGACAATTGGGCTTGAGATAAAAAGTTCGGAGAAGGACTTGAAGCGAGCTCCAGAGCAATTGAAGACTTATATAGAGCATTGCGACTACTTCTTCCTTGCAGTAAAAGAATGGATGGCTGATACAGCAATCAGCATCGTCAAGTCCAACCCTAAAGTTGGGGTAATGAGCGTCGACAGCGGAGAAATATATAAGATGCCGTCAGCAAGTGACACTCCAACCATAAATCGCCTAATGATGTATCAGAGGTTGGCTTTCTGTTCAAATCAAGATATGATAAAAAACATCTTCCCCATTGATTTAGAGGAGACATAATAATGAAGGTACAACTATGGAAAGCATTTAATGCAATCTGATATAAAATACTTGGTGGTACAACGGTGGTACAGGCGAACATAAAAAAGCCACTCTAAATACTTAGAGTGGCTTTCTATCGTGACTCCATCAGGATTCAAACCTGAAACCTTTTGATCCGTAGTCAAATGCTCTATTCAGTTGAGCTATGGAGCCATACCACGGGACCTAAGTCCCGGTTTATTACTCAGCAGACTTGGCAGAGAACTTCTTCTCCTTGATTCTAGCCTTCTTACCGGTGAGGTTTCTGAGGTAGAAGATTCTTGCTCTACGTACCTTACCAACCTTGTTGAGCTCGATCTTGTCAATGAATGGTGACTCGAATGGGAAGATTCTCTCAACACCTACACCGTTAGAGATCTTTCTGATGGTGAAAGTCTTGGTGTAAGGGGTAGCACCAGAGATCTGGATAACTACACCACGGAAGTTCTGAAGTCTCTCCTTATCACCCTCCTTGATTCTGTAGGTAACGGTGATGGTATCACCGGCCTTGAACTCAGGGTAATTAGCAGTTCTGTTCTCTGAAAAAGACTGCTCTACAATCTTAATAAAATCCATAATTTCTCAATTACCTTTAGCGCAACATTACCTAAAAACAAACCCTAATGACGTAAGAGGTTGCGTTGGGATTGCAAAGGTATGAATTAAATTTGAAACGCCAAATCTTTTTCAAGAAATTTTACTGATTTTTCTTGAGAACGATCAGTTTCTCGCCAGCCGCATTTTTGAGAACAACAGTTCCGTCTTCAGCAGCCTCGAAATTGCGTACATCTACAAGAGCCTTGAGCATGGCATCCTCGACACTCATGTCTGCGCACATCATCCTGGTAGAACCGGCGTTCTCGAAGCCGATGATACCCTTTGCTGCATCAAGAAGAAGTGTTGCATTTACAGAATTGCAACCAACGTTTCCACTTACAGTCTTTGCCTCCAGATCGATGACGAAGAATGGGGTTGTCTCTGCATTTGCAACGTCTGCACCTACGACTTCAGCAACAGTCCACTCACCATTCATATCTACTACTGCAGCGACAGCGTCAGCAACTGGCTCAGTTGCATCCTGCACGTTCTTCTTTGCGTTGTTTCCGCATGCTGCAAGAGCTACCATGCATACAGCGGCCATAAAGATCTTTTTCATAACACTTACTTACTTTTTCTTGTTTGTATTTCTTTTATAAAGGAATCTCTTGATCTTCTGGGAAGGAGTCTTTATGAAAGGTTCCTTCTGCTCTTCAATTGCCTTGATACGCGAGAATCGGTTTACGTGGGTATTGACGAACTCGGCAAGTTCCTTCTTGATCTTCTCCATGCCCTCGTTCATCTCCTCTCCCATCTTGGAAATCGCAGCCTCGACCTGTTCCTTGTTAAAGGAAACTAATGCAATAAGCTCGCCATTGTCCTCGATGACCAGAGATTCTTCAACGAGATGATGAGAATTTATGACATCCTCGATCTCTTCCGGATAGATATTTTCTCCGGAAGCGCCGACAATCATATTGTTTGCGCGGCCTTTGATGCTGAGATATCCGTCTTTCGACACAGTACAGATATCATTGGTCTTGAACCAGCCGTCTTCGGTAAAGGCCTCGGCAGTCTTCTCTGGATTCTTGTAGTATCCCTGCATAATGCACGGAGTCTTGACAACGAGCTCGCCCTCCCCTGTCTTCGGGTCCATATCGTCAAGCCTGTATTCAATGGTTGTGATGACCTTGCCGGTGGATCCGATACGATTGTCGCCAGGCGCGATTGCAAAAAGAAGCGGAGCTGTTTCTGTAAGACCGTAGCCGATGGCATAAGGGACACCTCCCTCGAGCAAGAAACGTTCAGTATCCTCGTTAACCTTTGAGCCGCCGATGCCGATGAAGCGGATATTACCGCCCAGAGCCTGCAGCACAGCCTTTCCGGCCAGCTTATGATAAATCTTGCGTACAGGAGAGAGCTTATACAAGAAGTTGAGGAATGCATTCTTGGTCATTCGAGCACGAACCTGGCTGCGATATATCTTGTCAAGAATCAGCGGAACTGTCAGGAAGATGCTTGGACGCACAGCCTTGAAAGCAGGAAGAAGCACCGATGCCGCAGGAAGCTTGTCCAGATAGGTCACCGAGCAGCCGAAAGCAAACGGATAGAGCATGCCTACCGAACACTCATACACATGTGAGAGCGGGAGAAACGACAGGAACGAATCCTCCTTTTCTATCGGGAAGAATGTCGGATACAGGTTGATCTGGTTCGCGAGGGCAAAATGTGTCAACATGACACCTTTTGGTGATGACGTAGTACCGGAGGTATAGATAATTGCAGCAAGATCTTCCGGCAGGGGCTCACTTGACTGGGCAGCATCCTCGCTGTTGCGGCAGATGACTGACATATCATCGGTAGAAACCGCCAGGTTCATGCGAGAATATGTTTCCTCAGATATCAGCGATGAAAGCTTGCCTGAGACAAACAGTCCCTTCACTCCGGAATGATCCAGCAAGTTCTCTACCTCATCACGCGAAAAATCAGGGAGGATAGGCACTATCACTATGCCTGATGTTACGCATGCGAAATAAGTGATCGGCCAATTTGTCGTACTGCGGGAAAACAGTGCGACCTTATCACCATGTCCGATTCCAGAATGGAGAATGAGTTCACGGGTCTGTTCTACCCTATCAGCAAATTCGCTATAGGTAAGAGACTCGTGACGAATCATCGAGAATGCCTTACGATCCGCGAATGACGCAATTGAATGATCGTAAATCTCTTTGAGAGTCGTGAATTGCATAATGTGTATAAAATCCGGTACTTCTTGGTTTTGCAAAAACCGGCACAAAGTTACAGTTTTCAACCAAAATAGCAATAACGAATTAAGACCCGCATCCCTGCGAGCCTTAAACTAATCGGTTAGTTAGTAGTGTTATGTTCTTCTAAAGAAGATTATTATGTAGGTTAGAATGTCTGAGTGATTGCTTTAATCGTTTTAACTAATGCAAATATAGAAACGTTTTTATTATTCACAAAGGGAATGGCAAAAAAAAGCCCCCGGTACTTGATCCAGGGACGTTTTTTCCGGTGAAAAGGAAATCGGTTCTATATGTTTACGCTCATGACATCATCCAGGTAATCAACCCACAAAGATGCCATCTTTGCAGCATGTTCATCGCCATTCCGGATGGCGGATTCGTATTTGGCAGCCCAGCTGCTCCGGGCTTTTGTCAGGCGCCTCTCATAGAGGAACCTGTCCAGGACTGATGTGATCAATGATTTCATAGCAAATTATAATGGTTTATTTATATTCTCTCATAAGGTCCCGACTCACGCCGGAACCTTACCGTGGATCAGTGTATAAACTGATACTACTACTGATTATTTACCGCTCTGAACAAGGGTACAGGTTGTTGCTACACCATTGTAGATAGCCTGGACTTTGATCTCACGGTTAGATGAAGAAGAATTTTCATTGAGTGATATAACCACCTGATTGCCGTTCTTGCTGCTGGTTGCTGTAAACCATCCGCCATCGCACTCGAGAGAGTTTCCGAGATACTGGCAATCGATGTAGTTGGTGTCATTGTTCGTACGGACGCCGATGAACTGTATAGGCATATTGGTATCAAGCGTGACTACCTGTGCGCTGGCGTCGCAAGACTTTGAAGTCTGATTGAACTGGATGTAGCTGCGCTCTGTGCAAGAAACGAATGAGATCGAGATAAGCGCAACTGCGAGAATGAGGTTGAACAATCTTTTCATAAAGCAAATTTTTAATGGAATGTGTGAGTAGTTAAAAGCAAATTTCCGGATCGCGGTTACTTCCGTTTTCCGAAAGCAAAGGTATGGAGATTCTTCATCACTGATGTACGGATTTGACCAAATCTATTTGGAAATTATCCAGATCCAACGACTGAACAATTTCGCACTCGCTATGTAATGTATTAATATCCAGTAATTTGCATTTTATTCATAGTAAATAACAAATCAAGATCAAATTTAAAGGCCGCAGCTTCACGCCGCGGCCTTAACCCTGTTCCTTTGTTTATGGGAGACACCTTCGAACCGTCCCGGCTCCAGTGTCTTTATAATGCTTTAACTACTACTGATTGTTCGAACCGCTCTGGACAGGGTACAAATCAGCCGTGGCACCTGAAAGGTGTCACGGCATAGCTCGCGGTAAGTTTCCAAATTATTCAAAAAGCAAATGTTTTAATGGTGATGCAAAGGTAGTTCACAATTCATTCTCCTCCGTATCATTTTGTTCAGACTTGTTATAAAAAAGCCTTTCCATGGCCTTCTGTAGACGTTTCCGGTATGAATAATTTGTTTTTTTCATTTTTAAAGAAATCAGGACGCCGAATTTGAATGATATTTTTTACCTTTGTTATTCACGAACTTAAAAAGAAACTGAAATGGAAAACATTGATTGGAAGTCATTGGGCTTCGGTTATCACAAGACAGACTACAACGTACGTTGTTACTATCGCAACGGCCAGTGGGGCGAAATCGAGGTGAGCAGCGAAGAGACTATTCCTATGCATATGGCAGCCACCTGTCTGCATTATGGCCAGGAGGCATTCGAAGGACTTAAGGCATACCGTTGTCCTGACGGCAAGGTACGTGTATTCAGACCGGATGAGAACGCCGCCCGTCTGCAGTCAACCTGCCGCGGCATCATGATGCCTGAAATGCCTACAGAGAAATTCGTAGAGATGGTAAAGACCGTTGTCCGTCTCAACGAACGTTTCATCCCTCCTTACGAGAGCGGTGCAACACTCTATATCCGTCCGCTCCTCATCGGTACCAGCGCCCAGGTTGGTGTACACCCGGCAGACGAGTATCTTTTTCTTATTTTCGTGACACCTGTCGGACCTTACTTCAAGGGAGGTTTCTTTGCCAATCCTTATGTCATCGTCCGTGAGTATGACCGTTCCGCTCCGCTCGGCACCGGTATCTATAAGGTCGGAGGCAACTACGCTGCATCACTTCAGGCCAACCAGAAGGCTCACGAGATGGGATACGCCTGCGAGTTCTACCTTGACGCAAAGGAGAAGAAGTACATAGACGAGGCTGGAGCAGCAAACTTCTTCGGTATAAAGAACAATACTTATATCACTCCTAAGTCAACATCGATTCTTCCATCAATTACCAACAAGTCGCTCATGCAGCTTGCAGAGGACCTTGGATTGAAGGTTGAACGCCGTCAGATTCCTGCCGAGGAACTCGAGACCTTCGAGGAGGCTGGAGCATGCGGAACAGCAGCCGTCATCTCCCCTATCTCACGCATCGACGATGTTGAGGCCGGCAAGTCTTACGTATTCGGCGAAAAGCCAGGTCCATGGTCAGAGAAGCTCTTCAATCTCCTCCGTGGTATCCAGTACGGCATCGAGGAAGACAAGCATGGCTGGACTTTGGTTGTAATTGAATAATCTCAGTCAGACATAAATAATAAAAGGCGACTCGTTTGAGCCGCCTTTTAATATTATGTATATTTAATTACTTGCTGATATATGCAGCCACCCAGTCGCCGACCTCGCTGGTTGAATGGCACTCGCCACCGTTTGCGAGATCCTCGGTAACGTAGCCGGCCTCGATTGATGCAGCAACTGCCTCGCGGATGACCTTGCCCTCCTCCATAAGTCCGAAAGCGTACTCGAACATCATGGCAGCAGAGAGGATTGTTGCGAGAGGGTTCGCGATGTTCTTGCCTGCAGCCTGTGGATAAGAACCATGGATAGGCTCATAAACGCCTGTGTGCTCACCAACTGAAGCTGAAGCAAGAAGACCCATTGAACCTGAGATGACACTTGCCTCGTCAGTAAGAATGTCACCGAAAGTATTCTCGGTTACAAGCACATCGAAGAACTTAGGCCAGGTGATAAGCTTCATTGCCGCATTGTCAACATACATGAAGTCGGTCTCGACATCAGGATACTGAGGAGCCATCTCCTGTGCAACCTGTCTCCAGAGACGTGAAGACTCAAGTACATTTGCCTTGTCTACAACGGTAAGATGCTTGCGGCGGAGTCTTGCGAGCTCATATGCCTTGCGAAGGATACGCTCTACCTCGAAACGATGATATAGGTTGGTATCGAAAGCGGTGTCACCATTGTCGCGACGGCCCTTCTCTCCGAAATACATACCACCGGTAAGTTCACGTACGCACATGAAATCTGCACCGTCAACAAGTTCTTCCTTGAGAGGAGACTTGTGAACGAGGGTCTTGAAGGTCTCCACAGGACGAAGGTTTGCGTAGAGACCCAGCTGCTTGCGCATGGCAAGAAGGCCCTGCTCAGGGCGAACCTTGGCGGTTGGATCATTGTCATACTTAGGATCACCTACAGCTCCGAAAAGAACTGCATCGCTGTCCATACAAGCCTGGAATGTCTCCTCTGGGAATGCGTTGCCATACTCCTCGATTGCACATGCTCCAACCTTGGCGAATTTGTAACTTACAGTATGACCGAACTTTGCGCAGACTGCATCTACAGCTTTGACTGCCTGCTCAACTACCTCCGGTCCGATACCGTCGCCCGGAAGCTTAGCTATTTTAAGATTCATTGTTCTTCCTGTTCTATGATGTTCAACATTTTGATTGTCGCCTTGATAGCCGCCTCTGTCTGGTCGGCGTCAAGACCTCTTGTATTGAAAGTCTTCTCACGGAATGACCAGGTAATCGATGTCTGGACCAGCGCATCGGTACGTCCTCCCGGAGGAATGCTTACATAATAATTCGCGAGCCAAGGGAATTCCCTTCCGAGCTTTTCACGGTAGATATGACGAATACATCGTACGAATGCATCGTACTGGCCATCTCCGGATGCAGCCTCTTCGTACACATCCCCGTTGATCTCGAGTTTCACCTGAGCCAGTGGTTTGAGACCGAAGGTCTTGTTTACCACGTAGCTGACAAGCTTGATCTTGTCATCCGGTGCACTGTGCTTGAGAACGTCGTTCACGATGTAAGGAAGGTCCTCACGGGTTACGAGTTCTTTCTTGTCGCCGAGTTCGATGATCCTGCTGGTTACAGCCTTTGTCTGCTCTGGAGTGAGTTCAAGACCAAGCTCTTCAAGGTTGCGCATGATGCTGGCCTTGCCGCTGTTCTTGCCCAGAGCATACTCTCTCTTGCGGCCGAAACGTTCAGGGAGAAGGTCATTGCAATAGAGGTTGTGCTTGTTGTCACCATCAGCATGGACTCCTGCGACCTGAGTGAAGACGCTTTCTCCGACGATAGGCTTATTAGGCGGGACAGCGATGGCAGAATAGCTTTCAACCAGTCTGCTGACGTCACAGAGTTTGTCCTCGCGTATTCCAGTCTCGATATGGAGATGGTCCTTTATGACAGCCTGGACACTGGCAAGAGGAGCATTGCCGGCTCTCTCGCCGAGTCCGTTCACACAGGTATGCACTCCCTTTGCTCCAGCCTCGACTGCAGCAAGAACATTACCTACAGAGAGGTCATAATCATTATGGGCATGGAAGTCGAAATGGAGTTCAGGATACCTCTCGCACATGATTCCGATGTACTTGCTGACCTTTGAAGGATTAAGCACACCAAGAGTATCCGGCAGCATGAAACGGGTGATTCCACAATCCTTGAGAGAATCAACCATCTCGAACACATACTCTGGAGAGTCCTGGATACCATTTGACCAGTCCTCGAGGTAGATGTTCACTCCAAGTCCCCTGCTTGTCGCGTATTCCACAGTAAGCATGATATCGGATACATGCTCCCTCAGTGTCTTGCCAAGCTGGTGGGTACAATGACGCAGACTACCCTTGGTAAGAAGGTTCATCCTGCGGCATCCAGCATCATAAATCCAGTCTGCTGAAACATTGCCGTCCACAAAACCGAGAACCTCGACCTTGTCCAGCATGCCAGCCTGGGCCGCCCAACGGCAGATCATGGATACTGCCTCGCGTTCTCCCTTGCTGACTCTGGCTGATGCCACTTCGACGCTTCCGACATTCAGGTCGGACATGAGCGCTCTGGCGATCATCAGCTTCTCGTGGGGAAGATACGAGACGCCGCTGGTCTGCTCTCCATCACGGAGAGTGGTGTCCATTATGTGGATTCTGTCTGTCATACAGGCTTATTTCGCTTCGAATTCCTCGATCTTGTCCTTCTGGCTGAGGAGATAATCGATATCATCCAGAGCGTTCATAAGACAATACTTCTTGTATCCGTTTATATCGAAATGCTCACTGTTGCCGGTAGCCTCGTTGGTGACTGTCTGTGCAGGAACATCAACAGTGACTACTGCATTGGGATCAGCCGCAATTGACGCAAACAACTCCTGCTGGAACTCCTTGCTTACGATCACAGGAAGCACGAAACAGTTGAGCAGGTTGTTACGATGGATGTCAGCGAAGCTGGAAGAGATCACGACACGTACACCATAACCTGAGATAGCCCATGCAGCATGCTCGCGGCTTGAACCTGAACCCCAGTTCTGACCACCTACGATGATCTCGTGTACACCCTCATGCGGAGCCTCTGAGAACTCAGGCTGATTCATTACGAAATCAGCGACAGGCTGACCGTCGGCCGTGTAGCGGAGATCGTGCATGAAAGCGTCGCCGAAGAACTTCGGATCGCGGGTAGTCGATGCAAGATAACGTGCAGGTATGATAAGGTCGGTATTGCAGTTGTCAATGGCAACCGGAATACATGTTGACTTGATGATATTGAATTTCTGCTTTGCCATGATCTTACAGTTTGCGAGGATCGGTGATCACTCCGGTTACGGCACTGGCAGCAACGACAAGCGGTGATGCGAGAACTGTACGGGCGCCAGGTCCCTGACGGCCGACGAAGTTGCGGTTGCTGGTTGAAATCGATAGCTTGCCTGCAGGAACCTTGTCCGGATTCATTGCAAGACATGCCGAGCAAGATGGAAGACGAAGCTCGAAACCGGCCTCCTCAAGAATCTTGTCAATGCCTTCGTCGATAATCTGCTGACGTACGAGCCATGAGCCAGGAACGAGCCATGCGACAACGCTGTCTGCCTTCTTTCTGCCCTTCACGACACTTGCGAAAGCACGGAAATCCTCGATACGGCCATTGGTGCAGGCACCAAGGAAGCAATAGTCAACAGGATGTCCCTCGAGCTTCTCGCCTGGCTGGAACTGCATATAGTCAAGCTGTGACTTCAGCTGAGCCTTCTCAGAATCTGAAAGGCCGTCATAGGTTGGCACACACTCGTCGATTGCAATACCTGCTCCAGGATTGGTTCCATATGTGATGCGAGGCTTGATATCCTCTGCACAATAGGTGACCTCCTTGTCGAATACGGCATCATCATCGCTCTTGAGCTTCTTCCACTCTTCTACAGCCTTGTCCCAGGCCTCGCCCTTTGGAGCATATTCGCGTCCCTTGAGGTATGCGAAAGTGGTCTCGTCCGGAGCGATGAGGCCGGCACGGCTACCCATCTCGATAGAGAGATTTGAAAGGGTAAGACGGCCTTCCATAGACATATTGCGGATAGTCGATCCGGCATACTCTACAGCGTAGCCTGTTGCTCCTGCGGTAGTCATCTTTGCCATGATGTACAAAGCGACATCCTTGGCTGTGACTCCCTGCTGGAGTTCACCCTCGATATTGATGCGCATTGTCTTTGGCTTTGACTGCAGGATGCACTGAGAAGCAAGCACCTGAGCGACCTCTGAAGTACCGATACCCATTGCGATGGCACCGACAGCTCCGTGGGTAGATGTATGCGAGTCTCCGCATACGATAGTCATACCTGGAAGTGAAAGAGCCTTCTCGGGACCTACGACATGGATGATACCATTATCCTTGGTTCCCATCGCGAAATGTTTGATTCCGAACTCGGCACAGTTCGCCTTGAGGGTTTCCACCTGTTTGCGGCCGACAGGGTCGTTGATCACTTCCTGCTGGTCAGAAGGGGTGTTGTGGTCAGGCATCGCGATGATATGGTCAGGGCGGAAAGCCTTGATACCCTTGTCACGCAAAGTGTCAAAAGCCTGCGGACTGGTCACCTCGTGGCAATAGAGACGGTCTATGTAAAGCTGGGTTGGTCCATCCTCAACCTTGTTGACGACGTGAGCATCCCAGATTTTGTCAAAAAGGGTGTTCATTATACGTTGTTTATTTTGTTCAGACAGTCGACATACGCGTCGATCGATGCTGTAACGATATCAGTGCTCATGCCGAGACCATAGTGAAGACGGCCGTCGCACTCAACCTGCATATGTACCTTACATGTATCGTCGGAGCCCTTGGTGACTCCCTGGATAGTATATTCGGTAAGGTTGATGTGGCGCTTGATGATCTGACGGATGGCATTGATAGCCGCATCAACAGGACCGTTACCGGTAGCTGCAGCCTCGAACTTCTCGCCTGCGATGTCAAGACCGACTGATGCGACAGGCTTCATGCCTATACAGCTGGTAGCCTGGAGCCAGTCAACCTTGATGTGACGCTCCTGAGCGGTATGCACACCGGCAAGGAGCAGGATATCGTCGTCGCCGACCTCCTTCTTCTTGTCTGCAAGCTTGAGGAATTCCTGATAGAGTTTGTCAAGCTGCTCACCCTGTACGGCAACGCCGAGGCTCTCAAGGCGGTATTTCAATGCAGCACGGCCGCTTCGGGCGGTCAGCACGATAGAATTGGTGTCAAGTCCGATGTCCTTAGGATCGATGATCTCGTAGGTCTGTACATTCTTGAGCACACCGTCCTGATGGATGCCGGAAGAATGCGCGAACGCATTGCGGCCGACGATAGCCTTGTTTGGCTGCACAGGCATGTTCATGAGGTTGGAGACCATACGGCTCATAGGATAGATCTTCTGGGTATTGATGTTGGTTGCCAGACTGATATCCTTGTGTGAGCTGAGGATCATGGCGATTTCCTCAAGGGCGGTATTGCCGGCACGCTCGCCTACTCCGTTGATGGTTACCTCACACTGGCGGGCTCCGTTGAGGAGACCAGCCATGGTATTTGCGGTAGCCATGCCGAGATCATTGTGGCAATGTGTACTGAGGATTGCCTTGTCGATGTTGTCGACATGCTCGCAAAGATACTTGATCTTTGCACCGTATTCTTCAGGAAGGCAATAGCCGGTAGTATCAGGAATGTTGATTACGGTAGCGCCCGCCTTGATCACTGCCTCAACCACGCGCGCGAGATATTCATTATCAGTACGGCCTGCATCCTCTGCGTAGAATTCTACTTCATCTACGAGGTTGCGTGCGTACTTCACGGCCTTGACGGCGCGTTCGATGATCTCCTCTCGGGTTGAATTGAACTTATAGCGGATGTGAGAATCCGAAGTACCTATACCGGTATGGATTCGTCTGTGCTTGGCGAAACGGAGCGCCTCTGCGGCGCAGTCGATATCCTTTTCAACGGCGCGGCTGAGGGCACATATGGTCGGCCAGGTAACAGCCTTGGATATCTCGATTACCGAGTTGAAGTCACCAGGGCTGCTGATTGGAAAACCTGACTCGATGACATCGACTCCCAGGGACTCGAGTGCCTGGGCAACCTGGATCTTCTCAACTGTGTTGAGCTGACATCCAGGAACCTGCTCTCCGTCCCTGAGCGTTGTGTCAAAGATATATACTCTGTCCTTTTCCATTGAAGGAAGGATTAGTCGTTCTCAGGACGAAGCTGACGGACAACAGCGCCGGTCTGCCACATCTCGCTCTCGCGGAGAGCCTTGAGCTCAGCCTCGAGACCTACGCGGTAGTCAGGCTTAGAGTTGCTGTCGATAGAGATCTGAGCCTCGTTTCCGCACTTTACTGATGCGTAGAGCTTCTCTACTACAGGCTTGATTGCATCGTGGAATGGTCCCATCCAGTCAAGTGCACCACGCTGTGCGGTGGTAGAGCAGTTTGCGTACATCCAGTCCATACCTTTCTCTGCGAAGAGTGGCATGAGGCTCTGGGTAAGCTCCTCAACGGTCTCGTTGAATGCCTCAGATGGAGTGTGGCCGTTCTCACGGAGCACCTCGTACTGAGCGAGAAGAAGGCCCTGGATAGCACCCATGAGTGAACCACGCTCACCGGTAAGGTCTGAAGTAGCCTCACGCTGGAAAGTGGTCTCGAACATGTAGCCTGAACCGATACCGATACCGAGTGCGAGAGTACGCTCGAGTGCACGGCCGGTAGCGTCCTGGTAAACTGCATATGAAGAGTTGAGGCCGCGGCCCTGGAGGAACATGGTACGGAGTGAGGTACCTGAGCCCTTAGGAGCAACCATGATCACATCGATGTCCTTCTGTGGCTCAACACCGGTACGATCGTTCCAGGTGATAGCGAAGCCGTGTGAGAAATAGAGAGCCTTGCCAGGGGTAAGGTAGTTCTTGAGGGTTGGCCAAACGCTCATTACAGCAGCGTCTGAGAGGAGGCACATAATGATGGTAGCCTTCTCGGCAGCCTCCTCGATAGAGAAGAGGGTCTGTCCTGGAACCCAACCGTCAGCGATAGCCTTCTCGAAGGTCTTGCCCTGACGCTGTCCAACGATTACATTGAAACCATTGTCACGGAGGTTGAGTGACTGGCCAGGGCCCTGTACACCGTAACCGATGACAGCAATGGTCTCGTCCTTAAGAATCTCACGTGCTTTCTCCAGAGGGAACTCCTCGCGGGTCAATACTTCCTCGATGACACCGCCAAAATTCATTTTTGCCATAATTGTTAAGTTTTTATATAGTTACTTTTATCTTGTTCTTATCTTCAGATAGTTTCTTACCTCCTCGAGAGTATCCAGCAGGAGGTTGAGCTGGTCTGTTCCTGTCTTGTCACCTTCGTACTCGAAAACCTTGATCACGTCAACGCGCTTCTCGAGAGAGTGAACGAGCTGATGCACCTTCTGGCCTGTTCCCTCGGCAACGATGAGGAGGAAATGGACTCCAGGGATTGATGAAGCCTGAGCATTCAGGCTCATGATATTGAGGTTTCTACGGGTGAACATGTTCGAGAACTGGGCCAGGAGGCCGATCTGGTTCTCGGTATATATGCAGATTGTATAAAGATTCTTCTCCATGGGGCTAGGCTTTAGTGTCGTCGTACCATTCGTTTTCATTGAGCATGATGTCGCCGATGCCCTTTCCTGGAGGAACCATTGGCATCACTGAACCTTCCTCGATGACGCGGACATCAAGAATGCATGGCTTGTCATCTGAAAGCATGTCCTCGATTGCGGCACGAAGCTGAGAACGGTCCTCTACGAGGATGTTCTTGATATTGTATGCATCTGCAATAAGCTTGTAATCAGGATTGAGCATGCGGGTTGCACTGTAGCGTGCTCCGAAGAAGAGTTCCTGCCACTGACGGACGTTTCCGAGCCAGTTGTTGTTGAGGATGACGATCTTCACGCCAGTTCCTTCCTGCATGATAGTACCGAACTCCTGCATTGTCATCTGGACACCGCCATCGCCTACGAACAGGCAGACAGGACGCTCGGGAGCCGCCATCTTTGCACCGATTGCCGCTGGAATACCGAAGCCCATGGTACCAAGGCCTCCCGATGTGAGGAGGCTGCGTCCCTGCTGGAAGCGGGAATAACGGGCAGCCATCATCTGGTTCTGGCCTACGTCGGTAACGACGATTGCCTTGCCTTCGCTTACCTGGGATACCATGTCAACAACTTCTCCCATCTTGATGTAGCCTTCACCTGGGCGTACCTCAGGGTCGATAACCTTGAGTTTCTCGACTCTCTTGCACTTGTCGAAGCCTGCAATCCACTCGCTGTGATCAGCCTTTTCGATCTTATGGGTAAGGAGCTTGAGAACCTTCTTGGCATCTCCAAGTACACCGACTTCAACCGGAATGATCTTGCCGATCTCCGCAGCATCGATGTCTATATGAATAACCTTTGCCTGGCGGGCATATGTAGCGACGGTACCGGTAACACGGTCGTCGAAACGCATTCCGACTGCAATCAGCACGTCGCACTCATTTGTCTTTACGTTTGGAGCGATGTTTCCATGCATACCGATCATACCCTGGTACAGACGGAAATCAGAAGGAAGTGCGCTGAGACCGAGCAGGGTCGAACCTGCAGGGATGTCAGCCTTCTCAAGGAATGCCTTGAGTTCTTCCTCAGCGCCGCTGAGGGTGATTCCCTGACCATAAACAACCAGAGGACGCTTTGCCTCGTTTATGAGTTTTGCGGCTGCATCGACCGAATCCATGTCAATGTCAGGATCCGGAACGTAGCTGCGGATATAGTCACATTTCTTGTACTCGACTTCCTCGGTAGTACCGATCTGGGCATCCTTGGTGAAGTCAAGCACAACAGGGCCAGGACGGCCGCTGTTTGCAATGTAGAATGCATGTGATACAGCCCATGCCACCTCGTCGGCGGTACGGATCTGATAGTTCCACTTTGTGATAGGGCCGGTAAGGCCGATGATGTCAGCCTCCTGGAAGGCATCAGTACCGAGGGCGGCGACTGGAACCTGTCCGGTAATCACTACCAGAGGAGTCGAGTCTGTCATTGCGTCAGCAAGACCTGTGACTACGTTTGTGGCACCAGGGCCCGAGGTAACGGTAACGACACCAGGAACACCCTTGACGCGTGCGTAACCCTGAGCTGCATGTATTGCTCCCTGCTCATGACGCACGAGGATATGTTTGAGTCTGTCGCTGTAACCGTAAAGTTTATCGTAGAAAGGCATGATCTGACCACCCGGATATCCGAAGATGGTCTCAACGCCTTCTGCGATGAGGGAATTCAGAAGTGCTTCCGATCCTGTAATCTTTGACATGTCTATTTATTGAGTTCTTATTTGATGATTCTTACTGCTCCCATGTCAGCCGAGCTGACCATTGATGCATATGCCTTGAGGCTCTTCGATACCTCGCGTACTCGGAATGGAGGGGTGAATGCCTTGTCTCCGCGAGCTTCTTCCTCCTTGCGGCGCTGTGCAAGTTCCTCGTCGCTGAGACGTACGTTGATCGAGCGTGCAGGAATGTCGATCTCGATGATGTCACCGTCGCGTACAAGACCGATTTCGCCACCGGCAGCAGCCTCTGGAGAGATATGGCCGATGCTGAGACCCGAAGTACCGCCGCTGAAGCGTCCGTCGGTGATCAGCGCGCACTCCTTGCCAAGGTGCATTGACTTGATGTATGAGGTTGGGTAGAGCATTTCCTGCATGCCAGGACCGCCCTTAGGACCTTCGTAAGTGATGACGACAACATCTCCGGCGCTTACCTTTCCACCGAGGATGCCGTCACAAGCGGCTTCCTGAGAGTCGAAGACACGTGCCGGACCGGCAAACTTCCAGATAGATTCATCAACACCTGCAGTCTTGATGACGCAGCCGTTTCTGGCAATGTTGCCGAAGAGTACACCGAGACCGCCGTCTTTGGTATATGCGTGCTCGAGGTCACGGATACAGCCCTCCGCACGATCCATGTCATGCTCGCTGTAATACTTTTCCTGTGAACCCATCTTGGTGCTGTACTTGACAGCAGGAGCGCTGAGATAGATCTTCTTTGCTGCCTCATCAGCCTTGTCAGAAGTGATGCAGCACTTCTCGATCTCCTCTGCGAGGGTCATGCCGTCCACACGCTTGAGTGAAGTATCGACGAGACCACCCTTTGCAAGTTCATTCATGATCGCCACGATACCGCCGGCGCGGTTCACGTCCTGTACATGGAACTTGTTGGTATTTGGAGCGACCTTGCAAAGGCAAGGGACCCTGCGTGAAAGTGCGTCGATATCTGACATCTTGAAATCCACGCCTGCCTCGTTTGCCACAGCAAGAAGGTGAAGGATGGTGTTGGTCGAACCACCCATTGCGATATCCAGTGCCATTGCATTCATGAATGCAGGACGGGTAGCGATGCTGCGTGGAAGAACGCTCTCATCTCCATCACGGTAGTACTTCCATGCGTTCTCGACGATGAGTCGTGCGGCACGGCGGAAAAGCTCGATACGGTTCTTGTGGGTTGCCACGACTGTTCCATTGCCAGGGAGTGCGATACCGATAGCCTCGGTAAGACAGTTCATGGAGTTTGCAGTGAACATTCCGGAGCAGCTGCCGCAACCTGGACACGCACGATTCTCGATCTGTGCGATTGCAGAATCGGTTACTGAAGGATCGGCAGACTTGACCATAGCGTCGATGAGGTCAAGCTTTGCGCTTCCGAGCACACCGGCCTCCATAGGACCACCTGAAACGAAGATGGTAGGGATGTTGAGTCGCATTGCAGCGATGAGCATTCCCGGAGTGATCTTGTCGCAGTTGCTGATGCAGACGAGCGCGTCCGCCTTGTGGGCATTGCACATGTACTCGACACTGTCGGCGATGATGTCACGGGATGGGAGCGAGTAGAGCATGCCGTCATGGCCCATTGCGATACCGTCGTCGACTGCGATGGTATTGAACTCTGCTGCATAGCAGCCGAGTGCCTCGATCTCTGCCTTGACTGTCTGACCTATTTCGTGAAGATGAGTATGTCCAGGGACGAACTGCGTGAAGGAGTTTGCTATGGCAATGACGGGCTTGCCCATCATTTCCTTCTTCATTCCTGTAGCCACCCAAAGTGCTCTGGCACCGGCCATTCTGCGGCCTTCGGTGGTGATTGAACTGCGAAGCTGATGTTTCATATCGTATCTGTCAAATTCATTCTAAACAAAAAACGCCCCTCTCAATTGTCTTGAGAAGGGCTTATCTATCATTTCTTCGTTGAAACCGCATTACCTTCCCATTCCGCGTTCGGATAGAGCGAGGAGACCGAGGGTAAGGACGATAATTGACGAAGACTTGATCATAAATTCTCTCGTTGTATATGGACTACAAAAATAGGCAACTGTTATGAAAATTCAAAATATTATTTAAAAATTTTCAAAACCTATCTGTCCGCATCTTCAAGGACCGGGAAGCCGCTTCGGAAGTTCTCCAGAACTGACATGTCTATGTCCGCGACAGCCCACTCCTCAACTCCTGGCTCACAGGCAGCTACATCTGCCCCCCATGGGTCAAGAACGACAGAATCTCCAGTATAGCCATTGCCGGGATCATTGCCACAGCGGTTCACACCGGCGAGCCAGCACTGATTCTCGATTGCACGTGCACGAAGCAGAGCCTTCCACGCGGCAGAACGCTGCTGCGGCCAGCTTGCGACATAAACGAGCATATCATATTCAGGGCGTCCGTCAACAAGGCGGTTACGGCTGAAACATGGAAATCTCAGGTCGTAGCATACCTGCATCATTATCCGGACTCCCTCGACTTCGACAATTACGCGTTCATCTCCGGCGCTGTACTTATGGCGTTCTGCAGCAAACAGATGGCGCTTGTCATAATACCTTGTCTCCCCTTCTGGAGTAACGAAGTACATACGGTTACGGAATACACCGCCTGGCAACTCCGTCGCAATGCTTCCGATGACGCAGCAGCCATGTGCCGCCGCTGTCTTCTTCATCCAAGAGAGACCCAGATCACCCTTTTCGGCAATTCCTTCGGGATCGGTCGCAAAACCGGTAGTGAACATTTCAGGAAGAACGAGAAGCCCGCACTCTGGAAGAGTGGCGAGCTTCTCGTCAAGATGTTTCAGGTTGGCTGCCGGGTCGCCCCAGATAGTATCAGCCTGGAAGATTGCTATTTTCACTAGATAAGACTTATAAGAAGGCAGACAAGATGTGCTGTAATACCCGCAACTACACCACCGACAGTGTGCGCTCCGATAGCCTTAGGAGTAAGGTCACGGTAACCGAGAGAGTCAAGCATTGCAGTGTGGGTACTGAGGTAACCGCTCCAGCACATGCCGATAGCAGTAAATACCGCAATGGCATTGCCATCTACGAAACCGTCAGCAATGAATGTTGGAACAAGGCCGAGGGCTGCACCTACGGCACCGAGAGCGGTAACAGGGAATGCCACAAGGTGTGGATCCTTGAATCCGAAGAGCCAGTCGAAGATGAAGTTGATCTTGCCTGCTGCCCATGGAAGGATCTCGGTTCCCTCATATGCTGCACCGGTATAGGCTCCTGTTTCTGAAGGACCGAAGGTCATGATCATCACGAGAGTGGAGATGATAAGCACTCCAGGAATGATGGCAAGGCCGACGCCGACACCGACCTTTCCTCCGTCAAGAAGAGAGTCCATGATGCGTGAGAAGAGGGATTTGCCACTGACTGCAGCAGCCTCTTCCTCCTCGTCGAAATGATCCACAACGTTCTCTTCCTTGTACTTAGGATAAGCCTTTACAACTGCACGCTGCATCAGGCGGGTAGAAACAATACATCCGCAGAAGGCACCGAAGAGACCGACGAACGGCTCCCAATAGAATCCCTGACCGACCATGAAGACGATGACGATGAGTCCCATTCCGAAGGCCGTACCGAAGTTGGTGAGGGAAATGAGCTGGTACTTTTTGAAATAGTGCGAGAACTTTTTGTCCTGGCTGAGAGAGATGATCGCAGGATTGTCTGACAGGAAGGTCATGACGGCTCCGAGAGATGCAACTCCTGGAAGATTGAAAAGAGGCTTCATGAGCGGACGGAGGAGCTTTTCAAGCAGGTCCACGACGCCGAAGTCCATGAGAATCTGGCTCAGTGCACTGGTAAGCACACAGATAGCCATGAGGTAGAACACCGTATTCAGAAGAAGATCATGAGCAGTCTTCATGAGGGTGTTCAGCATGTTCGGGGTTCCCATCACGGTGGCAAGGTAACCGAAGATGATTCCCAGGACAGCAAGGCACACGATTCCGGCAGGAATCTTGTCCCACAGTTTCTTTACTGGATTGTTTTTCATCAGATATGAGATAATTGTATTTCCTATTCCATCAGCTTCTTGTACTTGAAGCGCTTTGGTTCCTCGTTTCCGAGACGCATCTTCCTGTTCTCTTCGTACTCCGAGTATGATCCCTCGAAGAAATACACCTGAGAGTCGCCTTCGAAAGCAAGGATATGAGTTGCGATACGGTCCAGGAACCAACGGTCATGAGATACTACGACAGCACATCCAGCAAAGTTCTCAAGACCTTCCTCAAGGGCACGTATAGTGTTGACATCCACGTCATTGGTAGGCTCGTCGAGGAGGATGACATTGCCTTCATCCTTTAGCGTGAGAGCAAGGTGCAGACGGTTGCGTTCACCGCCGGAAAGGATACCGCAGAGCTTTTCCTGGTCAGCGCCGCTGAAGTTGAAGCGGCTTACATATGCACGGGCATTTATGTCGCGGTTTCCGAGGCGTACGAACTCCGAATTCTGGGAGATGGTCTCATATACCGTCTTTGCCGGATCGATACTTTTATGCTGCTGGTCGACATACGAGATCTTGACGGTATCTCCGACCGAAATCTCACCGGTATGTGGCTGTTCAAGGCCCATAATGAGACGGAAAAGAGTGGTTTTGCCTGCACCGTTAGGACCGATCACGCCAACGATACCTGCCGGCGGAAGTTCAAAGCTGAGATGCTCGAAAAGCAAACGGTCACCATATCCCATGCTGACATCGTTGAACCCGATGACCTTGTTTCCAAGGCGCGGTCCGTTAGGAATGTAGATTTCAAGTGCGGCCTCCTTCTCACGTGCGTCGGCTGCAGCCATCTTCTCGTATGCGCCGATACGTGCCTTCGACTTGGCCTGACGGGCCTTTGGAGCCATGCGCACCCACTCAAGCTCACGTTCGAGCGTCTTGCGGCGCTTGCTCTCCTGCTTTTCTTCCTGGGCAAGACGCTTGCTCTTCTGATCAAGCCATGAAGAGTAGTTGCCCTTCCAAGGAATTCCCTCACCACGGTCAAGTTCAAGAATCCATCCTGCAACATTGTCAAGGAAATAGCGGTCATGGGTTACTGCTATCACGGTACCCTTGTACTGCTGGAGATGTGCCTCGAGCCACTGGATACTCTCGGTATCAAGATGGTTGGTAGGCTCGTCCAACAGGAGTACGTCAGGCTGACGGAGCAGCAGTCGGCACAAAGCGACACGACGTCTCTCTCCACCACTGAGATTTGCGACCTTGGCATCCACTGGAGGGCACTGGAGAGCATCCATCGCTCTCTCGAGCTTGGAGTCGATCTCCCATCCGTCGCAGTGGTCGATCTTCTCGGTCAGTTCACCCTGACGCTCAATGAGTTTTGCCATCTCATCGTCAGTCATAGGCTCCATGAACCTGTTGTTGACCTCCTCATATTCCTTCATCAGGTCCATGACCTCCTGGACACCTTCCTGGACGACTTCGAGAACGGTCTTTTCCGGATCCATCTGAGGTTCCTGCTCGAGATATCCTACCGAGTAGCCTGGAGCCCAGACGACCTCGCCCTGATAAGATTTCTCAACGCCGGCGATGATTTTCATCAGGGTCGACTTACCCGAACCGTTGAGACCGATGATACCGATCTTTGCGCCATAGAAGAAAGAAAGGTAGATGTCCTTGAGGATCACCTTGTTATTGTGCGGAAGAGTCTTTCCGACCCCGCACATCGAGAATATGATTTTTTCGTCTGCCATCCTTTTCTTGTATTATTCCGGCAAATATGGCAAAAAAAAAGAAGATTGAAAGAGAAAAGCGATTGTAGAATTCATATTCATATCATCATCACCAATGAGAAACGACAAAATGGAAGCAGCCGGAAAAGCAGTCGGAAAATTGTCCGATATTCTAGTTTTGCGGCAAAAATAAATTTATTTATATTTGTGATTGCTATATCAAAAAACTAATAAATGAGCAACCAACAGGAATTGATTGAAAAACTGGTCGAGAAGCGCGCTGCAGCGCGTCTGGGCGGCGGTGAGAAGCGTATCGCTTCCCAGCATGCCAAGGGCAAGCTTACTGCCCGCGAGAGACTCGACCTTCTGCTCGACAAGGGCAGTTTTGAAGAATTTGATATGTTCGTCCAGCATCGCTGCACCAACTTCGGCATGGACAAGGACCATATCGACGGTGACGGAGTAGTAACAGGTTGCGGCACAATCGACGGACGACTCGTATACGTATTTGCACAGGACTTCACCGTATCAGGTGGTTCTCTCTCAAAGACGATGTCCGAGAAGATCTGCAAGGTCATGGACATGGCCGTACGCGCCGGAGCACCAGTGATCGGTCTCAACGACTCAGGTGGTGCGCGCATCCAGGAAGGCATCGACTCGCTTGCCGGATACGGTGAGATCTTCGAGCGCAATATCCTTGCATCGGGCGTCGTTCCGCAGATTTCCGGAATCTTCGGTCCATGTGCCGGCGGTGCGGTTTATTCCCCTGCCCTGACAGACTTCACCCTCATGGTAAAGAACACCTCGTACATGTTCCTGACCGGACCATCAGTGGTCAAGAGCGTCACCGGTGAGGATGTATCCCAGGAGGAGCTCGGCGGAGCAAGCGTACACGCATCGAAGAGCGGTGTTGCACATTTCGCAGCGGTAAGCGAGCAGGAAGGTATTGAGACCATCAAGGAACTTCTCAGCTTCCTCCCTCAGAACAACCGCGAAGAGGCCCCTGCCGCAGAGTGCAACGACCCTGTTTCACGTACTGACGACGAACTCAACGACATAGTACCTGACAATCCTAACAAGTCATACGACATGTACCGCATCATCGAGGGCGTGGTCGACAACGGCCGTTTCTTCGAGGTACACAAGGAATACGCAAAGAACATCATCGTAGGTTTCGCACGAATGAACGGCCGCAGCGTCGGCATCGTGGCAAACCAGCCTAAGGTTCTTGCCGGTGTTCTTGACATCAATGCCTCACGCAAGGCTTCACGTTTCGTACGTTTCTGCGACGCATTCAACATTCCTCTCGTCACACTCGTTGACGTTCCGGGATTCCTCTGCGGAACCCAGCAGGAGTATGGTGCAATCATCACCAACGGAGCAAAGCTTCTTTATGCATACGGCGAGGCAACCGTTCCAAAGGTTACCGTCACCATCCGCAAGTCTTACGGCGGCGCACATATCGTCATGAGCTGCAAGCAGCTTCGCGGCGACGTCAACTATGCATGGCCAACTGCCGAGATCGCAGTCATGGGAGCCAAGGGAGCTGTCGGCATCCTCAAGGACGTGACTGAAGAAGAATACAACGATCTTTTCTGCAACCCTTACCAGGCTGCATCAAAGGGATATATCGAGGACATCATCGAGCCTCGCAACACCAGATTCCGCATCTGCCGCGCACTTGAGCAGCTCAGCGGAAAGCAGCAGGAACTTCCTGCCAAGAAACATGACAACCTGCCTCTGTAAGCGATGAGAAAGTACATATTATTTATTATCGCTACAGTCCTGGGAGCAGTGACGCTTCGGGCCCAGAGCGTTTCCGACCTTATCATCTCCGAGGTGATGGTCGAGAACGAGAACTCTGTGACCGATGAGTACGGCAACCACGGTCCATGGGTCGAGATGTACAACACATCCACCGGTACCGTGAACTTTGCCGGCTGCTACTTCTCCGACGACCGCGCGAATCTGACCAAGAGTCCTATCGTCAAGGGTGACAACAGGACGAAGATCGGTCCGCGTCAGGTAGGGATACTGTACGCAAGCGGCAATTCTGCCCTTGGAACCTTCCACCTGAACTTCAGGCTCCGCGAAGGCAGCACACTCTATTTTGTCAGCAATGACGGAAAGACCATCATCGACAGCCTCGTGATCCCTGTGGGCATCACCCCCGGCATGAGCATCAGCAAATTGTCGAACGATCCACGTCAGCTCATTTTCGACAACGGAAGCGAGAAAGTTCCATCTCCGATGTCGATAAACGGAAAGGGCGAACAGAAGAGCCGCGCCGAGATTCTGAAGGAGACCGACCCTCACGGCTTCACACTGTCTATCGTCAGCGTCACAGTGGTATTCTGTGCGCTCCTCATTCTCCTCATGATCTACACCTTCACCGGCAAACTCTTCTCAGGCCAGATCAAGTTCAAGAAGCCTGCAAAGAAGGTCAGTGCGCCTAAGGGAGGCAGTGGGAATGAAGCCGAAATCGCTGCAGCCATCGCAATGGCACTTGACGCAGAGATGGGCGGAGAAGCCGAGGCTGCCATCGCCATGGCAATGCACCTGTACCTCAGCGAAGCAATCCATGACAGCGAGCCATTCGTGATCACAATACGCAAGAACCCTGCATCCGCTTGGAATGACAGGACTTCAAATTTCAGAAAAACAGTAAGATAACAACTAGAATCAAACAAGTCATGAAAGAATATAAGTTCAAGATCAACGGCAACGAATACAATGTAGCCATCAACTCAGTGGAGGGCAAGATTGCCGATATCACCGTAAATGGTGCATCATATAAGGTTGAACTCGACAAGGAGGTTGCAGCTGCTCCAGCTCCAGTTGCTGCCGCTCCAGCAGCACAGGCCGCACCTGCAGCCGCAGCTCCTGCTGCAGCAGCACCGGCAGGCGCAGGCAAGCCGGTCAACTCTCCTCTTCCAGGCGTCATCATCGAGGTATCAGTGAAGGAAGGCCAGGCAGTGAAGGCAGGCCAGAAAGTAGCGGTTCTCGAGGCAATGAAGATGGAGAATGAAATCCAGGCAGAGAGCGACGGTACCGTTACCGCAATCCATGTTGCGAAGGGTGACTCGGTTCTTGAGGGAGCAAAGATTGTAACCATAGCATAATCACCTGATGGAGAATATATTCGAAAGCCTCGTCCAGTTCTGGCAATACACAGGTTTTGCCAACATGACCTGGCAGCACCTGGTAATGATCGCGATCGGTATCACGTTCATTACCTTGGGTATCGTAAAGGAATGGGAGCCTCTGCTTCTTGTCCCGATCGGATTCGGTATGATCGTGGGCAATATCCCGATGTTCCCTGGACTCAACATCGGCGTCTATGAAGACGGCTCGGTGCTCAACATCCTGTACCAGGGTGTGAAGCAGGGATGGTATCCCCCACTGATCTTCCTGGGCATCGGCGCGATGACGGACTTCTCCGCACTGATATCCCAGCCTAGACTGATGATCATCGGTGCGGCTGCGCAGATGGGTATTTTCGGAGCATATCTGCTCGCAATGGCTCTTGGCTTTGCGCCTAACGAGGCTGGTGCCATCGGTATCATCGGCGGAGCAGACGGTCCTACCGCCATCTTCCTGTCATCAAAGCTCGCACCGGATCTCATGGGAGCCATCGCAGTATGTGCATATTCATACATGGCACTCGTGCCAGTGATCCAGAAGCCGCTCATGCTTATGCTCACAAACCAGAAGGAGCGTCTCATCGAGATGCCGGCACCTCGCGTAGTGAGCCAGAAAGAGAAGATCATCTTCCCTGTGATCGGATTCATCTGCACCGCATTCATCGTGCCTTCAGGTCTTCCTCTTCTTGGAATGCTCTTCTTCGGTAACCTTCTCAAGGAAAGCGGCGTAACCCGCCGTCTTGCAGAAACCGCACGCGGACCACTCGTAGACGTAGTCACCACACTCATCGGTCTTACCGTAGGTGCATCCACCCAGGCAGACAAGTTCCTCACCGGAAAATCAATCAAGATTTTCGCACTCGGTCTCGGTTCATTCGTGATCGCTACCTGCTGCGGAATTCTTTTCGTCAAGTTCCTGAACCTCTTCCTCAAGGAGGGCAGGAAGATAAACCCTCTTATCGGTAACGCCGGAGTATCAGCCGTGCCGGACAGTGCACGCGTATCTGAGACTGTCGGTCGTGAAATCAACCCTAAGAACCACCTCCTCATGCACGCAATGGCACCAAATGTTGCCGGTGTGATCGGTTCTGCGGTTGCAGCCGGTATCCTTCTGAGCTTCCTCGGCTAGTCAATAGCCGGGGAAAGCCCATTTTCATCCCTATCATTAGACATGCTAATGATATTGTCGCACAACCATTAGAAAATTGCTTAGCTAATCTTTTGAACTGACCGTTATTATCCGGATTTTTGCAGATATGGACGGCAGATACGCACCTCAGATTAATAATCAACTGATAAACCAAATACATATGCAGGACAAATTGCAAGAACTTACCGACAGACTTTACAAAGAAGGTCTGAGCAAAGGCAAGGAAGAGGCTGAGAAGATCCTGGAAGCTGCAAAAGCCGAGGCACAGGCAATAATAGCCGCTGCCAAGGAACAGGCATCAGGTATCATCAAGTCAGCCGAGAAAGAGGCTGAAGCGCTGAAAGTGAAGGTCGAGGATGACCTCAAGATGGCAGGAGTCCAGAGCATTCAGTCAACTCGCAACGACATCGAGAACCTCATTTCCGACAAGCTTGTCGGATCAAAGGTAAAGGATGCGCTCAAGGACGTCTCTTTCGTCAAGGAAATCCTCCAGGCTGTAGCAAAGAACTTTGATTCCCAGAGTTCATGCGATCTCTCTGTGGTACTTCCAGAGAGTCTCCGCGGACAGCTCGAGAGCTATGTTACCGACACCCTTGCTGCCGAACTCAAGAACGGAATCCATGTAGATTTCTCAAGAAAGATCGCAAATGGATTCAACATCGGTCCAAAGGATGGAGGATACTACATCAGCATGACCGACGAAGCGCTCACTGAGCTGGTTGCCGGCTATATGCGTCCTGTGTCAAAGAAGATTCTCTTCGGATAAAAAACACCGGGCGATGAACAACTATGAGTACATCATAGCCGGACTCCCCGTTCTGGACCGCGACGACAGGAAACTGAACGCCGCTTTCGCCGATGAACTCACCGACGAAATCCGTTCTCTCGTTTCCAAGTCGGACAACGCCCTTATCTCCAAACTTCTTGAAGGTTACGAAACGGACAACCTGAACATGGATTTCTACAAGGAAATCCTGAAAAATCACGACAGGTTCATTCGTGAATTCTACCGTTTCGACCTCAACATGAGAAATTCCAAGGTCATGTACCTGAACCGCAGACTCAACAGACCTGCAGACCAGGACATGATCATCTTCGATCCCGAGGCTGAGACTCCGTTCATAGGAGACTATGAGGAAAAAGAGCGCGTTGAAGCCGCTCTCGAGAGCGCCGACATTCTTACACGCGAGCGTCAGCTTGATGCCGTTCTATGGGACAAGATCGAAGATATACTCGGAATGCAGGTATTCTCCATGGATGTGATTCTCGGTTTCATAGCAAAGTCAAGAATCATTTCAAGATGGGTCAAGCTGGATCCTGAGACAGGAAAGGAAATGTTCAAGAAGCTTGTAGCGGAAGTCCGCGGCACCTACGAAGGTGTTAATTATACTGAATAATCAAAAAGACAACAATATGAAAAGTACAGGAAAGGTCACCGGTATCGTTTCGAACCTCGTGACCGTCCAGATTGATGGACCTGTTGCCGAGAACGAGCTCTGCTTCATCGACGTTGAGGGCACCAAGCTTCTTGCTGAGGTCATCAAGGTCAACGGACGCAATGCATCCGTACAGGTGTTCGAGAGCACCCGTGGCCTCAAAAACGGCGACCACGTCGAATTTGAAGGTCGAATGCTCGAGGCAACACTCGGTCCTGGTCTTCTGTCCAGCGTCTATGACGGTCTGCAGAATGACCTTACCACCATGGAAGGAGTATTCCTCAAGAGAGGTGACTATACCGACCCTCTCAACCACGAGAAGCTCTGGGATTTCACTCCTATCGCAAAACCTGGCGACAAGGTAGTTGCATCCGACTGGCTCGGAGAAGTCAAGGAAGCGTGGATCATGCACAAGATCATGGTTCCTTTCAGCTTCAAGGGAGAATACACCGTCAAGTCCATCATAGCTGCCGGCAGCTACAATATCGACACCGAAATCGCAGTTCTTACCAATGCTGATGGTGAAGAAGTCAAGGTCACCATGGTACAGCACTGGCCAGTAAAGGTAGCTGTAAAGGGTTACAAGGAGAAGCCGCGTCCAACCAAGATCATGGAGACCGGTGTACGCGTAATCGACACATTCAACCCGATAGCAGAGGGAGGCACTGGCTTCATCCCTGGTCCTTTCGGATGCGGAAAGACTGTGCTTCAGCATGCGATTGCAAAGCAGGGCGAAGCCGACATCATCGTGATGGCTGCCTGCGGTGAGCGTGCCAACGAGGTCGTTGAAATCTTCACTGAGTTCCCTGAGCTCATTGACCCTCACACTGGCCACTACCTGATGGACCGTACCACCATCATCTGCAACACATCCAACATGCCTGTTGCAGCACGTGAGGCATCTGTATATACTGCGATGACCATCTGCGAGTACTATCGCGCAATGGGACTCCGCTGCCTTCTCCTCGCAGACTCAACATCACGTTGGGCACAGGCACTCCGAGAGATGAGTAACCGTATGGAGGAACTTCCAGGTGCAGATGCATTCCCTGTCGATCTTTCATCAATCATTTCGAATTTCTACTCACGTGCGGGCATGGTTTACCTCAACAACGGCAAGACCGGAGCAGTTACCGTCATCGGTACAGTATCCCCTGCCGGCGGTAACCTCAAGGAGCCTGTCACCGAGTCCACCAAAAAAGCAGCAAGATGCTTCTACGCACTTGAGCAGAGCCGTGCAGACCAGAAACGATATCCTGCAGTCAACCCTATCGATTCATACTCAAAGTATCTTGAGTATCCTGAGATCCAGGAGTACCTCGACAATGTTGTCGAGAAGGGATGGGTTGCAAAGGTATCAGCACTCAAGAACATGGTCCGTCGCGGACGTGAGGCACAGGATCAGATCAACATCCTCGGTGATGATGGCGTTCCAATGGGATATCACGAGACTTTCTGGAAGTCCGAGCTCATCGACTTCGCATTCCTCCAGCAGGACGCATTCGACTCTATCGACTGCATCACTCCTCTCGAGCGCCAGAAGTATATGATCAACCTCATTCTCGACATCTGCAACCGCAAGTTCGATTTCGAGGACTATGAGCAGTGCCGCGGATTCTTCAAGGACCTGATCAACTCACTCAGGCAGATGAACTACTCGACCTTCAAGGGCGAGAGCTTCATGAACTATCTTGCACAAACCGAAAAAATGATTCAGGAATATGGCAACTAAGGCATACCAGAAAACATACACCCAGCTCGATGCCATCACCAAGGCCACAGTTGCACTGAAGGCCCAGGATGTAGCGAATGACGAGCTTGCAGTTGTCGACGGCAGACTTGCCCAGGTCGTAAAGACCAAGGGAAGCCAGGTTACCCTCCAGGTATTCTCAGGTACCGAGGGCATCCCTACCGACGCAAAGGTATCCTTCGTCGGCAACCCACCTGTACTCCGCGTAAGCGAACAGCTCAGCGGCCGTTTCTTCAATGCATATGGAGACCCTATTGACGGTGGTCCACAGATTGAAGGAGAGATCCGTCAGGTCGGCGGTCCTTCCGTAAACCCTTATAAGAGAAGACAGCCTTCACAGCTTATCCCTACCGGTATCGCGGGTATCGACCTCAACAATACCCTCGTGTCTGGACAGAAGATTCCTTTCTTCGCAGACCCTGACCAGCCTTACAACAAGGTTATGGCGGACGTTGCACTCCGTGCTGACGTAGACAAGATCATCCTTGGAGGTATGGGTCTTTCCAACGACGACTATCTTTTCTATCGTCACGCTTTCGAAAGCGCCGGTGCGATGGACAAGATCGTGAGCTTTGTAAACACAACCGAGGAACCTCCTGTAGAGCGTCTGCTCATCCCTGACATGGCGCTTGCTGCTGCCGAGTACTTCGCAGTCGACAAGAACGAGAAGGTGCTCGTCCTCCTTACCGACATGACTCTGTACGCCGATGCTCTCTGTATCGTTTCCAACCGTATGGACCAGATTCCTTCAAAGGACTCGATGCCAGGATCACTCTATTCTGACCTTGCAAAGATCTACGAGAAGGCCGTTCAGCTTCCTGACGGTGGTTCGATCACCATCATCGCGGTGACGACCCTCAACGACGGAGATATCACCCACGCGATTCCGGACAATACCGGTTATATCACTGAAGGTCAGCTTTTCCTCCGTGCAGATTCGGATTCGGGAAAGATCATCATCGACCCATTCCGTTCTCTTTCACGACTCAAGCAGCTCGTGCAGGGAAAGAAGACCCGTGATGACCACAGCCAGGTGATGAACGCCGGTGTACGTCTTTACGCAGATGCCCAGAACGCAAAGACCAAGCTCGAAAACGGTTTCGACCTCAGCGACTACGACGAGCGCTGCCTCAAATTCGCGAAGGACTATGCAACCGAGCTCCTCTCCATCGATGTCAACATCAAGATCGATGAGATGCTCGACACAGCATGGAAACTGTTCAGCAGGTATTTCAGCCCTGCAGAGACTGGTATCAAGCAAGTATTCGTTGACAAGTACTGGCCAAAAGCATAAAAGCCTATGGCAATCAAGTTCCAATATAACAAAACATCCCTGACGGCTATCGGCAAGCAGTTGAAGGCACGTAAGCAGGCGCTCCCTACCCTTAAGAACAAGGAGTCGGCACTGCGTGTAAGCGTGATCGCAGCAAAAGCCGAATCCGACAGGCTGATAGCCGAACTTGAGTCTGCGCTTGGGAAGTACGACCAGATGGCCGCTCTGTGGAATGAATTCGAATCAGGACTTATCAAGGTAGAGGACGTCGAGCTGAAGACCGTAAAGGTCGCAGGTGTCAAGACCCCTGCCCTGGGAGAGATCCAGTTCTCGATCCAGCCTTTCAATGCATTTGCCAAACCGGCATGGTATGCTGACGGAATAGATATCCTCAAGCAACTGGCAAGGCTTGGAATCGAGTCTGAAGTCTACAAAGAGAAAAGCCGTATACTTGATTACCAGCGCAAAAAGACGACCCAGAAGGTGAACCTGTACGAAAAGGTACAGATTCCGGGTTATCAGGAAGCTATCAGAAAGATCAAGCGCTTCATGGAAGATGAAGAGAACCTCAGCAAGGCTTCATCAAAGATCGTGAAGACGCGTCATGCCGCCGAAGAAGCGGAAGAGGAGGAAGTATCATGATTGAGAAAATGACAAAATACTCATTCGTCCTCATGACGGATGAAGTGGACGGATTCCTGGACGCCATCCAGGAGATCGGTCTCGTGGATGTCACCCGATCTTCCAAGGCCTTCGACGAGAAATCTTCATCGATGTATGCGTCAGCCGAGTCGCTGCGCAGACAGATCGAGGACATTGAAGCTGAAAAATTCACCCGTGATCCGGAATATGTAACACTCACTGCCAGCAAGGCTGAAGCCCAGAAGGCTTACGAGGATCGTCTTCCGTGGGGTGAGTTCGACAAGTCGGCCATCGACGGCCTCCTTGAGCATGGACTGAAGATGCGCTTCTATTCAGTAGCTGCCAAGCAGTTCAATCCCGAGTGGAAAGCACTGCATGCCCTTACTGTAATGAATGAGGATGGATCCAAGATCAATTTCGTGACCGTCGGTCCTGTAGAAGATTATGAGTTCCCTGTCAAGGAGATCCAGGCACCTGCAGGTTCGGCATCCGAGGCCAAGGCAGAGCTTGACAGGATCGACACCCTGCTTAAGGAAAAGGAGAAGGCGCTTCTCGATGAGAAGAACGACATTCCTGCCCTCAGGAAGGAATACGCATCGGTAATGGACTCCCTCGACAAGTATCTCGCCGATGCAGGCAAGGAACTTGCCGCTGAGAGCAGGCTCAGCCTCATCGAAGGCTTCGCTCCTGCCGAGAGACAGACAGAACTCGCAGAGAAGTTCGATTCGCTCGGAGTTCTCTATATCAGCGATGACGCCAGGGAAGAAGACAATCCTCCTATCAAGCTCAAGAACAACCGTCTTTCCAGACTGTTCCAGTCAATTACCGGAATGTACGGAATGCCTATATACGGAGAGTTCGACCCTACTCCTATCCTTTCCATCTTCTTCATGCTGTTCTTCGCGATGTGCATGGGAGACGCAGGATATGGAATCATACTGTTCATCTTCGGTATCGCACTCAATAAGAAATGGGTGAGCATCGAGATGTTCAACGGGCTGGGGTCGCTGATCTCGATACTGGGATGTGCTACCTTCTTTGTAGGCATGATTCTAGGCACAGCCTTCGGCATCAACCTCTACGAGGCATCATGGGTACCTGACGGGTTGAAGAGCATCATGGTTCCTGACAGTGTCAAGATCATGGGATACTCTGCCCAGATGGTGATGGCAGTAGCAATCGGTGTGCTCCATATCTGTCTGGCCATGATTGTCAAGACTGCGCTGCACACATACAGGAACGGATTCAAGGCCAGTCTCGGGACCTGGGGATGGACCTTGCTTATCGTAGGCGGCATCATCGCTGTTGGCGTGGGCATGCTCCTCAAGCTCGACGCTACTACAATAAAGTGGGTTGTAATCGGCATCGCAGCAGTCTCAGCAATCGGCATCTTTGTACTGAACAATCCGAACAGGAATCCGCTCATGAACATCGGCGCAGGCCTTTGGGACACTTACCAGATGGCATCGGGACTCATCGGCGACCTCCTGAGCTACACCCGTCTCTACGCTCTCGGTCTCGCAGGAGGTCTCCTCGGCGGTGCATTCAATACTCTTGGCACCAAGGTGCTCGGTGACTCACCGACCTGGCAGTTCATTCCTTTTGTAGTGATTCTGCTCCTCGGTCACACACTAAACATCCTCATGTCCAGCCTGGGTGCATTCGTACATCCTCTGCGACTCACTTTCGTAGAGTACTTCAAGAACAGCGGATACACAGGAGAAGGAAGACTCTACAATCCGCTTAAGAAAAACAACTAGTAACAAGCAAACAAAAACAAAAAAATAAAATCATTATGGAAACTATTCTCGGTTACATCGGACTTGCACTCATGCTCGGACTCGCAGGAATCGGTAGTGCAATTGGTACAACTATCGCAGGTAACGCTGCTGAAGGCGCTCTCAAGAAGGCTCCAGAGAAATCATCAAGCTACATGATTCTCACCGGTATGCCTGCAACACAGGGTCTCTACGGTTTCGTTGCATTCCTCATGTGGAGCTCCAGAAACATCGCTGAGCAGGGATACATGATCTTTGCTGTCGGAACAATTGTAGGTCTCGTATGCCTTCTCTCTGCTATCCGTCAGGGGCAGGTTTGTGCAAACGGTATCGTAGGCATCAGCCAGGGACACAACGTCCAGACCAACACCATGATCTACGCCGCTATGCCTGAGCTCTACGCCATCCTTGCACTCGTTGCAACCTTCATGGTATAAGAGAACCTAACATAGTAAAAGAATCCCGGGTCTTTCGATCCGGGATTCTTTATTATTGTCGTTGAATGTTTTGGACTTTACTAGTTTTCCACTCCTGTCAGGACCTTCATATGGCTGTCCATCATGGATATCTCAAGTGGCAGATGACCCTCCACCTCTCCGTCCGCCTCGAAGCTGACTTCTGAATTACGGTCAAGAGGAATCACTCTCAGCTTCTTGCACTGAGTGTAGACCACATGCTTGCACTTATGGGTTGATCCTGTGTAGAAACGTCTGATCTGGGTTGCTATTGTCTTGATAGGAAGGACAGGGACAATCATCACATCAAAACTGCCATCGTCAATCTTGGCATCGGATGTCTGGCGCATACCTCCTCCGGAGTATGGTCCATTGCCGAATGCGATCGAGTAACACTCCCCCTTGAATATACGCTTATCATCAGCGATCACGTCCACGTTAATTATCGGAGACTGGATGATCGTCTGGATCATTGCCCTGATATAAATGAAAGGATTTCTGTGTCCGATAGCCTTCTGGGCATTCACCTTTTCGCATATCATCGAATCAAAACCGGTTCCGCCGATGTTGGCCATATAGGTGCTCTTGCCATCAGCGCCTGTCATACGGACGATGTCCTGATACTGGAAAGATTCCTGAGCGATGAGATCGATGACTCCGTCTATGTTGTTCGGAACTCCCAGTGAGCGGATCCAGTCATTTCCGGTTCCGATAGGAATCACTCCGAGGGTGAAATCTTCCGGATCGATACCCATATGACGGACGACATTCATCAGACCGCAGAACAGTTCATGCACTGAACCATCTCCTCCAACAGCGAGGAAACGTCTGTATCCATTTTCTGCGGCTCTTGAAGCGAGACGAATGGCATGGCCCGCGTACTCGGTAGTCACGGCGGTATAGCCGACACCAAGGTCGCGGAGTCTCTTCTCAGCCTTCTCCCAGTCCAGCATGGTCTTTCCGGAGCCGGCAAGAGGGTTGATGATGATGTACCAGTCAGTACTGTTCTCGCTCATGTGTATTGTATCCGGTTATAATGAAAGCGAGCTAATTCGAAATCATTACGTTTATTGCAAATGTAATAAAAAGAAAGGACAGACCAAACAGATATGCGCAAGAATTGAACTTGGATTATTTCAAAACAACCTCTAAATTTGCAGTATGGGAAAAATCATCGCAATAGCCAATCAGAAGGGAGGCGTAGGTAAGACCACCACGGCAATCAATCTTGCAGCATCACTCGCAGTCTTGGAGAGAAAGGTGCTGATCATTGATGCCGACCCTCAGGCAAACACCACTTCAGGCCTCAATTTCTCGTCTGACAGCGACGAGAAGAGGACATTGTACGAAGTGATGGAGAACGCCATTTCTGCCAGCGATGCGCTCATCCAGACAGAAATCGGCAATCTGCACATGATACCGTCCCACATCAATCTCGTTGCTATCGAGATAGAGATGATCAAGGCGTCCAACAGAGAATCGCTTCTCAAAGAAGCCCTGGAGCCTATCAGGAACGATTATGACTATATCATCATCGACTGCTCTCCTTCTCTCGGACTCGTGACCATCAACTCGCTTACAGCAGCAGACTCTGTGATCATCCCGGTCCAGCCTGAATTCTTCGCACTGGAAGGTCTCGGAAAGCTTCTCCAGACCATACGTCTGGTACAAAGCGGCACAAATCCCGACCTCACAATCGAAGGTTTCGTGGTTACGATGTTCGATGGACGTACCCGAGTGCACAACCAGGTACTCAACGAGTTGCGTGACCACTTCGAGGACATGGTATTCAATACAGTCATCCAGAGAAACATCCGCCTCAGCGAGGCTCCATCACATGGCAAGCCTATCATCCTTTATGATATCATGAGCAACGGATCCAGCAATTACCTGAACCTTGCAAAGGAGGTTCTGGACAAAAACCCAGGCATCTAATGGCATCAAATAAGAAATTCGGATTAGGCATGGGTGTCAACGCCCTGCTTGGCAACGCCGTTGACATCGACAGCATCAGAAAACCTGTCGGCTATGTCAACAAAGAGATAGTCGGCAACCGCAGCAACGACACCAGGGAAAAGGCAGACATCGTCCGCATCCCTGTAGAGCTGATCGAGCCGAATCCTTTCCAGCCGCGAATGTCCTTCGACGGAGAGGCTCTCGAAGAGCTTGCCCAGTCCATCAGGACCCTCGGCCTTATCCAGCCTATCACCGTCCGTATGGTGGAGGACG
The DNA here is from genome assembly GCA_024402135.1 of Bacteroidales bacterium. GTDB lineage: Bacteria > Bacteroidota > Bacteroidia > Bacteroidales > UBA932 > Cryptobacteroides. Next base: position 360,590 of record JAKSJN010000001.1, read on the forward strand.
GAAAATACCAGATCATCAGTGGTGAACGCCGATTCCGTGCCTGCCGCAGCTGTGGCATGGAAATGATTCCTGCATATATCCGCGACACCTCGGAGCAGGGCATGATGGAGATGGCCATCGTCGAGAATATCCAGCGCAGGGATCTTGACCCTATCGAGGTCGCACTTGGATACAAGAGACTCATCGATGAGTGTCACCTCACCCATGAGAAGATGGCTGAGCGAGTAGGAAAGAAACGTACATCCATCAGCAACTCACTCCGACTCCTTACCTTGCCTGCAAAGATTCAGCATGACCTCAAGGTCGGTCTTCTCAGCGAGGGCCATGCAAAGGTCCTTCTTGGAATCGATGACTCCATCATCCAGGAAGAGCTCTGTGACCGTGTCATCAAGGAAGGTCTGTCCGTACGCCAGCTGGAAGTTCTTGCAAAGGATCCTGAGGCGGGTCGCAAGCCTGCCGCTCCAAAACAGGACCAGCAGCTTCCCGACCATTACTATCAGGTCCTGGAACACATAGGCAAGTATTTCACCAAGGACATCTCCCTCAAGCGTTCCGCTTCCGGAAAGGGAAGCATGACCATACGTTTCGACTCTGACGAAGAAGTCCGCAGGTTCCTCGAGGCCCTTGACAATGCCAAGATATAGGCTCATAAAGGTTCTTCTGGCCGCAATCCTTTTCCTTGGGGCACAGAACTGGGCTGCTGCGCAGTTCAGGGATGAGGCATTCTCCAAGGGAAACTACGGCACCGAAGAGACTGAATCTGCCGACTCCGTACAGCAGCTGTTCTCGCTCAAGGAATTCATGCTCGGCGTAGCCCACAAGCAGGAACTCAAGATCGGAACTCTGTTCGGAGGTTCGACGGTCTTCATCGGAGCCCAGCAGTTCTACCATAAGCAATACTGGAAGATTCCTGTCAGCTATGCTGGTATCGGTGCCGGTATCGGTGCCGGTATAAATGCACATAAGAACGGCAATGACAACATGGCCAAGCTCTATTACGCAGGAGCCGGACTTGTCTATTGGGGGACCCTCATGGACGGTCTGCTGCAATATGACAAAGGCAACTATCCAAACCCTGGCAAGGCAACGATATTCTCCATCCTCATGCCTGGACTTGGACAGGCCTACAACGGAGAAGCCTGGAAAATACCTATTTACTGGGGCGCACTCATGGGAGCATACCATTACTACGATACAAATAACATCAACTACAAGCGATACAAGCGCATACACAACGAAGCCACTACTCCGGATTCCGGATATAGCGAAAACATCAGCGCTGAAACCGCCAAATACTATCGAGACATCTACCGTCGCTACCGAGACTATTCCACCGTTGCACTTGCAGCCTTCTACCTGCTTCAGGTCATCGATGCAAACGTCTTTTCCTACATGCAGGACTTCGAGGTCAACGACGACATCAGCATGCACATAAGTCCGACTGTGATCACTCCTGGAACGGATTTCGCATTCTGTTCCACCGGACCGTCTGGTTTCGGTCTGAGCCTTGGATTCACCTTCTAACCGACCACATATGCGAGCACTGAGACTGATATCACTTACACTTTTACTGACTATGCTTACGTTCCCTCTGGATGCACAGATCCTGAAGGGCAACAAGCGTACGCTCATCAAGGAGAACAGTGATCTCAAGAATCAGATAGACTCGCTCATGAAAGAGCTCCTCATCGCAAAGGATGAGATAGGTCAGTATGAGGAGGCTCAGGCAGCCGCAGAAGCCGCCAAGAAGGTCCCACAGGGACCGATATACGATGCCGACATGACCGACAGCCTGAGGATGATGTGGTTCGTGAACAAGGCTAAGGCAGAGGCTGAAGAACTCCCGGACCTGGAAGGCGAACACTTCACCACTGATGTTCCAGACTCGGTATTCATTGCGCGCCTGGAAGCCATGAATTCCTTCATAAGACTTCCTTTCAACGAGAATGTACGCAACTACATCATACTATACTCGGAGAAGAACAAGGCGAAGATGTCGCGTATCTTGGGACTCAGCAAGTACTACATGCCTATATTCGAGGAAGTTCTGGACCGTTACGGTCTGCCGAAGGAACTCAAGATAATGGCCATCATCGAATCTGCCCTCAACCCTGTAGCAACATCGCGTGCCGGAGCCCGAGGTCTGTGGCAGTTCATGTACAGGACCGGACTCAACTATGGTCTGACCATCAATTCTTTCGTCGACGAGAGACTGGATGTAGAGAAATCCTCAGACGCCGCGGCACGCTATCTGGCAAGTTCGTACAAACTGTTCGGAGACTGGATGCTCGCCATAGCGTCATACAACTGCGGTTCCGGCAATGTCAACAAGGCCATCCGCCGCGCCAATGGCAAGCGCGACTTCTGGTCGATCTACCCATATCTTCCAAGGGAGACCAGAGGCTACGTTCCGGCATTCGTAGGTGCATTGTATACATACACATATGCCAGAGAATGCGGAATCGAGCCTGATGAGGAGATTTCCATGCCTTTTGAGATCGACACCTTCATGATCCGTCGCAACCTTCATCTGGATCAGGTTGCCCAGGCGGTAGGTGCACCTATCGAGGATATCCGTAATCTCAACCCTGAATACGTCAAGGACGTCATTCCAGGGGCCTCCGTACCGTCCGTCCTGCGTTTGGACCTCCAGCACAGCGGACTGTTCATCGCACGCCAGGATTCAATCTATACAGCAGATTCCATCGCCCACAAGGTTTACACTGATGCAAAATCCACAGGAGGTTCATCAGTTACCGTTTCCGGCAATACGATCATATACAAAGTCAAGAGTGGAGATACCCTCAGCAAGATTGCCGCACGCAACCATGTCACTGTAAATCAGCTGAGAAAATGGAACAATCTGAAGAGTGACAGACTCAGCATAGGTCAGACGATCCGGATCCAGAAATAATCAGAATCTTGCCACCGCCTGAAGTCTGAGTTCGACCATCCTCCTATCATGCGGCTCTTCTCGTGTAATGTCCTGTATCATGACTTTGGCATACAAAGAAAAGCGCTTCCGGTTATGCGTCCTCCAGGTTATGCCGGCATATACCTGTGCATTCCAGCCTCTGCCGCAGAACGCCCTTGAACTGAAGTTCCCCGGGGCATCTCTTTCATAGACATAGATTCTGTCATCCCAGTGGTCTATGTCGAACAGGGCCATCCTTCCGAATGTCTTGAGCTCAAATTTCTGCCTTGAGTCCGTCCATCCTGCCTCATAGTATCCCAGGTAACCGGCGTAGCGGCACGTCAAGGCGTTAACTCTCAGCGCATGCTGCCATCGCCCTGACGTATAGCCCAGCTGCGCTCTCAGATCCGTCTTGAAGGGAAGTTCCGACTCTGGCTTGAACCGTTCCACTGCCCTCAATGACAACGTCCACGGGCCCTCTGAAGAGAAAATATATGATAGGACAGCCCTGTACTGCCGGCTCCTGTCAGATGGTCTCTCCATAGCGTCCAGGGTCATGATGAAGTCTGCCGCTTCATATCCTATCGTAGCTCCGATCTCATCTGAACTTCTGGCAGTCGCACTTCCTGCTGATGCAGTAGAGACCTTGTAGGCAGAAGGATAGCACCTGAGCCTCAGCCCAAGTTTTTTCCCGTACTCCGGATTGAACACCAGCCCCGAAATCAGTGCCGGGCTTCTATTCTGAATACCATAGGCAGCCTCGCCGAACCAGTCCACACGACCTGTGCAGAAACGGGTATCCAGTGACACCGCTTCCTTTGTCATAGTAAGTCCAAGTTGTCCCACAGGGAGGAACAGACTGGCATTTATCAATGGCATGACATCCATTCCAGCCAGTTTCATGGCTGTTGTCAGTTCCATACGGCCCATGGATACGCACAGGCCGCCACCCCTGCCAGGCGAGCTGTACGACCATGCCGGAGACAGTCCCGTAGGATTGACAGAGAAGGCCGCTACCGAGCCGAAACCGGCAAGTCCAAAGCCGCTGCGCCAGACAAGTCCTTGACCGAAGCGGGCATTGAAATCACCAAGTACCAGTTTCAGATTCCTCTTTGTCAGCAGGACACTTGCGTTCACGGACTGTGGAAACAGTCCATCAGCCCCATAAGGTCTCTTTGAAGTGACCCCTAAGGAGAAATCATCCCCATACGTCACGCGCAGCTTGGTTCCGTAAACATAGTCTCCCCCGCCGCCTGTCTCGGCCTTCATAGTGGAGCGTACAATAACCTCCGAATCAGCCTTCGGCTGCGCTTCTGCAGCCCCCGGGGCCTTCTCGGAGTCCAGGACAACAAAATGGCTGAGTGCCCTGGCGAACGGCTCACCGAAACCATTGATGGCGCCCAGTTCCGAAAACGAAAGGACATCACCGTTTCTGGATCTGTAATCATAAAACGACGCAGCCTGGTACGGAGTGAGAAGCCCCGACGCGGCAACAGTTCTATGGCTTGCCGTATTCAGGTGAAGCGGATGCCTCGCCAATCGGGAATACGATTCAAGTATATCCTCGTCAATTTCCTCCTCCGAACCAGCTCCGCAGAGCAAAGCGACCGCTTCGGCAAAATCGTCCCTGTCGTTGTCCGCGACAACTGCAATGGGCATGAAAAATGGCATCAGATTGACCAGGAAAAGCATTTTCAAGCATTTCATATGAGTTCTGGTTTATTACCGCAAGACTAGGTCAACAAAACGTAAATAATGGTCAAAAACATGAAAAAATCTTTTTAAATTTGTTTGATTTCATTTCCACGCGATATGACTGACAAAATAACTTTACACGACAAGACTTTCGTGCCTTACATCTCCAATGAGGAGCTTGAAAAGGCGATAGACAAGGTTGCGGAGAAAATCAATGCGGACTTTGCCGATAAAAGTAAGAAACCCGTGTTCCTCTGCGTGTTGAACGGCGCAATGATGTTCACTGGCGAAATCCTGAAAAGATGCAACTTCATTGCGGAGTTGATGTCGATCAAGATGACCTCATATGAAGGAACTTCATCGACCGGCAAGGTCAAGGTCCCTATGGGACTGACAGGAGACGTCAGCGGCAAGGACATCATCGTGATCGAGGACATCGTGGACACAGGAAATACCATCGTGGCTCTCCGTGATATCCTTCTCGAGAAGGGAGCTGCGTCTGTGAAGATCTGCACCATGCTTACCAAGCCGGAAGTATACAAGCAGTCGCTTCCACTTGATTACGTGGGCATGGAGATCGAGAACCGTTTCATCGTCGGCTTCGGTCTCGACTATGACGAGATCGGACGAAATCTCAAAGACATTTATATCTTAGAAAAGTAATAGAACGAACATGAAGTACTACATCCTCTTCGGCCCTCCGGGAGCAGGCAAAGGCACCCAGGCCGGCAACATGGTTGAAACCTACAAGCTCAAGCACATTTCTACTGGAGAACTTCTCCGTGCAGAGATCAAGGCAGGCACAGAGCTTGGTATAAAGGCAAAGGAGCTCATCGCAGCTGGATGCCTCGTTCCTGACGAGGTTGTCGAGGGCATGATCGAGTCTGTATTCAACACCACTACCGGTGTAGAGGGCTTCCTTCTCGATGGTTTCCCACGTACTCTTCCACAGGCAAAGGCACTTGACGAAATGCTCGCAAAGAGAGGCGAGGAGCTCACCGGTGTCATTTCACTTATGATCAACGACGAGGTCATCAAGGCAAGAATCGCTCACAGAGCTGCCATCGAGGGACGCGCCGACGACGCAAAGGAAGAGACCATCCAGAACAGAATCAACACTTACCACAACCAGACCGAGCCGCTTATCGACTACTACAAGGCTGCTGGCAAGTATCATGAGATTGACGGAGACGGCGGTCCTGGTCTCGAAGGTATCGAGGTTGTACGCGGTCGTCTTACCGAAGTAATGAAGAATCTCTAGAAAATACCCAACCTGTACATTATCTGGCGGGCCAGACGTGCGGTGAGATATCCAATTATCAATCCGACGGCTGAGCCCGCCAGAATGTCTCCAAGGAAGTGCTTCCCGACAAACACTCTGCTGAGAGCCACAAGAAATGCCCAAATCAGCATGAAGGACTCGAAACGTGGATATCTGTGACGGATGTCGCTTCGGATTCCGACTATAGCACAAATTGCAAGTCCGAAGGCATTGGCTGCGTGAGCCGAAAAGAATCCATAGAGTCCTGTCCTGCGCTCCAGAATGTGCAGTCCACCCTGCACACACCAGCTGTCATAGCATGGGCGCAGCCGTCCTGCCGTATCCTTGACAAAATTGGCGATCTGATCGCACAGGAGAATCGTCACCGCGATGGAGGCGATTATGACCATAGCCCTGCGCACACCAAGCTTCGCAATCATCCATATGATCAGCGCCACATAGAACGGAATCCATATTCCGGTATCTGACATGGTCTGCCAGAATGCATCGCTGACAGGCGTATTCAGCGAGTTGACTGCCAGGGTAGCCGCCCTGTCTATGTCCTGCAGTCTGTCAAGCATCCTACTTGTGAAGTGCTGTCCAGAGCAACTCCTTCAACTCGCGAAGGCCCTCCTGGGTCATCGATGATATAAATACATGAGGGATATCCTTCGGAAGGGTTGGAAGAATCTCCTTCTCGATATCCTCATCTATCATGTCGCACTTGGTGACAGCGAGTACCCTTTCCTTTACAAGAAGTTCGGGATTGTATTCCTGAAGTTCATTCAGGAGAGTCTGGTATCCTGCAGTGATATCGTCCTCTTCGGCCGACACCATGAAAAGCAGGACTGAATTACGCTCGATATGACGAAGGAAGCGCATTCCGATTCCCCTGCCCTCATGAGCTCCCTCGATGATTCCCGGGATATCTGCCATTACGAAAGACTGATCATCATAGTACTTCACGATACCGAGATTAGGTTCGAGTGTGGTAAAGGCGTAATTTGCGATCTTCGGCTTTGCGGAGGTAATCGTAGCAAGAAGCGTCGACTTGCCGGCGTTAGGGAAACCTACCAGACCGACGTCTGCGAGAAGCTTGAGCTCAAGGATGAACCAGCCCTCGACTCCTTCTTCGCCCGGCTGTGCGAAGCGTGGGGTCTGGAGAGTCGGGGTCTTGAAATGGTCGTTTCCATAGCCTCCACGGCCGCCTGGGCAGAGAATCTCCTCCTGTCCCTCCTCAACGAGTTCCATGAGAACTTCTCCGGTCTCCGCATCCTTGACGACCGTTCCGAGAGGAACATCAAGATAAATGTCCTCTCCATTCTTTCCATGGCGCAGTCCACCCTCTCCCCTGCCGCCGTCCTCAGCCTTGACATGCTTGCGGTACTTCAGGTGTATGAGTGTCCAAAACTGAGGGTTCGCGCGGAGGATGATGTGTCCACCGCGACCACCGTCACCTCCGTCCGGGCCACCCTTAGGGATGTACTTCGCTCTGTAAAGGTGGGTCGATCCTGCGCCGCCATGTCCCGACGCACAATATATCTTGACGTAGTCTATGAAATTTGAATCTGCCATAAATATCTAAGAGTCAATTCTGTTTCTCATACTCTCCTCATTCGAAGCAACAAATGAGCAACAAAAAACGCAAAAACATATTTTTCCGTCAGCAAAGATAGTGAAAAACTCCAACAACTTGCTGGAGTTTTGCGAATGCGTCTGAATAGAACTTACACAATCACAATACCATTCCCGCAGCGATAACTACAAATGATTAGAGTCCCGAGGAAAAATGGACAAAACTGCTGATTGATGGCAGGACTCCGCACCTGTACCTTTGCAAACAAAAAAAGGACAGATGCGACATTTGTTGTTATTAGAAATAGTTACGTTGTTTTCGATATGCGCGGCTGCACAGGAATCACGCGAGGCTGCCGCGCTTCGTTTCGATAATGAGAAGGGACTGACCATGGGAGGCTATGGGGAGTCCGCCTATTCAATCAATCTATACAGCGATTCACCGTATCGATACATGTTTCCATCCAGGTATGCCGACGCGCCCGCACATGGCCGTTTCGACCTGCCGCATGTGGTATTCATGCTGGGCTACGGCTTTGGAAAAGGCTGGTCGATGGGAACTGAAATAGAATTCGAGCACGGAGGAGTCGAGGCCTCGATAGAGGTCGAAGGCGACGAGGCGGTTGAGCTGGAACACGAGATCGAGCGCGGCGGAGAAGTGTTCCTGGAGCAGTTCTGGATCCAGAAAAGCTTCCGCAAATGGGCGAACATCCGCGCAGGAATGATCATAGTTCCGGTTGGACTGACCAATTCACGCCACGAGCCGGACAAATTCTTCACAGTCTACAGGCAGGAAGGCGAATCCACGATACTTCCATGCACATGGCACCAGATAGGCGTCAGCTTCTGGGGCGAATATGGAAGCTGGAAATACGAAGCACAGGTTCTTCCCGGCCTCAACTCCAGATTCTTCAACAACTCCAACTGGATCGCGGGCGGAAGTGCTTCACCTTATGAATATACCGTAGCCAACTCCCTGGCCGGCGCATTCCGCATAGACAACTACAGCATAAAGAATCTCCATCTTGGGCTCAGCGGCTATATCGGAGGTACGGACAACGATGCATACCCACGACTTGTCAGCTCTTCAGGAAAAGTCAGTTCCTCAGTAAAAGGAACGGTTTCGATTCTCTCTCTTGACGCAGAATACAAGAGCAGACATGCAATCGCAAGAGCAAACGCAGACTATGGTTATCTCGCAAATGCGTCAGAGATAGGCACATCCAACAAGAACTCGGACAATTCAACATTTTCCCCATACAGCCACACTCTGGTCGGCAGCAATGCCTATGCAGCAGGCATCGAAGCCGGCATCGACATCATTTCCTTCGGGTCGAAGCCATCGGACAAACAGCTGTGGATCTTTGGAAGATACGAGGATTACAACTCATACATACCCGCAAAGGACATGCAGGACTATAAATGGGCTGCAAAGAAAAGGGTTGTGGCCGGTCTGAACTACTCACCCGTAAAGGGAGTCATCCTCAAGGCCGAGTATGGTTACAGATTTCTGGCAAGCCAGTACAACAATGAGCCAAGCATAAGCATCGGAGTAACTTACGCAGGCATGTTCAACAGATAACAGATAAACAATAACGATATGAGAAACAGAGTATTTATGGCCGCAGCGCTGATGACGGTTGCGCTGATGACCTCATGTCATGAAAAAGAAACCATCGAAGACAACAGCGCACGTGAAGAAGCGTTCGGCAAGATAGCCGAGGCCTTTCTTGACAATACTGTCTACCCTACTTACGCAGCCCTGGCCGACAATACAGAGGCCCTGCTCGCAAGCATTGAGGACCTTGCTGCCGACAAGACACAGGCGAAGCTCAATGCAGTATGCACCAGATTCCTTGATGCCCGCGCACAGTGGGAACTGAGCGAAGCATTTCTTTTCGGTGCCGCAACCGACTTCGGAATCGACCCGCATATCGACTCATGGCCTCTCGACGAGGACAGTTTCAACGACCTGATGGCAAGTCCGAACATTCTCAAGAACCTTGAAGGCGAGGACGGAGCTGAATATGCAGGAGCAAAGCTTGGCAACGAGTTGCTCGGCTTCCATGGAATCGAATACATTCTCTTCGAGGAAGGCAAGCCTAAGGATGTCAGCAGGATCAGCAATGACGCAATGATATATGCCATAGCTGTCGCCGGAGACCTCCGCAACCGCACAGCCCAGCTGGACGTTGCATGGAGAGGCGACAAGGCTCCGGCAGCAAGGGCAGGCATGATGGAGGATCTCGAGCTCCAGGTAACCGTCAGCGGAGGAGATTCAAGCTATGGTGAGAATCTTCTCAACGCAGGCAAGGCCGGATCGACTTTCTATTCCCGCACACACGCAATGCAATCCATACTCTCAGCCTGCTCGAACATCATCGACGAGGTGGGCACTTCGAAAATCGGCAAGGCACACAACGGCGAGGATGTTTCATACATCGAAAGCCCGTACAGCTACAACTCGATCACCGATTTCTATGACAATATCACTTCCGTAGAAAACGTCTACTATGGAGGAGTTGCAGGAAAGAGAGATGAAAGCAAGTCACTCCATGCATATCTGAAGGAGAACAATCCTGAGATCGACAGCGCAATCACAGCTGCACTCAGCAATGCTCTGGCAAAGATCAAGGCAATGAAAGCGCCTTTCGTCCTCAATTACACGGACAATTCGGCAAAGGAAGCCATCCAGGCATGCGCAGAGCTCGATGAATGCATCGGACAGGCCATAACCGCAATCGCACAGTAATGACCATGAAAAAGATTATCTATATCATGACAGGTCTTGTCATCTTCGCAGCATGTGACAAGAGAGGGACCGAACCGACTCCGGCCAATCCCTATCTGAGCGACGACGACATTGCAATCCAGACCCTTGCCGGAGGTAAACTCGGCACAACGTTCAACAACACTGCATCAGCATATCAGGACCCAAGCCAGGCTGTCGTCGACGCGGGAATGGTGAATGAATTCAAGTACGGAGAGTACTTCTTCGAACGTACATACAACAAGAACACCGCACCTTTCAACGGCCTGGGACCGCTTTACGTACGCAGTTCATGCATCGACTGCCACCCTGGATACGGATACGGCAAGAGAGTCGAACAGTACCATGCAAACGAATACGGCAATGGATATCTCCTCGTGATCTATAACAAGGCGAACGGAGCGTATGTAACCAACGTCGCCGGCATGCCGCAGACCATGGCGATGGCCCCGTTCAAGCCATCCCTTGACGAAGATCAGATACAGATCCAGTGGCTTCCATACACAGATCTCCACGGCAACAGGTTCGCTGACGGAGAGGAATACAGTCTCATCTATCCGGAACTCATCATCCCCGAGAGCGCATTCTACGTTCCATTCGATGAGGCAAACGCCTCATACAGCGATCTGGAGTTCAGACTCGAGAGCACCATCGGAGTCTATGGAACCGGACTGCTGGACGCTATCGACGATGCAGACCTCCTGGAGCAGTACAGGCTAGAAGAGAAGTATGGTGTGGATCTGAACCCTGCCATCTTCGCAAACGGCAACTGGACCAGCCAGTACAGCAACTCCCGCCAGGGTGACGGAACTCCTCATGCTAAGAAGTTCACCTACGCCCTCAGCCGCGGTCCTGTCATGGACGCTGCCGGCGCCAACGCGATCTGGAACATCACAAACGTGACCAGAAGCGACAGACGCTACCACTACCTTGACCTCAACGGAAAACTGTACGCAAAGACAGCGTCGAAGGATCCTGACGTCCAGGCAAGATTCTATGATTACTTCCCTGCTGACAAGTTCAAGGAACTTACCGGCGTGGAGTACACGGGAAATGTCGAGCAGGACATCTTCAACTACCTGACCAGCACCAACCTTCCTGTCGAGATGACAGACGAGAACTACTCGGACTTCATGATTTGGCATCGCGGACTCGCAGTGCCGGCTGCCCGAAACCTCGACGACGAGAAGGTACAGCAGGGACACAGGGTGTTCAGGGAGATCGGTTGTGCGACATGCCACAAACCGTCATGGACGACCGGAGAAGACAAGGTATATGACCCGAACCTTTACTTTGTAAATGGAGAAAAGATCGTGGACGGAAAGAAAAAGGTCATCCCGACTTATCCGCACCAGACGATATGGCCTTATACTGACATGGTACAGCACCGTCTTTTCATGAAAAACGACATACGCACCGGATGGTGCCGCACTACCCCACTCTGGGGAAGAGGTCTCTCGCCTCTTTGTGCCGGTCACCAGGATCGTCTGCACGACAGACGTGCTAGAAACGTGGTTGAAGCGATCATGTGGCACGGAGTATCGGAGAGAAGTGACGCATACGAGGCAACCGAGAATTTCTACAACCTGAGCAAAGATGACAGAGATGCCGTGGTGGCATTCATAAACGCTATATAATGAAGACAAAAGCAATAGAGATAATAAATGTAAGCCTTGTGGCAGTGACCGTCGTGATGATGGCCGCTGCCACTTTCATCGACAAGCAGTATGGCATGGCTGCCGCAGAGAAGGCAGTATACCACAACACTATATTCTTTCTGGCATGGCTTCTCGCAGCCATCGGACTCGGAGTATCCCTCTGGTCCTCAGGCAAGCTTCGCAGACCATCCATTGCAGGCATGTACATCGCAGCCTTGATGATTCTTGCAGGAGCCATGACGACACATCTCTGGAGCGAGGAAGGCACTGTCCACCTGACCTTGGGAGAGACGATAGAAAGTCCCGTAAACATGACGCTGGACAGCTTCGAGGTGCTGTATTATCCGGGAACAGACACTCCCATGGACTATGTCAGCACAGTGATATACAACGAAGGAAGTGGTTCGATATCGATGAACAATATCCTTCGACACAAAGGATACAGATTCTTCCAGCTGGCGTACGATCCGGACATGAAGGGCACCACGCTTTCATACAGCCACGACCCGTGGGGCACAGGAATCAGCTATGCCGGCTACTATCTGCTCATGCTGTGTTTCGTTCTGTATTTCATGGACAGGAAGTCGGCCTTCAGGAAATATCTGCAGACCGTTTCTGCCGCTGCGGTCCTCCTGCTGTTCCCAGCAACATTGTCCGCAGCTCCGAAAGCCTTTCCGAAGGAGGTGTCCGACGAACTTGGAGAAGTTAACGTTCTTTACAACGGACGCATTACATCGTTCAGGACCCAGGCGAATGACTATGTCCGCAAGGTATACGGAAAAAGCAAGGTGGAAGGCTTCGATGCCGTCCAGGTAATGACAGGCTGGATGTTCTACTATGACAGCTGGAAGGACGTTCCTATGAAAGTCAAGAAGAAAGACAGAGGAACCGTACGCGAAGATGAGAAAACAGCTTTGATCCACAGCGTGGCGTCGGGGCTTGCAATGAAGATGTTTCCATACAAAGATACGGATGCCGCAATACAATGGTATGCTCCGGCCGAGACCCTGCCTCAGGACATTCCGGATGACGAATGGATTTTCATGCGCCGCGTCATGACCATGGTTGGCGAGAGCGTATTCATGGGAAATGACAAGGAAGCCATAGACGTTATTGCAAAGGTCAGGAAATATCAGGCAGGCAAACTTGGAGACTCTGCGCCGAGCCGGGCAAGGATCAGAATCGAGCATGTCTACAATGCTATCGGGCTGCCGAAGATTCCGGCAATGGCAGCTCTTACCCTGGGAATGATCCTGTTCATCGTGATGTCGCTTGGAATCAGTATCGATGCAATGGTGACGATTGCCCTGAATCTCATTCTGCTGGTATATCTTACTGTCCTCATCGTCCTGCGCTGGATTGTATCCGGGCACATTCCTCTCACCAACGGAGCCGAGATCATGACCGTCATTGCGTGGTGTTCAGCACTGGTCCCGGTTCTATGGGGCAGAAGGATATCATCTCTGGCCCCTGTGGCCATCATACTGTCCGGATTCGGCATGCTGGTAGCGTCTCTCAGCCTGTCCAATCCCCAGGTATCTTCGCTGATGCCGGTCCTCAACTCTCCGCTGCTGGCAGTCCATGTCGGCTGCATGATGGTCAGCTATACACTTTTCGGCCTGGCCGCATTCAACAGCCTGGCGGCCCTCATACGACGGAATGACCATGCAACCAGCACCATTTCACGCATCGTTCTCTTCCCTGCAACTTTTCTGCTCGCCAGCGGCACATTCATAGGGGCAATATGGGCAAATGTTTCATGGGGAAGCTATTGGGCATGGGACCCGAAGGAGACCTGGGCACTGATTACCGTGCTTGTTTACATGACCGGTCTGTGGCATAGTTCAAACGGATGGCTCAAGACAGACAGAAGCTTCAATTTTTTCTGTATATTTGCATTCTTGTCCGTGTTGTTTACCTACTTCGGTGTCAATTACATTCTTGGAGGGATGCACGGCTATGCTTGACAAGGATCTTTCAATGGAAAAGAAGAACACGATATACACCATGATTTCCGAAATACGCAAGTCGGATTTCGCCCATGTAAACATTTCCGGATTGGGAGTGGAAGACCTTGGTGTTCTCGTTTCTTATCTCAAGGCGTCACATGACTACTACCTCAACGACTGCCTTCCAAAGCTTCACGAGGCCGTACATGTCATGCTGTCTTCCTACGACGGCACGGTAAGCACAGCGATGAACGGATTCTTCGACTGTTATGAAAAAGCCATGCAGGATCATTTCAGTTACGAGGAACGCATGCTGTTTCCATATGCGGCTGCAATAGTCTGCGGAGAGACTGTAGAAGACAAGCCTGCTTTCCATGAGGACTCGGATTCCCATGAAAATCTTGAGAACAGCATACGTGACTTCAAGACCTTGCTTTTCTCCTATCTTCCATCAGAAAGCTGTACTGACGTGACCGTATCGGTCATCTCGCTCATCTTCAGGCTGGAAGAAGACCTGCACAAGCACGTGATGATCGAAGACAGGCTCTTCCTCCCTCTGATAAAGAAATTGGAGGAGAAGGCATGATGGCAAAAGCAAAAAGGGTATTGCTGGTTGAGATTTCCGATATCGTGATTGCGGGTATCGTTCCCATTGTGGAATCAACAGGCGAATTCAAGGTGGTATCTACAGTCTCGTCTCTCGGCAGGCATGAAATATCTGCCTTGGATTATGACATAATGATCGTCAACCCCGCTTCCGACGGTCTCGAGATCATGGAGAAGCTGGCACAGGGACAAGACAGGCACAGGGTCGTTCTTCTTGCACACGAGAGCTATCCTGAGCGCATAACCGGGATGTTCAGCAATGTGATATCCCTTTACGACTCAAAGGCGAGGATCCTGAAGATCCTGCGCGATGTATTGGTAGAAAGAAACGACGCAAGGCAGAATGACGAACTGAGTCTGCGCGAAAAGGAGATTCTCACTGCCGTGGCCAAAGGAATGACCAACAAGGAGATTTCCGACGCATTCAACATTTCAATCAATACAGTTATGACACACCGGCGGAACATCTCGGCGAAGCTTGGCATCAACACCATCTCCGGCCTTACCGTTTACGCCGTTATCAACAAATTGATTGAGATATGATTTTTAATTTTGATGGTATTGTACTCGGCGTCGCCGCTTTCCTTGCAATCGGCATCTTCCATCCAATTGTGATCCTGTCGGAATATCATTTCGGCGCACGATGCTGGTGGGCATTCGCTGTTCTGGGAGTCCTCTTCGCCGGGCTGTCCATGCTTGTTGCCCATACCATTCTCTCCGCATCTCTCGGAGTGATAGCCTTCAGCTGCTTCTGGTCCATCTATGAGCTGTTTGAGCAGGAAAAGCGCGTAAAGAAAGGCTGGTTCCCCGAGAATCCGAACAAGAAGCGCAAGTCCTAGCCTACTTACCCGCAGGGCTCTTCCTCAACTCTCTCCAGTATTCCTTCTGCTGTGGAGACATCTTCTCGCAGGTATAGCTCAGCATGACGGAAGGCATACGGCAGACATTGGCCTCAAGAAACATTTCGACCCGTTCCTCTCCCCCATGCTTCCACAGTTCGCGGAGCATCCATCCCGCAGCCTTGTGAAGCAGGTCATGGCGGGAATCCATCATGAGCGCGGCACGGCTGCATACAGTCTCATGGTCGCCTTGCCTCAGAGTCCTCCAGCATGCGACCATCGCGATGCGCCTCTGCCAGAGACAGTCGTCCGGCAACTCTGCCCAGCGGTCCATCAGGTCATTGTCGGGATGAAGCAGTTCCCATTCCCCGACAATCTTTATGGCGCTCAGGTCGACCAGATCCCAATTGTTGATATACGGGTGCAGCGAGAGATACCGCTCACATATTGAATCGGCATGAGCATAGTCGCGGCGTTTCAATGCCCGCAGCATGTGTTCAACCATGATCAAAAGGCCACAGAGACGTATCTCATGCCATTTGTTTGTGGCCAGTTCGGCAGCCTCGTCAAGACTGACGTCTTTCCACGACAGTTTTACCAACGTACGTACGCCAGGATTCGGTATCCCCAGAAAATGATCGTCATGACCATATTCTCCGGGACCGGTCTTAAAGAAACGCATCATCCCCTGAGCCCGTTTCCCGTCGCGCATGGCGAGCATTGTCTCTTCTATTTCCCTTGCTTTTGATTCCATTGCATATAATATGTCCAGACACGAAGATAGGAGTTTTTTACTATATTTGTAATCATCAAAATTCTGCTCATGAAAGGAATCGTACTTGCCGGTGGATCGGGAACCAGGCTCTATCCGATCACCAAGGGAGTCAGCAAGCAGTTGCTCCCTATCTACGACAAGCCTATGGTCTACTACCCTATCTCGGTGCTCATGCTCGCGGGAATAAGGGAGATACTCATAATATCAACTCCACAGGACCTTCCTGGATTCAAGAGGCTCCTCGGAGACGGATCCGACTATGGCGTCAGCTTCACATATGCCGAACAGCCCTCTCCTGATGGGCTTGCCCAGGCATTCATAATCGGCCGTGAATTCATCGGAGACGACAGTGTCTGTCTTGTGCTTGGAGACAACATATTCCATGGAGCAGGATTCAGCGCGATGCTTGCCGAGGCCGTAAAGAGCGCCGAGCAGGATTCCAAGGCGACTGTATTCGGATACTGGGTAAGCGACCCTGAGAGATACGGCGTGGCAGAATTCGACCGCGACGGCAACTGCCTCAGCATCGAGGAGAAGCCAAAGGAGCCAAAGAGCAACTATGCGGTAGTCGGTCTTTATTTCTATCCGAACAAGGTCGTAGATATCGCTGCGACCATCAAGCCGTCGGCTCGCGGCGAGCTTGAAATCACCACAGTCAATCAGACCTTCCTGGAAGAAGGCGAGCTCAAGGTCCAGACCCTTGGCCGCGGATTCGCATGGCTCGACACGGGAACCCACGACTCCCTCAGCGAGGCTTCTACATATATCGAGGTCCTTGAAAAGCGACAGGGTCTCAAGGTTGCCTGCCTCGAAGGAATCGCATATCGCAAGGGATGGATTTCCGAGGATAAGATGCGTCAGCTCGCACAGCCTATGATAAAGAACCAGTACGGACAGTATCTTCTCCGCGTAATCGAGGAGGTAAAGAGATTCGGCAATCCAAATGTCGGCTACTGATAAGCAAAGAAACTGATGAAAAACATAGTAATCACCGGAGGAGCCGGATTCATCGGCTCACATGTCGTAAGACTCTTCGTAAACAAATATCCCGAGTACAAGATCATCAATCTTGACAAGCTGACCTATGCAGGCAACCTCGCCAACCTCAAGGATATCGAGGACAAGCCTAACTACAAGTTCGTCAGGATGGACATCTGCGACTTCGATGCCTTCTACAAACTGATGCAGGACGAGCAGATCGATGGCATCATCCACCTTGCAGCCGAGAGCCATGTCGATCGCTCGATCAAGGACCCATTCACTTTCGCGAAGACCAATGTCATGGGTACCCTCAGCCTCCTTCAGGCTGCAAAGCTCTATTGGGAATCCCTTCCTGAGAAGTACGAGGGCAAGCGTTTCTACCATATCTCTACCGATGAGGTCTATGGCGCACTTGAGATGACTCACCCTGAAGGTGTTCCTGCCCCATTCTCGACAAAGGCTTCGTCTGGAAAGCAGCATGAGGCGTACGGAGAGGAGTTCTTTGTAGAGACTACTAAGTATAATCCTCATTCACCTTATTCAGCTTCAAAGGCCAGCTCAGATCATTTCGTTCGTGCCTTCCACGACACATACGGAATGCCTACCATCGTGACCAACTGCTCGAACAACTATGGTCCATACCAGTTCCCTGAGAAGCTCATTCCGCTGTTCATCAACAACATACGCCACCGCAAACCTCTCCCTGTATATGGCAAGGGTGAGAATGTGCGCGACTGGCTCTATGTAGTAGATCATGCACGCGCCATCGACACGATTTTCCACAATGGCAAAGTAGCCGAAACCTACAACATCGGCGGTTTCAACGAGTGGAAGAACATCGACATCATCAAGGTTGTCATCAATACCGTTGACCGCCTCTTGGGTCGCGCAGAGGGCGAGGACCTCAATCTCATTACTTATGTAACTGACCGCCTCGGTCATGATGCCCGCTATGCCATCGATTCCCGCAAATTGCAGGCAGAACTTGGCTGGGAACCATCCCTCCAATTCGAGGAAGGCATAGAAAAGACAGTCCGCTGGTACCTGGACAACCAGGAGTGGATGGACAACGTCACTTCCGGCGACTACCAGAAGTATTACGACGATATGTACAAGGACAGATAATTACCTTGAATTATAGGCCTCCAAGGCCTTTCCAAGAATGAAGAGGGCTCTTTGAAGGTCCTCTTTTTTCAATACGTATGCAATACGGACCTGATTGCGGCCATGCTCGCTGTCTGAATAGAAACCTGAGGCAGGAGCCATCATGACTGTCTCACCCTCATACTGGAATTCCTCAAGACACCACGCACAGAACTTGTCGCTGTCATCGATAGGCAGCTGCGCAACTGTGTAGAAGGCTCCCATAGGGATTGGCGAATACACTCCCGGAATCTTGTTGAGTCCATCGATGAGGCACTTGCGTCGCTCGATATACTCGTCGTAGGTATTCATGAGATATGAGCGAGGAGCATCGATTGAAGCCTCTGCGACAACCTGGCCGATGAGAGGCGGACTGAGACGTGCCTGGCAGAACTTCATTACTGCATCATGCACCATCTTGTTCTTTGTAATGAGCGCACCGATACGTATACCACACTCTGAATATCTCTTTGAGACTGAGTCGATAAGAACGACATGGTCCTCGATGCCCTCGAGATGGCACGCCGAGATATACGGCGAACCGGTATAGATGAACTCACGGTATACCTCATCCGAGAACAGGAAGAGGTTGTATTTCTTTACGATATCCCTGATCTGCTCCATCTCGCGACGGGTATAGAGATAGCCCGTAGGATTGTTAGGGTTGCAGATGAGGATACCTCTTGTACGCTCATTGATGAGTTTCTCGAACTCCTGGACAGGAGGAAGCGCAAAACCGTCGTCGATCGTGGAGATGACAGGACGGATTACAGCTCCTGCAGAAACAGCGAATGCCATGTAGTTTGCATACGCAGGTTCAGGTACGATGATTTCATCACCTGGATTGAGACAGGTCATGAATGCGAACAGAACTGCCTCTGAACCACCTGAGGTAACGATAATGTCATTTGGGGACAAATCGATTCTATACTGACGATAGTACTCGACAAGCTTCTCACGGAGAGTAAGGTAGCCATCACTTGGGCTATACTCAAGAATAGTACGGTCAATGTTCTTGAGCGCCTCAAGACCTACCTCTGGAGTTGGAAGGTCCGGCTGTCCGATATTAAGGTGGTATATCTTGACTCCCCTGTCCTTGGCCGCAGTAGCGAGAGGTGCCAGTTTACGAATTGGGGATTCAGGCATCTCTACCGCGCGACGGGAAATCCTAAGTTCGTTTGTACTCATTCTGATTCAGATTATTTCGCGAAGATAACTATTCTGCCAATAATAAGCAATTTCACCGCTGGAAGCGCAGAAATCAAAGACAGCTTCTTAAATTTGCAAGAATGAAGCTGAACAAGATTATATTGGCATTCGACTCGTTCAAAGGGTCTCTCACAGCTGAAGAAGCTGTAACTGCCGCCACCGAGGCGGTAAGGGAAACGCACGGCGACATTGAGGTAATCGGACTTCCCCTTGCCGATGGCGGAGAAGGGACAACGGAAGCTATCAGACAGTTCATGAATGCTGAACTGGTATTTGCCTCGGTTCATGACCCTTTGCTGCGTTCGATAAAGGCTCAATACGCAGTCAGCAAAGACGGGAGTACAGCCATTATGGAAATGGCTGCAGCGTCAGGCCTGATCCTTCTGGCCCCTGAAGAGCGAAATCCGATGGAAACAAGCACCTATGGAGTAGGTGAGATGATACTGGATGCAGTCGGAAGAGGATGCAGACATATAGTAATCGGAATCGGTGGCAGTGCGACCAATGACGGAGGTCTTGGTATGCTGGCAGCACTTGGGGCTGAGATACGAATCGGAAATGACAGCGTGAAGACACCTTGTGGTAAAGACCTCATGAGGGTCACATCAGTCAGCCTCGAGTCAGTCCCCGACATTTCCATCGAAGTCATCTGCGATGTAAACAATCCTTTGTTCGGACCAGAAGGTGCCGCTTATGTTTTTGCCGGCCAGAAAGGTGCCGATGCCGGCCAGATTGCCCTTCTTGACTCCGGTTTGAGAAATTTGTCTGGCGTATGCAGACTCAATCCAGACCTTCCGGGAAACGGAGCTGCTGGAGGACTTGGATACGCACTGAGACTTATCGGCGCAATCATTCGCCCTGGAAGCGAAGCTATCATAGACCTCAGCGGTCTTGACGGGCATCTGGACGGAGCTGATCTGGTCATTACCGGCGAAGGCAGTATCGATGCTCAGACCCTACGCGGCAAGCTTCCATCGGGAGTCATGCAATGTGCTGCAAGACACGGAGTCTATACAATAGCCGTAGCCGGCAAAGTGAAGGACAGAGAACGTCTTTTGAACGCCGGGTTCAAGGATGCCATACAGATTACACCAGAGGGAATGCCCCTCGAGACTGCGATGAAGAAAGAGATTGCCATGGCAAATCTGAAGAACGCAGTGAGAGATATACTGAAATAAGAGAAGCCCGGACTTTATGAGTGCCGGGCTTTATCTTTATTGTATGTGATATGCTAGAAGTAGAAGCGAACTCCGACTGAAGGAGAAACAGCAAGGCCTGATGATGAGCTTGTCACGTTCTTGTTGCTGGAAGCAAGAGCATAGAAACCAAGGACATTGATGTAGCAGCCAAAGTTATAGTCTGGTCTGTACTCGAACTGAGCGATATCAAGGTCAAGTCCATAAGTGGTTGCATCGTCATGACCAGCGACTGTATACATAGGGGTCAGAGTGAGGGATGCAGTAGGAGTGTAATAGAAGTTGTCTGAGATGCGGAGATAGTATCTTCCTCTTACACCGAGACCTACGGTCTTGGTAGAATATGATGCATTTCCCCATCCCTCGTACTTGGTCTTGCCCATACCGCTATTGATGAATGCACCGATACTGAGATCATCAGATACAAACAGGCCGAACTCAGGTGCGATGTTCATATGCACCTGCTGGAAACCATTGTTCTTATGGAATGAACCGGAGAAACCGCCACCGGCGTACATTGTACCCTTGTCCTGGGCGAAAGAGATTCCTGATGCCACTACAGCAGCCAGGATGATCATGATTACTTTCTTCATCTGTCAAGTTATTGATTTGTTTAATTATACTCCACTGAATGCGCTGAAACCACCATCTACAGGAAGGATCACGCCTGTTACGAATGAAGCGGCATCGCTGCAAAGGAACTGAGCAGCGCCGTTGAGCTCGTCATAGTTGCCGAAACGACGCATAGGGGTCTTGTTCATGACCTTGAGTGAGCGCTCGGTAAGACTGCCATCCTCGTTGAGAAGCGCTGCACGGTTCTGCTTGCCGATGAAGAATCCTGGAGCAAGAGCGTTCACACGGATCTTCTCACCATACTTGATAGCCATCTCTGAAGCAAGCCACTTGGTAAATCCTGATACCGCTGTCTTCGCTGCGGTATAGCCACCCACGCGTGTAAGGGCATCGTATGCAGCCATAGACGAGATATTGAGGATGCATCCACTTCCCTGCTCAGCAAAGATGCGGCAGAACACATGGCATGGATATACTGTACCATTGAGATTAAGGTCGAGTACCTTGTCCCAGTCCTCGATTTTCATGTCGTGGAAATGCTGGTCAGGCATTACATTGGCTCCAGGCACATTGCCGCCTGCCACATTGATCAGACAGTCTACCCTGCCCCATTTTTCCAGCACCTCAGCAGCAACTTTCTCGAGACTTTCTCTCTCGAGGACATTGCATGCATAAGCTACTGCTTCTTCGGTACCAAGGGAATTAAGTTCATCTACGACTGGTGCAATCTGCTCCTCACGGTGAACGAGAGCAACCACTTTAGCTCCCTGTGCCGCAAAATGACGGGCAATCGAACCTCCAAGGACTCCACCGGCTCCGCTGACTACAGCGACTTTTCCGGCGATGCTGTACATATCTGTCATGTTGTAATAATTTAAATCAAACCTTCGCGCATTTCCTTGCGCACTGCTGCCATCATACCATCCACGATACCGAGTGCAAGCATACGTCCATGGAATGAATAACCGGCATTGTAGCCCATCTTTTCGTCTCCAAGCATAGTCTTGCCATGGTCAACACGCATAGGGAGGCCTGGCTTTGTCTTCTCGAAAATACGGATAAGCTCAACGAGATCGGCTCTTCCGGCTGTATGAGGAGCCTCGATAAAGTTTCCGTCACCGAGGTAGTTGCAGCTGCGCAGGTGAACAAAATGGGTACGGCTTGCAAACTTCCTCGCCATTTCCATCACATCGTTGTGAGGACCTGCCGAGAGTGATCCGGCACAGAATGTAAGGCCATTGTGAGGATTGTCGACAGCATTGAGGAACCATTCGATATCCTCGGCACAGGTAACGATACGCGGCATTCCGAATACTTCCATCGGCGGATCATCCGGATGAACGCACATATTGATGTCCCACTTCTCGCACACAGGCATGACTGCAGCAAGGAAATAGCGCATATTCTCCCGCAGATCCTCCTTTGTCACACCGTCATACTTCGCAAGAAGACTCTTGAAGATGCGTACCGGCTCACGGTCTCCCTCGCGGATATTTCCGTTCACGAAGCCCTGTGTCTTGACAATGATGGTATCTATGAGCGAAAGCTTGTCAGCCTCGGTCATTGTCTTGTCCAGTTCTTCGACCTTTGCAAGAGTAGCATCGTCATACTCCTTTTCTGCCCCTTCCCTCTCAAGGATCTTGATGTCAAAATATGCGTAACGCGCATAGTCAAAATACAGAGAGGTGGTTCCATCAGGCCAAGGATGTTCAAGGTCAGTACGGATCCAGTCGATGACAGGCATGAAATTGTAGCATACCGTCTTCACTCCACATCGGCCGAGATTCTCAAGGCTGATGATGTAATTCTCGATAAGCTTGTCACGTTCCGGTCCAGCGTACTTGATAGCCTCGCATACAGGGAGGCTTTCGACAACTGACCAGCGCATGCCGTATGACTCAATATAATTGCAGAGATCCTTTATGGCTTCCTCTGTCCATATCTCACCGTTCGGAACATCATGAAGTGCGGTCACTATGCCTTCAACTCCGATCTGTCGGAGCATTGAAAGGGTGATCTTATCCTTCTTGCCGAACCAGCGCCATGTTTTTTCCATTGTTTGATTTCTTTTTTATCGCTTACCCAGCTGGGTAATCTTTGTTGTCAATTTATGTGATGGAGTTCCCTCTTCGTCAATCCTCAGGCTCTGGAGTACCAGCGTAGCCTCGCGATCCTCGGATGACTTGTTCTCAGGCACAACGAATGCGACCGCTGTGTTTCCATATCCATCATATCGTCCTCCTGCAATCGGAAGACCAGCCTTGATCAATGTATCCCTGCCCTCTGGTACGTCTTCGTATACGACCCACTGGAGCCCAGACCACTTCACGTAAAACTGGATAGTATCCCCCTTTGCCTTGACATCGGTCATTTCCTTGGTGTCAGAGAACTCAAGATAGATTTTGTCAACCACACTGACATCCAGACAGGATACAGCGAAAAGGCTGAAGATTGATAATGGTAGAAGTTTCTTCATAATTCGATGATCATATTGTTATTCAGCCTTGAGGCGAAGTACGCGGCTGTGATAAGCGTTGGTACCGCCCTGCGGCATATCTATTCCGACATTCATGAGAAAGTCGCCCGAGAAAGACTTGCCCTCGAGCATATAAGGCCTTCCGTTGACAGCCTTGTTGAGTTCGGTGATCGTGTAAAGTCTGTCCGGATCAAGACCTGCAAGCTTTACCTTAGGGAGCCTCTGGTCCTGGAAATGCTCGGTCTTCCACATATAGAGCACAGCCTCTGACTTGTCCTGAGTCGAGTACATCATTGAAGCAAGGCCCTTTCCATCATATGGAGAGATCAATCGATAGATGTCACCGAACTGTACGACATCACGTACCATCTTGTAGTCTGCAATGGCGATCTTGCACTGCTGGATATCACTTTCACTCATATCCCTAGGCTGGATCTCCATGCCAAGACGGCCGCTCATTGCGACATCGGCGCGGAACTTGACAGGAACAACGCGCTGGGTCTGATGGTTTGGAGATGCACTGATATGCGACGCCATAGTGATAGATGGGAAGAAATATGAGGTTCCCCACTGCATGTAGATTCGCTGGAGTGCATCAGTATTATCACTTACCCAGAACTCATCGAACCAAGGCATGATGCCATAGCTTGCGCGTCCGCCGCCCGAAGCACACGCCTGGATGGTAAGGTCAGGATACTTCGCACGGATACGGTCACATACCGCCGCAAATCCCTGGTGATAGCGGATATATAGTTCAGACTGACGGTCAGCAGGAAGATACTGGCTGCCATAGCTGCTGATGGTCATATTAGCATCCCACTTGATATATGCGATATCAGGATAGTTGGTCATGAGATCGTCAACTATGCTGAAAACGTAGTCCTGGACTTTAGGATTGGAAAGATCGAGAATGACCTGACTGCCGCCACGTCCCTTTGCAATGTCACGGTTTGATGCGTTGATGATCCAGTCAGGATGCTTCTCATAGAGTTCGGACACGGTATTGGCCATTTCCGGTTCAATCCAGATACCGAACTTGATTCCACGCTCACGAGCCGCATCTACAAGACCCTGGATGCCATGAGGGAGCTTGTTACGGTCAACCTTCCAGTCGCCGAGCGAGCTGGTATCGTCCTTACGCGGATATTTCTCGCCGAACCAGCCGTCATCCATGACGAACAGTTCACCGCCCATGTCAGCTATGTCACTCATCATCTGGGCCATGCCAGCCTCGTTGATATCGAAATAGACACCTTCCCAACTGTTCAGGAGTACTCGGCGAGGGACATTGCCATGAGCGATCTTATGAGCGCGAGCCCAGCTGTGGAAGTTGCGGCTCGCTCCGCTGAGTCCCTGATCAGAATAGGTTATGGCCAGCTCAGGAGTCTTGAATACCTCCCCGTTCGCAAGTCTGAGACTTGAAGTCTTTGGATTGATTCCTGCAAAGAGTGAATGATAGTCGGAGTCATTGGTGATGAAGTCAAGCTCGTAGTTGCCGCTGTAACATAGTGCCGCTCCGAGGACCGCACCGGTATTTTCCTGTGGCTTGCCATCCAGAGAAATCATGACCTCGGCATGGGCAGTATGCGAGTTGCGCACACCGTCACGGTTCTCGATGGTAAGTGTTCCGCGGTTGAGCGGTTCCTGGACGAGCCTGCCCTCGTCACCCCATGTTCCATACAGATGGCTGACCCATACATCTCCAACATGGAATGGGAGGTGTGCTGAATCGAAGCGGAGAAGATCGACACCCTTCTTTTCACTATGGGAAATCTCGGTCCAGGTCTCGATCATGTCAACGTCCTTGTAAGCGCGGTAGCAAACGTCGACCTTGAAAGGATAGAAACCATCCTTGAGAGTGATGCGGGTGACGACAGCATCATTGCTTTCCTCCTTGCTGACACCTGCGACAGTCATCTGAAGGGTCATGTTTCCATCCTGATGCCTTACTGCAAGTGCATAGTTGCCGGTATTGCCATGACCGAACACAGGATAAACCTCGGAACGCATTGCTCCGAAGGTTCCAAGGTTTGCGACATCACGGTCTGAAATCCTCTTGCCGGCATGAATGTAGCGCAAAGGCTGACCTTGACGGGCGTCAAGAACAATCGAAATATTGTCAGTCGATACATGTACCACCTGAGCCGAGGCCATTACACTTCCGAGCATTAAAGCCAGGACTGCAAGAGTTTTAACAAGATGCTTCATATTCGTAATCCATTATTCTCAAATCGGATTAACAAAGTTAGCAAAAAAGCTTATATTTGTATTGCTTATACTATGGAGTTATAAAGGTATCAACATGAAAAGAACAGTACTGATTGCAGCCCTGATCACCATGGGTCTGATCTCCGGAGCAAAGGACAAGGAGACGAACGTCAAGACAGGATGGAACACCGGATTCGTTCCTGCTGTCAGCTATAATTCAGACCTCGGCTTCCAGTACGGTATCACCGCCGACATTTTCAACTATGGAGACGGCTCCACATTTCCACAGTACAAGCATAAGTTCTCTACCGAGATTTCGCAGTACACCAAGGGCATGACCCGCCTGCATCTCTTTTACGACTCGAAGTATCTCATTCCGGGCATACGTGTGACTGCAGCTGCAACCTACATGAACAACCCGATGTATTCGTTCTACGGTTTCAACGGCTCAGCAAGTCCTTACGATGCCGAGCTCAATGCAAACAGGGACACGCGTACAGCGATGTACAATTACAACCGCGACATGTTTCGCTTCCTTGCAGACTTCCAGGGCGAGATTGTTCCGAATCTCAACTGGGCCGCAGGTCTGTCATACTGGAATTTCAAGATAGGCGATCTCAAGAACGAGAACTACGACAGCAACAAGACGCTCTATCATTCATATAAGGAGAATGGCGTCATCGCTGCGGATGAGGCAGACGGAGGCAACCGTGTTGAATTCAAGGGCGGTCTTGTCTACGACACCCGCGACCTCGAGTCCGCTCCTTCAAGAGGATTGTGGGCTGAACTCTATCTCAACGGATCTCCTGATGTGTTCTCAGACGGCTATTCCTACCTGAAACTCTGCGCGCATTTCCGTCAGTACCTTCCTGTAATCAATGACAAGGTCACATTCGCATATCACCTTGCCTACCAGGGTACCGTAGCCGGAAAGGTTCCGTTCTACATGCAGCAGAACATTACCACCCTGTATCTCCGCCAGATCAATTCCGAGGGTCTCGGCAGCATCAATACCATCCGAGGAACTCTTTACAACAGGCTCATTGCAGACGGTTACGCCTGGGGTAACTTCGAGCTTCGAATCAAACTGCTCTCCTTCAATTTCATCAACCAGTCATGGTATCTCGCTACCAACCCGTTCTTCGACCTTGGCAAGATCACGCAGCCATATAAGCTCGAAGAAATGGCTCTGATGAATGGCAGCTCCGTAGAGAGCCTTCGCAAAGAAGCGACAAAGCTTCATGAAAGCGTCGGTGCCGGACTGAAGGTAGTGATGAACCAGAACTTCATCGTTGGCGTGGAAGTCGGCAAGGCCCTGAATCCAGACGACAACCCTGGACTGGGTGTCAACATCGGACTGAATTATATTTTCTAACTACTAATACACAATCATTATGAAGAAGTATCTTGCAGAAATGGTGGGAACAATGGTTCTCGTGCTTATGGGTTGCGGCGCTGCTGTCAGCCTCGGCTGTACCAATGCTATCGCAGCTACCGTAGTCGGCACTTCAATGGCTTTCGGTCTTGCTGTAGTTGCCATGGCTTACGCTATCGGCGGCATCTCAGGATGCCACATCAATCCAGCCATCACATTTGCTGTATGGCTTTCA
Organism: Bacteroidales bacterium; assembly: GCA_024402135.1. Lineage (GTDB taxonomy): Bacteria > Bacteroidota > Bacteroidia > Bacteroidales > UBA932 > Cryptobacteroides. The sequence goes on from JAKSJN010000001.1 coordinate 388,028, forward strand.
GGCAAGATGAGCGGCAAGGATGCGCTCATGTACATGCTTTTCCAGACCATCGGCGCTATCATCGGCTCAGCTGTCCTCTTTGCTCTTACATCAAACGCTGATTTCGCAGGAACCGGCGCAAACGCATGCCAGAGCGGTGTTACCCTTTGGGGCGGTCTCCTCGCAGAGGTTGTATTCACCTTCGTATTCGTTCTCGTAGTACTCGGTACCACAGACGAGAAGAAGGGCGCCGGCAACCTCGCAGGTCTTGCTATCGGTCTTTCTCTTATCCTCGTACACCTCGCTTGCATCCGTTACACCGGTACCTCTGTAAACCCAGCTCGTTCTATCGGACCAGCTCTCTTCCAGGGTGGTGACGCACTCAAGCAGCTTTGGATCTTCATCCTTGGCCCTATGGCAGGTGGTGCATTCGCAGCAGGTGCATGGAAGTGCCTCAGCAAGTAATCACACACACATATGCATTTTGGAGGTCGGATTATTCCGGCCTCTTTTTTTACTGTTTTGTTTGGAAGTTCAAATTATATTTCACTATCTTTGTGATATCAAAATAATATCAATCTAAAATATACGATTATGGAAAACAAGGATTTTGAGTACAAAGGTTTGAAGGTCAACGGATTTGTTGCGCTTTTCGTTATACTTGCATGGTTTGCTGCAACTGGTTATCTGCTTGTAAGCGGTATCAGCGAGCCAGTCGGAGCCATCATGATGGTCATCGGTATCATCTGTGCTACCGGCTTTGTAATGAACGAGCCTAATCAGTCAAAGGCTCTCCTCTTTTTTGGAAAGTACTGCGGTTCATTCCGCCAGACCGGCTGGTACTGGCTCAACCCACTCCTTACCAAGAAGCCTGTATCACTTCGAGCAAGAAACCTCAATGGCGAGACCATCAAAGTCAACGACAAGAACGGCAACCCTATCCTCATCGGTCTTGTTCTTGTATGGAAGGTCAGCGACGTCTACAAGGCTCTATTCGAGATCGACTCGGCTACCATGGCTGCCGAGAACACAAGACAGACTGTCAACAGCCTTGCAAAGCGTATGGCCGCATTCGAGAACTTCGTAATGGTCCAGAGTGATGCTGCTCTACGTCAGGTCGCAGGTCAGTATGCATACGACTCTCTTGGCGAAGAGAAAGAAGAGCTCACTCTCCGTGCAGGCAGCGATGAAATCAACACACAGCTTGAGGAAAAGCTCAACCAGCGACTTGCAATGGCAGGTATCGAGGTTGTAGAAGCAAGAATCAACTACCTTGCATACGCTCCAGAGATTGCAGCTGTAATGCTTCGTCGCCAGCAGGCTGAGGCAATCATCTCTGCTCGCGAGAAGATCGTTGAAGGCGCGGTATCAATGGTGAAGATCGCTCTTGACAAACTCTCGGAGCAGGATGTACTCGAACTCGACGACGAGAAGAAGGCTGCAATGGTAACCAACCTCCTGGTTGTCCTCTGTGGCGATGAGCAGGCTCAGCCTGTTGTCAATACCGGCACCCTCTATAAGTAATCCGAGATGGCAAAAGATACTGCCAAGACCAAGAGTTTCGTGTTGCGCATCGACACAAAGACCATGGAACTGATCGAACAGTGGGCTGCGGATGAGTTCCGCAGCACCAACGGTCAGATCCAGTGGATTATCGACGAGGCACTGAAACGAAGCGGAAGAAAAAAATAGATGAAACTTATACTATGAAAAACTTCTTTAAACTGATTGCTGCAGTTTCCCTGTTTTTTCTTACAGCAATCATCTGCGTCGCGCAGGACGTAACCGGATCATGGAGCGGAAAACTGAATGCCGCTCAGGGCGTGAGCCTGGAACTGATTTTCAATGTTTCTGCCAATCCGGACGGAAGCCTGTCGGCAACTCTCGACAGTCCTCAGGAAGGTGTACGAGGTCTGGCAATGGACAGCGCAACCTACGAGAATGGAACGCTCACAATCGAGAACAAGAGACTTTCAATGACATACAAAGGTATTTACCTTATGGGGGTGCTGAATGGCACATTCTCACAGCGAGGCATTGACATTCCTCTTGCGCTCAGCAAGGTCAAGGTTACCAAGCCAAGACGTCCACAGACACCTGCAGGTCCATTCCCCTACTCCGAAGAAGAAGTCAGCTTTGATAACGAGCGGGAAAACGTCAAGCTGGTCGGAACGCTCACTATGCCGAAGAATAGCAAGGACCTCCATGCTGTCGTGCTTGTCAGCGGCAGCGGAGCCCAGAACCGCGACGAGGAACTCTATGACCACAAGCCTTTCGCCGTGATCGCAGACTACCTTACCCGTGAAGGTCTTGCCGTACTTCGTGTCGACGATCGCGGAGTCGGAGCTTCCGAGGGAGACAGGACACATGCAACTTCAATCAATTTCATGTACGACACTGAAGCCGCCATCGACTATCTTTTCAGACGTCCAGAAATTAAAGAAGTATCAGTCCTGGGACACAGTGAAGGCGGATTGATCACCTACATGATTGCAGAACACAGAAAAGACATAAAGAGCATAGTATCTCTTGCCGGCCCTGCAGTCAGCGGTCACGATGTGCTTATCGAGCAGACAAAGGCTGCCTTGAGGGCTCAGAATGTGCCAGAGTCAGTGATTGAACAGTCATCGGCATTGAATACACAGCTATATGACTTCGTTGTCGAGACCAAGGATCTTACTGCCGAAGAATTCAGCGAAAAATTGAATGTCAAACTCCATCAGATACTGGGGCCAGCAGCTGGAGAGGATCAGATTGCTCAGATTGCAAGCCAGCTTGACAATGAATGGATGAGGTTCTTCATAAACTATGATCCATCTGATGCAATCAGGAATGTAGATTGTCCTCTTCTGTTCATCAACGGAACAAAAGACTGCCAGGTAATCAGTTCTCAGAATGTTCCAGCAATGAAGGAACTGACCAAGGGAAAGAAGAACGTACGTATAGAAGAAATGGTGGGGCTGAACCATATACTCCAGGAGGCCAATACCGGTTCCGTCCAGGAATACTATGAGATAGAGCAGACCATTTCACCTGCCGCACTTGCTGTCATCGCTGATTTCTTGAAGAAATAAATACTACAACTATCAGAAGAGCCTCGGAATTGAATTTCCGAGGCTCTTTCATATTACATAGACAGAATGTCGTCAAACAGATTGATGTTCTTTGCAGAGAGAGGGATGAGGCCTTCCTCCTGTTTATGTATTATTTCCACGATTCTGTCGTTTATCGGAGTCAGCACACCAGATTTGCGTCCATACTCGCAGATCACGCCATTGATTGCATCAACCTCACATTTTTTGCCTTTACGGATGTCCTGCAGCATGGAAGGTATGATAGCTTTGTGATTCTTAAGGCCGATAGGGATGAGAATCTTGACGATCTTCTTCTTGAAATTGTTCTGGTAATAGAAGAATCGAAGGAGATCCCTACCCTGAATCTTTGCAAGAGTGATGTTGTTGGCCTTGCTGACTTCAACACATTCCTTCATACAGCGAGCGGAAAGTTCCCTTCCTTTCTTTGTATTGATTACAGCGCCGAATGAGCCGCCAATTACAGTTCCCAGACCTGAGAAGGTAGAATTAACAAGCATCTTGGTAAAACGAGCGCCAAGAATATTGTCTTCAACATCAACAGGGCACATTTTCTCAAGAGTCTGCTTCACCATCTGGAACTTCTCATCACTCACACCAGGCATTTTACCCATATGGAAGTAAAGGCCATCTTCATCACTTGTCAGCTCACTGATACCTGGACCTTTCATGGTTGCGCCCCATTCAACAATACAGCCCAGAGTACGGGATGGTCCGATTATCGATGCTATAAGTGGTTCAGGAAGGCCATTCTGCAGAGTGACAATAACACCATCTTCCTTCAACTTTGGTTCAAGAAAGCGCACAACATTGACATTGTCAAGCTGCTTCGTCATAAGGAAGATACAATCAAAACCATCTCCCATCTCTTCAGGAAGCGCAGCTTTGACCTTCATCTGCATATAGACCCGACCGACGATGCGAGCACCATTCTCTTTCAATGCCTTGATGAGTTCGACATTATGATTAACGAGAACAACATCAACATTTGCTCTGGTAAGATAAGCGCCAAGAACAGTTCCAAGAGAACCGGCGCCATAGATAGCACATTTCATAACTAATGGTTCTGTTCAGCAAATGTAACGAATATAAAGAACAATATCAATAACTGAAGATCGTTACAGGTATCATGGTCATAAAACAAAAATCCCTGACCATCGTTAGATGATCAGGGACTCGAAGAACGGCAGCTACCTACTCTCCCACCTGGTGGGGCAGTACCATCGGCGTGGGCGGGCTTAACTTCTCTGTTCGGAATGGGAAGAGGTGGATCCCCGCTGCTATAGCCACCGAATTATATTTCTTGAGAGACATAACTTGATAAATCTGTCAGCGATCGCTTCGCTTGCATTAATGCTCGCTTTCTTTGGTTTCATTGGCTTATCTTTCTTCTCAGGAAAGATTTCAGGCGATTAGTACAGGTCGACTGAAGACATTGCTGCCCTTACATCTCCTGCCTATCAACGTGGTAGTCTCCCACGACCTTCTAAGGAAATCTCATCTTGAAGACGGCTTCGCGCTTAGATGCTTTCAGCGCTTATCCTGACCGAACGTGGATACCCGGCGGTGCAGCTGGCGCCACAACCGGTTTACCAGAGGTTCGTCCAACCCGGTCCTCTCGTACTAAGGTCAGACCTTCTCAAATTTCCAACGCCCACAACAGATAGAGACCGAACTGTCTCACGACGTTCTGAACCCAGCTCGCGTGCCACTTTAATCGGCGAACAGCCGAACCCTTGGGACCTGCTCCAGCCCCAGGATGTGACGAGCCGACATCGAGGTGCCAAACCGCTCCGTCGATTTGAGCTCTTGGGAGCGATCAGCCTGTTATCCCCGGAGTACCTTTTATCCTTTGAGCGATGGCCCTCCCATGAGGAACCACCGGATCACTTTGCCCTACTTTCGTACCTGCTCGACTTGTTTGTCTCCCAGTCAAGCCCGCTTATGCCACTGCACTCTCCGCGCGGTTACCATTCGCGCTGAGCGGACCTTGGGAAGCCTCCGTTACTCTTTTGGAGGCGACCA
>JAKSJN010000010.1 GCA_024402135.1 Bacteroidales bacterium
GAGCGCAACCTTGCCAAGGTTGAGGTCGCGGGTCCGAGCCCCGTTTTCCGCTCCAGAGCCGATCGAAAGATCGGCTTTTTTCGTATCCGGGAGACGTTGCTCTGATCAATGCTGGTTTTAGAGCGGATCCCTTTGAACACAGACCAAAACATGAAAGTAGGACTTATCGTAGCAATGGAGAGCGAATTCAAAGCGTTGACCGCCGCTCTCGAAAATGCTGTTGTTATCAGTGAAAATATGGTGGAGGGAAGTCTCGGAGTAAATGAGATTGTCCTTATGAGAAGCGGTATCGGCAAGGTGAATGCTGCTCTTCGTGCTTTTGAGCTTATTCGTGACCATCGCCCTGACTGTGTCATCAGCAGCGGCTGTGCCGGAGGTCTTGCTCCTCATGTTCATGTGATGAGTGTGGTTGTTGCAGCCAGGACTGCTTATCATGATGTCTGGTGTGGCCAGCCTAACGAGTATGGTCAGGTTCAGGGATTTCCTCTTTTCTTCGAGGCGTCGCAGAGTCTCCTCAAGGCTTCAGAGGGCAAGGAAGGAATTCATGTCGGACTGATCTGCACAGGAGACCAGTTCCTTGAGGCAGGAGAGGCTGCCGGCAAGGTCCTGAATAATTTCCCTGATGCCCTTGCCGTCGATATGGAATCCGCCGCTATTGCCCAGACCTGCCATCTCTCCGGAATTCCCTTCATGTCCATGCGCGTGATCAGTGATTCCGTCGCAGACAGCGACAGAGAACAGGCTTACAATGACTTCTGGAAGAATGTCAGTGAGCGCTCTACGGCGACTTTGAAGGCTGTGCTGGAATCTCTTCCTTCAAGTATCTAGATAAGGGCAAGCAGCTCTTCGTAATATCTTTTTGAGACTGGAATGGACGATGCCTTGGTGTCGTCCATTATTGCGTGCAGCATGCCGTCTCCGTCCTTGCCGAGAACCTTTACGTGCCTTGGATTGATGTAATATGACCTGTGGCAGCGCACAAGTCCGCCTTCAGCACATAATTCGACGATGGACTTCATCGTGTTGCGGATTACATAGTCTCTTTCCCTTGTGCCGTCCAGGTACCAGACTCTTATATAGTTTTCTTCGGCAGTGATATAAAGGATGGATTTCGCGGCAATGACGAACTTCAGATTGTTCTTGTCGTCGTGGAAACGCAGCATCTCGTCCTCCTTGGGGTCCATCTTTCTGTGCCCGCGGCTGTAGGATGTGAGCGCGAGCTCAAGAATGACATATGGGTAGACGCAACTGAATGCAAGCAGCTGGAGAGACTTCAGAACCATGTTGAAATAGACCGGTCCGCTTTTCTTGAACAGCCAGATGTACAGCCCCATGAACAGGGATGCGAACAGGACCTCGAGAAAGCACCAGGCGATGTATGTCGAAAGGCTGAATTCATATGTCCCGTGCTCTGATGTAAGGTCCTTGATGAAGTGAAGCGATACCCTGGAGATGGCGACGCAGACGAGAAGTATGCATGCGAGCATCGTGAGGTGAAAGACATAGTTCAGTCTTCCCATCGTGAGGAACTGGTCGACCCTGAACGGGTGGTAGGCAAGGTTGAATGCGTAGAAGAATATCGGCAATATCACAATGTGAAGCACCTGTGTTGAAAACGGCCTGAAAACTATCTTGAATTCGTTCATTTCTCTGTCACTGTAATGGTGTGACAAAGATAAGTAAAAGCATTTTTTATCCCAAATATCGAGTTTTAGTCACAAAACGGCCATTTTCGTCACTATTTACCAATGCCTATCACACTTATTTTGCCATAGGTATCCGACCCTCTACTTTTGCATCAACAAAAACACAGGAACATGAAAAATGTAGTCGGTTTCGGAGACTCAGTCCTCAAAGGCGTAGTCTTCAACAATGATAATAATGAATCCAAATATGAGCTCACAGACATGAGCTTCACCAATATATGCACCGAAAGGCTCGGTATCAATCTGGAGAACTTTGCACGCTTCGGTAATACGATCACGCATGCCTTGTCCGAGATCACCCGTCGTCTTCCAGCCATTGACGGCAGCGATTGCGTCATCCTCAAGTATGGTGGCAATGACAGCGACTTCCCATGGAAGAGCATTGCAGAAAATCCGGACAGGAATATCAGACCGAATACTCCTCTTGATGTATTCTATGAGAAATACCGAGAGGTCGTAAGGTTCATCAAGGCGAAGGGCAAGACACCCATTCTGCTTTCCATCCTCCCTCTTGAACCTGACATGTACCTTGATTATGTCAGCCGTAATTTCACTCCGGAGCAGAAATCCAATGTGATGGCTTGGCTTGGTGGACAGACAAAATGCATCATCAACTATCATGAGATGTACAATCTCGAAGTCATGAAGCTTGCCCGTCGTGAAGGTGTACGACTTATCGATATCACTTCTCCTTTCCTGGAGAAGAGGGACCTCAGGGAATACATGTGTCCGGACGGCATCCATCCAAATGAAAAAGGTCATAAGCTGATTGCCGAGGCTATTTGCAACGCTGTCAATGAGGATGCTCCTGAACTCCAGCCACGTTGCGTTTCCAATTTCAGAGGCGCTTCTTTCTGTTTCGACTAGCAGAATAGTCTTTTTTACTCGTGCTGCTGTCCATTTTGATTTGCCTGGTGCATAGGCGAAAGCGTTTTTTTTGTACATTTGGGACGCAAACAAAACAATAGACAGATGAAAAAGTTCTTTCTCGCAGCGGCAATCACCCTGGGTGTAGTCGCATCATGCAGCCAGAACGGTCCAAAGAAGGCCGTTGACATGAACGATCAGCCATTCGCTGAGATTCCTGAATTCACCATCACTGCACCTCCTGCAGAACTGGGCCTCGACCCATGGTACAAGAAGTACATTGATGTAAATGGAATCGGACTCGCATCATCATGGCGTTGCCCTGACAGCGCTCTTACTGCTGCTTACCGTACCATCTACTACATGACCAACTATCTTCCAAAGGACGTTCATGATTCACTCGTACGCTATAAGACACGCGTTACCTGCATGGGCCGATACGAGGGTACCACCGACGTCCCTGAGCACAGATATCTCGTTAACGATACCACTCTCAACTGGGATCTCCGCGCACGTGGTCTCGGCGGCACCAAGTATCATCCTATCACCTCTTGCGCAGAGGAGAATGTACTTGGATACCAGATCGACAAGTACCATGCTGAGGATATCCTCATCCACGAGTTTTCACACTCAATCCACCTTGTAGGTCTGGTAACTGCACGTCCTGACATCAACGAGCGCCTCCAGAAGGGTCTTGATCAGGCACTCGCTGCCGGCAAGTACCAGAATACCTACGCTGCTACCAACATCGAGGAATACTGGGCAGAAGGCGTTCAGAACTGGTTCAACGTAAATGCAGAGGTTCCAGAGAAGAACGGTAACGGCAAGCACAACTGGATCAACACCCGCGAGGAGATGAAGAGATACGATCCATACCTCTACGACATCATCGCAGAGTTCTTCCCAGAGCCAAAGGATAAGATCTCTTGCCACAAGTACGTCAACGAGTACAACTGGACCGAGTAATCCTTCCTTCGGAACAGCCGTTTCTCCATACGGGAACATAAATTAAGCCGACCCTGACAGGGCCGGCTTTTTTCATTCATTTCGTAGCGACGGAAATTACATCTTTTCGGCAAGGTCGGCGAGGCTGGCCGCACAGGCCAGGGCCTCGTCCTTTATCCTGTCCATACGGACCTGCTTTGAATTGAGGGCCAGAAAAGACAGCTCCAGAAATACCGCCAGCAGAATCGCGGTCCTGTCGTCAGTGCGCGCAATGGCCAGATTGGCGGCGTCAGCCAGCATGCCGAAGAACTCGTCTCTGGTATAATCCAGCATGGTCCCGTGCATGTTCGCCTTGATCTGGTACAGCATCCAGCTCAGTTCCGAGGCATGCCCGGTCTCTACGATTGTCTCGTTCTTGTCGGGATTGATATACTCTTCTTCGATGTCATCGGTCACAACCACGCCGCACTCATGGAACAGCATGGTTCCCATCGACAGTTTCGACAGGTTTCCGGTCAAAATCGTCTCACGGAGCTCCCTCATGAACTCCATCTCGTTATTCCTCTCGTAAATCATGATCTCAAGGACTACGCCTTATTCTGGTAGAGCTTCGACCAATTGCGGAGAGAAATGATACCGTTGATAAGGTAGAGACCGCAGACGATCGGCATGAAATAGTTGCCCACGCTGAGATGCAGCGCCATCTGGGTGATATTCACGACCAGCCAGGCGATCCAGCATTCCCACTTCTTCTGAGCAGACAGATACTGAGCCACAAGAATCAGAACGGTCACACAGGAATCAAGGTAAGGATGAGGATCCAGAGGGAACAGTCTGTCAAGAAGCCAGCCCCAGAGGCCCGCAATGACAAACACGGTCACGACTGCCATGATACGCTCGGGCCATCCCATTCCGCTCACGCGCAGCGCAGAGGAATCCTTCGAACTCTTCTCCTCCTCCCTTGGATGGGTCCAGCGCCAATGGCCGATCATGTTGATGCACAACGAAACAGGCTGGAGTATGAGTGATGCTACAAGGTTCTTCTGCATGAATAGCACGAACAGAGCCGTAGTGTAGAGGTAACCTACCCAGAAATTATACTTGCTGTTGCGGCCTGCGAGAAAAACGCAGGTGAGTCCGAGTACGGACGCAATAATATCCCAAAACATATAACCGATTGCTTTTATTAATTGTTAACCCACTGCTCCCTCAAGGGATACGGAGAGCAGCTTCTGTGCCTCTACGGCAAACTCCATAGGCAGACGTGACAGCACGTCACGAGCATAGCCGTTCACGATAAGACCCACAGCATCCTCCTTTGCGATACCACGCTGGGTACAGTAGAAAAGCTGGTCCTCGCTGATCTTGGATGTTGTAGCCTCATGTTCCACTACTGCGCCAGGATTGGCACTCTGGATGAGCGGGAAAGTGTGAGCTCCGCACTGCGAGCCGATGAGAAGGCTGTCGCATTGAGAATAGTTGCGGGCATGCTCTGCGCCCTTGTTGATACGTACCTGGCCGCGATAACTGTTCTGGCTGTGACCGGCGGATATACCCTTGCTGACAATACGGCTGCGCGTGTCGCGGCCGATGTGAATCATCTTGGTTCCGGTGTCGGCCTGCTGCCAGTTGTTGGTGAGGGCTACTGAATAGAACTCCGACGACGAATGGTCGCCCATGAGTATGGTGCTCGGATATTTCCAGGTAATCGCTGAACCGGTCTCCACCTGGGTCCATGACAGATGGCTGCCGCTGCCCTTGCAGATTCCTCGCTTGGTAACGAGGTTCAGGATTCCTCCCTTGCCGTTCTCATCACCGGGATACCAGTTCTGGACAGTCGAATACTTTACGTCTGCATCCTTCTCGACAACGATCTCTACAACCGCAGCATGGAGCTGGTTTTCGTCACGCATAGGCGCTGTACAGCCCTCCATATAGCTCAGGGTCGATCCCTCGTCGGCAACGATAAGGGTGCGCTCGAACTGGCCTGTGCCGCTCGCGTTGATACGGAAATAGCTGCTCAGGTCCATAGGACACTTGACACCCTTGGGAATGTACACGAACGAACCGTCGCTGAAGACCGCGGAATTGAGTGCCGCAAAGTAGTTGTCACCCACAGGAACGACGCTCGCAAGATGCTTGCGCACCAGGTCAGGATGCTCCTTTATGGCCTCCGAGAATGAACAGAAGATGATGCCTTTCTCCGCCAGTGTCTTGCGATAGGTAGTGGTGACCGAAACGGAGTCGAACACCGCGTCAACCGCAACAGCGCCGGCAAGCACGTCGCGTTCCTTGATTGGAATTCCCAGCTTCTCGAATGTCTCGGCAAGCTTTGGGTCTATCTCTTTTGGACGCTCGCTGTCCTTCTTTGGAGCCGCGTAGTAGATGATGTCCTGGTAGTCAATCTTAGGGAGATCGAGGTGGGCCCACTGAGGCTGCTCCATCTTCTCCCACTTCCGGAATGCATCCAGACGGAATTCAAGCATCCAGTCCGGTTCTTCCTTGATCTTCGAGATCGTACGGATTATATCTTCGTTAAGGCCCTTAGGCACGTAGGTCTGCTCGACCTCTGTGACAAAGCCTTCCTTGTATTCCTGTTTGATCAGGTCTTTGAGTTCTTCCTGTGCTGCCATTACTTGACGAGTTGATCGGCGAGCACGAGGGCTGTCATGGCCTCAACAATAACTGGTGTACGCAGGGCGAAGCATACGTCATGTCTGCCCTTGACCTCCAGTGTGTCCATGCTGCCGTTCTTGAAATTCCAGGTGCTCTGTGCCCTGGCTATGCTTGCGGTAGGCTTGACTGCGATGCGGAAAACAAGTTCCTCGCCGTTTGTAAGACCTCCATTGATACCGCCGGCTCCATTCTTTGCAGGGCGACCGTCCACGTATGGGTCGTTATGCTCGGAACCCTTCATGCGGGATGCGGCAAAGCCGTCGCCGAACTCAACGCCGCGGATTCCTGGAATGGAGAACATTGCGTGTGAGAGAAGAGACTCCATAGAGTCGAAGAAAGGACCGCCGAGGCCTACAGGGAGGCCGTTTGTACGGCATTCAATGATGCCGCCAAGGGAGTCCCCCTCGGCTATGGTCCTGTTGAGGAGATCCTTCCAGTTTTCGCGGTTCGTCTCGCCTCCGATTTCGGTCAGTTCAGCCTTGATCGAAATGTCACCGAGAATTTTCTTGGCAACTACGCCTGCTGCGACTACCGGGAGCGTGATGCGGCCGCTGAAATGACCTCCGCCGCGAGGATCGTTGAAACCGTTCCACTTCACTGCTGCCACGCGGTCTGCATGACCTGGGCGTGGGAGATCCATGAACTGGCTGTAGTCTCCGGAACGGGTGTTGCCGTTACGGAATATGATTGTGAGAGGGGTTCCTGTCGTGTGCCCGTTAAGGAGTCCGCTGAGGACCTCGGGTCTGTCAGCCTCCTTGCGCGGAGTCGTTCCGAGCGCTCCCGATGCCCTGCGCGCGATATCTGCGTCGAAATCAGCCTCGTTCAGTTCAACGCCGGCAGGAACGCCGTCGATGATTACGCCGATGCCGGCTCCGTGTGATTCGCCGAAGATGGAAACCCTTATGTTTCTTCCAAATGAATTCATGATTCAAAGATTGTCAGGAAGTCCGGGAAGGACTTGCATACACACTTCTCGTCGTCGATGACGATAGGACTGTCAGCACCAAGCGATGCCACCTTGAGCGCCATGACCATGCGGTGGTCATGGTATGAGGTGTATTCTCCGCCCTTGAGAAGCTTTCCGTTTGCGAGTCGCCAGCTGAGTGAGTGGCCCTCGATTACCATGTCGTCACCCTCGATGTGTGCTGGAACGCCCATCTGGGTTAGGGTGTTGACGATTGCTGCGCCACGGTCTGACTCCTTGTTCGAGAGTCTGCCGGTACCGCCGATACGGCTGGTGCCTGGGCAGAAAGCAGCCAGGATCGCTGCGATAGGGAACAGGTCAGGAGCATTGTTGAGGTCGAACTCGAACGCTTCGAGCGGTGCCTTTGCGACACAGACATTGCCGGTACGCGGAGCTACGCCGGCCAGGGTCGCTGCTTCTGCAACCGAGTCGATATAGTCGGTGTCGATCTGGGAGATGCTTGCTCCCGCCTCGACGAGCACGTCCATGATGGTGATGTCCGCCTGGAGCGACATCATGTCAAGTCCTGTTATCTGGGCGCTGCCGAAGATGGCTCCTGCTACAAGGAAGTTCGCAGCGCTGCTCCAGTCGCCTTCAAGATCGATGTCCGCAGCCTTGTATTTCTGACCTCCAGGAATTTTGAAGGTCATGCCTGTGCAGAGTCCCCAGTCCTGGGTCTCGATCAGGTCTTCGCCTCCCTCCATCTCGCTGACGATCTTGATTCCGAATTTGCGGAGAACGTCCTCTGTGATGAACATGTAAGGGATGCTCTTAGGCTCGCTGATATAGATGGTGCTCTGGACATCTGCCATAGGCAGTGCCATCAGCAGGCCTGAGATGAGCTGTGAACCGCCCTTGCCTGAAATGTCGGCCTTGCCAGGGATGAGCCTGCCGCTGACCTTTGCCGGAATATAAACCTCCTTAGCATTTTTCTCGCGTGCCACTGCATTGGTAAGCACGACTCCAAAGGCCGCCATTATGTCGTTCGCGCCCTTGAGAGGACGGTTGACCAGAGTCTTTTCGCCTGTCACGACAATATCCTCGCCATTGAGCATTGCCATGAGAGGTATCATCAGTCGGGTCAGAAGGCCTGATTCGCCGGTGTGAAGCTCATTCATGCCGAATGGCTTGCATCCTGGACCGACAGGACCGATGCCCTTGATGACCAGAACCTCGTCTTCGATGACTTCCGCACCCAGTGCACGGGCTACGCGGACAGCGGACTCGGTGTCGGCGCAAGGAGAGTATCCTTTCAGTCTTGAAGTGCCCTCTGCGAGTGCTGCAGCGATGATCGCACGCTGTGCATAGCTCTTAGAAGCAGGCATGCGTACCTCGCCGAGATGGAAATCCTGAGATCCGCTGTACAGTGCCTTTACCATGTCGGCGGTCGCCCACTGGCCAGGAGCTGCGGCCTCGCTTTCGTCAAGAGCGGCGTAAGTATAGGGCGCGCCCATCTTGAGGGCGAGCATGCGGCTCTCACGGCCCTTTTCACCCATGCAGAATGCGATGAGCTGTCCTTCAGGTGCAAGGCTGTAGAGTGCCATGACTTTCTCGACATCGCCATCATTGACGGCTGTCGTCACTATCTTGGTCAGATCGGCGCCGTATTGACGGCAGCGCTCGAGCTCCTCGGCTACATTGTCCGAGGTTCCGTTGAAATCGTGGAATGAGCGGATGAATATGGTACCGTTGAGCTTCGCAATGCGACGAAGTCTCTTTCCCATCGCAGCCGGGGCCTCGGTCTCGAGATCCATGTATTTGGCACCTGCCTCGATGGCAATCTTAAGCTTTTTCTCTGCAATGGATACGGCCTCACGTTCAGTCGACACCGATGCCCTGATATCAGAGATACGGCAGGTCGCGACCAGAGGAATGTCGGTGGTCGAAAAAACGGTTTCTATGTCTTCTTCGCTGAGCTCTGGACAGCGGTCCAGGCGGATTTCCGCCATCTCAATTTCACCGCTGTCCAGGAGAGCCTGGATTTCGTCCAGGTTTCTGTTCTGGATTGTCGTACAAATCATGAGGCGAAATTAGTAAAAAAAAGCCTATTCTCCGCTTCCGGAGAAGCTGGAGCTGTCCCTAGGCGCATCCTTGACCCATACCTGGCGCTCGAACGCTTCGTTAAGGGAAATCATGGTGTCGGTCGACTGGATGTTAGGAATCTTCTGGATGGTGTTAAGGAGAATATCCATAAGATGGTCATTGTCATAGCAGTAGAGCTTCAGCAGGAGCGAAGCCTTTCCGGTTACGAAATGACACTCTACAATCTCTGGAATGTGCTTCAGGCTTGCAATCACCTCTGGATACTTGTTTGCTTCCGAAAGTGAGACGCTGATGAAGGCACATACATTCAGACCTATGGCCTGCGGCTTTACAAGCAGACGGGACCCGCTGATTACTCCATTGAGTTCCAGCTTCTTCACTCTCTGGTGGATTGCAGCTCCTGAGACTCCGCACTCGCGGGCGATCTCCAGAAATGGCATTCTGGCATTGTTGACAAGGAAAGAAAGAATCTTTCTGTCAATTGCGTCAAGGTTGTACTGTGTCATATAGGTTATGATTTAAAAGCAATTGGGACGGCAAATATACGGATTTTCTCCATTTTTGCCATCCCTTGCTTTCTAAATCTGCTGATTTACTGACGATTGTTAGGATCTCCTTGCTCGGGAGCCTCTTCTTGAAGTCGGTTGCGAATTGTTAATGATGTCCTGACATGCCGCCTCATCAAGCGCAGTGGTCTCTGTTCCCTTTGGAATCTTGTAGTTCGAACCGTTGAACTTGATGTATGGACCATATCGTCCGTTGAGCAGCTGGATACCGCTCGGGAACTCGGCGATGACGTCATTCACCGGCTTCTCGGCTACCGCATTGATGATCTTCACACATTCTTCGAGGCTTATTGAAAGTGGATCGGAGCCCTTTGGAAGAGAGAAATTGCTGCCGTTGAACTTGATGTACGGTCCGAAACGTCCCTTGAGGACAACTATATCGGCGTTGTCAAGCTGTCCGACGGTGCGTGGAAGCTGGAAAAGCTTTACAGCCTCTTCGAGGGTGATTGCCTCGAGCAGCTGATTCTTGAGCAGGCTTGCAAACTGGCGGTCGTCGCCTTCGCCTTTCTGGACGTACGGGCCATACTGGCCACGTTTGGCGATGATCATCTTGCCGTCTGACGGGTCGATGCCGACCTCCCTTGTATAGTCGACGAACTCCCTGTCCTTGAGGACTTCGTCCACCTTGCTGTGGAATGGTCCGTAGAAGCGGCCGATGTACTCGTTCCAGATTGTGTTACCTTCCGCGATGTCATCGAATTCCTTCTCGACATTGGCAGTGAATTCATAGTCCATGATGTCGCTGAAATTGCCGCAGAGATAGTCGCATACCTGCATGCCTGAATCCTGAGGGAGCAGCTTGCCTCTTTCGTTGCCATAGGTCTCGACCTTTGAAGACTCGCTTATGACGCTGCCCTTCAGTGTCAGGTTGACAACCTCGGCCTCAACGCCCTTGTGGTCTCCCTTGAAGATATATTCGCGTGTCATCAGGGTGCTGATGGTAGGAGCGTAGGTTGACGGACGTCCGATTCCGAGTTCTTCGAGCTTCTTCACGAGTGTGGCCTCGGAAAAGCGCGGTGGAGCCTGGGTGTACTTGCACTCTGCGCCGATGGTCTTTGCCTCCATGACAGCACCGACCATGGTCTCGGGAAGCATTGCCTCCTCGCTCTCATCGTTCTCGTCATCGATTCCTTCTGCGTAAACCTTGAGGAATCCGTCAAAGAGTATGGTTGTGGCCTGGGCGCTGAACTTCTCGCTTCTGCGGTCGTTGCCGATGCGTACGGTGGTGTTCATGACCTTGGCATCCTCCATCTGTGAAGCGACGGTGCGCTTCCAGATAAGGTTGTAGAGTTTCTTCTCCTGGGTGGTTCCGTCTATGTCGGTGTTGGCAATGAATGTAGGACGGATTGCCTCATGAGCCTCCTGTGCACCCTTGCTGGTGGTACGGAACTGGCGGGTATGTGAATATTCGCTACCGTAGGTTTCCGTGATATATTCCTTTGCTGTGCCAAGCGCAAGGTTGGACAGGTTTGTCGAGTCTGTTCTCATGTAGGTGATGAGACCTCGTTCATACAGTCCCTGGGCTATGCGCATTGTTGAGCTAACCGACATGTGGAGCTTGCGTGCAGCTTCCTGCTGCAGTGTCGAGGTGGTGAAAGGAGGAGCCGGATGGCGGGTGCCGTCTGTACTGTCCACGCTGTCCACGCTGAATGAAGCTCCTATGCAGTCATTGAGGAATGCACGTGCCTCCTCTATGCCGTTGAAACGGTTGTCCAGACGGGCCTTAAGCTTTACTGCTGCCTCGGTTCCCTGTGGATGGAATATTGCCTGGATACGGTAGAAAGGCTCGGCATTGAAGGCATTGATCTCTCTCTCGCGGTCAACGACAAGTCTCAGGGCTACACTCTGGACGCGGCCGGCTGAAAGACCTCTCTTGACCTTGCGCCAGAGTACAGGCGAAAGCTCGAAACCTACAAGTCTGTCGAGCACACGTCTTGCCTGCTGGGCGTTGACGAGATTCATGTCGATGGTCCTGGGGTTTTCGATAGCCTTCTGGATGGCTGTCTTCGTGATTTCATGGAAGACGATGCGCTTGGTCTTCTCGGGATTGATGTCAAGGGCCTCGACGAGATGCCATGAGATGGCCTCTCCCTCGCGGTCCTCATCGGATGCAAGCCATACGGTCTCCGAACTCTTGGCGGCTTTCTTGAGCTCGCTTACGAGTTTCTTCTTGTCGTCCGATATAACGTACTCGGGTATGAACCCGTGCTCTGTGTCTATGCTGAGTTTCTTTTCCTGGAGATCTCTGATGTGTCCGTGGCTCGATTTTACCACGAAACCGTCTCCGAGGAACTTCTGGATTGTCTTGGCCTTGGCCGGAGACTCCACGATGACTAAATTCCCCTCCATGCGTTCAAAATTTGAATTTATGGTGCAAAGAAAACATCAAACCCGGCAATTATCCAAACATTTTCGGTAATTTTGCGAGGTTTATACCTTTATTAAAAAGACCTCAACATAGTTGAGAAAAATATATGAAAGAGACTACGAAAAACAAGTTAGGAAAGATTTTCTGGATACTCGTCACCGCACCGGTGGCATTGATCATGATACTCCTCGTGCTGGTATGGCTTTTCGCCGAGATCCCTTCTTTCGAGGAACTTGAGAACCCTGACAGCAAGCTCGCTACCCAGGTCATCGCCGAGGATGGCGAGACCCTTGCGACCTTCCATATCGAGAACCGTACCTTCGCGTCATACGATGAACTTTCGGAGCATCTCGTACATGCCGCTGTGGCAACCGAGGACCAGCGCTTCTACAGCCATTCAGGCATCGACATGCGTGGCCTTGCCCGCGTTGCCGTGAAGACCCTGCTCATGCGGGATTCCAGCCAGGGAGGTGGAAGTACCATCACCCAGCAGCTCGCAAAGACGCTCTATCCACGCCGAGAGGTAAACAGCAGGATTCCGGGCATGTCAAAGGTCGTGATGGTCTGGACCAAGCTGAAGGAGTGGATTACTGCCGTCAAGCTCGAGAGGAACTATACCAAGGACGAGATCATGAACATGTATCTCAACTCCATCTTCTACGGTGGAGGCGCCTTCGGTGTGAAATCGGCTTCCGAAACCTTCTTCGCCAAACTGCCGGGCGAGCTTACCGTCGAGGAAGCTGCCATGCTGGTCGGAATGGTCAACAAGCCGACCCGCTACAATCCTGCCATCAATCCGGACAAGGCGCTGACACGCCGCAATTTCGTCATTGGCAAGATGGCCCGCGCGGGCTATATCACCAAGGCGGAGCGTGACTCCATCCAGGCAATCCCGATAACTCTCCAGTATCAGGTTCAGGATCACAACGCCGGACATGCTCCATACTTCAGGGACATGCTCCGCAGGACAATGAACGCCCAGAAACCGAAGCGCTCATCATACCAGAACCGTGAGGACTACTCGGCGGACTCGCTCGCATGGGCTACGGATGACCTTTACGGATGGCTGAACAAGAACAAGAAGGCTGACGGAAGCAGCTACGATCTTGACCGTGACGGTCTCCGCATCTATACCACCATCAACTACAAGATGCAGCAGTATGCCGAAGAGGCCGTTGCCGAGCATCTGGGAAAGAACCTCCAGAAGAGTTTCGAGAATGATCTCCGCCGCAAGCCGAACCGTCCGTTCTCGAATGATGTCGACGAGGATACCCGCAACCGCCTCATGTCCCAGGCACGCCGCTGGAGTGACCGCTACCGCATGATGAAGAATGGTGGAGCCTCCGAGTCGGAGATTCTCAAGAGTTTCAAGGAGCCGACCAAGATGCGTATCTTCTCATGGGATGGAAAGGGTTACATCGATACCCTCATGACACCGGACGACTCGATCAAATACTACAAGTCAATCCTCCGCGCCGCTTTCATGGCCATCGAGCCTGGCAGCGGCCATATCAAGGCATACGTCGGCGGACCGAACTACCGATACTTCAAGTATGACAATGTCCGTCAGGGCAAGCGTCAGGTGGGCTCGACAATCAAGCCATATCTTTACACCCTTGCGATGCAGTCCGGCATGAGCCCTTGCACCCAGGTTGTGAACGTTCCTCAGTCATTCATCGTCGGCGAGGACGTATGGACTCCGCGAAGCACCGACAAGGCTGAGTACATCGGCCGTACCGTGACCCTCAAGTGGGGCCTGGCAAACAGTTCGAACAATATCTCCGCATACCTCATGTCCCAGCTCGGACCGGAAGCAATGCTCGGAATGATGCGCGCCATGGGAATCAGCAGCTATGTCGATGCTGTTCCTGCCCTCTGTGTGGGCTCGGCTGACATTTCCGTTTACGAGATGGTATCGGCATACAACACCTTCCCTTCAAAGGGCGTATATGTAACCCCTATGTTCGTGACCCGTATCGAGGATAACCAGGGCAACGTGATCTCGGAGTTTACCAACCGCAAGCGTGAGGCGATCAGCGAAGAGACAGCATACCTCATGGCGAATCTCATGCAGGGCGTTGTCAATGCAGGAACAGGCTCCCGCCTTCGCGGCACATATGCTCTCCGCGGCGAGATCGCCGGCAAGACAGGAACCACCAACGACAACTCGGATGGCTGGTTCATCGGCTATACACCATCCCTCACAGCAGGTATCTGGGTAGGTGCCGAGGACCGTCAGGTACATTTCCAGTCTCTTGCCCTCGGTGGAGGATCCAACATGGCCCTTCCTATCTGGGGTATCTTCATGAAGAAGGTTCTCAAGGACGGCACTCTGGGCATCAGCGAGAGTGACAAGTTCCAGGCCCCCGCCGGCATGGTGCTCGATCTGAGCTGCAGCGGTGGTGACGAGGATGCTGCCATGAAGAAGGCTGCCGCAGAGGAGGAAGAGTATTTCGATTTCTAGAAACTATGAGCAACTACAAAAGTATAGCGGTTATCTACGGCAGTGATTCCTCTGAATGGGAGGTCGCATGCCGAAGCGGAGAGTTCACCGCCTCCCGCATTGACGAGAAATATGACGTCTACGAGATTCTTGCCCGTTTCGGCAAGTGGTCGGTAGTGGCAGTGCGAAAGAGCAATTCCATGAGAGTGACCTTCCCCGAAGGATCGCAGCCGGAGATTGACAAGACCGACTTCTCTGTCAGCATTCTCGGCGAGAAGGTGAAGTTCGACTACGCTTATATAATGCAGCATGGCCGTCCAGGCGAGAATGGTCTTCTTCAGGGCTATCTTGAGATGATAGGGGTCCCATACAGCAGCTGCAACGCCTTTGTTTCTGCTGTGACCTTCGACAAGTTCTCCTGCAAGACATACCTCCGTGACGTTGATTTCATCAGCTGTGCTCCTGACCTGTTTGTCCGTCTGGGAGCGGATCTCAAGGAGGTTGCGGCAAAAGTCAGCGCCAACCTGCAGTATCCGGTGTTCGTCAAGCCTACGGATTCGGGTTCAAGTTTTGGAATCACCAAGGTCAAATGTGAGGAGGAACTCGAGTCGGCGATCAACTGTGCGTATCGCGAGAGCTCTACAGTTCTCATCGAGCAGGGCGTTACGGGCCGTGAGCTTACCTGTGCAGCATACATCGACGGAGACGAGGTGAAGACTCTCCCTATCATCGAGATTGTGACCAGCAACGAGTACTTCGACTACGACGCCAAGTACAACGGAAACAGCCAGGAAATCTGTCCGGCACCTGTCAGCGAAGAAGAGAAGGCGCATATCCAGGATACCACGGCGCGGATTTACCGTCAGCTCGGCTGCAAGGGCCTTGTACGTGTCGACTATATCATGGGCGACAAGCTCTGGTTCCTTGAGGTCAACACCATTCCTGGAATGACCAGTGCATCACTTGTTCCAAAGATGGTACGTACTGCCGGAATGGACATGACAGAATTCCTCAATATCATCATCGAAAATTCATAGCCGGTGCTCCTTACAGAGTTCATACGCGAAAGCACAGCCTCTCTTGAGGCTCTTTATCCTACCAAGGAGGCACGCAGCATCGTCCTGATGCTCTGTGAAGCCATCCTCGGAACAAAGAACTATACCCATATCGTCGAGCCGGAGTATCAGATCGACAAGAAGAAGATGCCGAAGCTGAAGGAGAATCTTCAGCGTCTTGAGCAGGGGGAGCCTATTCAATATGTAATCGGTACCGCCGATTTCTGTGACTATACATTCAATGTCAATCCGGCCGTTCTTATCCCTCGTCCGGAGACCGAGATGCTCGTCCGTGAAGCAATAAAGATAGCGTCCCGCATACGCCGCATGCGTATACCATACGGCAAGAACGCGACACCTGTCCGCATCCTTGATCTGTGTACGGGCTCGGGCTGCATCGCGTGGCTGCTGGCTCTTTCGGTACCGGGATGTCAGGTCGTCGGAGTCGACAATTCGGAAGTGGCGCTCAAGGTCGCCCGCACCCAGCCGTTCGCTGCAAAGCTCAAGGAACTCCAGGCTACAGCTCCTGTGTTCGTGAATGCTGACGTCCTCGATACGGAACAGGACTTCAAGTATGGTCCGTTCGACCTGATTCTCAGCAACCCTCCTTATATCATGGAGTCCGAGAAACCATCGCTCCGCAAGAATGTGGTAGACTATGAACCTGCTACTGCCTTGTATGTCCCTGACGAGGATCCACTGCTCTACTACAGAGCCATTGCCCGCTGGTCGGAGCGTCTCCTCGCACCTGAAGGAAAGTGTCTCACCGAGATCAATTCTCTTCTTGGTCCGGAAACCGAGGTCCTTTTCCGCAACATGGGATTCCGCCAGACCGAGCAGGTCCGGGATTTCTACGACAAGACACGATTTATCTTCTATTCGAAATAACTGTGAATCACGCTCTTTGGGGCGTGATTTTCATTTAGCCGTGTTTCATGAGGTTAAACGGCTGATTATCGCTCACTTTGCATGAAAAAAGTGAACGACTATGAAAACTTTGCCGATACTGGCTGCCATGACTGTCTTACTTGCATGTGATCCGGCCACGCCATTTGAACAGCCCGCCGCGTCCGAGTCCATGGAACTCAGCGAAGTGGCAAGCCTGCTTGCTGAACTGCCTCTTGATGCCGAGCATTATCTTGAGGTCCACGATGCGGTCAAGTCCTCGTCAGACAATGGCTATGACGAGGAATATACTATGGCGTCGCTGTTCGAATGTCCGGGACGCGGAGTCGGAGAACAGACCAGCCAGACCAAGGTGTCCAGCTATTCCCATCCTATCAGGTCACTGATAGACGATTATTTTGCGACCAGAACGAAGAGTGACGATATCCTGCATGGAGCCGATCCGGAGTCTTTCATCACCGGATTGAAAGCATCCGATGTCCAGATATACTGGCCGTATTCGGAGCGTTGGGATGGCAAGACTCCTCCGGTCATCACTTTCGATCCGGGAACTGGAGCGGGTGTGAATACCGGCTATGAAATGACTTCCAAGGGCATCCGGACTGTCCTTGTTGACGAAGAGATGGCAATGAACCGCCCTGTGTGGGTGATCAATCGCAACGATGATGCATCTTATAAAACCATCGAGATGTTCCGCCGCGAGAATCCGGATTGGGCACAGGGTGGTGCCATTTCAGTCAGGCCGACAAAGGCAGGCAAAGACTGCCGCACACTGGTCCTCAAAGATTTCCGGATGAACCGGAACTACGATCCATGGTTTGCCGGTGCGAGTGAATTCTGGGTCAAGTGCGGTTCTCTCGAAAACTTCACAGCCAGCACGGAGGCTGAACTCAAGCTCTATTATCCCGAGATTACGGATTTTCTGGTCGTTGTAAAGCGCGGGATGATGGGATATGCCCATGTCCTCAACACCGTGCTGGTTTCGGAATGGACAGACCAGCTGGACCGCTTCGCTTTCATGATTGTCGAGGATGACGGAGGAACAATGACCTCCTGGAAATGCTCGTGCATCGCCAAGATCGAATCAAAGAGCTACGGCTTCGATCTGGAAATACCTTTCAGGACGGCTGACGACATAGTCTGGAGGGGCCAGCTCTCGAGGAAGTATTTCGAAAAAGACACGATTGTCAAAGGGCACTTCGGCGATGTCGAACTGAGTTTCAGCTTTGAATAGCTAATCTTCGTTGAGAGAAGCCTCGACCTGGACGGCCGCTGCGCACAGAGCTTCATAGAAGTCCTCGCCGTAAAGTCTTGTCAAAGGCTCCTTTAGGAACTGGTAAACCCTGACGCCTTCCCGCTTGCCTTTGTCAAAGGCATCCTTGCAGATGTCCCAATGATGGACGTTGAGTGCCTGGCCGCCTCCTGTAAGCTTTGTAATACGGATAGGATAGAGACTGCAGGAAATCGGCTTGCGGAAATCGCACTTGCCTTCCAGGAATTTCATCTCGATCGAGCAGAGACAGTTCCCGTCCTTGTCGAAATGACAGAAAGCACATTCCTGGGTGCCTTCGGTAAGCGGGGTTACAATGTCCCCTTCGAAGTCGATCTCGAAGAATCCCTTCGCATCCACGGCAGCGCATCCTTCCGGCTTCATGAGAGGGGAGCAGACTGGGTACACCCTCTCAAGTTCGTCGAGCTCGTATTCTTCCAGCGGAGCTCCACATTCGCCTACGATGCAGCATTTGCCGCGACACTTCTCGTAATCGCAGCTGAAACACTCCATGAATACGTCCTCGGAAACCAGTACGTCTCCTATCTGAACTATTGTGCCGAATCTTCTCTTATGTCCCATGAATGATGATTGTTACTCGTCAGCCAGAACCAGGCGCGGGGCATCCTGGATCGTCGTCAATACATTTCTGATATCTTCCCAGCGCAGACTCTTTACCTGTGCGGCGCTTCCGATTATGTCTTTCCCGAGTCCGTATCGTGCCGTCGCGATCTTTATGATACCTGCTGCCTCCTTGGAACAAGCCTGGAATTCAGCGGTCTTTGCATCCTTGAACCCGTCCAGTCCGGTTTCCTTGACAGAGGCGACATTGTCAAGTATCGAGCTTGCGATCCTGGCCGCCTCATGAGAACTGATGGAAGCCTCCCTTCCCGGTTTCAAGTGGATATTCATCACCACTCTCTCTACTGGCCTGATATCCAGTCTCGAGTTGATGTCGATCTCATATCCCATGTCCGCCAGTGCGAACTCCAGAGTGTCACGGATGATTGTCTCCGCGGCTTCGAGGGAAATCTGGCGCTGGCGCGAATAGTGCGCGGCGGAAGTTATCTCGATGTGGACGCTGCCCTTGTCCACTGTCGCTCCTTCGATGCCGCTGATTTCGCTGGAACCGCTCTTCGGAACCCAGCTGGCATAGCTGCGAGGACCAGGGTCTCCACCTGTCCCGAAGATTCCAAGATGGTGGGTGAGCAGTCTCTTTGCTCTGTCCATCGGCAGGTCTCCGACAAGTATGATCATACTGTCGTCAAAACGCCTGAAGCAGCTGCTGAAATACTTTTCTACACGCTGAGGCAGGTCATCCTTCATGGAAGATGCGCTCATCCTTCCGCTGAAAGCGAAGGTCGGTGCGATAAGGCTGTCCATGGCGGCCTCCAGCCCTTTCTGGCTGGAACGCCAGTCCTTCTCGGATATGGCGATCCTCTGTTTCAGCATCTCGAACCTGGCCTGGTCTGCCGGTCTGCGGGAATTGACCAGTATGTTGAGGACGCGCAGGAGCTTGTCCAGATTGGAATCTTCCACATGGCCGCTGATGATGGTCTCCGAAATGCCGACTTCGATGTCCATGGTGACACCCCATGCGTTGATGAGGTCCATGAAATTGTTTCCTTCCATGCCTCCCAGACGTCCGCTGAGCAGTACGTCGTCAGCAAACTGAAGTTCACTCTCAGACAGGATTCCTCCCGGGCCGCCGTTGAGTATGATGGAGTATTCCATACGGCCTCCGGTCTTCATCTCCTTGTACAGGACTTTTATTCCATTGCCGAAAGTCCAGACAATACCGCCAGTGAGTTTATCTGTATCATCATTCTTGAGGCGTACCTTTGAAATCGGCAGGTTGAGGCGTGTGGTATCGGCCATGTCAGGCTTTTCAAGCAGGCCTGGCATCTTGCTGAACCACTGTACGTCGTTATGGGCTGCTGCCGGGCGCAGGTCTGAAACATACTCCTTTACAAATGCTTTGAAGTATTCGACCTCCTGTTTTCTGCCCAGGCTGTGTTTGCTGAACCAGTCGGCCGCAATCTCGCTGGACGCAAGGTCGGCACCGTACAGGAATGCGTCGGTGCAGCGCTCCATAGGGCTGCGCAGGTCCATGACATCATCGGCCGGTGGCCAATTCCTGTAACCGCCATCACCCATGCCCAGGAGGCAGAGCCTCATGATCTGCTTAGCCTTCTCTATGTCTTCGACAGCGACGGAAGCATGTGCGACCAGGGTCTCGTCTCCACCATGACTGTATGAAGGGTAGTAGTCATATCCGACGTTTCCGTACTGTATTCCTGCATCCCTGAGGGCACGTTGGCATCTTCGTACGTATTCAGCGCCAAGCCAGTTGGAGTAACGCGCGCTTACACGTGCCACCGTACTTCCTATGTTCTCGCGGGACTGGCGCGGGGTGGTGAGCATTATGCTGCAAGGATACTCCCTTACTGCCGGACCCTTTGCCCCGGCAATCTCCGGAAGATGGCTGCCGGGATTTGTGAATGCCAGGCTGTCGGCGGCCTTCATGCGCGCGGCAAATACCTTGAGGGAATCCCTCGTGCGCTTCACGTCGATGTCTCCGCAGATGATGATGGCGCGTTTGCCGATCACGGTCCTTATGCTCTCAAGCATGGAGGTCAGCACGCTGTCCGCAATGATTCCTTCATGTGATTTTTCAAGTTTGGCAAGATATTGGTATTGCGAAGAGCCGAGAGGCTCATATGCTGCCAGTGCGGTTTCGACCCTGGAGCCCGGAAAAGGGCTGCGGACCATGTAAGACATGAGATCCGGAGCGATGGAGTCTACGACGAACTGTGAGGCCTGTGGCAGAGATGCCGGTCTCTGTGCTCCCGCCGAAAAGGCGGAAAGTATGAGCAAAAGCTGTATGTATATGTACAGAATGCGTTTTCTCATCACTTTTCTAGACTTTGTGCAAATATAAAATATTATTAAGTATATTTGCATTTGCCCCATTGAATAGATAATCATTAAAACAAAAGTACACACCATGAAGAAAATTATTCTTTCCTTGATCGCTCTTGCCCTTTCAGTTGGTTTCGCATCAGCTCAGGACATGGCACAGGCAACTGACACTTACAACAGCGGTGCAGCAGCTCTCTCTAACGGCGAGAAGGCATCCGCAATCGAATTCTTCACCAAGGCTATCAAAGAGGCTGAGGCTTGTGGAGAGGAAGGCGCTGAGATCATCGCAAACTGCAAGGGTGTCATCCCTTCAATCGTTCTTTCAATTGCGAAGGACCTCGTAAAGGAGGCTGACTATACCGCAGCTTTCGCAAAGATCGACGAGGCTGTCAAGGTAGCTGGTGAGTACGCTTCCGAGGAAGTTGCCACTGAGGCAGCTGAGCTCCTTCCACAGGTAAAGAAGCTCTGGGCAAAGTCACTCTATGACAAGAAGGATTTCGCAGCAGCAGTTGACGCATACAAGGAGGTTCTTACTCTTGACGCTGAGGACGGCGCTTCAGCACTCCGTCTTGCAATGGCTCTCGCCAACAGCGGTGCAGCTCAGGCTGATGTTATCGCAGCTTACGAGAAGGCAGCAACTCTTGGCCAGGAGGCTAACGCCAACAAGCAGATCGCTTCAATCTACCTCAAGGATGCAGCAGCTCAGCTCAAGGCAAAGGCTTACGCAGCAGCAGCTGACGCAGCAAAGAAGGCTAACGAGTATGGCGACAATGCACAGGCTTACCTCGTTCTCGGTCAGGCTTCACAGCAGCTCAAGAAGAACGCTGACGCTATCTCGGCATTCGAGAAGTACCTCGAGCTCTCTCCTAGCGCAAAGAACGCAGGTGCTATCGCACTTACCATCGGCGCTCTCTACCAGGGTGACAAGAACAATGCAAAGGCTCTCGAGTTCTACAAGAAGGCACAGGAGCTTGGTACTGACGCAAAGCAGTACATCGACGCACTCAGCAAGTAATCATCCCGATCGGATATATGCAGGAACTTGAATTGCTCGCTCCTGCGAGAAACAAGGAAATCGGCATCGCGGCAATAGCCTGCGGTGCCGATGCCGTGTATATCGGAGGCGATGGCTTCGGTGCCCGTAAGGACGCTGGAAACCCGATGGAGGATGTCGCTGAACTATGCAGCTACGCACATCGTTTCGGCGCCAGGGTTTACATGACAGTCAACACAATCATATACGACGGGGAATTGGACTCGGCGCACAAGATGATGCTGCGCGCCCAGAAAGCCGGCATCGATGCCTTCATAGTCCAGGATACCGTGATATTCTCCTGGGATGATATCACGGTTCCGCTTCATGCCTCGACCCAGTGCGCGATCCGCGACACTGGAAATGCACGCTTCTATGAGTCCCTGGGATGCGGACGCATCGTCCTGGAACGGGAGATGACTCTGGAGCGTATAAAGGAGATTCATGAAGCCGTGCCTCAGTGTGAACTGGAATTCTTCGTGCACGGCGCTCTGTGTGTGTGCTACAGCGGCAACTGCTATATGTCCGAGGCCATAGCCGGACGAAGTGCCAACCGTGGTGCGTGCATCCAGGCGTGCCGCTCGCTCTACGATCTGGTTGACGAGGAAGGAAAGGTCCTGGTGAAGAACAAGGCCCTGCTGTCACTGAAGGACTACTGTCTGATCAATCGTCTGGGAGACCTTGCCGACGCAGGAGTCTGTTCGTTCAAGATAGAGGGACGTCTCAAGAATGCGTCTTATGTCAAGAACTGTGTAAGGGCATATTCCGAGGCAATTGACGGACTCGTTGCAGCTCATCCTGACAAGTATGTGCGTGCATCGTTCGGACGTGTCAGCGGCGGCTTCAAGCCCGAATTGGACAGGACTTTCAACCGTGGATATACCGAGCTCTTTCTTGATGGAAAGCGCGGACAGTGGTCATCAATGGATGCTCCTAAGTCGATAGGGGAGTTCGTAGGAAAGATTGCTGCGGTCCGCAAGCCCAAGGGGCGTGGAGTCTATTCGATGTTTGTCGATATCGAGCCGGCCGGTCCTGACGTCACTTTCAGCAATGGAGACGGTTTCTGTGCCCTGCCGAAGGGCAAGGCTGGCGCGAAATTGCTGGGTTTCCGTGGCGATGTCTGTACGGGAATGACCATCGAGACAAAGCCGATGGACGGGCTTGTACCCGGAATGAAGGTCTTCCGCAATATCAACGCATCATTCGAGCGTGAACTTGACAGGAACATGCCGAAGCGCGAGATATCTGTCGCCGTCGACATTAGTATCAGCGGCAACTTTGAAATGGATGTTCATGCCGTGAGCGAGGATGGTCGCGAGATTCTGAGTCCGTTCAAGATGGACGTAGAGGCCGCGGAGAACCGTGAGCGCCAGATCGCGATGATGCAGGAACAGCTCTCCAAGCGTGCCCTGCACTACAATTTCAAGGTGACGGATATCCATACCGACAAGCCGGGTGCGGCAGTTCCGCTTCTCAGTGCATCAACCTTGAACAGCATACGCCGCCTGGTCGCCGAGGATATCGATGCTCTCAAGATCAAAGCCAGACCGCTTGCAACGGGTACAAGGCACGATGGAGAGAAATGCTCGCATAGCGGTTATAAACTTAACATAGCCAACAGGCTCGCCCGCGAGCTCCACGAAGCTCATTCCAGTGACGGGATCGAACCTGCATATGAGCTGTCACATAAGGAAGGCGCGGAGCTCATGCGTACCCGATACTGCATCCGTCATGAGCTGGGCATGTGCCCTGTCCACCAGGGGGCAAAGGCTTCAGGCCCTCTCTATCTCCTTAACAACGGCCGCCGCTTCGATCTTGTATTCGACTGTGCCGCCTGCGAGATGGTAGTGAAATGAAAAACGGCTGACCTTGAAAGTCAGCCGCTTTTCTTATGCAGATGGGGTCAGACCCCTTGCGTCAAATTTTTATTCCTCAACCTTAGGGAGCTGCTCGAGGTATGCTGCGATCTGCTCGTCGGTAGGGATCTCGTCGGTCATGACGCCGGTGTTGTACTTCTCGTATGCAACGAGGTCGAAGTAACCGGTACCAGAGAGGTTGAATACGATGGTCTTTGCCTCGCCGGTCTCCTTGCACTTGAGAGCCTCGTCGATGGCGATCTTGATAGCGTGGCTGCTCTCAGGAGCAGGGAGGGTACCCTCGGCACGTGCGAAGGTTACAGCTGCCTTGAATACGTCAGTCTGCTCAACGGCGCGGCACTCGAAGAGACCGTCATGATAGAGCTGTGAAAGGATGGTTGACATACCGTGGAAGCGGAGACCGCCTGCGTGGTTTGCAGAAGGGATGAACTGGCTTCCGAGGGTGTACATCTTGGCGAGAGGGCAGATACGGCCTGTGTCAGCGAAGTCGTATGCGAACTTACCCTTGGTGAAGCTTGGGCAAGATGCAGGCTCGGCAGCGATGATCTTGTAGTTTGCCTCTCCACGGAGCATTTCGCCGATGAATGGGGTAGCGAAACCGCCGAGGTTTGAACCACCACCGGTACATCCGATGAGGATGTCTGGCTTGATGTCATACTTCTTGAGTGCAGCCTGTACCTCCTGGCCGATCACGGTCTGATGGAGAAGTACCTGGTTGAGTACTGAACCGAGAACATATCTGTAGCCCTCCTGGGTAACTGCAGCCTCGACAGCCTCAGAGATGGCGCAACCAAGGCTACCGGTGGTTCCAGGATGCTCCTCAAGGATCTTGCGGCCTACGTTTGTAGTGTTGCTAGGAGATGGGGTGACCTTTGCGCCGAAGGTACGCATAACCTCGCGACGGAATGGCTTCTGCTCATAAGAGCACTTTACCATGTAAACCTGGCAGTCAAGTCCGAAATATGTGCTGGCCATGCTGAGGGCGGTACCCCACTGTCCTGCACCGGTCTCGGTGGTTACACCCTTGAGACCCTGCTTCTTTGCGTAGTAAGCCTGCGCGATAGCTGAGTTGAGCTTGTGGCTGCCTGAGGTGTTGTTTCCTTCGAACTTGTAGTAGATCTTTGCCGGAGTATCGAGAGCCTTCTCAAGGAAGTAAGCTCTTACGAGTGGTGAAGGACGGTACATCTTGTAGAAATCAAGGATCTCTTCAGGGATGTCGAAGTACTTGGTGTCGTTGTCAAGCTCCTGCTTGTTCAACTCCTCACAGAAGATAGGATTGAGGTCCTCGAGGGTAAGTGGCTGGAGGGTTCCAGGGTTAAGAAGCGGTGCAGGCTTAACCTTCATGTCCGCACGTACGTTGTACCACTGTCTTGGAATCTCATTCTCATCCAGATAGATCTTGTAGGGAATTTTCTCGCTCATTTTGTTAAGTAAATATTAGTTGTTTTATTGAAATTTCAGGAAAAATGTTGTCATAAAAAAATGGAGCTCAGTCGTATTCCGGCTGAACTCCATCATTATCTATATACGCGATGGTCTGACCTTTTACGACTGGTTGAGTTGTAACAGGCGCCACCACCAATATGCATTCTTATTGAACATTCTTGTCTGATGTATACGGCAAATATGAAAATCATTTTTCGTAAATCCAAAGCTTTTCCAAAAAAAATCAATTTGCAGCAGGTCCCAGACTAATCTCCGACAAAAGCCAGAGTCGCGACGGAAATCTTCACATCACTTCCGAAATGCTGGCGCAGCACCCTGCGGCAGGCGAATAGGGTAGAGCCGCTCGTGAATACATCGTCAATCAGGAGGATGTGACGTGGAACCGACTCTTTGAATCTGTGCCTCAGAGCAAATGCTGATTCCATGTTCCCGACTTTGCTCTCGCCGGAGAGGGCTGTCTGTGTCCTGGTGTTACGGACCCGTCGCAGAATGTCCGTCCGCATTTCCGGTTCCCTGCCCCCTGCGCGCAAGGCGTAAACCCGGACTATCTCGGAAGCGATTATCTCGGCCTGATTGTAGCCGCGTTTCCATCGGCGCAGAGGATGAAGCGGTACGGGAATCACCATGTCGACATCTTCGAATTCCGGACTGGAACAGAGCCGCCGGCCAAGCATCGCCGAAAAGAACTGTCCCATCTTTATGTTGTGGTAGTATTTCAGCTGCGGAGTGATGTGCGCATACGGGGATTCCGTACCATAATAGAATAATGCACAGGCGTTGGCGTACGGCTCGTATCCATCCTCCCCAAGATCATTCTGAATAAGGGCGTTCAGCTTGTCGGCCATGGGGTTGCGGCTCTGGTTCCAGAACCGCGTCAGGGGCAGCTGTGCCAGGCAGTCCGTACAGATGTGACGTTCCCGGAGCAGCAGTTCACGTCCGCATACAACGCAAAGGCGCGGCATCGCAATATCCAGCAATGCCGTGCCAATATCTTCAAGGCTGATCTCTCTCCACATTCTCTCGCTCTTTCAGTCGTTATCAATCAAAAGTCGCTGCCGTAGCAGGAAACCCTAGCTGATGAATTTAATTATATAGTACATCATCACCCCGGAGCATGCCAGCTTCATCCCTGTTCCGAAAATGAAGCCGAGAAAGGCTCCTATCGATGCCTTGAACGATGACCACATGCCCTTGTCCTCGATGAGAAGTTCCGCAAGGAAGGCTCCTCCCATGGTGCCGAGGAATATTCCGATAGGCGGGTATAGCAGCCCGAGGAAAAGCCCGACCAATGCACCGCGTCCGGCCGTCTTCGATCCACCGGTTGCCCTTGTGAGCATTGAAGGGACTACATAGTCCATGATGGTCACGGCAACCGTTATCGCCAGCCAGATGAGCAGGACGGCAGTCGTCATTTCGCTGCTTCCGGCCAGATAGACCAGAAGAAGACCGATCCAGCTGACAGGAGGCCCAGGAAGTCCAGGAAGGATGCTGCCCAGAATGCCGATCACTCCGGCTATGATTGCAAAGGTTTCAAGCATTATTCGGAAGTCATTGCGGCCTCTACATCATCAGGAGAGATAGGGAGGCGCTTGCCACCAAGTCTGCGCGCTCCGTCAGGAGTGACAAGGACGTCATCCTCGAGGCGTATGCCGCCGAAGTCCATGTATGACTCGAGAGCGTCGTAGTTCACCATGCCCTTGTCTGTACCGTCAGCCTTCCACTGGCGGATGAGAGCAGGGATGAAGTAGATTCCAGGCTCGTCGGTGACGATGTTGCCAGGCTCGAGTCTGCGTGCCATGCGGAGGCTGCCGAGGCCGAGCTGCTTTGAACGCTCCTGATCCGCATCGTAGCCTACCAAGTTCTCGCCGTAGTCCTCCATGTCATGTACGTCAAGACCCATGTTGTGGCCGAGACCGTGAGGCATGAACAGTCCGCCGATGCCCTCATGAACCATCTCGTCGACGTCTCCGCGTACGAGGTCGAGCTCCTTGAGGCCCTTCAGCATGCCGCGTACGGTAGAGAGGTGGACATCCCTGTAGGCAACGCCCGGAGCTGTAAGCTTGAATGCATGCTCGTTGGCGTCGCAGACGATCTGATAGATCTCTCTCTGCTGCTGGGTGTATTTTCCGCCTGTAGGGTATGTGCGGGTGAAGTCTGAAGCATAGTGGCTGTTGCTCTCGACTCCGGCATCGATCACGAGGAGCTTGCCGGGAACGATAGGCATCTCATGCGAGTGACAGTGGAAAACCTCGCCGTGCTGTGTAAGGATGGTCGCGAAGCTGACGCCCCAGCCCTTGCTCAGTGCCACACCCTCCATGTCGCCTACGATCTGCTGCTCGATGGTTCCGACCTTGACGCCACGGCGTGCAACTGTGTGCATCTCCTGGCCGAGTATGCAGGCCTTGTCTATCTCTTCGATCTCGACATCTTCCTTGACAAGACGCATGCTGATGACTGCGCGGAGGAGAGCCTCCGATGCATTCGGACATCCCGCCTTGGACGCACTTACGACCTCTGCTGGCTTGAGACCGGTCAGGTCTGCGATCTTCATGGCATTGTACTGGCGGGTCGCGGGCAGGAAATGGATCTCGCGCTTGAGTTCACGGGCACGTGCGACCACCTTGTCAATCTCTGCATATGGAGCCGACTTTTCGATGCCGACCGATGCGGCTATGCTTGCCACCGATGGGGTAGGACCGTTCCAGATGATGTCGTCCAGGTCTGCGTCGTCGGCGTAGATGGTCTGCTCGCCGCTTTCGATATCGATGGTGGCAGCGTAGCGGGGCTCATCGATGCCGAAGAGGTACAGCCAGCTGCTGTCCTGGCGGAACTTGTAGCAGTTGTCGCGGTACTGTGCCGGAGACTCGACGTTTCCGATGAAGATTGCAATTCCTGTGGCGCCCTCAGCCTGCATCATTTCGATCATGTGCCGGCGACGTCCGATGTATACGTTCTTGTCAAACATTCTATGTGGTTTTAAACTATTTCGATTCCGGCTGCATGGCACTCGGCGATCATGTCCTCAGGCCAGATGCTGCTCTGGATCTCGCCGATGTGTGCCTTGCGGAGAAGGAACATGCACAGACGTGACTGGCCGATACCGCCTCCGATCGTGTATGGCAGCTCGCCGGCAAGCAGACGCTTGTGGAACATGAGTTCCTTCTTCTGCTCCTGACCGCATATTGCCAGCTGGCGCTCCATGGCAACCTCATCCACGCGGATACCCATGCTGGATACCTCGAATGCCCTTTCAAGCACAGGATTCCAGAGCATGATGTCTCCGTTGAGACCGTTGAAACCGTCGCTGTTGAGGGTGCTCCAGTCGTCGTAGTCAGCTGCGCGGCCGTCGTGCTTCTCACCGTTGCTGAGTGCACCGCCGATGCCCATGATGAACACGGCCTTGTGCTCGCGTACGATAGCGTCCTCGCGCTCCTTCGGGCTGAGGTCTGGATACTTCTGGAGAAGTTCCTCGGCGTGGATGAAGTAGATGTCTTCAGGAAGCTGAGGCTCGATCTGCGGGAACTCGACGTAGAGCTTGTTCTCGGTCACCTTGATCGCTTCGTAGATGCGGCGTACGGTCTTCTTGAGGAAGTCGAGGTTGCGGTCTTCCTTGCGGATCACCTTTTCCCAGTCCCACTGGTCGACGTAGATCGAGTGAAGGTTGTCCAGGTCCTCGTCAGGGCGCAGCGCGTTCATGTCTGTATAGATACCGCGGCCAGGCTGGATCCCCATCTCGCCGAGCTTGAGGCGCTTCCACTTTGCCAGCGAGTGTACGACCTCTGCCTTGCGCTCATCCATTCCCTTGATAGGGAAGCGTACAGGACGCTCGACGCTGTTGAGGTCGTCGTTGATACCTGTGCCGGAAAGCACCACCATAGGAGCAGTCACTCGAAGGAGGGCGAGCTGGGCAGACAGGTTGGTCTGGAACATATCTTTCACGGCCTTGATGGCCTTCTCTGTGTTTTCAACGTTTCCAAGCAGGTTGGAGTACTCTTTGGGGATGAATAGTGGCATTTTGATATCCGTTTTATTAGCAGAGGTAAAAATAACCATTTTATTTTAACAAATGCCTATCTTTGTACCATTAATATTCTAACCGATCAACTTATGAAAATAAAAGCATTGGCAGGGGCTGCCGTGCTGCTTCTTGCAGCAGCATCATGCAAGCCTGCCTACCAGAACCCGAATGCAGATCCTCAGAAGCGTGCTGAAGACATCGTAAGCCGCATGACCCTCGAGGAAAAGGTATCGCTCATGCAGCATGCCTCACCAGCAATCCCACGCCTCGGAATCAAGCAGTACAACTGGTGGAACGAGGCACTTCACGGAGTAGGCCGTGCAGGTCTCGCTACCGTATTCCCACAGCCTATCGGTATGGGAGCAAGCTTCGATGACGACATGGTTTACCGTGTATTCGACGCAGTATCTGACGAGGCTCGCGCAAAGAACACCCAGTTCAAGCAGGAAGGCGACCTCAACATCTACCAGTGCCTTACCTTCTGGACTCCGAACGTAAACATCTTCCGTGACCCACGCTGGGGCCGTGGACATGAGACCTACGGTGAGGACCCATATCTTACCTCACGTCTCGGTGTACAGGTTGTCAACGGTCTTCAGGGCCCAAGCGACAGCAAGTATGCAAAGCTCTTTGCGTGTGCAAAGCATTTTGCCGTTCATAGCGGACCTGAGTGGAACCGCCACACCTTCAACGCAAAGGACATCAGCGACCGTGACCTCTATGAGACATATCTCCCTGCATTCCAGACTCTCGTACAGGAGGGTGACGTAAAGCAGGTGATGTGTGCATACAACCGTTACGAGGACGATCCTTGCTGCGGTAGCGACAAGCTTCTCCAGCAGATTCTCCGCAACGACTGGAACTACCAGCACATCGTCGTTTCAGACTGTTGGGCAATCAACGACTTCTATCAGGAGGGCCACCACGAGACTGAGCCTGATCCTGCACATTCAGCTGCCAAGGCTGTACGTACCGGTACCGATGTAGAGTGTGGTTCTACCTATGCAAACCTCGTTGAGGCAGTAGAGCAGGGCCTTATCGACGAGACTACCATCGACCGTTCGGTTATCCGCCTCATGAAGGGACGTTTCGAGCTCGGTGAGATGGATGACGACAAGCTTGTCGAGTGGACCAAGATCCCTTATTCAGTAGTTGACAGCAAGGAGCACAAGGCTCTCGCACTCGAGGCTGCCCTCAAGAGCATGGTACTCCTCAAGAACGACGGCACCCTTCCTCTCAAGAAGAACATGAAGGTCGCTCTTCTCGGACCAAACGCAGCTGACTCGCTTGTAATGTGGGGTAACTATAACGGATATCCTTCAAAGACTGTCACCCTCCTCGAGGCTCTCCAGTCAAGATATCCTGAGGCTCAGTTCATCTATGACCAGGGTTGCGACCTCACCTCTGACGTTGCAATCGTGAGCCTTATCAACGACTGTATGACCGAGGATGGCCACAAGGGTTTCTCTGCAACATACTGGAACAGCCTCAGACCAGAGGGTGATCCTGCAGCAAAGGTATTTATCGACACCCAGGTCAACCTCTCTGCAGCTGGCGCTACCGTATTCGCTCCAGGCGTAAACCTCGAGAACTTCTGCGGTGTTTACGAGACCGTATTCACTCCTAAGACATCAGGCAAGGTTGCATTCAGCTATCAGGTACAGGGTACTCTCAGCATGGAGATCGACGGCGAGACCGTATTCCGTGGCCGTAACAACAAGAATGCTTTCGCATACTCAATGGACGTAAAGGCTGGAAAGTCTTACAAGATCAAGGTTAACTATGGTACTACCGATGGCCGTGTTGCTGCTGTAAGCTTCAACTTCGGTCACCAGGTTCCACTTGACCTCAATGCAGTTGCAAACAAGGTCAAGGACGCTGACGTAATCGTTTACGCAGGTGGTATCGCTGCTCAGCTCGAGGGCGAGGAAATGCCTGTTTCTATCGATGGTTTCAAGGGTGGCGACCGTACCAAGATCGAGCTTCCTAAGGTTCAGACCGCTCTTCTCGAGCGTCTCGCAAAGACCGGCAAGCCTATCGTATACGTGAACTACTCAGGTTCTGCAATCGCAATGACCCGCGAGTCTGAGATCTGCAACGCCGTTCTCCAGGCATGGTATCCTGGTCAGGCTGGTGGCGAGGCTATCGCACAGGTTCTTACCGGTGAGTACAACCCTGCAGGCCGTCTGCCTCTTACCTTCTACAAGTCATCTGCAGACCTTCCTGACTTCATGGACTACAACATGACCAACCGTACCTACCGCTACTTCAAGGGTGAGCCTCTCTATCCATTCGGATTCGGCCTCAGCTACACCACCTTCGCATATGGTGACGCAACCCTTTCAACCGACAGCTACAAGGCAGGCAGCAGCATGACCATCGAGATTCCTGTAAGCAATACCGGTTCTATCGACGGTGAGGAGGTTGTTCAGGTTTATCTCCGTCGCGTAGGTGACAACGAGGGCCCTTCACACGCTCTCCGTGCATTCCGCCGCGTAAATGTAGCAAAGGGCGCTACCGCAAATGTAAGCTTCAAGCTTGATGACAGCAGCTTCCAGTGGTTCGACACTACCACCAGCCGCAACAACATCATCCCTGGTGACTACGAGCTCCTCTATGGTCCTTCATCAGACCTCGCATCGCTCAAGGTTGCAAAGCTTACCATCGTAAAGTAAGATTTGCTCAATAGATAAAAACGGCCCCCGGTTTCCCGGAGGCCGTTTTTTTGTACGCGTGGTCGACTCTTGGCGTCACTGTTCAGGCAAAGGCTTGGAAGGATTGACAGGGACACCGTAACGGATTACCTGGTTGGCGGAGACGAGTATGCTCTGGCCATGGTCGGAAATCTTCGCTGAGCATCTGTCGTAGCAGGCCTTGGCATCGTCCAGCTTCCTGCCCATCTCGGCGTGTGCCTTTGCGAAGTCTGCCACGCGCTCGATCATGGTCTGGGCGGACTGGATGATCTTCTGCTGGTTCTTGACCTGCTCGATGTTTGTCCATGCTATGGATATCATGCGCAGGAAAGGCATGATGGTCTCTTCGGTAGTGATGAGAACTTTCTGGGCATAGGCGCTGCGCCAGAGTGTCTGGTCCATCGAAAGCGCCAGCTGGTACGCAGAGCTGTTCGGAATGAACATTATGACATAGTCCAGAAGCCGGTTCCCGCTCCGCAGGTATTTGCTGTAGTCCTTCTTCGCAAGACGCTTTACCTGGGTGCGGATTGCATCCAGATTGCGTGTCGCGGCATCCTGTCGTGCAGCATCGTCAGCGGCCTCGATATAGTCGGAAAATGCATTCAGGGACACCTTGGCGTCCAGGATGACATCCTGGCGGTCAGGATAGTGAAGTATGAAGTCGGGACGCATGCGGCTGTCGCTGTCCTCGCCGACAAGAACAAAGCCGAGTTCATCGCGCAGTGTCTCCTCCTTGTCGAAATCACGCCCTTCCACCAGTCCTTCGGAGGACAGCATGTTCAGCAGGATTGTCTCGCCCCAGCATCCCTGGAATTTCTTCTGGCCACGCATCGCTTCCGCAAGACGGTCTGCCTTCTCTCCGACCTTGCTGCTTTGTTCCCTGAGGGTATCGACAGCGCTCCTGAAGCTTGCTCCAAGCTCACTGTTGCCTTTGATCTGGCTTTCGCGTGCTGCCTGGAATGCCTCTTTCATGGATTTGAGTTCCTTCTCGAAATCTCCTGAAATGCTCCTTACCGTCTCTTCTGCCTTGCGGCTGAGTTCTTCTTCCCTCTGTTTGAGAAGGGCGTCGGTGTGTTCGGTCATTTCGGCCTTGAGTGTCTCTTTCTGGAACTCGAGCGCCTGGGTGTGGGCGTGCTCCATGTCCGAGATACGGGTCTCGTAGTGCCTTTTCATGTCTTCAAGGTCGCTCTTTCTCTCCTCGATCCTGATGGCGGCTTTCTCTGCCTCGTGCTTCCATTTTGACACGCCAAGTATGTATGTGAGCGCCCAGGATACGGCTGCTCCAGCTGCGAAAAATGCGCAGAGTATGGTTGTGTTATCCATGATAAAGGATTCTATGTGCGGTGATCCCGTACAGTTTTAGACGTTGTATACGTTGGAAACCGTTTCGAGAGGCTCTCCTCCCCAGCGCTCGCTGACATAGTCCAGAGTGTCGTAGAGTTCCTGGACATCCATGCTGGTGACGAGCTTGATTCTGGTATCCTTGAAGTCCGGCAGCCCCTTGAAATAGCAGCTGAGATGCCTGCGCATCTCGAAAATGCCGCGCACGTCTCCCTTGTACTGTAGGGACAGGGCAAGATGACGCTTGGCAAGCGCTACGCGATCGTTGACGCTCATAGGTGGCAGCAGTTCGCCAGTGTCCAGATAGTGACGCATCTCGCGGAAGATCCATGGATGACCGAAGGATGCGCGTCCGACCATGATTCCGTCGACACCCCAGCGGTCAAACTGTTCCTTGGCGATCTCTGCCGAGGTCACATCTCCGTTGCCGATGATAGGGATATGCATGCGCGGATTGTTCTTGACGGCTCCGATCAGGCTCCAGTCGGCTTCGCCCTTGTACATCTGGCAGCGGGTGCGGCCGTGTATGGTCAGCGCCGCGATTCCGACATCCTGCAGCCTTTCCGCAAGCTCGACTATGATCTTGGAATTGTCGTCCCAGCCAAGCCGGGTCTTCACTGTGACTGGCTTGTCGCACGCCTCGACGACGGCTTTTGTTATCGCCACCATCTTGTCGGGTTCCCGCATCATGCCGCTTCCGGCACCGCGGCCGGCAATCTTGCTGACGGGACAGCCGAAGTTGATGTCGACTATCTCGCAGCCATGTCCACCGGCGATCGTCTCCGCCTTGTCGGCCATCTTTGCGGCCTGGACCATCGCTTCCGGGATGTTTCCGTAAATCTGGATTGCAACCGGGGATTCCTCGGGGAGGGTACGCATCTTCTCTATGGTCTTCTGGGCGTCGCGTATCAGTCCGTCGGAAGATACGAACTCAGTGTACACCATCGCGGCACCCTGCTCGCGGCAGAGTACGCGGAATGACACGTCAGTCACATCCTCCATCGGCGCCAGAAGGACAGGGCGCTCTCCAAGGTCAACATTCCCGATTTTCATAGACACAAAATTAGGTGTTGTTTTGAAAACTCACAACCTGTTATAATGCCATCTTCATATCCAAGGTGTCAAGATTTGCCTTTGCTAAAAGCAACCGCTATTGATTTGTCGTATTACACGAAATCAATTATCTTTGCCAGACCAAGCCTTGATGGTGAAATGGTAGACACGAGGGACTTAAAATCCCTTGGGCAGTAATGTCCGTGCGGGTTCGATTCCCGCTCGAGGCACAGAAAAAGACAGCTATTCAGCTGTCTTTTTCCTATTCATTGGATGAGCGACCACCCTGTAAGGTTGCAGCCTGTATTGGTTGGAGGATTTTCCACAGGAAGAAGGCGGAAATGA
This sequence comes from Bacteroidales bacterium, assembly GCA_024402135.1. Lineage (GTDB taxonomy): Bacteria > Bacteroidota > Bacteroidia > Bacteroidales > UBA932 > Cryptobacteroides. Next base: position 34,538 of record JAKSJN010000010.1, read on the forward strand.
TGGTGCCAAGAAGCAGCGCGATGACCGAGGCCTCGGGACCGAATGAGCCGCCGGTGATGATATCGGGGCCGTTGATATTCGCCGTAAAAATGAATGCCGCCAAAGCCACGAAAGAGGAAAGAACTGCTGAAAGAAAATGTCTTTCTCAGTCGTCCGTCCGAGGAAGACACATGTAGAAACATATCAGGATGGCATCAATGCTTATTCCTCGTACGACTCAAGGGTGCTGACTATTTCATCGGCGGCGTTGATTATCGTCTTTGAGTTCAGATATTCTATGCCCAAGCACACGATAATTACAAGGATTAATAGAGCCACGGCGCACATCGCCTTGGTTGGAGTACTCCAGGAGGAATAAATTCTTGGTATGAAATACATTATCACAAGTAAGACGGCACCCCAGACTATAATCAGATAGCGGAAGTAAGCCTTTTTGAATTGCTTGACAGCAATGATGCTTGTCAGGACGTCACAAGAAAGCATCCTGTTGATATCGTACTTCTTGTAAAAAACCAAGTTCAAGACAAAGAGGAATACAATCAGTGAACCGGCAACGATAGGATAATACAGCGGAATCTTTTTCAAAATGGTTATTATGATAACCACGGCCATTGCAATTGGAGCTGCGATGTTTGAGATTATCTTGTCTCTTTCAATTACCGCCACATTTCTCTTGAAGGTCGCCTTCATGATTTCATCATTGACAATCTTCTGCTTGTCAAGATCCTGCTTGAGGGTATGATATTGCTCTTTAAGCTGTTTCAGCTCTTCGGAGCAGTTCAATTCTTCGTTCATCATTCTGAGTGTTAATTGTTCATCTGTTTCAATTCTTCTTTGATTCTGTGAAGCTGGAAGGAAACGTTCTTGACTGATATGCCGATTATGGCTCCTATCTCCTCATACGACATTCCCTCAAGCCAGAGGAGAATAATGGCACGGTCAATCAGCCCCAGGCCGTTGATCCTGTCATAAAGGCGCTTGGTCTGAAGCGATCTGTCGCTGATACCTTCAAACGGGTCGATGTCAATGCTGAGAGGCAGGTGCTGCCCTTCGCGTTTCCTTTTCTTCTGCAAGTTCAGGCAGCAGTTCATGGCGATTCTGAACACCCATGTTCTGGCATCGGATTCCCCGCGAAAATCATCGTAGCCCTTCCACAGTTTGACAAGTACTTCCTGGAACAGGTCGTCGACTTCATCCCTGTCCTTTGAAAACATCAGGCAAACAGTATAGATTGTGCTCTTATGCCGTTCGACCATTTTTGTGAATTCCAGTTCCTTTATGTCCATCTTCAAGTGAATCAAACACTCATTAGACAACGAAGTTGCATAAAAACTATATAAAAACACTAAAAATAGCTGTGGGTATGATTATCCCTTGATAGTCGACACTCAATATTTATTGATATTCGCAATAATATTTATCGTTTTTCGTAAAATTGGCATTACCTTTGCTTTTGAGTTTTGAAAACGATAAATCATTATGAAACTTTCAAATCAAAGGGCTATCAAAACCATCAGTCTCGTTGCTCTTGCTATAGGAGCCATTTATCTGTTCTTTGTCTATTACAGCACCGTCTGTTGTTTGTGGTTCAATGAAGCTCCCGACAGAATCATATGGAGCACAACTCAGAAACCTTGGCAGATTGCTGTTCTGGCGGGCTATGTATTAGGGGCAACGGCAGTATTCTCACTGTGCTCAGCTATAGAGATTAACATTCTGAAGGGCTTGAAGTCCGGTAATCTCTTTCCTTTCAAGAATTTCGTCCTCATTATCCTTACAGCCATAATGGTAGGAGTCACAATATTCTTCAAGGCCAATGTCAATGATGTGATGAAAGGAGTCGAATGCTCTGTCCTGGACAGCAACTGCATTTTCGTTCCACTCGTCATAATTGTATTCGGTCTTCTATATAAACAAGCCTCCCTTGCGATGGAGGATAGTAATCTTGCCATTTAATCTTAGAAAAGTATGAAAATCAAGAATCAGAGGTCGCTGATCTCATTATGCTATTTAACCCTCTTCTTTTGTGCTCTATGCCTGTATGTCGCGGCAGCTGATATTATTTCAGGCCTTAAAGGATTTGAATTCTCCCCTGACCCGAAATTTCCGCATTACTTTATATTCTATGGGAAGCATTTTTTCTCCATTGCTCTGGTTGGGGTACTGTCTGCCATAATTGTCAACACTCTCAAGGGGATAAAGACCAACAATGCTTTCCCAAAAAAGAATGTCACACTGATTTATGTTCTTGCGGTTGTGGATATGCTGATGCATTTCTGCTCTTGCAACTGGCATATTCTGAATGGAGAAAGATATATCAGTATTGATGGCGATGTCCTGATTACTCCTATGGTGCTGGTTATATTTGGAATACTATACTCAATGGCACATAAAGCATCTGTTGACAGCAATCTTGCGATATGATTACAATTAACCTTGACATAGTCCTTGCCACAAGGCGGATGACTCTAAGCGAATTGTCCGAAAAGGTGGATGTGAACCTGACAAACCTATCCATCCTCAAGACCGGCAAGGCGAGGGCCATACGCTTCACCACCCTCAATGCCATCTGCCGTGTTTTGAACTGTAAACCCGGGGATATTCTTGACTATGAGCCGGATCCGGAAGGAATCCAGATCCTGGAGGAAGACGATGAATAATAATGCGAGAACTTCTTTGCATATCTATTTTGCTGAGTCTGGGCGTAATCGGTCTTAGGGCGCAGGAGTATCCAGTTACCGTCCTTGACGGGCAGAAAATGCAGATCGATTCAACATTCTTGAGTACAATGACGAAGCCGGCAGTGTCGTCAACCTTCCTGCATCCGCGGTTCAATGAGTTACAGGTCCCATCAATATTGGTGATGCCCCAAGGTTTCGAGACCATGGAACAGCGGGCTGCGAGAATCAATTTCCAGACTTTCAACTCTGTAATGACGTCCGTTGACCTGAATCTGTACTGGCACAGACTCCCAAAGATGCCAAAGCCCTGGAAGCAGACACTTGGAGCGGCAAAACTATTTCTGTCGAATCCCAATGGCTTCCCGGAAGGATGCGTGCCGTTGATGAATGCATCATTTCCTTTTATCTATGCAAAGATTCCCGGCATGGCGCCTTATGACAATCCGTATACGTCCGATCAGTTCCCGAAATGCATAGATTCCGAATATGATTTCGCAACAGGGACTTATAAACAAGTGATGGTTGACTGGGCGGAAGTGCAGAATAGAATGTCCGCCACCGGCCAGTCTAGCCAACCTGTTCCTTCCGTTCCTATTACTCCAGTCGAGAGGATGATGCACGGAACGCAATAAAAGCACCTCAAAAAGATGTATAGAAATTCTATTGTCCATAATAGCCATTCTTCATATCACTATTATCGCAAATGCTCAGAGCGATCATACGATATTCGAACGAGTCGTCAATGAGCAGGGACAAGGGATAGAATAAGTCAACATCGGAATACCGAAGGACACCGTTTTCACCGTTTCCGATATCAACGGCTATTTCTCCCTGGATATTCCAAAAAGCAAAACCAATTCGGACGAATATGGCACCGTACTTTTTGAAGAGGCGCAAAAAATCCTTCCAAATTACGGGATGACACTAAGAAAAGATATGACAGACGGAGACCCTGACTATGAAGAAAATTTCACAGTTATCTATAAAACAAAATGCCCCTCAGCATTGGTCTGCGTGTAGTTGGTATAGAATATCTTGACTAGTTCTTTGGCTTGAAATACTTATGTCGACAATTAGTCGGTAAACATGAGCGATCGAATAGGGGGAAATACAGAATAAGACATATTTTTTGCTAAGCATCGAGTTTTTTCTTACATTTACCCATAATTTTGGGGATGTTGGCCTCATATTTGTGTAATTTGAAGAAAAACATTTGGTTATGACTAATCAACACCTTCCTATAAGGCTTAAAAATTGCCCTATTGTTGATGCTCTTCTTGAGATACGCTTCACTTCAAATCTCAATAGAAGTGCAGTGTTTGGTTACATTTATAGCCTTTTGCAGAATTCTTATCCAGGACCTGTATGTAATCTTCCTTTGTCTCAGATTCCTGATGCAATAAGAGAAAAGGATCCGAATCTTCAATTTAAACCCATCTATAGAATAGATGGTACTGAAACAGTCCTTCAAATTGGGCCTGATGTGATTACTCTTAGCTCCAAGTTGCCCTATATCGGGTGGGACAAATTAGAGTTACAAGCAATTGAAATTATCTCTCGGCTTAAAGACAAGGGTGCGATAGACAAGGTCCTTCGTTTTGGGCATAGGTATATTAATTTCTTTGAAGGATGCATTGATGAACGATTGAATATGTCTGTCAACTTTGTTGATGGCTATTGTGCAAAGAATATCCAAATTAGGTCAGAAGTTAGCGATGGTTTTTTCACGAACACTTTGCAATATTCTAATTCCGCCGAGTATCGCCCAGTAGATATCTCCGTTGTAAAAAAAGGCTCCATTATTGATATTGATACATTTAGGTTTTACTCTGATGATTATTTTCTTAACAACATTAAGGAAGAAATCAACACAGCTCACGTTAGCGAAAAGAATCTATTTTATTCTTTGTTAAAACCCGATTTCATCATTGAACTTAATCCAGAATATTAAACATGGATACATATTCTTCTAATTATTTGCTTCTCCCTGGTCTTTCTGCGATTACATTGACAGTAACAGGAGTGTCCCCGATAAATGTATGTGATATTGATTATTCCCCTAGTAAAATAGTGGAAGTATTCGTTAATCCAACTTGTCCATATTCACCTTCTACTAGTTCAACGACTAACGAAACCATAATCATTAATAAAGATTTGGATGATCTTCTTGCAATCGAGTCTTTTGCCCGTAAAATATTGGATGGGATGACTCCTATTGAAGAGTCAATACAATCAGTGATTAACGACCATTTCTGGGAGATGCTATGATTCTAGATGATGAGATAAAAATATATCTCCCAAAATATTTATCTGCGGAAAATTACGAAACTCTCATTAGAGAATTAAAGTCTTTCCCAGATAATATCGATGGTAGGATGTATACTACAATAGCAGAAGAAAATCTGCTCTGTCAAGGTGATGTTATTAGCAATATGCCTGTCGTAGAAATTGAGCATCTGGATAAACCAATAAAAAATAAGGATTGTATCATTCTTTCAAATACTTGCGATATCAATTTAGACAATTCGAGATTATTCCCCGCCCGCATAATGTATGCGCCACTAGTTGAATTAAAGAAGTATAAGGAAGTTCTTCTAAAATATCCAGGCAATAGTGAGCAGAAAGTAAACGACCACATTGCAAGTATAAAGAGTCAAAAAATATCACAGATTTTATATCTTCCTACTAATGGGGAAATGCAGGAATCTATTGTGTTCCTTGACCGAGTCCTGAATATTGATAGCCGATATATAGATAGGATGACGCTCAAAGAAAGACGAGTGGTATCTTTAAGTGATTATGGATTTTACATGTTTCTTTTCAAAATATCGGTTCATTTTTCTAGAATGCAGGAAAATGTAACCAGAGGCTGCAAAGAAAAATCAGGGGATAATTGATTCTTGCCATTTGTCAACGGAACTGTAAACGAAAACAGATAACCGACTGATGCACAACGGTATATCGATTCCCGCTCGAGGCACAGAAAAAGACAGCTATTCAGCTGTCTTTTTCCTATTCATTGGATGAGCGACCACCCTGTAAGGTTGCAGCCTGTATTGGTTGGAGGATTTTCCACAGGAAGAAGGCGGAAATGATGGTGCCAAGAAGCAGCGCGATGACCGAGGCCTCGGGACCGAATGAGCCGCCGGTGATGATATCGGGGCCGTCGATATTCGCCGTAAAAATGGATTCTCCCGCATCTTCTCCAGATACTGCGAAGCCAAAGACATTGCCTTGGGTGAAGTTCCATGCCCAATGGATGCCGATTGGCAACCATAGAGAATTCGAGTATTTGTAGGCGGCTCCGAGCAGGATTCCAGCTTCCATCACAATTGCAACAGAACTCCATATGCTTGCGCCTGGATTGAACATATGGGCAAACCCAAAGATCAGGGCAGAAATACCCAATGCCCACCACAATCCGAATCTGTCATCTATCAGCCTGAAGATGACGCCGCGGAATATGACTTCTTCGCAACAGGCTACAAGAAAAAAGAGGCAAAGGTTCGAGATTATATCGGACCAGTGCGGCGAGACGTATTGTATACTGTAACAACCTGTCACATAGAGCAGCCCTGTCAGCAATACGAAGAATGAGAATCCGATCAAGACGCCGCAGAGAATGTTCTTTCCTTCATTTCTGGCCAATAATTCCCATTTCCATTGCTTTTCAAACAACCGTGTCCATCGCCGGAATATCGCAAGAATGAATACAGCAACAATGAGCACTGCAACATCTTTTGCGACCGGCTGAGGGATACCCCAGAAGCCTATGCCAATACCGTAAAGGACAGTAAAGAGGATAACGCCAAGGATTAATTCCAATATCCATTTCCACAATGGAAGTGAATCACTCTTATATTGTCTGCCAATCGACATGATACTGGTTGTTTAGTTCTCTGGAAGGAATAATATCAAACACTGCCTATTTCTTCGCTGCAGGGCTGTATTTTTTCTTCAGGTCTTCAAGATACTGACCGCTGAAGTCAACCTTGAGCTCTACCCAAAGAGGAAGGTGGTCTGACATCTGGAAAGTTCTCCATGTCTTCCTGAAGTAGTCCTGGACATTGCCCTTTGCCACCTGCTTTGCATCCATCAGTGGGACATATGCCTCATAGTCGTTCTCGTTGTAGACTGTCTTGGTAAAGTTGAACGAGCCCGCATGCTGTATGTTCTCGTCGAATATCTGCATGGTATCGGACAGATGAAGGTTGAATGCAATCTGGTCGTAGTGGTTAGTTTCTCCAAGGTCAGTCGGATGCTCCTTGATCGGGGACGGAATGTGGAAACCGTTCTCCTCGAGGGCGGTCATATATCTGTCGTCCACCTTAGGGATGTTGAAGTCACCGAGGACAACGTAGTTCGTATCTTCCTTGGCTGCTCTCTTGGTCAGGAATTTTGCAAGACTGGCAATCTCTTTCTCTCTCCTGGCCAGACCTTCCTTGCCGCTGCCGTAGTAGATATGGACGGTTGCGATGTTAAACTTGAACCAACCTGCCTGGAACGACACACAGAACGGGGTACGGGCAAACTGCAGCTCGTCAATGAGTCCATCCTTCGGCAGGACTATTTCGCCAGCCATATTCTTGAACGTGACCTTGTTTGTATCATACAGGAAAGCTATGCACTCTCCATTGCCAGGAGCGCCCTCGGTGGTATCGGTGGCTATATGGCTCCAGTTCTTTCCAAGTATCGACACAACTTTCTCCAGCTCCTGCCTCTGGTCACGGACTTCCTGGATGGCGATGAGGTCGAAGCGGCTAAGGATCTCAGCTATATAGTACAGACTCTCCTTGGTGCGGGAGTCCTTTCCGAATGCACGAATGTTCCAGGTCGCCAGCAGGAGGGAGTTGCGTGCGGTCTTTTCGGGGATTTCCCTGTCAAGCTGCGCCCTGAGGGCAATCAGGTTGTCGATGGTACGCTGTCTCATTGCAGCATCCTTGATCTGTTTGATTCCGGTGTATAGCATAATCTTGGTTCATGTGTGGTGAACAAATATATAAAAAGAATTAAAATCTTCACCTGTCTCTATCATCTTCTCGAGGTTGGGAAAAGCCGTTGCTCCAGCCACAGAAAAAGCCTGGTATTCAGAACTAGAATACCAGGCTTTTGTTTTCTACACCCCGGATAAGCTGGACTGTGCCATGCTATTTGAAAGCCTTCTGAGCGAACTCGTAAAGGCTGCGGCGCCATGTGTGCCACTCGTGGGCTGTGCCCTCGGATACGTAGCTTACTGCATTCACACCGATCTTCTTGAGAGCCGCAGCCTGCTCTACTGCAGGACGGTTCTCCTTGCTGCCTGTGCTCATGAAGATGAGCTTCGCAGTCTTCTCGAGTCCCTTTGCCTCCTGGAAAGCCTCGACTGTCATGCTGCCGCCGCTGAACATTCCGATGTAACCGAACATTGTAGGGTTTGCAAGAGCGATTCGGCCTGTCTGGCCGCCACCCATTGAAAGACCTGCCATACCGCGATGTGCAGCATCGGTATAAACACGGAACTCAGTTTCTACCATAGGGATGATGTCATTGAGAAGAACAACCTGGAATGCATCGTTTGCGGCTGCACCCTCAGCTGGAGCATACTTGCCGGTGAGGTGGATGTTCTGTCCCTGGCCATAATCCATGACGATGATGAACGGAACGGCCTTCTTCTCTGCGATCAGGTTGTCCATGATCTGGGCGGTGTGACCCTGAACTGCCCATCCGTACTCATTCTCGGCATTTCCATGCTGAAGGTAAAGGACTGGATATTTCTTGGTTGGATTCAGGTCGTACTCGTGAGGGAGATATACATAGCAGTGACGCATGCTCTCGGTTGTCTTTGACCAGTAGTACTTCTCTACGATAGAGCCCTGAGGAACATCCTTGACCTGCCAGAAATCCATGTCGGTTGACGGAATCTCGATTCCGCTGCCCCAACGGCCTGCGCCGAAGAATGACACGGTGCCTGGATCAGGCATAGGGGTGCCGTCAACGATGATCTGGTAATAGTGGAAGCCGACATCCTGCGGAGCTGAAGTACCGGTCCATACGCCGTTCTCATCCTTGGTCATCTCGTAGCGGCGGCCCAGGTCGAGCTGAACTGAGGTAGCGCCTGGTGCACGGAGCTGTACACGAACGGCACCCTCGGAATTGACCATAGGATACTGCTTGCCTGGCTGGTTTACGAGATTGGGCTTGAAATCCTCTTTTGTGGCTGTGTAAGAAGGAACGGTAGCGTTTCTCTGCTGCTGGGCATTTGCCGAAACAGCGGTAAGCATCATGATAGACATGATGGGGAGAAGAAACTTTTTCATGATTTGGTTATTAATATGGTTAGTAAATATAGCAGATCAATAATTCGCGGTGTCGCCGTTCGGGTCGGAGAGACGATAGTCAAGACCGGAAACGATTGGCTGGACCTCACGGGAAGGACCCTCGACCTCGAATCCGCCGGTGCACGAAGAGATAGTTATGCGGTCCTCGCCCAGACGAAGGATGCGAAGGAATATCGAACGCTTCACGTAAGTCACGACCTCAGCTTCGGATGTCTCGAGCTTGTATCCGCGGCCTTCCATATATCCGCCGATCTCGGACTTGAGCTGGGACACAGGCTTTGCTGTGTGGACCATGCGGGTCAGGTAGCCGAAACGTGGATAGAAAGCCGATACGAATGCGAACATCGCCGCGATCAGGCCGACTGATTTCCAGCCCTCGCGGAACATCACATTGACGTCGGAGCTGACGAATCCAAGGACAACAAGGATAGCCAGGGTAAGGCACACGATGACGCTGGTATACACGAAATATTTGACTGCGCGGATGATGTACTTCATGATTGGTGTCGTTTTTGTTTGTACAAAGGTATGGAAAACTTGGTTATTGTAGATTTTTGGCGAACCAAAAAGATGCATAACCGCAGGGAAATTGTATCTTTGTAAGTCTTTAAAAGCAAAAAATCATGAAAGAAGATCCAATCGAGCGCCTCGACCGCGAGGCAAGAGAGAAGAAGTCAGGTCTCAGAACTATCATGTACGCGCTTGCGGCAGTCGCTGTGCTGCTCGCAGCTGCCCTTGCATACATCTGGATCCAGAAGTCAAGTCTGGTCAAGGAACTTAACGTCGAGAAGCAGGATCTCACCGAGCAGATCGTTGCCCTCCAGCAGGACTATGAAAGCCTCAGCACCGAGTACGACGTGATCAACACTCAGCTCGACTCTTCAAAGGAGGAGGTCGCTCAGCTCGTTGAGCGCATCCAGAAGACCGACGCAACCAACCGCGCAAAGATCCGTCAGTACGAGAAGGAGCTCGGAACCCTCCGCAGCATCATGCGCAACTACATCGTACAGATCGATTCACTCAATACCCTGAACAAGCAGCTCACCGCAGATGCAGCAGCAGCAAGACGCGACGCAGCAGAGAGCAAGAGAGCTAACGCAGCACTTACCCAGCAGGTTGAGAACCTCAGCAGCCAGGTTGCTGTCGGTTCAGTGATCAAGGCCCGTGGCATCGGCATCGAGGCATACAACAGCACCGGCAAGGTAACCGACCGCAGCAAGAACGTTGTCCGCATGCTTACCACCCTCAGCCTTGTCGAGAACGATCTCGCACCTAAGGGACCTGTAAGAGTCTATATCGTGGTAAAGGATCCTGATGGAAACATCCTCACCAACGAGAACAGCGCAGGTTTCGAGTGCGCAGGCGAGGCCCGCACCGCATCCGCTTCCCGCGAGGTTGACTACGAAGGCAACGAGGTTACCATGAGCATCTACCTCAACGACCTTGCTGACAAGTGCGTCAAGGGTATCTACAAGGTTGAGGCATATACTTCAATGTCATACCTTGGCAGCGCCGAGACCATGCTCAGATAAGACGTGATCTACGTTCACGTTCCATTCTGCAACAGTTTCTGCACCTATTGCGATTTCTATTCGGAGATCTGCTCCGCAAAAGACTCGCAGCAGGTGCAGAGCCGTTATATAGCCTCCCTTCTTGATGAGATCAATGCCAGGAAGGAAGAACTTGCCAGATCCAGGAAAGGCGAGCCGGACACTCTCTATTTCGGAGGCGGTACTCCTTCGGTCCTTTACCCGGGAGCAATCAGGACCATCATTGACGCCATCAATGAAGCCAGCGGCAACGCCATGCCGTTCGAGGAATGCACCATCGAAGTCAATCCCGATGACGTCGTGAAACGCGGTGGCGCTTATGTGAAGGAATTGCTCGAAACAGGGGTCAACAGGGTAAGCATGGGCGTTCAGTCCCTCGACAACGGCATACTGAAATGGATGAACCGCCGCCATGACTCGGACGAGGCAAGACAGGCTGTCCAGATTTTGCGTGAGGCGGGAGTCGCCAACATCAGCATAGACCTCATCTTCGGCCTGTCGCAGCTGAGTGACGCGGAATGGGACAATACTGTAAGACAGGCGCTGGATCTTCAGCCAGACCATATCTCCGCCTATGCGCTCAGCATCGAGCCCGGCAGCGCACTGAACAGGATGGTAGAGAATGGCAGCTATATCCCCGCTGACGAAGAATGCTGCGAACGCCAGTACAATAGACTCTGCCAGCTTCTCAAAGAAGCCGGATTCCACCATTACGAAATATCCAACTTTGCAAAGCCGGGCCGGGAGGCAGTCCACAACTCCGCATATTGGACCAGGGTACCATATGCCGGACTCGGTCCTGGAGCTCACTCGTTCATCAAGACTGGCGATGTCGAAAAGCGGCTCTGGAACAGCCAGGAGCTCCATTCATGGACCAGCGATGAAGAACTGCTCAGCATCGAAGATGCCGCGACCGAGAAAGTGATGCTGGCGCTCAGGACTGACAAAGGCATGGACAGAACGGAACTCGAACAGATCTGCGGCAGGGACAGGATAGAAAAAATGCTCGGGGAAGGTCTCCTTGAGCTCCATTCCCCGAGTCATTCTCAATTTATACGGATTCCCGAGAGCCGCTGGTTCATCTCAGACGGCATAATCTCGGATCTGTTATCCTAGATTCCGATAGGCTCACACTTCTCCTTGAGCCACTCAGCCACCTCGGCAGGAAGCCTTGGTGAAAGGGTGTCGTATACTCTCTTGTTATATGCGTTCAGCCACTCGATCTCGTCTCTGTTCATAAGTTCTGGAAGGACTGCCGATGTATCGATATGGCAGAGGGTAAGAACCTCGAACTTGAGCCATGTGCCGAACTCGCTTGTTCCGTCCTCGACAACGAGCATCTGGCTCTCGTGACGGACACCGTGCATGCCCTCGCGGTAGAGACCTGGCTCATTGGTAAGGATCATGCCTGGCTGGAATACGATATTGTTGAAGTTCTGGCGGAACTCCTGCGGGCCTTCGTGTACTCCGAGGTAGAAACCTACGCCGTGTCCGGTACCGTGACCGAAGTTGCGATGGGTCTGCCAGAGCGGATTGCGGGCAAGGATATCAAGGTGCGGGCCGCAGGTTCCGATAGGGAACACAGCCTTGGCAAGGTTGATATGGCAGCGGAGCACGAGGGTATAGTCCTCCTTTTCGAGTTGGGTGCACTCGCCCATAGGGGTTGTCCGGGTGATGTCGGTGGTTCCGAAGAGGTAGTGACCGCCTGAATCGTTGAGGTAGAGGCCGTGAGGCTCGATCTCCGGAGCGCCGACCTGTGGGGTTACGTAATGAGGAAGAGCTGCGCCTGGACCATATGCGGAAATGGTAGAGAAGCTGTCTCCACGGGTTCCGTCACATTCAGCACGGTATGCAGTAAGACGAAGGGAAGCGTCCCATTCTGTGACTGGCTTGCCGCCGTCTGCGCTGTCCTGGACTGCTGCCTCGAGCCAGTAGAGGAACTTCTCCATCGCTATACCGTCTTCGACGTGAGATGCGCGCATTCCGTCCATCTCGCTCTGGTTCTTGATCGACTTCATCATCTGGACAGGAGAATCTCCGCGTACAACGGCTCCTGGAGCGGCATTCTTGTCGAATACCTGCTGGAGGTAGAAGTTCAGGGTTGAAGGATCCACGAAGATCTTCTTGATGCTGCCGTCGGTCATCGACTGTGCGAGTACGTCTGCAACCTCGTCGTAAGCGTAAAGACTAACTCCGCCTGCGCAGACTGCCTTGAGGGTCTCCTTGCTCTCGTCGTCAAGCTCGTCATAGCTGTCCTTGATCACGAACCATTTTGCATCCTCTGCGGTAACAAGAAGGTAAGAGATGGTAACCGGAACGTACTCGATATCGTTTCCGCGGACGTTGAGGGTCCATGCAATCTCGTCGAGTGCGGTGAGCATCATCGCGTCGCAGCCCTTATCGGCGATAGCCTCGCGGATGCGTGCAAGACGTGTCTCGCGGGTTTCACCGGTATAGCTTGCGCTAAGGTTGAACATCGGGGTCTGCGGAATGGCAGGACGATCCTCCCAAAGTTCGGACATGAAATCCGGGGCGCTTACGATGCTGAATGTGTCGCCCTCGCCGTCAGCCTGGCGTCCTGTAGCCTTGAATGCGTCGGCAAGAGTATCGATTGCGCTGACACGCTGGCAGAGTCCATCCACTGCAACCGTGACGCAGCGGCCGCTGCCGTCAGCAGGGAATGCATATTTTGAAAGCCACTCCGGGATGAGTACCTGCTCAGGGACGCGGGTCTTGTGGAGCTCCACTCCGGTGCCGGGAAGCTGTATGCCAGCCTGGATGAAGAAACGTGTGTCGGTCCAGAGGCCGGCATGGTCGGCTGTCACAACGACGTCGCCGCACTCGCCGGAGAAGCCGGTGAGCCACTCGACCTGCTTCCATCTCTGTCCTGGGTATTCGCTGCTGTGTGGATCCGAGCCGGTAAGGATGATTGCATCCCATCCGTTCTTGTCCATCAAGGCACGCAGTGCCTCTATTCTCTTTGCGTATTTGTTTTCCATGATATGAGGTTATTGTTCAAGTGTCTTCAAATATACTGATGTTTTGTCTTATTGCCAACCGTTGAGGGTACTAATATGGAACGTGAGCCACAAGCTTGCCTTTACGGAAGGAAATGTATTCGGCGAGAATTGTTAACTTTGCGCCATGAACGCACTTAACGACTTTCTTGGAGCCATCTCGGGATTTCTGTGGGGATGGCCGATGATCATCATGCTATTGGGAACGCATCTGTTCCTGACCATAAGATTGCGCTTCCCCCAGCGTCACATCTTCAAGGCAATCAAACTTTCGGTACGCAAGGATAAGGACGCCCAAGGCGATGTAAGCCAGTTCGGCGCCCTCGTGACCGCACTTGCGGCAACCATTGGAACAGGCAACATCGTCGGTGTAGGTACAGCCATCGCGCTCGGTGGCCCCGGTGCCGTATTCTGGTGCTGGCTGACCGGAGTCTTCGGTATCGCGACCAAGTACGGCGAGGGACTTCTGGCCATCAAGTACCGCGTGACTGACGAGGACGGCAGGATGCAGGGCGGCCCTATGTACGCTCTTGAGCGCGGACTTGGCATGAAGTGGCTTGGTGTCCTCTTTGCCCTTTTTACAGCTGTTGCATCATTCGGTATCGGCAGCACGGTGCAGGCAAACGCAATCAGCACCATGACACATAATGTCTTCGGCATCGACCCTGTCGTGATCGGAGGTATCATCACCATACTCGCTGCCATGGTCATCGTAGGCGGCGTGAAGAACATCGCAAAGGTCTGCACTGCCCTTGTCCCTCTGATGGCAATCCTCTATGTGATCGGCTGTATTGTCATATTGATCATGAATTCAGCCTTCGTGGTCCCTGCCGTCAAGCTGATCGTCAGCTCGGCATTCAATCCTTCTGCCGTTGGCGGTGGTCTGGCCGGCGGCGGTATCATGATGGCGGCGAGATACGGTATCGCCCGCGGTCTGTTCAGCAACGAGTCGGGTCTCGGTTCAGCTCCTATCGTGGCGGCAGCGGCACAGACCAGAAACCCTGTCCGTCAGGCCCTCGTATCCAGCACCGGCACATTCTGGGACACTGTCGTGATCTGCGCAATCACCGGTATCGTGATCGTCAGCAGCATCCTTGCCTTCTCGGACATCAGCTTCGAGAACGGCGGCGTCCTGACGACCATGGCGTTCAGCAAGATTCCATATATAGGTTCACCGCTGCTCGCGTTCGGTTCGCTTACCTTTGCATTCAGCACCATACTTGGCTGGAGCTATTACGGTGAGCGTGCTGTCGAGTATATGGCTGCAAAGACAAAGATTACAAAGAAGGTCGGAATGAAGGCCTTCATCAACACATACAGGACATTCTTCCTCATAACCGTCTATCTCGGTGCGGTTGTCAGCCTTGACCTTGTGTGGAATCTGGCGGACATCTTCAACGCCCTTATGGCAATCCCTAACCTCATCGCTCTGCTCCTGCTCAGCGGCGTGATAGTGAAGGAGACCAGAAAGTACCTGTGGGAAGGCGATATTGACAAGGACTAATGAGTAATAATTTAAATACATCTATGAAAAAGATTCTGATCATGGGCGCGTTCCTTCTTGGAGCGGCGTCCGTTTTCGCGCAGCAGAAACCGAACTACGAGCTCGCATCGCACTTTTCGGCAAAAAAGGTGAACTCGATGGTTTTCAGCACCAAGGTAAACCCTAATCCGTTCGAGAAGTCGGACAGGTTCTGGTACGAGTGGCAGAGTACGGAAGGTACCTCATGGTATATCGTAGACCCTGTCAAGAAAACCCAGACCCCGGTATTCGACCTCGACAGGCTCGCACGTCAGATCACCGAGATCATCGGCGACCCGTTCGATGCACAGCACCTCCCGCTCCAGGGCATGAAGCTCGTGGACGACAAGAAGTTCACATTCTCGGTAAAGAGCACCCTGCCGGCTCCGAAGAAGGATGGCAAGGAACCTCGCAAGGGAGAGAAGAAGACCTTCTACTTCGAGTATGATATCGCAAGCGGCACTCTCAGCCAGTGCGAGGAGGAGAAGTCTGAGTTCCCACGCTGGGCAAACATGTCTCCTGACGGCACCATCGGCGTGTTCGCAAAGGGCGGCGACATCTATGTGATGGACAGCCTCAACCTCCACAAGGCCGCAAAAGACGAGAAGGATTCAACCCTCGTGGAGTACAGGATCACCAGCGACGCAGTCAAGAACTTCGCCTATACCACCAGCAGCTACTCCGGAGACGAACAGCTTGACACCACCCGCCGCACAGGTATCTACAGCGTGCTCTGGTCTCCTGATTCAAAGCACTTCACTGCCATGAAGACCGACATGCGCGAGATCAAGGATCTCTGGGTGATTAATTCTGTCAGCCAGCCACGTCCTACCCTCGAGACCTACAAGTACCAGATGCCAGGCGAGCCTGGACCAAAGATCTATCTCTACGTATTCGACGTCAATGACATAAAGGCACCGGTTGCAAAGCAGTATCATATCAATGCTTTCAAGGACCAGGATTTCGAAGTCCAGAGCGCACCATCGGTAAAGGCTGACATGGGCATGAAGTGGCGCAGCCGCAAGTGGCTCGGTGACGAGAAGGGTTTCTATGCCTTCCGCAAGTCCCGCGACCTCAAGCGTACTGACCTCTGTTACATCGCGCTTGATGCCGACTCGACCAAGACCATCGTAAGCGAGCGCCTTAACACCTATGTTGAGGAGCGTAGTACAAAGTTCATCAAGAACAATACACAGTTCATCCACTGGAGCGAGCGCAACGGCTGGGCAAACCTCTATCTCTACAACGCCGACGGTACTCTCGTACGCAACCTCACCGAGGGCTCATACCATGTCGAGGATGTACTTGCCGTGAACGAGAAGGAAGGCTATGTGGTTTTCTCTGCATGTGGTGTCAACAAGGGTGAGAATCCTTACCAGATGCATACCTACAGGGTTTCCCTGTCTGGCGGTCCTATCCGTCAGCTTGACATGGACGACATGAATGTCGATGCAGTTGTCACCGAGAATGGAAAGTACTATGTTGCCAACTATTCACGTGTAGACTGCGGTCCGAGATCTGCACTCTACGACTGCAACGGAGTAAAGCTTCTCGACCTTCAGGAGACCGACCTCAGCCTTCTTTACGCTGCCGGATACAAGCTCCCACAGCGCTTCTCAGTCAAGGCTGCAGACGGTATCACCGATCTTTATGGTGTAATGTACAAGCCATTCGATTTTGACAGCACCAAGACCTATCCTATCATCGAGTATGTATATCCCGGTCCGCAGGTTGAGGCAAACAACATCGCCTGGAGCAAGAGCATGCTCCGCCTCGAGCGTCTCGCCCAGATCGGCTTCATCGTAATCACTGTCGGCAACCGCGGAGGTCATCCGAACCGCTCGAAGTGGTACCACAACTATGGCTACGGCAATCTCCGCGACTATGGTCTGGAGGATCAGAAGACCGCAGTGCAGCGCCTCGCCGCACGTTATCCTTTCATCGATGAATCAAAGGTCGGTATCCATGGTCATTCAGGCGGTGGCTTCATGTCAACCGCTGCCATCCTGACCTATCCTGATTTCTATACCGCTGCAGTATCATGCGCTGGAAACCACGACAACAGCATCTATAACCGCTGGTGGAGCGAGCAGCATCATGGTATCCTCGAGGAGATTACCGAGAAGGGTGATACAACCTTCCGTTACAGCATCGACAAGAACCAGGATCTCGCAAAGAACCTGAAGGGCCATCTCATGCTCGTGCATGGTGACGTCGACAACAATGTACACCCTGGAAACACCATCCGCGTGGCAAATGCCCTCATCCGTGCCAACAAGCGCTTTGACATGCTCATCCTCCCGGGACAGCGTCACAGCTTCGGCGATATGGACGAGTACTTCTTCTGGCGACTCGCAGATTACTTCAGCGAGTGGCTCCTTGGAGACAGCGACCGCGACAAGGTCGATATCAAGGAACTCAACAACGACTGAAAAAAGGCCGCGAGGGATTGAATCTCTCGCGGCTTTTTTAGCTATTCTTAAACCAGAATTTCTGAAGGTTTTTCGACAAGGCAATCGGCTCCGACTGACTCGAGAAAAGACCGTGTGCGGAATCCCCACAGGACACTGATACATGGAAGCCCGCTGTTCCTTGCCGTCGCCAGGTCCACGTCACTGTCGCCGATATAGACGGTGTCTTCCTTTGTCCGTCCCATGCGCCGCAGGGCCTCGTCAACCATGTCCGGGGCAGGTTTGCGACGAAGGTTTGGATTGTCGCCTACGACAGCGCCGAATATGTCTCCGAAGAATGTTCTGACTATGTCTTCGGCAGCCTCCTGCATCTTGTTTGTCACGACAGCCATGGCCTTGCCGCGGCATCTGAGTTCATTGATGAGTTCGGGAATGCCTTCGTATGGCCTGGACAGGTCCATGCTGTGAGCTTTGTAGTATGTCTTGAACTCCAGGAAGACCTTGTCAAAGAAGGCCTGGTCGAATTCTATTTCTCTTCCGTCGTATATAGCCAGCTCCATCAGCCTCTGGACCCCGTTGCCCACGAAGCCGAGAACTTCCTTCTCGCTGCGGGGCTCCAGGCCGTTGAGGGTGAGGGAATGGTTGACTGCAGCAGCAAGGTCGCCGATGGTATCGATCAATGTGCCGTCAAGGTCGAATACATATGTGCTGTAGTCTTTCACGCTTCTCCTAGAGGACGATTGGCTTGTACTTAGGTACAAGAGTCTTCATTACAGTCCATCCGACAAGGTAGCAGACTGCGCATATACAGAATACGATGAAGTATGCGGCAGGCTTGCCCTCGAAGCCCATGAACGAGAACTGGCTGCCAAGATTCTCGGCATATACGAAGAACTTTCCGGAGAGCCAGTTGATGAGGAATGAGCTGATACCGCCCGCCATGGTTCCGATTCCGACAATGGTAGCGACTGCGCTCTTAGGGAACATGTCACCGATGGTCGAGAAGATGTTGGCTGACCATGCCTGGTGTCCTGCGCCGACGAGACCGATGATGATTGCCGGCCACCATGCCGAGTAGGCGCCCAGAGGCTGCGCAAGAAGACCTACAAGAGGAATGAGTGCGATAAGGAACATCGCGCGCATGCGTCCTGAGTAGATCTCCATGCCCTTCTTGTCCACAAAGTAGTTCGGAAGCTTGCACAGGGCGATCGACAGGAATGTCACGATGAAGTAGAGGGTCATGATGAGCAGCATGCCGGTGCCTGACGATGCCTTGTAGCCATAGACGTCCTGGAAGTAGTTAGGAGCCCAGAAGAGCATGAACCACCATACGCCGTCGGAGAAGAACTTGCCGGCACAGAAGCTCCAGGTTTGCTTGAATGTGAGGCAGCGGAGGAACGGTACAGACTGCTCTGCGACAGGCTGCTCCTCAGTGGTGACGGCCACCTGGTCGTCCTGCTGGATATACGCCAGCTCCTCGGCATTGACATGCTTCGAGTCCTCAGGCTTGTCGTACCACTTTACAAAGAAGCCCATCCAGATGAAACCGAGGGCACCGATGATGATGAATGCCCACTCCCAGCCCATTGCCTTTGCAAGAGGCGGAATAACGAGCGGAGCGATGAGAGCGCCTACAGAAGCACCGGAGTTGAAGATTGATGTCGCAAAAGCGCGGTCCTTCTTAGGGAAGTACTCCGCTGTCACCTTGATGGCAGCAGGGAAGTTGCCGCTCTCGCCAAGTCCGAGAAGTCCTCGGCAGCAGAGGAAGAGCCAGACACCGGTACTTGCGATCGCGGTGGCGGCAGCAGTGCCGTCCTCGACCATGCGCATAGCCTCGAGGCTCTCATAGCCATGTATCCACTGAGTCGCAACACCGCAGAATGCGTGCAGGCAGGCTGCGGTGCTCCAGAGACCGATGGCGATGAGGTAACCCTTCTTGGTTCCGATCCAGTCGACGAACTTGCCGACGAACAGTGTACAGAAAGCGTAGAAGAGTGAGAAATAAGAGGTGATGATGCCGTAGTCCGCATCAGTCCAGTGGAAATCAGGATAGATGAACTCCTTTGCAGTCAGGGACAGCACCTGTCGGTCAAGATAGTTGACAGTCGTTGCCACGAAGAGAAGGCTGCAGATCCACCATCTCCAGTTCGTCATCAGTTTTTTCTGTGTGCTCATGTGGTTATGTGGTAATTATTATCGTACTTTCTCGATTATGCTGAGCGCGTCTGCGCAGAGCTCGGTGATCCTGCTCCATTCTCCTGCAGCGATCACGTCCTTAGGAAAGAGGTTGGATCCCATGCCGACGCAGGTCACTCCCGCGCTGAACCATCCCTTGAGGTTCTCTTCCTCAGGTTTGACGCCTCCGGTCACCATGATCTTGCTCCATGGCATCGGAGCGCGCAGTCCCTTCACGAACTTTGGACCGAGGACATCGCCAGGGAATACCTTGCAGATGTCACATCCTGCCTCCTGGGCTGCGCCGACCTCTGATACAGTGCCGCATCCAGGGCAGTATGGGATGTTTCTGCGGTTGCATACAGGTGCGATAGCCGGATTGAAGAGCGGGCCGACAACGAAGTTCGCTCCAAGCTGGATATACAGGGCAGCGGTCGCAGGATCCACTACGCTGCCGACGCCCATGATCATGCCCGGGAGCTCCTTGTTTGCGTACTTGACAAGCTCGCCGAACACCTCGTGTGCGAAATCGCCGCGGTTGGTGAACTCGAAAGCGCGTACACCGCCGTCATAGCAGGCCTTGAGCACTTTCTTTGCGGTTTCTGGGTCGCTGTGATAGAATACCGGAACCATGCCGGTCTCCTTCATGGTCGTTATGACCTGGATCTTATCGTATTTTGCCATTGTTTTCGGGATTATCTCTGGACACGTCCGTTTGCGCTTCCGCCGGCGAGAGCAAGGACCTCTGCCTCGCTTACATGGTTGAAGTCACCGTTGATGGTATGCTTGAGTGCTGAAGCGGCCACTGCGAATTCAAGAGCCGAAGCCTGGTCGCCAGGGTATTTGAGCATTCCGTGGATGAGACCGCCGGAGAATGAGTCTCCACCTCCTACACGGTCGATGATAGGGTCGATGTCATATCTCTTGCTCTGGTAGAATTCCTTGCCGTCATATATGAGCGCCTTCCAGCCGTTGTGGGTCGCTGAGAACGACTCGCGCAGGGTAGAAACGACATACTTGAATCCGAACTGTTCCTTCATCTGCTTGAAGATTCCCTCGTATCCGGCAGCATTGGTGTCGCCGCCTTCTACGTCTGCATCAGGCTTGAAGCCGAGGCAGAGTTCTGCGTCTTCCTCGTTGCCGATGCATACGTCTACGTACTGCATAAGAGGGCGCATGATCGAGATTGCCTTCTCGGAGGTCCAGAGCTTCTTGCGGAAGTTGAGGTCTACAGATACGGTCACGCCATGTCGCTTTGCTGCCTCGCATGCAAGTTTGGTCAGTTCAGCAGCCTTGTCGGAGATGGCAGGGGTGATGCCTGACCAGTGGAACCAGGTTGCACCTTCCATGATTGCATCGAAGTCGAAGTCCTCTGCAGATGCCTCTGCAATCGACGAGTGAGCACGGTCATAGATGACCTTTGAAGGACGCATCGACGCGCCGGTCTCGCAGTAGTAGATTCCTACTCTGTCACCGCCGCGGGTGATATACTGTGTGTTCACGCCGTAGCGGCGCAATGAATTGACTGCGATCTGACCGATCTCGTGTGAAGGGAGCTTGGTCACGAAGCATGCATCGTGTCCGTAGTTAGCGAGGCTGACTGCGACATTTGCCTCGCCGCCTCCGGGGATTATGCGGAATGACTCGCTCTGGACGAAGCGGTCGCATCCTTCCGGGCTGAGTCGGAGCATGATTTCTCCGAATGTGATAACCTTTGCCATATCTGTTCTGTTAGAATCCGAAATACTTGTCTGCGTTGTTGTAACTGATGTCGCTGACCATGCGGTGGATGGTATCCATCTCGCTGACCGGAAGCTTGCCGTTTGCAAGGTCCTCGCCGAGCAGGTTGCACAGGATTCTGCGGAAGTACTCGTGGCGTGGATATGAAAGGAAGCTGCGTGAATCGGTGAGCATGCCGACGAAACGGCTGATCAGGCCGAGCGCGCTGAGTGCATTCATCTGCTTGCGCATTCCGTCCTCCTGATCAAGGAACCACCAGCCGCTGCCGAGCTGCATCTTGCCTGGCACGGTTCCGTCGTTGAATGTATATGCCATGGTGGCAAGCACCTCATTGTCCTTAGGGTTGAGGCAGTAGAGGATGGTCTTTGCGAGCTTGTCCTCCATTGCGAGCTTGTCGAAGAATTTGTGTCCTGCCGCGGCTACCTGTACATCGTGGATTGCATCGTAGCCCGTGTCCGGTCCGATGCTGAGGAACATCTTTGTGTTGTTGTTGCGGATCGCGCCGACGTGGAACTGCTGGGTCCATCCGGATGCTGCATCCATCCTTGCGAAGTCAAGCAGGATTGCGCTGCGGAACTTGAGCACGTCTTCGTCGCTTGGAACTATTCCGATGAGGGTGTTCTTGAAGATGCGGTCGATGTCTGCAAGGTCGAAATCCTCGGCGTAGAAGGTCTCCAGGCCATGGTCGCTGAGACGGCAGCCCATGCTCTCGAAGAAATCGTGGCGGATCTGGAGCGCGTCAAGAAGGTCTGCATAGTCGCGGATCTCCTTTCCTGAAACCTCGCTCAGCTTTGCGATATATGCCTTGTATGCGATCGGCTCCTCAATGGCCATTGCCTTGTCCGGACGCCAGGTAGGGAGGACCTTGGTACCGAATGGATTTTCGGCGATCTGCTTGTGGTATTCAAGGCTGTCGGCAGGGTCATCGGTTGTACAGACAACCTTGACATTGAAGCGTGTCATGAGAGCCTGGCCGCGGAACTCCTCGGTCTGGAGCATTTCTGTACACTGGTCGTAGATGCGTCTTGCATTCTCTGGCTTGAGCACCTCGTTGATGCCGAATACACGTGACAGCTCGAGATGCGTCCAATGGTACAGAGGGTTTCGCATCGTGTATGGCACAGTCTCGGCCCATTTCTCGAATTTCTCGTAGCTGCTGCGGTCACCGGTGATGAATTCCTCTGGAACGCCGTTGCCTCGCATAGCGCGCCATTTGTAGTGGTCGCCGCCAAGCCATACCTCGGTGAGATCCTTGAACTTGTAGTTCGATGCGATCATCGAAGGAATGAGATGACAGTGATAGTCGATGATAGGAAGGCCCTCAGCACTCTCGTGATAAAGCTCACGTGCGTATGAGTTGGTGAGCATGAAGTCTTCGTTGATGAAAGGCTTGCCGCCGGCAAGTGCCTTTTCAAGCTTGTCTTTAATGTCCATATCGGTTTTCTTATGATGCAAATGTAATGTTTTTTACCGTATTATTTTTCAAATAATCAGCCTCTCCGTGAACGTTCACGCTAAAATTATCTATATTTGTCCTGCTTGCGTTCCGAGACCGGAGATTTAACGGAGCAAAGTATTGATTATGGAGAATCTGAACAGACGCACGGTGCAGGCTCAGAGCCGCCCGGACAAGATCATCCAGTTCGGCGAAGGAAACTTCCTTCGTGCCTTTGTGGACTGGATCATATGGAACACCAACAAGGCTACGGATTTCAATGCCGGTGTCGTTGTTGTCCAGCCAATCGAAAAGGGCATGGTCGACGTGCTCAACAGTCAGGATGGCCTTTATCATGTCAATCTCCAGGGTATCGACAACGGAAAGCCTGTGGACAGCATCGAGATGATCGATGTGATCAACAGGGGAATCAATCCATATCGTGATTTTGATGACTATATCGCTCTGGCCGAGAATCCGGACATCCGCTTCGTGATTTCCAATACGACCGAGGCGGGCATAGCTTACGATCCGTCATGCAGGCTTGAGGACATGCCCGCAAGTTCATATCCCGGCAAGCTCGTCCAGCTCCTGTATCATAGGTATGAGTTCTTCAAGGGAGATGTTTCGAAAGGACTGATCATCTTCCCCTGTGAACTGATCTTCCTCAATGGAAAGGAACTCAAGAAATGCATATACCAGTATATCGATCTCTGGAACCTCGGAGAGGGCTTCAAGGCTTGGTTTGAACAGGCTTGCGGAGTATACTGTACCCTCGTGGACCGTATTGTTCCGGGATACCCTCGCGACACCATCGGCCAGATTCTGGACCGTATCGGCATCGAGGACAAGATGGTCGTGAAGGCCGAAATCTTCCATCTTTGGGTGATCGAGGCTCCAGAAGAGATCGCCGAAGAGTTCCCGGCTCCAAAGGCGGGGCTCAATGTGCTTTTCGTCCCTAGCGAGGCTCCATACCATGCACGCAAGGTTACCTTGCTGAATGGTCCTCATACCGTGTTGTCTCCTGTAGGATACCTCAGCGGACTCGACACCGTAAGGGAGTGTGTGGAGGATGAACTCATCGGAAAGTTCGTCCGCAAGGTGATGTTCGGGGAGCTTCTCGAGACTCTGGACCTTCCAAAGGCAGAACTCGAACAGTTTGCGAATGCAGTTCTGGAGCGTTTCGTGAATCCTTATGTGAAGCATTTCGTCACCAGCATCATGCTGAATTCGTTCCCTAAGTACAAGACCCGTGACCTGCCTGGTCTCAAGACCTATCTCGAGCGCAAGGGCAGCCTTCCGGAGGGTCTGGTGCTTGGCCTCGCGGCAATCATCACTTACTACAAGGGAGGAAAGCGCGGAGATGTCGAAATCATTCCGAATGATGATGCCGCAATCATGGCCTTGCTGAAGGATCTATGGGCAAGCGGCGACTGCGCCAAGGTGGCGGAGGGAGTCCTGGCGGCTTCAGATCTCATCTGGGGCGAGAATCTCAACCTTATCCCTGGCCTGACCGCAGCAGTTACCGAGAAGCTCGAGCTTATTGCCGCAAAGGGTATGCGCGCGGCAGTGGAATCAATAATCTAGGATGTCAACGTTCATAAAGATAAATGCCGCGGACAATGTCGCTGTTGCAGTCAATGACGCGGCAGTCGGCGATGTGTTCGAATGTGGCGGAGCCTGCATCAGTGCAGCTGCCCCGATTCCATCGGGTCACAAGATGGCATTGGAGCCGTTGAAGACCGGCGACAACGTCGTGAAATATGGTTTTCCTATCGGGCATGTCATCGCAGACGTGCCTGCCGGAGGGCTGATAGACCACAGCAATCTCAAGACAAACCTGTCAGGACTGCTGGAGTACAGCTACGAGCCGGAATTGAAAGAAATCCCCGTCACTGAGAATCCGGCCATGTTCAAGGGTTATCGCCGTGCCGATGGACGTGTCGGCATAAGAAATTCGCTCTGGATCATCCCTACCGTGGGATGTGTGAACGGTGTCGTCCAGTCGATTGCCCGCGAGTTCGAGAAAGAGATAGCTGCGTATCCATGGATAGACAAGGTTGTGGCTTTCCCGCACAACTATGGCTGCTCCCAGCTTGGTGATGACCATGAGAACACCCGCAGGATACTGGCCGACATGGTGCATCATCCGAATGCCGCCGGAGTCCTTGTCGTGTCTCTCGGCTGTGAAAATAATCAGCTGGCGGCTTTCAAGGGGCTCGTCGGCGAAGTTGATGAGTCCCGTGTCAAGTTCTTTGTGAGCCAGGAGGTCCAGGGTGACGAGGTCGTTTATGGTCTTGACCTGCTGCGCCAGATCGCTTCGGCGGCGAAGGATGACCGTCGCGAAGATGTGCCTGCCAGTGAACTCAAGGTCGGCCTGAAATGCGGTGGATCGGATGGCTTTTCGGGCATTACAGCCAATCCGCTTCTTGGACGTTTTTCCGACTGGCTGGTCGCACAGGGCGGCACGACCGTATTGACAGAAGTGCCGGAGATGTTCGGTGCGGAGACCATTCTCATGTCCCGCTGTCAGGATGAGGATACTTTCAACAAGACGGTCTCGCTGATCAATGACTTCAAGGAATATTTCATGGAGAACAATCAGCCCGTATACGAGAATCCTTCTCCGGGCAACAAGGCCGGAGGCATATCGACCTTGGAGGAAAAGTCCCTTGGATGTACCCAGAAGGCCGGCAGCAGCATAGTCCGCGGAGTCCTGGGTTACGGCGAAAGGCTGTGCGAGAAGGGACTGAACCTGCTCAGTGCCCCGGGCAACGACCTTGTCGCGTCGACTGCTCTGGCTGCGTCCGGCTGTCAGATAGTGCTGTTCACCACGGGTCGCGGTACACCTTTCGGGACATTCGTACCTACTGCAAAGATATCGACCAATTCCGCACTGGCCGCAAAGAAGCCGGGCTGGATAGATTTCAATGCAGGAAAAATCCTCGAGGCAGGGGATACCTCGAGGATCGATGAAGAATTTATCCGTTTTGTGCTGGGTGTAGCTGGAGGCGAACAGACCGGCAACGAGAAATCAGGCTATACCGAGATAGCAATCTTCAAGACCGGAGTGACGCTCTGACGCCGCTATGCATGTGCGGCGAAACGGGTCTCGGCGAGAGTCTCGTACTTGGTCCCGGGCCGGCCGTAATTGGCGTACGGATGGATGCTGATTCCACCGCGTGGAGTGAACAGTCCGGTGACCTCGATGTACTTTGGATCCATGAGCTTGATGAGATCCTTCATGATGATGTTCACGCAGTCCTCGTGGAAATCTCCGTGGTTGCGGAAACTGAAGAGATAGAGCTTGAGACTCTTGCTCTCCACCATTCTCTCGTCAGGAATGTAGCTGATGACAATCTCCGCGAAGTCCGGCTGGCCGGTGATAGGGCAGAGGCTGGTGAATTCCGGGCAGTTGAACTTTACCCAGTAGTCATTCTCTGGATGCTTGTTGGTGAATGTCTCCAGCACTTCCGGAGCATAGTCCATACGGTATTCGGTCTTGCGGCCAAGCTGCTGAAGACCCTCGTTTTCTCTTGTCATTTCTTTTCTCTGATTGATAGATATTCATCCAGTCCTTTCTTTCTGAGCCTGCAGGAAGGACATTCTCCACAGCCGTCACCGACGACTCCATTGTAGCAGGTGATGGTTTTTTCACGTACCAGGTCGAATACGCCCAGTTCATCCGAGAGCGCCCAGACCTGGGCCTTGTCCTTCCACATGAGCGGTGTGTGGATTACGAACTGCTCTTCCATCGCAAGGTTTATGGTGACGTTCAGGCTCTTTATGAAGTTGTCCCTGCAGTCGGGATATCCGCTGAAATCGGTCTGGGATACTCCAGTCACGATGTGACGTATGCCACGTTCGCGGGCGAATACCGCTGCGATGGAGATGAAGAACATGTTGCGTCCTGGAACGAACGTGTTCGGAAGTGAGTCCGACGGTTTTTCCTTGTCGACAGAGATGCTCATGTCGGTAAGGGAATTGTGCGACAGGCTGCTTATGAATCCTGCATCCATGCAGTGCCATTCCACACCGGCGTCTTCTGCGATCTCGCGGGCTATGTCAACTTCGTTGGCATGTCGCTGGCCATAACTGAAGGATAGGGCGATGACTTCCTTGAAGTTCTCCTTCGCCCAGAACAGGCATGTGGTGGAGTCCTGGCCTCCGCTGAATACCACAAGTGCTTTCTCGTCGTACTTCATGGCCTAGAGATCAAACAGTTTGAAAACATTGTACGATACTTTCTCGTCGTATACGTCCTCGTTCTCGACTTCCTTTACCTTCTTTACAATACGGATGGTAAGAGGCAGTATGACAATTTCGTAGGCTGTCTTGAGAATCACCTGGTATAGCATGAGCCATGGGAGTTCCTTCGCAGGAACGATGCCGCCGAGGGCGAGAGGGAAGAAGATGATCGAATCCACGCACTCTCCGAACACCGAACTGAGTACGGCGCGGAGCGGGAAACGCTTCTCACGGTCGCGGAGCTTCATCTTGGACATGGTGATCGCATTGATGAATGATCCGCAGAGGAACGCTATGAATGAAGCGGCGGCGATACGGGGAGCAAGTCCGAACACGTTGTGGAAACCTTCCTGGTTCTCCCAATACTCTGCACCGGGCAGCCAGTCGCAGAAAGCACCTACCGTGACGAAGAAGAAGTTCATCGCGAAACCGAGCCAGATCAGAAGACGGGTCCTCTTGTAGCCCCAGACTTCGCTGACGACGTCATTGATGATGTAGGAGATTGGAAATACGATCACGCCGGCAGTCTGGCTGTGACCGAAGAAGGCGATCTGCTTTGTCTCGAATACGTTTGCCGCGATAAGGCAGACGCAGAACAGTGTGCTCAAAAGCATAAACAGCACACTGACCTTTGGTGTGTCTTTTTTCATTCCTTGTTTTTTAAGAGGTTACCAAGCACTCTTCCGGTATGGTCCGGAATTTTTCGGCCGCAAAGATAGGAATTTTTCCATAAAAGCTGCGACTTTGTTATCTTAGTATGATTTTTTGCTAGACTATGCTGGACCAGATCATATTGTTTCCCTATTGGCTTACCCTCAAGTTGAGGAACAGGATGTATAACCGCGGCTTTATCCTTAAATCGCAGAAGGCGGAACTGCCTTCTATCTGCGTTGGAAACATAGCTGCGGGTGGCACAGGAAAGACTCCTCACGTGGAAATGATAATACATATGCTTGCCGGAATTCCCGAGTGGTGCGGCAAGGACGTGGCTGTCCTGTCAAGGGGATACAAACGCAAGAGCAAGGGATTCCAACAGGTCATGGAGGACGGCAGTGCCGCATTCTGTGGTGACGAGCCGCTCCAGATAAAGAGAAACTGTCCGACGGCCACCGTCGCTGTCCATAATGACAGGCTTGAAGGATGCCGCATCCTGGCACACCCCGATCTTCTTTCCGATCCAAAGCATGCCCGTACAGTCGACAAGACCTTTCCCAGACCCGAGATAGTGATACTCGATGACGCTTTCCAGCACAGGAAGATCTCGCCGGATGTCAACATCGTGCTGGTCGACTACAACCATATGCCAGACCGCGATCATCTCCTGCCTCTGGGGCGTCTCCGTGATCTTCCTGAGCGTTTGGGCGAAGCGGACATCCTGATTGTTTCCAAGTGCCCGGCATACATGACAGACGAGGAAAAGGTCGAGGCTGCGGCGCGTGCCGGGGTAAGGAACTATGACTGCTCGACCTGCGAAGGAGAGAGACGCAACGGGGCCCGCCAGAAACTGTTCTTCACCTTTATCGCCTATGAGAGTCCGCGTCCTGTCTTCGAAGGTGCGGATACAAGATACGTCTATTCAAAGAAGGCGATACTCTTTACAGGCATAGCGAAAGATACCCCGTTGCGCAGGTATCTAAGTGACAGCTACAAGCTGGTCCGTACTTTTTCGTTCCCTGACCATCATGCATTCACCAAGGGCGACCTGCGCTCGATTGATTCTGCCATCAAGGCATGGCCTACCGCGGCTGTTGCGACCACCCAGAAGGATGCCTGCCGTATGAGGGACTGCAAAAAAAATGTCTCCCCTGCATTGCAGGAGAGACTTTTCGAAGTTCCTATCAGGGTTGAGTTCCTGTCTCCGGAAGAGAAGTCGGAATTCAGGGAAACCCTTGCCGGGCTGCTTAGACGGTCATGATTTCCTTTTCCTTTGCGGAAACGATAGCATCGATGTTCTTGATCTTTGCGTCGGTGATCTTCTGAACCTCGTCCTCAGCCTCGCGCTCGGCATCCTCGCTGAGACCATCGTTCTTCATAGCCTTCTTGAGAGCGTCGATGGCGTCGCGTCTTGAGTTGCGTACGACTACCTTTGAGTTCTCACCGGCAGCCTTTGCCTTCTTGATGAGCTCCTTTCTTCTGTCCTCGGTAAGAGGTGGGATGGTGCAGCGGATCATTTCGCCGTTGTTCTGTGGGGTCATGCCCAGGTTGGCGTCGATGATTGCCTTCTCGATCTTTGCAATCATGCTGCGCTCCCATGGCTGGATGGTAAGTGTCCTTGCGTCTGGAGCAGAAACTGAACCTACCTGTGGAACAGGGGTAGGTGATCCGTAGTAGTCAACCATTACATTGTTGAATACTGAAGGGTTCGCCTTGCCTACGCGGTATGTCTTGAGGTCTTCCTCGAGGAAGCTCACAGCGTCCTGCATCTTTCCATCAGCAGTGCTTACGATTTCCTTTGCTTTGTCGGTCAACATGTGATATCTGTTTTTAAAGTTTATGCGTGTACAGTTGTTCCTACCTTCTCGCCGGCAAGAAGCTTCAGCAGATTGCCTTCGCCGTTCATGTCGAATACGATGATAGGGATGTTTCCACTCTCGCAAAGTGCGAATGCGGTCTGGTCCATTACCTTGAGCTTGTCTGCCATTGCCTTTGCGAAGGTCAGCTCGTCATACTTGACAGCGGTCGGATCCTTCTCCGGATCGGCGGTATATACTCCATCGACGCGGGTGCCCTTGAGGAGTGCGTCAGCTCCGATCTCGAGGGCGCGGAGGGCTGCGCCGGAGTCAGTGGTGAAGAAAGGATTGCCGGTTCCGCCTGCGATGAGAGCGACACCTCCGCGCTCGATGAGCTCGACGGCCTTTTCACGTACATAATAACGAGCGATAGGCTCCATCGGAGTAGCGGTGAATACTTCGGCCTCGACTCCTAGGGAACGGATGGCCATTGCCAATCCCATCGAGTTGATCACGGTAGCAAGCATTCCCATCTTGTCGCCATTGACGCGGTCGAATCCCTTGCCTACGCCCTGCAGTCCACGGAAAATGTTTCCGCCGCCGTTTACGATGGCAATCTGCATTCCGGCCTTGACAGCCTGGGCTACCTGGGCTGCCATAGCGTTCATGCTCGCAGCGTCGATTCCCTGTCCAGAAGGGCCTCCAAGGCTCTCTCCGCTGACTTTCAGCAATACTCTCTTATACATTTCAGAATGTGTTCTATGGTGATACACAAAAGTATTTGAAAATTATGAAACTTGCAAGAAAGACTATATATTTGCACCTCGGATAGATTATAAAGTAAAAAAAACAATACACAAATGTTCATCTTCAACTCATCAATCGGAAAGAAATTCATCCAGAGTATCAGTGGTGCTTTCCTTATCATCTTCCTGCTTCTGCACGCTACCATCAATTTCTTCTCGGTGATCGACGCTATTACCGGCAAGTTCGGTGCAGTTGCTGCTGACGACAAGCTTTTCTCAGCAGGTGACGGTCTCTTCAAGCTCGGTTGCGACTTCATGTCAACCCCAGTGATCACCATCATGGTCCCTGTACTCGCACTCGGTTTCCTCGTGCATATCGTATATGGTATCTGGCTTTCATACCAGAACCTCAAGGCTCGTGGCCCGCAGAAGTATGAGGTTGCAAGCAAGGCTGCAGCAGACAGCTGGTCAGCAAAGAACATGCTCGTCCTCGGTATCGTGATTCTCGGTATCATCGCATTCCACCTCACCCATTTCTGGGCTGACATGCAGCTCCAGGAGTTCATCGGCAACGAGGCTGAGAACAACCCATATCTTCTCCTTACCCAGACCTTCGGCAGCCCTGTAGTCCTCATCATCTACATCGCTTGGTTCGCCGCTGTATGGTTCCACCTCATCCACGGTTTCTGGAGCATGTTCCAGACCATCGGCTGGAATGGCCAGACCTGGTTCAAGAGAGTAAAGGTGATCGGTGTCATCGTGGCAAGCGTAATCTGCCTCATGTTCGTTGCTACCGCAGTGACCGCTTTCATCATGGCATAAATGATGCGAGTATTCCACTGTTAATAAATTTGTTGAAAATATAAATTTTCCGTATCTTTGCGGTCCCTATTTTGTGTAGGGATCGCAATTTTTTATTAACTAATTAAAGATCAAGACAGTGGACACACAAAGCTACAAGACAGTATCGCTCAATGCAGCGACTGTAAAGAAAGAGTGGGTTCTCATCGATGCTACCGATCTGGTACTCGGACGTCTTAGCTCAAGAGTTGCTCTCGTCCTCCGTGGCAAGAACAAGCCTGGCTTCACTCCTCACGTTGACTGTGGTGACAACGTCATCATCATCAACGCCGAGAAGGTCGCTCTCAAGGGCAACAAGATGACCGATCGCGTCTACACCCGTTACACCGGTTATCCGGGCGGACAGCGCTTCACCACACCTAAGGAGATCCTTGAGAAGCGCCCTACCGAACTCATCAGGATGGCTGTCAAGGGAATGCTCCCTAAGACCCGCCTCGGAGACAAGATTATCAACAATCTTCACATCTACGCAGGTCCTGAGCACCCACATCAGGCACAGAATCCTAGAGAAATTAAGTTGAACGAAATCTAAACAGAGCAAATGGAACAAATTCACGCCCTTGGAAGACGTAAGGCAGCAGTAGCTCGCGTTTATATCGTAGCTGGCTCAGGCAAGATCGCAATCAACGGCCGCTCCCTCGAAGAGTACTTCGCAGAGGACTCACTCCGTTATGTTGTGAACCAGCCTATGTCAGTGACCAAGACTGAAGGCCAGTTTGACCTCAAGATCACCGTCGTTGGTGGTGGTATCAAGGGTCAGGCTGAGGCAATAAGACTCGGCATCTCTCGCGCTCTTTGCGAGGTTGATAAAGAGGCTTATCGTTCTGCACTCAAGGCAGCCGGTTTCCTCACCCGCGATCCACGCGAGGTCGAGAGAAAGAAGCCAGGACAGCCAGGCGCACGCAGACGCTTCCAGTTCAGCAAACGTTAATCTTACTCCTGTTTTACAAACAAGCACAGTCCGGTTGATAAACTTTCTGACCTTCGGCGAGATGAGAATCCACGAAGCTGCTTGAAGGTTGCCGGGACTGCGGAAAAGTCCGGAGATTGGCAAGGCCACTACTTCGAACTTGAAGAAAAGAGAAAAATTCTTATAATTTTTAAAAGAAATGTCAAGATCAAATTTCCAGGAACTGCTTGACTCAGGTGTACACTTCGGTCACCTGTCGAGAAAGTGGAATCCTAAGATGGCTCCATACATCTTCATCGAGAGAAACGGAATCCACATCATCGATCTGCACAAGACCCTCGTTCAGCTTGACGAGGCTGCAGAAGTTATGAAGGAGCTTGCACGCTCAGGCCGCAAGATTCTCTTCGTCGCTACAAAGAAGCAGGCTAAAGATATTGTTTCAGAGAAGGCAGCATCTGTAAACATGCCTTCAATCACCGAGCGCTGGGCAGGTGGTATGCTTACCAACTTCCCTACCATCCGCAAGGCCATCAAGAAGATGAGCACCATCGACAAGATGAAGGAGGATGGTACTTTCGACAAGCTCGCAAAGAGAGAGCGTCTCCAGATCGACCGCCAGAGAGCAAAGCTCGAGAAGAACCTCGGTTCCATCAGGGACATGAGCCGTCTTCCATCAGCTCTCTTCGTCGTAGACATCCAGAAAGAAGCTAACGCAGTCAAGGAGGCTAACCGCCTCAACATTCCGGTATTCGCTATGGTTGATACATGTTGCGATCCTACACCGATTGATTACGTGATTCCGGCTAATGATGATGCAGCAAAGTCTATCGAATGTGTAATGAACGTACTTTGCAAGGCTATTCAGGAAGGTCTCGAGGAGAGAAAGCTTGAGAAGGATAAGGAAGTGGCAGCCGAGGAGGCAGCAGCTCCTGCAACCAAGAAGCTCCGTCCACGCAAGGGCGCAAAGGCTGAGGAGGCAGAAGAGGCAGCAGCTCCAGCAGCTGAGGCTCCAGCAGCCGAGTAATTCAAGTTCTGTTTAACTAATATAACTACGCAAAAATGGCTATTTCAGCACAGGACGTAATGAAACTGCGCAAGATGACCTCTGCCGGTATGATGGATTGCAAGAAGGCTCTCACCGAGGCTGACGGCGATTTCAACAAGGCAATGGACATCATCCGCGAGAAGGGTAAGCTCGTCGCTGCAAAGCGCGCTGACCGTGAGACTTCCGAGGGTGCAGTAAAGGCAAGAGTAGAGGGTGGCAAGGCTATTCTCGTATGCCTTGGTTGTGAGACTGACTTCGTTTCAAGAAACGAGGACTTCCAGAACCTCGCAGACAAGATCGCAGACGCTGCAATCGCAGCTTTCCCTGCTGATCTCGAGGCTCTCAAGGAGGTTAAGCTCGCTGACGGTCAGACCATCGCAGAGGCAGTTGAGGCTCAGACCGGCAAGACCGGTGAGAAGCACGTCATCGCTTACTATGCATGTGTAGAGGCTCCTTACATCAAGGAGTACATCCATAAGATCAACGGCAAGCTCGGTGCTCTCGTTGGCTTCAACAAGGAAGTTTCAGAGGAGCTCGCAAAGGGCGTTGCAATGCAGATCGCTTCAATGAACCCAGTTGCCATCTCTCCAGAGGAGTGCTCACAGGAGGTTATCGATAACGAGTACAAGGTCGCTATCGAGAAGACCAAGGAGGAGCTCGTTCTCAAGGCTGTTGAGGCTGCTCTCAAGAAGGCAGGCATCAACCCAGCTCACGTTGACAGCGAGGCTCACATCGAGTCTAACACCGCTAAGGGCTGGCTCACTCAGGAGCAGGCTGACCAGGCTCGCGAGATCATCAAGACCGTTTCTGAGGCAAAGGCAGCTGAGCTTCCTGCACAGATGGTTGAGAATATCGCAAAGGGTCGTCTCCAGAAGTTCTTCAAGGAGCAGACTCTTACCGAGCAGGAGTATCAGATGAGCGACGACAAGCAGACCGTAAAGGCTGCTATCGCTGCTGCTGACAAGGAGGCTAAGGTAGTTGCAATGAAGAGATTCTCTCTCGCTGACTAATTACCTGTCACCATAAAGAAAAAAGGAGGGCGTTTACCGCTCTCCTTTTTTGCGTATATTTGCAATGGGTAATCCCGTACCGAAACTTTAACCATGGCAAATCCACTCAAGCAGCTTGCGGGCGAGACCGCGATATATGGTCTGAGCACCATTCTTGCCCGAATAATAAACTTCCTTTTTGTCCCGTTCTATACCAGACTTCTCACAACGGCTGAGTATGGAGTAGTGACCGAATTCATGGCTTACATCGCCGTCCTCCAGGTCGTGATGGTCCTTGGACTCGAGACTGGCTGTTTCCGTTTCGCCAACAAGGAAGGCTGTTCGCCAAAGGCGGTCTATTCGAATGCGCTGGCGACTGTGACAGGTCTTGGTCTGGCATTCTTTGCCGCTATGATCGTGTTCGCCGAGCCTCTTGCCGGACTGCTGGGATATGCGGGTTACAAGAGCATGATGATCTATCTCGGAGGAATCCTTGCTTCCGACTCGATAACCGCCATACTCTTTGCCAAACTCCGTCAGGAGCATAAGGCCACCCGTTTTGCTGTACTCAAGACCGTCAAGATACTTACTGAGACAGGAGCAAACCTGTTCCTGTTCTTCGTATGGCCAGCTCAGCCTGATTTCAGCTATCCGCTGCTTGCGACCTTCATCAGCTGCGTGGTATGTCTGCTGCTCTTCGTTCCAGAGCTCCTTCGCTTCAGGTTTGAACTTGACGGCGACCTGCTCAAGCGGATGCTTGCATACTCGATTCCGCTGATGATAGCAGGACTTCCAGGAGTGGCTAACGACTTCCTTGACAGAATCCTGTTCAGATGGTGTGATACTTCGTCAGAGGCTTGGAGAAGCAGCCTTGGAGTTTATCAGGCGGCAGTAAAACTGGCGGTAATCATGAACCTGTTCATCCAGATGTTCCGCTTCGCTGCCGAGCCATTCTTCTTCCAGCGTTCGAAGGATAAGAAATCGAAAGAACTGTATGCTGTCGTGCTGGAGTTCTTCACCGCTTTCTGTGGTCTCGTTTTCCTTGGGGTGATTCTTTATATCGACATCATCTCCCTCCTGCTGGGCCGTGACTTCCGTTCAGGCGTAGGTGTCGTTCCTATCATGCTTCTTTCGTATATGCTGCTTGGAATGCAGTTCAATGTCAGCATGTGGTACAAGCTGTCCGGAAAGACTGGAATGGCCATATGGATCACCATGGCCGGCTTGTTTGTCACAGCCGTCATAAACCTGACTTTCATGCCGACATATTCCTACTGGGCATCGGCATTCGGCCATCTTGCAAGCTATCTTGTGATGTTCGTGCTCTGTGCGGCTCTTGGCGCAAAATATAACCCTTTCCCTTACCGCTGGGGACGTATCCTCGGCTTCTTCGGGCTCATGGGGGTATTCTATCTTGCTGCATTCCTGCTCGACAAGACTCCAGTCTGCGCTTCTCTCGTACCGAAGCTTGCCGTACATACCATCCTTATCATCGGTTACCTTGGGGTATGCCTGCCTCTGCTTAAACCAGGCTACCGTAAGCTTTCAACCATGTAAGTATTGCATTATTAAAAATTTTAACTACCTTTGAGCCAAACGAACGAACATCAAATGATAACCCTTATCAACATCCATCATCGCCATCACCATATCATCGTACGATAGGGTGAGCGACGCGTGTGTTGACTGGTAGATAACAGACACGAGACTTGCCCGAAAGGCAGGTCTTTTTTTATATGCGGACAAGCCGCTGGTAATACACAGAAAATTATGCTGAGAATTGCAATCCAATCCAAAGGCCGACTCAGTGACGATAGCCTCGCACTGCTTCGTGATGCCGGCATCATGGTTGACGAACTGAAAAGAAAATTCCTTGGAAAGGCAACGAACTTCCCCCTCGAGCTGCTTTACCTTCGTGATGACGACATCCCCGGTGTCGTGGCAGACGGCTCTGCAGACATAGGTATCGTAGGATTCAACGAGGTGGCTGAAAGCGGCCTTCTTGCCGACGCCCCTGCAGTACCTGGCAAGGTGACTCTTGAGAGGAAGCTCGGATTCGGAAAGTGTCACATCTCACTCGCAATCCCAAAGAACCAGGAATATACTGATCCGTCTTTCTTCAACGGAAAGAGCATAGCAACTTCATATCCATACGTTCTCGAGGGCTGGCTCAAGGAGAACAATGTAGATGCAAGGGTACGCAAGATCCTCGGCTCAGTCGAGATCGCTCCTGCAGCATCTATCGCTGATGCCATCTTCGATATCGTTTCATCAGGAGGTACCCTTGTTTCAAACGGTCTAAAAGAGGTCGTAAAGGTACTTGACTCAGAGGCAGTGCTCATCAGCGGTCCGTCAATGGACGAGGAGAAGCGCCGCATACTTTCAAGTCTGCTGTTCCGTTTCGACTCGATTGCAAACAGCGCAGGCAAGAAGTATATCCTCATGAACCTTCCTACCGAGAGTGTGGAGGAGGCTGTCAAGCTGCTTCCTGCAATGAGGAGCCCTACCGTAATGCCTCTCGCCGCAGAGGGTTGGTGCTCTCTTCACTCAGTCGTTCTTGAGAAGGAACTCTGGGACAAGATTGAAAAACTCAAGGCGATCGGAGCCGAGGGTATTCTCGTGCTCGACCTCGACAAGATAATCCTCTAGATCATGATCAACATCTACGATACTCCGGCAAGGTCAGAGTGGGCGGCTCTTACCCGCCGTCAGCTCCCTGATGACAGCGTTGTGGAGCAGCGTGTCGCCGCGATTCTTGAGCGTGTGCGCAAGGACGGAGACGCGGCCCTGAAGGCTATAGCCACCGAGATTGAAGGCAGCTGCCCGGAGACCTTCCTGGTCAGCCCTTCGGAAATGGACGCTGCAGAGGCTGCCGTTCCAGCTGGACTCAAGGAAGCGATTTCACGTGCTGCAGCAAATATCCGTGCCTTCCATGCTGCCCAGACAGCGGAAACTGTCAAGGTAGAGACAATGCCTGGCGTACGTTGTGAACGCCGTTCATTGCCTATTGCCCGTGTCGGCCTGTATATCCCTGGCGGCAGTGCACCGCTGTTCTCGACCCTTCTGATGCTGGCCATCCCTGCAAAGATCGCCGGTTGCCGCGAGATCGTTCTCTGTACACCATGCGGCCGTGACGGAAAGGTCGCCGATGCAGTACTCTATGCTGCCCGTTTCTGTGGCGTGGACAAGATCTTCAAGATTGGAGGTGCCCAGGCCGTTGCCGCTATGGCCTATGGAACTGAAAGCGTTCCCAAGGTTCTCAAGATTTTCGGCCCTGGAAACCGTTATGTGACCAAGGCAAAGCAGCTCGTCAGTGCGGCAGGAACCGCTATCGATATGCCTGCAGGACCTTCCGAGGTCATGGTTATGGCTGATTCCACGGCCAATCCGGCCTACGTTGCAGCGGATCTGCTCTCTCAGTGTGAGCATGGTCCGGACAGCCAGGCACTCCTCGTGTGTGACAGCATGGAAATCGCCAAGGCCGTAGATGCAGAGACTGAGCGTCA
Source organism: Bacteroidales bacterium (assembly GCA_024402135.1). Classification (GTDB taxonomy): domain Bacteria; phylum Bacteroidota; class Bacteroidia; order Bacteroidales; family UBA932; genus Cryptobacteroides. The sequence goes on from JAKSJN010000010.1 coordinate 72,141, forward strand.
GCTGGCACTTCTTCCACGCGCTTCCATCGCAGAAAAATCACTGGCCAACAGCCGTGTCATCGTGCTGGATGGCCGAGAGGCTATGATAGAGTTTGCGAACTGCTATGCTGCCGAACATCTGATCATCTCCATGGATGACCCATGGGCTGTGGCAGACCGTATCGAGGCTGCCGGCAGTGTGTTCATCGGCAACCATTCTCCGGAAAGCGCTGGAGACTATGCTTCGGGAACAAACCATACCCTGCCGACAATGGGTCTGGCAGGTGCCTTCAGCGGAATCGGTACTGACTCATTCCGTCATCAGGTAACATATCAGGAACTAAGCCGCGAAGGCCTTTCAAGCCTTGCAGAAACAATAATCACCATGGCTGACGCCGAGGGCCTTGATGCCCATGCAGCCGCGGTCAAGGTCAGAACCAGATAGCCATGAAAGAACTGATAAGACCAAACATACTTGCTCTCGAGCCATATTCAACCGCGCGAGACGAATACAAGGGAGAACTCGGAATCATGCTTGACGCCAACGAGAACCCTTATGAGAATGGTATCAACCGTTATCCCCAGACTTCTCTGCGCAGAAGTGTCATCTCGAAGCTGGCAGCTTCAAAGGGCGTGGCAGTCGAGAAACTCTTTCTTGGGAACGGCTCTGATGAGGCGATCGACCTTTGCTACAGAGTATTCTGCCGTCCTGGCGTGGACAATGCCGTCATGATCGCTCCGAGCTACGGCATGTACAGCGTCTGTGCATCTGTCAATGACGTTGAATGCCGCAAGGTTCAGCTGAATGAGGACTTCTCACTTCCAGTCGATGCCCTTCTTGCAGCCAGCGATGCCAACAGCAAGCTTCTCTTCATCTGCTCTCCGAACAATCCTACGGGCAATGCCTATCCTGTCGAGGAGATCGAGGGACTGATACAGAAGTTCCCCGGCATTGTCGTTGTCGACGAGGCATACATCGATTTCTCATCGCGTCCATCGCTTGTGCCGCTCACCGAGAAATATGACAGGCTTATCGTTCTCCAGACACTTTCAAAGGCTCATGGTATGGCAGGCCTCCGTATGGGACTCGCAATCGCCGACGCCGAGATCATAAGATACTTCGACATGGTCCGCTATCCATATAACGTGGGATCGGATACCTTGGCCGTCGCAGATGGCCTTCTTCCTGATGATGTCACTGCCCAGATAGAGGAACTCAGGTCTGAGAGAGCAAAGCTTGCGGAAGATCTCAATGGTCTCAAGTGTGTCAGGAAAGTATATCCAAGCGACGCCAATTTCATCCTTGCGGTGTTTGACAATCCGCGTGAGGCTTATAACGTCATGATTGCAGAAAAGATCATCGTACGCGACCGTTCTACCGTGAAGGGCTGCGAAGGATCGCTCCGAATCACCGTCGGCACTCCGGATGAGAATGTACGTCTTATGGAGGTTCTTAAAAGATACGATGCATAGTATGGCAAGAAAGGTTTTATTCATTGACAGGGACGGCACACTTATCGTAGAGCCCAAGCCATCCCTCCAGATTGATTCATTCGAGAAACTGGAATTCCTTCCGGGCGTCATCGGTGCGATGAAACGTATCGCGGGTCTGGATTATGAACTTGTCATGGCCAGCAACCAGGATGGACTTGGAAGCGAGTCCTATCCTCTTGACAGTTTCCAGGGGCCGCATGACCTCATGCTTCGTACCCTTGCCGGCGAAGGCGTCGCATTCGACGAGCAGCTGATCGATCCTACATGGCCTGAGGATAATGCTCCCACCCGTAAACCAGGTACCGGCATGTTCGGCAAGTATATGGGCAACGAAGAGTATGATCTTGCGTCCAGCTTCGTCATCGGTGACCGCATGACGGACGTCAGGCTGGCTGCCAATCTTGGATGCAAGGCTATCCTTGTCGACATCCTTGGAGAGGCAGGCGAGTGCCCTGAGGACATTCCAGCTCCGGTGCTCCGTGCAAAGTCATGGGAGGAGATTGCGGAGTATCTCTGTCGTGAAAGCCGCCATGCCCGTATCGAGCGCAATACGCGTGAGACCAGGATAACCGTCGAGGTTGATCTTGATGGACGTGGTCCGAACGGCATCAATACAGGTCTTCATTTCTTTGACCACATGCTTGACCAGATTGCCCATCATGGAGGCATCTCTCTCATGATAGAGGCAAAGGGCGACCTGGAGGTTGATGAGCACCATACCATGGAGGATGTCGCCATTGCTCTTGGAGAAGCCCTCCGCCGCGCACTTGGAGACAAGAGAGGTATAGAAAGATATGGTTTCGCACTGCCTATGGATGAGTGCGATGCCCTAGTCCTGCTCGATCTTGGCGGACGTATAGATTTCAGCTGGGATGTGAATTTCACCCGCGAGTATGTGGGTGACACCCCGACCGAGATGTTCAAGCACTTCTTCACTTCGCTGTGTGCAGCAATGCAGTGCAATCTTCATATATCGGCGAAGGGAGAGAACAATCATCATCTTGCAGAGGGCGTTTTCAAGGCCTTTGCACGAAGCCTCAGAAGTGCTGTTTACCGTATGCCGTTCAACTATGAGCTGCCAAGCAGCAAGGGAGTTCTATGATAGCGATTGTGGATTATGCGACCGGCAATATCCGGTCAGTCATCAATGCTCTCGGCCGTATCGGCGCCAAGGATGTCGTGCTTACTTCCGATCCGGCTCTGATTGCATCCGCAGAAAGAGTGATACTTCCCGGAGTCGGTGATGCCTCTGAATCGATGGCAGCCCTCAAGGCATCCGGCCTTGATGAGTGTGTCAAGTCTCTGAAGCAGCCTGTCCTTGGCATCTGCGTGGGCATGCAGTTGATGTGCAGGCATTCAGAGGAAGGCAACGTGGATTGTATGGGCATCTTCGACTGTGATGTCCGCCGTTTCGTTCCCCAGCCCGGGCTGAAAATTCCTCACATGGGCTGGAACAGCATCGCAGACCTGCGTACTCCTCTTTTTGACGGCATCTCCGAGGGTGCATTCGTGTATTATGTGCATTCATTCAGACCAGACCTCTGTGATGATACCATCTGCCGCACAGAACATGGTGGAGAGTTCAGCGGAGCCCTCGCCCACGGCAATTTCTATGGAACTCAGTTCCATCCGGAGAAGAGCGGCTCGATAGGAGAGATCATTCTTAGAAATTTCATTGAGAAGGCTTTATGATAGAGATCATTCCAGCAATTGATATAATCGACGGACGTTGTGTCAGACTTTCACAGGGCGACTATGGTGCCCGCAAGGTCTATGACGCGTCACCTGAGGACATGGCACGCCAGTTCGAGGACGCAGGCATGAGAAGGCTGCATCTGGTGGACCTGGACGGCGCCAAGAGTTCGTCCCCTTGCAATCTCAAGGTATTGGAGAAGATAGCATCATTTTCCGGCATGAAGCTGGAATGGGGTGGCGGCATCAAGACTTCTGAGGCTTTGGCTTCTGTATTCAATGCCGGAGCCGACTATGCTGTCTGTGGCAGTGTCGCAGCGCGTCAGCCAGATCTTTTTGATGGATGGCTGAATGAGTTCGGACCTGAGCGCATGGTGCTTGGTGCGGATGTCCGCGATGGAAAGATCGCGGTAGCGGGCTGGCTTGAAGAGTCTGAGGCTACAATCGAAAGCCTGGTGGAACGCTTCCTTCCTGGAGGTCTGTCGCAGGTGATCTGTACAGACATATCCAAGGATGGAATGCTGGCTGGACCTGCATTTGACCTGTACTGCAAACTCCAGGGTGAGTGGCCAGTCATTGATTTTACCGTGAGCGGCGGAATCAGCGGCATGGCAGATATTGAAAAGCTTTCCGACCTGGGTCTGCGCAAGGTCATTATCGGAAAGGCAATTTATGAGAACCGCATAAGCTTAAAGGATATTGAAAGATGGTCGCTAAACGCATAATCCCATGTCTGGATGTCAAGGGCGGAAGAACCGTCAAGGGCATCAATTTCGTTGGACTCCGTGATGTCGGTGATCCTGTTGAACTGGGTCGTCGTTATTCTGACGAAGGCGCGGACGAACTCGTTTTCCTTGATATCAGCGCCACCCAGGAAGAGCGCGGAACATTTGCATCCCTTGTTTCACGTATAGCCGAGAACATCAGTATCCCATTTACCGTCGGAGGAGGTATATCTTCCATAGATGACGCGGCCAGGCTGCTTGATGCAGGGGCCGACAAGGTCAGCGTGAACAGTGCGGCCATACGCAATCCTGAACTGATTGACAGCATTGCATCCCGATACGGAAGCCAGTTCATAGTCATAGCCATAGATGCCCGCCAGGTAGATGGCCGCTGGCTTGCAACAACCCACGGCGGAACCCGTCCAAGCGACAAGGAATTGTTCTCATGGGCAAAGGAGGCTCAGGACAGGGGGGCTGGAGAACTGCTATTCACTTCCATGGACCATGATGGTACCCGTGCAGGCTATCCTCTTGAAACCTACGCAAGACTGGCTGACGAACTGTCAATCCCTGTGATCGCATCGGGTGGAGCCGGCAATATCGGCCATATCGCCGAAGTGCTGACAATCGGTCGTGCGGATGCAGCCCTTGCCGCAAGCATCTTCCATTCGGGAGAGATTCCTATCCCCGAGCTCAAGAAAGAACTATTGAAATGTAAAATACCAGTAAGAATATGAAATTCAGTGAATTCAATTTAGAGAAATGTGCGGATGGACTGCTTCCTGTAATCGTTCAGGATGCAGATACCCTCAAGGTCCTCATGCTCGCATACATGGATGAAGAGGCTTATGAACGTACCGTGGAGACCGGTCTTGTGACCTTCCACAGCCGTAGCCGCAATGAAACCTGGACAAAGGGCGAGACCAGTGGAAATTTCCTTCATCTTGTCGAGATGTTCCCGGATTGTGACAAGGACACCCTTCTGATCAAGGCCCGTCCTAAAGGCCCGACCTGCCACCGCGGAACCATCGCTTGCTTTGATACCCGTGACGAGGAAGGATTCCTCGGAACCCTTGCGGCTTGTATCCGTCAGCGCCATGAAGAGATGCCGGAAGACCACTATACTACCTATCTCTTCAACAAGGGTGTGAACAAGATCGCCCAGAAAGTCGGCGAAGAGGCGGTAGAGACCGTGATCGAAGCAGTGGATGGAAACAAGGAACGCTTCCTATATGAGGCAGGCGACCTCGTATATCATCTCATGGTCCTCTTCGAGCAGATGGGCTTCACCATGGCTGACCTTGAAAAGGAGCTGGTCGTAAGACACAAGTAATTCAGTTCGGGCTGAAATCAGAAAAAGGCGGTTGCGATTCTCATCGCGCCGCCTTCTCTTTTTCTAACCTATTTAATTAACCTATGAAAAAACTATTCGATAGGTCTATAGTTCAAATTGCGTGCCGTAACCGGATTACTTGCTGAGTTTTTCGTTAAGGGTCACTGACTTGATGATTACCTTGTTTACAGGGAGATCACGTGCGCCAGTCTCTACTGCAGCAATCTTGTCGATGACATCGATTCCCTCTACGGTCTCGCCGAATACGGTGTACTGACCATCAAGCTGAGCGCATGCTGCTTCGTCCTGAACGAGATAGAACTGTGAACCAGATGATTCCTTGAGAGGATTTGCGCTGTCGCCCTTGCGTGCTGCTGCGAGGGCGCCCTTGATATGCTTGTGCTCAGGAACGAACTCTGCTGGAATCTGGTATCCTGGGCCGCCGGTGCCATAAGCTGCGACCTTGGTATCGTCCTTGGTGTAAGGGTCGCCGGCCTGGATCATGAATCCGTTGATGACTCTGTGGAAGAGGATGTTGTCGTAGAAACCGCTGAAAGCGAGCTTTGCGAAGTTCTCGCGATGCTTTGGAGTATCGCTATAGAGCTTCACGCTGATTGTACCGAGGTTGGTGACGATGTCGAATACGGCCTCCTCTGGAAGCTGAGCGACCTGCTCGGCTACACTTGGGCTGTTGAGGTCGATTACCTCTTCCTCGATTGTGTCATTGACATTCTCTTCGGAGTTCTTCTTGCCGGAGCATGAAGAAAGCATTGCTGCCATTGCGAGGCAGCACATTGCTGCGATTGCTGTTCTTTTCATATTCATATTGTTGTTGAGTTATTGCCAGTAGTATAAGAGGAACCCCGCCAGGGCTCCAAGCAGAATGACCAGCATAGGGTTTGCCTTCCATCTGAAGGATAGGAACATGGCTGCCGCAAACAGCCCCCAGCTTTTCCAGTCCATGAAATTGCTTCTTATCAGCTGGAAATCCGGGCGGACACCATGCCAGCTGACGTGGAATATCATAACCAATGCCGCTGCTGCAATCAGGCCGACTACGGCAGGACGGAGTATCTTCATTGTGTTCGAAAAGACAGGGCTGCTGTTGAATTTCGAGTAGAACCTCACCAGCGCGAGTACGATAAGGAATGATGGCAATACCACCGCGAACGTGGCACTGAGTGACCCAAGTACGCCCATCAGATGGCTGCCTCCGGCATTCCTCATTACTTCGTATCCGACATAGGTCGCGCAGTTGATTCCTATCGGGCCCGGCGTCATCTGCGAGATTCCGATGATGTCGGTGAACAGGCTCTCGGAAATCCAGGCGTTCTCTACCACGATCTTCGTCTGGATGAGTGAAATCACGGCATAACCGCCACCGAATGTGAACATTCCGATGACAAAAAAGATTCCGAACATCTTCAGTATCAGTAAAAGAAGTGCACTCATTTCCTTTCCTCCTTCTTTTCCCTGTACACCGCAATTGAAATGGCAATGACCATCAGGCATAGCAGCAGGTAGACAGGGGACATGTTCAGAAAAGCGACTCCTGCCATTGTCGCAAATGCAATAAGCCAAGCCCACCAGGCCTTGCAGCTGTTCTTTGCCATCTTTACCACCGGTACGGCGATCAGCGAAACGACGACAGGGCGTATGCCCATGAACATGGCGTTCACCAGCCTGCTGTCCTGGAAATTGGAGAAAAGCATTGCGATTGCCAGTATGATCAGGAATGACGGAACCACACAGCCCAAGGTTGAAACGATACTGCCTTTGATTCCGCGCAGGCGGTATCCGGCAAAAATCGACATGTTGACGGCAAGAAGCCCTGGAGCGCTCTGGGCTATGGCTATGATGTCTGGAAGTTCTTCGTCTTTGAGCCATTTTCTACGGCTCATTTCGCTTGAAATGGCAGGGACAATGACGTATCCTCCTCCGATAGTGAAGGCGCCGATCTTCATGAAGACAGTAAAAATCTGCCAAAGTGATACCTTATTGTCCGTCATATACCTATTATTACAAAGCAAAGGTATGGAAAAATGAATATTTTGCTGAAAAAAGTTCAAAAAAATTTGTTGGATTAAAAAAAGTGTGTACCTTTGCAATCCCGTTCGGAAAGCGAACAGGTCAGCCTCGATGAGGCAATTATTCTTTGACAATATTGAGAGATAAGTACAAGCAAGTACCGAGAACGAAAAAATA
>JAKSJN010000011.1 GCA_024402135.1 Bacteroidales bacterium
CCTGCAAGACCAAATATACTGGCAGATGAGGGCTGCCCGCCCGATGCCAGGGGGTAGGTTGCGAAGATAAATGGCAGATTCAAAAACAGAAACCGGCTTACGGCCCCGCCTGTCTTTCTTTTAACCGGAACTACAATGAAAACCATAGACAGACTGTTTGCAATCTTTGCCTTACTCCTCAGTATCGTCTCATGCGAGGCGAAGGTGAAGCGTTATACTATCGACGTCGTGAAGGAATATCCTCACATGCGCGACGCCTACACCCAGGGACTCTTCTTCCACAACGGCAAACTGTACGAGAGCAACGGACAGTACGGTCAGTCCAGTTTCCGCATCCTTGACATGGAGAGCGGCAAGGCAACCCAAAGTTTCAATTTCAACAAGAAATATTTTGTGGAAGGCTCTGTCATACTGGGAGACAAGCTGTATATCCTCACCTGGCAAAGCAAGGTCGCTTTCGTTTACAATGCCAAGACTCTGGAATACGAATCCAGCTGGTCATATCCGCGTGAGGGCTGGGGGCTTACCACTGACGGCAAGAGCCTTATTGCATCAGACGGTTCTTCAAGACTGTTCTATATGGACGAGAAGTTCAATCTCAAGAAGACCGTCAACGTCAAGATGGAAGGCCGCCCGATCCGATACCTGAACGAGCTCGAATACATTGACGGAAAGATCTGGGCTAACGTCTACACAACCGACATCATACTGATCATCGATCCTGAATCAGGAAATGTCGAAGCAAGCATCGACTGTTCCGGACTTCTTCCTGACAAGCTCCGCGACAAGACGACCGATGTACTCAACGGCATTGCCCGCAACCCTGCGGACGGCAAGATCTACCTTACCGGCAAGAACTGGCCTCGAATGTACGAGGTCAAGCTCAAGGAGGTAAAATGATGACCGTCAACGATTCACTGAAACAGTACATCGAAAGCGAGATACTACCCCGCTACGACCATCACGACACAGCCCATCGCCGCGACCATGCATACATGGTCATAGAACGTTCCATGGTGCTGGCCGAAAATCACGGAGCCGATCCCGACATGACATATGCAGCTGCCGCATATCACGACACCGGCCTCTGCGAAGGACGCGAAACTCATCATCTGGTTTCCGGGCGCATCATCCGGAACGACAAAAGGCTCCGGGACTGGTTCAGCGATGAACAGATAGAGACCATCGCCCAGGCTGCAGAAGATCACAGAGCCTCAGGCAAGAATCCCCCACGAAGCATATACGGGCTGATTGTGGCTGAAGCAGACAGACTCATAGACCCTCATACTGTCATACGAAGGACAATCCAATACGGCATCTCTCACTATCCGGAACTTGACAAGGAGGGTCACTTCAGGCGCATGACCGTCCATCTCAAAGAAAAATATGCCGAAGGAGGATACCTTAATCTATGGCTGGAAGACTCTCCAAACGCCGAATCTCTTGAGGAACTCCGTTCAATAATCAGAGACGATGCGCAGTTGCGAAGAATCTTTGACGCAGAATACGACACTCTTTTCTAAACAGGGGCTGCCTATTGTCTTTTGATTCTTCTTTTCATATATTTGTCCAAACTAAAACCTGACAAATAAGCGAAAATGGACAATCCATACGCCCAGACGCTAGACGTCGAACAGCTGATCGCGTCCAAAGCCGGTGACAAGAAGTTCCCCAAGTTCGTTGTCAACTGGCTCAAGCGTTTCATACACCAAGATTTCGTCAATGGATATCTCCAGCAAGGATATTACGGTGTTGATTTCTGCGAGAACACTCTCAAGTATCTCAATATTGACGTTGAAGTGGAAGGAATGGAAAACCTCGATTCCCTCCCCGACGATGCCCGTCTTACCTTTGCCTCCAACCACCCTCTGGGCGGTGTGGACGGCGTCACCATGGGCATGATAGTCGGCCGCCGTTACAACGGACGGGTACGCTATCTTGTGAACGACCTTCTCATGAATCTCAAGGGACTGGCTCCGATCTGCGTACCGATCAACAAGTTCGGAGGACAGGCCCGCAATCTTCCCAAACTTATCGACGATGCATTCAAGTCTGATGACCAGATGATCATCTTCCCTGCAGGTCTCTGCTCACGCAAGAATCATGGAGTCATCAAGGACCGCGAGTGGGGAAAAGCCTTCATCAAGAAGAGCATCGACACAGACAGATACATCGTTCCCGTACACTTCATCGGAGAGAATTCAAAGCGTTTCTATCGCGTTGCCAATCTGTGCAAGATACTGAAGATCAAATTCAATCTTGCAATGCTCTTCCTTCCGGATGAGCTTTACAGAGCCCGCAACGGCAAGTACAAGGTAATCATCGGAAAACCGCTGCCCCCATCATTCTTCGACTCATCAAAGACCCATCTTGAGTGGGCTCAATGGGTCAAGGAACACGTGTACTCGATGTAAGCGCGTCATAACCTGTAACACAACCCGAAATGGAACCTATAATTGCACCTATACCAGTCGATCTTATAAAGGCTGAACTTACAGACGACAAGATCGTACGCCATACAAACAAAGGAGGCAACATCCTATATTCAGTAACATGGCAGGACTCTCCAAACACAGTAAAGGAAGTCTGCCGACTCCGTGAGGTAACCTTCCGTGCCGCAGGCGGATGTTCCGGTCTCTCGATGGACATCGACGAATTCGACACCATGGAGAAGCCATACCACCAGCTTATCGTATGGGACCCACAGGCAGAACAGATTCTCGGTGGATACCGATATATCCTCGGAAACGAAATACAGCTCAAGGAAGACGGCCAGCCTCTGCTGGCTACTTCCCATATGTTCCGCTTCTCTGAACAGTTCATCAAAGATTATCTGCCCCATGTAATAGAACTGGGACGCTCTTTTGTAACTCCGGAGTATCAGAGTTCAAAGGCAGGAGCCAAGGCTCTCTTCGCGCTGGACAACCTCTGGGACGGACTCGTGACCCTCATGCTCCAGCACCCGCACAACAACTATTTCTTCGGAAAGATGACTATGTACCCTAATTACGACGCGGTAGGAAGAGACCTTATCCTCCACTACCTCTGGAAGCATTTCGACGATCCGGATGAGCTCGTCCGCCCGTTCGAGCCATGCATGCCAAAGAACGACGCCAGGCTCATGAACCTTATCCTCAAGGACGAGGACCAGAAAGAGGACTATAAGAACCTGAAGTCAGCCGTAATGCAGCTCGGAACAGCAATACCGCCACTCATCAACTCCTACATGACCACATCGCCTACCATCAAGATGTTCGGCACCGCAGTCAATGATGAATTCGGCATGGTGGAAGAAACCGGCATCCTGGTATGTTTCGACGAGATCTACAAGGATAGGCTGCACCGCCACATGGACTCATTCCTGAGACAGCTTCTGAACAAGATGCGTGAGCGCTTCCCTAAGCTTGAGGCTGACTTCGAGGAGAGGTATCTCAGGAAAATGGAAGAACGCAGATCAAGGCTACACGCCAAGATAGACAAGAAGATCAATAAACAGAAATAAAGAAAAAGAAAGCAGGGATCATTTCCCTGCTTTCTTGATTTCTATCATCTGTCTGAGCTTGCTCGAGATCGAAATAGTATAGTCGCTATCGGAGCGGTCCAGCCATTCGGTAGCCAGATCCAGTTCATCCTCGATGTAGCATGCCACCGCCATATTGTACTCAGCGGCAGAACGGGCCAGACCAACCTTACGTCCCATAAGCGACAGCCATATATCACTGGCTTCCTTCCATTCCATATCATTGGCATGAATTGCTGCCTCGATCCATTCATCCTCCCAGTCGAAACAAAGCAGAATCACGCTCTCCTTCGTCCAGTTTCCGAGGAAATCCTTGACCATGGAAGAAGCCAGCCTGCGTGCTACCGCGCCTTGACTTACTGCGACGGTCGTTGTAGCAGAAAGTGATTTCTTATAGACCTCGTCATTCCCGCCGGACATGGAATCATAGACATACATGTTGGAGAGGGTCGTTCTGCCATCTTCACTACTTACAGGAGTATCCACAAGGAAGATGACATCGTTGCCGAGGTTCATCACCATATCGGACAACTCCTTCACAGAGGAATAATCGCGTCCTTCTTCCTTGATCTGATGGAACACATCGACAGCCACATCTCCATCGAAGTATTCATCCTCGAGAGCCTGGGCAAAGGCATCAGAGAAAAGATTATTGTACAGGCTGTCTCGTCCGTCTTCCGATTCAAGATAAACGACAGCCATGGACTTTCCACCAAGATCCAGCCCTGAATCAGACGGCTTCCGGCTCTCGTAAATCAGATTGTAAGCAGTAGGTGAGCATGATCCAAGTCCAAGAAGGACAAGGGCGTATACCAGCATCAAAAATCTTTTCATAGTTATATGTCTATATTATCTCGGCAGTAAGGTCATACTCATCCGCTGCAGTTATGCGGACATTGATGAAGTCACCAACCTTAATTCCCGGACGTTTGCCTACAAGAATCTCGCCATCCACATCCGGACTCTCGTACTGACTGCGGCATACGAGCACATCGTCCATGACATCGTCTACAAGCACTCTCTCTTCATGACCCACGCGGCTCATGTTGAATTCAAGGGAAATACCTTTCTGGAGTTCCATGAGAGCATCAAGACGGCGATTCTTTGTCTTTGGCATGACACTGTCCCTGAGATTGTTTGCACCCCAGGTTCCTTCCTCCTCGGAATATCTGAAAGCACCGAGTCTCTCGAAGCGTGCCTCGCGCACGAACTTCATAAGTTCGTTGAACTCTTTGAGTCCTTCTCCTGGATGGCCGACAATCATGGTCGTACGAAGCACAACTCCAGGGACTTGATCGCGGAGCTTGCGGACAAGCTCACGGGTCCATGCGCCATCCACGTTGCGGTGCATGTTATCCAGAACCTTATCTGATATATGCTGAAGCGGGATGTCAAGATACTTGCAGACCTTTGGATTGTTTGCCATCTGGTCCAGCACATCCTCCGGGAAGTCGGCAGGGTACGAATAATGTATTCTCAGCCACTCGATGCCTTCTACTTCGGAAAGTTTCTGGAGGAGTTCGGCCAATGCCCTTCTATGATACAGGTCCAGACCATAGAAAGTTGTATCCTGAGCTATCAGCACAAGCTCGCGAACACCCTTGGATGCCAGGTAACGTGCTTCGCTGACAAGTTCCTCCATAGGGACTGACCTGTGATTGCCGCGGATATGAGGAATTGCACAATAGGAGCAGCGCCTGTCACATCCTTCCGAAATCTTCAGGAAAGCATAACTGTTGACTGCACGACTCAGACGGCGTGACTGAGGGGCAGCCGCAGGGTCGACACCGAGTTCGCGAAGAACCGGTTCAAGCTCACGTGCGCCCAGCCATGCATCCACCTCAGGAATGAGATCCTTGAGTTCATCACCATGCCTCTGGGACAGGCATCCGAAGACGAGCAGCCTTGCGACTTTTCCCATCTTCTTCATTTCGGCTGCCTGGAGCACGGTATTGATGGATTCCTGCTTCGCGTCTCCGATGAAGCCGCAGGTATTGACAAGCAGACAATCGACGGGACCATCATGATTCTCGGGGAGGATCTCGTAAGAACCTTCCAGACGGGACAGAAGATGTTCCGTATCAACGGTGTTCTTCGAACAGCCGAGTGTGATTACCTGCAATGTCTGTTTCATGCTACTCCTGCTCTTCGGCAGCCTCCTGAGCCTCACCTTCCTTAAGGAAGTCGAGTGAAGCATAGTTCTTGAGCTCGTTGTACCAGTCTACGACCTTCTTCATATGAGAGACGTAGAAACGGTCAGCATCATATGTAGGCACAGCCTGCTCGAATACTGCCTTGATCTGCTCTGCCGGAGCCTTTGAAGTAGGAGCGTCAGCCTCTCCGAGAACCTCATGCATCTTCTCGAATACTTCCTCGAGACGAAGTTCGCCCTCCTCAGTGAAGATAGCGATGTCTGCAAGGGTAGAAATGCGTGACTTGAGATCGAAGAGAACTCTCTTCTTCTCAGAAAGAGACTCGGCGATAGCGCCATTTCTAGCCTGTGCAAGGTATAGATACAGTCCGCGGTATCCGGACACTGACAAAATTCTTGAAAGATCTGTTTTCATCTTGTTTGGGTTATTATTATCTACAAATATACTCATTTTTTCCAATGCCGAGACTAAGTTGGCTCTCAACTCGTCCTTGTCGCCGTCATTGACCAGGACGGCATCCGGTTCAAGCCCTTCAAACGACTGTCTGTGCATCCTTGCAGCTACTGCGTCCCTGTCGCAGCCATCTCGTCTGGATGCCCTGTCAAGCCTCAGCTCCTCCGGTGCATCCACAAGAAGAACCTTATCGATAACAGCTCTGTACTGAGGGATAGTGCCTGCAAGTGCAGACTCAATGACTACCACCGAAGAGAGCTGTGATTCCTTCCATGACTTGAAATCCCTGAGGACTGCAGGATGAACCAATGCATTCAGGGAAGCCGTGGCCTCGACCGAAGCGAACGCCCTGGAAGCCAGCAGTTTCCTGTCAAGCCGACCTTCTGCCCCTACGATATCGTCTCCAAAAAGAGACTTTACCTCGCCCAGGAGAACAGGATCCTTATCATAAAGTGACTTGGCGCGGGAATCGGAGTCATACACCGGAATGCCTGATTCTTCCAGCATGCGGCAGACGACTGATTTACCGCTGCCGATACCACCGGTGACCAGGAGAACCATCATTTCCGAGATGTGATTTCCATACATGTGACAACCTGAGGCTCAACCCTGTACCCGAACACATTATATGGCAAGGTCACCTTCGTGGCCGGGATGCACATACCTGTTCTTGAAGACTCGAAATCCCGGTAGTCCACATGCATCGCAGTTATGAGGTCCGTCGGATTATGGTCCGGAGCAAACCTGCAGCGCATGACGACTCGCACTTTGGAAGGGAATGCCTGAACAGTCTTGCCTGAAGGCACATTGTCAACGATTACAGGGACCTCGCGGCTCAGTTCGACATACTGGTAGACGTTCTGGCTGTATGCCACCTCGTCGTGAGACAAGCGCAGTCCCCTTGGAGCCTTCAGGCGGATTGTTCCCTGCAACGGCTCGTCAATGTCGCTGAAAGACCTGTTCTCCGTGCTGACATAGCTGATACCCTCAAGAGAACGAGGTTCTCCATAGATCACGACCGAGTCCGGACTCATCACAAGGGCATCCTCTGGCATAAACTGCGGCCTGTAGGAAAGGCTTCCCTCCCACTTGACCGGGACCTTGATGTGGGTAGTACCAGGGAAAACGAAGCTGATGCTGCGCGTAAGTATGGACGAGACACTGATTTCCTTACCGAAAATATCATCTGCATACTTATCCAGAACCTCCGCACTGATTGAATAGGTATCTCCGGCGACATGCTGCAGGTCTGCCGCATCAAACTCGACCTCGCTGACTTCCCGGCGGGATTCCGTCTTTGCGCGGATCAGCCTGAATGCGCTGGTCCGGCAACGGGCCGTTACCGGATGCTCATCCTCTGAACGATACATATGCCCCTCAAGCTGACCGCAGACAGCCCTGACATTGACTGTCAGTTCGCCCGTGAAATCTCGGGAGAGAGTGTTTATCATCCAGATACTTAACGCCAACAGGAGGGACAGCAGAAACACTGCCGTATCCCTCCTGTCCAGGTGTAGTACACTGAGCAGCCTATGGTACAGGTTCCGAAGCACCTTTCTTCAGGTATTACTTCTGCTGTGCGTCTGCTGATGAATCCTTCTGGATTGCAGCCTTGTCGATACGGAGCTTGACGTCACCGTCAACACGTACAACTACATACTTGTCGCTTATTGAGTCGACAGTACCGTAGATACCTCCGATGGTAACGATCTTGTCACCCTTCTTGAGACCGGCGCGGAACTGCTCGAGCTCCTTCTGCTGCTTTCTCTGTGGACGGATCATGAAAAGCCACATGATGACAAAGATGAGGGCGAGCATGATCCACATGCTCATTCCCGAACCGGCAGCTGCAGGAGCTGCCTGGAGTGCTGTTGCGAAAGTGTTCATTATAAATTCTTTTTAATATGCTTGTTAAAGAAGTCCCTTGCCGGACTTCACGATTTTCCCGTCGTTGACCATCTGCTGTATGAGACGGTCGAGGATGCCGTTCACGAACGAGCGGCTCTTTGGAGTACTGTAGAACTTGGAGATCTCCACGTATTCATTTATGGTAACCTTTATCGGAATCTCAGGGAAGGTCTGCGCCTCTGCCAGTCCACAGACGATCAGCATGGTGTCGATAGTGAACAGACGTTCACGATCCCACTGAGGCACGGTACCCGAAATCATCTCGCTGTAACGGCCGAGACCGGTATAGGCGGCACGGAGGAGATTGTAGACGAATGCCTTGTCACTCTCGGATGCAGGTTTCTTCTGGATGTCGCTGAGATAGAGCGCAGGCAGAGCCCAACGTTCTCCGGCAGCAAGTCCCGAAACGGTCTTGCAACACCATGTGAGAGCATAAGCGAGGTCATCATTCCACCAGATCGAGATTTCCTCGAGGATTGACTCAAGGTCCGCGTTGTCCACGAACTCCTCCTCGAACATCTTCGTGAACATGGCAGCCTCGTCAGCAGGACTGACAGTTTCCTTGGACATGTAATCGATGAACCACTGCCTGGTCAGCATGTCGTCATACAGTTTGCGCAGCAGCACGTCGTACTGGTCCCAGCTGAGTTTGGTCTTGCCAATGATCTTCTGGAAGTCTATGTCACCGAGAAGTATGCGTGAAATGGAGTTCTCAACGAACCTCATGTTCGGATTGAGTTCCTCTCTGGTTGGATTGAACTTGTTACGGGCAGCTTCGATCCTGGCCTTTGCAACGTTTGTCACTGCCGGAATGATCGAGAGCATGAAAAGATAGAGGTCTCTTACGGAAGTGCAGGACATCTCGAGCTGTGCCTCGGCGTCCTTGAGACTCATCTGAGGATTCTCGGCATAGCTGTAAAGCACCTTGAATGCCTTTATTCTCAGTATTCTCCTGTTCAACATGATTTTCAACGAAATTTTTACAAAGATAACATTAGAATCCGATAAAAAACTTATTTTTGTGATATAATGAATCAATTCTAGAGTATGTACAGAGAGGATTTTGGCCGTGCCGAAGCACAGGACCGTGGAGACGAGGTTTACTCAAAGCCGGTAAGAGCCGGCAAGAGGACATATTTCTTCGATGTGAAGTCGACAAGGGACAACAGCGACTTCTATCTTACCATCACCGAGAGCAAGCGACGCACCGAGCGTGACGGAAGCTTTACATACGACAAGCACAAGATTTTCCTCTACAAGGAAGATTTCGAGAAGTTCACTGCCGGACTCTCAGAAGTCATCACTTACATAAGAGACACATTCTTCGACGGACAGTCATTCGAGGACGTTCACGAGGATTCCAGCGAAGAAAGATAATAGAGCCGTCGATACCCGACGCTCAGAATTACAGCGGCCGGTTATCCGGCCGTTTTTTGTACCGAAACAACCAAGACATATAGCCATGGACACCAGAATCGAAAGGATCAACAACGCCACCGCATACGTGCAGGGTCTGCTCAAGGGCAGAAAGCCACAGGTAGGAATCATCCTCGGAAGCGGACTCGGGAAGCTCGCAGACAAGATCGAAGACCTCGTTATCATCCCATACAAGGAAATACCGGGATTCCCTGTATCGACCGCCGTCGGACACAAGGGCAATCTCATCAGCGGCGTCCTCGGCGGCAGGCAGGTAATCGCCATGCAGGGACGTCTCCACTACTATGAAGGATATCCGATGGACATGGTCACGCTCCCTGTCAGGGTCATGAGCAAGCTTGGAATAGAGTGCCTGTTCGTATCGAATGCTGCAGGCGGCCTCAACCAGGAGTTCCATGTAGGTGACCTCATGATCATCAACGACCATATCAACACCCTGCCAAACCCACTGATCGGGCCAAACATGGAAGATTTCGGACCACGCTTTCCTGACATGACAGCAGCATACGACCGTGACATGATCGGAATAGCCGAGGAAATCGCTTCCGAAATGGGCATCAAACTCCAGAAAGGAACATACTATGGCACTACCGGTCCGACATACGAGACACCGGCCGAAGTCCGTTTCTTCCGCCTTGCAGGTGCAGACGCTGTCGGAATGTCTACTGTTCCGGAGGTGATAGTCGCACGCCATTGCGGTCTTCGGGTGTTCGGAATGTCCGTGATCACCAACATATCAAACACAGACACCGTCGCTAAGGTACTTAACGACGGTGACGATGTTGTCAAGCAGGCCGATCTGGCAGCTGACCGTATGTCCGAGCTTTTTGGAAAGCTTATTTCGCGTATGCCACTGAACGGGTCTCGCGGATAACGGTAATCTTAACCTGACCTGGATAGGTCATCTCATCCTGAATCTTCTGGGCGATGTCTGCTGAAAGCCTTGATGCAGCATCGTCCGAAACGTCTTCTGCACCTACAATGACTCTGAGTTCGCGTCCGGCCTGGATAGCATAAGACTTGGTCACGCCGTGATATGAAGCAGCGAGATCCTCCATGCCCTTGAGACGCTTGATGTATGACTCGATGACCTCGCGGCGTGCACCTGGACGTGCGCCGGAAATGGCATCACCCACGAGCACCAGTGGCGAGTATATGCTGGTCATCTCTGTCTCCTCATGGTGGGCACCTACTGCATTGCAGATCTCAGGCTTCTCCTTATACTGCTCGGCGAGCTTCATACCAAGGAGTGCGTGAGGCAGTTCAGGATCCATCTCGGAAACCTTTCCGATATCGTGAAGGAGACCGGCACGCTTTGCGATCTTAGGATTGAGACCGAGCTCAGATGCGAGAATCGCACTGATGTTTGCAACTTCACGAGAGTGCTGGAGAAGGTTCTGTCCATATGAAGAACGATACTTCATCCTGCCGATCAGACGGACAAGCTCGATATTCATGCCATGGATACCAAGGTCGATGCAGGTACGCTTACCTGTCTCGAGAATCTCATCATCAAGCTGCTTCTGGACCTTTGCAACGACCTCTTCGATTCTTGCTGGATGAATACGTCCATCGATCACAAGCTGGTGAAGAGCGAGTCTTGCAACCTCCCTGCGGACCGGGTCGAATGCAGAGAGAAGGATTGCATCCGGTGTATCGTCAACAACGATCTCTACTCCGGTAGCAGCCTCGAGGGCGCGGATGTTTCGACCCTCACGACCGATGATGCGGCCCTTGATCTCGTCATTCTCGATAGGGAATGTGGTCACAGCATTCTCGATGGCAGTTTCTGTAGCTGTGCGCTGAATGGTATTGATAACGATGCGCTTTGCTTCCTTTGCGGCATTGAGACGAGCCTCATCCATGGTGTCATTGATGTAAGCCTGGGCTTCGGTACGAGCCTCTGCCTTCATGTTCTCGACGAGCATGTTCTTAGCCTCTGCGGCAGTCATGCCGGCGATAGTCTCAAGCTGCTTGTTGGCCTGGGAGATAAGCCTGTCATATTCCTGTGACTTGGCCTCGAACTTCTCCTTCTGGGCGATGTAATTGTTCTTTGATGATTCAGCGTCGCGAAGCTTCCTGTTGAGATCCTCGTTCTTCTGGTTCCATGAATTCTCCTTCTGCTTGAGACGGTTCTCAGTTTCGCGGATCTGGTTGTTCTTCTCATTGACCATGCGGTCATGCTCGCTCTTGAGCTGGCTGAACTTCTCCTTTGCCTGAAGGATTTTCTCCTTCTTGATATTCTCACCCTCGGCCTCGGCATTACGGATTATCTCCTCCTTCTGGCCGTTCAGGTTGCGCTTATGCAATGTCGTATATACTCCAAGAGCGACAGCTGCGCCAAGGAGAATACCGATAAGCAAGAAAACGATACTCATATTCAAATATATTGTGATTAATAACTTCATCTCCGGAGCACGACAAAGGCGCCTCCACCAGGAAGCGCCTCGCAGTGTTTCAAGAAAAAAAAGCCGTCGACCGTTTGTCAGAAAATAGTTTCTGATAAGATTTGGGCTCCGTAATAGGTTCTGGAATCCATCGTCCCGCAACGCGGAATCCCCGAAGGTTACCTTGGTCTGCCATCCCCAGCCGAGTGACCCGTTTCCGAAAATAAGTGTTGTTTTCAGCAAAAGGGGCCGGCGGCTACTTTTCTTCTATGTCGTCCAGATATCTGCCTGTAAGCTCTGTAAGCTTTTCAACTTCGTCTCCGAGGGCCGCCATTCTGTCCTGAGCGACCTGAAGTGTTACCGCTGCATTGAAGGCAATGTTGGTAAGGCGATCCTCCAGACTCTTGTCCGGATACTTCGCAGCCATGACCTCGAGCTTGCCGTTTACATACTCGGCAGCCTTTCTCATGCGCTGTTCCAGTTCAGGACTGTCCACAACGTATGGATACTCCTTTCCAGCTATACTCACTACTATCCTCTGATTCATATCGTCACTTTTCAAGCAATGAGATGCACTTGTCTATCTCTTTAATCAACTTATCTACCTTCTGGCGGGCCTCAGGAGAGGCATCGCACGGAGTCATGAAAGCCTGGGTAAGCTTCAGGGTGTCAACCTGTCTTTCCAATTCTGCTAT
Organism: Bacteroidales bacterium; assembly: GCA_024402135.1. GTDB lineage: Bacteria > Bacteroidota > Bacteroidia > Bacteroidales > UBA932 > Cryptobacteroides. The sequence continues at coordinate 12,554 of JAKSJN010000011.1, forward strand.
CTGCTTCCTGTAAGCCTCATTCTCAGCCTCACTCTTCTCCAGGCTGGCGCGCAAGGATCTGCTTTCCTGCACAGCCGCTTCATATCTGGCGATGAGCCTCTCGAAATTCTCTTTTATCTTCTCAAGCATGGCGTCCAATAAGACCTAATCAGTGCAAAGTTAACAAAAAGACACGAAAAATTGAAGATTTATTCATAATTTTGCCCCGTGCACTTAAAACCTCAGCTGGTAAATCAAACTACCGGATGATTATCAAGTACTTGAAAACAACAATAGCCCTCCTGCTTTCTGCAGTGGCTCTCGTTTCCTGCGAGAGGAACATCATGCCAAGCTGGAGTGATGGCGTCCCGGATGTGCAGGCATTGTTTATTGGCGGCAACGTATATGACAGCCAGAGCGGTGAAACCATCGAAGGAGTCACCGTCGTACTTTGTGCGTACGAGAAGATGGATATCACCCGCTTCTACAAACCATTCTACACCGACACGACCCACTCCCGCGCTGACGGAAGCTACAGCTTTTCGTATCTGAAGTGCATGGAGACAAGAATTTACTCCGTAAAGACCCTGGACAGTTCCCCTATCAGGGAAGATCACTACAGACCAGGAAACCTGGACCTCTATCTCGAGCAGTCCAGCCCTTGCTTCAACGAGTCTTCAAAGTCGTATACGATTACCAACAGCGACCTTTATCTTTCCAAATAAAAGGCGGAACCAGCCAAGGACTCCCCTGTTTATACTTCGCCACTCCGATGGCGTACAGCCTGTCACATCGGTGAACTGACGGCGGAAATCACTGTGATCCGATATGCCCACTGTATAGCCGACCCGGCTTACAGGCAATGAAGGTTTTTCCAGAAGCATCTTCTGGGCATCCTTTATTCTCAGGCGCTTACGCCATTCTTTGAAACTGCAGCCCATGTACATGGAGAAAAAAGCGCTGAGCTGCTCAGGCTCGACATCAAGTCTCCTGGCAAGATCCGACGGAAGCAGACCGCCCTCTCTGTAACCCTTCTCCTCTACCCATGCGGCCAATCCATCGCGGATCTTACGGTCAATCATAGAATCAATTTTTTTTGTTTCCCGCCGGCAAAGGGCGGGTTCGACGTCCATTCAGCCTGGACAATCTGTTTGTAAAGGTAATCATTTATTAGTTATTAAGAATTAAAAAAGGCCCCCGGGACTATCCCAGGAGCCTGTATATCATCATCGAAGCGTCCTCATTGCGTTCAGGACCGCCAGCACCGTCACACCGACATCAGCGAATACCGCCATCCACATCGTAGCCAATCCGGCGGCAGCCAGCAAAAGAACCAGCAGCTTGACTCCGATTGCAAAGTAAGTGTTTTCATTTGCAATACGGACAGTTTTGCGAGCGATCCTTACCGCTCTTGCAATCTTTGATGGCTTGTCATCCATCAGCACGATATCCGCAGCCTCGATAGCCGCATCCGAACCCAGACCGCCCATTGCTATTCCAAGATCCGCCCTTGCAAGAACCGGAGCGTCATTGATGCCGTCGCCGACAAATGCCAGCACGGAGCCCAACGGCTGTTCACTCAGCAGCCTCTCCACGTGTGACACCTTGTCCGCAGGCAGAAGGCCGGCATGATATCCGTCCAGTCCAAGAGACTCTGCGACCGCTTTCCCAACAGCCTCTGCATCACCTGTAAGCATCTCCAGCCTGGAAACCCCTGCACTCCTGAGAGCCTTGACAGCATCCACGGCATCGGACTTCATCCTGTCCGAAATCACGATGTGTCCCTCATATCTGCCATCTATCGCCACATGCGCGATCGTTCCAGTTTCTCCGCAGTCATGCCAGCCGGCCCCGATGGATTCCATCATCCTTACATTGCCGACACATACGGAATGTCCATTGACGACTGCCTTGATGCCATGTCCGGCGACCTCCTCGACATTCTCGACATTGCAGTCATCGTCTTCTTCGCGATAAGCTTCCTTGAGGGAAACTGCGATCGGATGGGTAGAGAAACGCTCCACATGGGCGGCCATATGCAGAAGTTCGGTTGCCGAGACGGTCTCGGGATGAACTGCAGACACCTCAAATACACCTTCGGTAAGAGTACCGGTCTTGTCAAAGACAACAGTGCCCAGACGTGAGAGATCCTCAAGACGGTTGGCGCCTTTCACCAGCACTCCATGCCTGGAAGCACCGCCTATGCCGCCGAAGAAACTCAGAGGAACACTTATGACCAGTGCGCATGGGCACGATACCACGAGGAACATCAACGCCCTGTAAAGCCAAGTAGCGAAATGACCGCCAAGAAGGACCGGAACGACAGCAAGAAGAACGGCCAGGGCCACCACTACCGGAGTATAGACCTTGGCAAATCTGGTTATGAATGATTCGCTGTACGACTTGCTCGAAGCAGCATTCTCGACAAGTTCAAGAATCTTGGCCGCAGTCGACTCGCCGAACGGCTTCAATACCTTGACCCTGAGGACGCCGGACAGGTTGACACAACCGGACATTATCTCATTGTCCTCTTCGACCTCCCTTGGGAGACTTTCTCCGGTCAACGCCTTGGTATCCAGCGTTGACCGACCCTCGATGACAATTCCATCCATAGGCACCTTATCACCCGGACGGACCACTATCACTTCACCCGGGCACACTTCTTCCGGAGAGACTGACACCACCCTGCCCTCACGCTCGACATTGGCACTGTCAGGACGCATGTCCATCAGATGCGAAATCGACTTGCGGCTGCGCCCCTCGGCTATACCTTCGAACAGTTCTCCGACCTGGAAGAACAGCATCACGAAGACGGCCTCGGCAAATTGCGGCTCTGCTCCGGGGAGGAAGCCGATCGCAAGTGCGCCGATTGTCGCTATGCTCATCAGGAAATCTTCGTCCAGAGCCTCACCTTCCAGCAGGCTTTCCAATGCTTCATGCAGTGTCTCAAAGCCAACGATGAGATAAGGCACGAGGAATACCAGCAGCGCCTGCCATGTCTTGAGATTCAATGACTTATCCAGGACAACCGCGACGATGAGCAGAAGCGAGGCCGCCACTATCTTGACAATACCCTCCTTCAGCCCGCCATGCTCATGTTCATGCTCATGTTTGTGATGATGTTCAGACATATGATGTTTTTTGATTTCTACGCTGCAAAGATATGCCCCGGACCGTGCAACCGGGTTGCAAAATGCAGTTTGGTTGCGTACCTTTGTGTCCGCTTTACAAATAGATACTGAAAATGTTAAACATCAAGGACATTGCGGCGTTCGACAACCTTCGCACCCCATTCTACTACTACGACATGGACCTGCTGCGCAAGACAGTGGAACATGTCGCATCCATCTCAAGGAAGTATGGAATCCACGTACACTACGCCATCAAGGCCAATGTGTGCAAGCCGATTCTCGAAACGATCAGCGCAGCCGGATTCGGAGCTGATGCGGTAAGCGGCGAGGAAGTCGTTCACGCCGTATCCTGCGGATTCCCAGGCAGCGAGGTCATGTTTGCCGGAGTCGGCAAGAGCGACCGGGAGATTCGCGCAGCACTTGACTGCGGAGTAGGATGCTTCAACGTAGAGTCTCTCCAGGAGCTCGAGGTAATCGCCGAAATCGCTGCGCAGCTTCACAAGACTGCCCCTGTTGCCATCCGTGTCAACCCCAACATCGATGCGCATACCCACAAGTACATCACCACAGGACTCAACGAGAACAAGTTCGGGCTGCTCGAAAGCGATCTCCCCAAGGCTGCCGAGCTCATCAAGTCCAAGCCATCGCTCGAGTTCAAGGGTCTCCAGCTTCATATAGGTTCACAGATCACTGACGTTGACAGCGTATTCGAGCTGGAGTGTCAGCGCGTGAACGAGATAGTCGAGAATTTCGAGAAGACTGGTCTCAAGGTCACCAACATCGACCTCGGAGGCGGCCTCGGCATTGACTATGACGATCCTGACGGAAATCCTGTCGCCGATTTCGAGACCTGGATGAGCGTGATCAACAGGACTCTCAAGCTTCGTGAAGACCAGACAGTACATGTTGAGCCGGGCAGATCCATCGTCGCTCAGTGCGGCAACCTCATCGCAAGAGTTCTCTATGTCAAGCCAGGCACCACCAAGACCTTCGTCATCCTGGATGCCGGCATGAATGACCTCATCCGTCCTGCACTCTACGGTGCATACCACAAGATCGAGAACCTGAGCGCACACTACCTCAGGAATGACGAGGACAAGGAATGCGCATATGACATCGTCGGCCCTGTATGCGAGAGCAGTGACGTATGGGGTGAGGGACGCATTCTCCGCGAGAGCCGCAGAGGCGACTTTGTAGCGCTCAGAAGCGCCGGCGCGTACGGCCAGGTGATGGCATCGCGCTACAACCTGCACGAGTTCGCTCCTGCAGTCTACTCTGATGAATTATAAAAGTAACATCATATATGTTTGAGAATCTATCGGAAAGATTGGAAAGGTCCTTCAAGATATTGAAGGGTGAAGGAAAGATTACCGACATCAATGTCGGAGAGACTCTGAAAGATATCCGTCGAGCCCTGCTTGACGCCGACGTCAGCTTCAAGGTTGCAAAGGAATTCTGCGACCGTGTGAAGGTGAAGGCAATGGGCCAGAACGTACTGACCGCGGTGAAGCCGCAGCAGATGATGGTCAAGATCGTTCACGACGAGCTTGCCGACTTCATGGGAAGCGAGTTCTCCGACATCAACGTGAAGGGTCAGCCTGGCATCGTCCTTGTTGCCGGCCTCAACGGTTCCGGTAAGACAACCTTCTCGGCAAAGCTCGCTCTTCATGTCAAGAGCAAGAAGGGAATGAAGGTACTCCTTGCTGCCTGCGATACTTTCCGTCCTGCAGCTATAGAGCAGTTGAAGACCCTCGCAGCCCAGGTAGGCGTCGACGTATACAGCGAAGACGGCGTAAAAGACCCTATCGGCATCGCCCAGAACGCAGTCAAGAAGGCCCGCAGCGAAGGTTACAGCGTCGTAATCGTCGATACAGCCGGCCGTCTTGCTGTCGACCAGGAACTCATGGACGAGATTTCTGCCCTCCACACTGCAGTACATCCGACAGAGACACTCTTCGTTGTCGATGCCATGACCGGTCAGGACGCAGTCGAGACCGCTAAGGCATTCAACGACAGACTCGACTTCGACGGAGTTGTCCTCACCAAGATGGATGGTGACACACGCGGCGGTGCTGCCCTCTCTATCAAGGCTGTAGTTGGCAAGCCTATCAAGTTCGTCTCTACAGGCGAGAAGATGGAGGCTCTGGACGTATTCCACCCTGCACGTATCGCGGACCGAATCCTCGGTATGGGTGACGTCGTTTCCCTCGTCGAGAAGGCGCAGGAGCAGTTCGACGAGAAGCAGGCACGCGAGCTCAAGAAGAAACTCGCCAAGGACCAGTTCACCCTCGCTGATTTCTATGACCAGATCCAGCAGGTGAAGAAGATGGGTAACATCAAGGACCTCGCAGGCATGATTCCAGGAATGGACAAGGCTCTCAAGGACGTCGACATCGACAACAAGACCGCATATAAATCAACAGAGGCGATCATCCAGTCAATGACCGTATATGAGCGCGAGCATCCGGAGGTGATCAACGGCAGCCGCCGCAAGAGAATCGCCGAAGGAAGCGGCACCTCTATCGCCGAGGTCAACAGGCTTCTCAAGCAGTTCGAGAATACCCGCAAGCTCATGAAGTCTGCGATGAGCGGTGCTCTCATGAATCAGATGAAGCATCTCAGAAGACGTTAGTCCAACGGACATACAAGCATAAGAGCTGGCCATATGGTCAGCTCTTTCTTTTTTCCGAGGTGTCACAAGGAACTCAAAGCATAGTCCTGTGGAGTGACTGGCGGTATCGTTTCTCTTCTTCTTTCATGCGGACATGCTCGGATGAAGGGATGAAGACATCACAAAACCGTTCCCAAATGATGCTCTGGGCAAGGCTGGAAGGATGCACAAGGTCATCGGCATAGAAACGATAGTCACGCAGTTCATCCAGAACGATCTCATACGCCGGGAAATATGTGCGGGGACCGTCCGATGCGGAACTGAGGTATTCATCCAAAGCGACCAGAAGACCAGCCTTGCTGACAGCATTGGAGTGGGCTCCATCCGACATATGACGTATGGGGCTGACCGTGAAGACGGCGCGACGCGACCCGAGTGGAAGCTCATGGAGAGCCGCCAGAGTTTCAGCAGGCGCCAGGCGACGGCGGAGAAACTCCGAGGAAGGTCGTTTGAGACAGTTCGCAGCTACACGGCCGCTGTTACCGATTTCCCATACCCAGGAAGTTCCAAGTGTTATGAGCACCGTATCACATTCCCTCCAGAAACGGCAAGCATCCACCAGCGAAGCATTCGCTGCATCAAGAAACTCTCCTGCAGTTTCGCGGGCAAAGCTGGTATGATGACTGAAGGAACAGATCTTCCCAGCCCCGGCTCCCATTTCCACACAATCGTCACTTGTGAATGGCATTCCGCTGTCAAGTCTCAGCAGCGCATCCTTTATGGACAAGGGGTTGTACAAGGTCCCGAAAGGATTGACACAGACATCAAAGCCAAGGTTACGCAACCTGGAACCTGTCACATCCGCGAAACAGCTTCCCAGGACCAGTATCTTGTTGGAATAACTTATCTGGATGTCACCCTGACCGCAGTCAACCGGTGTATTCAGCTTTATCATATGGTTCTAAATCTTTGAATCCACGTCAAAAATAAGAAGTTAATCCGATTCCCTGTCATCTTCCAGCTCCTTTTCGATGTAATTAGGCAATAAATCACTATATTTATATCTTGGATAAATGTCCCCGTTGGGACATTGCACCGATACCGGATTTCAAATCATAGATATAACAATGAAGAAACTGATCTTCACAGCCATAGCAGCCATGTCACTTGCCGCATGCGGTCCAAAGGATGGAGAATACACTTTACACCTCCTTACTACCAACGACATACATGGAACATACTTTGATTCCACATATGTCAATTCCGACACTCGCAACTCGCTGATGGCGGTCAACGCCAAGGTCAACGACCTTCGCGAGCAGTACGGCAGTGAGAATGTCATCCTCATCGATGACGGAGACTTCCTTCAGGGAGACAACGCGGCCTACTATTTCAATTACGTCGACACAAACACTACCCATCTCTACAGCCGCATGGCAGCTTATATGTACTATGACGCTGTCGTTGCCGGCAACCATGACATAGAGACCGGCCATGCAGTATACGACCGTGTTGCGACAGAACTGAATGCGGCCGGAATACCATTCCTGGCCGGCAATGCTATCAGAAACGACAACGGAGGACGATATCTTCCTGAATATACAATACTCAAGAAGAACGGACTCAAGGTAGCCGTTCTGGGATACGACAACGCCAACATAAGCGCCTGGCTCAACGAAAGCCTCTGGAGCGGAATGAAATTCCAATCCCTCATTCCTCTGGTACAGGAGGACGTTGACCGCATCATCGCTTCCGAAAAGCCTCATGCAGTCATCGTGGCAGTGCATTCCGGCAACGGAGCAGGTGACGGGGCAGTTCTCGAAAGTCAAGGTCTCGACCTCTTCCAGAGTCTTCACGGAGTAGACTTCCTTGTCTGTGCCCATGACCACAGGGCAAACACAGTCAACAAGGAAGACATCTGCCTCATCAACTCGGGAAGCCACAGCCGCAACCTCGGCCATGGAACCATCAGCATCAGCATCAAGAAAGGCAAGGTGGTTGCGAAGAGCGTGGATGCGGAACTCATTCCTATAGACAAGAACGTATGCGACGAGCAGATGAAAGCTGCGTTCCACGATGATTATCTGAAGGTCAAGGAATTCACTCTTCGTGAGATAGGCGCACTTGCCACACCACTATACTCGAGACAGGCATTCGCAGGAATGAGCGACTTCATCAACCTGATCCACACCATCACGCTCAAATCCTCAGGGGCACAGGTTTCATTCGCCGCACCGCTGTCACAGAACGGCATCGTCAAGGCCGGCACACTTATCTATAACGACCTGTTCACCATCTATCCATACGAGAACCAGCTGTACAAGATCAGCATGAGCGGCAAGGAAATCGTCGATTGCCTCGAATACTCCTATGACGCATGGATCCAGAATCCGCTTACATCCGGCGGACATGTGCTCAAGATCGCCAACCGCCCGGATTCACGCAACGGAAATACCCGCTGGTCATTCATCGGCACAAGCTTCAACTTTGATTCAGCAGGAGGACTCAACTATACTGTCGATGTCACCAAGCCATACGGAGAAAGAGTCAACGTAAGCAGCCTGGCTGACGGATCAGCATTCAATCTTGATGAGCAGTACAGCGTAGCGCTTACTTCTTACCGCGCATCAGGCGGCGGTGACATTCTCAAGAAAGGCGCAGGAATCGACGTTGCCAACATCAATGACCGTGTGATCGAGACCTATCCGGAAATACGTGAACTGCTTTATGAATTCATCCAGGAGAACGGCGAACTCCGTTCGGAGATCATGGGAGACAAATCCCTGCTCGGAGAATGGTATTTCGCACCGAAAGCGCTCACTGCACCGCTTCTTGCACATGACATTGAACTTCTCTTCGGAGAGTGATTTTTAAAGGCGACCCGATCGGGCCGCCTTTATAATTCTAGCGTCTGATGTCACCGCCGCCGGCAACATGCTTGGTGAACTCTCCTCTGATGTCAAGCGATCTGATGTCTATATCTCCACCGCCCGTGATGCTTACCTCTGCATCGTTGCAGTAGCCTCCGATAGTGATGTCTCCGGCACCAAGAATGACGACACCGATGTTTCCGGAGCAGGCTGCATCGTAAATGCTGATGTCTCCGGCACCCTTCACTGACACGTTGAGCGAAGCAGCTTCCATCCTTTTGATCTCGACATCGCCGGCACCGGAGATCGACAGTTCGAAATCTCCATCAGTCGTCATGCAGTCCGAGTCAAGATCACACGCTCCGAATACATTGAATCTTGATATGGAATGAGAATGAAGCACTATGCGCATCTTGCCGTTGCTGACACTCACATTATTCTTATTTCCGATAAAAAGTCTTCCATCCTCAACGACCATCTCAAGCAGTTCCATAGCGCTTTCGAGAGCAGATACTTCAGCATAGCATGTATCATCCTGGACAAATACTATATCTGCGGCATTGTGCACCTCGACTGCATAGTAGTCACTGCTGAACTCAACAGTCTTTTCCACGATTTCGCCGGTGGCACGTACAGACTTGCCAAATGAAACGATAGGGTCAGTCGGATCTACATTTATCCTGACTCTCACACATGAGCTTGCCAGGGACGCACACAGCATCAATCCCGCAAAGATTTTCAAAGTTTTAAGCATAGTTATTCGTCAATGATTGTTTTAATGTCGATATTGAGAAGCTTCACCCTCTTCATGAACTGAGGGAGTTCATTCTCGTAAAAATACTTGCGTTCCCTTTCAAGAACCTTCTCCAGACCATCCGGACTGATGAAGTATCCGATTCCTCGCTTGTTGTAGATGATTCCCGCCATGGTCAGTGACTCGTACGAGCGCTGAACGGTATTGGGGTTCACACCTACCTCTGCCGAGAACTCACGCACGGACAGTATCCTGTCCTCCGGCTTGTGCTCTCCCGAGAGAATCTTCTCGCAGATGGTATCTGCAATCTGGAGGTATATAGGTTTGTTGTTATCAAATTCCATATATGCTAGTGCTTGATGGTTTTGAGTCTGAGATATATGAGTGCCATGAGTACTGCATTAGGCACAATAAGCGCGAGATTGACGAACCAGTTGACGAAGTGCTGTACGGCTTTAGGATTGTCGAACAGCCTTTTGAAGAGCTCCTCGAAGGAATCTGCATCGACTATCTGGAAGAATCCGGCGGTGAGCATCGAGAACACGAACGAAACGCACATGATTGCAAGAATGGTCTTTGCGGCCTTGCTTTTCTTGAAGAAGATCGCACCAAGGGTGAAAATAAGAATGTTCTGTGTCCATACAGCCCAGCTGCCCATTGCAAGCGAGAAGTCTGAGACATGGAAATCCTCATTACCTCTTGTCACTTCATGAATCTTGCTGATTATATCCGAGATGCCTCCGTTGAAGCCCGGAACGCAGATCTTGAAAGCAGCATACTGGAGTCCGAAGAGAATGAAGAGAGCGATAGGAATTACAACGCAGACATTGACCATCATCGAAGAGAACTTCTCGAAAGTCGAAGCAGGAACGAGGATATAATCCGATCCGGCCTTCTTGTCAGTGACATGTCCATAAATCTTCTGTGGTCCGGCTATGATGGCAACCATGATAGCAATTGCAGTTATTGCCAGGAAGGCACCAAGTCCATATGAAAAGGATGACTCGTTTCCAAGGAAGACCACATTCATGATGTAGTTGATGACAACGAAAATAGTTGGAGTCAGGCCGATGATGAGCAGGCTGAGGCCATACTGGTTCCAGGTATTGTTGAGATCGTAGGCCAGGAACTTGCCGAAACGATCGAGTTTGAATATGTTTTTCATAGTGTGTTTACTTTCTGAAGATGTTCTTGATCTGTTCCTTATTGTTGTGCACTGCATTGAACAGTGCTTCCACGTTGACCTTGCTGTCCTCGCCGTCCACATTAGGGACTACCTGGATGAAGCCTCCAGGGAGCTGCTCGCTGTACAGACTTTCCTGCCTGAGGGTGGTACCGTAGTCGAAGTAAAGCTTCTCCGAGATGGTCTGCATGTCGGCATTGAGAAGCACATCGCACTTGTCAAGGATGACGATAGGATCTATGATGTTCTCAAGGTCGCGTACCTGATGTGTAGAGATGACAACGATAGAGTCATCGGTGGTGTACTTCATCACGGCCTTGCGGAACTGAGCCTTCGAAGGGATGTCGAGGCCGTTGGTAGGCTCATCCATGAAGAGATGCTTTGCTCCGCAGGCGAGAGCGAAAGAGATGTAGGTCTTCTTGAGCTGACCGCAGGACATCTTGTTCATCTTCTTTGAAGGGTCATTCTCGAACTCGGACATGATCTGGAGAAACTTGTCCATGTCGAAGTTCGGCCAGAACTTGCCGTTGAATTCAGCGAAACGCTTGGCGCTCTGGTTGTAAGGAGTAACCTCATCGGGAAGGTAATACTGGTTCTGGAGGAATGCCGGATCACGGTCATACGGATTCATTCCGTCGGTTTCGATAGTTCCAGCCTGAAGTTTCTTAAGTCCACAGAGTAGGGTAAGCAGCGTAGTCTTGCCAACTCCGTTCTCACCAAGGAGACCGTACACATGACCCTCTTCGAGTGTCATTGTGATGTTGTTCAGTACAGGAGTCTTTCCGTAGCTGAAAGCAAGATTGTCAATAGTTATCATAGTTCTTTGTAGTGTATTAGTTCATTAGTACACGACAAAGGTAACGCAAAATTTCATATCTGCAAATCTTTTTCGAAAAAAATGACGAAATACGCTCACAACAGCCCTGGAAAACATAAAAAAAGCTCCGGAGCGTTTGCTTCGGAGCTTAGACTTATACCGTGGCAGAGGTGAATTACTTCTTTCTGCTCTTGTATCTCTGGTAGAACATATCAACACGACCGGCGGTATCAACGATCTTGGTCTTACCGGTGTAGAATGGGTGAGAGGTGTTCGAGATCTCGATCTTTACGAGTGGATAGGTAACGCCCTCGATTTCGATGGTCTCCTTAGAACCCACACATGAACGGGTGATGAACACTTCCTCGTTTGACATATCCTTGAAAGCTACAAGACGGTAGGTTTCGGGATGAATTGCGTTCTTCATTTCTTTAAATATTTAAAGTACTTTGTTTAAACAGGCTGCAAATATAGGAATTATTTCCTTAATGGCAAGGGATTCCCTACTTAAATCTGTATGGTGAATCATCGTACAGAGCGAATCTCTTTGCCTTGCGAACCCACTTCTGTTCCTCCAGCTTTACATGCTCCTGGACCACATCGAAAGTGATGCTTCCCTTGAGATAAGCCTCGATCACAGGGTCGGCAAGTTTCCTGAAGAAGCCCTCGTCATAGCGGAACTCGGGATAGCGCTCGGAGAAATACTGCATGAGCTGCAGGGTGTGCAGCAGTGAATGATATTCGACACCCGGACTGAGCAGTATCTGATAACCCTGACAGCGCTTTCCGGCATACCGGCCAGCAGCAGGCGTGAACGAGCATGGACGCATATATACACCCTCAGGCGCCGGCAGCTGCTCGGCAACCGATGTCGCGATGAAAGGAGCTCCTATATATTCATAAGGACGCGCTGTACCGATTCCCGGACAGATTGTGGTGTTGTTCCACAGTCCACCTCCGCTGTACATGTCACAGGTGAACATGCCTGGGATGTCAGAGGCCGGAGCGATAGCCCAAGGGACGAGCTGTCGGGTAGAATCACTTGCCAATGCAGAAATGATATGAAGCGCGTATTTGGCACCGATCTCATTGTAATAAAGATGAGCAAGCTCACCGAGGGTCAGTCCATGACGATGCGCCACCTTAGGCACCCAAGCCTCAACCTCAACAGCCGGAATAGTACCCTCCACTACCCTGCCGGCAGGATTGATATGATCCACGACATACAGAGACGGGCACTCCTCGACATCAAGTTCAGACATGGCACTCATAAGACGAAACACATCACGCGTGAAATTGAAGTAGCGCGAGCCGACGTCCTGGATTTCTACCACAACGGCATCAAGGCCGCGGACCACGTCCATGTCGAACTCGATATGATTGGTCTCAGGGGTAAGTTCCGCACCGACTGGGCAGAAGATACGGACCAGATTGCCACGCTCACTGAAAAGGTCATACATGTAACGCTTTCGCGCCGTATCATAGCAGTTCTGGGTACAGAAGCATCCTACCTTGCCTTCGCGCAAGGCCTTGTCCATCTGATCCTCCAGCGGTGTAGTTCTGAAAGAAAACATTATTTTCCGATGATTCCGTTAGCGATTGCAATAACCTTCTCCGCGAGAGCCTCTGCCTCTGCCATTGCAGGTGCCTCGGCATAGATTCGGATGATAGGTTCAGTATTGGAACGGCGAAGGTGAACCCACTTGCGCTCAGCCTCAAAGCTGATCTTCACTCCGTCAATGGTATTGATATCCTCCTTGGCAAAGACATTCTTCATCTCCTCGAGGATCTTGTCGATGAGAGCGCTGTCCGAGAGCTGTATCTTGTTCTTCGCGATATGATACTCTGGATATGTCTTCTTGAGTTCGCTGACCTTCATCTTCTTATGAGCAAGATTTGAGAGGAACAACGCCACACCGACCATAGCGTCACGGCCACTGTGAATGGCAGGATAGATTACTCCGCCATTGCCCTCGCCGCCGATAATGGCGCCCTTGTCATGCATCAGAGTAGTAACATTGACCTCACCTACGGCCGCAGCATGGTAAACGCCGCCATGCTTCTCGGTAACGTCACGAAGAGCACGAGAAGACGAGAGGTTGCTTACGGTACAGATATCCTTCACACCCTCCTTCTCGGCAAGCTCCAGAAGATAGTCAGCAACGCTGACAAGAGTATACTCCTCCACAAACGGATCACCATTCTCACAGATCAGCGCAAGACGGTCAACATCAGGATCCACGCTGATACCGAAATCGGCATTGTTTGCAACCACAGCCGCACTGAGATCCACAAGATTTGCAGGAAGCGGCTCAGGATTATGCGCAAAGTCTCCGGTAGGCTCACAGTTCAGCTTCACGCACTCGACGCCCATTCTCTCGAGCATACGGGGCATGATCAGGCCGCCCACTGAATTCACGGCATCAAGCACAACCTTGAAGCCAGCCTTGCGGACAGCATCCAGATCCACAGCCGGGAGTTCAAGTACCTTGTTCAGATGCTCCTCTGTGAAATCGTGTTCGGTCATCTTGCCAAGTTCGTCAACAGGAGCAAAATCGAAGTCCTCACTTTCAGCACAGTCAAGGATAGCCTGACCTTCAGCGGCATTCAGGAACTCACCTTTCTCATTGAGAAGCTTGAGAGCATTCCACTGACGAGGATTATGTGAAGCAGTAAGAATGATACCACCATCTGCGCCACTCAGAATCACGGCCATCTCGGTAGTAGGAGTAGACGCAAACCCAGCCTTGATGACATCGACGCCGCAAGCTACGAGAGTACCGCAGACAAGCTGCTCGACCATCTCACCGCTCAGGCGCGCGTCCTTGCCCACAACGACACGGTAACGCTCCCCTGCTTCATGAGGACGACGCTCACGAAGCTTCGCGCAGTATGCATAAGTGAATTTGACAATATCCATAGGTGTAAGACCCTCTCCAACAGGACCTCCGATGGTTCCTCGTATACCTGAGATTGATTTGATCAGTGACATATCCGAATAATTTTTACAAAAATAGTCAAATAGATTTGCAGATTCAAGAATTCTTACTACCTTTGCAAAACCAACACGAAATGCTCGGTTCGTATAACGGTTAGTACCCAAGATTCTCAATCTTGTAATAGGAGTTCGATTCTCCTACCGAGTACCACAAAGAGGATGACGAAAGTCATCCTTTTTTCGTTTCCAGCTTTCTCATTCCCCTCAGGAGTCATATTCACTTCCCAAGCCTCTTCAACAATTCAATTGCTACTTGAGTGGCAACTGTCTCCTCCAGAGCCACTGCCACCCTCGGCAGTTAAGAGGGAGGGGTCCACGCACAAGCGTGGGAGGGGTCTCGCAGAGCGAGACGGCTCAGGAGGAGAACAGTCTGCCACTCAAGTTGACGAAGAACGGATAGGAATTCCAGGGAGTAGACAGTCCCACGTGTATATAATAAAAGAGAGTGGCCGGAAGACCACTCTCTTTGTATGTGATATAATCGATAGACTAGTAAGTGATGACTCCTGGGAGCTCCTTAGCCTGATCAACCATACGCTGAACCTCGATGACAGCAGGAACGCGGCCACAGATATGCTTAGCCTCGTTAACCTCAGCGCACTTGGCAGCAAGATTTGCAGGAACACGATGAGCAAGTTCCTTCACGGTGTCAACACCAGCAGCCTCAAGAAGTTCTGCGAACTGAGGACCGATACCCTTGATTCTGTAAAGATCTGCGTGGTTAGTCCAGGTAAGGATAAGCTTGCCACTGATTCCGGTAGCCTCCTCAAGAGCCTTGCGGCCAGCAGGAGCCTTGCACTTCTCAAGAAGCTGATCTGAGTTTTCGATACCTGCAGCGATGAGTTTTTCTGCATAAACAGGGCCGATGCCCTCTACGTCGATAATCTTGTATGCCATAGTAGTTTTTGATTAGTTTTCAGTGTGGCACAATATTACGGATAAATATTGAATAATCAAATGTTAACAACAAAAAACGGCCGAGGGAATCCTCGGCCGTCTCTATGTCGTGTAGATGATTACTCAGCTGCAGGCATGAGGTTGGTGTAAACGTTGGTAACATCCTCATCATCCTCGAGAAGGTTGGTAAGCTTGTCAAGTGCCGCTCTCTGGTCATCAGAAACTTCCTTGAGGTCAACATTTGGAATACGCTCGAAACCGCCGGAAACGAGCTCATAACCTGCCTCCTCGATGTACTTCTGGAGTGAGCCATAAGACTCGTAAGCACCATAGATGACGATCTCCTTGGTGATATCACCGTTCTGATCCTCATTCTCCTGCTCGAAGATCTCCTCAGCTCCGAAATCGATCATCTCAAGCTCAAGTTCCTCAAGATCGATAGGCTCGTTCTCCTTGATACGGAAAACACACTTGTGATCGAACATGAAACTTACGCTGCCACTGGTTCCGAGGGTACCACCACACTTGTTGAAATAGCTGCGTACGTTTGCAACGGTACGGGTATTGTTGTCTGTAGCGGTCTCTACGAGGTAAGCGATACCATGAGGGCCATATCCTTCGTAGAGGATCTCCTTGAAGTCGCCGAGAGACTTGTCAGTAGCCTTCTTGATCGCACGCTCGATGTTCTCCTTAGGCATCTGCTCTGAACGAGCCTCAGCGATAAGTGCACGGAGACGTGGGTTTCCGGTAACATCAGAACCGCCGTTCTTTACAGCGATGGTGATTTCCTTACCGAGCTTGGTGAATACACGGGCCATGTGGCCCCATCTCTTCATTTTTCTTTCCTTGCGGAACTCAAATGCTCTTCCCATGGTCCTTGATGATTACTTAGACTCGATTCTGCTGATGTACTTGTCGATGTCATATGCCTCGATTGAGTTAGGATATGACTCCTTGATCTTGTTGTAGCAAGCGAGAGCCTGTGCATCGTTGCCCATCTCTTCGTATGCAACACCTGCCTTGAGGAGATACTCGCCTGAGAACATGTTGTCGCTCATTGAAGCAGCCTTCTCGAAACACTTTACAGCCTCGGCATAGTTCTGGAGACCTACATAGGCGTCACCGATGTTGGCGGTAGCGCGAGCAGCGAGGATCTTGTCCTTGCCATTGTACTTCTTGAGATAGTCGATGGCAGCCTGCCAGTTGCCAGCCTGAAGCTCGCAGAGACCTGCGTAGAAATTCACAGCTGAACCAGCCTTATTGCCATACTTCTTGGCGATGTCAGCGAAACCGAGGTTGTTGCCGTCACCTTCGAGTGCGAGAGCATACTCACCTGCAGCGAAACTTGCCTCTGCCTTGTACATCTGCTCCATAGCATCCTTCTGCTGTGGCTTGAGGATGAACTGGGTGTAAGCAAGAACGCCAAGACCGATCACGAGAGCCGCGATCAGTACACCATAGAAAGTCTTCTTGTTTTCGTTGAGGAACTGCTCAGTCTTGGAAACTGTCTCCTGGATAGCCTCCTGACGAGCTGCCTCCTGCTCTGTAAGTTTTGTATTAGCCATATTGATTTAAATTTTATATTATCGCGTAATAGCCGACAAAGATACATTTTTTCAACGAATGATACAATATATATGGCGGAGAAAGACGAGGTCCGGGCAGAAACTGTCCGGACCTCGTCATATCTTTTTCTGCTCCTGGAGCAGACAATCATTTCATTATGCCTGGTGTGCAGGACGGAGAAGGTCGAGAACCACCTTTACAGGGTTGAAAGTCTCGACAGGAACCTCGATGAAGCTGGTATTCCAGTCACTCATAGCACCGTTCCAGAGGCCAGGAAGCTCGAGAGCCTTGAGTTCGCGGCCCTGGAAGCTCTTTGAACTGATGAAACCGGCATTGTCGTCAACGTGCTCAAGAAGATTGAAATTCTTGCCATCCTTGTCCTTGAGGCAGCATACGATGTCAACCGGATTGAAGTGGGTAGCCTCCGAGAGCATCTTCGATGCAGCCTCGTCAGCCTTGTTGATCTGCACGCTCTCGAGAATCTGGAGCGAAGTAGCGCCCTGAGCATCACGTACGATGAACGGACCACCGCCCGGCTCGCCAAGGTTACGTACCATACCGCATACACGGATAGGACGGTTGAGCTTCTCACGAAGAGCAGCAGCCTTGTCGGCACATGCCGGGAGTGTCACGCAGAACTCCTTCTGCATGAAAGCCTCAACCTCAGCGCAGAGAGCCTCTGTAGCGCCGTTGTCGAGAGCCTCGATATACTTGAAGATCTGGTCTCTGAGCATGAGACACTTGCCCATGAGAGCCTTCTTGTACTGTGCAGTCACAGGGAGCAGGCGCTCATAAGCCACGTTGTCGATGTTCTTGATTGAAACGAGTTCCTCCTCTACCTTGTTCAGGTTGTGGATGAGTGCGCCGTGGCCTGCAGGTCTGAAGAGCAGGGTGCCCTCAGCGGTACGGAAAGGCTTGTTCTCCATATCTACAGCGATGGTGTCGGTAGCCTTGTCCTGGTATGTGAAACGGATGTTGTACTTGACGCCGTACTTAGCCTCATACTTCTCCTTCACCTCGGCATATGCTGCCTCGAAGAGCTCCTTATGCTCCGGAGAAATGGTAACGGTAAGGTTCACGCTGCCATCGGCATTGCGCATATAGTCCTGTCCCTCGACGAGGTGCTCTGCGAATGCGGTTCTGCACTCACCGTCAGCATAACGGTGGAAACGGATGACGCCCTTTGGCTTGCTGCCATAGCCGAGACCCTTGTCGGTAAGGACCTTCTGGGTTACGCTGAGCCTGTATGCGTCGCTGTCCTCCGGCTCACCGAACATCTCATCGGTGTAGAATGCGAAGTCCTTGATCTTGGCTGCGAGCTTTGATGCGGCAGCGTCTGCATCAAGTGAAGAGCCCTCCTCGAGCTTCGCCATGCCGGCAAAGATATCCTTGAACATACGTGAAGCAGCTCCTGATGCCGGAACGAACTTGCACTTGCCGGCCACCTTGGCGCTGTCAGCGTAAGCCACAGCCTCTGCGAGAGCCTTCTCGTCAAGAACGTTGATACCTGCTTCCGGTGTGGCAGCTGCCACGATGTCTAGCCAAGGGAAGCCCTTTGCAAAGCGTTCAACCTGAGCCTCGACTGTCTGCATTGAGGTTCCTCTCTCTTCGATCTGTCTGATATCGTCCTGGGTGTACATAGAAATATTTGGTTATTAGTTTTATTCCAGATAGAACTCCTTGCGGAAATTGTATTCCGACCGGAGCCTTTCAAAATCTTCAGGATGCATCCTGAACATGAAATCATCCGTAAATATAGGATAATTATATTGAATTATCGATGCAATCTCGCCCTGGGTTTTTCCTCTCAGGTCAAGTACTACAGCATCCTTGTCCGCACTTTCCGACTGCGGGTAGAAACCGCTCAGATCGGAAATACCGAAGAAACCGGCCACTGCCCTGACTGCCGCAGCCGTGCCGTTCTGCTTGCCCTGATACGAATAGCCGGCAATATGAGGAGTCGCAATGTTTACAAGATCGACCAGTTCAGGATCAGGATGAGGCTCATTGCACCAGGTGTCAAGGATGACAGGTCCGAGCTTGTCCAGATATGACTTGAGGGCAGACTCATCGACAACCTCTCCGCGAGAAGCATTGATAAAGAACGCACCCGGCTTCATTCTCATGAAGAAAGATTCGTCCACCATTCCACGGGTCTCAGCCGTAAGCGGAACATGCATGGTCACGATATCCGAAGCTGCAAGCAGCTCATCGAGCGTGCTGAAGCCATCAGGGCCTTCCGCTTCGGCACGTGGAGGGTCATTGCGGAGCACGTTGAAGCCAAGCTTGCGGGCGAAGTCCTCGACCCTGCGGCCGACATTGCCGACGCCTACAATGCCCAAGGTGGCATCCGCCAGCTTTATACCACGTCTTGCCGCCAGCCCGTAAAGAGCGGAGAACACGTAGTTCGCAACACCGCCGGCATTGCATCCCGCCGCATTGCATACCTTGATGCCATTGTCACGGCACCAGCCGAGATCGATATGGTCAGTGCCGATGGTCGCAGTAGCAATCAACTGCACCTTGCTGCCGGAAAGCAGCGCCTCGTTGCAATGTGTGCGGGTACGTATGACAAGCGCATCCGCATCCATTACGTCATCACGGCCTATCTCGAGACCGCCTTTGTACACGACCTCTTCAGCATAGGGTTCAAACACTCCCTGGATGAACGGAATGGCTTTATCGATTATGATTTTCATTTCAAAACTAATTCATTGATAAGCCCGACATTGGGGTCATCCTTCACGAACAGGCTGTCAGAGGCAAGACGGTTGTTCATCGAACGTATCAAAGCCTCCTTCTGGAACGACAGGCGGTTGCGGACAACCGACGAATTCAATGTGATATACAAGGTTCCGTTGCGATAGAATCGGCCTATTGTATGGATAGAAGCGCCAGACACCTCATCCCAGGCATTGAATACAAGCTGGGTGTTAAGACCGGCCGCAATCTTCATTTCACGGATGTACTCGCTTATGAGTTCATCCATCGAAGCGGCATTCTTGCGCGGAATCCTGTTCTTCTCCATCGCTAGATAGTCTTGAATGTACCTTCGGATGTCTCGTAGTACATCCTGTCTCTGGTCAGGCCGTCAACTATGCCGGCAATACGGACCTTGTTGCTGTCCGTGAGGAAAATCTGACCGAAGTCCGAGCCAGCCACCATGGCAAGAAGATTGGACACACGGTTCATATCCAACTTATCGAAAAGATCATCAAGAAGAAGGATAGGAGCAAAGCCATACCTGTTCTTCATTATCTCGTACTGAGCAAACTTGAGCGACACAAGGAAAGACTTCTGCTGACCCTGGGAACCGCAGCGACGGATAGGATGACCCTCCATCGTAAATGCGATATCATCACGCTGAATTCCCGCACTTGTATATCTGAGAGCCAGGTCGCGATTGCGGTTCTCGGCCAGGATGGCATCCAGAGGGCCTCTGTCCAGGTCGGTTTCATACTTGAGACTGACCTGCTCTCCCCCACCCGACAAGGCAGAATAATACTCCTGGACCTTCGGGGTCAATGCCTCACAGAGCTCACGGCGTCTGGCCGCAACAGGTTCAGCCAGAGAAGCCATCTTCATATCGAAGACCTCGAGGAGCGACATGTCACAATTGTGGTCCTTCAGCATCTTGTTGCGCTGCTGAAGGAGGCGGTTGTACTGCTGGACAGCATCCAGATATTCCTGGTCAGTCTGGGAAAGTACCGCGTTCATGAAACGTCTCCTCTCTTCACCGGACTCGCTGACCATAGAGCTGTCCGCAGGCGACACCATTACGATAGGCAGGACGCCCATATGCTCGGAAACGCGCTTGTATGGCTTGTCGTCCCTCTTCAGCACCTTCTTGCCGTCCTCGGTCACCTGGATGGCAAAACGGGACTCAAGGCCACCCTCCATCTTATAGGAACCCGCTATCGCGAACTCATTGCAGCCATGACGGAAGTTGAACTTCTCGATCGAGGACGACGAACTCTTCGTCATGGAGAGATAGTGTATCGCCTCCAGCAGATTGGTCTTGCCGCTGCCGTTATTGCCAGATATGCAGTTCACATTCGGCGAGAATCCGAGCTCCTGCAAAACGATGTTGCGGAAATCGCGGATCACTATCTTTTCTAGAACAGGCATGGGACTACTTTATCAGATTGAGGAACTCGTTCCTGGTACGGGAAGAAGTCATGAAAATGCCGGAAAAAGCAGATGTTGTGGTCACGGCATTAGACTTTTGGACACCACGTATCTGCATGCAGGTATGTGTCGCCTCGATGACGACAGCGACTCCAAGCGGATCAAGAGCCTCCTGGATACAGTCACGGATCTGCTCGGTGAGGCGTTCCTGAACCTGCAGACGACGTGCGAATGTTTCCACTACACGGGCAATCTTCGACAGGCCGGTGATGCGTCCCTTGGGGATATATGCGACATGACATTTTCCAAGGAACGGCAGCATATGGTGCTCGCATACAGAGTACATCTCGATGTCCTTCACTAGAACCATCTGGCTGTACTTCTCGTCGAAAATCGCCTTGTGGATTATCTCCGTGCCGTTCTGGGTATAGCCCTGGGTAAGGAACTGCATTGCCTTTGCGACTCTCTCGGGAGTCTTCACAAGTCCCTCTCGGTCAACGTCTTCGCCCAGCAGCCGAAGTATTTCCTTGACATGGACGGCAATCTCGGCCGTCACCTTCTCGTCGTATATCTCCTCTTTCTCGTATGCCATTTTTCAAACTTCTTACAATGTGGCGGATTCCGGTACTTATGTCATGTACTGACATGTCGCCATGAACAGCATGCTTCGGTACGAAACTTGATGTTGCACCACCATGGCAAAAATAAGTAAAAAAAAGCCATTAATTGGCGATTTTTCCTATATTCGCGCCAAATAACGAATACTAACCAAAACTTTATCAGAATATGTATTGGACACTTGAACTCGCAAGCTCCCTTGACGATGCACCATGGCCAGCATCAAAGGACGAACTTATCGACTACGCAAACCGTTCCGGTGCGCCTGAGGAGGTCATCGAGAACCTTCAGGAACTTGAGGATGACGGCGAGGTTTACGAATCAATCGAAGACATCTGGCCAGACTATCCAACCAAGGACGACTTTTTCTTCAACGAGGAGGAGTACTAATAAGAATAACAACTTTTCATTTACAAACCACAACCTTGATGGCTGCGGTTTTGTTTTATTTGGCGCATTATTCCTATATTTACATGCGATTTTATCATGTCCTAAGTTAGTAGAGTTATTAAAATGAACTTGAAAAACATCAAGGGAGACCTGTTCGGCGGCATTACCGCAGGTATAGTAGCACTCCCGCTTGCATTGGCATTCGGCATACAGGCATTCAGCGGCATTGATGACCCGTCAGCGAGCTCGCTCGGCGCACTTGCCGGCCTTGTCGGTGCCACACTGCTCGGATTCTTCGCGTCCCTTTTCGGTGGCACACATTCCCAGATCAGCGGTCCTACCGGTCCCATGACAGTCATCACCGCAAGCGTGATCGGAGGAGCATGGGCTGTATCGGGAGGCAATCTGTCAACTGTCCTGGTGACGATGTCGCTTGCCGGCATCTGCTGCGGACTTTTCCAGATACTCTTCGGAGTTCTCAAGATCGGAAAATACATCAGATACATACCTTACCCTGTGCTCTCAGGCTTCATGAGCGGCATCGGCGTGATCATCATGCTTCAGCAGATCTACCCTATCGTAGGACTGAAGGCACCAGTCAAGGTACTCGACATGCTCATCAAGTTCCCTGGGGCAGTAGCCGGCGGCATCTCCATCACGGCTCTTCTCCTGGGCATAGGCACGATCCTGATCATCTGGCTGATGCCGAAACTCACCAAGGCCGTGCCTGCAACCCTGGTTGCCCTTATAGTGATGACTGTAATCTCGCTCTTCCTGGACCTGGACGACAGCCTGACCATCGGTTCGATCCCGGCCGGTCTTCCCATGCCATTCTTCGCGAAGAGCAATATCTCCCTGAGCGGAATCGACTGGGGCACCGCAATATCGTCAGCCATCACACCAGGAATCACCCTGGCATGCCTCGGTTCCATCGATACACTTTTGACTTCAGTTGTTGCCGACAACATCACCAAGACCAGGCATAACAGCAACAAGGAACTCATCGGCCAGGGTATAGGAAACGCAATTGCAGGACTCTTCTGCGGCATCGCCGGTGCAGGAGCGACAATGCGTACAGTCGTCAACGTCAAGTCCGGAGGACGCACCCAGATCAGCGGCATGGTACATGCCCTTCTTCTCCTTGCCATCCTGCTCGGTCTGGGCTCGCTCGTAAGATTCGTACCGCTTTCAGTTCTCGCCGGCATCCTCATAACCGTAGGATTCGGCATCATCGACTTCAAGGGATTCAAGGACCTCCTCAAGGTGACCAGGGAGGATGCATTTGTCCTTCTTGTGGTATTTCTCGTCACGGTATTCGTTGATCTGCTGACTGCCGTAGGCATCGGCATGGTCGCAGCATGCGTGCTCTTCATGAAGCGCATGGGAGACATGGTGGAAGACCAGGAACAGGTCTACAACATCAACTCGAAGGACCGCGAAGCTCCGTGGGACGATGACGCACTCATCCCAGAGGTGATCAGAAGTACAACTTACATCATGCACCTCTCGGGCCCTCTCTTCTTCGGATCCGTGACCAAGTTCAACGAGATGGTAAAGGCAGTTCCAGAGACAGCCAGCGTAGTCATAATCAGAATGAAGAAGACCGGATACATTGACCAGTCAGGACTGTACGCCATAGAGACCGCCGTAAGCGACCTTGCTGCCAAAGGAGTCGACGTCTATTTCTCGATGGTCACAGAACAGCCGATGGATATGCTCAGGTCAATAAAACTAGTTCCTGAGGTCGTGCCTGAAGACCATTTCTTCGAATCCTTCGCATCCTGTGCCGAGTTCCTGAATTCCAGGCTGGAACAGGAGGCTCAGCCGCTGATCGATATCCAGATAGGCCAGAAAGACGAATAATTGCTATATTCACGGAAATACATAATGCACAACTGAATAAACGAATCGCAACATGAAAAGAATTCTCCTTCTTGCAGCCACCGCAGCACTCATGCTGACTGGTTGCTCATCAGAGACAAGCAACACTGCCGCCGCTGACGGAGTATCATTCGACGAGGTCCTCAGCACCAGAAGAAGCATCAGAAGCTATGACGCTTCAAAGACCATCTCCGAGAGTGAAGTACGCGAGATCCTTCTCGCGACCCAGGACGCCCCATCATGGGCTAACGACCAGCCAAGCAAATACTATGTCGCAATGAGCCCCGAGAAGATTGCCGCTATCCAGGAGCTCATCGGAGAAGGAAACAAGAAGAACGTCCAGGGCGCACCTGTACTTATCGTATCCACCTATGAGAAGAGCAAGTCAGGTTTCTTCGGCGGCAACGCCATCAACGAAGTAGGTGACGGATGGGGCGCATACGACAATGGACTCAGCAACGCATACTTCATCCTCAAGGCAAGAGCAATGGGTTTCGACACCCTCATCATGGGAATGCGTGACTCCGATGGACTCAGAAGCCTTCTCGGCATTCCATCAGACGAAGCGATCATGGCAGTCATCTCTCTCGGATACAGAGCCGGCGAGCCACGAATGCCCGTTCATCGCGACCTCGACGAAATCGTCAAGTTCTACTAGAATCTATCTACGAAACAGAAAAGACTGACCGGAAGGCCAGTCTTTTCTTTATGTCTCGCGAAGCGAATCCGCATCAGCGGATCGGCCGTGCCGTGTATTTGTGAGTTTTCGAACAAATACGGAAAGGTGGAAAGGCCGTGGGGGTTACAGGGGGAGCGAAGCGCCCCCTTATCTATGGAAGCCGGTATAACCAGCCGGGAGGTGGAGGAGGAACCTGGGACTGGCTGGAGTTGATGTAGAAAGTGACTTCATAGCGTCCACCTTCCAGAACACCCTTGCCGGCGAACGGCCTAACGTTCGGACTGTCGACCATAGCCGCAATCTTGCAATTTCCATTCGGCACCGTGATGGTTGCTGTACCACCTCTGATGATATAAAGTTCCTTGCTCTCCAGTCCGCTGTACAGAATATGAAGGACTACTCCTGTACTGTTCTCGATGACGATGGTACTATACTCGGAATCTTCGTCGCTCTGGACATGCTTGAAGCCAGGAAGGCTGCTATGCGGATTGTTCAGGACATTCTCGACATCGATGTCAATGATCCTCTGGGTAGCCTGGGGCACATGCGCGCCATACGGATACATAGCCGTATATTTCTGGTAAGCGTCCCTGGTACCTATGGCACAGGCCCTCTCCCAAGCGGTATCCTCGCTGCCCCATTTCCTCTCGTCAAGCTTGTTCTGGAGTTCCTTCAGGGAAGAATCCTCATATCCATCCTTGCGGATAGGAGCGGACCCTGGCGCATTTGCCGGAATCGAGACCTTGCCGGGATCGACCATGACCTTTCCCGCCCTGAGACTGCCGGAAGAGCTCCTTTCAACAGCCCGCCTGTTGGTGGTCGCAGACGACTGTGCGCCGGCGTTCAACGAATAGAGCACCAGCGTACATATCAACATCATTATCCTGGACCACCTAGGCATCAATTGATCTTCAAGAGTTCGATTTCAAAAATCAGTGTGCTGTGCGCAGGAATGTCCGGCTGACTGAATGAGCCATATCCGTACTTGGCGGGAATGATAACCTCATACTTGTCACCCTCGACCATCCTCAGCAGAGCGGCCTGCCAGCCCACGATCAGTTCGCGAAGCCTGAATACAGGTGGCAGGTCCATGCCGTCAGTTGTATCGAAAACCGTACCATCGATAAGACGGCCGGTATAATTGCAGAAGATCACATCATTCAGGACCGGTCTTCTACGGCCATGTCCCTCTTCCAGCCGCTTCAGAAGAATACCGCTCTCAAGCACCAGGTACTCCCCTGTCGCAGCCTTGGTCTGGAGAAACTCCTCGTTCGCGATCTTATATTGATTCGGCTTTCTGGTCTTTCTCATGATCGATCAATATGACACCTTTCTGCGGGTTTCTGGCTGGTATTCCCAATCATCTGTCCTGAACGGAGAGGCAAGAAGACCTTCCTTGTTGGTCAGGTTGGCATTGTCAGGGTTGTTCGCCCATGCATAGCGTACTGCAACCGGCTCAGGCACTGCAGGGCTGGAAACAACGACGGTATTGCCCTTGATCTCGGCGTCAGCCCATACGAAATTCCGATCGGCTCCGGCGATGGCGAAGTGCTGGAGTTTTCCTCCCTGGGCCCTGAGGCCGCCTACGCCTGTGAAGCTGATAATTATCTTGTTGCCGACAATCTTCATATCCTTATATACCGGACCTGATGATACGACCTTTCTGTGAAGGTAGAGGTCCTCTGCCTGGATATAGAGAGTCTTGGCAAGGTCTTTCTTGTTGAGTGGATGTATGTCGTTGTACTCTCCTGTGTTGTAGCAGACGGCGAGCGAAGTGTTGGGAACGCTGAGATGAGTCTTCATCTGCGCCTCGCGGAGTCTGGCCCAGTCGCTGTCGGTAGGAGTATCGTACTTCTCCATGTAGTTTGGAAGCTGGCAGATGAGGAATGGCATCTCTGGCATGTTGAACACTTCCCTCCAATTTGAGATAAGCCTGGTCAGGAGAGCCTGGTACTTGTCAGCCTGAGCGGCATTGGACTCGCCCTGATACCATACGGCACCGGCAATGTTGTAGTTCCTTACCGGCCAGATCATGCCGTTGTACAGGCCTGCTCCGGTGAATCGTGGTCCGCGTGCCATCATGTTGCCTCCAGGGCCCATGCCGCGGCCTGCAGGTGCAGGTCCCTGCTTGTATTTCCATTCGCCGGTCAGGTCGATTTCAGCCTCGTCGCCGACAATCTTGTATGGCTTGTCAGGAACGAAGCCGGCGTCACCGGCATTCGCAGTAAGTCTCACTGCAACGACATTTCTGCCCTCATGAAGAAGTCCGGCAGGGATGTCGTATTTGCGTGGCGGGCCGAAGTATGTGGTCTGGCCGACAAGGACTCCATTGACATAAACCTGGTCGCCATCAACCATTCTGCCCATATAGATCTTTGCATGACGGCCATCCATTGAAGCCGGCACGTCTATTCCCTTTCTGAAAAAGACAACTCCGTTAGGAATGCCCGAATCAGCAAGGTAGTTCGGTTCGATGACAGTCGCCCACTGAGAATCGTCATAGGACTCATTCAGCCACGACTGGTCATTCTGTTCACGCTGCTGAGCAGCAGCCTGATCAGCGGCAGCCTTCTGGGCAGCCTGCTCAGGAATCTGAAGAAGATACTCCTCCGCAATCCAACTCTCGATCCTTGAACCGCCAAGGCTGGAAACCAGCATACCCTGCGGGACTCCCGTCTTCTCATAAGCCTCTACGGCAAAGAAGTAGGCCAGAGCCTTCCAGTTCATGATGTCGGAAGCGACACCCGAATGCCATCTCTCGCCCTGGAGGATATCCTCGTTGAGGACACCAGGTGTTTCCTGGGTAGGAACCTTGTAGAGACGGATCATATGGTTGTTGGATACATTGATCTCCGGGTATCTGTCCACAAGACGCTCTATAGGAGTCTCCTGGTTCGACTGGCCGGAAAGAAGCCAGACATCGCCGACGAGCACGTCTCGAAGAATGATCTCATTCACCTCAAGGAGGTAAGGACCACCGGCCTTGTGAGGAGCCAGCTTTACTGCCCAGTTGCCCTTTGAGTCAGCCTGGGTGAAATAATGGTTGCCATCGAATCTTACGGTCACCTTCTCGCCAGGATCTGCCCAGCCCCATACATTGAGCTCAACATCTCTCTGGAGGACCATACAGTCCGAAATAACCTTTGGAAGCCTTACTTTGGCATCTGCATTGAATGCAGCAGCGGCTGCCAGCAATGCTGTGAACAGGATTCTCGAATATCTTCTCATAGATTTGGTTTTATTAAAAAGGCATGGTCCGGAGACCATGCCTTTGAATATGGATTGAAGACAGATTACTCTGCAGACTCATCAAAATCCTTTACATAACCAGGATTCTGGTAAGCGTTCTTCTCAGCTGCGGTTGCGAGCATACCATCCATCTGGCTCTTTGGAATTGGGCGAAGATAGTGGTAGTTCTCGTAGATACGCTTGGTGACAGCTGGAGTTCTGTCGTTCTGTGCAGCACCGCAGATGGTGTACTGGCCAGCACGCTCGATGAGGGTCTGGGTACGAACGAGCTCGAACCAGCGGAAGCATGAACCATAGTTCTCACGCATAGCCTCATCAAGGATGAAGTCGATGGTGATGGTCTCAGGAGTAGCGTCGGTAAGTTCCTTGCTATAGTCAGCAACATACTCGAAGCGGCCCTGCTCCTTCATGATCCACTTACCTGCACGGGCACGGAGAACATTGAGCTGATTGCGAGCCTCATCGTTATTGCCAAGCTTGAATGCAGCCTCGGCAGCGGTGAGATAGAGCTCAGAGAAGCGAAGGATAGGGAAAGGACGGGTGCTGCCGCAGTTAGGCTCACCGATACCGCTGGTGTTGGTACGATAAGGACCATACTTCCAGAGTGAAGGATAGTTGAGACGGCTGACACCTGAAGGGTTGATTACATAGTAGTCATAGTTAGGTGAAACACCCATCATACCCTTGCCTGAAGCGTAGGTGTACTCAACGGTAGGATCCTCATCCATAAGGAATACGAGGAAGCGATCACCCATCTTGATCTGTGCGCCGTTAGGACCGGCAACATACTCAACGTTCTTGAAGTTGTTATCCTTGGTCCAGTTGGTGGTGAGGGTCCAGCAGAAGGTACCGTCAGCACGTGAGTCCCACTGGTGGTTCTCGGTCATGATCTTGAGAGCCTCGTGGGTAGGTGCCATACGGGTCCAAGGACGACCGTCAACCTGTGCATCGGTACGGAGAACAGGGTTGATGTTCTTGGTTGAACCATCGGTAAGGGTAGCCTTTGCGGTCATACCAGGATAGTTCCAGGTCATAGCCCAGCTTACCATGTTTGAAGAACCGTTGGTATTCATACCGGTGATAGGAGAACCGTTGTACTGCTCTGAGTTCTCGGTATGGTCTGCGTAGAATACGTTCTCAGTGTTCTGGCGGTCATAAGCGCCGTCGTTAACCTGATAGAAGTATGGCATGAGACCGAATGGACCAGGGTTTGCGATACCCTCGGTTGCTACGTTGTATGCGAGCTGGAAGTACTGCTGTGCAGACTTGCCATCAAGAGCCTTGCGGTCGCACTCTGGATAGGTAGCGATGCCCTTAGGGTTCTCGAGCCACCATCCGAAGGTAAGATATGCCTTTGAAAGAAGGATACGTGCAGCGGTCTTGGTGACAGCACCGGTAAGACGGCCTTTCTCAGGGAGGTTCTCTACAGCGTACTCAAGGTCAGGGAAGATACACTTGCCATAAACCTCAGGAACGGTGTTACGGGTAGAGGTACGTACTGCTGAACGGTTGAATGCGAGTTCACCTGAACCGAGGTCAAGTGGAACGCCACCGAATGAACGAACCATGTTGAAATAGTCGAATGCACGGAAGAAGCGAGCCTCGGCGATGAGTGAAGGTGCAAGGTTCACAGCCTCTGCGTTCTCGATGATACCGTTAGCGGTGTTGATGTAGCTGAATGACCAGTACTCGCCACCGATAGAGTTTGATCCTGATGGAGCAGCAGCAGCGCCTGAGTAGTCGCAAAGCTTGAATCCACCGTCAGCTGACTCAGCATAGGTAGCCTCGTCGGTACCGCCTGAACCACTGTTGAAAGGACCATGCTGACCGAACATGCGGTAGTGTGAGTAGAGAGCGGTAAGACCACCCTCGATACCAGCAGGTGTAGTGAAGAACTCTGGTGTATACTTATTCTTAGGATGCTCCTCAAGAATTGAAGTACATGAGCTGAGGAGCATCATTGCTCCACAAGCACCAAGGAGTATTTTATTGATATTTTTCATGATTCGTATGCATTAGAATGAAAGGTTGACACCAAGGAGGTAGTTATGGGTCTGAGGGGTGTTGAAGCCCACGTATGAGAGACCTGAAGGACCAGGACGACCGGTAGCGGTTGAACCGCTGCTTGCGTTGGTCTCAGGATCGAGACCGGTCTCCTTATGGAAGTCAGAGAAGAGTACGATACCAGGGTTCTGGATGGTAGCGTAAACGCGGCAGTTGCTGATACCTACACTCTTGAGGGCGTTGAGTCTGTGGAGGCTGTAGCCGAGGGTGATGGTACGGATCTTTGCGTATGAGCCATTGAACTCACCAAGGAGTGATGCATAGTTAGGGTTATCACCGCTAAGGAGTGCACCAGGTCTTGGATAACGTGCACCGGTGTTCTCTGGAGTCCAGTAGTCAACATCGAGCTGACCACGACGGCCGGTAAGCATGTTGAGGTATGAGTTGCTGGTATGGAGTGAAGAAAGGAGGATACCACCTGCCTGGAATGAACCGATCACTGAGAGATCGAGGTTTCTCCAGCGGAGAGTGGTATTGAAACCACCTGCAAAGATAGGCTCGGTAGAGCGTGCCTGACGGTCTGCAGCGGTGATACCTCTTACAGGGATACCGTTCTCGTCATACTCGCCGAAGTACTTTACCTTCACTGAACCGATGGCATCCTTGTAACCGGTAGCGGTGTTCATCTTTGAAGGCTGGAGCTTGTCCATGATAGCCTCCTCGTGCTCGTTTGCAGGAACCTGCCAGAGACCATCGTAAACATAGTCATAGATACAGTTGAGAGGCTTGCCTACGAACCAGCCCTGACCAGTGTTCTCGGTAGTACCGTCTGCGAGAGCAACGAGCTTGTTGCGGTTAGCGTAGATGTTGACACCTGCGGTCCAGTTCCAATCCTCGTTGTCGATGATGGTGCCGTTGATGGTGAACTCAAGACCACGGTTCTGGGTAGCACCGATGTTGGCGGTGGTAGAACCTACACCTGCGGTTGAAGGAAGACCGAGTGAAAGGAGGATGTCTCTGGTAGATACGCGATAGTACTCAACCGATCCACGGAGTCTGCCCTGGAAGAATGAGTAGTCGATACCGTAGTTCCAGGTAAGTGAGTACTCCCAACCGAGCTCATCGTTAGGAAGAGTGGTTACACGGTAACCGGTAGAGTACTTCTCGTCACCGAAGTTGTAAACTGAAGTACCGAGACCACCGAGGGTTGAGTAAGGAGAGATAGACTGGTTTGAAGTCTCACCGAAGCCGACACGCAGCTTGAGTTCATCGAGCCAGCTTCTGGTAGATGACATGAAGTCCTCCTTGTGGAGGTTCCAACCTGCTGAAACTGCAGGATAGGTATGCCACTGGTGACCAGGAGCAAGACGTGAAGAAGCGTCTGAACGTACAGCAGCTGAGAACATGTACTTGTCAGCATAGGTGTACATGAGACGGCCCATGTAAGAGAGGAGGCCATACTGTGAGTAAGAGCCACCGCCTACGGTGATATCAGATGCAAGACATGCACCGATGTTGTACCACTGGAAGAGCTCGTTAGGGATGTTCTTACCAGAAAGTGACTGACCCTGTGAAGTAGTCTGCTCAGCTGAGTAGAGACCTACAGCGTTCACGTGGTGCTTGCCGAAGGTACGATCGAAGGTGAGGAGGTTTTCGACAGTCCAGTTCTGGGTCTCGCTGAATGACCAGCTTGCACCGTTCTGTGAACCTTCCTGTGCGTTTACACCTGAACCGGTGAAGCTGCCACCTCTGGTGTTGCGATAGTTGAGACCTACACTTGCCTTGTAGCTGAGACCCTCAATCCAAGGGAAGTTGAACTGGAGGTAACCGGTGTTGTAGGTACCGAATGAGCGGGACTCGTTATTATATACACCCTTTGCGGTGAGATCCTCGATAACCTCTCTGGTGAAGACATACTGGTTAGGATCGAGCGGCATGTCGATACGGGTATAGAGATTTCCGTCCTTGTCGTAAGGGTTTACGAGTGGAGACTTGGAAAGTGCAGCATACATGTCAACCTGGTTACCCTGGTTGGTGTTGTAGTTGGTGTTGGTAGAGAAACCGATCTTGAAATACTGGCCGATCTTCTGGTCAACGCTGCCGTTGAGGGCGATACGGTCGTATGCCTGGGTAGGAACTACAGCCTGGTCCTTGTAGTAGGTAGTACCGAAACGGTAGCTTCCGCTCTTGGTACCACCTGATACAGAAAGCTCATAGTTGTTGGTGAAACCGTCACGGTAGAAGAGATCCTGCCAATCGGTATCGACGTCGTTGGACTCATAGATAGAGTTGGTGTATGAAGCAGCCATCTCACGCATCTTGATGTACTTCTCACCCTGCATCATAGGGTACTTGATGGCCTTCTTGAGGGTCATGTAAGAGTTGAAAGAGATTCTTGCGTCAGAACCTTCGACACCCTTGTAGGTAGTGATCATGATGACACCGTTCGCACCTCTTGAACCATAGATAGCGGTTGAAGCGGCATCCTTGAGGATATCCATGCTCTTGATATCGTTAGGAGAGATATCAGAAAGGCTACCCATGAATGGAATACCGTCGAGGACGATGAGAGGGTCGTTAGATGCTGAAAGTGATCTCTGACCACGGATACGGATCTGCATTGAAGAACCAGGCTTGGTAGAGGTCTGGGTCATGGTGACACCGGCAACGCGGCCTTCGAGGGCGCGTGAGATGTCGTTTGCAGGGATCTCGCGGAGGTCATTGCCACCTACCGATGAAATAGAACCGGTGATGTCAGACTTCTTGGCGGTACCGTAACCGATAACGACTGTAGCCTCGAGTGCCTCGGTATCTTCCATGAGGACAACTGCGATGGTGGTGCGGCCGTTGACAGCGACTGTCTCGGTAACGTAACCCATGAACGAAACCTCCAAAGTAGCATTGGAAGCAACTGAAATAGAGAATTTACCATCGAGATCGGTAACGGTACCGTTCGATGTGTTAGCTACTGCAACGTATGCTCCAGGAATCGGCTCGCTATTGGCGTCGACTACGGAACCACGTACAGTGATGTTCTGCGCAAAGGCCATGACTGGCATGAGGAGAGCACAGAGCATCAGGCCGAGTGACCTTACTAAAGATTTACTCATAATAGTGGTTAATTAGATGTTATAATAATGAATTAACGTGATGCTGGTTCATGGCCAGGGCCTGCAGAATCACCGACTACAGGCCTTGGACGGAACATTCTTCTGACCTCGACGATAGGTCTGAGATTCTCGTCATGGACAGGCATGCCGTTGCGGAGTGAACGTACAGACCTGTTCTCGAGAGAATCGATAGGAACGGTGAATGGGCGCACGTCTGAAGGGAGGTCGCGGCCAGAGAACTTCTGGAAGTATCCGACACAGGCATCTCTCCACCACTCTGCATCGTTATGCTGGATGGTAAGCTTGGTCTTTACCTCCTCGAAGATCGAGTCGCTTACATAAGGTTTAAGGCTTTCCCATGTCTTCTGATATCCCTCAACCTGAGAGATACCGGTATCGTAATGCTCACAGAGCTCATCCCAGACGGTCTTGCCGGACTTCATCTTGTAGTCCCATGGAACATGATGGAACCAGAGGATGAGTTCCTCAGGACAGGTCTCGATGTTCTCGAACTTGGAAGCGAGAGGCTCATGATACTGCTGGGTATTGCCTGAGCCGGCCTTGGTACGGTCGAAACCGATACCATCCTCACCTGCCTTGTGATAATAAACAGGAGACCAGTCTGGACGTGATGAACGCTCCCATGGGCCTGGGCCGTAGTGTGAGCCACCGAACAGATGGTGAAGTCCGAGAGGCATCTCATAGTTGACGACAGCCTCGCGTGAATCCATCATGATAGCTTTGACAGGCTTGATGAACTTGGAGTCAAAAGCCTTTGCAGACATTCCCTGAGGGGTCTTGAAGGTCTGGCGGATCCACTCGTCAGCGATTTCCTCGGCACCAAGCTCAGGATTCCATGCGAGACGACCGTACATATACCAGTTTGACTGAGCGAAGATATAGCCTGAGAAGTTTGGATCCTGACCGGTGTTGGCAACGCCGGCGATACCGGTGATCATCTTTGCGACGGTAGAGCCCTCGCCATCACGATAGGTATCAGAATCGAGGCACTCCTCATAAGTGGTTCCATGATATGCAAGATGGTTGCTGAAACCGAGATACTCCTGGGTGATCTGGAACTCCATCATGAGCTTGGTCTTAGGCATGCGGCCGAAGAGAGGGTTGAAAGGCTCACGTGGCTGGAAGTCGATAGGACCGTTCTTGATCTGGATGATCACGTTGTCAGCGAACTGTCCGTCGAGTGACTCGAACTCCTCGACCGCAGTGTTGGCACGGTCAGGGTTGGTTGCCTGGTATACGAAAGCTCTCCACATGACGATACCGCCGAATGGGCCTACTGCCTCAGCGAGCATGTTAGCT
This sequence comes from Bacteroidales bacterium, assembly GCA_024402135.1. GTDB lineage: Bacteria > Bacteroidota > Bacteroidia > Bacteroidales > UBA932 > Cryptobacteroides. The sequence goes on from JAKSJN010000011.1 coordinate 46,739, forward strand.
CCGTCAGCATGGGTACGGCCGTGATCCTGAGGACCTTCCTGACCTTCCGAGTTAGCCTTTACAAGGAAACCGCCGAAGTCTGGAATAGCTGCATAGATCTCTGCAGCCTTGTCCTTCCACCACTGACGTACTGAAGGATCGAGAGGGTCGCCGGTCTTCACACCGCTGAGAGCGATAGGGCTGGTCCACTTGATGGAAACATAGGTCCTGATACCGTACTGGCGGAGAATGTCGGCGATCTTTGCGATTCTTGCGATATGCTCAGCATCGAGCACTACCGGATTCGAGTTCACATTGTTGAGCACCGAGCCGTTGATGCCGACTGATGCACAGAGCTGGCCATACTTGTGGATGCGCTCCACAGGGATGTCAGCAGAAGTCCACTCCCACATAGATGGGCCTGCATAGCCTCTCTCGACAGAGTCGTCCATGTTGTCCCAGTGGTTGAGAAGTCTGTACTCATAAGCAGGCTTCTCGCGGAGATCGATGCCCTGGCCAGCCTTGCCGAGAACCTCGGCACGCTGAAGAGCATAGACACCATACATTACAGCAGCATCAGAGCCACCCTCTACGACGCGCTTTCCGTCAGCGTCATAAACATGATATTCCTCCTTCTCAAGACCTGGGTTCACCGATGTCTCGACTGAACCAAGTACCTCTTCGTAAGAGCGGGAATTGGCGAACCAGAGCTCGCTTCCATCCTGGGCCTGCGGAACAGGCTTGCTGCAAGAAACAGCAAGGCTGAGTGCCGCACCTGCGATAAAGAATAGTTTTCTGTTCATATGTCATCAGTTTATTGTTATCGTGGCTTTTCCGTGCCTTTGCGTGAACGGTCACGCAAAACATGGGCAAATAACAAGCAATCGGGCTCTTGTCATATATCCATCTGACACCCAAATAGATACAGAGGCAAGAGTCTCGAAATTTCTTTGTTTGCGACCACTAATATAGTAATAATTATTCGGGAACGGTCACAAAATATGTGTTATATAACAAAAATCATTACTATCTTTATCCCTGAACATGGGAAAAAACGTAACTATAAAGGACGTCGCGCTCCGTGCCGGAGTGTCGAAAGGAACGGTGGACAGAGTCGTCCACAACAGGGGTGTCGTCTCGAAAGAGAGTGCCCAGAGAGTGCTTGAAGCCATCAAGGAGCTTAATTATGTACCGGACCGCCATGCGGCCATGCTGGCAACAAGAACGGTGCGTACCATAGCCTGTCTGATACCTTCCAGCGAGTCTGGTGGATACTGGGACATGATCAATGACGGCATCCAGACCGCCGCCGCTGCCATAAAGGAGATGAACCTGAGGACAGAAGTGTTCTGCTTCGACATGAACGACGTACACTCCTTCCGCGATGCCTGCCACAGCCTGATCGCCAGTGAGCCCGCAGCGGCAGTGGTCGCTCCCCTCTTCCTCGCCGAATCCATACCGTTCGTGGACCAGCTCGCCAACCGCGGCATTCCCTACGTCTACATCGACACCAAGATAGAAGAAAGCCGCAGCCTCGCCTACTTCGGCATGCCGAAATATGACAGCGGCTACCTTTGTGCATCCCTCCTGACCTTCAAGATTCCAGCCGAGGAACTCAGAAAGATAGTCATCGTAAGAGTCAGCCGCGACCGCCACGGTCTCTCCGACCCGACCGTCAACCGACGCGAAGGCTTCTGCGACTACATATACGAGCACTTCCCGAACTGCCAGATCTTCAACGTCTTCATCAGCCCTAATGCAACAGAAGATGAAATCCGGGACAACCTGGACCGCTTCTTCAGCGAAAATCCCGACGTCCGACACATCGCCATGCTGAGTTCCAGAATCCACCTCATCGGCAACTACCTGCGGACCCACATGAAAGACGACCTGAGAGTTATCGGATTCGACAACCTGAAGTCAAACATCGACCTTCTCAAGGATGGAACTGTTGACATTCTGATCAGCCAGAGAATCGAAGAACAGTCAATCCGTGCCTTGAGGGTCATGTCCGACTATCTCCTGCTCTTCAAGCGTCCGGAGAAGCGCGACAACTACATGCACATGGATATCCTTACCAAGCTGAATATAGCCGACTATTGATTGCGTGACGATGGAACGCTGGAAAGGAAAGATAGACTGCTCCGAGAGCATGATGGAAGCGATACGGCATTACGGAATAGTGCCGTTCTTCAAGTGTGGCATTCCCGGATGGTCGATCGAGGAAATGACACCACCGGAATTCTGGTTCTTCACGTCTGACGTGCTCGGACCGTGGGACTGGAAGATCGATGCCATCCAAAGCGGAGAAATCGCCTACGGCAAGTACATCCGCAGGAAGGCAGGCTTCGCGACATCCGGATTCTACGGTCACCTCATGAATTGGAGACGCGCCCAGGCCAAGTACCGGATTTCCGGTTCAATGCCTCTGAGGACAGTTGACGACAGGCTCAATGCGCTCATGGCTCCAGTCGTGATGGATCTCCTGCGCGAAAACGGGTCGATGGAATCGGGTGAAATAAGGAAAATACTGGACGTGAAAGTGTCCATCGAAGAAAGGAAGAAGGTAGGCGGACACATGGAGAAATACCTTGTGCCGAAGATGAAGAAACAGGCGATGGATTTCATCCTGGGCTATCTGGAGATGGGCTGTCATGTAATCACTGGAGACATCAGCCGTGTATTCCGCGGTCCCGACAACGAATACAACGGCTGGCAACGATCCTCACTCACGACTCCGGAGGCCCTGTTCGGGAAGTCCGTCGAGATCGAGCCGGAAACAATTTCAGCAGCAAGCGAACCGTTCTGGGCGAAGAACATCGAAGGCTTCGGATCAGCTGCCAAGTCCGCAGAAAAGCGGAAGCCTTCATCGGGCACAAGCAAAGGGCTGTCTTCGGGCAGCAAGGGTCTCGGGATACTCCCCGACTGTGCCCCTGAAGAATCCTACCGATACCTCGTCTCGCACATCACAGGTTTTTTCCCCGGCTGCGAAAAGGAACTTGACAAACTCCTCAAATAGCGCTTTTTGTGACGCGAGGGGTCATTCCCTCAGCACCACTCATTTCAGTCCAAATCGGGAAAGATCGACACGAAGGTCATCACTGACCTCAACCCCTTCATCAAGGAGCCTGAGCCTCTGAGCCCGAGGACCTCCGAGACCGTAATTGCTGCCCAGACGGCCGTCAGAGGTAACTACCCTATGGCAAGGAACTGCCACAGGATCAGTATTCGTGTGAATGGCATTACCGACTGCCCTGGCTGCCTTGGGACTGCCGGCCAGCTCAGCCACCTGGGCATAAGTAGCCACCCGACCCCTCGGGATCGATGCGACCGCTCCATAAACCCTTTCCTTGAAAGTCATTTCTCCCTGTTTGTGACGCTAGGGATCAGGCCCTCCGCGTCAAACTAGATCTTCCTGATCGACTCTATCCGGGTGACTACACAGGTCTTCTTCCTGTCACTGCCCTGAGCCGAGAACATAAGGCTGCAGCAGGATGTAAGCTTCTCGTACAGAGCATCCACGAAAGCAGAATACTCCTTCCCCTTCACCATGTACAGGTCGTTCTGCAAGCCCCATACATTCCATTTCAAGCCCTGATAAACGGCATCGACCGACTTTGTCGCGCCCATGAAAGGTTCATACTCGATATGGATGCGATCTCCACAGCGGAGACCCTTGATAACATCTATTACTTCAAACTTTTCCATGATAAAACCTGTAGATCGCCACATAGGGACTGCAAGACTCTTCAGTCCAGGCGGCACCGACAAAGTTAGAAAGAAAAGCGCAAACAAAAAAAGGCAAGACCATCCGCACCACATATTGCCGCCATCAATGGCACCTATTGAATAATACTATCAAAAACATGGATGCGACAGGCGGCCGAAACATACCTTTGCGAAAACCTTAAAAACAAAAGCTATGATAAGTTCAAATCTACAGGCCGCAATCAACCGGCAGATCAACGCAGAACTCTGGTCCGCATATCTCTACCTCTCCATGTCCATGGACGCCCAGGACAAGGGCTATCCCGGCATCGCGCATTGGTTCTATGTCCAATGGAAAGAAGAACAGGCACATGCCGAGAAATTCGCAAAATACCTCACAGACCGCAAGGCAAAGGTATATCTTGAAGAGATCGGGGGTGTACAGCAAGAATGGGACTCCCCGTTGGAAATGTTCCAGGAAGCCATGGCGCACGAGCGCAAAGTCACCAAACTCATCTACCAGCTGATGGACATCACCGTAGCCGACCGGGATTACACCAGCGAGAGTTTCATAAGATGGTTCGTGGATGAACAGGTGGAGGAAGAAAAGAGTGTCGATGAAGTCCTCACCGCGATGGAACGGGTCGATGACGACCCTCACGCGATGCTCTTCATCGACCACGAGCTCGGGAAGCGGAAATGAGTCAAGGGGTCTTGTCCTCTGTTCGTCTAAAGAAGCTACTCATCCGGTCTCAACGTCAAATCCAGGGTATAGTTCGTATTTCTGTAAACTCCTCCGTGAGACGTCACGGGAACGAGCATGCTCCTTCTCGTGCCGTTTCTCTTCGCCGACACCCTTACCATTGTCTGCATATCCGGATCGCTCGAAAGATTCTCGCAGAAGTAATAATATCTCGTCACCGCATCAGCACGTCCCGTTGGAACCTTGCCGGAGACGGTCTCCGGAGCATAATCCATCAGATCTTCCTCCTCCAAAGCATCCATGCTCGAATGTATCGTGAACGGACGTGCTGCATTGACCACCTGAAACGACAGGTCTGAGAATTCATCCCCGGCCTGATGAACGACGAGCGTCAACTTGCAGCAGACACGGCTGAGCATCATACCGATATCCATACCCGCCTTCACGTCAACCGAACGTGTACCGACCATGACAAGATGATCCGGTCCGTCGCCGCCCAGGTCAAGTCCAGCGTCAATCGGAGTACTGTAGAGAGCCTCTAAAGCTCCCGGCCATGGATACTGAACATCAGGCTCAAGCTCGAGGAAGTTGGCAATGACAACGAGAGTGCTCCTACCCGGACGGAGCGACAATCCCTTCACAGTGGCGGACAACTCGTCGGCCTCCAGGTCTACAGGTATCTTCAGACATATCTCATTATCTGAATTGTATTGAAGAATCCATAAATCTCTCATGGTGTTCTCCGTCCTCGGTGTGAACTGGTGTCCCGCCTTCGTCTCCCCGGCTGACACACTGAGGGTGACAGGCACGAGGCCTTCCGACGTTTCTTCTACATAAGCATCCACACATGAGGCTACAGTCACCAGCCCCAGCAATGCCGTCAATATAAACTTTATCCTCATATCGTATCAGTCAATGTGTACCGTATTATCCTTGACGCACCTGATGGACATGCCGTAACTGCGTCTCATCTTGAAGAGCATCAGATAGCGGCTTCCTGTTCCTCCGCCTACCTTGACCCTCACGTAATAGAAATATCCCTTGGTCGCGGTATCGCTCTCGTCTATCGTGCTGCTGGCATAGATGGACTCGACACCGGCGTTGGTCACCTTGGCGACCGCCTGGGTATACATATATCCGCTCACCGGAAGTTCCATCACCTCCGTAGGGTGCTCCCAGTCAAGCGCGTCCTTCTCGGTTCTGTTCCTCAGCCTCTCGTACCTTGACGATGAATAACGGCTGATCCTGAGGACTACAGGATAGACACCGCTGCCCACCTGCTGATATCCATTTTTCAGCGTGATGTATTCCCACTTGACACGGTAGGCCGCGTCCTCGCCCACGTTCTTGATGGCATATAGAATACCGCTGGCATCGCTGGTGCTCTTGCGCTGGCAGAAGTAATCCGTGAGGTGTCCGGCCGAAGGATCGCCCGGTTCTTCCTCCAGTCCGGCATAGGTCACGTTCCTGTCGCCGCCCTGCTCGTACCATTCCAGCAGGTTCTTGTGCATGATGAACTCCGTATTGCCGCCTCCGATATCGATCGGATTCGGATATCCATCCACACTGACCTTTGTCTTAGTGGCGGAGACATTCATGAAGGTGATATCACCCGTCCTCTTGCTCATAGGCATTATGGACGACCAGTCCTCCTTCGTCGGGATTCTCCAGCCCTTCGGGCATGGCTGATTCTGCGGATCGTTCCATGTGGCAGGCGTACCCCTGCGGACATTGTCCGAATTATCTATCGGCCACCAAGGAGAAACGTCGTCATATGTACCGATGACATAAGAGTAGCGGTCTCTTTCCGACTGCGGAACATCCTCCCAGACACTCCACTTTTCCTCCCATTCACCAGGAAAGATCGCGATGTCAGAGAGGGAAGACGCCACATTTGTCCTGTTCCTGTAAGCCAGCGGATAACCATAGACATAAGAAGTATTTTTCTTATCCTTCACACCGACCGCACTCCACAATCCACTTCCCGAACCGTCATAACGTCCTGTCGCGGGGTAAATGGTCTCATACTCTCTCACGGCTTCTTCCGCCTCCGAATATGAATTCTTGTTGGTCATAGGGAAAGCCGCCATTCTCGGATTAAGATTAGTGTACACGTTGACCGTATAACTGAACTTTCCCGTGGCATCGTTCGGCAGACTGAAATAAGGAATATTCCTGCCGAACTGGTAATAGTAACCCCTCATGCCATCCCACTCCGCCGTACTGCCATAGGAGACGCTCGATGCTCCGAGGTTGCGGTCCGCCCAGGTAACTCCGCCAAACGTGATCGGCTGTCCGAGGGTGAGAAGTCCGTCCTCTCCGGTATCGCCGTCCATGTAGAGGTACATCATAGGAACGATCATGAGAATCTGGATATCGCTGTTTATCACAGCCACAGATATCTTGTAGGCATTGCCTTGAAGAAGACCATGAGAATTGGGAATCGACGAGAAATCTATTTCAAGATCCTTTTCGAGTATCCTGTCATCATCAAGAAATCCTGTGTCATTGTTCGGTACCCTCACAGACACGTGCAGATGAAGAGGATCGTCGACATCTCTCGGGAAGACCAGGCAGCTCGCCATGTCCCGTCCGGTACCCGTCGGAATGAGCCTGTCCTGGGCGATATCCGCATCCCTGTCCTCGTCCTCGCCGTAGCTGTCCTCCAGCCAACGTCCCTCTACGATGTCATAAACGCCCGACGAATGATCGGTGACGGTGAGACCGACAAGTTCTGCATCCTCGAGGTAGCCGCGGTCATCGCTGTCATCCTGCCTGATGAAGTTGAACTCAAGCAGGGAGAGCGCGTGTCTGTAATGCAGCTCGAGCATGCCGGAATTGACACTGGACTGTCCGGTCAGTTCGGCTCTCCTGAGATCGGGAAGACCATCCTCGCCGGAGGCTATCGAGATGAGAGGATGCCCGTCAGCACCACGTCCATCATCCTCAAATGATTCCGGTCCGCCGTAAGTCACTCCGTAGAAGTCCAGCGTATAGGTGTCGAAATACTCGGGGGTGTCCTCCGGCATGGCAAGGACACCGCCACCGACTGCGCCGACACCGTCGATGTATGGATCGGAATAAACAGCGGAAGCACCGTTCACGCGAAAGGCATAGATCCTGTGGAAAGTACTTCCCGCGAAAGAGCCCTTGGTGGCGAAACCGTCGTCATAAAGAGAAAAGACCACAGAGCCTCCGCGATCCTCTTTTAACGAGCATGACGCAATCGAAAGTAAAGCCGCAACCGCAGCTGCAAGATATCCTGCCTGTCTCATAATCTTACATCCTTCACATTAGATATGTTATCCCATGCAGCCACAACTATTCCGTCACTGACATTGACCTGAAAGCTGTATGTGTATCTGTAAGCTGACTCGAAATACTGTGTTTTGAGAGTGGCCATGTACTGCGTGGGCACTCCGTTGACCGAGATGTTGAACACGATGAAAATGGCATTCGTGGTAGCATCCGTCGGAAGGATGGAGAGACGTCCGACAAGACAGTCATCCTCCCATTCCCATGTCGTCACCTTGAGCCAGTTGTACTTATTACCCACTCTGATGGGAAGGTAACTGTTATCAGTCGACCAGTGAAAAGGCACGCCAGTACCCCGGTCCTCCTGCACTCCCGCCACTTCTACGCCCTCCGGGAGGATGTCCACATCTGTGACATTATCACCCATATAGAGACGCAGTTCCATTTCCGCTGTCTGGTTGATCAGCGGATTCAGCTTGACCATCTGGAACGATCCCATGTCGGAACGCGTATTCACCTCAACCACGAGAGGTGCGGTCTCTTCCCACCTGGTGTCCGTCGCAAGGACATACTCGCCATTATGTATCAGGGCGATGTCACTCAGATCGTTTTCAAGGTCATCATGAAGTTCCTTGGCAGGAGAGACAGCGTGGAATTTATACCACCCGTCCCTGAGCATCAGAGGCCTGTTATTCGACGGATCGCCGACCACTCTGCCATCCTCATCGGTCTCGCACGGCACAAGGGCGGCATCCTTGCCGAGCACAACGTATTTCCTCATGGCATAATTGGGGCTGATCTTCCACTCGTCATCGAATTCATGCCTATCCGGATCAACCGGTTCCTCGATGAGGAGCCACAGTGTGGTACCCTCCGGCAGGGGAGCTACAGTGGCCGACAATGGCAGCGACGCCCTTGTCTGAGCGACACCCCATGAAGATCCTCCCGCACACACCATCACGCCCTCCATCCTTTCCGGGCATTCAATTCTCTCTGTACATGACACTCCTGCAATGAAGAGAAAAGACATTGACAGGAGAAAAAGTTTCATTCCTTTCATTTGCTCTGTCTTACTCATTACTCTACCTGCCAGCCGATATCGGGTTATCTACCGACAGGATGAAGCCGCCTCCGTCCTCCCATCCGTTCTCGACAGCCATAACCTCGAAACTGTCCTGGTCAAAAAGGACAGTGACGACGTACCTGTGTCCTGGACGTATGTCAGACACCCTTCTGCCGGTCGTAGAGTCATACACCTCTACTGCAATGTCATCGTAATGCCTTGCCTCGCCTTTATCATGGAAGGTCTTGTCCTTGGTATAATTGGCGTCCAGTGCGAAATGCAGCCGCGGCATGGTCACACTGTAATCATCACGGCATATGTAAAACGGTCCCGCCTCGGCATAGTTTTGTGTCTGGCCGCCGTCTGTTTCCAGAGGAATCATATGTGTCACAGGGTCAAACTCCAAAGGAAAAGAGAGTTCATTTCCTTCGCGTCCCCTGGCGAAATAGCCACCCAGGCCACGGTCAAAGGACAACTCATAAGGAGTATTTTCCCACGGAAAGGTCACTCTGACATTCATCACCTCCAGGTCCTTCATACTCCTCGAACGCATGGCACGAAAGGAAACGCTTATGACCGAGTGTCCGAATTCAAGAAGTTCACCCTCTCCCAGCGGCTTGAGCGAACTGCCGACAATCGGTCCAGCGGTCATCACATCCTTCCACATGGCGTTATCATATCCTCCGTCATAGCGCACGGCCACCGTACCGTAACCGTCCCGAAGGTCGAGCAGAGCACCGGAGGAAGCGACATCAGCATCATCCATCTCCACCGAAGGGGAAAACCCAAAGACATGCACATTGTCATAGTTTGACGGATAGGCACGGTGTGTATAAAGCACATCATCGGAGTACTTCTCCATCGACGGCAGCCACGTTTCGTAATATGGCTCGTAGCCCGGCGTACCTACATGTCCCAATTCAGAGTCCCTGACAGCCAGTATACGGCAAGGCGCGTCGCTCCCCTCGGGAGCCTTGGTCGTCATACAGATAACCTCCTGTTGTGGACTTACCGATACACTTTCGGTACAGGAAACCGAAAGAAGAAGCAGGGCGATCAGCCCCGTAAGTCTCATGTTCATCACTCTGTCCATCATTTTTCCGTTATCAAGGCTTGATGTTCACGTTTCCATAGCCATCCTGCCAGCCAGACGACACCGCCGTCCTAATCTCTATCATGCTCGTGCTCACCGAAGGGACCCTCATAACCGAAGCCACCACATTATAGCTGTGATCCCTCCGGACCGAAGACAGTCCGTCCCAGTAGGTAACATGCTCAAGTCCTAGCGAACCACCATCCTGTATCTTCATACCATCCACGTAGGTACTGTAGTAACACATGCCCTGCGGATAGCAGATGAAATCTTCCTCCCTGAGCTCGCGTATGTTGGGATCCTCCGCATGACGCGCCCTTGTGTATGCGATCTCGTCAAGCACGCCCTGCCAGGTAAAGAAGGACTTAAGGTCAGGAGTCCAGAACGTGCCGTCCCCGCCCAGGGCGGCAACTGCGTCATCCATCGTCCCGAACGACTTGTAGATTCTCGGCCACTCCCCGCCCCTCATCCTTCCGGACACGACATAACGCGGTATGAAACGCGCTTCTACGAGTAAATGGGTAACTGCCTTCTCCGGAGCAAGCATCCTGTAGTCCGAACGCTCGTCCTCCCCTTCCAGGAAGGTATCGGAAGCAACAGTATTCTCGGGGCAGAGAAGCCAGTGAGGTTCATCCCCATCGGCCACGGCGTAAGACATCCATTGGAGATTATCGCCGGAATACAGCGAGAATACCTGCGAGGCGGATTCCCTGCCGACATGGAGGAAGTCTCCCGAATAGGCTGAGGTATAGAATGTCTCCCGGCCTGACTGCATCAGCACATCATCAAGAAGCATGTTCGGATCGTCCGCGTTCTCTCCAGGGTCGCAACAGTCATCCGCAGCCTCAAGAAAGACTTTCGAATTGACCGAATCAAGGAACCATCTCACACTTGAGAGCGGCACCCATCCGGCCTGACTGCCAGAGTCCTCCGGCAGATCGATGCGCAGTTCCTCAGGAATGGAAGACAAATCCCAGTCATAATAACCGTCAATGACCACATAATCAGGATCTCCGTCATAGGTCTTGCAGGACAAGCCAACCTTTGCCACCATCCTGTGCAGTACGATATCCACGTCTATTTCCTGATTACTCTCCGTACCCACAACTGCACGGGCTGTACCCGACATCACATAACCCTTATCCTCGGAATAGAAGGCTTCGCCAAGGAGCTCTGCCATTTCGCCGTAGTCCTCCAGATCCGACACTGGAGAGAACTCCGGCACCGAATAGGCCATATTCCTGGACGTACGGAGTCCCCCTCGGGCGGAGGCTCCGGTCAAGAACGAGCTCATATCAGGCGTTAGATTGGCAAAGAGAGAGAAAGCGACGTCCCCGGAAGGAAGATCGAGCACGGTGGTATAGCTGCGCGACTCCCCATCCTCCTCCAGCTCGTTCATGTCAAGTGTCCTCACTACGGCATAGGACCATCCTCCCGGCACATCTGGACGCACAACGAGCGTAAGAGAACTGATCATTGTCTCCGAATCATCGCCTCCCGACTTGAAATTCGGGATTCCGCCGAAGCGGAGGTTGACGACGGTGTCCTTGGCCGTATACGTCAAACCGGTCCCGTTCCCGTCTTCGGGGACCGGATTGCATCCGGCAATCACCGCAAGCAGCAGAGCTGTAATCGTTCTTCTTCTCATATCAGTCCAGTACGGTCTCTGATCGACTGCCTATCCACTGGCAGATCGCAATATTCATCTTCAGCGTAGCTTCGACATCGAAGGACACCCCGACCTTGGATATCTTCAGCACGTACACATAATCAGTATTGAACCTGACCGGAGTAAACTCCGCAGGTATGACAACCTCCGATGCATCGACATGTTCTGTCCTGCCCGAGCCGTCGTCCGTCACATCAAATGAAAGCGTCACATTGACAGGAAGCGTTCCCCCAAGAGGAAGTACACGTGTTATGTCCGTCCCATAGGCGAGGCCGACCGATTCCGGCGCCGTGCCCGGGATGAACTCTGTCACACAGGCGTCCTCCCAAGAAGGAAGAAGAGTCACGTCATAATCATCCATGTCATCATATCCGACGCTGTAATCAACGCCCGACGAACAGAATCCCGAAGCATCAAGGCTGATGTCTCCGACAGACATGGTGGAGAGCGTTTCATAGACGACAAAACGCACACCGCAGGAAAGCGGGGTGAAGACCATCCTCATGGCACGTCCCAGCGGAGCTGTGGTGTTGTCCTGAATAAAGGCGACAAAGGGTGCATGAACGGCATCCACGTCGCTGAACGACGCCCCGCCGATGCCACCATCGCCGCTGGTAGCCGGGCTGAAACCGCAGAAACGGTATAGATCAGCCTCCATGTCCCAGTATTTCAGAGGACCGTAGGTGTATGATCCGGAATCATAAGATACCTCGGTACCGTTAAAGACGACCTGTTCGACATCACCCTTCTCCTTCACTGCCCATACACGGAACCCCTGTTCCAGAGGGGTCGCCTTCGTGGGAAGGACATCCGTGTCAAATCCGATCGGCGCACCGTCCGGACCGGCTATGTCAGCACATGACACAGCTAGAAAGAACAAGAAAAACAAAACAGATGAGTGTCGCATGTCCATCAATTGAAACAATACAAGGGAGGCCGGACAAGCCAGCCTCCCGGATCATTACTTAACCTCGAACTCTGTAGATACGGTCACATCCTCCTCATCAGCAATCACTGCATCGAACACGATAGGTTTGAGCTGGTCAGCAGTGATTCTGAACACATAGGTGTAGTTGGTATTGGCCGCCCATACAGTAGCGGTAGCAGGAACGGTCGCAAGGACGTTTGATACATGGATCACTTCGTCCGAGTCGATCGAATAGAGATCATAGTCGGCACAGAGCTTGAGCACTACACCGGTCTGGGTTGGCCAAACGGTCACGGCTGTTCCCTTGGAAAGTGTTGCCTCGGCATTGGTCTCCGCGAGGACGCCACTGACAGCTGTGCCGTTGATTTCAGCCTCACCGGCATAGTCGACCGAACCGAAGTCGAGCGAAGCCACGTCCACGAGGGTGCCTGAAGGATTGGCGATGGCAACGCCGTCCTCATAAGTGATGCTGTACTCCTCGGCCGACTTGATGGCATTGGTGCTGGTCACGTAAAGGACAGCATCAGCACCGGAATTGCCGGTTGCCGAAGAATGGTCAACAGCGTAGAACTTGAGGTTCTTCACACTGTAGCCGGGCACGGTCTCATAGAAAGCCACATTGGCGGTGGCGTTCACCTTCCTGAAGGTCATGAGAACCTCCTCGCCGTATGCAGCAGGAGCGACGTGGGTCTGGTCGGTCACATAGACGTCAGACGAAGCGTCAACCACATAAGCAGCATCAGGAGTAATATTGGTCACCGCAGAAGCAGGAGCCACTGCGTAGAAGTCATAACCCTTGGCACTGTTGTCCCAGTACTTGACAGGACTGTAACTCCAATCCGAACCATCATGAGTCACAACGTAGTCAGGGAAGACAACCTCTGACGAGTTGCTGGCGTTGGTCTTAAGGCCAAATACCTGAAAATTGTCCAGAACATCCTCAAGGTCAGCGCCCTTGGTCATGTTCGATGCCATGGTGCCGAACTGAAGCGGCATCGGCTGCTGAGGGACATCCATCACCGAGTCCTTGAGTGAGCATCCTGTAAGCACAAATGCAAGAGCGAATGAACAAAAAATAGCTTTTCTCATAATTATAAAATTTTTAATGGTTTTACACTCCTTGGCGGAATTCTTTATTCCAATCACATATCGATCTCGATAAACGAATCATCCGGATCCTTCACGACAGCATCGAAGGCCGACCCACCAGGTCTTTTAGGCATCCGTATGCCGTCCACATCAAGCTCTACCGTAATAACTCCACCTTTATATCGCCTGCGAACCCTGTCTGTAACGTCAAACACGAAAGTAGAGTCACAGCCATTCGCGAAATACATGTCAACCTCGAGATAGTTTCTCAGGCTTGGCGGCACTTCCTCCGCCTTGGTCACCCTGTCCGGACACGTCTCGCACAGCCCGAACGTCACCAAACGTCCTCCCACGATATCGTCTGTCCCTCCTGCGGCCTTCTTGAACCTGACAGGATAATGCACAGCCACGGCTTCGCCACCGTTCACACCCGTATTGAGGCTCACTCCGGCTGCCATACCTGTCAGATTGGCTCCTCCATCCACACCCATTATCCTTCCCCTGTTGTTGTGCAGGATAACCTGGGTCAGATAGATATAGGTCACGGGACGCAGAACCATTTTCAAAGGATGAGACCAATCACCTGTCATGCAACTGTCCATCGGCTCAATAAACGATAAATCTTTCCTCTGTCCCGAATAGAGAAGTTCCGGCATATGCGACGCATATCCTGATTTCGTGCCGGGGTATTGATTCTTGATCTTTACCTTGGTAAGATTGGTAGTCGCAAACACATCCTGCAGCGATGTCTTCTCATCAAAAACGAGCGACTGCACACCATCGAGTGTCACGATGTCGTTCCAGGCAAGAAGATCATAGCGTCCGCCCCTGAAAGTACACAAATGGCTGTAGCCCTTCACGTAATCCGGCTTGGAATCAAGATGAGTTCCCTCGCCATCATCGGAGAGGAGATAACGCCTCAAGTTGAAAGACTCTGGCAAAGCATACTCAAGGGTACCGAAGAGTTTCATGTCATCTTCATCCCATCCATACAGCCACTCCGACCTCCAGTCATAAGTCTCTTCCCCGCCGTAATCCCAGTACGAATCCAGATCCAGCCCGTCCAGCTCAAGGTCAATACGGACCTCATGATCTCTGTGCAGGCGCAGATCTGGCTCTATCTGGCATGAGAGCAGGAGCAAAAGAGCAGCATATGGAACAATCGGCCGTCTCATCATCCTTTCCTCCTTTTGAAAATATACCTCACAGATAAACCGACACGTGTCGGTCCCAGCCAGACATAGCGTCCCCTGCGAGACACGAAATCCTCTGCGAGTCCTTTCCAGTCATAGTAATAATGGCCATCCACCGTTCCGGTTACCGGATCGCCCCAGACATAGTTATCATATCTGGTAGCGAGCAGACCCATCTGTGCCGATAGGGAGACCGAAAGACGGTGTTCTCTGCCGCATAGCCACTCCCATCCGAACGACAAGCCTCCGCCAGCAGCTTCACCTTGCCAGCCGCGGCTGCCGTCAAGACCGATTCCATATCTTTGGATTCCTGCATAGATACCCACGAAAGGACCCTTGAAGAGCGAGTCCGAGCGATGCCACCTCACCTCCGGCTGCAAGGAAGTCACTTGAAGATAACGGTGTGTGTCGCGATTACGGAACCACGGTCCGCCCACTGTGACGGCCACGGTACGCTTTCCGCCAGCACCAAACTCCACTTCACCCGAAGGAAGGGACAGAAGATCGACGCCGACAGCCACCTTGCGCTCCTGTCCAGAAACATTAATGCTGAACATGAGCAAGACCGCTGTCAACAGAAACAGTTGGGATAAAAATGAATTAGACACGTAGCGAATCATCAGCGTTGATCGTGTTGCACACACCAATTACAATTATTAGACATTGTAACGAATTGAACGGACGCGCGAACTGATTCTCACGTTTGTCGCTTGTGAATTTCTGACAAGAAGTGGGTTGGAAGATATCTTTACCTTTCGGGAAGTCCTCGAGGTTATTGTCCATGAAGGCTGGGCGGGAACTATCGCAGCTGGAATTGAGGAGCGGCCACGAGCATCAATAACGATGATCTGCACCTTCGATGCAGAATAGACGTTTACTGTCATAGTAGTATAAGCAAAAAATGGTAGAGCGAAATTACCACGGTCTAGCTTATAGCTACGTCCAAAATAGTCCAAAAAGCCTCCAAATTCAGTTAAAAAAGGGGAAAAAGTGGCGAAATAGCCGTCTCAGGGGCTAGAAGACCTTCATATCGTGGACCTTGCTCCTCACGCAAGTGAACGAGGTCTTGGACTTTGTCGTGCCGGCAGTACCGTCGCTATGGTAGGCGGTCGCACTGAAGCCTGACTTGGTACCTGGCCATACAGGGATGTAGTAGGTCCTGCCAGCTTCAAAAGGCTGTCCACCTTCGCGTGTCACAGTAATGGTATTGAAGATATAGCTCGGACGATGGGTCTCGTTGTTATAGACGAGATATGCTCCGAACCAATCGTCTCCCTTGCTTGGCCAGTTAGATGGGTAGAAGACGCAGGCAGGGCCTGCGATCATATCCCTGCGCTGATAATAGCTGGGCTGCTGCGTTCCCGGCTCAGTCGGAAGGTCGCAGTCAACTGAAACGACCATCCTTGTTATATCCGAAGACTCGACAGTGAAACTGAGCAGCGAGACCGCATTCCTGAACTGGAGCACAGGAGCAGGATCGGACGCCGAAGTTCTGGCATTCGAGGCAAGCATGATAAGATAGTTCTTATCCATGTTGTCTCCATCCTTGATTACCTGATGGTCGGAGATGTCGCAGAGAAATGCATTCAGCATGCCATCGAATCGGAGAGACCTCATCCAGCCGCTGGCGCCATAGGTATAAGGATACACCGCATTGAAGTCCAGCGCCGAACTGAATACATTCTCAAATGGTGATCCAGTATTGGTAAGACCGAACACAGCGGTCTCGCCATCGACCTTGACGAGCTCGAAAGCGGCACCCTCGACCTTGTCCTTGGCGACCACCCAGAGATTCTCACTGCCGATGACCTTGTCCCAGCTGAGAGTCAGGTCATCCGACATGGAAACCTTGGTATCGGTGGACGAGTCCATCTTCGCGGCAATCTCGAACGGATGCGCGAGCTGATCCTCAGGTATGTCGATTGTGGATTTCTGGCAGGCAGTGAACGGAAGTGCCGCCAAAAGAGCAGCCCAGAGGCAGCTGATGATACTATTGCTGTTCCTCATGACTAAAAGAGATCTTCACCTCTCGAGTAGTCCTCGAGGTTGCTGTTATTGTCAAGGAATGACGGGCGGGAACTATCGTAGCTGGTATCGAGGATGCTGCTACGGACATCGAGGACGATGATCTTTGCCTTCGGTGCTGAATAGACGTTTTCTTTCATAGTAGTAATAAGCAAAAAAAATGGTAATGCGAAATTACCTCAATCCAGCCTATGACTACGTCCAAAAACGTCCAAAGAACCTCCAAATTCAGTTAAAACGAAGGTAAAAGTGGCGAAAACAACCTCCTGTAAAGGTCAGCCTTATTCTCCAGTTTCATCGGGTACGCGCGGGATGAACTCGGCATCCGCCACCAACGGAGGGAAGTATTTCCAAAAGATCCATGAGGATGGAAAACTTCTATCTCAACGGACTCCCCTACCTTTGGAATCTTCACCTTCAATCCATGGGACTCGAAGTAGGACTGAAGCTCCTCGCTCGCCTTTCCACCCGTGGTCACGATTGTACGGCACTCCGGCAGCTGCTCGAGGAGCGCGAACACATCCGTCCCCTCCTCGATCTCAAGGAAGTTGTCATCAGCATTGTCCTTCAGCCTCCGGACCTTTCGGGCAGTATCGAAGAGTGCGATCCCCTTCTCCAGACAGAACTGGACGATCCGCTCCTTGTCGAAGCTTTTAGGATTTTCAATGCGACCGTCTTGAGCACTGGGAGTCTTCTCGAAGTAGGCCTTGTCCCCAAAATGAATCAAGCCCATTATCCTCCAGAAGTCATTGATCCAGTTCGGGTAAAAGAATTCCATGCTCCACCTCGCCTTCGGTGGAGGAAAACTCCCCAGGAACAGCACTCGTGCATTCCCGGGGAGAAATGGTTCCAATGGATGTTCTTCGGTTGTCACTATTTCACGCTGATCGTGAGTTTATAGATCTCTTTTTCGCTCTTGGTAGGAGCGTATACGAAAGGATCGTACGAACTGAAGAAGATCGTCAGAAGGTTATTCATCTTAGGATATTCCTCCAAAGCCTTCTGCTTGAGCTCATCCGAGAGAGCTGGAACTTTTACACCTGTGCAGATCTCATGAATCTGCTCAACGACCTTGTCGCGATCGCCCGGATAGTTCGCCAGATTGTAGAATGTGTGTTTCTCTGCAGTAACCTTGGTCACCACCTCGCCAAATGCCTCGGTGAACACATCCTTGAGGGCATCTGCGAAGAGCTTTCTCACATTCTCGCAATACTCCTTGGTCGAAGGAGCTTCCGCCTCAAACGACTCCATCACGAAATAGAGCTGGGAAGTAGTACCCTCGGGGATATCCTTGATACAGGTGATCTTCTTCTCGCCAAAGTCGATCGCAGCATTACTCTCACCTTCCTTATACGCCTTGAAGGTGATGCCACCATAATAAGTAAAAATGTTCAGAGCCGCCTTCACCTTATAGTCAAAGCCTGAAAGCCCGTCGAAAGCCTTCTGCAGTCGAGCCTTGTCAGCCTCGATCTCACTCCACTTGTATTTCTTGTCCACATCGATCTTCAATGCATCGGTAACGGTCTTCTGATAGGCCTCGTAGTCCTTCTGGATACTCTCCTTCGAGTCCGGCCAATTAGAAACAGCAAGGCTTTCGAAAGTGAGGCTATAATGTCCCATCTCGATCACCTCGGGCTCATCGGGTTCGTCAGGTGTGGTCGTGCCTTTGTCTCCACATGCGGTCAAGCCGAAAGCTACCGCAGCCGCAAAGAGCACATAAGTAAACTTCTTCATCTTTTTCGTGGGTTTATATTCAATCTATTTGCGAGTGCAAAGTTACAGGTTTTCCGACAAATGACGGCCGAATGCCATATAATTATCGCCCTATTGTATAGCGGACTCCAAGGGTGAGGCCGGCGGTATCATTGTAGAGCTGGCCGCGGTCAAGGTAGAGGCCGTAGAGGGCGGTCAGGTGGCCATAGCGAGAAGCTAAACCTCCGGCGCGACTACCACCACGGCTGAGGTTCACTTCGCCGACGAAGGCCGCCGAGAGCTGCTTGAGGCCGGTTTCCCTGACGGTGCCCCACTCATGCTCCCACTGAGACTCCCCAAGATATGGCGTATAATAAGTACCGTAATTGTCCGAATACGTCAGCATCAGCTTGTACGGATGCTTGCGAAACAGCTTGCCGCCAAGAGCAAAATGATGCGACTTGAGACGGGTATTCTCCAAATGAGGAGTAGTCAAAGCAGAACTCCATGTCCCATCATGCCTGCCGGTTGGAATAATCAAAGGATCGCCAATCGTATAGCCATGATGAGTCCATCCTGAACGATAATAGCCATTGTTGAAATAATTATCGCCACCGACCGTAGACACCCCTGGCGGATTGATATTATGACCCTCATCATCAAACTCCTCCTGATTGAAAGTACCCGACTGGAACATCGTATATTGATGCTCATAAAGGATATCGCTAATCCAGCGGTTCTTGTCCTTCCAGCCGAAATGAAGGGTGTTTACGCCATCAGGGAAGTTCTGGAAACCCATGCCCGAACCATCAGCATAAGGGATGTCATGCTGAGCGGTAAACGTCCAAGCGTCAGCACGATACTCAAGCTTGAAGATCTCGCTTCCGCCCTGGTCACCAATGACATTCGCCCTATCGCTTAACGTGCCACCGGCCCCAGCATGTGAACCAGTGACAACACGAATATAGTTTTCAAAAGTAACTTCTGTATGCTCCTTCTCCGGATCGGGATGAGTGCCCGCCCACATCGCATAATGATCCAAAGTCGCTGACAATGAAAGTCGCTCAGTTGGCTCAAGATGGAAACCGATTCGGGTGCGATGAACCAAAGCCCCCTTGACGAAACGGTTATCGGTAGTAGCATAATCGCCATACGCGCCACTCAAAAGGAAGTGCTTGCCGGTGAACGGAACCGCCACAGGCTCCATAGTCACCAGATATCCCGGCATCGAACGGGCATTGCCCGTCTCCACCAGATGACCGCCGGTCACCGAAAGTGAACCAAGGTTCGATGAAGCGCCAAGGAACTCGTTCTCGCGATGCTTCATGCCAAGATCCACGGTGAACTTGCTCCACCTCAACGAACCATACAGCTGATCCACCATAGGATGAACCGGACTCGAAGCCGGATCCAACGGATTATTGAAACTATTGACAGCCAAGGAAGTACCCCAGCGCCACTGCAAAGTCTTCTCATCATCGAACTCCGACTGAGCCTTGATCAAAGCCATGCTGCCATTACGCTCAGGCATAAGGCCATACTGATTCGTCGTCGCCCAATACGGCAGATAACCATCGGACGACGACATGGCTCCCAGGAGCATCAATGAAACAATGAAATCGTTCATTACCTACACTTCATATCAAGAAAACGCAAATTTAGCGAATCTTCAAGACATTCAAGTTCCCTTGACTTACTCTTCCTCAAAGCGAGGACGGACAATGCCATCGCGCTCGACTGTGCCGAAGAACATCTCGTACGGACGCACCCACACGTCCCCATCGCCATAAAGTGCCTGATACACCACCATCGGCTCCAGGGTCTCACTGTCCTTCGCAATCGCCAACACCCTGTACCTGTTTCCCTTGAAATGCCTGAAGCACTTCCCTACTGATGAATTATCCATGTTTATAGATTATCTATTTTAATACATTCTCCCAAAGATAGGAGAGAACTCTGGTTTAACATTTAACGTTTAACAGATGGCAATTCCAGAATTTGTCATATCTTTGTGTCAGATATTTGTTTCGGCAGTGAGAGATAAGCGCCTCACATACGCTGGGAAAACCTTAACAGTGCATCTATTCTTACGGGACTAGGTGCACTGTTTTTTTGCCACCTAACGGATGGATGTACTGCTTGTGAAAGCCGCTCCAACGCTCCATGCTTAGCAAAACTCCAATATGAAGAAACAAATATCAATCATTCTCAGTGTATGCGAGCACCTTTTTGATGAGCTTGTCAAGGAGCTTGCGCTCAACAACTTTACCATCGTTTCGGCTTCGTATGAAGTACGGAACGGACGTAAGGTTTGCAAGCGAAGGGCACATCTGCGTAAGCGGAAACGCTAGCGCCAGAGACCTCTTCTGATCGGCATTGCCGATGCTGCTCGCCATCCGTCTTAGTCAAGGGGAGGATCTTCTGTGCTTGGGAAGGTCCTCCCTGCGAGTTCAATTTCGAAGTCCTTGCGGTCATTGACCAAGGACCATGGTGCCGGAAACAGAAACGGGAAAGAGTACGCCCGAAGGTCGCACACTTTCCCGTCTCGAGTCTTCCAACGCGCACTCCCCTCCCGATAGTTGGAGAGAGCGCTATTTTAACATATAACGCATAACAAATTGCCATCCCTATTCCATCACCAACCACTCATTGATTGTTAGTTTCAAAGGAGTTCTCAAATGAATCCTGTTCATAAGAGTCTCATCTGTTTCATATATATAATCAATATGGATTTCGTCCAGATAAAAATCTCCTACCAATGCATCACATACAGGACATCCGAAAGATAAATAACTTTCATCTCGAGTCTTACTGAAACGAGACTTTATTGGTCCCATAACTATCTTCTTTTCCGGATGCTGAGCGATATAATCTTTCACCAGAGCCAGGATTTCGTCACCGAACTGAAGGTCTGGATAGCCTTCGATAGATTCGTCTGCATATTCAACCGAATCACGGTAGTAATCATATCTCCTTCCGTTTTCGCCTACTAAGTACCGGACAAAAAACACAGAATGTGGAGTACCACATACATAGCAATCTGTTTCACAGAACATCACATCGACACTGGTAATCGTCACATCCTCTCTAAGAGCAATCTTGCCTTCAACACATTTCTTGACAAAGGCTGAAAGTGATAAACTGTTTTCACCGACCTTCACCTGCAGTTCAGCATCGCCATTACTCTTATATAGTCCGAAGCAAGCGCTTTTCTGGTAGGTTTCCATTTTAGGGGACAAAACCAATCCAAATGCCTTGACGCCATCTTCTTCCATCGATTGAAGAACGTCAGACGAAGCTTTAAATGAGCTAAACGACGAAATCGCGATTCTATCTTCGCCTACATATATGAGGACATCCGACCTCCATTTATCAGTCTTGTGGTATTTCTCATATTTCAGGTTCTCTCGTTCACAGGTGCTACATAATGTTGACATAAAATCAGTTTTAGAGACCTTCAACATTTCAGGTTTGGATTTCTTCCGGGAAGAAAGAACTGGGCCTTCATCTGGAGTCCTCGGATTGTTACTAGACAAAGATGATACATTATTATCCGAATCAACAGTCGCATAGCCCTGATGGAAATCAAACGGGTCATCTAAGTCTAAAGGCTTACTCTGCTTCTCAACTGGATGATTCTGGTCGAAGATCCATTCTTCAATCGCATTCCCTTTCACTCTTGAGACAGGCCTAGGCTTGCTTAATAGACTATTCCAATTCGCCAACGTATTCTTCGCCTCCTGTGGAGTGACAGCTCTCATCCATGAAAAGTTCGCGTCTTCACCCTCATGTCCTCGAAGTATTGAAGGAGCCTTAAGGAACTCTTCAACACTATCACACAGATACTCAATCTTTGCCCTTGTATATGGATTTAGAAGGATATTCTCAAGTTTCGTCAACCAACGAAGATTCTCAGGACGGTTATTCTGGCGGTTGGTATCAAGGTGATCCACAACATGTTGTTTTGTTGGAGGTTCACCTAGGAATGCGACCGCCACAATTCTGTGGACAGATTCGCCACAGAATTTTACATAACCTTTATCAACCGTCTCGCCAAAAGACCAATATTCATCCTTTGGGCGCTTAGGCCTTCCAATACGTGCGATACGGTATATCGCACCATTATCGCGCACCTTGTATCTCTCACCCTTATACTCACACTCTACCTCGCGAGTATATTCCTGGTCAACATTTATCATAACAACGATTACTGGGTTAGACTAATTTATTGCTAGGATGTTACACTTTATGTCGAATTGATATTTCCACTTGAAGGGATAAGGTAAGAATAGACCATCTGTTCAATCTCCAATCCTCTCATTTGTATTCTCATAGGCCCTAATCGTCTATGGGGCAACTAAATGAAAGAGAAAATATCATTTATTATTGAACTCCTAAACTCAATCTACAACTTCATTTCCATGAAAGCTGAAGATCTCATCATCCTTGCATTAGAGAATTAGCAAATAGGGCTTATGTTTCTCGCCCAAATAACATCTCGAACGAACATGGCATATCTTAACTGGTTACTGTTTTAGGATAGAAACGGGAAAGAGTACGCCCGAAGGCCACACACTTTCCCGGCCCATGGAGTCAAAGCGCACTTCCCTCCCAAGGTCGGAGATATCGCTGGCTTAACATTTAACGGTTAACACGTTGCAATTACAAAATAAATCGTATATTTGCCGTAGATAAATACATCGACAGTGAGAGATAAGCGCCTCACGCACGTTCGAAAAACCATAAACAGAGCATTTATTCCTTCCGGATATGTGCTCTGTTTTTTGTCACCTAACGGATGGTTGTACTGCTTTCGGAAGCCGCTCCAACGCTCCATGCTTATTCAAAAATCATTTTCGTATGATGTATTTATCCAAATTTTTGAACGTGCTCGAGCGACTTTTTGACGAGCTAGTCAAGGAGTTGCTACTCGAAAACTTTACCATCGTTTCGGCTTCGTATGAGGCCCGTGACGGCCGTAAGGTTCGCAAGAGGAAGGCCCATTTGCGAAGGCGGAAACGCTAGCACAATGGACCTTAGCCAGTCTCCGATGGGCTATCTCGCTTAGACAGTCCTCAACAGATCTGGTGCTGCTCGCCATCCGTCTTAGTCAAGGGGAGGATCGTCCGTGCTTGGGAGGGTCCTCCCTGCGAGTATTGGAGTATTGGAGAATTGGCATAGCATCTGACGCAAGGAGACACACTGTGACGCAGGGGGCAGACCCCTTGTGCCATCTCAAGATCTCCATGGAATCCATCACAAACTCACATCGCGATACTTTCTTGAAGCTTCTATCATGTTTTTGATGGACGTCCAGTCAAACTCACTACTATGCAACGCACATAGAGTACTCTCTTTGTCGACTAGAAGCTGATAATCTTCTGACAGGATACTGATTATTGCGTCTATTGCTTTATGAGTCTCCGTGCAATGATATGTTACTATTTCGCGTTCGCCATCCTGAATTAATGCTATTCTATCTTGAATAATTGCAGACTCCAACAACGAGAAACGTATAAGATCATCATTGATTTTTCCTAAGAGAATATTACGAATTTCAATATGCTTCTTATAAAACTTATGCCCTATGAAGTCAGTCGGGAATGACAATGAGCAGATTTGATTGAGAGTTGAACGGCAACTGCCTAAAGCTGTTCCAATAGCCTCGTAGGTCGCTATGTTGCCATCTTGTCTCATTTCGTCAAGACTGCAATAAAGTGTATATAGCTCTGCGCATAGTGCTGCCATTAACGACTTGACATTGACACGAGTCGCTTTTATTCTATCGAGTAAGTGGAGGAAATCGGTAATCCATACTACAATGAAACTAGCAGAAACGCCAAGCAATGCATCTGACATCCAGGCATTCGTATCAATAATCAATAACGACGCAAATAGAGCCAGAATAGTCAAAAATACAATAATAATAATTCGCTTCATATGTCATTTACAATTATACTTAGAAAAAAACTCTCTCATGTATGAAATATACTAGAAGGGCAGCTAATCTAACCTTTCACGTTTGACTTACGAACTCGACTACATTATAGATAATTAGCTAAAATATAATCAGAATCTTCAAATTGATATCCATCTGAATAAGATATCTTTGCAAAAGAGTGCGGACCAAAACGTCCATAGCACTTGTTAGTTGGATTGTTAAGAACGTCTAAAAGAATGTCCTGACACTCGCGCCCATCCCATTCTTTTTTTGGTTCCCTCCCTTGGAACAGAGAATTATGAAATTTAGCTCCCAAACAGATGTATGCGATTGAGTTTTCCAATGATAGGTATTCGGGGAGATCAATTCCAAACAACCGATATTCATTCTCTTGCTTCCAATCAGTCTCTTTATAGAAGAATATCTCTTTCCAATACTTTTTTATAAAACCAAGAGGAGTCTCGTCTTTATACTCGATTTCAGGCTTTCCAAAACCATACTTTACAGACTTGAACTTGTAAAAGTGGCCTTTCAGCAGGTCTTTATTCTTTTGAAAAAAACGATCCTTTCGTATACAAATACATGCACCTGTATTGTTTGCTGCATATTGGGCCCACATACGTGCATGCATTGTTCCCGGTTCAACCCTACATTTAGGAGATGGTCGAAAATTCCGAGTGAAGCTTAACAACCTGCAACGATCCATCATTTGATCAGACTCGACTTTAGTCTGTTCAAGAAAGGATTCCAAATTGTATGACAACCAATTGACCGCACCTTCTGAAACATCGTTCAGACCATTGACCTTCGAGAGTCGAATAGTCATATTCTCTATAATCCTAAAGAGCGACTCAGCAGTTGTATAATGATATAAATAACCATCATTCATCTTGGGGCCGTCACCATAAGTTCCCCAAGGATATAAAGGGTAGTCGTACATATCATTTGAATCTAAAAGATATGAATGCTAAAAGTGCACATCTTACTAGTTTGTTTATTGTGTCCATCGCGAACACTGCCCGAATGTCGGAGAGATCGCCATTTTTTACATTTAACATATTTTGCCTGAGGAGTACTTCACATACACCATTCCAAGCACTCGGCACATTGGAATTATACACCATTCCAGGCGTAATCAAAAGATCAGCTCAGCGTCCCTACTTCCCCAACCCCTTTAGATACTCCTCATGCAAATGATAGTACTTCTTCTTAAACACCACATACCCCACTGCCAGGAGCACCAAGGCGCAAATCAAATACACCCAATGCACGAGGACCAGCGGGCAGTCAAGATAAGATGCCAAAGCTCCACAGCCCCAGACGAAGCCGAGGGAGACGAGCAGCTGGAGGCCCATGTACACCAGCGAGACGACAACGTGGCTGAGACCCAACTCATTCGCCATCAGCTGATACGCGTGCTTGCGGTGGGCCTCACCGAGGTTCTCGTGCAGCATGATGCGATGGACGATCGTGAGGCAGCCGTCAACGCCATAGACGAGCAGAAAGATGAGCCAGGTGATGTCGCCCGTCTGGACGATGATCTGGCCGATCATGAAGAGCAGGATCAGAGCGATTCCCACCGAACCCACATCGCCCGCGAAGCACTTCGCCTTGCCGCGAGGACGGAAGTTGAAGATCGCGAACACCACCACCGCAAGGAGCATCACCAGACACAGCGAACGGTCGACCGACACCCCCAGCTGAGCGTCCGCCATCAGCACCGAAAGCAGCACAACGCCCGAATAGCCGGCAGTGATGCCGTTGATGCCGTCCATGAAATTGTACACATTGGTCGCGCCAACGCACACCACAAGGGCCGCCAGCGTCAGCACGGCCATCACCAGGAGATTGGCATCCATGAACAGACCATTCGCCCTTCCCGCAAAGTACAGCTCCAGCAGGATCAGGCCCATTGCCACAAAGTGCACCACCAGCCTCACGGCATCCGGCAGCGAACGGATGTCATCCATGAACGAGATGCCCGCAGCCAGCGTCACGCCCAACAGCATCCACGGATACTGCAATCCTGCGCCAGTGCCGAGCAGACCGGCCGAAGCGAATGCCGCCCACACCCAAGCACCAAGCAGGAAGATAATGCCACCTCCCCTCAGCACGATGGTCGAGTGCGAAGACCTCTCGTTCGGCTTGTCGATGATATTGAACTTGTCGGCAATCTTGAAGTATGCCAACTCAAGCGCCAAAAGAATCACGAAGATGATCCCGTAAACTAAGTATGTATTCATATTTTACAAGTAAAATCTGCACTATAGGCTGCACCTCAGCATAAAACAAGTTTTCTGCATTCGGTTTGCACTATAGTTCATAATTCGTAGATTTCGTATTGATTAAAAACTAATCCCTCTTCCCGGGCATCCGGTCAATCAGCTTCTCATACACGAGCGGATAGGCCTCATGCGGGTCAAAAGATATTTCCGGCCGAAGCAGAGGCGTCACGTCCTCAAGGAACTCCTCGTCCTGCATCTTTAACTCCATGTTTTGCACAAACTCCTTGTACGAAGGAGCGCGATCTACCACAAACTCGATGTACTTGCGGTAGCACTCCAGCACCTTGTCCACATCCAGCTCGCGTGCCGTCAATGCCGTATAGAGGTCAAACCTCTTATGTACTTTTCCTGTATCATATCTCGTCTATATCTATTTCCTGGTTAATAATCACTTTCCAACGGTCATCCACTCCCATACTCACCTCGGTAGGTTTAGATGCTTTTAAAGCAGTTCTGCGGAATTTCATCCCACAGCCCTTGCACAACTCATACAGCTCATCTGCCATAGATTCATATTCTAAAAGAGTCAGAATATACCCCAATCGTTGAATAATGGCAGGAGGATAGCACTTCATCAAGGAGAGGCTCTGATCATCAAACTTCACCACCTCCATCAGCTCATACAACACCTCAGCCACACGACTCAAACCACCCACCTTGCGCTCATCCTGCACAAGGTCAAGAGCAGTCATCAGAGGTGAAGACACATTCATGTACCCACTCTCAGTCCTAGCCTCCTTGGTGAAGCGTAAGTCAATATCCTTCTTCTGGAACATCAGTAGCTTTGTACCGCTTCTTACAGCATTCCTCAATGGGGCGCCATCCACGGTAACGAAGAACGACATAGCCCTCTGATGACCAGCACCATGCAGACCGGCAGCCGTCAGGAGTGACACATAATACTTCCGCCCAAGGAACTGCATCAGTTCATCAATGTAGTACGAAGGAGGCACCTCTCCCTTCAGCTTGTACTGAATCGGTACGATGACATAAAAATTCTGCCAAGGAGAAACAATCCAGCGGCCCTCTACCAACCGACTCAACGCAACAGCTCTGGAGCCCCCGGTTATATTACCGAAAGCCCCTTCGAAGTCATCCTTCGTGAAGAACGACCTCCCTCTCATTGCCCTTTGGTTGAGCCAATCTATGTAATCGTTATTATCAACTCTTGCCATATAATCGCATATCACTTGCAATACTTAACATCATTTGTTAAACTTTGCAATTTCAACTGCAAAAGTACGATTATTTTTCCACATGGACACCAACCACACTCCTAAAAAACTTAAATCTTAACTAGCGACTTGCCAAATGCAACGTCCTACGCGATACGACCGTCATATTCGAAAGCAATGTTACAATTAACATCACTTGACATATCATGTAATTCTGAAAAATTACTATCTTTGCAAAACAAATCGTGAGAATGGATGGGTCAACGATGAAAGCGCGAAGTCCCGCACACGCTGCCCTCGCTCTTGAAGTACTTCCGCTCACGTGGGCAAATCTACAGGCAGTCTCTATTTGAGGCTGCTTTGTTTTTTTGCTTCCAGCATGGCTTCAATCGAAGTTATGCAGTATTGCACCTTCGTGTTGTCCTGTCTCTTGACACCAACCATCAATATATACAGAAAAGTGACGCAGGGGGTCTGACGAGTCACCTTCACCTACTTTCCCAAACTCTCCGCCACCCGCTTCAGGCTCTCCTCGAAGCTCACCAGCTGATACTCGAAGTCGTACTTCGACATCGCGGGATCATAGTAGTATGTCGCGAACATCTTGTTGATAGGCTGCAGCACAAACGAGCCGAGCCAGACGAAGGGATTGAGCAGCTTCGTGATCCACACCTTGTGACCCGCAGCCTTGGCGAAGAAACGGATGATCTCCACCGTATCCGCCTGCTCACGGTTCTGAGGATAGAACGTGCCCTCCAGCACCCTGTCCACACACTGCTTCACAAATTCCGCCAGATTGTCGATATACAGCATCGAGCGCTTGTTGTGCCATGCAGGGAACACCGGCACCTTCGCGCCCAGCTTCGCCAGACGAGGGAAGTTGCCCTTCGCATTCGGACCATAGATCATGCAAGGACGCAGGATGCACACCTTGAAGTTCTCATCGGCCAACGGCTTGATGCCATTCTCCGCCTGCAGCTTCGAGTCGCCATAGAAGCCATTCGGATTCTCCTTCGTCTCGCTCGTCAGCACCTCCGACCGCAGGCTCTGGCTCTCGTGAAACACAATCTGGCTCGACATAAAGATAAACTGCTTCACGCCAGCCGCCTTCGCAGCCCGAGGAACGCAAGAAAGCCACACCGAGTCCGGATGGACATCAGTGAGGCTCCCTCAATGCTATATGCCAACACGACCCTTACGAGTCGT
>JAKSJN010000012.1 GCA_024402135.1 Bacteroidales bacterium
ACCCCCTGGCATCGGGCGGGCAGCCCTCATCTGCCAGTATATTTGGTCTTGCAGGCCCCGGTGCCGTACCCTCGTCACATCGCTGCAACGGGTCGTGAGCTCTTGCCTCGCGTTTTCACCCTTACCGTGCTGGACGGCGGTAGTTTTCTGTTACGGCATCCAAAAGATTACTCCCTTCTGCGCTTTCCGCAGCGGGGCGCCCTTTCCTGTCCGGACTTTCCTCTCATTATCGAGCGGCAGATCGTCCCACCTGTTTTTCCTGTGCAAAAATACTGACAATAGCGCAAATGCCCAAATGTTCGGGTTTGAGAAATATTGGCGATTGTGTATATTTGTATGACAATACAGAAACGATATGATTATTGAAAATAAAGCAGTCGTCGCTCTCAGCTACGTGCTCGAGGTTGACGGCAAGGTAGTGGATCAGGCTGGATCCGACGCACCATTCGACTATATCCATGGAACATGCATGATCATTCCCAAGCTTGAGGCTACGCTTGATGGAATGTCGGCCGGTCAGGACTTTGAGTGCACCGTCTCTCCTGAAGAGGGCTATGGCGAGTATGACATGGCGAAAGTGTTTGACGTCCCTATGTCGACTTTCATGTTCAAGGGAGAGCTCCGCAAGGATCTCCTCGAAGTCGGACGTTACATCCCGCTGCTCAACTCGGCAGGCGAGGTTTGCCGTGCAATGGTAGTTGAGGTCAAGGAGGACAGCGTGACTCTTGATTTCAACGATCCTATGGCCGGAAAGACCCTTGTATTCCGCGGTACCATCCTGAGTGTCCGCGAGGCTACCGAGAAGGAAATGCTGGAAGGCCTTCACGGCGAGTTCCTCCCTCCGCAGGGAGGTTGCTGTCACGGCGGTTGCCATGGTCAGGACGGTTGCCATGGTCAGGGCGGATGCCACGGTGATGGTGGCTGCTGCCATGGAGAAGGTCATGAGTGCAATTGCGGCGAAGAAGGCCACGAGTGCCATTGTGGCGAGGATGGCCACGAATGCAATTGCGGAAAGAACTGATAATGTATGAGCAAGGTCGCGGTCGTAATACTCAACTGGAATACCAGGGGATTGCTCGAGCGTTTCCTGCCTGTTCTGGCGAAAAGCCTGGAGGGTCTGGATTCGGCGTTGATCGTGGCCGATAATGCTTCAACGGATGACTCTGTGCAGTTTCTGCGCGAAAACTGGCCGGATGTCGGACTTATTACACTGGATAAGAATTACGGCTTCACCGGCGGGTACAATCGTGCTCTGGCTCAGGTTGAGGCCGATTATTATGTGCTGATCAATTCGGATGTCGAGGTCCCTGACGGATGGCTTCAGCCTCTTGTCTCATGGATGGACTCGCATCCTCAGTGCGCCGTATGCGGCCCCAAACTCCATGCTCTCAAAGACCGGGATAGTTTCGAGTATGCCGGAGCTGCCGGTGGTCTCATTGACCGTTGGGGGTTCCCATTCTGCCGTGGACGCGTCATGGGCAGGCTTGAGAAGGATTGTGGGCAATATGACGACAGGAATCCGTCCGTCCTTTGGGTAAGTGGAGCCTGTATGATGGTGCGCAGCAGTGTCTGGCGCAGGCTCGGAGGCCTTGATGAGAATTTCTTTGCCCACATGGAGGAAATCGATTTCTGCTGGCGTGCCCAGCTGACCGGATACGATGTGGACATGGTATCTCAGTCCATGGTATGGCATCTTGGTGGCGGGACGTTGCCGCAGGGCTCACCCAGAAAACTCAAGCTGAACTATCGTAACAACCTTCTCATGCTCAGCAAGAATCTTGCTGGCACTTATATGTGCGCTGGAATGGAGCCGGCAAGGGCGCGCCGTAAGGCTGGACGCAAGCTCCGACTCCGTATGATCATAGACAGGCTGACGGCACTGGCCTATGTCCTGGAGTTCCACATCAAGGACTTCAGGGCTGTCCGGGAAGCCCATCGGGAGTTCATGTCAATCCGCAGAAACATGCCGCCTGCAGCAGCCCCGCTCAGGACTGTGCCTGTGTCTGGAATCTATCATGGAAGCATGATCCTGGCTTCTATTCTCCATCGGGGCAAAGTTTTCTCATACCTTAGGAATAAGGGTATCTAACCCTGTTTTTCTCATAGAATTGGCAGATTTTGACGAAAAAAGTGTTGAAATGTACTAATTCTCATTACTGATGGATTTTTTCAAACATCTCCTTACTGCAATAAATACCTATATTTGTGTGAGAACCTATTACTGATTTGCTCATGAATAAGAATATTGCAGTCTTAGCCCTGGCTTCCATCTGTTTCCTGGCTTGTTCCAAGCCGTCGTCTTTTGTAGAAATGGTGGATGTCGAGGGCGGTGTTTTCCTGATGGGTGCACATACTTCTGAACTTGACTGGGCTACACAGGATGATCTTCCTGCCCATATGGTGCGCCTTAGCGACTACAAGATCAGCAAGTATGAGATTACTGTCGGACAGTTCAAGACCTTTGTCGATGAGACCGGATATGTGACTCTTGCGGAGAGGAGGGATACCCTTGTCGACAAGCTTTACAAGAGCTGGATTGTCGATACTACTGGTGGCGTATCCCGGCAAGTCCAGGTCGATTCTGTGATTTCCTGGCGAAACGGCATGTTCGGACAGAGGCTTACTCCAGATGATTATGACCTTCCTGTCGCAATGGTTACATTCGACGACTGCAAGGCATTCTGCCGGTGGCTGTCTGAAAAGGAAGGTGTCGAGTATGATCTTCCGACTGAGGCACAGTGGGAGTTTGCGGCCAGGGGGGGCAACCTGTCGCATGACTATTTCGCGTCTGGCAGCAATGATGTCGACAAAGTGGCATGGTACGCTGACAATTCAGGCGGAGAACTGCATCCGGTCGGAAAAAAGATGGCCAACGAACTTGGAATTCATGACATGACGGGCAACGTCCGTGAATGGACTCTTGATCATTCCCTGGGCTATCGTGGTTTCGCGCATATCGATACTTTGGTGAATCCTGTCCTTCAAAGTAAAAGTATCACCTTTGACAATCATGTGGGACGAGGCAGTTCGTCCAATCTGACCGTCTCAAGATGCAGGAATTCCTATCGCACTGCTTTCCAGTCGGCAAAACATGGTGCCGGACTAGGTTTCAGGATAGTGCAGCGTTCGGAGCCGAACAGGATTTATTACTCCATTGACTAATCTTAACTGATCATAAAATGAAAAATATACTTTTTGCATTGGCTCTCTCGCTGGCACTGCCATTGATGCAGTTGCAAGCGAACAACATCAGGCCTGGAGATATCCAGAAGAAGACAATCTCGATTCTGGACGGATTGAGTTCTTCCAACGTGACCTGTATTTCATCAGATCAGGATGGTCATCTATGGGTTGGAACGGATGAAGGCTTCAATATCATCAACAATGGCCATGTTTTTCCTTTCAGCCAATATCAGCAGGAGGGAGATACCCTGAGGAGAAGGATCGGTAAAGTCGAAGCGATGGCCGTATCCCAGCACAGGGCACTGATAGCGTCTGAATCAGGATTGCTCTTGTTTGATAACAAGACAGGTAATTACAAGGAGATCCTGCAGAATGGCAGGAGCATGGAAGTTACCGCAATCGCAGAACTTGGAGATGGCAAGGGCGGTTTTTATCTGTTCGATTCCGCATCAAACTGTCTTTTCCTTTCTTCTGTTGAAAATGGAGAGCTGCGCCTTGTCAGGGATTTTGGTGAGAATGTGAGCTACAGATTCGGAAAGATTCTGACTCATCCGGAAAAGGAAGATGTTCTGTTCTTTGCTGATGATGAAAAGGGTGTCTTTACAATGCCGATCAGTTCCGGAAAGCTGACCAAGGTCGTTCCTGGAGATGAGAAGATTGTAGCCAAGAGCTGCATTCTTGATAATGAGGGCAGAATCTGGGTGTCAAAGTTCGGAAAGGGTTTTTCCTCATATCCTGTCGACGGCCGTCACAACATCGGAACAAGCCTTACTACCGCAAATTCCGAGCTTCCAAGCGACTATGTCAACAGTGCTCTTCTGCTTACAAATGGCAATATCGCTGTTTCGACGGATGCCGGAGTCTGTGTGATCAACAGACCTGATGGCCGGATCGAGTCCATTACCGACCACTCGGCATGGTTCTCTACCGCTCTCTTTACTACATCGCCACTTGAATTGATTGTCGGTACACGCTTCAACGGCATACATGAACTGCGTCGTACATCGCTTCATTCTATCGGGCATTCACATGACGCTTCAGGTTTTTCTCTTCCAGCCGAGGTGATTCTGTCTTCGCTTCCAGGGCACGACGGTGATCTCTGGCTTGGAACGGCAGGAGGAGGCCTTTATCTTTTCAATGAGTATGAGCGCAGTCTGGAAACCTTCAAGTCAACACAGGGCAATCAGATTTCTTCCATCTGCAATCTGAATGAGAACACGCTCCTTGCGGTTTCCCGTTTCGAGGGACTGAAGGTTTTCAACAAGAAGGATTCCGGTTTTGCTCCATATCATCTGAACTGTATGGATGCTTCATCCGATGGCAGGGAAGACTACGTGAACATCCTGCTGAGCAACGCGGCAGACGGCTCCATTCTTATATTCAATCTCGATGGCAGGTGCTGCCGTCTCAGGAATGGGCAGGAAGAGGTGTTCCAATTGTTTCCAATGGATTCGAAAGAGAAGATAGATAAGGTATTCTCTCATAGATTCACCAATGTCCTGGTCGGAAAGAGAAAGATCTATGCCATGGACAACCGCGATGAATTATGGTTAAGGACTGTGCTTTCGACCGATGAGGACATACTGTCTTCTACCATAGATGACGAATGCAACATCTGGTTCATTACACGTTCGGGTGTATACAGACATGTCCTTTCTACCTCCGAGACTGAACGGGTGGTTGCCCAAGACAAAGACCACCGTTTCAATGGCATTCAGTACATCGATGATCAGGTTTGGCTGTCAGGCCGGGATCGCTGCCTGTACCGCTATTCAGTCAAAGACAAGGTTATGTCTGCATTCTCTGAGGAGGATGGCATCCTTCCTGGCAACGATTTCTCCGGAATGTCTTTCAGGTCGGAGAATGCATGTTATTTTGCTGGTCTTGAGGGGGTGGTCGCAGCAGTTCCATCCGAGTCGCCTGTTCCTGTCCGCAGTCTCGGATTTGATATCGAGTGCCTCACCATGGCCGTGGATGGCAAGACGGCAAGGTATGAAAAGGGTAATTATGTGCTTCCAAAGCAATATAACAGGGCAATCCTGATTCTGTCTGTAATCTCACCTTCAGCCATCACACCGGCATTGTTCAGGTATGAGATGGTTGACAGGTCAGGGCACGTAATTGCATCCTCGGAAGTCAGTGATCCTGTGGTTTCAATCGGAAGATTGCCATCTGGAGTTCATTCATTGCGTGTTTCTTCATTTGATGGAAACGGATGGACCGGGTATAAGGAGGTCGCCAGGATTCTTCGCACAAGTGATTTATTGCCAGAGTCCCTCGTTGTCTTCGTATTGTCTTTCCTGCTGGCTGCACTCTGCCTCTATCTTTATACCATGCTTATGAAGAGAAACAAGGAAAAAGCCAGTTTCAAGGACTACGTGGATACCATCAAGAATGATAACCGTAAAATCCGGGCTGATTTCAATGCCAATGTAGTACGTGAAATCAGCTCTCCACTGACCATGATTTCGGATCAGCTCAAGTCCATTATGGCTCAGAACAGTGGCAATGACGTTCTTGAGAAACAACTGAAGGATGTGCTGCATCAGGCAGGCAGGCTCAAGGGCTGGCTTGGAATAATACATCCATTCACGCAGACCGGAATCTCATACCAAAGACCAGGGATAGAGGTTATTTCCATTGATGAGTGTCTCCAGGAGATAATGAATGACAATGCCATGTCTGCAAAGAATAGGAAACTCATCTTGGAGTATATCCCTTCGTCAGCTCCATTGGTAGCCAATACAAACCGAGGCTATTTTTCTGATGCGATCGGCATGTTTATATTGAATGCATTCGTAAATCACGCCAAGAGCACGGTCAGAATCAGTTCATCGACCACGAATCTTGGATACGTCAGGGTTTCAGTCATTGATGATGGCGACTCATATCCGGGAGATTATGATGACCTGTTCTCTTCATCATCCGGTATGCTGACATCTGATGGATTCTCGGCCATGGGACTGGCTGCCGTCCGTGCAAGGCTCGAGTCAATCGGAGGTAAAGTGTCCGGCTACAGGAATGTGGATCAGGGAGGCTCGACGTTCTACGTAGATGTCCCTGTGGCTCCAGATAAGCAATCTGCAGCTGAAGCGCCTGTTGCAGCCGATTCCTCTAAGCCGGCTGGCAGACCAGAACCGGTGGTTGATCCTTCATTCTCTCCGGTCGAGGTTCCGGAGATCGGCGAGTATGAGAATGTATCCGAGATGCTTGATGTCGATAGCTTTGATACAAAAGACCAGACTCTTCTGATCGTTGATGATGAGCCTGATGTAAGGGAGTATCTTTCAACTGTATATGCTTCAAGATTCAAGACCATATACGTTGCTGCCGATGGTAAGGAAGGCCTTGAGGTAGCAAGAGAGAAACAGCCTAACATAATTGTATCAGATGTAAAGATGCCGAAGATGAATGGTTTCGAGTTCTGCAAGGCTGTCAAGTCTGACATCGAGATTTCCCATCTTCCATTCATTCTGCTCACTTCGCTTGCCGAATCCAAGAGCCAGGAAATCGGATACAAGATGGGTGCGGATGTCTTCATCCCTAAGCCATTCGATACCAAGATGCTTTATAACGCCATTCAGACTCAGCTCCGCAACAGATATGAGATCAAGAAGCGTTACTTCTCGTCGGCTCTACCTGAAATCACCGAGGAGCAGACGTTCAGTGCTGCGGATGAGTCCTTCGTGCTGAAACTCAACAAGTTCATCAATGACAACATCAGCAACCCTGATCTCAATATCGATATGATTCTCAATGAGATGTGTGTTTCCAGGTCGACCCTTTTCAATAAGATGAACAGCATTATCGGAGTTTCTGCTGCGAGATATATAAAGAATATCAGGGTTGAAAGAGCCAAGAACCTGCTTTCAAAGACATCGATGACAATCTTTGAGGTCGCATCCGAAGTTGGTTTCACTGAAAGCCAGTATTTCAGCACTGTTTTCAAGCAGGAGACAGGATTTACTCCATCTCAGTATCGTAGCCAG
Organism: Bacteroidales bacterium; assembly: GCA_024402135.1. GTDB lineage: Bacteria > Bacteroidota > Bacteroidia > Bacteroidales > UBA932 > Cryptobacteroides. Next base: position 7,173 of record JAKSJN010000012.1, read on the forward strand.
AATAGCAAGTAAGAAATGAAAAGCCTCCGTACCCTATTAGTCGCGGCTCTTGCTCTGGTGGCATGTTCCGCAATCCACGCCGGAGAAGTTGCATACCGGCGTTTCCTTCCTGACCAGGAAGTCCGGTTCATGACCCTTGATGATCATTGTCGTCTTTGGGTGGGAACCAATGATGGTTTCTCGATCATAAATAACGCAATAGTCCGTAGTTTCACGGTTTCGGATCCATCTATGAACCAGCTGTCGGATGCGGCTGTATCATATATAGTTCCTTCCGGAAAGCAGGCTCTGCTGGCTACCTCAAACACGCTTTTCCTCTTTGATATAGAAACTCAGGAATTTGAGGAGATAACACTTGAGAAAAAGAAACTGTCAGTCGATGCTGTGTCATTCTATTCTGACAAGGCCTATCTCTACTCGATTTCGGACCAGGCACTGTACAGTTTCTCGTTCGCCTCAAAAAGTCTGGAGGTATGTTACCGTTTTGACCAGCATGACCGCTATCAGTTCAGAAGCATTTCGGTAGGATATGATAACTATCTTCTTCTGGCGGACAATAACCTGGGTATCTTCAAGTATGACCTGTATAACGACACGTTGGAACATGTTGATGAGCTTCCCGAGAACATCATCGCATCTGCTGTCACGATAAGCCAGGACAGGTCTCATCTCTGGGTCCCTGGTCCATTCGGAATCAATTGCTACAAAATCTCAGGCGAACAGCTCAGCCTCGTGTCGACATTCTCACGCGAAGCGGGTACGTTGAATACCAACGATACACAGGACATCGTTGCGGTTACAGACAATGCCTATGTCGTTGCCCAGGGTTACGGTCTGTTGCGTCTCGATGCCAAGAACGGCACGACTCAGAGGTATGTAGGTGGTTTCACCAACAATCTGATCAAGATTGTTGCACCAAGGTATAGCCCGACCATCATCGGTGGCACTTCATACAATGGCATCATCAGTGGCAAGGACAAGATGATTACTGAACTTTCCAGTACAGCCATCTCAAACTCGACATTGACCAGCAGTACCGTTACATCATATCTGGATACAAATGACGGACTTGTATGGCTGGGAACAGCAGGTAACGGAATAAACAGCTATGACCAGTTGACTCATGAAGTGAGAAAATACCCTCTGCCTTCGACAGGAACGGTCACTTCCATGGCACAATATGGTGAAGATCGGATTCTTTGTGTCATCAACCATAGTGATGTCGCGCTGTTCTCGAAAATAAGCGGGAAGATAGAGCAGGAAACGATTCCATCCCTCGAGAGTCTCCTTGCAGACATCGATACAGACAGTCAGGTCATGGTTGCTGACGCTGGAAGAGGTTCTTTCTACGTCCTCAACGTGAACGGAATCAACTACAGGCTGACACCTGGAGTGAACAATATCGAGTCATTTGTTCTCGGAACCAGAGACAACCCTGACCGGGTCGTTGGAATAGAGGTTGCACGCAACTCGACTTTCATTCACAGCAACGATGCGGTATATGAACTTGATAACGGCAGCATGATGGTCCGCAGGCTGTATTACGACGACGAGAATCAGATTCGTGATATCAGCTGCGTGGGTGATGAAACTGTGTATGTTGCTCTCCGTGATGGACTGATCCGTATCGATGCCAGGAACAGCAGCTATGAAGACGCCTCCGATATTCTTGATTCAGAGCAGGCGCTGGGTATCTGTTTTGATGGCAAAGGGGTCCTGTGGGCTCTGACAGACAGGAATTTCCTGATGTGTTCCGACCTGGCGACAGGCAAGAGAAGATATTTCCCTGAGGCCGGTTATGGCCAGTATTCCGGTTTCTTCTCTTACTCTACAAAAGAGAACAATCTGTTCTTCTCAAGATCCTCCGGTGTTCTGACCATAGATGTCGATGAACTCATAAATCATGAAGATGACACGGTCAAGCCGCGTATCGCAATCGAGCGTCTGAGCCTCAATGGTGAGGCTATGGAAATGCCGCTGGGAACAAACAGGATTGAATTCCCATCGAACAATAACTTCTTCGAATTTGATATCCTTGTCATTTCTGACGACCCTATGTCACAGGTGCCTGTCAATCTCTCGATACACAACAAGAAAGGTGAGTGGGGCTCTCTGTATGGCAGTATCACGACCTATACCATATCCAGATTCAATCCAGGCAAGTACCAGATCAAGGTATCCATGCTGACATCCTCCGGATGGACCGATGAAGAGACCATCCTTGAGGTTCATGTCCACAGTCCATGGTACTTTACCTGGTGGGCGCTGCTTTTGGCCTTGCTTGTACTGGTCGGTATCTTCTTCGCTGAAAGTCTGGTGATCAAGTCAAAGAGAAAGAGGAGCCTGGAAAAGACAGCGAACATCATCGAGCACCAGAAGACCGAGGAGAAGATATCTCTTATGGCAAATCTGGCTCATGACCTGAGATCGCCGCTGTCGCTTGTCAGGAATATGATAGTCTCGGTAATGGATGAGCATGAGGATGACGCATTCGTGTCAAAGACACTGGGCGGTACCTTGCCTCAGATATCCCGTATGACCGACATGATCAACATGATCCTGAGCACCCAGAAGATGGATGCGACAAGTGAAGAAGTGAAATATGAAGTCATCAATCTTAACAAGTGGATTTCCGACAGACTTGAGTATGAATATAAGCCGAAGTGCGTAGCCAAGGGTCTCCAGCTGGAATTCATTCCGGAAAAGCGACTCAAGGAGATCAACATGGATGCGTCAAAGATCTATGCATGCTTCCAGAACCTGATGACGAATGCGATAAAGTTCAGTGAGGAAGGAACGATCACGGTATCCACAGAGATCGTGAACAACTATATCCGCGTAAGCGTCGCTGATGAGGGCTGCGGATTCAGCGGTCCGGTGGAAGACCTGTTCAAGAAGTTCTATCGTCAGCAGACATCGGTTGCCGGCTATGGCCTTGGGCTGGCCTATGTCAAGACCCTCGTCGAGAAACTTGGCGGAGTCGTGTCAGCGTATCATAATCTTTCCGGAGTCGGTTCAACCTTCTATTTTGACGTTCCTCTTATCAATGTCGAGGGAGCTGCTACTGCTGTCGAAAGAGAACGCAATGTTGAATACGACAGCCGCCATGACATCCTCATGGTAGTCGACGACCAGAAAGACATCAGAGAGTATGTCTGCAATCTGTTCAAGGATAAATTCAAGAAGATCCTGACCGCACCGGACGGACTCCAGGCTCTGCAGATCATCAAGGACAGGCATCCGGACCTTATCATCAGTGACCTTATCATGCCGAACATGGATGGTTTCGAACTCTGCAAGCAGGTTAAGTCTACAACAGAGATAAGCCATATCCCGTTCGTGCTCTTCTCAACCAAGGAAGACGCGCTTGGACAGCACATCAGCTACAAGCTCGGTCCTGATGACTGTATCGCCAAGCCTTTTGATGTCAAGCTTCTCGCAGATATCATCAAGTTCCAGCTTAAGAGCCGCAGAAAGTTCAAGGATGCCATGCGGGCAAAGGAAATCAAGAGGATCGGCAAGGAGATGCTTATCAGCAAGGCTGACGAAGACTTCATCGCGCTTCTTGATACTTTCATTCTCCGTGGTAATGCTACATCGGAGACATGCGCAGAGCATATGGGTATGTTCGAGAGGGATTTTGATAACAAACTCGAGTCCCTTACCGGCCTGAGGGCAGAAGACTACATCCAGATGGTCATTTTGAATGATTGACGGAAAAAAGTATATTTGCACTTTGCGTCAATCATATTATGAGGATAGTAATTGAGGGAGCTGGCGAGATTGGATCACATCTCGCAAAGATGCTCAGTCGCGAGGATAACGAGATAACGGTCATCGACACTGATTCCCAGAGGCTTGCGCGTCTTACCGGAGGGGCTGATGTCGCTGTGGTTCAGGGCCATCCATCATCCATACAGACCATGAAGGCCGCCGGAGTACCGACTGCCGATCTCTTTATCGCCGTAAATCCGTTCGTTCCGCAGGATGTGAACATCGTAAGCGCCATCCTGGCATACAAGCTCGGAGCGCGCAAGGTTTCAGCGCGTGTCGACGATGAAGAGTTCCTCGAGCCGGAAAACAAGGTCATGTTCAAGGAACTTGGTCTGGACCTGATGTTCTTCCCTGAACGTATTGCAGCTGAAGAGATTGCTGACCAGTTGAAGTATACCGCGTCTTCGGAATCCATGAACTTTGCAAACGGCAAGCTGGGAATCGCGGTATTCAAGATTGACAATGACTCTCCGCTTCTGGACATGACAGTAAAGGAGTTCGCGGAGACCGCAGGCGAGAACGAATTGTTCCGTATCATCGCGATCACCAGGAACGACGAAACCATCATCCCTAAGTACAACACCCGTTTCAAATATTGTGACATGGTGTTCACCATCTCCCGCCGTGAAGGCTCGGAGATGCTCATGCGCCGTCTCGGCAAGAACAACATCACCGTACGCAGGCTTATGATAGTCGGTGGCTCAGTGATGGCGGAACAGGTCGCAAAGTCCCTGGCGAACAGCAATGTGTCCATCAAGATCATCGAGAATGACAGGGCTCGTTGCCTGGAACTTCGCGAGCGGCTGGACGACAGTGTCGCAATCGTGTGTGGAGACGGCCGCAATACCGACCTGCTTGTCGAGGAACTCATCACTGAATATGATGCTTTCGCGGCTCTGACCGGCAGCGATGAGACAAATGTGCTGGCCTGTGCGGCTGCAAAGCGTTTCGGAGTGGATCTGACCATCGCAGATGTGGAGCATAAGGAGTATATACATCTTGCCGAAGAGATCGGAGTCGATACCGTCATCAACAAGAAGCTTCTGACAGCCGGCAAGATATTCAAGTTCACACTCAGCGGCAAGGCCCGTTCCATCAGGTATATGAGCGGCACAAACGCCGAGATTCTCGAATATATCGTAGCGCCAGGCAGCGCGATTACCAAGGGACGGCTCATGGATATCGGTTTTCCTGCCGGAGCTGTCATCGGTGGTGTCATCCGAGGCAGCGAGGCATTCATCGCTGTGGGCTCGACACGAATAGAGAAATATGACAGGGTTGTAGTCTTTGCAATGCCGGAGACTGCACGCGAAGTCGACAGATTCTTCAAGAAAGACAATGGCGAGTTATCTTCAGATAGAGAACATATCTAAGTCATACGGACCGAAGATACTGTTTGAAAATATCGGATTCAATATCAACGAGGGCGACAAGATCGCCCTCATTGCGCCCAACGGAACCGGCAAGACAACCCTCATGCGGATTCTGGCCGGCAAGGACAAGTCGGACTCTGGTGGACGTATAACCTTCCTCAAGCAGATACGCATCGCTTTCCTTGAACAGGAGTACGATTACGATCCGGAAAGTACAATCTTCAACCAGATCATGTCGTCAAGCAAGGAGTTCACTTCCCGTCTTGATGATGACGGACTGTTTGAATACGAGCGTCGTGTACAGCGCATACTGACGGACTTCGGCATGAACAGCGCCCAGAAGATGTCCGAGCTCTCCGGCGGTGAGGTCAAGCGTGTTGCTCTGACCCAGATGCTTGCTACCGAAGCGGACTTCCTTATCATGGACGAGCCGACCAACCACCTGGACATCGATGCGATCGAGTATCTGGAAGCATCGCTGAAGCGTTCGCGATGCACTCTGTTCATGGTGACCCACGACCGCTACTTCCTGGACCGTGTCTGCAATACTGTCATGGAAATGGATCACGGTGCGATCTATGTCTACAGGGGTGACTATGCCAACTATCTGGAGAAGAGACAGGAACGTATCGACAACTATAATGCTGAGACTGACAAGGTCCGCAATGTCCTGCGTCGTGAACTTGAGTGGATACATGCCACACCATGTGCCCGGTCAGGCAAGGCAAAGTATCGCATCAACGCTTTCCATGACCTGAAGGACAGAGCCGAACAGGTTTATACCAGCAAACAGATCAGCATCGCCCCAGACCTCGGTGTCGCATCAAGACTGGGAACCAAGATCATCAACTGCAAGGATGTCAGCTTCAGCTATGACGGCAGGTGCTACCTGGACCATTTCACATATAATTTCCAGAGATACGAAAAGGTCGGAATAGTCGGTCGCAACGGCGTCGGCAAAAGTACATTCATCAACCTCCTCATGGGAGCAGATACGGGAACAGGCATATTGAGCGGAGTGATCGACAGGGGAGAATCTCTCAAGATAGGCTATTATAACCAGAAGGGAATCACTTTCGACGAGGACCAGACAGTACTGGAGACAGTCAACGATACAAGGCTTCTGAACCAGTTCCTCTTCCCGCATGATATGCTCAACAACAAGATTGCCCGCCTGTCCGGAGGAGAGAAGCGCAGACTCTATCTGCTTACCATCCTGATGCAGCAGCCGAACCTGCTGATTCTCGACGAGCCTACGAACGACCTGGACATCGTGACCCTGAACATCCTCGAGGAGTATCTCCTCGGATACCAGGGCTCGCTTATCATCGTGTCCCATGACCGCCATTTCCTTGACCGACTGGTGGATCACCTGTTCGTATTCTGTGGAGAGGGAGTGGTCAAGGATTTCATCGGTGGCTATTCAGAGTACCGTTCCTTCATAAAGGATTATGAAGCCCAGCAGCGCAAGGATGCCAGAGAGGCGGAAGCCCGTGAAAAGGCTGCGGCTGCGAAGTCGGCTCCTGTGACAGAAGCTCCGGCTAAGAAACGTAAGCTCAGCTGGAAGGAACAGCGCGAGCTTGAGACGCTAGAGGCTGATATGGCCTCGCTCGGGGCGGAGAAGGAAGAACTTGAAGCGAAGATGTCCGCCGGCGGCATGGATTACGCCGAGGTCCAGAAAGTGACAGACCGCTACGCCGAGGTCAAGGATCTTCTGGACGAAAAGGAACTCCGCTGGTTGGAACTCTCCGTGGACTGACATAATGGCAGAGCAGACTCATTGGCAGGCAATTTGAGTCTATAGGGGAAAAGCATAATCAGATAAAAAGAAAACGACATATGGCAGAGAAAGAAGAAAAGAAGCAGGCACAGGTTGAAGAAAAGCCCGTGAATGCAAAGGAAAGCAAGAAAGAGGCAAAGAAGAGCGAGGAACTTTCTGCAAAGATCAGCGAACTTGAGTCAAAGCTTGAGGAATCCGAGAAGAAGGTTTCAGAGGCTAAGGATGACTATCTGCGTCTCATGGCCGAGTTCGAGACCTTCCGCCGCAGAAGTTCCGAGGACAGGCTGAACCTTGTTGCAAACGCTTCTGCAGAGACCATCAAGGGTCTCCTTCCTGTCCTTGACGACTGCGAGAGGGCACTTGCCATTCTTGCAAACGGTGCCGATGAGGCCGCAAAGGAGGGAACCAGCCTCATTTATAATAAACTGATGGATTATCTCAAGACCAAGGGACTCACAGTGATCGAGGCGAAGGACTGCAAGTTCGACGTTGATTTTCATGAGGCTGTGGCACAGTTTCCGGTTCCTGAGGAAGATCGCAAGGGCGTCGTGATCGACGTGGTTCAGACCGGCTATCTCCTCAATGGAAAGGTCCTCAGATATGCAAAGGTTGTAGTTGGAGCATAATATGGCAGAGAAAAGAGATTACTACGAGGTCCTTGGATTGACCAAGGGAGCCTCAGAAAGCGATATCAAGAGCGCCTACAGGAAGGCTGCCATCAAATGGCATCCTGACAAGTGGGTGAATGGCACCGAGTCGGAGAAGAAGAACGCTGAGGAAAAGTTCAAGGAAGCATCCGAGGCATATTCAGTCCTCAGTGATCCTGACAAGAAGGCACGTTACGATCAGTACGGCTTTGCCGGTGTGGACGGCGCGTCCGGACCAGACTTCAGCCAGGGCTTCGGCAATCTGAACGATATTCTCAACAGCATCTTCGGCGGTGGTTTCGGTGGATTCGGCGGCTTTGGCGGCTTCGACTTCGGTGGAGGCAGCAGCCAGAATCAGCAGCGTGTATACCGTGGGCGTGACATCCGCACCAGCGTGACCCTTACACTCGAAGAGATTGCAAACGGTGTAGAGAAGGAGGTCAGCATAGAGCGCAGCCGTCCATGTCCAGATTGTAACGGCCAGGGAACCAAGAACAGTTCAGATGTAAAAACCTGTCCTCAGTGTCAGGGCCGCGGCCAGGTGCAGCACGTGGTGAACTCTCTCTTCGGCCGTACCATGACATACAGCACCTGCCCTCAGTGTAACGGAGAAGGAAAGGTCATCAGCAATCCATGCCGCAGCTGTGGTGGTACCGGCCTGGTCCGTAAGCGTGAGACTGTCAAGGTCAAGATTCCTGCAGGAGTTGAAGCAGGCATGCAGCTTACCGTACGTGGAGAAGGCCATTCAGCCCCTCATAACGGCGTGAACGGCGACTTGCTGGTTGTCATCAAGGAAGTCGATCATCCTCAGCTCAAGCGCGAAGGAGATAACCTGTTCTATTCCCAGATCATTTCAGTCATGGACGCCATGCTCGGCTGCGAGATCACCGTACCATGCATTGATGGCTCATACAAGGTCAAGGTAGATGCCGGAACCCAATCGGGAACCGTTCTCAAACTCAGAGGCAAAGGACTGCCATCCGTGAATGGCTACGGAAAGGGTGACCTTTATGTCAAGGTTCTTGTATGGATACCTCGCAAACTCTCCCGTGCAGAAAAGGAGAAGATGGAGTCAATGAGACAGTCCGAGTGCTTCAAGCCGGATCTCTCAAGAGACGACAAGGCACTCTTTGACAAGGAGAAGAAGATTTTCTAGAAAATATCAGCGCTAGCCGCTGAAATCCACATCAGTGAAGGCAATCGATGGGATGAGTCTGGTCGTACAAGGTCTGGCATCGTCTCCGATTGCCTTCAGGTGTTTCCAGAGCTCGATGAGGTTGCCGGTTATCAGCATCTCGCGGACAGGGTGGGTGATCTTTCCATCCTTGAATGCGAAACCTTCCACTCCGAAAGAATAGTCTCCGGTCGCGCTGTTGGAATTGCCTCCGTTGAAACGTGTCACGAGTATTCCGTTACGACATTCCTTCATGAGAGCGTTCCTGTCCATGCCCGGCTTTGGCCATGACATAAGATGAGGACGTACGGCATCGTCGATGGTTGGCTCCATGCCTGTCTTTGCAGCCATGTATGTGTTCGTGAAGTAGGTCTTCACCACTCCGTTCTCTATTATTGGCATCACCTTGGTCGCAACACCCTCGCTGTCGAACAATCTTGTACCTGTGAATCCTCTGCTGCGGCACTCATCCATTACAGTCATTCCTTCATGGAACATCTGCTTGCCAAGGCTGTCGACGAGGAACGAGTTCTGCTGTTGTAATGAATAGGTGTTGAGGGCCTTGAGGATAGGGGAGAGCACTCTTGAGGAGCATGCCGTGTCAAGTACCATGTTGTACGATCCGCTGCGACGTGGCTTCGGATTGAACTGTGCCTTGGCAAGCTCGATGGCCTTGCTGCAGCAGATTTCCGGATGCATTTCGTCTCTCTTGGGAGCCGCATCCCACCAGAAAGCGCTGTAACGTCGACCAGCTTCATCAGCAAGGGTGACTTCCACACTGTACTCGAAAGAGGTCTCTATGTGACGGCAACGTGTGCCGTTACTGTCCAGTATCAGCGAATCGAACAGGCAGTCGCAGTATTCAGCCTCTTCCGACATCAGGCTGCCTTTTTGCAGTGTCTTGTACAGCGACGCAGCAAGTGCGGTTTCAAGCCTTTTCTCGGCGGTCATCTCTTCGTACAATGGATCGTAAAGGTCGAGCTCAAGTCCGCTTCCGGCTCCTTTTTCGACTCTTGACTGGTCTGGCAGCATCCTGCATGGATCCGGTGCCAGCAGGCGTGTCATGGCAACAGCTTTCTCTATGAACGATTCTATTGCATCTGCTTCAAGCCTGTTGGTTGAGAAAGTGCCGAAACGGCCGTCAACGAACAGACAAAGACTCATGGATCTGTCCAGACTGTGGGTGACTTTGTCAATCTCGCCGTCAAGGGTGCCGATCTGGTCCATCGTGCTGCGGTTCAGCGTGATCCTGAACTTGTCCGCGCCTTTCTCGCGCGCTATCTTCATTGCCAGCTCAGTGAGCTGCAGTTCTTCCTGTGTGAATGTGTTCTCTGACATATCATTCTCCTCCTACTGTCAGTTCCTTTACCAGGACTGTCGGCATACCGCAGCTTACGGGTACGCTCTGCTCCTTGCCGCAGGTCCATGTTCCATTATGTATCTTCAGGTCATTCCCGACAGCAACTATGTCGGCGAGAGCCTGAGGACCGTTACCAATGATGTTGATGTCCTTTACCGGCATGGTCAGCCGGCCGCCTTCGATGAGGAATCCGCTCTGGACGAAGAAAGTGAAATCGCCTTCTCCGATCTGTACCTGGCCGTTGGAGAATTCATCTACGTAGATTCCCTTGTCTACCGATGCTATGATGCTCTCAGGATCGCATTCTCCATTCTCCATGTAGGTTGCACGCATACGTGGGATAGGCTGATAGCGGAAAGATTCGCGTCTGCCGTTTCCTGTCGGCCTTACTCCATAATGGTCGGCGCTGATACGGTCATGGAGGTATGAGGTAAGGACACCATCGGTGACCATCGCCGTATACTGCCCAGGGACACCCTCGTCATCGTAGTTTACAGCTCCACGGTTGCCTCGTATCGTTCCATCGTCCACAATCGTGATTGAACTGTCGCATACCTTCTGGCCCATCTTCTCCGAGAAGATTGACTGCCCCTTGCGGTTGAAGTCGGCTTCGAATGCATGTCCCATTGCTTCATGAAGCAGGATTCCGGACGCTCCGGCTCCCATAACGACGCTCATCTTGCCTCCTTTTGGCCTGCGGGCTTCGAAACGTTCGTCTATGCCGTGGACTGCATCCATGACTATGTCATTGAAAAGCTCGTCATCAAGCATCTCGAATCCGCTTCGGAAACTGCGGGACACCGACTTGGTCTCGGTCTTTCCGCCTTGGCTGAATATCACTGAAACGGAGATGCTTCCGATAGGACGTGTGTCATATTTGATCTCTTCCAGAGAATTGTACATAAGGATGTCACTGACCTGGTTAGACATCATTGCAATGACTTTTATGACACGCTGATCCTTCTCCCTTATGGCTTTCTCGAGCCTTTCGAGGAAAGGAACCTGTGTGGATATGTCAGCTGTGCGCCAGTCCTGGATCATAGGATATCTGTCTGCGGCAGGGTTGGGTTTGCCGAATCTGTGCCGGTTCGAAATGTCCAGTGTCTTTGATACAGTTCCGGTTGTGATTGCGGCAGCGGCACGAACAGCGTTGAGCATCGACGCCTTGTCCGTGCTTTCCGAATATGCATATCCGGTCCGTTCTCCTTTAAGGACTCGTATTCCAACACCGTAGTCGACATGAAATCCGCCGGATGCGACTTGGCCGTCACGCAGAAGCAGATTGCTGCAGGTCGTGCTCTCGAAATAAAGGTCGCAGAAGTCGCCGCCGGTGCGGAGACCTTCCCTGGTCAGTTCATCCAGGAGCCTGTCGCTGACCTTGAACAGGTCAAGGTAATATGTCTTGTCGTTTATCATTGATTCTGTCTTAGAAGATCGCTGATTATCCTTTCGTATGTCTTCTGGTCACGTATGACCGTATCGTTGGCGTTGCCCTCGGCAATTACCGAGAACGGGGGCCTTGAGTTGTCTGCCAGGATCCACCTGTCGCAGGCCGGGCAGTAGTCGTTGAAGAAATATTGCAGCCCCATGGTATAACGTCTGCGTATGATGTTCTCGGGTATGTCATGCCCTCCGTTGCTGACGCGCTCTTTCACACGGCTGACAGCCATCTCCGGACTCTCAAGCCAGAAGAAAAGAAGCGTCACCGTATAGCCATTGCTCTTTGCTTCCTCTATCGTTCTCATGAGCGAGCGGGTCGCGAGGGTTGTCTCGATGCTGAAGTCTTCCTTCCTGCGCATCAGGTAATGGATCTTTTCTACCATGTAGCGGCCGGCCATCAGGGACGCATCCTGAGGTGTGAAAGGGGATAGGTATTTTGCAAACTCGTCCGAATTCACATATTGGTAGCATTCAAGCATTTCCGGCAACAGGCTATAGGATGCCGTCGTCTTGCCGGCACCGTTGCAACCTGCTATGATGTAGAGTTTAGGCATCCTGCTGGTGTGTCACGCCATATCCGAAGAGAGCGAAATCCCCCAGACATGGGTCATCAGGGAATATCTCCCTGAATGCATCTGTGATCTGTACAGCAGTGGTGAGATCCTTCGTTCGTCTTCTGGTCAGTCCGTTGGCTACAGCCTGGTCATAGACGTGGACGTCCAGTGGAATGACAAGCTCCGACGGACTGGTGCTATCCCAAAGCCCCAAATCAACCTTGCCGTCGTTACGGACCATCCAGCGGCGCATCATGTTTATCTTCTTATCAGGGGCCTTAGGGTCCTCCTTCATGCCGAAGATGCTGACACGCATGTCCTTGGCACTTAGTTCCTCGAGGGATTCATTCCATCTGTACCACTCGCGAAGCCGGCGGCAGATGCGTGCAACATCGGACCACTTCGTTGTGCGGTGTATGCTGGTGTCGTCGTCGCGCCAGTCACCTGCCTTGACGTATTCGAAAGGCTTCCATTCCATATGGTCAAAGAGCCTTTCGCAGTCCCGGACTATCATGGAGCGCCTGCCCCATGCAAACAGGGATGCAAACACAGCCGCGATCTCCACGTCCTGGAGAACGGCTGAACCATCCTCCAGGTCTGCGGCGAACTTCTTCGGGAAGATTATCGGATCCTCGGTGAAGTACTGCGGGTCGTTATATGTCTCGGCCCATTCGCGCAGCTGCGCGGCTATTGCTGCATCCATGGCTGATTATTTTTCAGGAATCGCTTCGAGGACTGCCTTGAGGAAGTCCCATACCTTCTGGACTGCGGGTATGTATGCTCTCTCGTCAGGTGAGTGAGGACTCATGAGGGTAGGACCACAGGATACCATGTCCCAGTTTGGATATGCTCCTGCGAGGATTCCGCATTCAAGACCTGCGTGGATAGCCATGACTGCAGGCTCCTTTCCATACATGTCTGCGTAAACCTTCTTCATGGTCTTGAGGATAGGAGAGCTCATGTTTGGTGCCCAGCCTGAGTATCCTCCGGCGAGTTCTACCTTGCATCCGGCAAGTTCGAATGCTGCACAGAGCTTGGTTGCAAGGAATTCCTTCGAGCTGTCGACTGAACTTCTCATGAGAGACTTCACGAAGAATTCGCCACGGTAGATCTTTACCATAGCCATGTTGTTCGAAGTCTCAACCATTCCAGGCATCTGGTCGCTCATGCGGTCTACGCCGTCAGGACACGCGAGGATGGCGCGGATGAATCTGAGAGCCGCAGCCTCCTCGACGTACTTGCAGTCCTCGTGATCGCAAGGCTCGTCGCAGTCATATGGCTTGAATACGAACTCTGCGTCAGGATCAGTGGCAGCGTATTCTGCCTTGACCTTTGCTGCAACCTCATCTACGATAGACTTGGCGAGCTCGACCTTGTCCTTAGGTACATATACGCTTGCGAAAGCTTCGCGTGGAATCGCATTGCGCAGGGTGCCTCCTTCGAGGTCGATGAGCTTGACGTCCGCTCTGGTAAGAAGCTCGATGAGTACACGTGCTGCAACCTTGTTGGCATTGGCGCGGCAAAGTATGATGTCCATTCCCGAGTGTCCGCCCTTGAAACCCTTTACTGCGAGTTCGTAGCACTCATAACCTTCCTCTGGCTCAGGCATGCACTCGTATGTGGCGCTTGCGGTAGCGTCGAGACCTCCAGCACAGCCGACGTAGAGTTCTCCTTCAGCTTCGGAATCGAGGTTGATGAGGATGTCGCCCTGGAGAATGCCAGGCTTGAGTGCTCTTGCTCCGGTCATTCCGGTCTCCTCGTCATAGGTGACAAGCACCTCGATAGGACCATGCTTGAGCTCCGGGCTTTCAAGGACAGCCAATGCCATTGCAACGCCAAGTCCGTTGTCCGCTCCGAGGGTAGTACCTTTTGCTTTAAGCCACTCTCCGTCAACCCATGTCTCGATAGGGTCGTTCTCGAAGTCGTGTACCTTGTCGGCATTCTTCTGTGGTACCATATCCATATGGCCCTGGAGGATGACTCCCTTGCGGTTCTCATATCCTGGAGTCGCAGGGATGCGCATTATGATGTTGCCGGTCTCGTCCTTCATGGTCTCGATGTTGTGGCTCTTGCCCCATTCGAGAAGGTAAGCGATGACCTTTTCCTCGTGCTTTGACGGACGAGGTATACGGGTAAGCTGATAGAAGTTGTTCCAAACGATTTTTGGAGTGAGATCGTTGATAGTCATGGTATTATTTCTTTTTGTAATTGTTTTCAATCTGCTTCCAGCGCTTGTGCGACCACAGGTAATTATCAGGCTGGGCCTCGATGTCCCGCTGCAGCCTTTCATAGAAACCTTCCATTATCGCCTGTGCCGTAGTCTCGCCGGCATTGCTGCATATCGTGTCGAAAGAGTATGTATAGTGTCCCCGTCTGTCGCGCCGCATGCCGAGATATACCACTGCCATGTCAAGCCTGCACGCCAGCTGCGCGCCTCCTGTAAGGGCCAGGGTCGGCTGGTTCATGAAACTCTCTATCTCGCAGCTTGCGGCTCCTCTGTAAGGGAACTGGTCGTTCGGAAAGACGTACAGCAGCTTTTCGTCACGATGACGGACGGCGAAACGCAGCACATCCTGGCTCTCGATCAAGTTTGTGAATCCGGTATTTTTGAGTGGCGCAGTGCGGTTGTCCTGCATGAACCTGTCCCACATGGGACTTTTGAGCTTCTTGTAGACTTCACCGACCTGTGCCTGGGTGAAAGGCAGCGGAGTGCCAGAGTCGAAGATCAGGCCTGTGAGCTCCCAGTTGCCTGCGTGCGAAGTCATGACCATCACCGAAGAATTTCCGTTCCATGCTTCGATGAGAGGCTGGACATCCTCGATGGCAAGATGCTTTCTTACCCGTCTGTCTCCGGCTTTGCATGATCCCAGCCATATTGTCTCTGCGATGATCTCTCCGAAATGACGGTAGAATCCGTGGCGTATCGCCCGGCGTTCCTTGTCAGTCTTGTCAGGGAAGGCATTCCCGATGTTTCGCTCTACAACGAACCTGCGGTAACGCAGAACGTGTTCGGCCAGAAATGCAGGAATGCCGCAAAGGGCATAATGGACCGGCAGCGGAAGTCTCGATAGAGCTCCCACCGTCGCCCTGAAGAGTATTTCGCCCAAATTCTTCATCCTGCGGCCCTGCCTTCACACAAATATAGGAAAAAATCTTATCTTTGTCTTACGTCAAATCTTAATTAAAACTATAACCACTATGTTCAAAGGACAACCAAAAGGTCTGTTTGCCCTCGCTATCGCCAATACCGGTGAGCGCTTCGGCTACTACACCATGCTTGCCATCTTCATGCTTTTCCTCCAGGCCAAGTTCGGCTGGGGTGGATCACTGGCCAGCACAATTTACGCAGTATTCCTCGCAGCAGTTTATTTCTTCCCGGTTCTGGGAGGTGTCCTCGCCGACAAGATCGGCTATGGCAAGTGTGTCGTTACCGGCGTGAGCGTAATGTTCCTCGGATATCTGGCACTGTCAATCCCTACAGGCGCGAATGCGATGGGTATCACACTCATGATCGCAGCTCTCGCACTCATCGCCCTCGGTACCGGTCTTTTCAAGGGTAACCTCCAGGTACTCGTCGGCAACCTTTTCGATGATCCAAAGTATGCTGCAAAGCGTGACTCTGCGTTCAGCCTCTTCTACATGGCAATCAACATCGGCGCAATGTTCGCTCCTTCTGCAGCTACCGCAATCACCAACAAGTTCCTTGCAAAGGCAGGCCTCATCTACAAGGCTGACATCCCTGCACTCGCACACCAGCTTCTCAATGGAACCATCACTGCTGAAAACGCCGACAGGCTCGCAGCCCTCCAGGGAATCATGCCAGGTGCTGATGTGAATGCAATGTCGGCAGGCGAGTTCAGCCAGTACTACATCGACCATCTTTCTTCTTCATACAACATGGGCTTTGCAGTGGCATGTATCTCACTCATCTTCTCGATGGCTGTATACTTCGCTACACGCAAGTGGTTCGCTCATGCTGACGTGAATGCAAAGCAGGCTGCAGCACAGGGCGCTCCTACCGTGGAGCTTACCCCTAAGCAGACCAAGGACCGCATCGTCGCTCTCTGCATGGTATTCGCAGTCGTAATCTTCTTCTGGATGGCTTTCCACCAGAACGGCCAGTCTCTTACCTGGTTCGCACGTGACTACACCCAGAGCACAGTGGCAGGATGGTCTCGTATCGGTTTCAACATCTGGGCACTTGCACTCATCGCTGCTTCAGTATACACTGCATTCGGAATCTTCCAGGCAGAGGATACCAAGGGCAAGGCAATCAACGGTGTCGTAACAGCAGTCCTCTGGGTCGGAGCATATCTCATCTACGCAGGTATCGACAACCCTCTCGAGATACAGCCTCAGCTCTTCCAGCAGTTCAACCCATTCTTCGTAGTAGCCCTCACACCTGTTTCAATGGCAGTGTTCAGCTCACTCGCTGCAAAGAAGTCAGAAAAGCATCCTAAGGGCATGGAGCCTTCAGCTCCTATGAAGATCGCTCTCGGTATGGTTGTGGCTGCAGTAGGCTACTTCGTGATGGTGCTCGCTTCACGCGGCCAGGCATCGCCAGCACAGCTCGCAGGTACCGTATCTCCTGATCCGGTTGTCCCTCTGTACCTCATGGGTACCTATCTTGTACTTACCTTCGCAGAGCTTCTCCTTTCTCCAATGGGTATCTCATTCGTATCAAAGGTTGCTCCTCCAAAGTACAAGGGTCTCATGATGGGTCTCTGGTTCGCTGCAACCGCAGTCGGCAACTACCTCAGCTCTATCCCTGGACTTCTCTGGGAGAAGGTTTCTCTCGTTGCAAACTGGGGTATTCTCATGGGTCTCTGCATTATCGCAGCAGTCATCATGTTCGCAATGCTCAAGAAGATCAACGCTGCAACCGCAGAGTAATCATATCAGATTGATTGATCAAGCCGGTCCAATGGCCGGCTTGATTGTTATATAAGCATCTTGTTATGAAAATCAGAACAGTGATAATAGCGGCTCTGGCATGTTCATTAGCCATGGCATGCGGCCGCAAGGAAGGGGATACCCTTGTAAAGATTACCTCAGGCCAGATATCCGGTGCGTACGAAGACGGTATCTATTCGTATAAGGGTATCCAGTACGCCGAGGCAGAGCGATTCCAGCCGGCCAAGCCGGTCAAGTGGGACGGAGTGCGCGAATGCCTGGAGTATGCCCCTTGGGCTAAGCAGGCCGGCAATCAAGGCTCAGACGAGGCGACCGGAAACTTCGCTCTCAATGTCTGGACAGCAGGACTCGAGGACGGAGCGAAGCGTCCTGTGATGATGTGGATCCATGGAGGCGGCTTCTCTACCGGAGCAGGCTCTGCAGGTCCAGTAGATGGTACTGAACTCGCAAAGAAAGGCGTAGTACTTATCAGCATCAACCACAGACTCGATGTGCTTGGTTTCCTTGATCTTTCGTCATTCGGCGGAAAATGGGAGAACAGCGTGAACGTTGGCATGCTTGATATTGTCGAAGCCCTCAAGTGGGCCAAGGCCAATGCCAAGACTTTCGGCGGTGATCCGGACAACATCACCATCTTCGGCGAGTCCGGCGGTGGCGGCAAGGTGGGAACCCTTCTCAACATGCCTGAGTCAAAAGGACTCTTCAAGAAAGCCATCATCATGAGCGGAGCAAAGGTCAATATCACCGACTCGAAGATATCACAGCCTCTCGGCGAAAGTGTGGTTGCCGAACTCGGCCTGACGGCAGAGACCATCGACCAGATCCAGACCATCGATTTCGAGACCTTGTCCGCTGCTGCACGCAAGTGCCAGGCCGCCAGCCTCGGAGCACGTACTCCGGGAAGCGTCAAGATGTGGGGCTTCTGTCCTACTGCCGACGGCAAGACTCTTCTCGAGCAGCCTTATACTCCAGGCTTCACCAATCTCTATCCGGATATCCCGGTAATGATCGGATCTACCTATAACGAGCTTGAGCGTACCCAGTATTACAGCGATCCTGATTTCAACGAGGCTCTGGCACTCGAGATTCTGGACAAACGCTACGGCGAAAGAGCTGGAGAGTTCCTTGAACTGATAAAAGAGGCATATCCGGAGTCGAAGCCAGAGGACTGGGTGACCATAGACAGCAACATCCGCCTTCTTTCACTTGATGCGGCAGATGCACGCAGCGCCGCAGGCGGTGCTCCTGTCTACTCATTCCTTCTTACCTGGTACGGAAAGAACGCAGAAGGCCGTCTAAGCCCGTCATATCATGGATTGGATATTCCTCTTGCATTCAACAATCCTGGTGACGAGCGTGCCATCAATCCAAAAGACGAACGGGCAGATAAGATTGCTGATATCATGAGTGACTGCTGGGTGAACTTTGCCAAGACAGGCGTTCCTTCTTCTCCTTCCCTTCCAGAATGGGAACCATATACCAAGGAGACAGGAGCTTCCATGATACTCGATGACGTCTGTGGAATGAAGTACAACTTCGACCGCAAGCTTGAGACATTCCTGAAAGACTATCTTAAATAGTAAAATGAAGGACCGGCTTTCCTGCCGGTCCTTCATTTTGTTTTATGAGTTGGGATTACCTTTTGGTGTAAAGGAATCTCTTTATCTTCTGTGACGGGGTCTTCTCGAATCCTTCAGGATGGTATTCGATGGCCGAGATGCGTGAGAACTTGTTGACTCTCTCGTTGACATACGCCCTGACCTCGTTGTGAATCTCCTGGATTGCATCACCGACTTCATTGCCAAGAGCCTTGACAGCCTTGTCAAGCTTGTCCTTGTCATAAGCCACGAGTGCCAGAAGATGCCCTTTGTCCATGAGGACGATAGATTCTGTGACGAGTTCGTGGGTGTTGATGACGTTCTCGATCTCTTCCGGATAGATATTCTCTCCCGAAGGTCCCACAATCATGTTGTTTACGCGTCCGGTGATGCTCAGATGGCCATTCTTGGCAACTGTGCAGATATCCTTGGTGCGGAACCATCCATCTTCGGTGAGCGCGTCACGGGTGGCCTCAGGGTTCTTGTAGTAGCCGAGCATGATGCTTGGGGTCTTGACTTCAAGCTCTCCCTGACCGTTCTCGTCCTCGTTTACGATTCTGTATTCGATGCCGTGGCAAGGTGTGCCGGTAGTTCCGACTCTTGTCTGGCCTACGGTTGCTCCAAACAGCAGCGGGGCAGTCTCGGTAAGACCATATCCGATTGCAATAGGCAAGCGGCCCTCGTTGAGGAATCTGTCAGTCTCGCTGTTGAGCTTCGCACCTCCGATGCCGATGAACCGAATGTTGCCTCCAAATATTTCAGCCAGCTTCCTGCCGGCAATCCTGTGATAGATCTTGCGGACAGGAGCAAGCTTGTATGCTGCGGCTCCTATCTTGGTCGCAGTGATTGTTGCACGGATCTTTGCACGGTAGATCTTGTCAAGTACGAGAGGTACACAGATGAAGACTGTTGGCCGGATCTTTTTGAATGCAGGGATGAGTGCCGCAGCGGTAGGCATTCTGTCCAGATAGACGACATGGCATCCACTGCTGAACGGATAAAGCATTCCGATAGAACACTCATAGGTGTGAGAAAGAGGCAGAATGGACAGGAATACGTCACTGCTGTCAATCGTGAAGAAATGAACGTACATCTCCAATTGGCTCATGAAAGCCTTGTGCGTAAGCATTACGCCCTTGGGGCTGGAAGTTGTACCGGATGTGTAGATGATGACGGCAAGATCGTCCGCATTTGGAACGACTGCCTCGCCTCTTGGGATCACCTGTCCATCGTTCTGCTTCTTTTCGGCTATTGTGTTAAGGTTCGTTGTACTGATGCATATGTTCAGGCTCTCGATCGCATCCTGGGGAATGGACTTGTAGAGCTGCTCCGAGACGAACAGTGCCTTGGTCTCGGAGTGTTTCAGCAGTTTTGCGACCTCTTCTCCCGTGAAATCGGGGAGAATCGGTACGACTATGATGCCGGATGTAACGCAGGTGAAATACGCGACAGGCCAATAAATAGTACTGCGGGAAAAGATGGCCACTTTATCACCCGCAGTGACTCCTGCGTTCAACAGGCGTTCGCGGGTCTGTGCCACGAGGTCGCCGAACTGTCTGTAGGTTACACTGTCTCCGTTTATCATTGAGAACGCGGTTTTTTCCGCGAAACTCGCAACGGAATTGTCAAAGAGATCTTTGAAGGTTTCAGGTTTCATTGCTTACGCTTTCTACACATTCGATACGTTTGCAAAGGTATACCGGTATTGGATTTCGAAAAAGGTTGATTTTCTTTAATATTGGACGATTTTAATCATATATGTTCATATTTTAGGTCTTTTGTGTCTATATTTGTTAGAAATTAGTTGATTTTTCATATGGAACAGCATTCATTGATTCCGCAGATATGGACAGCAGATACAGCCCGTGAGGCAGGTCGCGTAGTCCTTGGAGACGATATCGTCATGGTGCGCCGTATGACGGCATCCTCTTTCCTTGCCCATCCTTTCCGACTGGACTATTATGTGCTGATCATCTGCCGTATGGGCAGCATGAGAGGTACCATCAACATGATGTCCCATACTATTTCATATCCAAGTCTCGCAATGATTCAGCCAGGCAGCATGATCAGCTTTGACAGTTTCAGTGATGATTTCCGTTGCTACTATATACTGATATCAAGAAAGTTTCTGGACGGGATGAACATCACCGTGTCCAATCTTGTTCCTCTTCGTTTCTTCTTGATGATGCGAGACCATCCGGTGCTGAACCTGTCTTCTTCGGATTCCGATGTCGTCGTTTCCTATTTTAACCTTCTGTACCGCATTGTACGTGATGATACGAATCCCTACCGCGACAAATGCGCTCTGGATATCATACGTTCCTTCTTCTACCTGGCAGCGTCCTTCATCGGCCGTAACATGGACAGCATAGAGGTCTCGGAGCGTGACCCATTGATAACGCGCTTGATGACGATGATACATAAACATGCACGTCAGCATCGAGACGTCGCCTACTATGCCGACCGGCTGTCCCTGTCTCCCAATCATCTGTACAAGCTGATAAAGTCTGCGACAGGGCGCTCTGTCCACGAGTGGATAGACGAGTACCTGGTCAGCGAGGCAAAGGCAAAGCTGAAGACTACGGACATGACTGTCCAGCAGATCAGTGACGATCTTAACTTTCCTTCACAGTCTTTCTTCGGCAAGTATTTCAAGCGCCTGACAGGTATGAGTCCCAGAGAATACAGGAAGGCCTGATTATTTGCTATATTTGCGCCCTGTTTTCATAAGAGATGCAGTTAAGCGACCATTTCAATACATCCCGACTGCTGAGATTCACATGGCCGTCAATCGCCATGATGGTGTTCACCTCGGTATATTCCCTGGTGGACGGCTATTTCGTGTCCAATTTTGTCGGAAAGGTGCCTTTTGCGGCTCTGAACCTCATATGGCCGGCAATCGCAGTGCTTTCAGCCGCCGGATTCATGTTCGGCTCCGGTGGCAGTGCCCTTACGGCAAAGACAATGGGAGAAGGTGATATGGAGAGGGCGAACGAATATTTCTCGATGAATGTCGAATTCACGGTAATTCTTGGTCTGCTGTCCAGTCTTGCCGGCTTCATGTTCATTGGTCCCATAGCACGATTTCTGGGCGCTAATGAAGCAATGCTGCCGTACTGCTGCCTGTATGGCAGGATACTTCTGGCAGGAAACGTCTTTGCAATGCTCCAGAACCTTTTCCAGCCTTTCTTTGTTACGGCAGGCAAACCAAAATACGGGCTCAGGGTCATGGTGGCGGCCGGAATCACCAACATAGTGATGGATGCACTGTTCATACCAGTATTCGGCTGGGGGCTTGCTGGAGCCGCTCTTGCGACAGTAGCAGGCTGGCTTGTCGGTGGTCTTACCGGTCTGTTCTATTTCCTGCGCATAAAAAACACCAGCTCACTGATATTACGTCTGGCCAGAATAGAACCCCGTCCTGTCGCGCAGTCGGCAAGCAATGGATTCTCCGAACTGATGACCCAGGTATGCATGTCACTCGTCAGCATGGTCTATAATGCCCAGCTGATGAAATACGCAGGTGAGAATGGAGTGGCTTCATACGGAATGATCATGTACTTCAGCTTCTTCTTCATGGCGATCTTCCTGGGCTTCTCGGTTGGCGCTTCGCCTGTCATTGCATATCACTACGGGGCTCGGAACAAGTCGGAGATGCGGAATCTTCTCCACATAGGAATAAGACTGAACCTCATAGGAGGCATTGCCATGGTTCTTATGACTTTCCTGATTGCTTCTCCTGTTTCATATCTGTTCCTCGGTTATGACCAGGAACTGTTTGCCATGGGACGCCGGGGAATGTATCTGTTCAACCTATGCTACCTCATTGCCGGACTCAATGTCTTTGCAAGTGCATTCTTCACGGCACTTAACAATGGCCCTGTTTCCGCCCAGGTTGCATTTTCACGCAGTTTCTTCGAGGCTATAGCAGTAATATTGATACCTTTGATGCTCAGCTCGGAATACATCTGGCTGTCCAGCAGCGTGGCTGAGATCGCCGCCCTCATTGTCGCGGCACTTTATCTTGTTGGACTTAGAAAACGATATGGCTACTGATAAAAGCAATACCAGATCCTTGATGCAGGCGCACCTTGCAGTCCTGCTGTTCGGCCTGGCCGGAGTCATCGGCAGGGGAGTGTCGTCGCCGGCATTCGTGGTTACATTTGCAAGAGTGCTGTTCTCGTCCATCACGCTTGGCCTCTTCTTTCTGTTCAGGCGCAAGGATGTCAGGTTAAAGAGGCCGGGAGATCTGGCAATGCTTGCCCTTGCCGGAGTCATAATGGCTGCCCACTGGACCATGTTCATGGCTTCTATTCAGCAGGCTGGAGTTGCGGTGGGAACAATAACCTTTGCGACTTTCCCTCTCTTTGTGACTTTCCTTGAGCCTCTGATGTTCCATGAAAAGCTGAAGACAGGTGGAATAATACAGGCTGTCATCATGCTGGTGGGAGTGATGGTGCTGGCACCTCTTGGCAAACCGGATCCTGGACTGGTATCCGGCATATTGCTCGGCATGGGCTCCAGTCTGACCTATGCCATGCTGTCTCTTCTGAATCGTCGCTTTACGGCAAGTTATTCCAGCACCCAGGTCTGCTTCTATGAACAGAGTATCGCTACGTTGGTCCTGCTGCCGCTGATCTTGATTCAGCGCCCGGAAGTGATTGTCGCAGACATTCCGTATCTCATCGTTCTTGGCATTGTGTGCACGGCTCTGGCTCATTCGCTCTTCATTGCCTCTTTCGCCGGTCTCAAGGTCCGTACTGCAGGAATCATATCCGGGATGGAGACCGTGTACAGCATCATACTGGCCAGCCTGCTCCTGGCTGAATTTCCATCGGTACGTGAACTCATAGGTGGAGCCATAATTCTGGGCGTGGTGATGTACACAACTTTGAAAACTGAGAAATAATCTGGTTTAACTTCTTAGAGTTGACCGGATGCCATGAAAAAAGCCGAGTGGAATCCACCCGGCTTTTATAGATATTTGCGATACTGATTACTCAGCAACAACCTCGAACTTGAGGTCAGCGAAGACGCCCTTGTAGCACTTCACCTTTGCATCGTAAACACCTGGCTCCTTAACTGACTCAGAAACGATGGTTACGTTCTTCTTGTCAACATCGAAACCTGCTGCTACGAGTGCCTCAGCGATCTGACCAGCGGTGATTGAACCGTAGATCTTACCGGTCTCGCTAACCTTGGCGGTGAGCTTGATGAGTGACTCTGAGATCTTTGCTGCAACAGCCTGTGCATCTGCAACAAGCTTAGCCTCCTTGTGTGCTCTCTGACGGATGGTCTCCTCGTGCTGCTTGATAGCTGAAGGAGTTCCGAGGGTTGCGAAACCCTGAGGGATAAGGTAATTGAGAGCGTATCCGGTCTTTACTTCAACGATATCTCCAGCCTCGCCGAGATTCGCTACGTCTTTCTTAAGAATGATTTTCATATCTCTCAATTATTATTTAAGAAGGTCGGTTACATATGGGAGAAGGGCGAGAGAGCGAGCTCTCTTGACAGCCTGAGCTACCTTTCTCTGGAACTTGAGGGAAGTACCGGTGATACGGCGAGGGAGAATCTTACCCTGCTCGTTGAGGAACTTCTTGAGGAACTCAGGATCCTTATAGTCGATATACTTGATGCCTGCCTTCTTGAAACGGCAGTACTTCTTCTTGCGAACCTCTACGGTAGGAGGGTTGAGATAGCGGATGCCGCCATTCTGTTCGTTGTTCTGTGCCATAGTCTAGTCCTCCGGATTATGCTTCAGTTGTTTCTTCAGCCTTTGGTGCCTCCTCTGCAGGAGCAGCAGCCTTAGCCATCTTGTTGTTTCTTCTCTTCTCAGCGTATGCAACTGCATCCTTGTCAAGAGCTACGGTGAGGTAACGGAGAATTCTCTCGTCACGACGGTACTGGGTCTCGAGCTTTGCGATGACCTCAGGGTTAGCCTTGAACTCGATGAGGTGATAGAATCCTGATGTCTTGTGGTCGATTGGGTAAGCAAGCTGCTTGAGACCCCAATCCTCTTCGTACACGATCTCGCCGCCCTTGGCCTTGATGTACTCGGTGTACTTTGCTACCGCTTCCTTCATCTGTGAATCAGACAAAACGGGAGTTGCGATGAAAACGGTTTCGTACTGTTTGATCATTGTTTGTAATATTAATTGATAAAGTGTTCCAAAAATGGAGCGCAAATATATGAATTACTTTTCTAAACTCCAAATATTCTAGCGGGTTATGTATTTTTCAGGATGCTTTCCGACGAGCTTCCTGTCCTCGTACGCCTGCTGGAGTCTCTCTGTATCCTTTCTGGCGTTGTCAGTGAGCTCGAAAGGAACTTCGTCGAATCCTACCTGCTTCTTGCCCCAGTCAAAATAACCCATATAGACCGGACAGCCTACGGAACGCGCGATCAGGTGATAGCCTGTCTTCCACTTGCCAATCGGCTTCCTGGTACCTTCAGGACAGATTGCAATGTAGAAATTCTCGGCATCCTTCATTGCATCTATGATTCCCTTCATGCTTGCAGTGGAATTCGCACGGTCGAGGGGCAAGGCTCCCATTCCGCGGAGTATCGGACCGAGAGGCCAGAAGAAGAATTCTTTCTTTATCATGACCTTGATCTGGCTGTCAATCGATCTCGCGAAAAGCCAGCTTACGACGAAATCCATCATGGAGGTGTGTGGAACGCCGAGGATTACACCTTTTCTTGTCTCGGGATTCGGGTTATTGTGGCTCCATCCCATACGGGTCAGCAGCCAGTGTGCTGTCTTTGGTCTCATATGTCAATGTCTTCGAGTTCCTCCTCGGAACGCAGGTTGCCGCAGATGAAGTTCTGGCGCTCGATGGTGTTGTCGCCCATATAGAACTCCATGATCTCGGCGAGCGATTCCTCGTCGGACAGTTTAACGTGATCCAGGCGCATGCCTTTACCGATGAAGTCTTTGAACTCACCGGAAGAAATCTCACCAAGACCTTTGAATCGGGTGATTTCTGCGCCTTTCAATGATTCGATTGCAGCCTCCTTCTCTTCGATCGAGTAGCAGTAGCGTGTCTCTTTCTTGTTTCTTACACGGAAGAGCGGAGTCTGGAGGATGTGGACGTGTCCACGGCGGATGAGGTCAGGATAATACTTCATAAGGAATGTAAGCACCAGCATCCTGATATGCATTCCGTCATCATCGGCATCGGTTGCAACGATGATGTTGTTGTATCTGAGATCTTCAAGGTCGTCTTCCACGCCCAAAGCTGAAATGAGCAGGTTCAACTCCTCGTTCTCCGCAACTTTGCGGCGGCTCTCCTTGTAACAGTTGATAGGCTTGCCTCGCAGACTGAACACGGCCTGGAACTCTGCGTTGCGGGCCTGGGTGATGGTACCGCTCGCAGAATCACCCTCGGTGATGAACACGCTGGATTTCTCGATATTCTCCTGGGTCTTTTCGGTGATCTTGTCACAGTAGTGGAAGCGGCAGTCGCGAAGCTTCTTGTTATAGACATTTGCCTTTTTATTGTGCTCGCGTGTCTTTTTCTGGATGGTCTGGATATCCTCTCGCTCCTTCTGGGACTCCTTGATCTTTTCTTCGATGATCGGAACAATCTCCTTGTGCATGTGGAGGTAGTTGTCCAGCTTTTTGGCTATGAAGTCATTCACGAAGCTTCGGATAGTCGGTCCGCGGTCAGTCATGACTGCTCCGTCGTCGCCCTTTACAGGATGGCCGTTCTCGTCCTTTACAACGTTCTCCCACATGTAGGTAGAACCGAGCTTTGTCTTTGTCTGACCCTCGAACTGAGGCTCCTGGATCTGTATGCTGATGGCTCCGATGATGCCCTGGCGGCAGTCTACCGGATCGTAGTTTTTCTTGAAGAATTCCTTAAGAGTCTTTGCCACGGCCTCGCGATATGCAGCAAGGTGGGTTCCGCCGTTGATGGTGTTCTGGCCATTGACGAACGATGCGACATTCTCGCCATACTGGGTGCCGTGCGAGAGCACGATCTCGATGTCCTCGTCCTCGATATGGATAGGCGGGTACAGCGGTTTAGCAGACATGCTGTCGTTGACAAGGTCAAGCAGACCGTTCTCGGACTTGAAGGTCGTTCCGTTGAGGACCAGAGCCAGTCCCTTCTTGAGATATGAGAAGTTCTTGACCATGGTCTCAAGGTAGTCCATGTTGAAGACGTAATCGCCGAACATGTCATGGTCAGGACGGAATACGACAAGTGTGCCATTCTTTTCATTTGTCTCGCCCTTTCCGCTGTCCAGCAGCTCGCCGCGGCAGAATCTTGCCCAGGAGCACTCGCCGTCACGGTGAGAACATACGTAGAACTCCTCGGAAAGCGCATTCACGGCCTTTGTACCCACACCGTTCAATCCGACTGACTTCTTGAACGCCTTGTCGTCGAACTTTCCTCCGGTGTTCAGGTCGCTGGTCGCCTTGATGACGGAATTCAGTGGAATACCACGGCCGAAGTCACGGATGGTCACCTGCCCGTCCTCTATCTTGATCTGAATCTGTTTTCCGAATCCCATCGCGAACTCGTCGATGGAGTTGTCTACAATTTCCTTGACGAGCACGTAGATTCCGTCCTCGGGGTTGTCTCCATTGCCCAGACGGCCGATATACATACCTGCTCTGCGGCGGATATGCTCTCTCCAGTCAAGGGTGATGATATTTTCGTCTGTGTAGTTTACAGTTTGGTTACTGGCCATTTCGTGCTACCTTTTATCCTGCAAATTTACCAAAAAAATCATACAAACAGAAGCCCGGTCCAGCCGATGGCAAGAGCAAGGGCACTCTTGATGAGCTTCATGCGGATGAATGCCTTTCTGTCACTGGCCATCAGAGGAATGCCGGCGTGCCCCTCCTGCGCTATGCAGTTTGCAAGAAAGACAGGGAGAGGAAGAATTCCTTGCGCGAACAATGTGACGAATACCATGTGAGGACCTGAAGCCGGAATAAGGCCGATGAGGACTGCTATCAATACAAGGACGCCGGCTTTTCCCGCGACCAGGGACTCAAGGTCGATATAGACGCTTGCAATCCGTACGGCAAGCATGATGCAGGATGCCCAGACAAATACTTTCAATGCATGGAGCAGACTGTGCTTCAATCCAGAATGATCATGCCCGGCAATGGGTTCCGTAACGGTGGAATCTGTATAGCCATTGCCAATAATGGCATTGCAGGCATATCCAACGACAATGCCCACCGCTACAACGCCCGCGATTATTGCAAGAGCTGTCTTTGGGAACATGGCAAGCATCACGAAGGTCTCGTCGCCCATGGTGGCAATGGCCATGGCCATGAGAGCACCGAAAGGTACGACCCTCTTGTTATACAGCGATACAGTAACATAGCCTCCGATGCATCCGGGAACTGCGCCCAGAATTGCTGCCAGCGGGATTATCCAGCCCTTGCGTTCCCACAGCCTGCTTTCGGCCATGCTGCCGGCATACTTGCGGACGATGTCTACAAGCAGCATGATTCCCACCACGACTGCGGTGAGAATCAAAGTTTCCTTTATTATGTCGAAAAGCTGGCTAGAGTCCATGGTGTCAATTGAGGAAACCTGTCACGCAAAGAGCTACAAGCGGTCTTACAGGTGAGTTCGTGGTGAGGTTGATCATTATTGTAGCCTCGCCTTTCTCAAGCCCCTTGGTGTCGAATTCAACGACAAGTTTTCCGCTCTTTCCAGCCGCAATGGACTGAGGAAGCTTGAAACTGGCACGTCTTGTGTCGCAGTCTGCCTTGTATATCACGAGCGGCTCCTTGCCTGTATTTGTGATTTCGAATTCGGCCTTGACCTTGGTGCCGACGCCCGCCTTGCCGAAAGTGAAGGTTGTATTCTTGAAACTTGGGATTGGGGCATTCTTTCGCGCCTCCTTGGTTATCCCGCTGAAATTCTCCTTGGTGAAGGCCCAGAAGCCGATCTTGGAGCTGCCCTTGCCAAGTTCAGGATTCGGCTCGCTGACGATCGCATCGCCGCCGGCGGCAGCCGACTTGTTCTCAGGCTCTCCTGTGGACTTCATCACCTGGCCGTTGACGAGAGGAGTGGCATAATACCAGCACTTGCCCCAGTTCGAACGGTCGGCGGCAACGTTGTATACTATGGTTCCGGTTCCGCCGGCAGGGATTGTCTCAGGGGTCACGCTGATGCTGAGATTAGGCGAGACATCCTTGAAGCTGAGCTTGAGAGGACTTTTTCCAATGTTTGCGACTTTGACCTGACCTCCGCGCTGCTCACCCTGCGAGAGATTGCCTACGCGAATTTCGGTCTCCTTCAATGCAAGGTTGCCGAAATGTACAGGATAAGCCTGATCCAGAGGCAGAGCCTTCTGGCGGGATGTTCCACGCAGGTGGAGAACTATAGGCTTGTTGATGTCGCTGACGTATACCGTGAGGGTCTTGTCGAATGGATATGGACCCTCGTCATTGCTGTATGTCGCAGAGATCTTGCCGCTTGCGCCTGGTTTGAGCTCATTTCTGGTCCAGGTGACGTCCGTGCAGCCGCAAGAGCTCACGACACTGAGGATGGTTACATTGTCGTTGCCGATGTTCTTGACATTGAAGCTGTGACTTACCGGCCCTTCGCTCATGTAGACATCGCCGAAATCGTGTATGGTGTTGTCGATCTCCACCTTGCCGGAAAACTTTGTCTGTCCGGTAAGGATCGTGCAGCTGAGATTAAGGGCTGCCAGTATGAATGCTATGGTTCGTTTCATGTTTTGCAAAGTTAGTAGAAAAATTGGTCCCGAATTTGAATATTCACAATTATCCTATACATTTGTAGTGCCAAAGGCACAAAATGACAAAACATTTTTAACTAATAAACGAAAACGATTATGGCTCACAAAATTTCTGCAGATATCTGCGTAGCTTGCGGTTCTTGCCAGGCTGAGTGCGCACAGGGCGCAATCAAGGAAGGCGATGTATACAGCATCGATCCTGCAATCTGCATCGACTGCGGCGCTTGTGCCGATGCTTGCCCAATGGGCGCTATCAGCGCAGCTGAGTAATAGGCAGATACCTTAAAGGTCTCCGGCAGCGAAGTCTTCAAGGCTTCGCTGCTTTTTTATGATGCTTACACGAAGGTCGTCTCCCTGACGTACGAGCTCAATGTCGCGTTCAGGGTCGTCGGGGGATGTGAAATGGCATTCCACGCCTTCGCCTACGCCGATACGTACCGGCATACGGTGTGCGTCCCCTGGTTTGAGCTGGCTCGGAAGTCCCTCGCCGAATGCTTCGCGTGCGGCTTTGTACCAGAATGAGATCTGTGATGCATATTCCATGAACCTGACTCCGTGATGTGTCAGTTCTACCGAACCTCTATTGCGGACAAACAGGCTCTTACCCATAAGTTTTTCCAATTCTGAGATGTTCTGGCTTACAGCCGGCTGACTGATGCCGCATTCACGTGCAGCCAGGGTAAAGCTGCCGAGACGTGCCACACTGATAAAAATTTTCAGTCTTGAGTCCTCGAATTCTGCCATTGTGCATAATTGTTGCTTATGGCAAAGCTACAGTTTTTTCCGCATAATCGGGGCATAATGTAAAAAATGTTATTTCTTTGTAGCAAAAGGTCCAGGACCTTCGTCAAATAGAAAGAACGAAACCAAATTTTATAACATGAAAAAGTTACTCGTATTCTTCGTGGCAATGATCACTGCTTTCACCTTCGCGGGAGCGCAGGAAATGCAGATGTTGCCAAATGATCCGGCTGTGAAGACCGGAAAGCTTGATAATGGCATGACCTATTATATCAGGCATAACGAGAAACCGGCAGACCGTGCCGAATTCTATCTCGCAACACATGTCGGTGCTCTCCAGGAGGCTCCCGACCAGGATGGTCTGGCGCATTTCCTCGAGCACATGTGCTTCAATGGTACCAAGAACTTCCCAGGAAAGGGTATCCTTAATTATCTTGAGAGTATCGGTGCGTCATTCGGAGGCAATGTCAATGCTTCGACCGGTGTCGAGCAGACAATCTATCTGCTTACCAATATTCCACTGGTGAATGATCAGGTAGTGGACAACTGTCTTCTCATCATGCACGACTATTCTCATTTCGTAACCTGCGATCCAGCGGAGATCGATGCCGAAAGGGGAGTCATCCTCGAGGAGAAGCGTACCCGCAACGATGCCAACTGGCGTATGCGTGAGCAACTCTACCAGTATCTTTTCAAAGATACCAAGTATGCAACAACTTCCATCATCGGAAGCGAGGAGAACCTCAAGACTTTCAAACCTGAGTCTCTCGTCAACTTCTACCAGACCTGGTACCAGCCAAACAACCAGGCACTTATCGTTGTCGGCGACGTCGACGTGGATGAGGTTGAGGCAAAGATCAAGAAAATCTTTGCGGACATCCCTGCGCCGGTTGATCCAAAGGCCAAGGAGGTCATCATGATTCCGGGAAACAGCGAGCCTGTGATAGGTATCGTTACCGATCCAGAGTGTCCAAATGTAAGCATGGACGTGTTCTGGAACAGTGATGCAACTCCTGCAATCATCAACTCAACGGCTCAGGGACTCATGGTGGATCTTCTCAAGGACATCATCAGCACTGTCATGGCAGAGCGTTTCAATGACATTGCAGCTCAGCCTGATTCACCATTCCTCAATGCAGGTATGTCATTCGCAAATCTCTGCGAGACCATGGAGAGCGCATATGCAAGTGTGGCTGCGGCTCCTGACAAGATCCTCCCTGCATTCGCGGCAATGATGGTAGAGATCGAGAAGATGAAGCGTTTCGGATTTACCGATGCCGAGGTAGAGCGTGCGAAGACCGAGATCCTTTCTCAGTATGAAAGTGCAGCAAGAAAGGCTGACACCCGTACCAACTCCGAGTTTGTGATGCCTCTCATCAATCATTTCTTCCAGCAGAAGGCATATATGGATCCTCAGCAGAGGTTCGAGATCGTCAGCATGATCATGCCTCAGCTTCAGGCTCAGGTCATCAACATGGTGGCTGCCCAGCTCATCACCGATGAGAATATGGTTGTTCTCTATGAAGGTCCAAAGAAGGAAGGCATCTACAATCCTTCAGAAGAGGAGATCAAGGCTGTCCTCGATGCTGTCAAGGGAATGGAGATTCAGGCAAATGAGGCAGAAGAGGTTGACAGTGAATTCCTCAATCCGGCAAGTCTGAAGGGCTCAAAGATCAAGAAGTCTGCAGCCGGAGCATATGGCAGCACCATCTGGACCCTTAAGAACGGCGTCAAGGTTGTCCTCCTTCCTACTGAACATGAGAAGGACAGAATCTCATTCAATCTCAGACTTGCAGGTGGAACCAGCCTCATCAGCGATGCCGACGTGAAGTCGTTCGAGGATAACATCCTGACCCTCTTCCTCCAGAACAGCGGTATTTCCCAGTTCTCCAACACTCAGGTCCAGAAGATGCTCAGCGGCAAGCAGCTTACTGTAAGCCCATACATCAGCCAGCTCAACCATGGTGTCAATGGCTCTTCAACCGTCAAGGATATCGAGACAGCGTTCCAGATGATGTATCTCCAGTTCGTTGATCCTCGTTTCGATGAGAATGAGTATGCTCAGGGAATCAAGACCATCGAGGCGGTCCTCCCTGGTCTTATGAGCCAGCCTAACTATAAACTCCAGGAAGAGCTTATCTCTACTATCTACGATTCTCCACGCAAGGCGTTCATCAGTGATGAAGTCCTCAAGGCTGCAAGCCTCGATGCCATCGAGCGCAACTACCGCATGCTCTTCAAGGATGCTGCCGGTGCTGTCCTCTATGTTGTAGGAGACTTCGAGATTGATGAAATGCGCCCTCTAGTCGAGAAGTATATCGGCAGCCTTCCAAAGGGTAAGAAGGCTCTCAACTGGAAGGATACAGGCGAGTCCATCGCATCAAAGACTGTGAAGAACGAGTTCCGTTCAACAATGGAGACTCCAAAGGTTACCGTTGTCGAGGTTTACAAGGCAGAAACTCCATATTCTTATGATCTTGAAGTGAACATGGATGCCCTCTCTTACATCCTCAACATGCTCTATGTCGAGACTCTCCGCGAGTCTGAGGGCGGTACCTATGGCGCTCAGGTTGCTTCTGATGTAAGCAGAAGGCCACGGCAGTATGCAATCCTTCAGGTCGCATTCGAAACCAATGAGGCACAGGCTGACCAGCTCCAGAAGATTGCCCTCGACGGTTTGAAGCAGATCGCTGCAGAAGGTCCTTCGCAGGATTACTTCGAGAAGACCGTGAACAACCTCAAGAAGAACATTCCGGAGTCACGCATCCGCAACAGCTACTGGCTCGGCAGACTCATCACCAACCAGGAGTACAGCGAGGATGGAGACAAGGCTTATGAGGCTGCTGTCGATGCCCTCACTCCTGATTCAATCAAGAAGATGGCAAAGGCGCTGGTAGACGGCTACCTCATGGAAGTTGTCCAGAGACCAGCCCAGAAATAATAACGGCTGAAGCCCGGCGTGAAAGCCGGGCTTCTTTTTTTCTCAACAAAAAGGAAGGCGACTCGAAAGAGCCGCCTTCTTTGGTTTATCGTATAGCAAGGATTACTTGCTTGCGAGACGCTGGTAGGTTCCGAGACGGAGCTTAGCGAACTCCTCAGTCTTCTGGAGGAGCTCCTCGGCCTGATCAGGGAAGAGCTTGTAGAGGGAAGCGAAACGAACCTCACCCTTGAGGAAGTCCTGGAACTTGCTCCAGTCTGGCTCCTTGCTGTCGAGGGTGAATGGGTTCTTGCCCTCAGCCTCGAGAGCTGGGTTGAAGCGGTACAGATGCCAGTAACCGCACTCAACAGCGAGCTTCTCCTCCTTCTGGCTGAGACCCATGCCGGCCTTGAGACCATGGTTGATACATGGAGCGTAAGCGATGATGAGTGATGGTCCATCGTATGCCTCTGCCTCCTTGATTGCGTTCATATACTGAACAGGGCTTGCACCCATTGCAACCTGAGCGACGTATACGTAGCCATAGCTCATTGCCATCATACCGAGATCCTTCTTGCGGATCTTCTTGCCTGAAGCAGCGAACTTTGCGATAGCTCCTACAGGGGTAGCCTTTGATGACTGACCACCGGTGTTAGAGTAAACCTCGGTATCGAGAACGAGGATGTTCACATTCTCACCAGAAGCGAGTACATGGTCGAGACCGCCGTAACCGATATCGTAGCTTGCACCGTCACCACCGAAGATCCACTGGCTGCGTGCAGGAATGAACTGCTTGAGCTTGAGGAGAGCCTTGCAAGTGTCGCAGCCACAAGCCTCCATGAGAGGGATGAGTCTGTCGCATACGTCACGGGTTACTGCATAGTCATTGCGGTTCTCGAGCCACTTGCTGAAGAGTGACTTCATCTCCTCGGTGCAGCAGCTGCACTCGAGACCCTTCTGCATGAGAGCTGCAACAGACTCACGCATACGGTCTGAACCGAGATGCATACCAAGACCGAACTCGCAGAAATCCTCGAAGAGTGAGTTAGCCCAAGCTGGACCATGACCCTTTGCGTCGGTGCAGTATGGAGATGCAGGGAATGAAGCGCCGTAGATTGAAGAACAGCCGGTAGCGTTGGCGATCATCATGTGGTCACCGAAGAGCTGGGTGATGTTCTTGATGTATGGGGTCTCACCACAACCTGCACAAGCTCCTGAGAACTCGAACAGCGGCTGTGCGAACTGTGCGTTCTTCATGTTTGCAGCCTTGTTCACTGCCTCCTCCTTGTAACCTACGTTAGCGTGGAGGTAGTCGAAGTTAGCCTGCTCGGCCTCGTTTCCGAGGTATGACTCCATCTTGAGAGCCTTCTCCTTGCTGAGACATACGTCAACACAGTTGCCGCAACCGGTACAGTCAGCTACAGAAACTGAGAGAGCGTACTTGTAATCCTTGAGGGTTGCCTTTCCGTCAGCCATCTTGAGACCTGCAGGAGCTGCAGCAGCCTCGTCAGCTGTGAGGAGGAATGGACGGATTGCTGCGTGAGGGCAGACGAATGCACAGCTGTTGCACTGGATACACTTCTCTGCATCCCATACAGGAACGCTGGTAGCTACACCACGCTTCTCGAATGCTGCGCTTCCTGCAGGCATGGTACCATCCATATATGGAAGGAAAGCACTTACAGGGAGGGTGTCGCCGCACTGTGAGTTCACAACGTCTGCGATCTCCTTCACGAATGGGGTTGCAAGGCGGCCTGCGTTAGGGTTCTGGAACTTCGCGGTGATCTCAGCCCACTCTGCAGGAACCTCAACCTTGGTGTACTCGCCACCACGGTCGATAGCTGCGTAGTTCATGTTGACGATATTCTCGCCCTTCTTGCCGTAGCTCTTGAGAGCTGCGTCCTTCATGTACTTCACAGCGTCATCGGCAGGGATGATGCCGGTGATGCGGAAGAATGCACTCTGGAGAATGGTGTTGGTACGTCCGCCGAGACCGATCTCTGCTGCAATCTTGGTAGCGTTGATGATATAGAGGTTGATGTGCTTGCGGCCGATGACTGCCTTTGCGTGGTCAGGGATTCTCTTGAGGGTCTCCTGCTCGTCCCAGAGAGAGTTGAGAAGGAGTGAACCGCCTTCCTTGATGCCCTTGAGTACGTCATACTTGCTGAGGTATGAAGGAACGTGGCAAGCCACGAAGTCAGGAGTGTTCACGAGATAAGGTGCCTTGATAGGAGCCTCGCCGAAACGGAGGTGTGAACAGGTGTATCCACCTGACTTCTTTGAGTCGTAATCAAAATATGCCTGGCTGTAGAGGTCGGTGTGTGAACCGATGATCTTGATGGTGTTCTTGTTTGCACCTACGGTACCGTCTGAACCGAGACCGAAGAACTTGCACTCGGTAGTGCCTTCCTTCACGATAGAGATCTCCTCCTTGACAGGGAGTGACTTGAAGGTGACGTCATCCACGATGCCGATGGTGAAGCCGTTCTTAGGCTCTCTGAGCTCGAGGTTGTCGTATACAGCGACGATCTGTGCAGGAGAGGTGTCCTTTGAAGAAAGACCATAGCGTCCGCCGACGATGAGAGGAGACTCCTCCTTGCCCTGGAATACGGTCTTGATGTCCTGGTAGAGAGGCTCGCCGAGCGATCCTGGCTCCTTGGTTCTGTCGAGGACAGCGATCTTCTTTACGTTCTTAGGGAGAACCTTGAGGAAGTACTTCTCAGCGAAAGGTCTGTAGAGGTGAACGGTGATGAGACCGCACTTGCGACCCTGCTTTGCGAGGTAGTCGATGGTTTCCTTGATGGTCTCGGTAACTGAACCCATTGCAACGATGATGTTCTCAGCCTCAGCGTCGCCATAGTACTCGAATGGACGGTACTGACGGCCGGTAAGCTCGCTGATCTCACCCATGTAGCGTGCAACGATGTCAGGAATGTTGTCATATACCTGGTTGCGTGACTCCACTGCCTGGAAGAATACGTCGCCATTCTGGGCGGTACCTCTGGTTACAGGAGCCTCAGGAGTGAGCGCGCTCTTGCGGAAACGGTCGAGAGACTTGGTGCTGACCATGTCACGGAGTGCATCCTCGTCGAGGAGCTCGATCTTCTGGATCTCGTGAGAGGTTCTGAAACCGTCAAAGAAGTGGAGGAAAGGAATGCTTCCCTTGATAGCTGAAAGGTGTGCTACGGCAGCCATATCCTGAGCTTCCTGTACAGAGCCGGAAGCGAGCATGGCGAAACCTGTCTGGCGGCATGCCATCACATCCTGATGGTCACCGAAGATTGACAGAGCATGTGAAGCAAGGGCGCGGGCTGATACATGGAAGACTGCAGGGAGCATCTCGCCGGCGATCTTGTACATGTTAGGAATCATCAGCAGGAGACCCTGGGATGCGGTGTAGGTGGTGGTGAGGGCACCGGCCTGGAGTGAACCGTGTACTGCACCGGCAGCACCAGCCTCGCTCTGCATTTCGGTTACCTTTACGACCTCGCCCCAGAGATTCTTCTTTCCGTGGGCTGCCCACTCATCGATGTTCTCTGCCATCGTCGAAGAAGGTGTGATAGGGTAGATGGCAGCGTGCTCACTGAAGAGGTAAGCGATGTTGGACGCTGCGTAGTTACCGTCACAGGTGATGAATTTCTTTTCTTTTGCCATAATGTTATTTTATGAATTTTTTATGTGTTAGTCGGTTAGTGACTTATTGCATTCCTTCGATAAGCACAGTCTTGCCGATAGCTCCCGAGATTCTTTTGACGAGACCCTGGAGTACTGCTCCCGGTCCGAGTTCTGTGAATGCTTCGGCTCCATCCTCGAGCATCTGCTTCACTGACTGTGTCCAGCGTACCGGAGAGGTCAGCTGTGCAAGCAGGTTGGCCTTGATTACGGTTGGGTCGGCCTCGGCCTTTGCACTGACATTCTGGTATACAGGACAGCATGGAGTAT
This sequence comes from Bacteroidales bacterium, assembly GCA_024402135.1. Classification (GTDB taxonomy): domain Bacteria; phylum Bacteroidota; class Bacteroidia; order Bacteroidales; family UBA932; genus Cryptobacteroides. The sequence goes on from JAKSJN010000012.1 coordinate 44,122, forward strand.
GGAACTCAGTGACCTCGATGGCCTTGCCAAGCTCGACACGTGCCGGCTCCATGAGAGGGGAGTGGAATGCTCCGCTTACTGCCAGAGGAAGAGCACGCTTTGCTCCAGCTTCCTTGAGTTTCGCGCATGCCTCTTCGATGGCTTCCTTCTCGCCTGAAATCACCAGCTGGCCATCGCAGTTGTAGTTCGCAGGAATCACGGTTCCGGTGATGGACGAGCATATATCCTCGACCTTCTCATTGTCAAGTCCGATGATGGCAGCCATGCCTCCAGGGACAGTCTCGCAGCACTTCTGCATGAGGGAAGCGCGGATGCTGACAAGCTTGAGGGCGCTTGCGAAATCCATTGCTCCGGTCGCTGCAAGTGCGGAGAACTCTCCGAGTGAATGACCTGCTGCCATGTCCGGGGCAAATCCTTCCATGCTGAGAGCGAGGGCGGCGGAGTGGATGAAGATTGCAGGCTGGGTGACTGCAGTCTCCTTGAGCTGCGCGTCGCTTCCTTCAAACATGATATCGGTGATTCTGAATCCGAGGATGTCATTTGCATCCTCCATCAGCTGTCTTGCCTTTGGGTTGGTTTCATAAAGTGCCTTGCCCATTCCAGCAAACTGAGCTCCCTGTCCGGGAAATATGTAAGCTTTTTTCATTGCAAAGATGTTTGTTTAAATATGGGTATAATGCACCAAAATACAATCATACAAAATTACTCAAAAACTCCAATTTATTAAAGAAAATGGCTTTTTATTTTGTTATATTTGCGGGTACAACCGGTATTTTGCCCCTTTAGTTTAATGGATAGAATTCGGGATTCCGGTTCCCGCGATAGCGGTTCGATTCCGCTAGGGGGTACGAGGAAACACCATAATAGAAACTAACACAGATAGTTAATGAAGAAGATAATGTTGCTCGGCTCTGGTGAGCTTGGAAAGGAATTCGTGATCGCTGCCCAGAGGCTCGGACAGACCGTCATCGCGTGCGACCGCTATGCCGGAGCTCCAGCGATGCAGGTTGCTGATGAATGCGAAGTGTTCGACATGCTTGACGGCGATGCTCTCGAGGCTGCCGTGAAGAAGCACAATCCGGATATCATCGTTCCTGAGATCGAGGCTATCCGTACCGAAAAGCTCTATTCCCTCGAGGAACAGGGTATCCAGGTCGTGCCAAGTGCACGTGCAGTGAACTTCACCATGAACCGCAAGGCTATCCGTGATCTGGCAGCAGTGGATCTTGGCCTCAAGACTGCGCGTTACCGCTATGCCAAAAGTCTTGATGAACTCAAGGCTGCAGTCGAGGAGATAGGCCTTCCTTGCGTCATCAAGCCTCTCATGTCTTCTTCAGGAAAAGGTCAGTCAGTCCTTAAGACAGAGGCTGACATCGAGCCGGCATGGAAATATGCATGTGAGGGTTCCCGCGGAGACATCCGTGAGATCATCGTAGAGGAATTCATAAAGTTCGACAGCGAGATAACCCTCCTTACCGTTACCCAGAAGGACGGCAACACCCTCTTCTGTCCACCTATCGGACATGTGCAGATCCATGGTGACTATCGTGAGAGTTTCCAGCCTGCACGCGTGTCTGACGAACAGCTCGCCGAGGCCCAGAGAATGGCAGCGGCAGTTACAAAGTCGCTGACCGGCGCCGGCATTTGGGGCGTTGAGTTCTTCCTCAGTGACAAGGATGGCGTGTATTTCTCAGAGCTCTCGCCACGTCCTCACGATACAGGTATGGTAACCCTGGCGGGTACCCAGAACCTTTCCGAGTTCGAGCTCCATTGCCGTGCCGTCCTCGGAATTCCTATCCCTGAGATAACATATGAGCGCAAGGGCGCGTCTGCAGTTGTCCTCTCCGGCATTGCATCCGATGCTGTTCCTCAGTACGAGGGCGTCGAGGCTGCGGCTGCCACCCATCCTTGCAACGACATAAGAATCTTCGGAAAGCCAAGCACAAGAGTCAACCGCCGTATGGGAGTCGTTGTGGGCTATGCTCCGAAGGACAGTGACCTTGATGCGCTGAGAGAGCGTGTAAAGGCTGCTGCAGCACTGATTACCGTGAAGTAATCCTGTCCCCGGAAGGGGCGATAACACTGATTTTACCAATAACCAATCAATATTAACATGAGAAAGGTATTGTCATTCATGCTTGCGTTGGCTCTTGTCGCGTGCCAGAGCGTGCAGCAGAATCCGATCCTGACCATTGAAGGAGGCCAGATCCAGGGCGTTGACACCGATATCGCCGGAGTCGTCGTCTATCGTGGTATCCCTTATGCGGCTCCACCTATCAAGGATCTGCGCTGGAAGGCTCCTCAGCCGGTCGTTCCATGGGACGGTGTCAAGGTCTGTGACGAGTTCGGTCACCCTGGATACCAGTCCGTGCATTACCCAGGTGGCTATACCACAGAATGGGGTTATGGCGCAGAGGCCCCTTACAGCGAAGACTGTCTCTATCTCAATGTCTGGACCAAGGAATCAGGCAATCCTGACGCGAAGCTTCCTGTGGCTCTGTGGATCCATGGCGGCGGTTACCGCGAAGGATGGGGCTCTGAGCCTGAGTTTGACGGTCAGGAGTGGGCAGACAAGGACGTCGTCCTCGTTTCAATCAACTATCGTCTTGGAGTATTCGGATTCCTTACCCATCCTGAACTATCTGCAGAAAGTCCTCAGCATGTGTCAGGCAACTACGGTATCCTTGACCAGATCGAGTCCCTCAAGTGGATAAAGAAGAATATCGCACAGTTCGGTGGCGATCCGGATAATGTCATGGTATTCGGCCAGAGTGCCGGTGCCGGCAGCGTCAGGACTCTCTGTGCATCTCCTCTTACCCAGGGACTTTTCAACAAAGCTATCATCATGAGTGGCGGTGGACTGGTCAATGCAGTTGCTCCTCAGCACATCGGACCATTCTCGACACTTACTCTTGATGAGTCAGAGGCTGTCTCAAAGGAAATCTTCGACTGGGCAGGTCTCACTGACATAAAGAAGATGCGTTCGGCCAGCACTGAGATGGTCTATTCCGTAGCCAATATGTACAATGCGGCTTCGGGCAAGCGTAACAGTTTGACTCTCATGCCTATGGTTGACGGATATGTAATGAAGGAGAGTTTCGATGACGCAGCCGAGAACAATAACCTTCCTCATATCCCTTACATGATCGGATTCACTCTCAACGACATGGGCAGCATGGCTCCAGGCATCCTCGAGTTCTGCTACAACCGTGAATCTTTGGGTGACAAGGCGTGGGCATATCAGTTTGCCCGTCCTCTCCCTGATGACGGAAGTCAGCCAAACGTGCTCAAGGGCGCCTTCCATTCATCCGATCTCTGGTATGCATTCAAGTCACTCAAGCATTGCTGGCGTCCTTGGACAAAGGGCGACTGGGATCTTTCCGAGAAAATGCTCACTGCCTGGAGCAACTTCGCCAAGTATGGCGATCCTAATGGCGCTGCCGCTGGCGAGTGGACTGTATGTACCAAGGAAAACCCTGATTTCATGCTCTTCAAGCTCGATGCAGGCGATGCCGAGAATTCAGAAATGGGTGAACCTATCAAACCGTAAACACTAACACTTTTATTTTTATAAAACCACGTTATGAATTTCATTAAAAGAACAACCATCCTCGCGGCTGGTCTCCTCTGCCTTGCAGGAGCTGCAAAGGCACAGGACTTCACCAACTCGAACTACTTCACCCCAGTTACGGGTGACGTAGCAAGTCCAGACGCTAACGGCTTCATCGGCCGCTGGCTTCTTCTTGAGCCATTCGATTTTCCAAACGGCTCGAACACCGTTTTCGTGGATAGCTATATCCGCGAGACCTTCGCAAAGTTCTCAGACACCTATCTCGGTGGCGATCTTGCAAAGGTTCCTACAACCGGCAAGAAGGGAGAGGTAATCAAGTACAAGACTCAGTATGAGAAGGCTACCTTCAGAGGTTTCGGCGCTCCTCAGGCTCCTGAAATCGTAAAGGTTGACCGCAAGCTCAAGTGGCATGCTCTCGACAGCAAGCTCTTCAATGTAAAGCTTATGCGTTTCGCTTCTGACCTCAACCGTGACAAGTATGGTCTCGTATTCTGGGCTGTTACCGTTATCGATGTACCAGAGGACATGACCGTAAGACTCGCAGTTGGTTCCAACTCAGCTTCTATGTGGTGGGTTGACGGTGAGGAGGCTCTTATCCTCTCAGGTGACCGCCGTATGGTTGCAGACGACGGTATGTCGGCTCGCATGACCCTCACCAAGGGCAAGCACGTCCTCCGTGGCGCTGTCATCAATGGACCTGGTATGAGCGACTTCTGCGTTCGTTTCGTAGACGAGAACCTCAAGCCAGTAAAGAACTATACAATCAGCACAACCAAATAATTCTGAAGTATCATGAAAAACAGATCCATCATTCTTTCAGCGGCAGTGCTGTTTGCAATGGCTTCCGCTTATGAGGCAAAGGCCCAGGTGGGCACTCCATACATCCACGACCCTTCTAACATCATGCTCTGCAACGGTAAGTACTATACTTACGGTACCGGCGGCGGCGGCCTTTGGTCACCAGACGGTTGGCATTGGTCAGCAATCGAGGCTCCAGAAGGCGTAAACGCACGTCCAGGCGGTGGTGCAGCTCCAGATGCACTCAAGATCGGTGATCGTTATCTCATCGGTTACTCAGCTACCGGTGGCGGTCTTGGTGGTGGTCACGCAGGCCGTATCCTCACCATGTGGAACAATGACCTCGACCCTAACTCTAAGAACTTCGGTTACACCGAGGCTGTAGAGGTTGCTCATTCAGAGTTCGATGAGGATTGCGATGCTATCGATATCGGTCTCTTCCTCGATCCTACCACCGGCCGTATGTTTGCTACCTTCGGAACATACTTCGGATTCATCCGTCAGTGCGAGCTCGATCCTAAGACCGGCTACCGCAAGGAAGGCACCAAGGACCTCGACGTAGCTGTCGACTGCGAGGCTTCTGACATGATCTATCACAATGGTTGGTATTATCTTCTTGGTACCCACGGTACCTGCTGTGACGGTGTAAACTCTACCTACAACATCGTAGTAGGACGTTCTCGCAATGTCAACGGACCATTCATCGACAACGTTGGCCGTTCAATGATCGAGGGTGGCGGTAAGATGGTTGTTGCTGCTGGTTACGGCAAGACCGGTGCAGGTCACTTCGGCCGTTACATCGAGGAGGAAGGCATCGAGAAGATGTCATTCCACTGGGAGGCTGACTACGACCAGGGTGGCCGTAGCGTTCTCGCTATCCGTCCTCTCCTTTGGAAGAACGATTGGCCAGTTGCCGGCGAGCCTTTCTTCGAGGGTGTTTACGAGATCGAGTCAGTTCGTAGAGGTTATGCTCTTGAGCTTGCAGTAGACTTCCAGAGACAGAATGTTGCACGTCCAATGCGTGGCAGCACCGATCCTATTCCTAACCCTTCATTCCAGAAGCTTGAGGAAGTTATCGGCACATGGCCAGCTGGCGATATCCCTGCAAGAATCGGTGACTACATGTTCCGCCCTCACCAGAAGTGGTCTGTAGTTGCAGTTGACGAGGCAGGTGGTTACCTTGGCGCTCCTTACTACAAGATCGTTATCGAGGGAACCGAGCGTGCTCTTGCAGCTACCGCTGACCTCGAGGTCAAGACTGTAGAGAAGTACACCGGCGCTGACGAGCAGCTTTGGAGAATCGAGCAGTGCACCGATGGTACCTTCAGAATCATGCCTAAGGCTATCCCTGGCTGCAATGAGCCTCTTTGCCTCATCTCAGCTGGTGACAGCACCCCTTCACTCGGCAAGTTCGATTTCAACAGCGACAACTGCAAGTGGAACTTCTGCACCCGCTAATCGGTTGCAATGAAATACCCAAAAGGGATGGCCATCCGGCCATCCCTTTTTTTGTTGATGCCGGGTTTGTGCACCCGGTCTATGTCATCGTGTGAGGTTTATTCAGCAGTGACCTTCAGGTTCTTTTCCAGATGAACGATAGCGTTGGTAAGAAGGCTGTCGTTCCTGCAGGCTGCCATGATTATGCAGAGAACTCCTGGAAGAATCTCTATGCTCATCATGCGCATAGGAGAGTTGTCCTCGCAGAGAACCTCATAACCGATAGCTTCCTTTCCCTGGAAGTCCCAGACATACAATGGATCCTCGTCATCCTCGTCGTCTTCTCCAACGATGTCCAGGTATGAGTTGTATGCCTCCTGTTCTGCGTTGGAGCCTTCGGGCATAGGACCGACATAGATGTCCACAAGAGCTTTGTCCGACTGTGTCTTCTCGTCAGGCAGGAATGCCTGCATATGTGTGATTTCCTGACCTTCCTCAGTCAGAATCTCGCTTTCATTTGACCATCCTTTCGGGAGCGGCAGTGTTATTGAGTAACTCATGCTTAAATGTATTAATCCGTCTTTGCTGACAAATATATGGTTAAATCATAAAAATATCAACAAAGACGGAATAAAATTATGTTAAACGTTATTTTATCCAGCGTTCAAGCCAGTTGAAGAACTCTCTGTTCCAGTAGAGGGTGTTCTGTGGCTGGAGAATCCAGTGATTCTCCTCAGGGAAAATGACAAGCTTTGAAGGTACTCCCATCATCTGGGCGGCGTTGAATGCAGCCATACCCTGCTCGTAAGGAATACGGTAGTCCATCATGCCGTGGAAGCAGAGGATAGGCGTATGCCATCTGGTGACCATTGATGCCGGATCATTCGCATAGTGACGCTGTGCCTTTGGAGTTGACGCGTAAGGTGCTCCTGCCTGCTGGAGGCCTCCGAAGGTGATGCCGTCGCCGGCAGGGCCCTGTTGGCCTTCGGTGTACGCAAATTCAGTAAGTCCGCCGTTGTCCCAGTTTGCGAACCACATTTCTTCGGTGGTATACCACATCTGGGTCTCGTCGAAGATACCTGCATGCGCGATGAAGCAGTCATAGAGGTCACCATGGAGACCTTCAAGCATATATACAGAGAAACCACCGTAAGATGCACCTACACAGGCTAGCTTGTCTACGTATGGCTGGCTCTTGATGTATCGGCCGGCTACGAGATAGTCCTGCATGTTCAGACCGCAGTAGTCACCGCTGATCTGCTCTTTCCACTCTTGGCCGAACGCAGTCGTTCCACGGCGGTTAGGCATGATGACTACGTAACCCTGCTGGGCCATGAGACGGTAGCACCAGCGGTAGCTCCAGTCCTGGCTGTTGGTTCCCTGAGGTCCGCCGAGTACGATCTCGATGGCAGGGTACTGCTTGTTCTTGTCGAACTTTGGTGGATAGAGCACCCAGCACTGCATATCCTTGCCGTCAACGGTCTTGAGAATCACGCTCTCTGATGTTGGTTCGTCAAGCTGAGAAAGGATATGCTCATTCTCATGGCTGATCTGCTCGAAGGTAACGTTGCCGTCCTGGCCGACTGTGAGGCTGATGAGCTCAACAGGGAAGTTGAGTGCATAATAAGAGGCGTAGAGGGTACATGATCCGTCAGATGCCTTCATGGCGAATGGACTGAAGAAGTCGTATGCCCACTCATCCTTGGTGATCTGCTTTACATTGCCGTCCTGTCCTGCGCAGAAGACCTTCTGGGTGCCTTCTGCGAGTGCCTGGAAGATGATGTTTCCGTTCTCGTATGGATTCCAGAAGATGCCTGAGACATCATACTTGAAATCAGGGCAAAGGTCACGTACGTTGCTGAAGTTCATGCCGAATCCCTGGTTCTCTTCGCTGGTCGCAACATCGGCAACCATGAGGCTCTGGTGGTCTGCCTCATATCCATCTCGTGCCATTGAAACCCATGCAAGCTGACTTCCATCAGGAGACCATACAGGGTCGGTGTCATATCCGCCATCGCCCTTTACTGTGACGGTCTGACCTGTGACTATGTCATAGACATAGATACCGCAGTTTGTAGAGAATGCATACTGCTTGCCCATGTGCTTGCGGCATGAATATGCAATGTGGCGACCGTCTGGCGCCCAGTCAAGCTGCTCTGCGCCACCGAAAGGCTCGGTTGGAAGCTCGTAAGGCTCCTCGCCGAGAATGTCTACGGAGTTCTCCGGGGTGATCATGCCATTCACCAGAGTTGCGACGTAGCTTCTTGGGGTCTCGGTAACCCAATGGTCCCAATGGCGGTACATCAGGTCTTCGGTGGCATATGCGTTGGCCTTGTCAAGCTTAGGGTCGGTGTCTACGGGCTGTACGAGCTTGCTGTTCTTGATGGTGCTGATGTAGATTACCTGAGTCTGGTCAGGAGAGAGCTTGAACTCGGAAATTCCTGAAGGAACGTCACTGAGCTGAACTCTCTTGCCGAGCTTGTTGCCCTGGAGCGGAGCCTGCCAGATCTGTCCTCCCTGGATGAAAAAGATACTCTTTCCGTCAGCAGCCCAGCGAGCGTTGCTGACACTCTTTGCATAGCGTGTGAGCTGGACGCGCTCGCTGCCGTCCACGTTGGCAAGGAAGAGGTTTCGGCATGAACGGTTCTCTTCGATCGAGGTGTAGCTCATTCCGTAAAGGATCTTCTCTCCGTCAGGGGAGATCTGAGGATCGCTGAGACGTCCGAATGCGAGAAGGGTCTCGGGAGTCATCACTCCGTCGGCAATCTTGATGTCTGAAGGGCCTATATAGCCCGCAGAAAGATCTGTCTTTGTACTCTGGTTGCAGCTCATGATTCCGAAAAGGCACACGAGTGCGCCCATGATTCTTGGATGTTTCATTATCTGTTTGTTATTATGATATCTTGCTGTAGTCCTTGATGTTGTATTTGTCCTTGCGCAGCTCCCTGAGCAGCATCGCATTGTCCGGAGATTCAAGTGACGGATCTTTCTCCAGGATACTCTCAGCGTATTGGCGGGCCTGTGACAGAAGGATGCCGTCCTTGGCAAGTGACGCAATGTTCAGGCTTATAGGCAGACCGCTCTGCTGGGTGCCTTCCAGGTCTCCTGGCCCTCGCATCTTCATATCCTCTTCTGCGATCTCGAATCCATTTTCGGTCGCACACATGAGGTCAAGCCTTTTCTGCGATTCCTTGCTGATCTTGTTGTCCTTTACAAGGATGCAGAAGGCCTCGTCCGCACCTCGTCCGACGCGTCCTCGCAACTGGTGAAGCTGAGACAGGCCGAAGCGCTGGGCACTTTCAATGACCATCACGGATGCATTCGGCACATCTACACCTACCTCGATGACCGTAGTCGAAACCAGGATATGTGCGCGTCCGGCGGCAAATGCATCCATGTTGAAGTTCTTCTCGTCGTTTGTCTGCTGGCCATGGACTATGGCGACCTTGTAGTCCGGAAGCGGGAATTTGCTTACGATGTCTTCATAACCCTGCTCCAGGCTCTCCAGCTCAAGCTTGTCGCTCTCGAAAATAAGAGGAAATACAATGAATGCCTGACGTCCCAGTGCGATCTGGTCGCGGACAAAACGGTACATGGCATTCTTCTTTCCCTGTCCGATCTGTATGGTCTGGACAGGTTTGCGGCCAGGAGGCAGTTCGTCGATGACGGACACGTCAAGATCGCCGTACAGTGTCATGGCAAGCGTGCGGGGAATAGGAGTCGCTGTCATCACCAGCACGTGAGGAGGCGCACCGCAGCTGGTCTTGTTCCAAAGTTTCGCGCGCTGGTCCACGCCGAATCTGTGCTGCTCGTCTATTACGGCAAGTCCGAGATTCCTGAATATGACATTGTCCTCGATGAGGGCATGGGTTCCGATTATGATTCCTATGCTTCCGTCCTGGAGCCCGGCGTGTATCTCCCTGCGCGCTGCAGTTCCTGTGCTTCCGGTAAGGAGGGCGCATTTCACGTCCGTGTCCTTAAGGTACTTGCATACGTTCTTATAATGCTGCTGCGCCAGTACTTCCGTCGGAGCCATGATACAGCTCTGGTACCCGTTGCCGGATGCTATCAGGCAGCTGAGCACAGCGACCATGGTCTTGCCGGAACCTACGTCTCCCTGCAGGAGACGGTTCATCTGGCGGCCGCTCATCATGTCGGCACGAATCTCATGGACGACCCGCTTCTGTGCTCCTGTAAGGTCGAAAGGCAGTCCCCGGTAGCATGCGTTGAATGCCTCTCCGACTCTAGGCATGGCGATGCCGTTTTCGGCTCGGCTGCGGACATACTTCTGTTTCAGCAGGGACAGCTGAAGGAAGAAGAGCTCCTCGAATTTCAGTCTGCGGCTTGCCTTTTCCAGCGCTTCGGGGCTCTCGGGAAAATGAATGTTTCTTACGGCCCAGGCGAGGTTTGGAAGATTGTTGTCGCGTATGACATAGTCAGGGAGTGTCTCACGCATCTCAGGAAGACCCAGATTGAGAGCGGCTGCCATTATCCTGGTCATCGCCTTGCCGGTTATTCCGCTATCCTTGAGCTTTTCGGTACTGTTGTATACTCCTGTCATGCCTGCTCCAGCGGTCATGTTGCCCGCCTGGGGAGGATCGTCAACCTCGGGGTGGACCATGTTGAGGTATCCGTTGTAAGCCTGAGGTTTGCCGAAGAACAGGAACATCCTGCCTGGACGCAGTCTCTCGTAATTCCACTTGATGCCCTTGAAGAAGACCATCTCCATTACGCCGGTAGCGTCCGCTATCATTATGGAGAGCCTCTTGGCGGCATTCATCCTTAGATCTGCCGATGCCTTCTGGAGCACTCCCTGGGCGTTCTCCTTCAGTATTACCGATCCTTTGGGTCCATAAAGTGTGACTTCGGTGATGCGGCCGATGACCTGGACATATGCCATGGATGAAGTTACGTGGGCGATGGGAAATACCGTGCTCCGGTCTATGTATCGGAACGGATAGAATTGAAGCAGCTGACCTACAGTCGATATGCCCAGCTCGCGCTCAAGCAGTCCGGCCCTCTTAGGCCCGACTCCGCTGATAAACTGAATGCTGCTGTCCAATGCTCCCATTTCTATCTCCGTACTTGTACGCAAAGATACTCTATCTTTTGCTATATTTGTGGAAAACTCAGTACCGAATGAAAAAGTATCTCCTTATTCCATCATTGTTCGTCAGCCTGGCAGCCGGCGCACAGACCATAGGCAAGGCAGAACTGGCCGATATCCAGGGCAGTTTCGTGAAAGACGATGCCACACTGGCCATCCAGAACATGCTCACTGCAGACAAGAACATCAAGACCAAGGTCTACAGCTATGAGAAGAAGAGTTCCATCGATCATTTCTTCAAGTACCGCACCTCGGTGAGCGGAATCACTGACCAGCAGAGCTCAGGCCGATGCTGGTTATTCACTTCGATGAATCATCTGCGTCCCCTCGTGATGGAGAAGTACAACATCTCTTCATTCGACTTCTCGCATAACTACTGTTCGTTCTATGACCTTCTCGAAAAGAGCAATCTTTTCCTCGAGAACGTGATTGCGACAGCGGACCGCAGCTTTGATGACCGCGAGGTAGTGACCTTCTTCCAGTCTCCGATCGATGACGGCGGCGTGTGGAACCTGTTCTATAACGTAGCCGAGAAATACGGCGTCGTGCCTGCTGAGGTTTTTCCTGAGACCGAGCATTCGAACAACACATCCCAGATGATCGGCATTCTCAAGGAAAGGCTCCGCACAGGTGGTTATGCCATCCGTGAGGCCGCAGAGAAGGGCGCAAAGCCAAAGGCCCTCCGTGCCCAGAAGATAGAGATCATGAAGGACATCTATCGCGTACTGGCTCTCTGTCTCGGCGAGCCTCCGACCGAGTTCACCTGGAAGTACAAGGACAAGTCAGGCGAGGTCAAGACACTGACTGCGACTCCTATGGAATTCTACAAGGGAATCATTCCTGATCCATACGATCCGCAGACATATGTGATGATCATGAACGATCCTACCCGTGAGTACTACAAGGTGTACGATATCAAGAATTACACGAATACGGTAGAGGGTCTGGACTGGGTCTATCTCAATCTTCCGAATGAGGATATCAAGGCTGCTGCACTCAAGTCGATCAAGGACAATGAGCCTATGTATGCTTCATGCGATGTCGGCAAGCAGAGCAATACCACTGACGGTATCCTTGACGTCAATCTGTATGACTACCAGAAATTGCTTGGCATCGATCTGTCCATGGACAAGAAAGCCCGCATCCTGACACGCCAGAGCGGCTCATCGCACGCGATGCTCCTGGTGGCTTGTGATACGGATGACAATGACGTCCCTGTGAAGTGGCAGTTCGAGAACAGCTGGGGCGCATCGTCCGGCAATCATGGATATCTCACCTTCACTGACGATTGGTTCAGTGAGTACATGTTCCGTCTTGTGATCAACAGGAAATACCTCGACAGCAAGGCTATCGACGCTCTGAAGACCAAACCTGTACAGCTCCCTGTCTGGGACTACATGTTCTAATCTATACGATACATCGGAATTTCTCCCCCGTCTATGAGCTCTCGCAGGACAGCAAGGTAGTCGGGGGATAGTCTTACCCTGTCGGCGGCGTAAGAGGCGTTCACTTCTTCAAGGGTGTAACCTCCTTCCTTGCACGCCAGTGAAATGAGCCACTTGCGGGTACGGCCCGACAGTGATGCACGTCCGCGGCATAGGTCGCATGATCCGCATGGACGTGTCTCCTCCTGGCCGAAATAGTGCATCAGGTATTCTGCGCGGCATCCCTGGTCTATGGTGGCATATTCCAGCATGGCCATCGCCCTGTCGTGGCAGTTGTTCTTGAGGAGCTTGTACCGTTCCGGGTCCAGGTTCACGTTCCCGGGAACCAGGCGGTTATGGTTGATGGTAAGTACGGAAGACTGGTCTCCGGGAATATATTTTATGACATGCTCAAGCGACAGCCTGTACAGCAGTTCGCGCAGCTGAGGAATGGATATGCCCATGTCTGCGGCCAGGACATCCTCGTCCACCGGGACAGGGAAGGAGAATATTCCGACGTATCGGCGCATGAGCCGGTCCAGAAGCAGGGGCATCTGCCTGTCCGGCAGGTCTACGTCATACAGTGTGGTTCTGTCCACAGAGATTTTAACCCTTGTATTGATCTCGACATCCTCGCTGTAGCTGAGGTGCGAGGTCATCTCAAGGTAATGAATGGCGTAATGTGCGGTGGCGCGGTTGAACTTGTAATGCGCGGCAAAATCCTCGAGGCGGAACTTGAATGTGGCTCCTTCTCCTGTCTCGTATGGCAGGTTGTTGTAGATGTGTATCTTCTGGTAGATGTCGGCGATGGTGTCCAGGGGAGGGAATGAGACATCCTCTATCTGCCGCATTCGCTTTATGTCATTGTCGTTCCACAGCAGGACCGCATATGAATGCTTACCGTCTCGTCCGGCACGGCCGGCTTCCTGGAAATAGGATTCGGGTCCGTCCGGAAGATCCATATGAACTACAAAGCGTACGTCAGGCTTGTCGATGCCCATTCCGAAGGCGTTCGTGCAGACCATGATGCGTACTTCGCCGCTTTTCCACTGTGCCTGCCTCTCGCTCCTCGCGTGCTGGCTCAGTCCGGCGTGATAATAGGACGCATTCTGACCGTTAGCCACCAGGAATCCGGCCAGTTCTTCGCATTTCTTTCTGCTGCGCATATAGATTATGCCGGTGCCTGGAACTCCTCGGCAGACGTCCAGCAGCTGTCCCTGCTTGTCATTGGTGCGACGGACAACGTAGCTGAGATTGTCGCGTTCGAAACTGCCCTTCAGGAGGACCCCCTCGTCGCCGAAGTCAAGCCTGTCCATTATATCCCTGGCAACCTTAGGAGTTGCGGTAGCGGTCAGGGCGATGACAGGGGCATCGATCAGTTCTCGAAGCTTTCCTATCTGGAGGTAATCGGGGCGGAAGTCATATCCCCATTGCGAGATACAGTGAGCTTCATCGACTACTATGTAATTGATATTCAGGACTCCCAGGTATGATTGAAACAGAGAGGTCCTGAGCCGCTCCGGCGAGATGTAGAGAAACTTGTAGTCGCCGTAGGCGGCATTGTTGAGGGCAATGTCAACCTCGTGGCGGTTCATTCCGGCATGTATGGCGAGGGCTCTGATGCCTCTGTCGCGGAGGTTCTGAACCTGGTCCTTCATGAGTGCGATGAGCGGTGTGACAACCAGGGCTATTCCATCGCTCATAAGCGCTGGAACCTGGAAGCAGATGGACTTTCCTCCACCGGTAGGAAGTATCGCGAGAACGTCCTTCCCCTCCAGTGCAGCACTTATAATCTCCTCCTGTTTAGGCCTGAAGCTGTCATAGCCCCAGTACTCTTTAAGGATGTCGTTTGCGGTCCCTGTCATCACCTCGGTTCATTACATTGCGATTAGTACAAAAGTACGCAATATTCTTTTGAAAAGTGGGGGAATTTGAGTAAATTTGCGGAGATTTGGTGGACAAGGGTCCGCTGGATTTTTTAAAGAATTTTACAAACACTTAATATTATTTCGAAATGGACATCAAAAACCTTGAGAAGTACGGTATTACCGGAACTACCGAGATTATTTACAACCCATCTTACGAAGTACTCTTCGCTGAGGAGACCAAGGCTGGTCTCGAGGGCTTTGACAAGGGTGTTAACACCGAGCTTGATGCAGTCAACGTAATGACTGGTATCTACACCGGCCGTTCGCCTAAGGACAAGTACATCGTTATGGATGCAAACTCAAAGGACACCGTATGGTGGACTACTCCTGAGTACAAGAACGACAACCACCCTATGTCAGAGGACGTATGGGCTACCGTCAAGGACCTCGCTGTAAAGGAACTCTGTGGCAAGAAGCTTTATGTAGTTGACGCTTTCTGCGGTGCTAACGCTGATACCCGCATGGCAGTCCGCTTCATCATGGAGGTTGCATGGCAGGCACACTTCGTAAAGAACATGTTCATCCAGCCTACAGCTGAGGAGCTCGCAAACTTCGAGCCTAACTTCGTTATCTACAACGCTTCAAAGGCAAAGGTAGCTAACTACGCTGAGCTCGGCCTCAACTCTGAGACCTGTGTTGCTTTCAACGTTACCAGCCGTGAGCAGGTTATCATCAACACCTGGTATGGTGGTGAGATGAAGAAGGGTATGTTCTCAATGATGAACTACTACCTTCCACTCCAGGGCATCGCTTCAATGCACTGCTCTGCAAACTGCGACATGAACGGTGAGAACACCGCTATCTTCTTCGGTCTTTCAGGAACCGGTAAGACCACCCTTTCTACCGACCCTAAGCGTCGCCTCATCGGTGATGACGAGCACGGTTGGGATGACAACGGTGTATTCAACTTCGAGGGTGGCTGCTATGCAAAGGTTATCGGCCTTTCAAAGGAGCACGAGCCAGACATCTACGGCGCTATCAAGAGAAACGCTCTTCTCGAGAACGTAACCGTTGCTGAGGACGGCAAGATCGACTTCAACGACAAGACCGTTACCGAGAACACCCGCGTATCTTACCCTATCGACCATATCAACAACATCGCAGCTGAGGTTAACAAGGTTTCTGCAGGTCCTGCAGCAAAGAATGTAATCTTCCTTTCAGCAGATGCATTCGGCGTACTTCCTCCAGTATCTATCCTTACTCCTGAGCAGACTCAGTACTACTTCCTCAGCGGTTTCACCGCTAAGCTTGCAGGTACCGAGCGCGGTATCACCGAGCCTACTCCTACCTTCTCAGCTTGCTTCGGTCAGGCATTCCTCGAGCTTCACCCAACAAAGTACGCTCAGGAGCTTGTAAAGAAGATGAACGCTAACGGTGCAAAGGCTTACCTTGTAAACACCGGTTGGAACGGAACAGGCAAGCGTATCAGCATTCCTGATACCCGTGGTATCATTGACGCTATCCTCGATGGTTCTATCCTCAGCGCACCTACCAAGAAGATCCCTTATTTCGACTTCGAGGTTCCTACTCAGCTCAATGGCGTTGCCTGGGGTATCCTTGATCCACGCGATACCTATCAGGATCGTACCAAGTGGGAGGAGAAGGCAAAGGATCTCGCAGCTCGTTTCATCAAGAACTTCGCGAAGTACACCACCAACGAGGCTGGTAAGGCTCTCGTAGCAGCTGGTCCTCAGCTCTAATCGTTACTTCGATTCCAATAAGGAAGGTGACCCATCCGGGCCACCTTCTTTTTTTCTATCATCATTCAATGGGCTTCCAGCTCAGATATCAAGACCGTCGTATGCGACATGGACTCCTTCGGGCAGTTCGGCTTCAAGCTCACTGTGACAGGGAAGAAGATGCGCGACGTGGGTGATATATGAGTCTTTAGCTCCGACTCTCCTGAAAAACGCCAAAGCCTCATCAAGTGAGAAATGAGAGTGGTGCGGAGTCCGCTTCACACAGTTGATCGTGACTGCACGCAGCCCCTTCAGCTTCTCAAACTCTTCGTCATCAATCAGGTTCATGTCCGTGAGGTAGGCGATATCACCGAAACGATAGCCCATCACGGATAGTTTCTTGACCTTGTGGTGCCAGCCGTGGATAGGAATGACCTCTACTGATTTTACCTCGACGTCCTCTTTCTTCTCATGCCTGTATCCGAAACCGCTTTCCCATACGAGAGTCTCTTCGTTGTCGTTGGAGAACACCGTGAAAGGCTTGTTCTCTATGGTATGGACGTGCCATTCAGGAGCACCAGGATATTTCTGGTCGGCGAATGCGTATGAGTATTCCTGCTTGAGCTGCTCGCGCACATACTCCTCGCAGTATATGTTTATTGCCTTTCGTTCAAGCAGGTTGAACGAACGCACATCGTCAAGTCCGCCTGTGTGGTCCTTATGGTTATGGGTAAGCAGGATGGCGTCGAGATGGCGCACGTTCTCGCGCAGCATCTGATAGCGGAAATCAGGACCGCAGTCTACCAGAATGGTGACCCCATCGTACTCCACAAGGGCAGAAGCCCTCAGGCGCTTGTCGCGATGGTCTGTCGATCTGCAGACAGGACAGTCGCATCCTATCATCGGCACCCCCTGGGACGTTCCTGTTCCCAGAAACTTCAGTTTTACGTTGCTCATATGGTGACCTCCGTGATCTTTCCTACCAGCTCAGCATCATATGGACGGCTGACCCTGATGTAATTCCTTGTAAATCCTGACATCGAACCATCCTTCTCGCGGGATTCGAACAGTACTTCTTCCTTCATTCCCTTGTGACTTGCTACAAAGTCATCATGAAGCTGTGCGCAGAGAGCCTCGAGCCTTTCGACACGTTCCTTCTTGATTTCCTCAGGCACCTGGTCTTTCATGGCTGCAGCCTTGGTCCCTGGCCTGCGGGAATAAGGGAAGATATGTATGAACGCAGGCTTGAGACGGCTGATGAAGTTGTAGGTTTCCATGAATAGCTCTTCGGTCTCGCCAGGCAGTCCTACCATCGTGTCGATGCCGAAGAATACCTTTGGACCGCCTTCTTTCTCCATCTTGGACCGGATGTATTCGATGCGGTCCAGGAAGAATGCCGTATCGTAATGCCTTCCCATGGTCTCAAGGATGCGGTCGCATCCGCTCTGGAGTGGAATGTGGAAGTGGGGGAGTATCTTGGTGCCGGAGGCTATCCAGTCAACTATCTCCTCCGTGATAAGGTTCGGCTCGATAGAGGATATGCGGTATCGCTCTATGCCCTCGACTTCGTTCAACGCCTTGAGCAGATCAAGGAAGCTTTCTCCTGTAGTACGGCCGAAATCACCCGTATTGACGCCTGTAAGGACAATCTCCTTTACTCCGGCTTCGGCAAGCAGTCTTGCCTGTCTTACAGCCTCGCAGACAGGTATGTTGCGGCTTTCACCACGCGCGTATGGAACGGTGCAGTAGGCGCAGAAGTTGTTGCAGCCATCCTGGACCTTGAGGAATGATCTTGTACGTCCACCAAGCGAAAATGCCGGAAGGATAGTCTTTGAGATGTGCTTGTACTCTTCCTCGAGATTTTCGCGTGACCAGTTCTCACGGATCACTTCACGGCCTTCCAGCCAGTCTGCCGTCGCCTTGACCAGGTTGCTCTTCTCCTTTGCGCCGAACACCAGCGACACGCCCTCCATCTTCTCGATCTCGTCACGCTTAAGCTCGGCATAGCAGCCGGTGACGATGATGGCAGCGTCAGGATTCAGTCTGTGAACCTTGCCGATCAGTCCGCGGGCCTTTCGGTCGGACATGGCAGTCACCGAGCAGGTATTGATCAGGTATATGTCGGTGCCGACCGTCTGCCATGGCACTGTCTCCATGCCAAGGGCGTTGAAACCACGCTCGTATGTTGAAGTCTCTGCGTAGTTGAGCTTGCATCCGAGAGTCAGATATGCTATTTTCTTATTGCTCATATGGCCAATCAATTGAAACGGAAGACCAGGCGGCTATGCCGTCCACAGGAGGTCTCTGCTTTGATACCTTGACACTGAAGCTGTCGAGCTGCGGGAACTCTTCGGCGATACGGCCGACGATTGATGCGCAGAGATGCTCCAGAAGATTGCGGCTGCGTCCCATCTCTTCCGCAACTATGTCGTATATGGCGGCATAGTTGACAGCATGACGAAGGTCATCGCCTGCAACTGCAGCCCCCATGTCATAGACACCGGAGAAATCTACGATGAAAAGATTCTCGACCAGCTGCTCGATCTCGAGACAGCCATGCTTTGCATGGAATTCCATGCCTGTCAGTTCAACCTTCCCCTTCATCGTGCAAGAAGTATGAAAACACATGGTCTCTTACCTATCTCGACCTTGTTCCTGCGCCATTCAGCAACAGTCTTGGTCTTGATATATGCATCAGGCATCGTCACATTGCATGCTATGCAGATTCTTGTTGAAGCCTGGCAATGCTGAAGAAGGTCACTGAATATGGAATCGTTGCGATATGGGGTCTCGATGAAGATCTGGGACTGTTTACGGGAAGCGGAGATCTTTTCTATGTCGCGTATGGCGTTCCTGCGTTCATCCGTCTTTGCCGGAAGATATCCGCAGAACGCGAAGGACTGGCCGTTCATTCCCGAGCCCATCAAGGCCAGCATCAATGATGACGGACCAACCATAGGGACAACTTCGATGCCTTTTTCGTGACAGAGTGCAACAAGTGCAGAGCCAGGATCCGCTACGGCTGGAAGTCCGGCTTCGCTGATCAGGCCGACGTCGCGTCCATCCTCGAACAGTGCGCCCATCGCGGAAATCTCCTGTGCTGTCGTATGCTCGTTGAGAACGTGCAGCTCAAGTTCCTGGATATGTCCTTTCAAACCTGCACGGGAGAGATAGCGGCGCACGGTGCGCTCCTCTTCGACCACGTATGTCGTGATATGCTGGATGCGCTCCAGTACGGCTGCCGGAATTACTTCGGATGGATCATTATCCCCAAGAGGGGATGGTATGAGATATAGTTTTCCTTTCATAATCATTCAATGCCCATTAGGACTGTTTCTTCGGTCGTCATTGCCTTCCTGAGGTCTTCCTCGGCCTTTCTGGTCTTGCTCATGAACAGTCTGCGGAAAAACTCCGACAGGGTTGAGAACTCCTTCTGGTAAGCTACGCCGACTCCGCTTCGCTGGGAGTTGTCAAGGTAGTTCGTGTAATCGTCCGCTGAGTGCGAGAACAGCGTGAGTCGCAGCTGCCCTGTCTTGTCCAGCTTGACTTCTATGTCAATGTCACCCACGACATCCTCGTTGCCGCTTCGCTGACGGTTTCCGATGGTACCGTTTATGACGGCTCTGTTGTTGAACAGCTGCGTCGATATCGCGACGTCGAATATGCTCGTGCCACCCTGGGTGGCCTGATAGTTCAGTCCAAGGTCAAGAGGTATATCCAGCTTCTGGAGTATGTTGTTGAGCTGGTTGGCCATGATTTCGGCGACGTTGGAGTACAGTATGCTGCTGGAGTTGTTTGTGACTCCGGACTGTTCGTCAGGAAGGAAGTTGTTGGAGATGAGCAGCGCTACGAATTGCTTCTGGATCTTGTCCTCGGTGTTGAGGGCGCTCTCGACACGCGACTTTGTGATCGGGTCCAGGTCAGGGACGTTGATCGAGAATCCCAGGGCAGGGTTCCTGATTTTGTCCGATATGTGGATTCCGCATTCTACGTTCCTGCGTGTTCCTACCGAAGTCGTATCAGCAATTAGGTTGGATAGGGAGGCCTTGGTGAGGTACATGGCATCGATATCCAGGTCTGAGTCCATTATGTCGCCGTTGAATTTGACGGAACTGCCGTCCTGGATGCTGAAGTCGCGCTGAGCTATACCCATTGCTGCAAAATGATAGTCTCCACTGCTCAAGGTATAGTCTCCGTTGATTGTGAAGAGGTCGCGGGAAGGACGCACTTCCAGTGTCAGAGCTCCGCTGCCTCGTCCGGTAAGGGCATGTCCGCTTGCCTTGTCTATCTCGAGCATGACGTCCACCGATGGAGTGGCGCTTACCTTGAATCTCAGTCCAAGGTCGCTCCTTGCAGCTTCTTCCTTGCCCAGACGGTTCATCATCAGGTCGTATGGGTCGATATACACGAAACGTTCCGGTTCCTTGAATGTGAGCAGGTCGCCCTTTGCCGAACTTGCAACGGTATTGAGCGGGATATGCAGGTTGCCTGCGCTGGTGGTGGTCACTTCGGCGTCAAGGAAGATTGCATTGAATGGGCCGCTGATGTTGATTCGTCCTGTTCCATAGAGCCTTCCATAAAACGGAACTCCGTCCTGCTCGACCATTCTGGTGCATTCCATGTCCTCGAACCTCATCTGCATGTCCATGCGCATATCCTTGAATCTGTTGAACAGGACGCCTCCTGTGATGCTGCCCTTTCCGGAGCGGCTGTCACGGGCAGCCATGTCATTCAGGAATACTCCGCGGTCATTGACTGTGAAGCCACCGTCCAGATAGTAAGGAACGCCTGTATATGCAATCTGCAGCAAGCCTCCGTTGATCCGTCCGTCTTCGCTTGAGATCGAGATCCTGTCAGGTGTTCCATCCACGTGGAAACGCCCGCTGACCTTTCCCTCCAGAGCACTGAATATGCTGGAAGCCAACGGACTGAAATATCCGGCTTCCAGGCCGTCCAGATTGACATCGGCAAGAATTCCCTTTGAAGAAGGTATGTATGAGCCGGTGAGGATGAGTGGTGATCCGCTTTCCATGACATTGCGTACCATGACATCGAGAGCCTTGGTCTCTTCGTTCCAGGATGACTCGGCAAGGAGTGTTCCGGCATTGTATCCACCCAGCCAGGTGTCGTCGATTTTCATGTTGACGCTGAGGCCAAGTTCATCGTCGTATGCAAGAGGGGATGTAAGGAGGGCTCCACCAGTGGCACGGCCGCCTAGCTCGTATCTGCCTGCAAGAATTGTGTTGAGCATGCTGAGGTCAAGGCTGCTGACGTCCAGCCTGAGAGAATCCCTGTTCTCTATGGAAATGCCTCCATTCAGGCTGATGGACTGCTCGCCGTTCTCGATGGAAAGCCTGTCGACTGAGAAGCCGCCCTTTCGATAGAATGCGTTTGCAGGACGTATGTTCCAGCGGTCTCCGTTGAGGTATATATTCGATGCGAGGCTGCGTGCATTGATGCAGAGTTCATTATCTGCGTCGCGCATCATGTCCGCCGTGAGGTAGATGTCGGCGCGGTTTTCGTCTCCGTTGTCATAGTAGCAGCCAAGGCCAAGATTGTTGTCGTTGGCATATAGCAGGACTGAGCCGTTTCTTAAGTTGAGCGCCGGCATGATGTTTATCTCGTCTGCGTACAGCTTGCAGTTGAGAGCGTTGTCCTTGTTGTCCAGGTTGACGTCCAGCCTGCGCAGATATTTGTCTCTGAAGGCCAGTCGAGGAGAAGTGATCACTCCGCCGAGAATGCCGTTACGGTCTGCACTTACCCTTACGCGGGTACTGTCCGCGATGTACAGGCCAGGCTTGATGAATGCCATCAGGTCACGGGAATCGTGGAAACGTATGTCAAGAGAACCCTGCTCGCCATTGCCTGATTCTTCCTTTCCTCCCAGGAGTGCATACAGTTCGCGACCTACGCTGATGTTCTTGAGCTCGTCTATGATGCTTACGATGCTGACGCTTCCATCGTAGTCTGCATCTGCGAAACCGGAGTTGAGCCGTATGCTGTAGCGCCTTGAATTGTTTGTTGCACGCATCGCGATATCGCCGATGTCATGCCTGCCGGCAAGGCTTTCGAAGATAAGGCCGCGGGCGGTCAGGTTTCCGTCCAGCTCTCCTTTGCCCTTGCTTGTGAAGTCGGCTCGGAGGCTGTTCAGGGAGACTTTGGATACTTCGCGCTTGTCGATGTTCATCGCATGAAGGTCTGCGTATCCGACCGACGCTATGAAGTTATAGGCGGCGTTTTTTGCCTTTCGGTCCAGGTTTATGAGGCCTTGCAGCATGAAGTTGAGGTTCGGGTCGCTGCATACTACGCGTCCGTCAAAGGCGCTGCCGTCGAAAGTTCCGTTGGCAAGTATGCCGCTGTATTCGTAGTCGAGCAGCCCAAGCTTGTCCACCCTCAGCGAATCGATACGCATGGTGGTTCCGGACTTGCCGAAGCTTGCCTCCAGGCCGGTCTCAAGACTGCATTTGCCAAGGATGGGCATGCCTGCCAGACGGCCCAGGTCCAGGTCGTTGCTGATAATATGGCCGCTGATGGCCGGAGCGCCTGATAGCATCCTGGCAATTTTTACGTCTGCATTCAGTGCCGAGTTTCCTTCGCTCAATTTCGCATTGGCGGTCAGTTTGTTCGGGGATCCCTTGCCGTTGATGTCTATGGTGAATGCCTGACCTTTGGCAAATGAACTCAGGTCTATATTTGCCTTCGGCGCAGCTGAAGCGATCACTCTGTTCAGCCCTGCAGACCTGACGTTGTCAAGATGCAGCTTGACGTTCATGTCTGTATCTTCGATGTGCGGCAGCCCACGCATCGTTCCGTTGAGCAGTGCATGGATACCACTCGTCGTTTCTGTGAATTCCAACCCGGATACCGAAAAACCGCTTACAGGACCGCTTATTATTCCTCTCTCTATGTCTAGCACAATTCCATCCATAGGCCTGAGACCGACTATTGCGGTCAGCGTTGCAGGATTGAGCGTACTTTGGGCGATGTCTGCGTCAAGCGCCACGGCATCTATGAATCTGCCGAAGGCTTTTGTGTTCTCGTAGCCCATCCTGTATGTCCGGAGGTGGATGTCGGACCATGCGTCCCTAAGATGAAGATCTTCCAGGAGAGTTTCTCCACGGCCCACGCGTCCGTGGCCGGAAACATGCTCTATGGCGTACCCGCTCTTTTCCTTCAATGCAATATGGTCGGCTGCGAAACTCATGATTCCGTCTGCAAAACGCATTGCGTGGCCCTCGATATCGCCGACTACGTCAAGGTCGTTCCAGTCTATTCCGCTTCCTTTGTATTCAAGCCCGCTGTCGGGATGAAGCATATGAAAGTGGAGGTTGTTCGCGGATATGCGTCTGATTGAAAAAATCTCCTTCGTACCAGGAACCTTGCCTTTGGGCTTGAGGTGGAAGATTCTCGAAAGGTTGTCCTTGTATTCGCCGCTTTCCAGCACGAGGTTCATGGAGGCATTCTCGAGCGCGACCTTGCCCAGATGGAAACCCTGACCGCTCAATATGCTGCGCAGGGTGAAGTCGGCGTAGACTTTCTCTGCACAGAACAGGGTGTCCTTGCGGTCCGCAGACTCCATAGGGTTGCTGTCTATGATCCTGACGCCGTTCAGGCGGGCTGCATCGAAGGGCTGAACGTCGATGGAGTCAACCTCCAGCCGGCCGTCAATCGACGACTCTATCCTGTCCAGGGCTTTCTGCAATGCAAATTTCTGTACAGCAGGCAACTGCAGCAGCAGACAGACTGCGGCTGCAAACATCGCTGCTCCAACCAGAATGCGGAGAACTATGTCGACGAATTTTCTGATGCCCAACCCTGTTTTTATAATCTACAAATGTAACAAAAACTTCCTATCTTTGCGTCCGTTAGAATCGAGAAAAACATGGCAGACATCATATTGGGCATAGAATCTTCATGTGACGACACATCCGCAGCCATCATCAAGGATAGGGTGCTGATGTCCAACGTCATAGCGAGCCAGGCGGTGCACAAGTCATACGGTGGAGTCGTGCCTGAACTTGCGTCACGTGCACATGAGCAGAACATCGTCCCGGTGATCAGCGAAGCCATATCTCAGGCGGGTATCCAGCCTGAGGATATAAGTGCTATCGCGTTCACCCGTGGCCCGGGACTTCTTGGGTCACTGCTGGTGGGCACCTCTTTCGCGAAAGCCCTTGCAATAGCACTGGACAAGCCTCTCGTCATGGTCAATCATCTCCAGGGACATGTCCTTGCCGGTTTCGTCCGTGAACCTGACAGAGAGGTCCGTGAACCATCCTTCCCGTTCCTCTGTCTGCTTGTCAGCGGAGGCAATTCCCAGATTGTGAAGGTCAACAGCCCTCTGGACTTCGAGATTCTCGGACAGACAATAGATGACGCTGTCGGCGAGGCGTTTGACAAGTGCTCGAAAATGATGGGATTGGGGTATCCCGGCGGTCCGATCATAGACAAGCTCGCCAAGCAGGGAAATCCAGACCGTTTCAAGTTCGCTAAGCCTCATATTCCAGGCCTCGACTACAGCTTCAGCGGCATAAAGACATCGCTTCTATATTTCGTACGTGATGAGATGGCGAAAGATCCGGAGTTCATGGACAAGAACCGCGAGGATATTTGCGCTTCTTTCCAGAAATGTCTCATCGATATCCTGATGGACAAGCTCATCAAGGCTGCAAAGCAGACTGGAATCAAGGAAATTGCGATAGGAGGTGGCGTGTCTGCCAACAGCGGTCTCCGCAACCGCATCGAGGAGGAAGGCCGAAAGCGAGGGTGGAATACCTATCTGCCTCAGTTCAAGTTTACTACAGACAATGCAGCCATGATTGCAATTGCCGGTTATTTCCACTATCTCAACGGGGAGAGGGCTTCTCTTGACGTCGCTCCGGTCTCTCGTGTCGCCGATTTCTAGGCTATGAAGGAATTTGAGATAGCGCTACCTGTCGGTCAGCCGCTGACTGAAGCAAGAATGGCCTCGGAGGCCCGCAGGATGTTTGGCCGTGATGACCTGCATTGCGTCGAATCACGCCGTTCAATCGATGCCCGCGGCAGAGTCGTCTGCAGACACAGGATAGAAGCGTGGTTCCCTGAAGACAATTATCAGCCATACAGGCTGGATGACTATATGGACGTCCATGACGCTGAGAACGTGATTGTCGTAGGTGCCGGCCCTGCCGGTATGTTTGCGGCTCTCAAGCTGCTGATGCTCGGGTTGAAACCGGTTGTCCTTGAACGTGGAAAGGATGTCCATGCACGCAAGACGGACATGGCGCGTCTTTCTCGAGAGGGAAAGGTTGATCCGGATTCCAACTACTGCTATGGAGAGGGTGGCGCAGGTGCATTCTCGGATGGCAAGCTGTTCACCCGATCTTCAAAGCGTGGTGACATTCGCGAGGTTCTGTATCAGCTGGTTCAGTTCGGAGCATCCAAAGATATCCTTGTCGAGGCTCATCCGCATATCGGTACTGACAAGCTGCCGCTCATAGTGGAGAACATAAGGAAATGCATCGTCGAACATGGGGGTGAGTATCATTTCTCGACCCGTGTCACCGATGTGGACATGACTGCCGGTGTCGTAAAGGCTGTCACTCCTGATGGTCCCGTCGAGTACAGCGGCCGTGCCGTGATTCTTGCGACAGGACACTCAGCCAGAGATGTATACGAGATGGTTCAGTCTCATGGATGGCCGCTTGAACCGAAAGGATTCGCCCTTGGTGTCCGCGTCGAACATCCGCAGAGCCTTATCAATGACGCCCGCTATCATGGACAGTGGAGGAAGGGTATGCCTACTGCCGAGTATGCGTTTGTAGAGCAGGTGGACGGCAGGGGAGTATTCTCTTTCTGCATGTGCCCTGGCGGTATCCTGGTTCCATCTTCGACCGAGGATCACAGTGTAGTCCTCAATGGCATGTCGAATTCAGCCCGCAACTCATACTGGGCCAATGCCGGCGTTGTTGTCCAGATCGAACCGGAGGATATCCCGGAGAAATACAAGGATGGAAGTCCTTTCTCGGTAATGAACTTCCAGCAGGACGTTGAGAGGGACATGTACAAGAGCCTTCATGGCGAAGGGTCTGATCCTGAACTTCATCCGTTGGCGGCTCCAGCCCAGAGGATGGTGGATTTCTGCAAGGGACGTGTATCGAAGGATCTTCCACGCACGTCATATCATCCCGGAGCCGTAAGCGCGCCGCTTCATGCGATTCTTCCTCCTATGGTCGCAGATAGAATGCGCAAGGCTTTCCCCGTCGTCGACAGGAAAATCCGCGGCTACTATACAAATGACGCTCTCCTTCTCGGCGTCGAGTCCCGTACATCATCGCCGATACGTATTCCACGCGATCCAGAGACTCTCAGCTGTGCTCCAGGGCTTTTTCCATGTGGAGAAGGTGCCGGTTATTCCGGAGGCATCGTGTCATCTGCCATTGACGGCATCCGCTGCGCCCTCTCAGCAGCCAGAACACTTCAATAAAAAAGCCGCAGATACTCATCATATCCGCGGCTTCTGTATTTTCAAGATATTATTACTTGATGTCGAACTTGATCTTGAGACACTTGATCATGTCCTGAGTCATGGTATCGAGGTCATAGCTTGGTTTCCAGTCCCATTCTTCCCTTGCACAGCTGTCATCCAGCTTGTCTGGCCATGAGTCGGCGATTGACTGACGTACAGGGTCGATTTCATAGCGCATCTTGAAGTCAGGATAATACTGACGGATTGAAGCAAGGATGATCTCAGGGTCGAAGCTCATCGAGGCAACATTGAAACCGTTGCGGTGAATAAGACGGCTTGGATCCGCGTTCATGATGTCCACGCACGCCTTGAGCGCGTCTGGCATATACATCATGTCCATGAAGGTACCTGCCTTGAGAGGACATACGAACTCTTCACCCTTTACCGCTGCATAGTAGATTTCAACTGCGTAGTCAGTGGTTCCACCGCCAGGGAGAGTCACGTTGGAGATAAGTCCAGGGAATCGTACCGAACGTGTGTCCACACCGTACTTGTGGAAATAGTAGTCGCTGAGAAGCTCAGTTGCCACCTTTGTAACGCCGTACATGGTACGAGGACGCTGGATGGTGTCCTGAGGGGTGTTCATATGAGGAGTATTTGGTCCAAATGAACCGATTGAGCTAGGCGTGAAGACTGCGCAATTCTTCTCTCTTGCAATCTCAAGGATGTTGAGAAGGCCGTTCATCTGGATGTCCCATGCCAGAAGAGGCTTGCGCTCTGCGACAGCTGAAAGAAGTGCGGCAAGGTTGTAGATGGTGTCGATATTGTATTTCTCAACGATTTCAGCAAGCTGCTTGCCGTCGCACACGTTGGCGATGGCTGAAGGACCGCTCTCGGCCAATATTCCTTTAGGCTCTGCGCCTGGGATATAACCTGCAACGATATTCCCTTCGGGAATCTGTCTTCTAAGTGTCATTGTAAGCTCTGATCCGATCTGGCCGGTAGAGCCGACTACAAGTACATTCTTCATTTTTAGGTTTTATGCATTAATCACGCAAATATAGTATTAGTTTTGGAGAATCGGTTTCGTTTTTCAGCAAGAAGTAGTACTTTTGCGATGAATTTGTAACAAAACAACCCTATTATAGATATGTACGGAAAATTCCAGGAACATCTTAGCGCCGAACTCGCTTCTATCCATGAAGCCGGCCTGTACAAGAATGAGAGAAACATCGCATCTGCCCAGTCTGCTGAAATCGTCCTCGAGGACGGATCAAAGGCACTGAACTTCTGTGCGAACAACTACCTCGGCCTCGCCGACAACCCACGCCTGATCAAGGCAGCACAGGATATCATGGCTGACCGTGGCTACGGTATGTCATCAGTCCGCTTCATCTGCGGTACCCAGGACATGCACAAGAAGCTCGAGAAGGCAATCTCTGATTATTTCCACACCGAGGACACCATCCTCTACGCTTCCTGCTTCGATGCGAACGGCGGTGTATTCGAGCCACTCCTGACCTCAGAGGATGCAATCATCTCAGACGCTCTCAACCACGCATCCATCATCGACGGCGTGCGTCTCTGCAAGGCTGTCCGCTACCGCTATGCCAATGCTGACATGGAGGATCTTGAGAAGCAGCTCCAGCTCGCGCAGGCACAGCGTTTCCGTATCATCGTCACTGACGGTGTTTTCTCGATGGACGGCAACGTCGCTCCTATGGACAAGATCTGTGAGCTCGCCGAGAAGTACAATGCTCTTGTAATGGTTGATGAAAGCCATTCAGCAGGAGTCGTTGGTCCTACCGGACGCGGAACAGCGGAGCAGTACAACTGCTACGGCAGGATTGACATCCACACCGGTACCCTCGGAAAGGCATTCGGTGGCGCTGTCGGCGGATTCACCACCGGCCGCAAGGAGATCATCGACATGCTCCGTCAGCGTTCACGCCCATATCTCTTCTCTAACTCACTCCCTCCTATGATCGTGGCTGCAGCCCTCGAGACCTTCAAGATCCTAGAGGAGAGCAATGAGCTCCACACAAAGCTTCAGGGCAACGTCGAGTACTTCCGCGAGAAGATGATGGCAGCCGGCTTCGACATCAAGCCTACCCAGAGCGCAATCTGTGCTGTCATGCTCTACGACGCACCTCTCTCTCAGAAGTTCGCCGCAGCAATGGCAGAGGAGGGCATTTTCGTGACAGGATTCTACTATCCAGTCGTTCCAAAGGGACAGGCCCGTATCCGCGTTCAGCTTTCTGCAGCTCACGAGCAGGAGCATCTTGACCGCGCAATCGCAGCATTCATCAAGGTTGGCCGCGAACTTGGCGTAATCAAGTAATTCAGCACATCAGGGATTTTCCCGAATCATAAGAGAGCCGGATCTTAATCTCGGCTCTCTTTTTTTGTATCTCAGGAAAAATATATATCTTTGTGACGGGAAAGTCGTACACGACCAGCTCCCTTCTGAACTCCCCCAGGACTTGACCGTAGCAAGGGTAGGTAGGTTGAGCGGTGCGATGTGCTAAGCTTTCCCTTTTTTCGTTTCTATACCATTTCTGAACAAATTGTCTTTTTTTACATCATTTTTATTAAAAAATGACGGAAATGTATTGCAATAACGAAAAAAGTACATACCTTTGCAATCCCATTAAATGGAGGACTCGTTAGCTCAGTCGGTAGAGCATCA
>JAKSJN010000013.1 GCA_024402135.1 Bacteroidales bacterium
GCGGTTTAGGGACTTTCACCCGTTAGAGTACGTTCGTGCTGGACGAACTACGAAAGACGGAGGCTCGATCGAGCCTCCGTCTTCTGTATATGGCTGCCAATGTTAGCGGATCACGGCGAGGAAACCGCCGCGCTCGATACAATGGACAGACTTCAGATCGGCAGCGTCAAGGCTGCTGATGGTGAAGCCGTGCTGCTCTGTGCCGTCGGCGTAGAGAGACACTTTCGCGCCATCCTTGAGGCCGAGGCGTTCGAGACTGAAGCTGAGGTCAGCTGCCTCGTCGCGGCCGTTCAGGCCGGCAATATACCAGGCATCGCCGCTGCGACGTGCGATCACGACTTCCTGTCCTGGATAACCAGCAAGAAGCTTGGTATCGTCCCATACGGTAGGAAGAGTCATAAGCTCTGTGCGGACAGCCTCAGGAAGCTCAGCGTACGCTGAAGGACGGTCCGGCATGTGCTGCATTGCTGACTCGAATGCAACCATGAGGGCAAGCTCATGTCCGTCAGAGGTGATGTGAGGATTCTGGGAATCGGTGAAGGTTCCCGGGGTGTAGTCCATAGGGCCGACCACGTTGCGGGTGAACGGAATGGTGGTGTTGTGGACTGCGGCACGTGTGGTGAGGAATGAGTTGTTGTTGTACCACTCCGCACCATAGACTGCCTCGACGGTCATAAGGTTTGGATATGTTCTCTGCCAGCCGCGAGGGACAGTCGCACCATGGAAGGTAAGGGTAAGATGGTATGGAACGGCATCCTCGAGAAGGTCGAGGTAGTAATCCATGGTAGAAGCCTTGTCATCAGGGAAGAAATCGATCTTGATACCGGTCACTCCGTTGTCCTTCAGCATCTGGTACTCCTTGAGACGATCCTCACGCTCGTTGAGACGGAACTTAGGGGTAGGAGCTCCATTGATCCATCCTATGCTGCAGTTGTACCAGAGCATAGGCTTGACACCCTTTTCATGTGCGTATGCAAGTGCGTCATAAACGTCTCCGCCGTTGCCCATGAGGTCCCACTCTGCATCGATAAGGCTGTAAGGCCACTTCATCTCTGCAGCGAGATCGATATATTCCTTCACAAGCTGAAGGTCCTGCGAGCCATGGTTGTATGCCCAGTAGATCCAGGAAGCGACACCCGGCTTGATCCACGATGTATCATCAAGCTTTGAAGGCTCAGCAAGGTCGGTCACGAGAGTTGACTCGACGATGTCCGCAAGCGAACCTGCGATGATGGTTCTCCATGGTGACTCCCAGTTGCCCTTGAAGGCAAGGGAATCCGATCCGAGAAGTACCTTGTACGCATTCTCGTTATCAGAATTGTCAAGCAGCGATCCAGGATGGCCGCGGCGGATGTCCGACTCGGTGATAAGCATGAAATGTCCGTCCACAGGCTCCACGAGTGCAGGATAGCCGTACTGGGTCTGTGCCTTCACCCATGGATAAGGGCTTCCCTTCTGGGCCTTGCCGTCGGTTGCAAGCGGATACATACGCTCGTAGCTGTCCGGCGAATATGTAGACATCCAACGCTTGGTACCGTCAGCGACCGGATACAATGTTTCCTCGCTTATGACCATATCGTCACCGCTGAGAATGTAGCGGAAGGCTGCACCGTCATCGTATGCGCGGAACTCGACCTGCATGCTTGCACCAGCCTCGTTCTTGAACGTATAGGTACGCCCTGCTGCGCTGTTGCTGCAGTGAAGACGCTTGCCCGCAATCATGTCGTATGATTCATTGATCTGGCTGGCCTTACCAGCCTTTGCGAGCTTTAGACCCGTGCTGAAGTCGTTGGCTGCGGTCTTGTATCCGAGGCTGGCGTTGTCAAGAATGACCACTCCGCTTTCGCAGACAGTGAAATGACCGTCCTCGGAAACACTGACGGCAATCTTGCCGTTAGGAGAGACAAGATCGGTGTTGGCAGAGCAGCCGGCAAGCACAAAAGCTGCGGATGCGATTGCGACAAATATTCTTTTCATGGCTAGTCTTTGATTACGTGACCCTTCCATCCGTACCATGCGCAGACTGCGAAGCAGATGAGAGGGAGAATGTATGCGATGTGATAGATTCCAGGGTTGTGGTCCATGATCAGACCGGTGAGAGGCGGAACGACTACGTTGCCGACGATGGCCATCACAAGGAAAGCCGAGCCGCTCTTGGTCTGGCCGCCAAGATCCTCGATCGCCAGCGAGAACTGGGTAGGATACATGATGGACATGAAGAACGAGATGGCAAGCATCGCGTAAAGGCCCACCATTCCGCCGAAGACAGCCACGATGACGCAGAGAAGCACATTGGCCACAGCGTATACGGTAAGCATGTTCTGCGGCTTGAAACGGCCCATCAGAAGGGTTCCGATCCATCTTCCGAGCAGGAACATCAGCATGTAAAGGCCGAAGAAAGTGGTAGCGCGCGACTCGGCGAGGCCGACATACTTGCAGCAGTAGATGAGGAACATCGAATTGAGTGCGGTCTGGCCACCGTTATAGAAGAACTGGGCGATCACGCCGCCGCGGAGATGAGAGCGCTTGAGCACCTTGAAATCAATGAGCTTGGCGTCCTTGTCCTCGCCTTCTTCCTGGCCGCCCTCGGTAATCTTGGGGAGCTTTGCCGCCCAGATGAGGACTGCAACGGTAAGAAGCACAAGCGCAAGAATGAGATATGGAAGTCTCATTGCCGCAGTCTCGGTTGCCACGAAACCGTCCCAGCCGCCTGGATAGTCAGCAGGAATGGTCTCGGAGGTATAGTCGTTGCCGCTGAGGACCAGCTTGCTGAGGAACATCGCTGCGACGAAAGCGCCTAGGCCGTTGAACGACTGGGCAAGATTGAGTCTGCGCGACGCTGTCTTAGGGTCTCCAAGGACTGTCACATATGGGTTTGCTGCAGTCTCGAGGAAGCACATTCCGGTTGCGATGATGAAGAAGATTGCAAGATAAGCCCAGTACTCGCGGATCATCGAAGCCGGGAAGAAAAGCAGTCCGCCTACAGCTGCGATACACAGACCGAGGATGATACCGGACTTGTAGCTGTAGCGCTTCATGAACATCGCTATAGGTATAGGGAAGATGAAGTATGCAATCCAGTACGAAGCCTCGGTGAGTGAAGCGGTGAACGCACTGAGTTCAAAGGTCTTCATCAGCTGACGCACCATTGTCGGCAGCAGGTTGGAACTGATTGCCCATATGAAGAACAGGCTGAAGATCAGGACCAGTGACAGTTTCTGTCTTGATTTCATTATGTGGTTGGTTATTTGTTATTCTACCATGTTGACGATATATGGGAGCTCGATAAGCTTGCTGCGCTCGAATCCATAGAAGCGCTCGGCATTGAGGCCCAGGAATGCAGCCTTCTCCTCCTCCGTCATCTCATTCGTCTTCTCGATGAAGTCATACGACATGGTGTAGGTGATTGCAGTCATGGTTCTAGGATAGTCGGAGCCCCACATGAGCTTATCCCAGCCCACAAGGTCGGCAGACTCGCGGATTGCAGCGACTGCCCCGCGGTACGGATAGAACTCCTTGTGGAAAAGCCAGGTGATACCGCCGGACTCGACCATGACGTTCTTGTGGCGGGCAAGCTTTATCTGCTCCTGCCAGTGCGGAGTGGTCACCATTCCGAAGTGGCCGATGGCGATCTTGAGGTCAGGATGCGCCGCGATGACTTCCTCGACTTCTGCGACCTGGATGTCTCCGTCTGCGAGTTCGAGAGCAAGGATGACTCCCCTCTTCTCCAGAAGATCGAACAGTTCCATCATAGGCTCTGATGTGAGCCAGATGCGTCTGTCGGACATTATCAGTCTCTGGGCAGGCAGTTTCATCGCGCGGAAGCCGCTGTCGATCAGCTGTCTTGCCTGTTCAAGGAATCCAGGTTCGCGGACATCGACCATGGCGCAGCAGAGGAACCTGTCCGGATACTTTGCAGCAACCTCGGCGAGATAGTCGTTCTGAAGGCCATCCATGTATTCCTGGGTGATGACGGCTGCACTGACACGGGAATAGTCCATGTTGGACAGGAACATCTCCGCGGTATTGGCGCCGTCAAGCATGTATGGAGGCATCATCTGACGCTCCTCGCCCATGAAATCGGCACGTCCGTTAGGCTTCGATATGACCTTGCGCCCATCGATGAGGCCGTTCTGGCGCAGCCACAGGTGGGCATGCGCATCGATTATCGGATACATAGGCTATATCTTGAGAAGGATACGGAATACCTCACCAGGCTTTGCTGCCCATGCCTCGAGAGCCTCATGAGCCTCCTCGAATGAGACCTCGCGGCTGATCAGCTTCTCAACAGGACAGATGCCACGCTTCATGTATGCCATCACAGCCTCGAAGTCGCTTGGGAGCGCGTTGCGGGAGCCTCTGATGTCAAGTTCCTTCTTGACGAAGTACGAAGTATCGAATGAGACCTCGGCCTTTGCGTAGCCGATATAGGTGACACGGCCGGTGAACGCGGTCTCCGCGATTGCAGCGCGATAGGTCTCAGGTCGGCCTACAGCCTCGATGGTGACATCCACGCCGCGGCCATCGGTGATGCGCTGTATCTCCTCGTGGAGGTTCTGGGTCATCGAATTGACGGTGTATGCTGCACCCATCTCCTTTGCAAGCGCAAGCTTCGAGTCGTCCACATCCACAGCGATCACACGTGCTCCGCGGATTACTGAACGTACCATGGCGCCAAGTCCGACCATACCGCATCCGAATACCATGACGGTGTCGATGTCCTTGACGGCTGCACGGTCAGCGGCATGGAAGCCGACGCTCATCGGCTCGACCAGAGCGAGTTCCCTTGTATCAAGGCCTTCGCAAGGAAGGACCTTCTCCCAAGGGAGAACTATATATTCAGCCATTGCTCCGTCACGCTGAACACCGAGTGTCTCGTTGTTCTCGCATGCATTCGGACGGAAATTGCGGCATGCAGGACAGTGGCCGCAGTTTGAATAAGGGTTTACAGTCACTGCCATTCCTGACTTGAGATAGCCCGGAACACCCTCTCCGATGCGTTCGATGCGTGCACCGATCTCGTGTCCAGGGATACGTGGAAGGGTCACAAGCGGATTGAAGCCGCGGAAAGTATTGAGGTCGGATCCGCAGAATCCTACATATTCAAGCTTGAGCAGAACCTGTCCAGGTCCTGCGACAGGAGCGGGAACGTTTACGACCGCAGTCTTTCCTGTCTCGATTATCTGAAGTGCCTTCATGATTCTAGCTGTTCACCCAGGTGTCACGATATCCTGGCTCGAAAATCTTGCGTACCTCTGCCATGATCTCAGGATCTACCGGTTCCTCGGCGTATGCGATGGTCTTGAGCACGTTCTCTGGCTTTGATGTGCTGAACAGCGTGCTGGCAATGCGAGGATTGTTCATGGAGAAGTTTACTGCAAGTCTCTCGATATCGAGTCCCTTTGACTCGCAATATGCGACTGCCTTGCGGCTCAGACGGACGAGTGCACCAGGAGCAGGATGCCAGTCCGGTGCTCCCCTCTTGGTCAGCAGGCCCATTGAGTATGGAGATGCGTTGAGCACACCCACACCCTTGGACTCGAAGTAGTCGAGATAGTCGATGAGAGCATCGTCGTTAAGTGTATAATGACAGAACGAAAGCACGCTTTCGACTGTGCCTGCAGGTACATGATCGATTACATACTTGAAGTGACGCAGGGTAAGGTTGGTGATGCCGACATGGCTCACTACACCCTCGTTACGAAGGTCGACGAGAGCCGGAAGGGTCTCGTTGCATACCTGCTCGAGGTCCGCGAACTCAATGTCATGAACATTGATGAGGTCGATATGGTCGACGTTCAGTCGCTCCATGCTCTCATATACGCTTTCCTTTGCGCGCTTGCCGCTGTAGTCCCAGCTGTTGACGCCGTCCTTGCCGTAACGGCCGACCTTGGTTGAAAGGTAGTAGCGGTTGCGGTCAATCTCCTTCAGCGCCTTGCCGAGAACGGTTTCTGCCTTGAGATGTCCGTAATATGGAGAAACGTCGATGAAGTTGATTCCGTTGTCAACTGCAGTATGGACAGCCTGGATGCCTTCGCTCTCATTGATGCTGTGGAACACGGAACCGAGAGAGGAAGCTCCCAGTCCGACGTTCGAGAGGACCATGCCTGTATGTCCGAGTTCTGTGTATTTCATATGTGGTTGTAGTAAGTGGTTGCAAGTCTAGAGATATTCGATATCCATGTGGTAGTCCCACAGGTCGAAATAGAGGTTTCCAAGATCAGACTCGACCTCGCCGCGCTGGAAATCGACAGTCTCGCTGCGAGGATAGGTCTTTGCAGGGCTGAACGGCATGCCGTAGTCCTGGTTTACAATCATTCGGTAGCAGTCGGTTCCGCCAAGGTAGAAATAGCGTCCAGCCTCATCCTCGGCAGCATAGTTGATACCGTTTGACTGGTCGGCAGGAACCCATCCGATGCCCTCGAAATACACCTCGGCCCAGTCGTGGAGATTCCAGAATCCATGAGGCTTCATGTTGAAACCGCTCTGGAAGTGAGCAGGGATTCCACAGATACGGCAGAGGGTGATGAAGAGCAGCGACTGCTGGCCGCAGTCTCCGTGACGTACATCAAGAACGTACTCAGGGATGTTCTCGATGGTCGAGTACTCACGGGCACCTGCCCAAGGGAAGTTGTCCGATATCCAGGTGAATATTACCTTGGCCTTGTCGTAAGGATTGACGAGACCTGCGGTGAGCTCTTCTGCGAGGGCCTTCATCCTGTCCGAGAAAATGATGTGAGCCTCACGCTCCGAAGTCATCTCCGCATACTCGGCCGTAGCATTGTAATAATCCGCCGTGCTTGAGAATGAATCCTTGCCGGTTGCGGCCTTGGCTGCAGCCTCGACCTTCGAGGCGTCGAGTTTGAAATCCTCGGCAATGAAGGTGTATTCAAACATCTCGTTGAAGACGGTAGGCTCGCCGGCCTTGGCTATCTGCTCGAGATAGAGGCTCCTGTGCCTTGACTCAGGATCGGAGAACACGCCGTCCTCGGGATAGCTGCCGATGAACTTGAAATCCTTCTGGCGGGACACGTCCTCGCGAGGAAGCGGCAGCCAGCATCTGAGCATGGTCCCGTCAGGAACCGCGTCGGCGTCAACGGTAAGGGTGTACTTCACTCTCATGCGCTGGGAATGGGATGCAGGGGCATTTGCCGATGGCTCGCCGACCATCACAGTACGGTAGATTTCGGTGTTGAATGCGTCCTCGAAGGCCTCGTCAGCCCTGTCCTCGGCGGTCATTGCCGCGCGTTTGAGAATCTTTGCCTCTGGAACGACACGGAAAAGGTTCGGAGCGGTACGGTCAAAATACATGAGTTCTCCGTCAATCATGCGGGACTCGAGTATGCCGGACTTCGTCCATTCATCGATTGCCTCGTCGGTAACGTCGGGCATATATCGTGCGATATAATCCTTGACATCCTGGCGGGTCTTGTTATAATCTACCGCATAGCGGTGTGCAAGGTCATTCTCCCAGGAATAATCAGGATTCGGGTACTGTGAGCCGTTTCCGGAGGTGCAGGCCACAGCAAGCACTGCCATTGCAGCAAGTGATATCAGCTTTCTTCTCATATCCGCTAGAGCTTGATAAGGCCAAGACCAGGACGGTCAGGAAGAATCATCTTGCCGCCTTCCACTACCATTCCTTCGAATCTGTCGTTCGCGATGAGCAGGTTTCCGTCGAGATCGGCGAAATCGATTACAGGACTGAGATGCGCTGCTGCAGTTGTGGCGCAGCTGGTCTCGGTCATACAGCCGACCATGACCTTCATGCCCTCGGCACGGGCGTATGTCATCATCTTGCGGGCCTCGAGAAGGCCTGTACACTTCATGAGCTTGATGTTGATTCCGGTGAATGCGCCCTTGAGGTGAGGAATGTCACAGAGACGCTGGCAGCTTTCGTCGGCGAAGATAGGGAGCGGGCTGCGCTCGGTCACCCATGCGATGTCGTCAATCTGCTCCTTAGGCATAGGCTGCTCGACCATGACGATACCCTGTTCCTTGAGCCAGAGGATCTCGTCGAGGGCCTTGTATTTGTCCTTCCAGCCCTGGTTGGCATCCACTGCCAGAGGGAGGTCAGTGACCGAGCGGATGGTACGGATCATCTCCTCGTCATTCTCCAGGCCTACCTTGACCTTGAGGATGTTGAACTTCTCCGCGCACTCGAGGGTCTTCTCGCGGACCACGTCAGCCGTATCGATTCCGATGGTGAATGTGGTGCTGCCGGCCTTGGCTGCGTCATAGCCCCAGATGCGATAGAGAGGCTGGCCAAGAAGCTTGCCGACAAGGTCATGGAGAGCGATGTCGATTGCGGCCTTTGCAGGTGCGTCACCCTCGGAGATGCTGTCCACGTATGCCATGATGTCCTCGATGCAGAAAGGATCCGCAAACTGCTCAAGATCCACCTTTGCGAGGAATGCGCATACGCTCTCGACAGTATGGCCAAGATATGGAGGCATGGATGCCTCGCCGTAGCCGATGAATCCGTCATACTCGATCTCGACCTGTACGTCAGGTGTAGTGGTACGTGAATATGATGCCACGGTGAATGTATGTGCAAGCTTAAGTTCGTATGGCTCGTATCTGAGTTTCATCCTGGCGGTAGCGCCATGGGTATTGATGCTGTAAGGTCGTGGAAGGCTGTCACCTTTGTCCAGGATAGGACGGCAGGAATAGAGAAGTCCGGAGCCTGCGGTGGCAACGGCTGCGGTCTTGAGGAAATCTCTTCTGTTCATATGATTGCGTTTTTGTTGTTTCAAGCTTGTGGCTGAAGGCAGCCATCTTCCAAAGTTATGGAATAATTCCATAATCTCCACAATTTTAACTACATTTGCATCATATGAAACCTTTTTTCCCCTTATTGGCAGCAATGCTGGCGGTCTGTGTCAATGCAGCGGCTCAGCAAAGCCGAAGCTATGACGATTTCATGGCCGAAGCCGGAGAGAACTCCGTGCTTTACCGTGGACACCGCGCAATGCAATATGAGTTCCGCTGTAACGGACATCAGTATTGGGGCAGCCGCAGCTTCGAACGCGGATCGGTCGAATTCAACGGCAAATCCTATGACAACATACTGCTCAACATCGACTGCTGCAACCAGGATCTGGTCGCAATCTTTGACAATGAGCTCGCGGCGGTCGTTCTGGATCATGAACATATCGGTGAAATCCATATAGGAGACCGGCGTTTCGCGCTGGCGGAAAGCATCAGTCCGATATTCCCTACGCGCTTCGTCGAGATCTTCGACGCTGATGGAATCCAGGTTTACCGTTGCAGGAAAAAGGATGTGAAGAAATCGTCCGACGCGCCCAACCCGTCAAAGCTGGGATACGAGGTTGACAATTTCAACTTCAATGTCAACCAGTACTTCATGTTACAAGAGTCATGGTACACAGAGCGCAAGGGTGAACTGCGCAGGATAGGACGCCGGAAGGCACTGAAGATGATTGGAAATGAGACACGTTAGGACCATTGTTGCGGCGCTTGCCTGCCTGATCATCACCATGTCGACAGCTTCGGCCCAGCAGGTCGAAGTCAAGCGCGTTTCCTCTGACTCGCTGGTCCGATTCATCAAGACCAGGTTCAACGAGAAGGTCTATTTTCTCAAGGATGCCGAAGACGTTTCGGACTACAGCGTCAGCGCCGACAGCAAGGATTTCGTCAAGGCAGCCCTCTCCGAACTCGGAGCAAAGGGCTACACTGTATCCAGCTACGGCGGCTCCTGGTTTGTAAGCCGAGGAAACCCTATATCAGCCAGCCTGCCTGTCGGATTCTTCGACCAGGACAATTCCGACATCGTCTATGGCGACGGAGAAGAAAGCAATACCCAGGTGACATTCCAGAACAAGATCTACGAGATCGGAGAATACAAGGAAGGACGCAAGGGGAAGGCATACGTCCAGGGATATGTGCGCGATGCGGCGTCCGGCGAGCCTATAGTCGGCGTGGCCGTCCACAGTCCGGACGGAACGGCATACTCCGTGACCGACTCCTACGGATTCTACCGGCTCCAGCTTCCTGTCGGAGACAACCGGCTGAACTTCAGCGGATATTCCCTCGAAGAACTCCAGCTCAACCTGCTCGTCCATGACGACGGCGGGCTGGACGTGACCATGAAGGAGATGGTCACCGCCCTCAATGGTGCAGTCGTTTCCGCCGAAAGTGTATCCCATCACCGCGATTCCCGCATGGGCATCGAGAAGGTCCGCATGAACACCATACGAAAGATTCCTTCAGCTTTCGGCGAGGCTGACGTCATCAAGGCCGTGCTCACCCTCCCTGGTGTCAAGACAGTCGGCGAGGCGTCCAGCGGTTTCAACGTCCGCGGCGGCGCAGTGGACCAGAACCTTATCCTGTTCAACGACGGAACAGTATTCAACCCAAGCCATCTGTTCGGCATTTTCTCGGCATTCAACCCCGACATCGTGAACGAGATGGAGCTTTACAAGAGCTCGATCCCGGCAGAATTCGGAGGCCGTATTTCTTCTGTGCTTGACATCCATAGCAAGGAAGGCAACAGCAACAAGCTCACCGGAACCATCGGACTGGGAATGCTTACCAGCAGTTTCAGCCTGGAAGGTCCAATAGCAAAGGGCAAGACCACCTTCGTGCTCGGCGGCCGTACCACATACAGCAACTGGATACTCAACATGCTTCCAGAGAACAGCGGATACAATGGAGGAAAGGCTTCGTTCAGCGACATCAACGCGGGAATAACCCACAGGTTCAACGAGCGGAACACCCTCCACGCCAACGTCTACTGGTCGGCAGACAGGTTCTCTTTCAGCGGAGACACCACCTTCCGCTATTCCAACCTCAACGCTTCTGTCAAGCTGCGCAGCCAGCTCAGCCTGCGCCATACAATGACCCTGAGCGGCGGAATGGACGGCTATTCGAACAGGCTTGACGACAACTGCAACCCATATACCGCATATACCCTCGCGACCGATGTGCGACAGGCACACGCCAAGGCCGACTTCAGCTACAGCATCGGACAGGCGCACAAGCTCTCTTACGGAGCACAGGGCATATTCTATGACATGAACCCAGGGACCACGACAGCCATCGGCGAGAAATCCTTCTTTGAGGGTGCCGCCCTTGACAAGGAGAATGCTGTCGAAGCCGCTGCGTACGCAGGTGATACCTGGTCTCCCGACCGCAGGGTGGCAGTGGAATACGGAACACGTTTCACTGCCTTCCTGAACCATGGAACGACGTACATGGCCCCTGATTTCCGCATTTCCGGCAAGTACTCGTTCCGCGACAACCTGAGCCTCAAGGCGGGATTCAACAGCATGCACCAGAACATCCATATGCTTACCAACTCGTCTTCCATTTCCCCAATGGACACATGGAAGATCAGTGATGAGCGCATCCGTCCGCAGAGCGGCTGGCAGGCTGCATCCGGACTCTACTGGACCGTCGCAGACAACAAGGTGGATCTCTCGCTTGAGGGCTATTGGAAGCAGATGTCCCGCTATCTGGACTACAAGTCAGGAGCGCAGCTCAGCATGAACCCCAACCTCGCGGACGACCTCGTGGAGACACGTGGAAAGGCCTATGGAGTCGAGGTCATGGCACGCAAGACCCTTGGCAAGCTCAACGGATGGGTATCATACACTTGGTCACGCGCACTGCTCCAGGAGATGGAGGACCGCGGCATCGAGACCATCAACGGCGGCAAGTGGTACAACGCCCCACATGACAAACCGCATGACTTCAAACTGGTCGGCAACTATATGTTCACCCACCGATACAGCCTTTCGATCAACATCGACTATTCGACCGGACGCCCTGTCACCATCCCTATCGCCAAGTACTGGTACAAGGAGGGGTGGCGTCTTGCATATTCCGAGCGTAACAGCTATCGCATCCCTGACTATTTCCGAATGGACATGGCATTCAACATAGACCCGGGACACTACCTCAAGCAGCTGGCACATATGACCGTGACACTCGGTGTCTATAACGTCACCGGCAGGAAGAATGCATATTCGATTTATTATACAAACCATGGAGGAGCAAGCATAAACGGATACAAGATCTCCGTCTTCGCCTGTCCAGTTCCGTACATCAACCTTAACCTGAAATTCTGATGAAGAGACTGATTTATCTTATAACCGCCATGCTGGCTGCAGTCTCATGCGTCTACCCGTTCACGGCAGACATCAGCTCAGTCAATATCGACTCGATAGTCATCGAAGGAGACATAATAATAGGCGGAAGCAGCCATTTCAAGATGTCAGAGATGCTCGCTATCGAAGGGGAAAGCAACCTGCAGCCGCAGGACGTACCTGCAACCTTCACCGTCGAAGATGACAAGGGCGGCAAATACCAGGCAGATGCGGACGGCAACCTCGACCTCACATCCGCACCGTCAGACAGAAGATACAGGCTCCGCGCCGTCAACCATAACAGCAGCAAGGAATATGTCTCTTCATGGCAGACCATCATGGAAACATGCGAGATCGACAGCCTGTCCTTCATGCCGAATGAATCAAACGGAACCCTGGATCTCCGCATCAGCCTTCACGGACCTGACGATTATCGCCTGTACCAGTTCATAATGGACGAGGTCTGGGAGTACAAGGCCTTCTATCGCGCCACCCACTACTACGTTGAACCTTCCAGCTCCCTTCCACTGGATTACAGGAACTCTGGCATGATCGTTCCTTTTGAAAATGGAGAGAACACCTACTATTGCTGGAAGAGGCGCAACGTACCGACGCTGAACGTGATCAGCAACGAGGATCTCAGCGAGAACAGGCTCGTGAACGAAAAGATCCACGCAGTTCCGAATTACGACAACAAGCTGTCATACATCTACTGTCTGAACGTATCGGCAATGGCCATCAGCCAGGAGCATCTCTCGTATCTGAAGCACCTCAACGAAGTATCCCACTACACCGGAAGCCTCTTCTCTCCAAATCCAAGCGAGATGCGTGGAAACATACGATGCGTCAGCGATACAACCGAGTTCGTGCTCGGTTACATCGGAGCCGGCAAACTGTCTTCGTCCAGGGTATTCTACTACAATGACAAAGTTCATTTCTTCAAGCCCGTATATGAAGCTCACAGCAGCAAGATCATCGCAAAGAGAGACTGGTACAGATCCTGGAAATTCGATGGGCTGCTTCCTATGAACGGTGATCCTGTCCAGGGCTATGAATGGGCAGAAAGCCGCTGCATAGACTGCAGGCTTATGGGCGGAAACAAGGAGAAGCCTGAATACTGGCCGAACAATCACAATTAGGAGGACATGAAAAAGATTGCATCTATCATATTGTTCTGTCTCATCTCCGCATATGTCCATGCCGGTGACGTAGCGGAGAGGGTCTATCTAGCCACCGACAGACAGGTCTATGTCGCAGGAGAAAGCCTTCGCTGTTCGGCATGGTGCCTGGACTCAAGGGAGCCTGTCCTTTCCGAGGTCAGCGCGATAGCGTACGTTGAACTGCATTCCTCTGACGGTCTGGCATGCACCGGCCGCATAGCTCTCAGCAATGGTCGTGGAAGCGCTGAGATAGAGCTGCCGAAGAGCCTGCCCAGCGGCAATTACAAGCTCTTCGCCTATACGGCTCTGGAACTTGACAGCAGGGATTCTCATCCGGCTGATGGAGCGAAGCTTATTTCCATAATCAATCCATACAGCACACTCCGGTCCGGTGTACGCATCGCCAGCGAAAGCGAGTATGCTTCAGCTCTCGGCACAAAAGCATCAACAGCCGGGACAGGCATAGCCAAGGCATCCATCCCAACGACTGCCAAGGCCGGCAGCAAGACCCTTATCACACTGTCATCCACAAAGGACGCCAGCCTTGCCGTTTCTGTATATCGCAAGGACGGAATAATCGAGCCGGCATCAGTGGGAATGGCGGGATTCCTGGATGTCAGCAGCTACGACGGAGACATTTTCGGAGACAGGGTTGCCGAATACGAAGGAGAGATCATAAAAGCAAGGATCGCAGGCCTTGACGCTGACGGCCTGAACCATAGGAGCGGTCAGTTCGCATTCATTTCCGCTCCTGGAGAGAAGTCTGACATATACTCCGCCAAGATGAACAACGAGGGTCAGCTCCGTTTCTTCACCAACAATATCTATGGCCACAAGGACCTTATCTGCGAGATAGAAGGTGAACCTGCGGACTCTCCCGCCCACCTTGAAATCCTGTCACCATTTGCAGACATAGACCCGGGCACGATTCCGGAATTGCTTCTCAGCGAATCGACCGCCAACGACATCACTCAGCGCGCATATTCAGCCCAGATTGAAAAGGCCTTCAGATCGGACACCCTGTTCCAGTTCCTGCCCAAGCGTGAAAACCTGCTGTTTCCAGAGCAGGCAAAGACGTATATCCTGGACGACTACACCCGCTTCCCCCAGATGGAAGAGGTCATAACTGAGTACATCCCGGAACTCAGGGCGAGAAAGGACGATGGGAAAGGCGTAGTCCTGGTCCTGATGGAAGACTCATACAGAAACAGCTACTTCTCTCGCGGAACAGCCCTGCTGATGGTTGACGGAGTCCCTATCTTCGACCATGAGAAAGTCCT
This sequence comes from Bacteroidales bacterium, assembly GCA_024402135.1. GTDB lineage: Bacteria > Bacteroidota > Bacteroidia > Bacteroidales > UBA932 > Cryptobacteroides. The sequence continues at coordinate 14,551 of JAKSJN010000013.1, forward strand.
GAATTACGACCCTCTTCTGGTCGAAAGCATCAACATCTATCAGTCCCGTTACTTCATCGGCTCACGCTATTACGAAGGAATCGTGAACTTCGTGACCTACAAACACAATCTCCCGTCGATGAAGTTCAACCCGAACGTCCGCATCATCGACTTCCAGGGAGCATCCTACCCCACAGCATACACATGCGAGGGAATCGACGCTGACAACTACCCGGACTTCCGCATGACCGCATACTGGCATCCGGTCATCGAGATCAAGGGCGGCGAGGAAAGGCCTGTCAACGTCAGGATTCCCGAGGTTCCCGGCGATTATGAAGTCAAGATCGAAGGACTTGCAGCCGATGGCAGTCCTGTCATGGAACATTATGGATTCACAGTCTTATGAAACCATTCCGTATATACACATTGATTCTATTGATCCTGTCCTTGCCGGCAGTCGCCCAACAGCGTACCGACAAGGATTATTCGGATTATATTTCCGATGCCCAGGAAAACGCGCTGCTGTTCCGGGGAAGGAGAGCGTTGCAGTACGACTCGAAATATAACGGTCATCCTTTCTGGAGCCGCGAAGAGTACATCTCAGGAACTGTCACCTACAACGGCAGGGAGTATTACGATGTTCTCATGAACATCGACGCCCACACCCAGGAACTGCTCGTGAAGAAAGACGAAATCGCCTCTGCCATAAGGCTTGAGAGGGAATATGTCAGCGCTCTTACCATAGGCGAAACCAGCTATGCCAATCTCATCCTCAAAGGTGTGGACAAAGCCGAAGAGGGTTTCTACGAGGTTCTCAAGGACGGCAGCCAGCCGGTATACAGGAGAGTGGCCAAGGTATACATCGAACCGCCGCTCCCTATCCATGAAGGAGACCTGGGCTATCCTGTTTCATCATTCAACCCACGCTACTACGACTACTTCGAAAAACGCACAGCTCTGTTCACGGTAAAGGACGGACGTCTGCGCAAGATAGGCAGGTCCAAGGCGTCAAAACTTGCAGGCTATGAAATCAGGTAAGATACTGCTTCTAGGCATGGTGCTGCTCGTCCTGTCCATGACAGGGCTGAAGGCCGCAGCTCCCCAGAGCAATCCTTTGGACATAAAGAGAGCCGACTCCGAGACATTGGTACGCTTCCTGCGAAAGGAGTTCAATGAGACCATCTACTTCCTGAAAGACGAAAAGGACGTCGCTTCGTTCACCATATCGGCAGAGCGCAGTGCTTTCCTCAGCAAGGCGATGGACGAGCTTCGCGAGGTCGGCTACAATGTTTACAACTATGACGGTGCCTGGTTCATCTACCATGGCCGCATCATCAGCCAGTCTCTTCCTTTCGACTATTTCGCAGAGGCCGCTGAAACTGAAACCGTGCTGGAGGATGAAAGCACCCAGGCCACCTTCCAGAACAAAATCTACGAGATCGGTGACCGCAAGGAAGGACGCAAGGGCAAGGCATTTGTCCATGGATATGTCCGTGACGCCGTATCCGGAGAGCCTGTCATCGGTGCCGCCGTACATACTCCTGACGGTACTGCATACGCAGTGACGGACTCGTACGGATTCTACCGTCTCCAGCTTCCTATCGGAAACAATGTCCTCAAATTCAACGGCTATTCGCTCGAGGAGCTTGAACTGAACCTTCTGGTCAACGACGACGGCGGACTGGACGTCGCCATGAAGGAGATGGTCACCACACTTACCGGAGCCATCGTTTCCGCCGAGGGCGTATCACATCACCGTGATTCCCGCATGGGCATCGAGAAGGTGCGCATGAACACCATACGAAAGATACCGACAGCATTCGGAGAGGCTGACGTTCTCAAGGCCGTACTGACCCTTCCAGGAGTCAAGACAGTCGGAGAGGCATCCAGCGGCTTCAACGTACGAGGCGGTTCTGTCGACCAGAACCTCATCCTCATGAACGACGGAACCATTTTCAATCCGAGCCATATGTTCGGAATCTTCTCCGCATTCAATCCCGACATCGTCAGCGAGATGGAGCTTTACAAGAGCTCTATTCCAGCCGAGTTCGGAGGCCGAATCTCATCAGTTCTCGATGTACGCAGCAAGGAAGGAAACAGCAAGAAGATCTCCGGCACGCTCGGTCTCGGCCTACTCACCAGCAGTTTCAGCCTGGAAGGGCCTATCATAAAGGACAAGACAACCTTCATCATCGGCGGACGAACCACCTATTCCGACTGGATGCTCAACTACCTGCCTGAGAACAGCGGCTATTCAGGAGGATCGGCATCGTTCTATGACGTGAACTTCGGTCTCAGCCACAAGTTCAACGAGAGGAACGACCTGCATCTGAATGCGTACGCATCGAATGACCAGTTCTCTTTCAGCACCGACACGACTTTCCACTACTCGAACTTCAATGCATCGATGAAGTTCCGCAGCCAGCTTAGCCAGAAGCTGACCATGGCTATCGTCGGAGGTGTTGACTCATACGGCAACGTACTTGACGACAAGACCTACGGCAACGGAGCATTCTCACTCAGCACTGATGTAAGCCAGGCGTACGGCAAGCTCACCTTCGACCATCAGGTCAACGACCATCACAAGCTGAGCTACGGTGGTCAGGGCATTTCCTACCTGATGAATCCGGGCATCATGACACCATACGGCGAAGAGTCGACAATCCAGGAGACAGCGCTGGACGAGGAGACCGCGATCGAGGCTTCCCTGTTCGCAAGCGAAAGCTGGAGCCCAGGATCCAAGAAACTTGCATTCGAGCTTGGAACCAGACTCAACATGTTCATCATGCCTGAAGGTGATCCATACAGATCTGCCGACCTGAGACTGTCTGGAAAATACTCTTTCCTGGACAATCTCAGCATCAAGGCAGGTCTCAACACGATGCACCAGAACATACACATGATCACCAACTCGTCATCTATCTCGCCTATGGACACCTGGAAACTCAGCGATGAGCGCATACGTCCACAGTCAGGCTGGCAGGGCGCCGGCGGTCTGTACTGGACAATCGCTGACAACAAGGTCGATCTGTCCCTGGAAGGCTACTGGAAGGAGATGTACCACTATCTGGACTACAAGTCAGGTGCTCAGCTCAGCATGAACCCCAACCTCGCCGACGACCTCGTCGAGACCCAGGGAAAGGCTTACGGAGTCGAGTTCATGCTACGCAAGAACATCGGAAAGCTCAACGGATGGGTTTCCTACACATGGTCCCGCGCATTCCTGAAGGAGACCGAGGATCGTGGCTCCGAAACCATCAACAACGGTAACTGGTACTGCGCCCCACACGACAAGCCGCATGATGTCAAGCTGGTCGGCAACTACAAGTTTACACATCGCTACAGCATGTCCGTTAACGTTGATTATTCAACAGGACGTCCTGTAACCATTCCTATTGCCAAGTACTGGTATGACGGCGGCTGGAGACTCGCGTACTCGGAGCGCAATGGAAGAAGAATTCCTGACTATTTCCGCATGGACCTCGCATTCAACATCGAGCCAAGCCACTACCTCAGGAAGCTGACTCACATGACCGTCACCTTTGGAGTGTACAATGTGACCGGACGCAAGAACGCGTATTCTATCTATTACACATCTTCCGGCGGCACAAACATCAACGGATACAAGATTTCCGTATTCGCCACCCAGATCCCATATATCAACCTCAACATGAAATTCTGATGAAACGACTTGCATTACTCTTGACAACGGGGCTCATGCTGGTTGCATGCATCTACCCGATAGACGATACTGAGGAGCTCACCGGATACGAAGGTGTCGCAATCGAAGGAACCATCACCGTCGGCGCCGTATCTTCATTCGCGATGTATCCTCTCCAAGCCCTCAACTACGATGAAAATGAAGGCAAAGGAACAGTTTCCGCTTCCTTCACAGTCGAGGACGATATGGGGCATTCATGGCCAGGTACCCCTGACAGGAAGGGATGGTCTTCCGACCTGCAGGAAGCAGGAACTTCATTCGTGGATCTGACAGATGCCGACCCTGCAAGGAAGTATCGTCTCCGCGCCAGGAACCTTGAAACAAACGAATCCTATGTATCGGAATGGGTGGAGGTTGTGCCGGCCTGTACGATCGACTCGGTTAATTTCATCAAGAACATCGATGAAGATGAACTCCTCATCAATCTCAACGTACACGGCAACGGCGGTGCCGGCTGCTACCGTCTCATGACCCGTGAGGACTGGGAATACAAGGCTGACTACTCGGCAGCACTGGTCTACATCCCGAACGACAAGAAGAGCCGTGACCCTGGAGTGATGGTAAATTCTGGAGGCCAAGGTCCGCTTTATTACTGCTGGAAGAAAGCAATAGACTCCAAGCTCAACATCTTCGACACACGTACCCTTACCTCCGACGAAGTCACCCGGCCACTGATGAAGATTCCGCGCACAGACGAACGTCTCGGATACGTCTACAGCATAACAGCTGGTGTTATGAGCATTTCTGAAGAACACTACGCATATCTGGAACATCTCGCGACCGTATCGGATTACAACGGAAGCCTCTTCTCCCCTAACCCTAGCGAGATGCACGGCAACATACGCAACGAGAGCGACTCCACACATTTCGTTGCAGGTTTCATCGGCGCCGGCACACTGGTTCAGCAGCGCTTATTCTATGAAAACGAGAAAGAGTACTACTACATCCCAGGAAAGAGGAACGTCTCCGAGCTGGAATCGGTCCAGGCGCAAGATTGGCAGTACGCTTACTGGTATGAATCTAAGATGCCTGTCTACTACACTATAACGGAAGGATATCTTTGGACAGAAAAGAGATGCGTCGATTGCAGATACAAGGGCGGAAACAAGGACAAGCCAGACTTCTGGATCAACAACCATGAATAGGAGGGCTCTATGAAACTTAGAACAATAATAAGCATATTCCTGACCGCAGCATCACTGGTGGCCAATGCCCAAAGCAGGGGTGAAAGGGTCTATATCTCCACCGACCGACAGATATATATCGCCGGCGAGAACATCCGATGTTCAGCATACTGTATCGGCAACGACGGCCGGCTGTCGAATTTCAGCATGACAGCCTATCTTGAACTGCACTCCAGTTCCGGCATGGCAGCCAACGGTCGTGCCGCCCTTCTCGGCGGCAGAGGCTGCGCCGAAATAGAGATTCCACGCAGCCTTCCTACCGGCAACTACAGCCTCATGGCCTATACCAAGGTCGGTTTGATGCGCGAGAACTGCAACCCTGCGGCCGGTTCAAGAATCATCACCATCATAAACCCTTATGGCAGCGAGCGTGTGGACAATGGCGTCAAGATAGTCGATGCCGGTGCCTATGCGGCCATCAGGGCAGCCCAGCCGGAAACCGCAGGCAACATTTCAGCAAGCCTTGACGGGGTGAAGCGTGCCGGTTCGACAATGGCTGTGCAACTAACCAACAACGGTTCATCCGAGGCTTCACTGGATGTCTCCATCGTGCGCATGGATGGCATAGCGGAGCCTGACAACCGAGGTATGGCTGGTTTTCTTGACGCTGACGCAAAGGGACCCGCCCTCGCAGGAGCGATGACACCAGACTACGAAGGAGAAGTCATCAACGCACGCGTGGCAGGTATTCCTGAATCCGAGGTCGGCATGATGGAAGGAAGGATCGCATTCATATCCGCTCCTGGCGACAAGTCCGATGTCTATTCCAGCACCATCGCAGCTGACGGCACAATGAGCTTCTACACCTCAAACATCAACGGCAACAAGGATCTCATCTGCGAGATAGAGGATAAACTTGAAGGCTCTCCAGCCCACATCGAGATTGTGTCGCCATTCGTCAATGTAAATCCTGGCGAAATCCCTGTCCTGCCCCTCTGCGAAGGCATGCGCAGTGACATATTGGCTCGCAGCATGGCAGCACAGCTCAGCGCGAGTTTTGCCAGCGAGACAATCAGTGACTATCTACAGATACGTCCAAGCCTGCTGTTCAGCGGACAATGTAGATCATATGTCCTTGACGACTATACACGCTTCCCTACCATGGAAGAAGTCATGGTCGAGTTCATACCGGAACTAAGGATCAGGAAGGGTGACGAGGGCAAGCGCCAGATCAACGTTCTGGTAAATGATTCATACAAGAATCCTGAGTTTTCCCAGGGAACAGCGCTCACTCTTGTCGACGGTGTCCCGATCTTCGACTACGAACAGATATTGGCATATGACCCGCTGCTCGTCCAGACTGTGGATATATATACCTCACGCTTCTTCATCGGTGCGCGGTACTATGATGGAATCGTCAATTTCGTCACTTACGCACACAACCTCCCATCCATGAAGTTCACCCCCGACGTCCGTGTGGTATCATTCAAGGGAACTGCCCTTCCAGGAATCCTCAACGGCATGTCAATCGACTCCGAGAACGGTCCTGACTACCGCCAGACTGCATTCTGGCATCCTCTCGTAAAGCTTAAGGCAGGAGAATCGGACAGCTATGAATTTCACGTTCCTGGAGTTCCTGGCGATTATTTATTGAAGATCGAAGGCATGGATTCTCAGGGAAATCCTATATTTGCAACCCAGAAAATCACAATCACAAAATAATGAAAAGAATCATTCTCATCTGTGCTGCCCTCGGCATGTTCGCCACAGCAGCAAACGCCCAGAGCTTCGATGCAAAATGGGACAAGGTAAAGGATGCATCTTCCCTCAGGGAACTCGTCCTTCATGGTGCTGTCACCCCTCAGTGGAACCAGGACGGCACATTCGGCTACACCGTCCGCGAAGAGAACGGAATGCAGAGCTACATCGTGAACCCTGCAACCAAGACCAAGACCGCAGTTGAGTCTCTTCAGCCAGCTGAAAGACGTCCATACAACTGGCGTGGAAATGCACAGGCAGCAGTCTCTCCTGACGGAGACTGGGAGGCATACATCCTCGACAACAATGTCTGGATCGCTCCTTATGAAGGATCACAGTCAGAGGCTCCCGCAGCAATGCCACGTGTTCCACAGGCTCAGACCCGCCGTCCAGGCGCTGTCCAGCTCAGCTTTGACGGAACCACCCAGTTCCCTTACAATGCAGTAATCTGGTCTCCAGACAGCAAGAAGATTGCTGCCACCAGGTTCGAGGTTGTCCAGGAGCGTCAGATTCCGCTCATCGCATCTTCTCCAGAAGACCAGATCCAGCCAAAGCTCCGCTGGCTCGACTATGCAAAGCCAGGTGACCGCCTTCCACAGGAAGAGGTCGCTCTCTTTGACGCTGTAGCAAAGAAGCAGATCGCTGTCGACAATCGTCCATTCAGCAACCAGTTCAACCTCCGCTTTGGCCAGTGGTCTCCTAAGAGCGACTACTTCACCTTCGAGTACAACCAGCGCGGCCATCAGCTCTACCAGCTCGTAGCCGTTGATGCGACCACCGGAAAGACCCGCATCGCCGCTGAAGAGAAGACCAACACCTTCGTTTACTATAACGAGTGCTACCGCTACTATTTCGAGGACGGCAAGCGTGCCCTCTGGGCATCAGAGCGCGACGACTGGCGTCACCTCTACATGGTTGACCTCTACACCGGAGCCATCAGCCAGATCGACAAGGGCGAGTGGAACATCCGCACCGTATATTACGTAAACGAGAAGGAGGGATACCTCCTTGCAGATGCCAACGGTCTCCATGCAATCAACGAGAAGGGCGGCAAGCCACAGGGCGAAGACCCATACAACAAGCATCTCATCCGCCTGGACTTCAACGGCAAGGTTACCGACCTCACTCCAGAGAACGCCAACCATACCATCAGCCTCAGCCCGGACGCAAAGTACTTCGTCGACAGCTACTCACGTCCAGACCTTCCTCCTACATCAGTGCTCCGCGCCCAGGACGGAACCATCGTCATGGAGCTCGAGAAGGCTGACATCAGCCGCCTCCTCGCAACCGGTTACACCATGCCTGAGGTATTCGTCGCAAAGGGCCGTGACGGCAAGACCGACATCTGGGGTACCATTTTCCGCCCTGCAAACTTCAAGGCCAAGGGCAAGTACCCAGTCATCGAATACATCTACGCAGGTCCTCATGACAACCATGTAGTAAAGGATTTCGAGGCATATACCCGTAACAGCTTCCTCCAGGGCCTTGGTTTCGTAGTCGTAACTATCGACGGTATGGGTACCGACAACCGCAGCAAGTCATTCCAGGACGTTGCATTCCGCAACCTCAAGGACGCCGGTTTCCCTGACCGTATCCTCTGGATGCAGGCTGCCCAGAAGCAGTACAAGTATCTTGATCTCGACAAGGTTGGTATCTATGGATATTCAGCAGGTGGCCAGAACACACTCTCAGCCCTCCTGTTCCATCCTGAGTTCTACAAGGTCGGCGTATCAATGTGCGGCTGTCACGACAACCGTATGGACAAGATCTGGTGGAATGAGCAGTGGATGGGCTATCCTATCGGACCATGGTATGACGAGAGTTCCAACGTTGTAAACGCTCACCTCCTCCAGGGTGACCTCCTCATCATGAACGGTGAACTTGACGACAATGTTGACCCTACCTCTACCCTTCAGGTCGTAAATGCTCTCTTCAATGCCAACAAGGACTTCAGCCAGTTCTACCTCCCAAGCCACACCCACAACATGGGTGACATGTGGGTAACCCGCCAGGCATTCAAGTACTTCTACGAAAAGATCATGGTGAAGTAACAGGCTTCACTATCGAGTATATTGAAAGAGGCTGGCCATAAGGTCAGCCTCTACTGGTTCCATCAACACCATATAACCACGAATGATTCTTCTACGAGAATTTTTGATTGATAGAAACAGTTCAATTCATTGAATTTAACCCTTGATCTGAATCCACTCCAAGTGGTAGTTTCGGGTCCACTGAAAACAATAATACAGACCCAGGAATCAGTTCCCGGATCATATAATTCAGCCCAGCTTTGTATAAGCCGGGATATTGTCTGTTAGGGAGTTTAAGAGACGGACAGCCGAAGGCGCAATGAAAACGTCTGGAATAGACAGCACTGCTGCCCGGCTTTTATTATCAGGTTGCATTGGGTCGGTTTGGTTGGTTTGATATCCAAATATAATTCATCCTGTGCAGGAAACAAAACCTTTGACCAATTTTCAACCCATTATGAAAGTTTTTGGACGCCCATAGAAGTTTTGACTGTAGAGAGATCTGTCATGGACGTACTGTCGGATATCCTCGGAATCCTCCTTCAGCCGGAGGAGGCGGCGGATTATGACGATTCTGCATCATCATGTATCCCTGCTTCATCATCGGACCAACATCGACCCCAACCTTTACATCTCCGATACGGATTGTTGGCACGACGACAGGATAGACTTCCCAGCGTTGTGTATAGGGATCGAACTCTCGCCTTGCTCCGACCTGCATGCCCCAGTTGTCGTTCTGGTAGTTGATGGTAGCGCCATACCTGGAGGTCGTCACGAATGGATATGCCTGCATGGAAATGAACACAGGATTGATTGCATATTGTCCGAAGGCTGACACCGACCAGTTTTCATTGAAGGCATAGCTCACTGCGCCGCTGAAATAAGGATTGTTTGCGGTGGCATAATTGAACATGTACTTGTCAACTCCGACTCCGACGCTGTATGAAAGCGGTCCATTGCCACCACGATAACCCATGTTGACATTGGCGACTGTTCCCAAGCCAATGTAACTGCTTTTTGAGGATCCACCATACAGCCATGACGGGACCTTTGGAGGCTCGACAACGATAGGTGTGAAACGCGGAGCTGCCAACGACTCCACAGCATCAGCTTCCAGTTCTCCAAACTGCCCCCAGGATGGTTCTTCATTCTGTCCCTGTGTGGCTTCAATGATGGCATTTCTCTCCTGAACAGTTTTATTGGACGTGGTATCCTGCCGCACAGTAACCTCCTGCGCACCCAACGAAAGCCCAGAAAGCATCAGCACCAATATGAACACCCAGCGACGCATACCTCACAAAGGTAGCAAGAATTGTGCAAAGCCAGGGGTATCACACAGGGGCGATGGAAACTATTACATTTTGCAGCATTGATTACCATATTGTTAAGTTTTCCAAAATGAGACTTTATTTTTTGACGTGGATAGAATAGTTGGTATATTGTGAAGTATTATCAAGCCGATTTCATGAAAAAAATTCATCTCTTTATACTCGCCTTCATCCTTCTCGCGACATCGTGCCAGAGGTCATCCTCCGGCGTAGACGAGGCTCTCTCCGAGGCAGCGGCTCTTATGGAGGGCAACCACGAACAGGCCTACACCATACTCGAATCGCTGGACACCGTTGCCCTGAACCGCAGGGACGCGGCACGCTACAGCCTTCTCAAGTCGATGGCACTGGACAAGAAATACATCGACCTTACCACCGACTCCCTCATTGCCCCGGCTGTGAAATACTATGCCCATCATGGCAGCGCCGACGACAAGCTCAAGACGGCATACTATCATGCCCGGATCCTCGAGAACACCGGAGAGTCGGACTCGGCGCTGGATATGATAATCAGGGGCGAGCAATTCACGAAGAAGGCCGAAGACCACCTATTTGCAGGAAGATACTATATCAAGAAAAGCCAGCTTTACTCCGACAAGTTTGAATGGGATAAAGCGCTCAATGCCTCGCTTGCCGCAGAACAGCACAGCAGGATGGTCGATGATTACCGTGGACTTGCCACGGCTCTGTTGTCATGCAGTTCAAATTCCAAGATTTTACACAAAGATGACAGCGCATATTATTATCTGTCTCAAATCAAACCAATATGGAATAAGATTAATGATTTCCGGAAAGCGCAGTATTACCGCAATCTTCTGACTTTCTCTCTACTTGGTTCAAAGTCTGACGCAGATAGTATCTACAATGAGTGTGTAGCTTCAGACATTAATATATCTAACCTTCCTTATTTAGTTTTCACTGACTATTTTATCAGCAAAGGTAATTCAGAAGCCGCCATGGAAACCCTAACGGCCTCCATCTCGTATGGACAAGTTGAACCAGGTTCAAAGGAGTATGAACTTCGTCGATATAAGATTGAGGCATTAGCAGGCGACTATCAAGCCGCATACGAAACGATGTCCAGATACTATGAGCGGATTGAAGAATATGAACACGGAATTCTCACTTCAGACACTAGAATACTTGAAGAGCGGATAAACGCTGCGAGAAAAGAGATTGCCGCAAAATATAGGTTCTGGACAAGCATGGTCTTATTAATCGTCATTGCCATGCTTGCGTTTGCAATTATTCTGCGACTGATCAAGCAGCAACGGACGGTGCACCAAGCTCTGGATAATGCACTAATAGAGAAGCAACAGTTAGAAGCACTGCTTGAAAACGGGACACAGATATCCGAAGACATGACCGATCTCCTGTCCGATAGAATCAAGGCCCTGAACGAGGTCATCATCGGCCGGCTGACCTTGAGTAAAAATATCGGAAATGATTCAACAGCAATAATTGATTCTTTGACAGATGACCGGAATGGTTTTATCCTAGGTATCGCCATGCAATATTCACTGAGCCATCCTGCTTTTGTCAAGCATCTGAAATCATTCGGCCTCTCCAACTGGGAGATAGGATACTGCTGCCTCTTCATCATCGGCATGACAGGAAAAGACATCGCAGGATATGTGCTGTCATCCTCAACGACTGCATATGGCATCGCAAGCAAAATCCGTCAGAAGTTCGGCTTAGGTCCACGTGATACTAATCTTTCGAAATACGTGAAAGAAACCTTCCAAACATTTCAATAACGATCAGAATATTGTATGCTCATAGAAAAGGAACCGATTGTCCATCCGACAATCGGTTCCTTTTTTACAAGAATCCCAGACGGGACTCAATGAAAAAACATGACAATAAACTTTTATATAATCTAACATTGATTATCAGCATGTTAGATATTGCTTCGATAAACTTTCTTTTTGCAGGACAATCTCCGTTTCTCGAAATTTGTATAAAGGAAATACCAATTTCATACTAATCAACAATAAACCCTTATATTTATGAAAAGAGCTTCAACAATCTTATTGATGAGTCTCGGACTGGCGTCCCTCTGCTCATGCTGCATTGACACCTCTGGTCTGGGATATCCGATGCGATATGACTTTTCCTTCATCTTTCTGGACGCAGATGGAAACAACCTGGCGGAAGGCATCGACATCGTGGATCAGAATCCAAGGAACGTACCAAGGGAAGACGCGACCTTCGGGGTGGTGAGTGACAAGGGCACAAGACTGGACATCATCCTTTCCAACCCGGGAGACAAGTATGACAACAACAATTACCGTGAGATCGGCTTCTTCCCAGACACTCCATACGGTCTTCCAGAGCCGGAGACACAGCCTTATTTCGTCTATAAAAAGGTTGGAGGTATTTCCCTCATCGCGAATGATTTCGTTTTGTTTGCAAATGCATGCGAGCCTCAGGAGATCCTTACTTACCAGATTGTCTGCCCATATATCTTCGGTGACGATGATGTGCATGCTGTGACCACCTACTGGAAAGAGCAAGGCAAGGAGGACGGTATGGTTAACAAGGAATACTTCATGGAATGCTACAAGGTTGAATTTGAGGGCAAGGTCATAAATGACATCAACCATGACTGGGAGAGTCTGCTATACGAATCCAATTCTGTTGCGATCACTATCGACAGGTAGCGCTTATACGTCACAATTTGCAGCTATCAATCCCTCAGTAGTTCGGGAATCTATAGTATGTCCCTGCCGTCAGTCAGCGGAACATTCTACTTGTTCATGACAACTCCTACCCTCTGCGCATACGTGACAGTCACATTGTAACATATTTGCTACTCGACTATGAAAAAGAGTAGATACATATACATCTATCAACCACTAGTATAACAAAGCCATGAAAAAAAGAATCTCATTCATCATGTCCATTTTCCTGATGGCAGGAATGCTGCTGACGCTAAACGATGCTTCTGGACAACCTTGTTCGTTTGTAGAGAGTGAAGCCATTTACATATGTACTGGCGATGATTGTTTATGTAAGGGCAATAAGGCCAATTGTACAGGTATCAAACTCAAGGTGATGGACGTCCATCCTTCACTTCCTGAGGATTGATGAACGGTATCATTGTAACTATTGATATTGTTCAGTTTGCCCAGGTGACATCGCCTGGGCAAATGTTTAGTGCCTTGAGTGTGAACCCCAAGACGCCACCTAAAAAAGTTTATTATGAATAGAAACCTATCATTAAACCTGCTCAAAACTATCATCCCTCTGGCTGTGCTGCTTGTCATGATTTCTGGTTGCAAACGCAGCTCAGCGAAAGAATTGGATCGATTTGAGAAAGAGGCCATATTAAGGCTGTTTTTGAAAGGTGAGAAGGGCATTGGCAACTCGGCCGTCCATTGTGAAGTGGACTCGCTCATATACTCTGAATTCGTCATCCAGAAAGAAGGTATTCATTATGTATATGTTCTGGACGGGAGTTGCTCTTCATGTATATCATCCGCCATTGATTTCATCTCCTGCCTTATGGACACAGGGCTTCTATCCGTTGACGATGTAGCATTCCTCAGCAAATCGGAAGAGAATGATCTTTATAGATACTATTTTCAGAAACACTTCGAATCAGAAGGGATAGATATAATGGTTCCACATTGCATCACGATAGAGGATAGGGGAAACATCGGCAACGGTCTGTACAGAATAGTCGATGGATTTGTTACAGGATACATTCCATGGAACTATTGACAAGAAGAATGACGTTTATGTTGGTCGCAGCGATCATGACTGTGTCGTGTTCGATCAATGATGACACTTCCGTCATCTCCATGGATGATCTTACGGAAAGTTCTGTACATCTCCGCGGAATAATCTGCAAAACCCTTCCTGACAGTCTTACGACTACCTTCATAATATGTGACTCCGTAGTCGTTTCTCAGCGACATTACCATGAGGGCGACCATGTATTGGGGCTGACATATATCAACGACACATCATTCTTGTGGTTCGGACAATATGGCATTGAAGAAGATAGGATGATGAACTCGCTGGTAACACGATGTGAAAACCGAGTGCTGCTCTATGACATTGTCAAGGAGAAAATCACCGTCATAGATGTCTCCACCGGCATCGACAATCCTTCCATCATTTCATATGACACAGGGCTCTCCACGCAATACGTCCTGCCAGTCACGATGAGGAAGGGACTATTCTTGGCACATGAGTCGTTCAAGGGAAAGAGAAGGAGAGTCAGGACGACGGGGGATGAGTACCAACCGGACAGGCACAATGTAGGAAGATATGATGCATTCAATGTCGTTCTAGGTGAATTGGCCTGCAGCAATGTTAGAAATAGATCCGTCTTTGCTGACAGAGTTGATTCCAAGGTCGAGATTCTTGACACAGACGGAAAGCTTCTGAAGAGGATTATGTTCATATCACAAGGTGACAAGGAAAGGCAACAGTATTCGAAAGATGAGTCTGAAGGGGTGACTTATTATACTTTTCTAGGTAGCGTCAAACAGTCATTCACTGATGTATGCTGTAACGACAGCACCATCGCACTGCTCTACAGGCCTGGGCTCATCACGCCGTCATCAGTCTCAATATCGGATCACCCATACGTAGTTCTCATGGACTGGGACGGCAATGTCAGGGCCACATACGTGATGGACGATGAGTTTGACAGAATCTCAATCACTTCCGACGGAAGATGTCTGTTCTGCTTCTCCTCACGAGAAGGGGGAAATTCTGTCATGAGATATGACCTGACAGAGTGACGGGAAATCTTCTTCAATTTAGCACTATTATACCATGAAAACAAGAATTGCAACGATCGTATCCCTATGCCTCGCTATCCAATTCGCAGTACATGGACAGACGCTGGAGACATCCAGCGCGAGGTACAACGACACCAATTATGCTCTATATCTTGACAGCCAGGCTTATTCGGTGACCCCATTGGACACATCGGTCTTCTCTGTGACCTATGATCTGGCAATCATGGTCGATACGCTCAAACGGGAGACCTTCAACTCCATGTATATCCTCCTGGTCGGGAGTCATGTCAACAAGTTCCTGCCATTTGCGAAGTTCACCTATGATAGGTACACCAGGAAAAGCCCTTATAATTTCGGAGGGGACATGATCCATAACCAGCACCATGTCTTTTACTATGAGGCAATTTATCAGGACAGGCGAACTGGAATGACAACAATCACAGAGAGGCTCTGCGAGGATGACTTCATCACCACCGAGGATACTCCAGTCCAGGAATGGACGATCACAAGTCATAGAAAGGACATAGGGGAGTATGAGTGCAACCTGGCTGAATGTGACTTCAGAGGACGCCACTACTATGCATGGTACGCCGAGGACATCCCCATGCCATACGGGCCCTGGAAACTGGGTGGCCTGCCGGGGCTGATAGTGTCCGCATATGACTCCGACCATCAGTACGAATACTCCATGGTTTCGGTAGAGCAGTCCCTATGGCCAATATTCAGAACTGATTACAACTATATCGAAGCCGACAGGAGGAGACTAAATAGACAGGTCAACGAGATTCTGCACAAACCACTGGTCTATATGGATAAACACTTCCATCTGACCACGAGAAGGGTCGATCCTGGAAGTCTATTCAAGGAAAGGGACCTCGTCTATCAGTATGACGCCATCGAAAAGGATTGAAAGCATGTCAAGGAACGGACTGATAGTCTCGATACTGCTGATCGCCCTCCTGCAGCTGTCTTCGATCCTTCCGGTAAGCGCACAGACATCCTCAGTAACCGGGCAGGTCGTTGACGGGTCCGGCCCCCTTGCCGGAGTCATCGTTCAGGGCAAGGCCTCCAACGGAAAGGCCACGGGATACTGCATCACGGATAAGGCCGGGCATTTCACTTTGAATCTCGGCCAAGAGACATCAATGGTCACCTTCTCGCTGATGGGCTACGTAAGAGTGGACGTTAGAACTCCGTTCGGCAGCACTCTGGACGTCATGATGAAGGAGGCGAAGGTGGATCTCAAGGCCTCCAAAGTCTCTGCATCCATAGCATCGATAAGGAACGACACAATTCGTTATACCGCATCAACTGTGGTCCAGAAGGAGGATAAGGTTCTCGGGGACATGCTCAAGAGGCTTCCGGGGATAGAGGTTGCCGACAACGGAAGGGTCACCTACAACGGAGTGGGAATCAACAGACTCTACGTCGAGGGCAGGAACATCCTCGACGACGACTACCATCTAGCCACAAAGAATCTGGATATCAAGGCCATCAAGGCTGTCAATATCTATGAGAACCACCAACCGATTAAGGTTCTCAGGAATATCGTCCAGACCAGGTCCGCTGCTCTGGACATAGAACTTGAGGACAGCGCCCGGGACTCCTGGTTGGTGAACGCCACACTGCAGGGAGGATATATGTACGATTCCGGCGTCCCGTACTATGGCAAGGGTACAGCAATGAAGATTGGAGGTCAGGACTCGTACGTTGTCATTGCTGATGCTGACGCAACAGGACACGTTAACGACGGTATCTTGAGGAAAGAGTATACGTCACAGGATGACCTGGCAGATTATTATAGCCTGTCGCCTTTACTGAACTCACGTCTTGACATACTTGATCTGGATAGTTCGCTCTCCGTGTTCAATCATTCAGGCTCTGCGCAGACCAAGAACAAGTTTTCCATCGCGGAGGATGTGGTTCTGGGAGTGGATGTCAGGCTGCTCGGGGATGTGGCATCGAATGCACTCAGTAACAGGACCGTCTATTCGCGCCCTGAGATGGAATTGTCGCAGGTGATCGACCAAGCTACTGAAGGCGGGACCGTATATGCCGACTTGAGCATCGAGACCAATAGGGACAGAGGTTACTTCAGGGACGAGGTCTCCGTTATGACGCAGGTGAACGATGCAATGTCTGCGATGGACGGCACTATGGCGTTGGATGAGAGCACGAGTGTAAGGAAGACGGACTTTTGTAATGCAATCAACTTTGCCACCGTATCCGGGAAGGGGGCATCGTTCAGAGGACACATCTATTCACAATACACACGAGACGGAGGGGAATATATGTCATCCTATGGCGACCTGATGCAGACATATGCCAGAGAAGTTTGGTGGAATAGGGCGACCGTTCACGGCTCCACCAGGCAGTACGGCAACGTAAAGGTATCGCTGACGCCTTCTGCGACGATTTACCATGGGACGTTCATTAGCGACTTGGCAGGACTGATTCCGGATGGATTGCCTGGAGAGAGGGCTAACGACCTGGTTATCACCAACGCAAATCCAGAGATAGCTATGGGACTCTTGTACCAGCGGCAAAGGTTCAGTTCCACCATGGCAGGGAAGCTGACATGGAGGCTCTTCGACATAAACAATGGGCCATTGCATAGAGTAGCTTCATTCCTGTCTCCATCACTCGTCTGGCTGACACAATATAGGACACCGCACCTGAGCACGGAACTGACTGTTACTCTAGCGGACGATGCTACATCATGTGACAAGCTTGGTGGGGCGATGATGGTGACCGGATATAACTCAATCCATAGGGGAAGGGATATCCCCAAAACGCTCCCTTCAGCCACGGCGGCATGGGAACTCAAGTATAGCAACCCGATGGACGGATTCTACTCCGGACTCAGCCTTGATGCTTCTCGGAGATCCATGCTGATCGCCGACAGGGCCATCGTCGGCAACCACGTCCTCACCAGCGACTCTGACTACGTCTCGGATATGAACAGTCTCGGAGGAATACTCTCCCTGTCCAAAGGATTCTTCTCATTGGATGGAAAGATCGATGCCTTGCTGGGATACTCGGCCTACACAGCACAGCTGCTTCAGAACGGCATCTCTTATGACTACGAGGGAAGGACAATCTCCGTATCGGCCGAGTGGACACTGTCTCCGGTAAAGTGGCTCGTCCTCAGCAGCAAGTCACGGTTCTCATCGCTTGCCATCGGCGTCTCGGGCGTCGCGAAACAAATACCGAACAGCAAGCTGATGGAGGACTTCGAAATGGTATTCAGGGCCACGGACAGGATTTCCCTCAATGCCTCCGTCAATTACTATCTCAACGTCTCGGGGAGGACCAGAGCACAATTGGCCCTGGTCAACGCCGCGTGCGTGATGATGCTCCAGAACGGCATGAACCTCTTCCTGCGCTGCTCCAACATCCTCAACGAGACGGAGTACGGCTACTCGACTTACGGGCCACTCATGGAAAGCTACACATACTACACCATACGGCCGATGAACGTTATCGCTGGCATCGATTTCAGCCTGAGATTCGGAAGATGACAAATCATATGTCTCCTGTGAAACCTGTGATTGTCCGAGGCTATACAGAAGCTGACACGAAAACGGCAGTATATGTGACACCTAGACCTTCCCCAAAGCGCCAGAATGGATACAAAAAAGGACGGCCCGAGGGTCGTCCTTTATGATAGTATTGCTGAATGATCAGTCTAGAAGCGGGGAGCTATTAAAAGAACTCCTCCTGCTTTGGCATATCGTCAGCTGGAGCCTCCTTTGGAGCAGCTGGCTTGCGGAAGCTGTGACGCTCGCCATCACGATGGTCGTCACGACGCTCTCTGCGCTCGCCATCGCGACGCTCGCCGCCACGACGGTCATCACGACGGTCACCGCCTCTGCGCTCGCCTCCGCGACGGTCGTCGCGACGCTCACCACGCTCAGGACGGTCACCTCTTGGACGACGCTCAGGCTCTACATAACCCTCTGGCTTCTCGGTAAGGGCGCGCATTGAAAGACGCATCTTGCCGGTCTTTGCATCGATCTCGAGGAGCTTGACATCAACCTCATCACCTACCTTGAGCACGTCCTCAACCTTCTCGGTCTTGGTCCATGCGATCTCGGATACGTGGAGGAGACCTTCCTTGCCAGGGAGAATCTCAACGAAAGCGCCGAACTCAAGGATAGATACAACCTTTCCGTGGTAGGTCTCGCCTGCCTCAGGAACTGCACAGATAGACATGATCCAGTCGTATGCCTTCTTCATAGCCTCTGCGTCGTTGGTAGCGATATCTACGATACCCTTGCCGTCAACCTCGTCGATGTTTACGGTAGCACCGGTCTGAGCCTGGATCTTCTGGATGGTCTCGCCACCCTTTCCGATGATAGCTCCGATGAACTCCTTGGCAACCTCGAATGACTGGATACGTGGAACGAATGGCTTGTAGTCCTCACGTGGCTCGGCGATGGTCTTCATCATCTCGCCCATGATGTGCATACGGCCCTGACGTGCCTGCTCGAGAGCCTTCTCGAGAACCTCGTATGAAAGACCGTCAACCTTGATATCCATCTGGGTTGCGGTGATACCGTCCTTGGTACCGGTTACCTTGAAGTCCATGTCGCCGAGGTGGTCCTCGTCACCGAGGATATCGGTAAGGATTGCGTAACGGTCGTTAGGACGCTCTGCGTCGGTGATAAGACCCATTGCTACACCTGCAACAGGCTTGGTGATCTTTACACCTGCATCCATGAGTGCGAGGCAGCCGCCACACACTGATGCCATTGATGATGAGCCGTTAGACTCGAGGATATCTGATACGACGCGAACTGCGTATGGGTTCTCAGGTGCCATAGGGATGACAGGCTTGAGTGCACGCATTGCGAGGTTTCCGTGTCCGATCTCGCGGCGGCCTACACCACGCTGCGGCTTAGCCTCACCGGTAGCGAATGGAGGGAAGTTGTAATGGAGGACGAACTGCTGGTCATCCTGGATGAGAACCTCGTCGGTCTCCTTCATATCCATCTTGGTACCGAGGGTAACGGTAGCCAGTGACTGGGTTTCACCACGGGTGAAGATTGCTGAACCATGTGCGCATGGGAGGTAGTCAACCTCGCACCAGATAGGACGGACCTCGTCGCATACACGACCGTCGAGGCGCTTGCCCTCGTCGAGAATCATGTTGCGCATAGCCTCCTTCTCCTCTGCGTGATAGTATCTGTTCACGAGTGGGGTCTTCTCCTCGAGCTCCTCCTCAGGGATGGTAGCGAGGAATTCAGCCTTGATGGCCTCGAAGCCCTCTGCACGCTCGTGCTTTGGCTTTGCAGCTGTTGCGAGTGCATAGCACTTGTCGTAGCAGAACTCGTGAACTGCCTTGCGGAGCTCCTCGTCCTCTACATCGTGTGGATAGTCGCGCTTAACCTCGTTGCCGAGCTCAGCGATGAGCTCTTTCTGGACGCGGCAGTGCTTCTTGATCTCTTCGTGTGCGAACTTGATAGCCTCGAGCATGTCGTGCTCGCTTACCTCGTTCATCTCACCCTCAACCATCATGATGTTCTCCTCGGTAGCTGCAACCATAAGGTCGAGGTCGCAGTTTGCCATCTCGGAGAATGCAGGGTTGATCTTGAACTCGCCGTTGATGCGGCCTACACGTACCTCAGAGATAGGGCCTCCGAACGGAAGGTTGCTTGCTGCGAGTGCGCATGATGCTGCAAGACCTGCGAGTGCATCAGGCTGGATGTCCTTCTCTGCTGAGATAAGGGTTACATTTACGAATACCTCGAGGTGGAAATCATCTGGCCAGAGAGGGCGGATAGGGCGGTCGATAAGACGTGAGATAAGAATCTCATAGTCGCTTGACTTGCCCTCTCTCTTCATGAAACCGCCTGGGAAACGGCCTGCAGAATAGTATTTCTCCTTGTAGTCTACGGTCAGAGGCATGAAATCGGTACCCTCCTTGACCTCGGTAGCTGCAGTCACGGTAGCGAGAAGCATGGTGCCTCCCATCTTGACAACAGCTGAGCCGGCAGCCTGCTTTGCGAGCTTACCGGTCTCGATCTCGATCACTCTTCCATCAGGAAGTTCGATCTTCTTGTTGATTACGTTCATCAGTTTGTCTTTTCGGTCTGCCTCCCCCGTTGGGAGTCATTATACATCTTATGTTCTACATCCACCCGACGCAGACCGTATTTAATCGGGCAGCGGAGATATGTCGGCCGCCTTTGGGCGGAAAACGTTTTAGGAATGATGAAAAAATAAGTTGGTAAAGATTTATGGTGAATTTCAGAGGACAGATTCATTTATAAAGAGGGAGCGTAGCAGTAGCTACGTGACCGATTAATAAATGAATATGGGACTGAAAGGCACATAAAGATTACCAAGTTATTTTTTCAGAGTGACTTAATACAAAAAAGGGATGGTCGGAAAACCATCCCGTGCAAGTTCCTATCTAGATTATCGACGGAGACCGAGCTCCTTGACGATCTTTCTGTATCTCTCGATATCAACTGCCTGGAGGTAGTCCAGGAGCTGACGTCTCTTACCAACGAGGCGAAGAAGTGAACGACGGGTTACCACGTCCTTCTTGTTCTTCTTAACGTGCTCGGTAAGATGCTGGATACGGTAGGAAAACAGTGCCACCTGGCTCTCTGCAGAACCGGTGTCCTTATTAGACTTTCCGTACTTTGCGAAAATCTCTTGCTTTTTCTCAGGCATCAGATATTCAGCCATCTTGCAAAAGTTTTTGTTGTTAATAATAAAAATACTACGATTTGACACTATTTGCGCAAATCGGTGCAAAATTACTCAATTTTTCGGATTCCACAACAAAAAATCATTATCTTTGAGAACATTAACCACAAATAACATGAGCCAGTTACATATCATCAACCATCCGATGATCCAGCATAAGCTGACGATCATGAGAAGCAAGGAGACAGGTTCCAAGGACTTCAGAGAGCTCCTCCGAGAAATCTCCATGCTTATGGGATATGAAGTCACCCGCGACTTTCCTCTCCAGAGCGTAGAGATCGAGACCCCTATGTGCAAGATGAACGGCTATCAGATTCTCGGCAGAAAGGTTGCCGTCGTGCCGATTCTCCGCGCAGGTCTGGGCATGGTGGACGGACTTCTCACACTGATTCCTGTCGCAAAGGTAGGCCACATCGGACTGTACCGCGACGAGGAGACCCGCAAGCCGGTATTCTACTATTTCAAGATGCCTGAGGATATCCAGGAGCGCACAGTCATCGTCACAGACCCTATGCTTGCAACAGGCGGCAGCGCAAGCGACGCCATCACCAGACTCAAGGAATGCGGCTGCACCAATATCCGCCTCATGTGTCTCGTAGCAGCTCCGGAAGGAGTCCGTGCTCTCCAGGAAGCACATCCAGACGTTGACATCTTCACTGCATCACTCGACGAGAAGCTCAACGACAGGGCTTACATTCTCCCTGGCCTCGGCGATGCCGGCGACAGAATCTTCGGAACAAAATAGTGATTGACAAATATGATGAAATGGCGCAAGGGTATGATTCCTTGCGCCATTTTCGTATCGTTGTTGAATCAAGGGTGTTGAGTCCTTGATTCTTTTTTTACTGTTCTTCGGCCGGAGTTTCCTCTGCGGCAGCCTCCTTGCCCTTGAGGTATGAAGGGAGTTCCATGCCTGCCATCTTGAAGAGTTCATCGAGAGGAGGTACTGACTTCATCATGCCGGAGATGAAGTTCGAGGTCGCGGTCTTGCCGTCGGTGCCATTGCCGGTATCCCATACGGTAACCTTGTCGATGTTGATGCCCTTGACAGCCTCAACCTGAGTCTTGACGAGTTCAGGAAGCTTGTCTGCGATAAGCATGAGCACGGCCTTCTGCGGATCACCGGCAGCAGCCTTGACCATCTCGTTGAAACCTTCAGCCTGCTTGCTGAGGATCTCGAGAGTACCGCGTGCCTGTGCATCCATCTTTGCATAGATAGCGTCAGCCTCACCCTTTGCCTTGCGGCGGATCTGCTCAGCCTCTGCCTCAGCCTCGATGATGGCCTTCTCACGCTCGATCTGAGCAGCGACCACGATATTGGCCTGCTGGGTAGCCTTCTCACGTTCCGCACGGGCAAGCTCGGCGTCACGCTCTGACTTGTAAGCCTCCTCGAGAGCCTTTGCAGCCTGAACCTTCTCGGCCGCTACTGCAAGGCGCTCAGCCTCTGCCTGGCGCTCACGACGGGTTGCGTCGGACTGGGCGATGGCAATCTTCGAGTTGTTCTCTCCCTCGACAGCCTTTGCATTGGCGTCAGCGGTCCTGATTCGGGTATCTCTTGATGTCTCGGCGATACGGATGTCCTTGTCCCTGTCTGCCTCTGCCTTACCGATCTCACCATAGCGGTTCTGCTCGGCAACGCTCTTCTTTGCGTCGTTGATAGCCTTTGCGGCAGCCTCCTTACCGAGGGCCTCGATATAGCCTGACTCGTCACGGATATCGGTAACGTTGACGTTGATGAGCTTGAGACCGATCTTGCGGAGCTCAGCCTCGACGTTGGTGCTGACATTCGCAAGGAACTTGTCACGGTCAGAGTTGATTTCCTCGATATCCATGGTAGCGATAACGAGACGGAGCTGACCGAACAGGATATCGGTAGCGATGTTGCGGATATCCTCGGTCTTGAGGCCGAGAAGACGCTCAGCAGCGTTGTTCATGCTGTCAACATCTGTGGTCACACCGACGGTGAATCGGCAAGGGACGTCGACGCGGATATTCTGCTTTGAAAGCGCATTGGTAAGGTTGCAGTCGATTCCGATAGGCTTGAGGTCCAGGAACTCGTAGCTCTGGAACACAGGCCAGATGAATGCCGCACCGCCATGGATGCACTTGGCAGTCGAATTGCCGCCCTGCTTGGTCTTACCGGTCTTACCGTAGATCACGAGAATCTTGTCGGAAGGACAGCGCTTGTAGCGGCGCAGGATTGCTGTGAAGGTCACAAAGACCACGAAGATGATGATTGGAAGAAGATACATTTCCATAGTATTCCGTTTTAATACGAGGTGCCGTTTCTGGGCAGTCTCTATTTCTTTTCAACAAGGAGAGTGTTTTCATTGATTACCTCGACTACCTTTACCGGAGTACCGGTAGCGAGTTCGGAGCCCGCAGTCTGGGCGGCATACTCACGGAGAGAGCCCTTGATCGAGATCTGGACCTTACCGTCGCCTTCGCGTGCGGCAGGGACAGGGAGATACACGGTGCCGGTACAGCCGACTGCCGACTCACGGACATCGATATTACCGGACTGCTGCATGCCTGCAAGCCACTTGAAAAGCATCATCACGAGTGCTACAAGGAGGACGCCGACAAGGATGGAGAGTACGATGAGAACAGGGACCGAACTTATGCTGTCGTGCAGCAGGATTGCGGTCCAGCCGAAGCCCAGTGCGAAGTTGACGAAGTTGCGGAAGGTCAGAAGCCCCATGCCGCTGCCATCAGCATCGCCGCCATCCATGTCAAAGTCCGTGTCGGCATCTGCGCCGATGAAGGTCAGCACGGACTGGATGAGGAAGATCAGCGATGCAGCAAGGGTGACACCCCAGAGCACCTGCATAGGGGTCGTCAGCTGTGTCCAAAGTTCAAGCATTTTCATATAAGTTTAGATGGTAATGTCTAGTCTGTGTACAGGCCGTCGCGTGAAAGGATGTGCGACAGGTTTGCAAGGCCCCAGGTGAACACTGCGGTGATGGTAGAAGACTGTTCCTGGTAGTCAGGATAGCTCATCTGGTAGGTGTCACGGTCGGTATGCCAGATCTCACCGTACTGGAAGTCATAGCCGCAAGGGTCGCCGAGCTGGAATCCCATGGTAGGAACGCCGTTCATCGCGAAATAAGCATGGTCACTACCGCCGGCAGTGGTAGGACGCGGACCGGCTGCACCCTGACGCTTTACGACCTGGAGAGGATATGCTGCTGTAGCCTTGTAGTTCTTGAGAGGCTCAGCGATTGCGACCATGTCGTCATACATGGCATCGGTGACACTGATTGCGACAGGAACGGTCGGGCCTGAGTCGCGGTTGAAGTAATTCGAGATTTTCTTGATCTTGTCCTTGCTGCAGTGCTCCACGAAGTACTTGGATCCCCAAAGACCATACTCCTCGGCTGCCCAGAGACAGATCTGGATGCTGCGGAGAGGCTTGCACTCCTTGGTAGCGCCTGCTGCAGAAAGCATGCGGCCGACCTCGAGAGCCACTGATGCACCGTTGCCGTCATCAACGCCGCCGGTAGCGCTGTCGAAAGCGTCAAGATGGCCGCCGACGATCACGTACTCATCAGGATACTTGCTTCCCTTGATGGTAGCGATGACGTTATGGTACTTCACCGGACCAGGATAGAAGTTGTTGCGGATGTCGAACTCGAGTTGGAAATACTCGTTACGGTCAACCATTGACGCAATCATATCGTACTGCTCGCTGTCGAGCTTGATGTCTGGAAGAGTCGGCAGATTGTCGAAACTCATGTCCATGAGGTTCTTTCTGTCGTAAAGTGTGGTGATCGGCACCTTCGCGCTCTGGATGATGCCGAGAGCACCTGCCTCGATCATCTCCTTGTAGAAGAGAGCCGGGGTCTGACGGAGGGTCGCACCTTCTGCGCGGTTGCGTGGAAGAGCTGCGATGCTGTCATTGTATGCCTTGTCGATGGCGCGCTGGTTCTCGCCAGCCTCGCCCCAGTCGATAGGCCATCCATTGTTGGTTCCGCCGATGAGCACCCATGCGCCCTTGATCTTGCCCTTCATGCGTTCGAAATCACGGGTGGTCAAAGGCTCACGTACTACATGTCCACGCTGCACTCCCTTGGTTCCGGAAGTATAGGAAGGAGTGGTAAAATGAAGAACGGTACCGCTTCCGAAGGCGGTCTTGCTGTCGCCGATACCGACGATACGGCCTGACCATGGTCCACGGTTGAATCCGACAGGAACCTCGCCCACTTCCTGGACCTCGACGTCGAATCCCCACTTGCGGAACTGGTCTGCACACCAGTAGGTAGCGGCTGTATAGTTTGGAGAGCCGACAATGCGTCCGCCGAAACGGTTTGCGAGGTAGTCGAGCTGAACCATTGTCTGGTTATTGTCGGTTCCCTCTTCTATGATCTTTGCGGTAACGGCCTCCTGGGCCTTCTTTGATGTCTTCTGGGCTGATGCTGCCGGCTGGACGCCGATGAAAGCTGCAACAGCAATAGCTGCGATAATGAATTTGCGCTTCATAAGTTCGTTATTTGTTGTCAGTATGATTGCGGTTAAGGACCGCATCCTCACAAATATAAATATTAATTCGTTATTTTCGCACGCTGAAACCAACTTGCAACATGTCCGATTTTTCCAACAAACTGATCAATTCGATAAAGAGAGTCCTGCCCGGAACAATAAAGACCTGTCTCTGGATGATAGAGATGACCGTGATAGTTTCATTTGCGGTTCTCGTCCTTCGCCAGTTCGGAATCCTTGACTGGCTGTCCAGACAGCTGGGGCCTCTTTTCAGCCATTTCGGCCTTCCCGGTGAAGCCGCATTGGCATATGTGACTGGATACTTCGTCAACAACTATTCGGCTATCGCAGTTGCCGTAACCCTCGGACTGGACGTCCGTCAGATGACGATACTTGCCGTCATGGCACTCTGCTCACACAACATGTTCATCGAAACCTCGGTCCAGAAGATGACGGGCAGCAAGGTCTGGGATGTGGTCCTCGTGCGTACCCTGTCCGGAATCATCCTGGCTTTCGTTCTTAATCTGATCCTTCCTTCCGGAGACGTTCTGGGCACTCTTGCCGCCACAGGGGAAGCTGATGCTGCAGTTGCTGTCCCTTTCATGCAGCAGCTGGGAGCCTGGGCAATCTCGACCCTGAAGCTCTGTGTGAAGATGACCATATTGATCACACTTCTCAACTTCCTCCAGGCCATACTGACCGATTTCGGCATCGCCAAGATAATCTCCAGGTTCCTGAAGCCGCTCATGACCGTTTTCGGCCTGCCGGAGAAGGTTTCATTCCTATGGATCATCGCCAACGTGGTCGGACTCGGATATGGTGCAGCAGCGATGAAAGAAGAGCTGCGCGGCGGAAATGTATCGACCGATGACGTAGACCTGCTCAATACGCACATCGGCATCGCACACAGCAACCTTGAGGACCTGACCCTCTTCGCCTCTGTAGGAGGAATCTGGTGGGTTCTCCTCCTCTCCCGCTGGGCCATGGCCGCCGTCCTCGTCTGGGGACGAAGAGGTATCATGGGGATAACTAAAAAATCCGGTGAGTGATCACCGGATTTTCTTTTATGATGCAAAGTCCTATCTGACCTTTCTGTTCTCGTCTCCCTTGAGGAGTTTGATGGTCTTTCCGACGTTGAGCAAGTGGTCTGCAACACGCTCCACGTTGGTTGAGAGCTGGAGGTACTGGGCGCCTACCGTAGATGTACAGAGACCTTCTGCGAGTCTGCGGATGTGGTTCTCCTCCATCTGCTTGGTGAATTCGTCGATGTCCTCCTCGATCTTGTATGCCTTTCCGAGAGAGAATGCATCTCCATCCCTGTAGGCAGCGATTACGTTGCGATACATGCGGTTCACAAGCTGACGCATATAGTCGATCTCCTTGAGAGCCATGTCAGAGAAGTGCTCGTTGGTGCTCTGGAGGTGATCGGTATACTCGATGATGTTCTCGGCATAGTCACCGATACGCTCGAGATCACGGACTGTTCGGAAAGTAGTTGTAAGATATGTCGAGTCGGAATCGCTGAGTCCCTTGCACTTCGAAAGCTTCACGACGAAATCGGTAAGAGCATGGTTCAGGAAGTCCAGTTCTTCCTCATTCTTGCGGAATACAGCGACATTGGAGTAGTCCATAGTTGTGATGATGTCGAGTGAGCGGTTGAAGTTCGCCATTGCGATATCCGCCATATTGACGATCTCGGCCTTGGTCTGCTCAACAGCGACAGGCGGAGTCTTGAGCATGTGCTTGTCGATGAAGTAGAGTTTGAGGCCGTTTTCTTCCTCGGCATCCTTGTCGCTGTCCTTGACGATCTTGCAAACCATGTTCACCAAAAGGCCTGTCAGAGGCAGAATGATCACGACAGTCAGCACGTTGAAGATGGTATGGAACATAGCCAGCTGGGTCTGAGGAGCGCCAGGGAACATAGTCTCGAAAAGGCTTCCGAACGACAGGTTGCCACCGGAAAGGAGAACCAGAAGCCAGCCTATGATCATGAAGATGACGACACCGCTGCAGTTGAAGATGAGATGGATAAGCGCAGTTCTCTTCGCGTTCTTGCTGCTGCTGAGACCGGCGATGAGGGCAACCACGCAGGATCCGATATTCGAACCCATGGTCAGGTATATGCCCTGATCCAGTCTCACGAGACCTGCAACAACCATGGTGATGGCGATCGAGGTCATGACCGAAGAACTCTGGATGATAGCTGTGAACACGGCTCCGATAAGCACAAGAAGGATGGAGCTGCGGATGCTGGCGAGGAAAGTCTTGACACCATCCAGGGCGGCAAAATCGGACATCGAGCCGCTCATCATGGACAATCCGACGAAGAGCATACCGAAACCGGTCAGGATACCGCCTACGCTCTTCCATACCGCTTC
Source organism: Bacteroidales bacterium (assembly GCA_024402135.1). GTDB lineage: Bacteria > Bacteroidota > Bacteroidia > Bacteroidales > UBA932 > Cryptobacteroides. The sequence continues at coordinate 42,825 of JAKSJN010000013.1, forward strand.
CTTCGAGAACAGGGACATGAAAGCGCCTACTCCGGCGAATGCCGAGAAGATAATCGTTGTGGACAATCCGCTTCCACCGCCGAACATACCCAACGCGACAATCTGGGCTGTCACGGTGGTACCGATGTTCGCACCATAGATGATGGTTGCCGCCTGGACGAGCGAGATGATTCCGGCATTCACAAAACCGATGACCATGACAGTGGTAGCACCGGAACTCTGTATGGCTGCGGTACCGACTGTACCGATACCGACACCCAGCAGTTTGCTCTTGCTTGCCTTTGCGAACAGATTCTTCAGTCTTCGCGAGCTTACGGCCTCAAGGTTCGAACTCATCATCTGGCAGGCGATAAGGAAGATACCTATTCCGGCCAGGAGAGTCAGGATTGCGGAAAATACTGCAGTGCTTGACATATTTATTTGATGTTGTTACGTACAGTCTCGAGGAACTGCTTCATTCCTGCTGCGTCCTTTTCGTGGACTATGGTCTTGAGAAGGCTGATCCTGTCGATGATATTCTGGAGTTCACCCTCGGTATATGGGTTGAAGAGTACTTCCTGGAGCAGGTAATCATCTTCGCTCATAAGTCCGTTGGCGATTGCCATATGCTTCTTGAAAGTGGTTCCAGGAGCATCCTGATGCTTCATGATCGAACCGAACACGAGAGTCGATGCGAACGGGATAGACAGCGAATATGCAACGACCTCGTCATGGCCGTTGAATGTGTACTCGCATACGTTCAGCTTGAGGCGGTTGAAGATGTCGCGGAAGAAAACCATGCCCATATAGTCGGTTCCGCGTACAGTCGTCACAGTGTTTCCGTCAGCCATGCGTTCGCGTACGGAAGGCTCGTTGATGATGATGGCGTTCTCGGTCTGGAGGTTGCCAAGATTGGCGAAGGTCGGACCGAACATCGGATGCACGGACACATAGCGCATGCCTGTTGCCTCGTAATAGTCCATGAGACCTGTCTTGACTGATGCAATGTCCGAAAGTATGCAGGTCTTGGGAAGATAAGGCATGATCTTCTCGAAGGCACTTACGGTATAGCTGAGGGTCACGCAGTTGATGAGCAGTTCAGGCTCGAATGCGCGGACTTCTTCATAGTCGGTGAAGCGCTGTGCGTTATAGATGAAGCGCATGCGGCGGGGATCATTGTCCATGACCGCCACTTCATGGTCGAAGCTGAGCAGGTCGGTAAAGAACGAGCCCATCTTGCCGGCTCCGAGAATGAGAATCTTCATAAGGAATTATTTCATTATTTCCATCTGGACCCTTACGGATTCCTCGTGGATCGATTTCATGATTGAATCTACGAACTCAGGCGAGATGTTGAGAGCCTCAGCCATCTTGTTGCGGTTCTCGAGGAGCTGGTTGTAGCGGCCGCTCTGGAGGACTGTCATGTTATGCTCCTTCTTGTATGTGCCGATCTCGCGGGAGATGCGCATACGCTTCGAGAGCATGGTAAGGATGTTCTCGTCAATCTCGTCGATCTGCTTGCGGAGTACCGAGATATTCTCGGTGCTCTGAGGCTGGCCGTCACGGACTACAAGCATCTTCAGGGTGTATCCGAGCACGTCAGGGGTAAGCTGCTGCTTTGCGTCGCTGAGCGCACAATCAGGGTTGCAGTGGCTCTCGATGATCAGGCCGTCGAAGCAGAGGTCAAGTGCCTGCTGAGAGAGAGGTGCGACAAGCTCGCGCTTTCCTCCCATATGGCTAGGATCCGCGATGATTGTGATCTCCGGGAAACGGCGGCGGAGCTCGATAGGGATGTGCCAGAGAGGGGCATTGCGGTAGAGCTTCGCATCGTATGAGCTGAATCCGCGATGGATGACGCCGATATTGGTAAGGCCCGCATTGTAGAGGCGCTGGATTGCACCTATCCACAGTTCGAGGTCAGGGTTGACAGGGTTCTTGACGAGGACAGGGATATCTACGCCCTTGAGAGCATCTGCAAGTTCCTGCATCGCAAACGGGTTGGAAACGGTTCTTGCGCCGATCCAGAGGATGTCGATGCCGGCCTTGATCGACTCAAGCACGTGAGTAGGAGTGGCGACCTCGGTAGCCACGAGCATGCCGGTCTTCTGCTTCACCTCCTTGAGCCAAGGGAGGCCTACGGTTCCTATTCCCTCGAATCCGCCCGGTTTGGTCCTGGGTTTCCAGATTCCTGCTCTGAATATCTTGACACCCTGCTCTGCGAGCTGGGTTGCTGTTTCAAGTACCTGTTCTCTGCTTTCTGCACTGCATGGACCCGAAATGATGATCGGGTTCTCTTTCTCAAGACCTCCAAGTCTGAGCTTGGTTATCTTCATCTCCATATTTCTTTATTACTTTTTCAGGTTTTCAATCCTCTCAAGAGCCTCGGCGAGAGTTTCCTCGTTGGCACAGAGAGATATTCTCACATAGTCGTTTCCGTTGCTGCCGAAGATGAATCCAGGAGTAAGGAATACCTTGGCATCGTAAAGGACGCGGTCACAGATCGCCTGTCCTGAGCTTATGCCGTCCTTTGCGGCAGAGGTATCCTGGACCTTGGCCCAGAGGAACAGTCCAACCTGATCCTCACGAGGCTCGGTGCCGACAGCACGGAGTATGCGTCGTGCAAGGTCACGGCGACGTGAGTACACGTCGTTCATTCCATCGAACCATGCCTTGTCAGCCTTGAGCGCCTCGACTGCGGCGAGCTGAAGGCCCTTGAACATACCGGAATCCATATTGCTCTTGACACGCAGGATCCACTCCACGAAACGAGGGTTGGATGCAAGCATTCCGATACGCCAGCCAGGCATGTTGAAACTCTTGCTCATAGAGTTGAGCTCGATGCATATGTCCTTTGCACCAGGTACTGCAAGTATGCTGATAGGATGCTCGTTCAGCACGAAGCTGTACGGATTGTCGTGACAGATGATGATGTCATGACGCTTTCCGAAATCCACCAGGTCGCGGAACAGTTCCTCGGAGCCGTTTGCTCCGGTAGGCATGTTCGGATAGTTGCACCACATGAGCTTGACAGCATCCAGATTGATCTCTCCCCTCTCGTGGCGTGCCTCGAGGTCTGCGAAGTCCGGATGCCATTCATGGTCTGCATCGAGAGAATAGGTGATCATCTCTGCTCCAACCAGTTTGCTGACTGAGCTGTATGTAGGATAACCCGGATTTGGAACCAGGACTCCATCGCCCGGATTGACGAAGGCCATGGAGATATGCATGATGCCTTCCTTGCTGCCCATGAGCGGAAGTACTTCCTTTGCCGGATCGAGCTCGACTCCATACCACTTCCTGTAGAAATCCGCGAATCCTGCGCGGAGCTGGGGGATACCGACATATGGCTGGTATCCATGGGTATCCGGTCTGCGCGCGCAGTCCGTGAGAGCATCCACTGTTGCCTCTGATGGTGGCAGGTCAGGGCTTCCGATGCCAAGATTGATGACGTTGGCGCCCTCTGCATTCATGGCAGCGATTTCCTTGAGCTTGACTGAGAAGTAATACTCGCTGACGCTGCTTATTCTATCTGCTGGTGCAATCATAGCTTGTTTTCTATCGATTTCTGTCCCTCCATGTACTCGCCGAGGATGCGGAATTCCTTGGTCAGAGGGAGTATTGCATTGATCGCCTGGCGATAACGGGTATAGTTATCGAACATCAGGCTTGAGTAGAACTGGTATTCCCACTCCTTTCCGATGATCGGAAGGGACTGGATCATGGTAAGGTTCATGTCATAGAATGACAGGACCGTAAGTATCTTCGAAAGGCTTCCAGGAGTATGCGGCAGGGTGAACACCAGTTCGCTCTTGTTCACATGGCCTTCAACATCGCCGCCCGGGCACTGATCGACCATGATTTTCTGGGCTACATCAGGATGTGCCACAATCAGGAAGCGTGTGAAATTGCGCTTGTTGGTCTCGATACCGTCAGCGAGGACTTCCATGCCGAAGAGTTCAGCCGCGTCAGCCGGACAGATTGCGGCGTGGTCGCGAAGATTGTTCTCCGAAATCCACCTTGCAGCTCCGGCGGTATCATCCTTCTCGACGAGTCTGAGACTTCCGAGGCGTTCAAGGTAGTCCGCACACTGCATGAGTGCCATAGGATGGGTATTTACCTCGACGATATCCTCGATCTTTACACCGGGAAGAGCCACAAGGGCGTGCTTGATACGGAGCTTGTATTCTCCGACGACCTTCAGGCCAGCCTCACGTATTATGCGGTAATTCTGGAGGAGACTTCCTGCGATGGTATTCTCAATCGCCATGATGCCAAGGATATCCGGATCCTCAGCAACGAGACGGGCCAGTTCCTTGAATGTGTCGCAGTCAATGGTCTCGATTTCCTTGCCTGCGAAATATTTCTTGGCTGCGACGTAATGGTTACAGCCCTTGATTCCTTGAATCGCTACTTTCATTGCTTTTTTACGACGTGCAAAAAAACACGTATAATCGGTCAAAGTTAGAAATAAGCGCGGGATTTTCATAATTTTGCAGCCTGATAATTCTTACAGACATTCAACGATGGCAATCAAGATAGTCATACTCGATTTCGACGGCACTCTCGCCGACACCACAGGAGTCATTCTGCGTACCCAGCAGGGAACCATCAGGGAACTTGGTCTTCCATCCCGTACAGATGCCCAGTGCACCGCCCTCATCGGCCTTCCTCTCGACGTAACAGTCAAGACTCTTTTCCCCGAAGGCGGATTCGATCCGGCTCTTTACCAGTCAACCTACAGAAGACTGTTCAAGGAAAACGAGAAGCTCACACCGGCACCGCTGTACGAGGGCGTACTTGACACGCTCAGAATCCTGAAGGACAGGGGGATAGTCCTTACCATCGCCAGCAGCCGCAACAAGCCGTCACTGCTTGACTATTGCCATAGACTCGGCTTCGAGCCATACATCGGATACGTGCTGGGGGCAGGTGATGTCGAGCGTCCGAAACCGGACCCGGACCCTGTTCTCAAGACTCTCGAAGACCTTGGATTCCAGCCCGAAGAGGCTCTTGTCGTGGGGGACACCCCATTTGATGTGCTCATGGGAGTACGTGCCGGTGCGCATGCCTTCGGCGTCAGCTATGGAAACGGCTCACCGGCCGAGATGACCGAAGCCGGAGCCGAGAAGATTCTCGATTCCTTCAGCGAACTGCTTGATCTGATCTAGATGGACACCATCACATACCGCCCTGCGACCCTTGAGGATGTCGCATTCATAGCTTCTGCCGTACTTGCCGGTGTCGGATACGAATACTGGGATGGCAAGGCAATGAGCGAAGACATCCCTATCAATTACGAAAGGATGCGCGACCTGATCTGCACTGCGGAAAACACGCTATACAGCTACAGAAACGCCGTAATCGCAGAATGCGAGGGCAGGATCGCCGCCTGCATGATTTCTTACAGCGGAGACAACTATCTGGAATACAGGGAAAACGTCTCCACTGCAATGGGTTGGGACAGTGTTCCGGAAGAGTTCGGGACAGAGGTGGAACCAGGAGAATACTACCTTGACACGCTCGCCGCCCATCCGGACTTCCGCGGCCGTGGCATAGGCGCAGGTCTGCTCAAGAAAACGGCAGAGGACCATAAGGACGAGAATCCCTGTCTCATCGTGGAAACTGGGCACGACAAGGTCATTGAACTTTATGAGTCACTTGGATTCTGCAAGACCGGCATCCATGTATCCCTGTTCGGAACGGACTACATGAAAATGTATTACAGACCGGACGGCAGGAAATGAGCCTTACCGCTCCGCTATCCCATTTAGATATTCGCCGAAGATTCTCGCTGCCGAGATTATCTGCTTCACGCAAGGACGTGTACGATAGTATTCCTCGGTACGCTCGCTTGCCGTATAAGTCAGAGGCTCCCCCTTCTTCAGTTTAAGCAGTTCCATGCAGCTGATCGACCCATGCTCCTTCTCGAACTGCGAGGACAGTTCCTGTACGACTTTGTAGCAGGCCGACTTTCCTTCATTGTCACCAGGAGTAACGCTTCCGCACTGAAGTCCCGCCAGTACAGCAAGGCCGCAGACGGCGCCGCAGGTCAATCTCATGCGGCCGATGCCGGCACCAAGGCCGGCGCTGAACCTCAGCGCCTGTTCCTCGGTATATCCGTAAACATCTGCATATGCGGCCACTACGCTCTGGGAGCAGTTGAAGCCTTTCATGAACAGCTGCTCGGCACGGGCCATCCTTTCATGGACATCAACCATCGCTATTCTTGTCCGGCAAGTTCCTTATACCACTTCTGGAGGACGTAGAATGCCGGCTTGCGCTGTCCCTTGTCCGAAATCAAGCCCTTGCGGTTGAAGTCATCCTGGATGTCGGCAAGGTGACGGCGAGGCGAACGGAAATCCTTGAGAATCCAAGGAGCCACACCGGACAGGCCCGGGATGCGCTTGAGCATGGCCACGTGATGCTCATAGAGAGCGGTCTGGTATTCTTCAGTGAAACGCTCCTTGTCGCTGCCATGGTAGCCATAGACACCGCCACCACCGCACTCGGTGATAAGGACAGGCTTGTCGATGTCGAAGCTCCAGTCAACCCTGTCACACTTCTCCCAGTTGCCGTCATACCAGCCCACGTACTCGTTGAAGCTCAGCACGTCCAGCACCTTGCCAAGAGGATCGTTGATGGTAAGCTTTCCCGGGACAGGCTCATCTTTTTCCATAGCGGCTCCGACAAGGCGTGAACCATCAAGTTCACGGGCCTTGTTGACCAGTCTGGTAAGGAATTCGTTGCGAGGCTCGCTGCGCGGAGTCTCGTTAGCCACTGACCAGATGATTATGTTCGCGCGGTTGATATCGCGGCCTATCATATCGCTCAGCTGAGCTTCAGCATTTGCGTATGTATCAGGATTGTTCCAGTGAATTGTCCAGTAGACAGGGATCTCGCTCCACACCATCAGGCCCATTCGCTCGGCTTCGCGGACCATCTCCTCGTTGTGAGGATAATGTGCCAGACGCACGAAGTTGCAACCAAGCTCCTTTGCCCACGAGAGCAGGGTGTGTGCGTGCTCACGAGACCATGCACGGCCACTGTCGTAAGCAGTCTCCTCATGAATGCAGATACCCCTGAGGAACACTTCCTTGCCGTTGAGGAGCAGCTTGTTGCCCTTTGTCTCGATCGTGCGGAAGCCTATCTCATCCTTTACTGTCTCTTCTCCGGAAGAAATGTTGACTGCATAGAGCTTAGGATTCTCAGGAGTCCATAGTTCCGGGCTTGCCTTTACCTCGAAAGAGAGCTTTCCGTCAGCTCCGGTGACCGCATTGCGCTTGATCTTCAGTTCAGGAATCTCGACAGTAACCTCACGGCCGGCAGCCTGCGGGCCATCAAGAGTCACACTGCACTCTATCTTCTTTACATCCTTGTTCTTGAGACCCACAGCATGTGACTTGATGAAAGTCGAAGAGGTCTCGATCAGCGAAACAGGACGTGTGATTCCACCGAAATTCCACCAGTCAGAATTAACGGTCGGGACACCTTCATGATGACGTTTGTTGTCCACCTTGACCACAATGCTGTTTTCACCCTTCTTTACCACGTCGGTTATCTCGAAGCAGAATGGTGTGAAACCTCCGATGTGCTGGCCGACACGCTTGCCGTTGACCCATACGATAGTTTCGTAATTGGCTGCGCCGAAATGAGCGAACAGACGCTTGCCCTCGGCGAGGTCATAGTCGAAACGCTTGCGGTACCATACAGTTCCCTCATAGTAGTAGAGCCTGTCCGACTGGGTATTCCAGTCTCCCGGTACCGCGAGCTGGCTCGCAGTAGCGAAATCATACTCCTGGAGGCGTGTATGGTCGTCGTAGCTGCGGTCCTGGGCGTAGCCACCGTCAGTAGGGTTAAGACGATAGTCGTAGTATCCGTTCTCGAACGGATCGACGATATTGCGCCACATTCCGTCAAGGGAGGTCACATTTTCGCGGCCGGAGATGCTATATAAGTCAACCTTCCTGCTATTCTGGGCAGGAAGGCTGAAAATACTTGCAAGCAATGCTGTGGCGAGGCTTATTACAAGCTTCTTCATATGTAGTTGCTGCTATTTTAATGTTACTGTTTTTTTACCAGACGTACTGAATAGATTCCGCCGACGGTGTCTCTCGGACCTGCCGATTCGAACTTGACGGTGATTATCTCCTTGCCATCGAGAAGTGATGCAGGAATAGGATATTCAACGTTGAAGAATGCGCTGCGGTTCCACTTGGAAGCAATGTTCTCGGAAGCGATCTCGGTATCATCCACAAAGATCTTGAAACTGCGGTTGCCGCTCTCTGCACCCCAGAAGCGGAGCATCAGCGCGAGTTCGGTCTGACCCTTGGTCTCAAGCTCATAGCTGAACCAGCTGCCCATAGCCTGACGGTAAGCCTCGCCCTGGTTATTGCCCTTTGAAGAGCGGCCGACCTGCATTCTGTGGTCGATTTCAGGCTGCTGCTCGCCGGTCTGGACAGCGTCGATGGTGCGTGCGTCAAGAGCCATGCGCTCAGCCTCACGGGTCTTTGCCTCGTTGACCTTTGCATCATATCCCTTCTCGTCAAGGCAGAGATAGTAGATCGAGTAACGGCTGTCGTGGATGCCGTAGAACGGCTCAAGCTCGGCATTTGCAAATTCGCCCTTGAAGAGGCCAGGAACCGTGAAATGGAATGGCTTTCCTTCCACAGGGACAGCAAGCTGAAGCTTGGCGAGGATCTCGTCATCTGAAGCGACGATCACAGGGGCGTCATCGAATGCCGACTGAAGCGGACCATGTGCTATATGTGCCCAGCGGCCGTCATCGGATACGAGGCCGTCCATGTCACGCTGGTTGGTCTTTACACCCAGAAGGATAGGACCGCGCTTGATGGCGATATAATCCTGAACATTTTCGAGTCTCTCGATGCGTGTCGACATAGGAAGTGCAACGGAAACAACATCACCCTTCTTCCACTTGCGGGAAACGGACACATAGCCGTTCTCTGCCACCTCAACAGGCCATGACGCGCCATTGACGCGTACTTCCATACCCTCTGTCCACTCAGGGCAGCGGATGAGCAGGTTCACCTTCGACTTCTTCTTTGATGTCACGGTAAGAGTGGTACCCTCCTCGCTAGGGAATGCGGTATCCTGACGGAGAGAGAATTCCTTCTCCTTCCAGTTCAGTTCTGATGCAATGAACAGGTTGACATACAGGTCATCGCCATCATGAGCATAGATGAACTCTCCATACTTTCCATGGTTCTCCATACCTGTTCCCACACAGCACCACATGCCGCTGTTAGGCTGTGAATATACTCTGTAGTGCGAAGGACGTGCAGGGGTGAAATAAACGTAGCCACCGTGCTGAGGGTGCTGGGTAGAAAGGATATGATTGTACAGAGCGTTCTCGTAATAGTCCGCGTATACTGCGTCAGGCTTGATTCTGAAGAGGTTCTCGGTAAGCTTGAGCATGTTGTTGGTGTTGCAGGATTCAGGTCCCTCGCGCTCCTCCATATAGCTCTCGTAATCGGTCACTGCAGGGAAATGCTCACGGCGTGAATTTCCTCCGAATGCTACCGAACGATGGTCTGCGACACTCTCCCAGAAGAAATCGGAAGCCTTGAAGTAGTCATTGTCACCGGCAAGTTCTGCATAACGGGCATAGCCGACGATCTTCGGAACCTGGGTGTTCGCATGACGGTTGTCAAGGTTGTCGATACCTGCCAGCATGCTGTCGAAGATCTCGTGATGGGTCAGCTTGTGCGCCGCATCAAGATACTTGCGGTCGCCGGTGATGGCATATGCATCGGCGTAAACCTCGTTGAGACCGCCATGCTCCTGCGAAAGCATGTTCTCGAAAAGTTCATCGCTGAAATCGCCGAAGATTCCGATACCCCAGTCACAGAGCTTGAGGAACATTTCCTTCGCGAGCTCCGAGCCTGCGTACATATATGCGTCACGGAGACCAGCATAGATCTTGTGAAGGTTGTACCATGGAACCCACATCGAGTGCATGCGTCTCAGGTTTCCGCTCTTGACCTCAGGCCAGAGTTCATCGCTGTTTGGAACACCGCCGAGATAGCCGTCTCCGTTCGCATCCTGGCAGCGCTTGAGCTCAGAAAGCATATAGTTCAGGCGATCGAGACATTCCTGATTGCCTGTCGCAGCATAATGGATTGCCAGTGCTGACACATAATGACCTCCGATGTGGCCATCAAGGCCTTCCCAGTTAGGAAAAGCTTCTGCCTTAGGTTCCAGGCCGGCCTGCTTCAGGAAAGGCTGGAGAAGCCTGTCCATGTCATATTCGAGAAGAACCTCGACATTGAGGTCCTGGGCATGCTTGAAAGGGCCGTCCAGCAGAGTCACGTCTCCGAGGTTGAACTGCTGAGGGTAAAGTTTTTCCTGTGCTCCAAGGCTGAGTACCGTGGCGGCGAGTGCCGCGACTGCGGTCAAAAAGCGGTATTTCATACGGTTGTAATAATTGATTATCAGTTTATGAATTCGTAAATGTAAACATTATTCCGCGAATTGCGAAAATATGGTTACCTTTGTTTGTTAAACAAACAATCGTGAAAAGATTACTGTTCCCTCTCTGCGCAGCATTCGCGATGATGCTCGCAGTTCCTGGCGCCAACGCCCAGACAGCCCGCGAGGAGATAAATGCCAACCCTGCTCTCGCAGCAAGCAACCACCTCGCCTACATCACACCGACAAAGAAACTCAGTCCCGCGCCGAAAGGATACACTCCTTTCTACATCAGTCATTATGGACGTCACGGGTCACGCTGGCTCATCGAGCCTGAGCAGTACCTGGGCCCTGTCGAGACCCTGAGGAAGGCGGATTCTCTCGGAGTCCTCACAACATACGGCAAGGACGTGCTCTCCAGACTCGAGAAAGTCAGCGAAGCCGCTGTCGGCCGATATGGAGAACTGACTCCTCTCGGACATCGCCAGCACCGTGGAATTGCAGAGCGCATGTACAGCAACTTCCAGCCTGTATTCAAGGGCAAGACCCGCGTGGAGGCCCGTTCCAGCACCGTCATCCGCTGCATCCTGAGCATGACATCCGAGACCCAGCGCCTCGCCGAACTCAACCCGCAGCTTGACATACATACAGACGCTTCGGAAGGTGACATGAAATACATCAACAATCCGGACAACTGGAGACCACGCGCCTATTCCTTCCGCGCCGGAGGCATGAACGAGACCCAGAAATTCAACAGGAACCATATCCATCCGGAACGTCTCATGGGCGCACTCTTCACAAATCCGTCATACCTTGACAGAAGGAAGGCAACCAGTTTCATGGACGATCTCTGGGCCGTGGCGACCAATCAGCAGAGCCTGGATATGGATTTCGACTTCGAAGACCTGTTCACCATTGACGAGAAATACGACCTCTGGCAGTGCCAGAACGTGAAATGGTACAACGAGTTCGGCCCTTCAAAGCTCACGAAGGAGATGATGCCTTATTTCCAGGCTCCTCTTCTCCAGAATATTCTTGACACTGCCGACAGCTGCATCGTATCGAAGAACAACAACGTCAGCCTCCGCTTCGGACACGAGGTGGTTATTCTTCCTCTTGCCTGTCTCATGGAGCTCGGCAACAGCGGAGCTCTCGTGGACGACATGGAAGACCTTGACGAAAACTGGAAGAACTACGAGATCTACCCAATGGGTGCAAACATCCAGCTGATATTCTACCGTTCGAAGAAGGCCAATCAGCCTGTGCTTGTAAAGGCACTCCTCAACGAGAAAGAAGTGACTCTCCCGGTAGAGACCAACATGTTCCCATACTATTCGTGGGACAAAGTCGAAGGCTATTACCGAGGCAAGCTTGCGAACTACGAGAAATACCTCAAGAACATCGAAACTCCAAATAACAGATAATTCCCCTGAAGATGAAAAAGAACATACTCATCCTGGCGCTTTGCCTCCTCGGCAGCGCAAGTCTCTCGGCAGAGAGCATCAAGGTCGACTCATTCCGCCATGCCGGTCCGTATCCGGTCATGAAGCCATACATGGTCGACGAGGTAAACGTGAACTCCAAGGCTTTTGACGAAAAGACAATGCTCGAGGCCCAGCTCTCAAAGGAGGGTCTCAAGGAAGGAAACACCGTTTCCGGCAACTCGCTTCCACAGGCAAACGCAGACTATGCGCTCAACTGGGCAGCATTCACTTTCCAGAATACCGGCTATGCTACCGCAACTCTCAAGGTTGAAGGTCTCAGCGACTACAAGGTATTCGTTGACGGCAAGCCCGCAGCCGGCCAGCTCAAGCTCAACCCTGCGACACACGAAGTCGAGATCAAGTATCTTTCAAAAGCAGGCAAGAAGGAGAGCCTCAACGTGACTCTCGAGACCGCTGACGAAGGAAAGATTTCACTCTGCGAGGGCGGCAAGCATCTCTACGGCATGAAGGACGTGCTCCTCGGAACCCGTTTCGCAGGCGTAGAGGTATCTCCTGATGGCAAGTACATGATCGTATCATACACCACAACCTTCGAGGGTGGCAGATCGACATCAGCAAGCAAGATCAAGGAGATCGCAACAGGCAAGGTTGTATCCCAGAGACCTGAGAGAGCGTCATGGATGCCTAAGTCAAACAAGTACTGGTACTCACGCAGAGGCATCGAGGGTACCGACCTCATGGTCGTTGATCCTGCCACCGGCGCAGAGGAGGTTCTTGCAGCCAACATCCCTGACGGCCGTTTCCAGATCGCTCCAAGCGAGGATTTCCTCCTTTATTCATTCAGCGAGGACGGTCCTGCCGAGAAGCCTGAGATCTACCAGATCCTCACTCCTGACGATCGTCAGCCTGGTTGGAGAAGCCGTTCGTACTCCGCAAAGTATGACCTCAAGACCGGAATCATGCAGCGCCTTACCTACGGCTACCATGATTCATACATCTCAGACGTTACCGCAGATGGCAAGTTCGCCCTTCTCCGCGTCAGCAAGGAGCGCCTCACCGCCCGTCCTACAACTGTAGGTTCGCTCTATCTCCTCAACCTCGAGACTCTCGCGGCAGAGACTCTCGTCGAGGAAGACGGCTTCATGAGCCGCGCAATGTTCTCACCTGACGGCAAGCAGATCCTTCTCAGCGGCTCGCCTGAGGCCTTCAACCGCGTCGGCATGAACGTAAAGCCTGGCCAGACCCCTAGCCTTACCGAGACCGAGCTCTATCTCATGGACCTCTCAAGCAAGAAGATCAGCCCTCTGACCAAGAACTTCGACCCTAACGTCCAGTCAGTGGTATGGAGCAAGGCAGACGGCCAGATCTACTTCACCGCAGAGAACCGTGATTTCTACAGTCTCTACAAGATGAACCCTAAGAACGGCAAGATCGAGCAGATCGACACCAAGGAAGACCTCGTTAACCGTTTCTCACTCGCAGCCAATGCTCCTGTGATGGCATACTACGGCCAGGGCGCGATGAACTCAGACCGTCTCTACACCGTTGACCTCAAGACAAAGAAGACCACCCTCAGCGAGGACCTCAGCGCAGAAATCCTCAAGGACGTAGTCCTCGGCGAGTGCCACGAGTGGAACTTCAAGAACTCCAAGGGCGAGACCGTATACGGACGCTACTATCTCCCTCCTCACTTCGATCCATCGAAGAAATACCCTATGGTTGTCAACTACTACGGTGGCTGCAGCCCTACCAGCCGAAACTTCGAGAGCCGCTACCCACACCATGCATATGCAGCACTCGGCTATGTCGTATACATCGTAGCCGTTCCTAGCGGCGCTACCGGAAACGGTCAGGAGTGGTCGGCAAGACATGTAAACACCGCCGGCCAGGGTCCTGCAGAGGACATCATCGAGGGTGCACAGAAGTTCTGCAAGGAGCACTCATTCGTGAATGACAAGAAGGTCGGCATCATCGGTGCTTCATACGGCGGATTCATGTCACAGTACATCCCTACCCTCACCGATTTCTTCGCAACTGCAATCTCTCACGCCGGTATCAGCGATCACACCAGCTACTGGGGTTTCGGATACTGGGGATACTCATACAGCGAGACCTCAATGGCAAACAGCTATCCTTGGACCCGCAAGGACCTCTACGTTGACCAGAGCCCTCTGTACCGTGCAGACAAGATCAATACTCCTATCCTCTTCGTCCATGGCGACGCTGACACCAACGTTCCTGTAAACGAGTCGATCCAGATGTTCACCGCCCTCAAGCTTCTCGGCAAGGAGACCGCTTTCGTGGCAGTGAAGGACCAGAACCACCATATCCTCGATTACAACAAGCGTCTCGAGTGGCAGGACACCATCTGGGCATGGTTCGCAAAGTATCTCCAGGACGATCCTACCTGGTGGAACGCACTTTATCCAGAGAAGAGCCTCTAATATGTCAGAAACCCTGATAAGGCTGTCCGGAGCAGTGGTATCGAACCCACTCCGAAGGATGGCCGCACCGATAGACTTTGAACTTTGCGAGGGCGAGCATATCGCCCTCGTGGGTTTGAACGGCAGTGGCAAGAGCACGCTCGCGGGACTCATCGCAGGAGGATGGTATCTACGCGAGGGAACAATGGAGAACCGTTTCAGAAAAAGCGGCTACCACTCTATCAAGACCATCAGCTTCAACGGAGCATACAGCACTACCGAGATCCCATACTACCACCAGCAGCGCTGGCAGGCGTTCGAGCGCGATGCTGCCCCTCATGTCCGTGAACTGCTGGAAAAAACCATTCCGGGCGAGCCTGCCCGCGACCCGTCATACTGCAGTGAGCTGTACGAAATGCTCGGCATCGCTCCTTTGCTGGAAAAGCCTATAATCACCCTGTCCAGCGGAGAGCTTCGCCGATATCATTTCTGCAAGGCTTTGATGGACAGGCCACAGATGCTTATCCTCGAAAATCCGTTCATGGGACTGGATCCTGCGACCCGCGACCTGATCAACGAGATCATGGAGATAACATCCTCGAAGCTGGGCGTATGCTATCTCATGACCGCGACCTCACTGGCAGACCTGCCGAAGGTAATATCGCACGTATATTTCCTCGAGGAGATGAAGGTTTCACGCAAATACAGCCGCGATGAGGCATTCACCGCACCGGAGGTCAGCAGGCTCGAGGGCCAATCCGAAGACACTCCTTTCATACCCGGAGCGACAGACGCCAACCCTCCATACGACAACGTCGCCGAACTCAGGAATATCCATGTAGCCTACGGCGAGCGCGTCATCTTCGAGTCTCTGGACTGGACCGTGCGCAAGGGAGACGCCTGGCGCGTATTCGGAAGGAACGGCAGCGGCAAGAGTACTCTCCTCAGCCTGGTCTGCGCCGACAATCCAAGCGCCTATTCCATGGACATAACCCTGTTCGACCGCAAGCGCGGCACCGGAGAAAGCATCTGGGACATAAAGAAGCGTATCGGCTATCTGTCGTCGGAGATGCACAGTTCGATCAACGTGCGCAGCAGTGCGCTGGCAATGGTCGCATCAGGCCTCAAGGACACGATAGGTGAAATCTACAGGGTTCCGGAGGAAAGCCGTGAAATATGCATGACCTGGATGAGGGCGTTCGGGGCTGAAAACCTTGCCGAAAGGAACTACATGACACTTTCCAGCGGAGAACAGAGACTTGTGCTCCTCATCCGTGCCTTTGTGAAGGATCCCGAGCTGCTTGTACTTGACGAGCCGTTCCAGGGTCTTGACCGCAAGGCAATCATACGCGCCAAGGGCATCATCGAGGAGTTCTGTTCACGTCCAGGAAAGACACTGCTGTTCGTGACACACTTCAACGACACACTTCCATCCATCATAGACAAGACAATGGACCTCAACACAATCAACGACTGACAATTCAAACATCAATCAATATGAAAAAAACAGTATTAATGATCGCTGCACTTGCAGCAGCCCTCGTTGCAGTTTCAAGCTGCAAGAGCGAGAAGCCTGCTCAGATGCACATCGACTATGAGGAGTACACCCTCGACAACGGCCTCAAGGTCATCCTCCACGAGGACCACAGCGACCCTATCGTCGCTCAGGCAATCGCTTTCCACGTCGGCAGCGCACGTGAGAAGGAGGGAAAGACCGGTTTCGCACACTTCTTCGAGCATATGCTCTTCCAGCGTTCCGAGAACCTTCCACGCAACGCCTTCTTCAACAAGATCTCCGACATGGGCGGTACCTTCAACGGTGGAACCTCCAACGACTATACCGTATACTATGAGTGCGTACCACGCAATGCCCTCGAGAAGATCCTGTGGATGGAGTCTGACCGTATGGGCTACTTCATCAACACCGTCACCCAGAGCGGTCTCGAGCGCGAAATCGACGTTATCTGCAACGAAAAGCGCCAGACCGAGGTGAACAACGCCTATGGTATGATGGATGACGTGATGTGCAAGGCATTCTTCCCAAAGAGACATCCTTACAGCTGGACCGTAATCGGTGAGTTCGAGGACATCAAGTCAGCTACCATCGAGGACGTGAAGGAGTTCTACGGCACATACTATGTTCCATCAAATGCTACTCTCTGTATCGCCGGAGACATCGACATCGCCGAGACAAAGGCCCTCATCGACAAGTATTTCGCCGAGATTCCAAGCCACCCTGTAGAGAAGCCGGCAGTATGGGACGTAACCCTGGACGAGACCAAGATTCTCTACTACGAGGATCAGTTCGCAAGCATGCCTGGCGTAGAGATCGCTTACTCAGCTGTAGCTTCAGGTCACAAGGATGAGGCCGCTCTCGACGCATTCTGCAGCCTCTTCGGCCGCGGCAAGAACTCTCCACTCTACAAGAACATCGTCGAGACAAAGCTCGCTCCAAGCGCAAGTGCATACAACTACGCCCGCGAAAGCGCCGGCATGATCGAGATCAGCGCTACCGCATATCCAGGCGTTGACATCGACGACGTCATGGCTGCAATCGAGAAGGCAAAGGCTGACTTCGAGGCAAACGGTGTTGACGAGGAAGAGCTCGCAACCCTCAAGGCTGAGAACGAAACCTCTGCTTACCGCCAGCTCTCAAGTGTTCTCGGCAAGGCTCAGATGCTTGCCCGCAACAAGGAATTCACCGGCAAAGCTGACAAGTTCATCGAGGACATCGAGGACTTCAACGCAGTTACCGCTGAGGACGTGATGAGAGTCTATAACAAGTATGTAAAGGATGCCAACTATATCGCTGTAGTTGCTGTTCCACAGGGACAGGTCGAGCTTTCAGTAGAGGGCAGCCAGCTTGCAAATCTCACCATGGAGGACCAGAGCAAGCAGACCATGAAGAGCGCAGCCGGTGCTGTCGTTGACGACGATTACGAGCGCACTCCATCGAAGATCGACCGCAGCGTAGAGCCTGACTATATGGCAAACACTCCGCAGACCAACATCCCTGCGATCTGGAGAACCACCCTCGCGAACGGAATCAAGGTTGCCGGAATCACCCAGAACGAGATTCCTATGGTAACCCTCAATATCTCTATCGACGGCGGTGCACTTCTCGACCCAGCCGGCAAGAACGGTACTTCTTCCATCAACGCAAGCATGATGAACGAGGGAACCTCAGCACACACCGCTGTAGAGCTCGAGCAGGCACTCAAGAAACTCGGTGCAAGCGCCCGCATCAGCAGCGGCACCAAGAATACCACCATCAGCGTAAGCTCACTCTCGAAGAACCTCCCTGCAGTAATGGAGATCGTCAACGAGATGATCACCATGCCTAAGTTCGACGAGGAGGCATTCGACCGTGCAACCAAGAATGCAAAGTCAAACATCTCAAGGGCAAAGACCAGCATCACCACCATCGGCCAGAGAGCAGCAATGAAGCTCTGGCTCGGCGAGAGCATCTATACCGCTTACCCTACCGAAGCTGACATCGATGCCATTACCATGGATGACGTAAAGGCATACTACAAGACCCTCACTCCAAAGAACACCAGCATCGACGTTGCAGGTGACATCGACCTCAACGCCCTCAAACAGGCACTTGCAGCCCTCGAGGGATGGCAGGGCGAGGATGTGGCTGTTCCTGCCGCTACCGTCGGCGAGCATGCTGCTCCTGGCACCTACTTCATCGACTTCCCTGGTTCGAAGCAGTCATACATCTACATCATCGGTCCTGGCATGACCATCGACAACGCCGACTACCACAAGCTCGACGTAATCAACGAGAAGCTCGGCCATGGTTCAGCAGGCCGTCTCTTCGAGGTTCTCCGCCTCCAGAGAGGCTATACCTACGGAGCAAGCTCATCATTCACTTCTGCTCTCGACTACGGCGTATTCTCTGCAGCCTCAAGCGTACAGGGCAGCTCTACCAAGGAGTCTCTCGCACTCTTCAAGGAGATCTTCAAGACCTTCGGCCCAGAGTTCACCGCCGAGAAGCTTGACAACGTGAAGGCATCGATGCTCCGCGCAAACGCGTCGAAGTTCGAGACCACTTCAAGCCTCGTGAGCCTGCTCAACACCATCAGAACCTACAATCTCAGCGATGACTACATCACCAAGGAGGAGAATGTAGTAAAGGCTCTCACCATCGATGAGTTCAAGGCACTCTCCGAGAAGTACCTCAACGTCGACAACATGATCATCGTTGTAGTAGGAGACGCTGCTACCCAGCTCAAGAACGTCCCTGGAGCAAAGGTGCTCAAGAACGAATAAACCCATGGAGGTAAGCCTTCAGAACAATCTTATCCAGGTCAGGATCTCTTCCCATGGAGCTGAGATGACATCTCTCGTCGATCTTGAGAGCGGATGTCAGATGCTCTGGAATGCGGATCCTGAGTATTGGAAACGTCACTCGCCCGTACTCTTCCCTATCGTGGGAAGCGTATGGGAGGGTGTATATCGCGAGTGCGGCAAGGAGTTTCGTCTTGGCCAGCACGGATTCGCCCGCGACATGGAGTTCACCCTCCTTTCACAGGACGGCAGTTCAGCATACTTCGAGCTCGCCTCTTCGGAAGAGACACACAAACTCTATCCCTATGATTTCAGACTCGTGATCGGATATGAACTCTCCGGCAAGACCGTCAAGGTTGTCTGGAAGGTAATCAATCCAAGCGATGGTGAAATCCATTTCCAGATCGGTGCCCACCCGGCATTTCTGCTCCACAATGAAGACAGCACTGTCGGCGGAGCCTTCCGCCTCAAACTTGACGGCAAGGCAGTCAGCAGGATTGACCGTTCCGTACTTGGCGAAAAGGGATGCCTCACAGAAGGCAAGAATGTCATGGAAATCAGCGACGGACGCATCGACATACGCCCCGACACTTTCAACCATGACGCTCTCGTGATCGAGAACTCCCAGGCTGACGAGGTCGAGCTTCTCGACCCCAAGGGCAACGCGTACCTGAGCGTCCGCTTTGCAGCTCCTCTGTTCGGCCTCTGGGCCCCTCGCAAGGACATGCTGTCGCCATTCGTATGCATCGAGCCATGGTACGGCCGCTGCGACCGCGTACGCTATTCCGGCGAATACAGGGACAAGGACTGGATGCAGCACCTCCCTGCCGGAGAGACCTTCGCTGTCTCATACGTCATCGCAATCCTCTAAGGGGTCAGCCCCCTTGCACCAGCCAAAGATCAATCCCGGTCCTCAACGAGCGTTGGCGACCGGGATTTCGTTTATGTTGGTAAGATAGTCGGGACTGTTGTGAAGGTGCTTGGAGCGCCATTCAGCCTCGTGACCGGTCTGGACTGCGGACTCACACCCGAGCAGATTGAGGCATTGTAGACAGTCTAACTATGATACAATTGCAAAAGGGCGTCCCGTCAGGGCGCCCTTTACTTGCCGTAGGACATGGATATCGTCGTGGTTAGAACGTCCTTTCTATTAAGCAAGGATTATCCACTTCCTTGCCGTTGACTATCATCGTCTCGTTGACTTCTGGCATATGCTTTCCGTCCTCATATATCTTGACATCCCTGTTATATGAAACAACATCCTTCTTACCATCTGGCCAAACTATTACCAACTGAAGGCCAGAATAGGCTGCATAAGGTTTGAAATTGCCGAATTTAAGTACATAAACGGTTTCAGCCTGTTCCAGTTTCAGTGATTTTGAATTGTCTCCTCCTTTTCCACATCGATATGTCTTACCATTGTAGCGTACCTTGACTTCGCGGTGTATGGCATTCTTGTTCGACGGGTTAAACAGGTCTTCCCCTTCAGAATCTGTGGCCTTTATTGAAAAATATACCGGAACCCAATCGAAATTAATATAACCCATATCGTCATGCTCCCCGTTGCAGCTGATAACTTCTGGTAAAGAATATGGATCCTCTTTTTCGCAGGACGTGAAACCTAATGAGAGCCCCAGTAAACACAATAATAAAATAATTTGTTTCATGATGATACAACGTAGAAATCAATATGCGCTGAACTGTGAAACCATATGCCTCCCAGTATCATAGTAATAACCATTGGTTGCCCAAGAACCAGTAGGAGAGTAGACTTCATCATTATTCATATCTCCGTCGCCCCAGTTCATTGCAACCATCAGTCCAGATGTCTCAGTAACATACGGTAATAAGGCCAGCAATAGGGTCAGTAAAATCCTGTTTGCTCTCATTTTTTTGTGTGATTAATTTGACTCTTTAAATTTATGAGAACAAAAGGATATATTTACAAAACAGCCGCTTTTAAGCGTTACAACTCATGACAGATTTATGCCTGATACTCAACAACTTACACATAAACAGCCTTATAAGGAAAGTTTTTTCAAGAATCATAATAAGCTGATTATCAGCTTGATACCCCCCCCCCTGTTTACAATGTAACACTTTTACCTATCTGGACCTATGAAACAATCGTAGAAATCAATGTTCTTGGACTGTGAACTATGTATCTTTTTGAGAAGGCGCGTTTTCTTTACGCGCATGTTTATGACAGTTTCATTGAAAAGTATAGACCTTGTCGTTGCATCAAAGCCAACAATCACATAACTGAGAAAACGAAAATCTGGTTCCTTGAATTCCGGGAAATCTTGACGAAGCTTCACCATGATATTGTCAAGCTCGTTGTTGATTCTTTCCTCAAACCCTTTCTGGCCCTCCTCTCCCTGACTGAGTTCCTCGATAATCTTTGCAGTCCTTGCCTTATAATGTTTCATAGCTGCGGAACCACGCCTGTCTCCAACATTACAGTAGTCGAACAAGCGTCCGATTTCGGCAAACTGGGATTGATATGTCTTAGCGTACTGCCGTCTAAGCGCCTTAAGTTTGGCTTCAGTGATGTCCAGATCTGTTTTGGTTTCATCCAGGCTTTCGCGGGCAAGCTTCAGCATTGATTCTGATTCTTCGGCAAGCCTGCTCATGCGCTCAAGTTCTGCAGCAAGAGATTGCCTTCTGATAATGTTTGAGACAATGACGTAAACGACAATGGACAATAGTATGAATGCAACCAGAACTGCGACCAGGATGGATTGTTTCCGCTTTTGAGCCTCAAGTTCCGACGCCATCCTGTAATGCTCTGCCTGAGCCCTGAATACCGATTGAGACAATTGTTCATGTACAAGCGAATCAGCCGCAGTCTCATATTTCTTCTCTAGCCTTAATGCAGATTCATAATCTCCCTCGTCTTCAGCCAATCTAGATCTCCAAACGGCAACATGAATATCGTCCCCGAATCCTGCCAGTTGGTTGAAAATAGCTTCTGAACGTTTCCTACTGCCAGTTTTAAAGAGGGCATACGCATACTCACACCAATACTCGACAGTCATCTCCACGTCATTGTCTATACCTGTCTCGAAATAATCAACAATCTCATCATAGTCGGGATCCTGTTGCTTGATTCTCAAATCCGCCAATTGAGGAAACGCAACATAGAATGGAGTTGCTGATACTGTCAGAGACGTCAACAAGCTGTCGGCCTTTTCGTCCATCCTGTTGTTATGGTACGCAGTTGCTAGAGCGGACATTGCGCGCATGACCTGAAGCGAGTCACCTGACCCTTTCATGATTTCGTAAGCAGCCTTAAGGCAATTCAACTCTTCATCGCTATTGAAACAGTCATTATAAGTGTAACCAAGATGGCTTAAGGCCATCGCCTTCCAATATGGTGTTCTTGCCTCTTGCAATGCATTCTGTAAGCTGATAATAGCGCTGGAGTAGTCGCTGTTGTCGTAACTGATCCGACCCTGATAGAATAGAGACGCAGCATAATGGTCTCCAGCTTTATGACGTCTATAGAAAGACAGCGCCGGCGCAATCATCTCCGGGTCGGACAGGGTATAATAAACCTTGTCATGAGCCATTGACATCAGGAGAGAAAAGAGTGCCTTCTCCCGGCCGGACACCAATTCCATATGGTCAATCTTCTGCAGTTCAGCCAATGCTGAATCCGGCCGCTCCTGAATAAAAGATTCTATGTCCAGCAGACGGTCCATCTCCCTACCACTACAGGCGCAGAGGGACAGCAAAGCAACAAATATGACACAACGTCGTATATACTCCATAAACAGGGACAATAACATCGCAAATGTAACGATGTTTCATCTAATTGTAACACCAATACCGTTACATCGCATGCCGCTCCTAGCGCCGTAGATTGGGGTTGTACCAATCAACAGTTTGCCACACTTTCATGCAAGTACCTAATTGTCAGGCCAAAGGACGATGTAACGAAAAAATATCAATAATAGCGGACAAATTTTGCAAAATTAAATATATCGCTTACCTTTGTATCGGTTTCCGATATATCGGAAGCAGATATACAATATGAAGAACACGAATACAGCACTGACTGAGGCTATCTATTACATCCTCCTGGCTCTCCAGGAGCCGCTGCATGGCTATGGCATCATGCAGAAGACTTCGATGCTGAGCAGTGGCAGGCTGAGCCTGTCCGCAGGAACATTGTACGGAGCCATATCGAACCTGCTCGACAAGGGATGGATTGCTCCATGCGGCGAGTCTTCCGATTCCGAGGGAAGGAAGAAGATGTATTTGAACACTGAAGCCGGCAACCAGGTACTCAGGGCAGAATTCGAACGGCTCGAGGAGCTGGTGGACAATGGAAAGAAATATATAAAGACTAAATGATATGAAAAACGACAGGATTGCTATAAACTGGTTCGTCGATTTCGACAAGGAGGAGCAGTGGATCAACGAAATGTCAAAGAAAGGCTGGAGGTTCTGGCACACCAATGGAGTCATCTATAGATTCAAGAAGTGCGAACCCGGAGAATTCATATACCAGATCGACTTTGACGAAAAGCAGCGTGAAGGAGGCGAAGACTATGTCGTATTCCGCAGCTCATGCGGAGACATCTTCGTGCACCAGTGCAAACACAAGATATACTGGAAACGCAAGTGCGTTGACGGAGAATTCGAGGCCGAGAACAACGTCGCTGCAAAATTGCGACTTACCAACAAGGCATTCAATTTCCACTTGAACAGTTTCATTGGCCTTACTATCATCGCTGCAATAGCATACCTCATCCTCATGCCGCTGGGACGCTACCTTCCCGAGAATGGAGTAACCTCCTGGCTGACTGACTTCAGCTGCGGCCTTACTTATGGCATCATTCTCTCCCAGATGGTTATAATACTACCTGTGTTAAGGAAACTGCGGAAGAAGATGAACCAAATGGTAGAACAGATATTCTAGCAATCCCCTATCCACGGCATCCCGGTCCTCAACGAGCGTTGGCGACCGGGATTATTGTATGCTTTACATCGAAAGCCTTATTCCTATCAGGTATTGTCTTCCAAGAAGTCTGGTCGTATTGGTGACTGTACGGAATTCGTCAATGAATTCTCGTGTGAACTCTTTGCACCCTAGAAGATTCCTGCATTCAGCAGTAAGCGCGACCTTCTTCAGCTGCCATGTCGCGACAGCGGTAACCAACGGAGTATTCGAGACCGCAAGTCCCGGGGCATTCTCATAGCGATAATGTGCAGAAACTTTAACTGATACAGGTTTCACAGGAGACAAAACCAGCGATCCCGTAGCTGTGACTGCATCGCTGCTGCCTGTCCTGGCCCCGCTGACGTTCATCCTGGTCCATTCTGTACGGCCATTGACCGCAAGCCATCTCGAAGGGTTGATTCTGAGGTCCAGAGAGCCGCTGATAGCATCTGTCACATAGGAGTTCCGGGAGTCCTGGAGCAAAATGATCCTGTCCGATCGATCCCATCCACCTCCAATCTCGACGACAAAGGTCCTGACGCCAAAGAATTTGCAGATTGATCCCGTCACTCCATAGGCATTGTCTTTTGGAACTGCGTTCATGAATCCCGTGACAGTAAGAAGGTCAGAGTATAGATTCGTTGCAATCTTGTCGCCGCTTGAAAGGCTGAGCAGTCCTGAAAGTCTGGCATAGAACATATTGTAATTGTCAGAATAATCCAGGGCAATGCTTGAGATGAGACGCCTGCGCTCTGACAGGCTATCCGAGTATGATACCGACCTGTAGCTGCTCATCACAGAGGACCCGAGAAGGCTTTCAATACCGCTTCTGGAGATGGAGTAAGATGTTCTTATATTCAGTTTCAGGTCGCGCAGAAGATTGCGTTCCAGATTCAATGAAGGAGACAGTGTAGGATATACCTTTACCTTGTCCAGACCTTTTCCATCGATGACATGGATCCGGAAAGGCAAAGAAGCCGTGATAGCGGTCTTGCCGATTGTGAACGAGGACCCAAGAGATCCTCCGGGAGATATAGAGAGAAGCCCAAGGGAAGAAGACGTCATGATTCCAGGATCATCAATCCCGGACAACACTGCATCCAGACCCTGGTATTCGATATCAAGTCCGCCGTTGAGACTGAATCTGACTCCCCTGAAAACGACGCTGGATGATATGCTGTTGACTGAGGACAGCTCATTCTGCATGAATTCCTGCCGGGCATTGAATCGATCGGTCACGTAGCTGCCTTCGTGACTGTTCCGAACATACTTTGTATGACTGTCCAGGGAGAGCACCCTCTTTCCCGATGTATGGAAGGTTGTCCCGAAATCATTCGAAAGCTTCATCGATGGAAGGTCATAAGACTGACTGCCTCCATTGTTGCCTCCAATTACAGATCCGGCCTGATTCCTCAGCTGTCCGGAGAAAGAAAGATCGTCCTTGACATATTTCCGGGCCGAGTTGTTCTCATAGGACAATGTGCCTGACGAATAATAGCGGGAGTCGCTTGATGAACGTTCTTCGGAGATGACCATCGACTGCCCTTCGGCAAAATTTATCTGCTCAACCGTGCCGGCGGATTCCTCATATCGTTCCGCAGCCGCCTGGAGCGAGATTCTCAACTGACGGTCATCATCGATACGGTTCAGATGATTCAGGGATACCATGCCAGACGTATTGTCGTACCAATACTCCTGCGGGAGAGCAAGGCTCTCTCGTCGTGGGTTCAACCTGGTCTGGAAATCGGCATCCAGATTCTCATCAGAGATGAGGAATGCTCCTGTCTTGCCGAAATATTGCTGCTGCGTCAACTCCTTGAGGATGTCGCCACCCACGTTGTTGCCCTTGACCAGCAGGAGATCCTGATTTTTCTTCGAAAATCTTGTCAGCATCATCCGGGAATCAAACAGGGGCAGGTCAGGAGTACCGAGCATTGCATCTCCCGTCACCATCCATGTACTTCTCGCGCTCTCTTTGAGTATGATATTGACGGCGCTCTTATCGGTACTTCTCACACCAATCAACGCCCTGACCGGCTGGTGATGCTTATAGACCTCGACTCTTGATATCACGTCTGGCGACAGATTTCGGGTGATTACACCGTACTGACCGCCCATCAGGTCCATCCCCTCCACATAAAACTTATTGATGTAGCTACCCTCATATTGAATGCCACCGCTTGCGGTGATGGTAATTCCCGGAATCTTCTCCAGGAGATCCCCCAATACTCGCTCAGAACCATCTGAAAAGGCCTGCGCAGTATACTGCAGTGTGTCACCGCGCTCTTCTATGACAGATGCCGTGACCTTCGCCTCTTTAATGTCCACAGGTTGCTCCGACATCGTGACAATCAGTCCGGAGGTGCGTCCCTCCAGGACTATGGTCTCCGACCTGTATCCAAGGCAGGTGACGGTGATCCTGTCTGCCGTTT
Organism: Bacteroidales bacterium; assembly: GCA_024402135.1. Classification (GTDB taxonomy): domain Bacteria; phylum Bacteroidota; class Bacteroidia; order Bacteroidales; family UBA932; genus Cryptobacteroides. The sequence goes on from JAKSJN010000013.1 coordinate 68,776, forward strand.
TTTCTTTCGGGATGCTTATCCTGAAGTTTCCTTCGCCGTCCGACAGGGCATATCCAGTCATTGCGCTGCCGTCATAGGCATAAATGAAAGCACCTGCAACAGGAATAGAGGACAGCCTCTCCCTGACGGAACCGATGAGGGTTGTCTGGGCAATGCAAAGCAGTCCTGTTGATAAAAACAACAGGACCACAATACTCCATCTGTAAAGAAGCAGTCTATTTCTTCCAGAAGTCATCAGAAATAAGAGGTATGTATGGATTCGTCCTGGATATCTCTTTCCGATTGCCGTTGCGATCTTCAATATAGCCTCCGGTGATACCATGAATGCGCTCCATATAGTCACTGTCACGATTGTACCTTGTATGCATGGTCTCCATTCCCTTCATATCCATGTCAAACAGCTTGCGGTGCGACCTGCTATTGATGGTCTCCCTATAGGACAGTTCGTCTTTCAGACGGCTTGCTGCTATCCTTTCAACCGCAAAGAGCTCGAAGTAGAAGATATGTTCCGAGTCCGTAGCCTTTACAATCAATCCCGGCGTCCCCCATAGCAGCCATGGGCCAACATTGACCGGGATGTCCTCAGTGTACCAGACAGTCCATTCGCGGCCCAGGTATCTGCCTTTTGCAATCTTGCAGCTATAGCCTGTAATGGTTTCCTCCTCACCCGTGAATTCCCATTGCGGCAGTTCCATCGGCATGCTTCCAATGAATGTCGCAGGTTCGGCATAACACACGGTAAACGTACGTTGCTCGAAATCCACCCATGATATCATAGATGATCCCACAGCCTGAATGCGGGTCCTTTTACCATAGGCCTCTTCATCAATGATATTACCCGATCCGTCGAATGCAATGACATCCAGAGAATCTCTCTTGAATCCATTCTCGTTATAGAAGAATGTTGTCCGACCATCGAAGTCGAGTTTCATATCGCTGGTGTGATATTTCTCATCAGCCACATCGCGTTTCGCATAGAAGAGATAGGAGAACCTGAAACTTGACTGGGCAAACACACTGCTTGACAACAGAAACAGGATAAAAGGAAGAATGGCTCGCCTCATAACTGGAACGTCATTACTATTATCACAAATGTAGTGTATTACCAAGACTATTCAAAATCAGCACTATGGCTGGTCCTCATGAAATGACTGATTGCCACACCTGCGATTCTCATAGTAGTCAGACCAATCGGCCAACTCTTCATCAGATAATTCATGATCGAATGTTCGATAAACAGTCTGGCCGCAACTGAGGATGAAACCGTAATTGTAGCCTGAAATGTCAGCTTTAGCTGGAATTGCCATTGCGCATGACGCAATAATGCCAATGCAAAAAACAAATAATTATTTCATGATTTAAAAAGATTTATGGGCTTAAAGACGTTGAATAATCATAGTGTGACTGTCACGTATGCGCAGAGGGTAGGAGTTGTCATGAACAAGTAGAATGTTCGCTGACTGACGGCAGGGACATACTATAGATTCCCGAACTACCGAAATTGTGACGTATAAGCGCTACCTGTCGATAGTGAACGTAACTGAATTGGATTTGTATAGCGGACTCTCCCAGTCATGGTTGATGTCATTTATGACCT
>JAKSJN010000014.1 GCA_024402135.1 Bacteroidales bacterium
AACTCGCGACCCTCAGCTTGGAAGGCTGATGCTCTACCAACTGAGCTACTTCCGCATCAAGTTAATATGTTAGTGGGAAGAGGTGGATTCGAACCACCGAAGCTATAAAGCAGCAGATTTACAGTCTGCCCCAGTTGGCCACTTTGGTATCTTCCCAAGTAGTCAGGAATTTAGTCCTGTTCGAGCCGGTGGAGGGATTCGAACCCCCGACCCCGAGATTACAAATCACGTGCTCTGGCCAACTGAGCTACACCGGCAAAAGTTGTTAATGAACTTTCCCGTTGGCCTAACGGGATTGCAAAGGTATGAATAAAATCTATTTCTCCAAAACTTTTTCGTTTTTTTCAGCTAAAAATTTCACTTTAGCCAAAATCCCTTCCATATCTATCCCGCAAGCCGCTCTCTGCGCCGCCTGACGATCATGACCGATGAAACGGTCCGGCATTCCCAAAGGCGCGACGGCAACCTTATGGCCGTGCTCAGTCATATATTCTGCAACAGCACCGAACAGGCCTCCTTTCACACAGCCGTCCTCAACAGTCACTATCTGATCGAAACCTACGACGGCCTCAAGCATCCCTTCGTCAATCGGCTTGAGATACCTTACATCGTACACGGCAGGAGACCACCCGTATTCTTCCTTGAATGCATCGGCCGCCTCTGCAGCCCTGTTGGCGCAAGGCCCGATGGCCAGAACTGCGATCCCGGTTCCTTCTCGAAGACATTCCGACACTCCCGGCTCGATACGGGCAGGCTTGACCGCCCTCCACTCGACACCTTCTCCGCACCCACGAGGATATCTTATGATGAACGGGCCATGCTCGCACGCGGCGGCCGTATGCATCATAGACTTCAGTTCCAGTTCATTTCTCGGCGCAGCGATCACCGTTCCAGGGATGCTGCGATATGCAGCCATATCGAAAGCACCATGATGAGTAGCTCCATCTTCTCCCACCAGGCCTCCCCTGTCAAAGCAGAGGACAACAGGCAACCCCTGGAGGGCGACATCATGGATGATCTGGTCATAGGCGCGCTGAGAGAACGCTGAATAGATATTGCAGAACGGTATCATTCCGCTGGCGGCCAGTCCGGCAGAAAAGGTCACCGCATGCTCCTCTTCGATTCCGACATCGAAGAAACGTGACGGCTTACGCTTCGCCAGCATGCTCATGCCGCATCCGCTCGCCATTGCCGGGGTTATGCCGACGACACGGTCATCGGCCTCGGCAAGCTCGCAGAGAACTTCTCCGAACACGTCCTGGTAACGGTCGGCATCACGAGGGCCCGGAATCCGTTCTCCAGTCTCCGGATCGAACTTGCCCGGAGCATGCCATACCGTAGGATCAGCCTCCGCGGGAGCATAACCCTTGCCCTTCACGGTCATGCAATGCAGCACGCGCGGACCTCGCATATCCCTGAGCTTCTCAAGTGTCTCGACCACCTGGCCGATATCATTGCCATCAATAGGACCAAAGTACCTGAAACCCAAAGATTCGAACAGGTCACCACCCGAATTGCGCACCATCCACGACTTGACGCTTCGGACGCCCCTCTGCATGGCACGGCGCGTACGCTTGTCACCAAGCGAATCCCAGACCTTGTTCTTGATGCGGTTGTATGCAGGATGCGTCGTAAGGCGCAGGAGATGCTTGTGAAGAGCACCGATGTTATCGTCGATAGAGTGATTGTTATCGTTGAGAATGATCAGAAGGTCGGATTCGCTGTCACCGGCATTGTTCATGCCTTCAAAGGCAAGACCGCCGGTAAGAGCACCGTCACCGATCAGGGCAATGACCCTGCCGTCCTCCCCTTTCATCCTGATAGCCTCAGCCATGCCGAGGGCTGCCGAAATGGAAGTCGAGGAATGGCCGACACCGAAAGCGTCATACGGGCTCTCCGCGATGCTTGGGAAGCCGCTGATGCCGCCCGCCATGCGTTTGGTCCGGAAAGCCTCCCTGCGGCCGGTCAGAATCTTGTGGGCATAGGCCTGATGACCGACATCGAAGACGAACTTGTCAACAGGGGTATTGAACACCTTGTGAACGCCGACAGTCAGTTCGACCGCGCCAAGGCTCGAGGCAAGATGGCCAGGATTGCTGGCGCAGCATTCCACCATGTACGAACGGACCTCTTCGCAGAGTTCGCGAAGCTGTGCCGCATCGAAAGACCTGAAGTCCTCGGGAGAGTTGATCTTGTCCAGAAGTATGCTCATGGTTGTAGTCTGCAAATGTAGCGAAAAGGGCTCAATAATCCTAAATTTGGGTATTCCGCGAAAAAGGGTTAACTTGCGAAGTTTTTACGCGCATACGCATATAAAATAAAATCAAGGTATATATGACTCAAACAGCCAAGAAGCTACTGAGCGATGTTCCCGCTCTCAGATGGACCGCTCTCCTCATCGTATCCTTCACAATGATGTTCGGATACTTCTTCACTGACGTGATGTCTCCACTGGAGCCGCTCCTCACCGCATCGGTCCAGGACGGCGGCCTCGGATGGTCAAGTGACGAGTACGGATTCTTCTCAGGATCCTACGGTTTCTTCAACGTGTTCCTTCTCCTCCTTTTCTTCGGAGGAATCATCCTTGACAAGTTCGGCATCCGCTTCACCGGCGTGCTCTCGACCGCACTCATGTTCGGCGGCGCACTCATCAAGTGGTATGCGGTAGGACATCCTTTCGAGGGTACCCTCACCCTTCCTTTCGGAATCGGCACATACGGAATGCAGGTGATCATCGCATGCCTGGGCTTCGCGACATACGGAGTCGGATGTGAGATTGCAGGAATCACCGTCAGCAAGGTCATCGTAAAGTGGTTCACCGGCCATGAGCTTGCTCTTGCCATGGGTCTCCAGGTGGCTCTTGCCCGTATCGGCACCGCTGCCGCCCTCGCATTCGCACTTCCTTTCGCAAAGCACATGGGTGCAGCTTCGGCATCAGTCGGCCTCGGTGCGGCGATGCTCTGCATCGGCATGGTCAGCTTCATTGTCTACTGCGTGATGGACAAGAAGCAGGACGCTGCAGCATCTGCAGCAGCAGAGGCTGATCCGGAGGATGGCTTCAAGTTCTCCGATCTCAAGACCCTTTTCGTCAACAGAGGTTTCTGGTACATCGCCGTTCTCTGTCTCATGTTCTACGCAGGCGTATTCCCATTCCTCAAGTTCGCGACCAAGCTGATGGTCTTCAAGTATGGAGTTGCCGAGAACGTGGCAGGCCTCATCCCGGCAATGCTTCCTTTCGGAACCATCATCCTCACCCCTCTGTTCGGCGGTGTATATGACAAGTACGGAAAGGGCGCGACCCTCATGCTCATCGGCAGCATCATCCTGACCGCCGTGCACACCATCTTCGCGCTCCCTCTCAACAGCTGGATTCTCGCAATCTTCGTGATGATCCTCCTCGGAATCGCATTCGGACTCGTTCCATCGGCAATGTGGCCTTCGGTTCCAAAGATCATCCCTATGAAACTGCTCGGTACCGCATATTCAGTAATCTTCTACATCCAGAATATCGGCCTCTCGATGGTTCCTATCATGATCGGCAAGGTCAACCAGGCCAATACCGGCGCAGACGGAGTCATCGACTACACCAAGAGCATGATCATATTCGCCTGCTTCGGCGCCATCTCAGTTGTCATCGCCCTTCTCCTCAGACTCGAGGACAAGAAGAAGGGATATGGTCTCGAGCAGCCTAACCTCAAGTAGCAGATGAAAGCAAACGCAAAAAGCACCTGGTGCTGGGCCGCGCTGGCATGTCTCGTGGTACCGATGTTCGCATCGTACTTCTTCGATGACATGTTCTCGACCCTGTCCCAGATATTCCAGCATCCTGAGATGCTCGAGCTCGGATGGGATTCCGCTGACTACGGATTCTATGCCGGCGGATACTCGTTCCTGTGCGTATGCGGCGGACTCGTCGTATGCGGTATTCTTCTTGACGTCTTCGGTGTACGCCTGGTAGGTTCCATCTTTGTCGGCCTGATGGTACTCGGTGCCGCAATAGTGTTCATGGCACTGACCTCCGGATGGGCGCCAAAGACATCACTCGCTGTCGCCTATGCCGGCTGCATGATGTTCGGACTTGGAAGTGAAATCGCAGGAGTCGCCGTGACCCGTTCCATCGCAAAATGGTTCAAGGGACGCAATGTGGCCTTCGCAATGGGTCTCCAGCTCGCCATCGCCCGCCTGGGAACCGCAGCGGCATTCATCATTTCACCTATGCTCGTGGCACAGAAGACCAGCGGCATGTACACCCTCGGCGAGACTGCACGTCCTGCAATGCTCGGACTCGCACTCCTGCTCATCGGCGGCATCCTCTGGGCAATCTTCGTAGGCATGGACGCAAAGTTCGACCGCGAAGCCGGCATCATCACAGGACGTGGAGCCGTAAAGGACGAGGACAAGTTCCGTTTCTCGGACATCATCCGTGTACTTACCAATCCGCGATTCCTGATGATCGCCCTCCTCTGCGTGTTCTTCTATTGCTGCATCATCTCGTTCAAGAAGTTCGGAACATCCATCGTGATTCCCCGCTTCGGCATGGAACTCAGCAGCGCAAAGTGGATGATCACAATGATTCCTTTCTTCACCGTGATCTTCACCCCGCTGTTCGGCGCCCTCGTCGACAAGATCGGTCATGCGACACGCTGGATGGTCATCGGCGCAGTGCTCGTGCTCATCGCGCATCTCATCATCGCATTTGCACCGCAGGGAGTAGCTTTCTATGGCTACCTCGGCATCGCCATCCTCGGCGTAGGTTATTCTCTCGTGCCTTCTGCCATGTGGCCGTCTGTTCCAAAGATCATCCCGGAGAAGAACCTCGGAACAGCGTATTCGCTCATCTACTGGATCCAGAACATGGGCATGCTGCTCGTCCCTATCTTCGTCGGCCGCATCTTCAAGAACACCGTGACCAACGCTGGCGACAAGGCTCAAGAGATCGCAGCCGCAACAGGTGCAGAGTACATCTTCATCGGGCTCGGAATCACAGCGATCGTACTCGCTTTCATGCTCGTGGCCAGCTCGAAGAAGCATCCCGAGCTTGAACTCGACGCTCCAAACAGCAAGTAGAAATGTCACTGAACAAGGTCATGCTCATAGGCTATGTCGGCAAGGATGCGGAGGTAAGATACTTCCGCAGCAGCAACTTTGCTGACACAGATTCCATGGTTGCCCACTTCACCGTAGCGACAAATGAGCGTAACCGCGACGGCGGCGAGACGACCGAGTGGCACAACATAACCGCGTGGAGGGCCAGTGCCCAGTTTGCGGAAAAATACATCAGGAAAGGAGTCCAGGTCTATATCGAGGGTCGTCTGCATACCAATGTGTGGACGGACCAGAACGGAGTTTCCCATTCTTCGGCCGAGATCTTCACCGAGAGCATACAGCTGCTCGGACGCAAGGAAGAAACCGCTGAAACGCAGGTGGAGGAATTGAAGCCTCACACAGAGGAAGTTCCGGATCCCCTCCCTTCGGACGGCCTGCCTTTCTGACCAGCACAGCTCCCATCCAACTAACAACAAGATTCAGAACAGAAAGAAGAAAACATGAAGAGAATTGCAGCTTTGCTGATAATGCTCACCGTAGCCGTTCAGGCTTTATTCGCCCAGAACGACAACGTAAAGTGGAACATCTCCAGCGAAAAGACTGGAGATGACAGCTACAAGGTTCTGGTCACCGGCGTGATTGCCGATGGCTGGCACGTATATGACAATCAGGAATATGACGGAGGTCCCAATCCAACCGTGGTCAAGTTCGAGCCATCGGACAGTTATGAACTCGTCGGTGAACCGGTGCTCGAGTCAGAAGTCCTCCTCGAGTACAGCGACCTGTTCGAGACCAATGTAGGAACTATCGAAGGCACTGTGGTTTTCTCCCAGGAAGTAAAGCTCCTGGCAGAAGGCGCCGAGGTAAAATGCAACGTTGAATGGATGACATGCAACGACCGTTCCTGCACAGCTCCTGACGATGTGGACCTCAGCGTCACCATCGGAGAGACTGTCAGCGCAGCTCCAACCGTCAGCATCAGCGATAACGACAGCGACACCAACAAGTCAAAGGGCAACCTTTGGGCAATGATCATCGAGGCGATTCTCTGGGGATTTGCAGCACTTCTGACCCCATGCGTCTTCCCTATGATACCTATGACCGTGTCTTTCTTCATCAAGGGATCCGGCAACAAGGCACAGGGCAAGTTCCGCGCAGCGATGTATGGACTGTTCATCGTGCTGCTCTATACACTGCCGATCGCTGTGATCATCCTGCTTACCAAGTTCATCGGAGGTGACGCGGTGACCGCAGATATCTTCAACTGGCTTGCGACACACTGGCTGCCGAACATCCTGTTCTTTGTCATCTTCATGGCCTTTGCAGCATCGTTCTTCGGCGCATTCGAGATCGTGATGCCTTCGAAGCTCGTGAATGGCGCAGACCAGCAGGTAGACAAGCGCAGCGGCCTTGGCGGAGTGTTCTTCCTCGCTCTCACCCTAGTACTGGTTTCATTCTCATGCACCGGTCCTATCGTCGGTACCGTGCTCATAAAGTCGACCTCGGGAGAGTTCTGGGCACCTATCGTGACAATGTTCTGCTTCGCACTGGCATTCTCTCTGCCTTTCGTTGCCTTCGCACTCTTCCCTAACGTACTCAAGAAGCTTCCAAAGAGCGGTGGCTGGCTCAATTCCATCAAGATCGTTCTTGGTTTCATCGAGATCGCCCTTGGATTCAAGTTCCTCAGCACAGCCGACCAGGTATATCACTGGGGTATTCTTGACCGCGAGGTATATCTTGCCATCTGGATCGTATGCTTCACCATGCTTGGTTTCTACCTTCTCGGCAAGCTCCGCTTCAAGAATGATACTCCAAGCGAGTACATCAGCACAATCCGTCTCGCCCTCTCGATCGTGGTATTCACTTTCGTAGTGTACATGATCCCGGGAATGTGGGGCGCACCTCTCAGAGCGCTTTCAGGATATCTTCCTCCTATGGAGACTCAGGATTTCGTGCTCGGAGCGAATACCGGTTCCGCTGCCACCTATACTCCTGAGAGCACAGACGCAAAGTACTCTGACTTCCTCGAGCTGCCTCTCGGCCTTACCGGCTACTTCAGTCTCGAAGAAGCCGAGGCTGCGGCAAAACGCGAAGGCAAGCCTCTGTTCATCGACTTCACAGGACATGGATGTGTGAACTGCCGCGAGATGGAGAGCCGCGTATGGAGCGATCCACGTGTACTCGACCTGCTCCGCAACGAGTTCATCATCTGCGCCATGTACACTGACGACAAGCTCCAGGTACCTGAGGAGGACTGGATCACCACTCCTTCAGGAAAGACTCTCAAGACCCTTGGAAAGATCAACTCACACATCGGACTTGAGCGCTATGGAGTCAACGCGCAACCGAATTATATCATCCAGAGTCCGGATGGAGACATCGTATGCCCTGCCCGTGGATACAATCTCGACGTAGACGCATACATCGCATGGCTCAAGAAAGGTCTGGAATAAACAATAAAGAAACATGAGAACACTTCTTCTTACAAATACCCTCTCCCGCAACAAGGAGGTATTCAAACCGATCCATGAGGGTCATGTAGGCATGTACGTCTGCGGCCCTACCGTATATGGCGATGCCCATCTCGGCCACGCCCGTCCAGGTGTCACCTATGATGTGCTCAGCCGTCTGCTCAGACATCTCGGATACAAGGTCCGCTATGTCCGCAACATCACTGACGTCGGCCATCTTGAGCATGATGCCGACGAAGGCGAGGACAAGATTGCAAAGAAGGCACGTCTGGAGCAGCTCGAGCCGATGGAGGTCGTACAGAGTTACACCCTCCGCTATCATGAAGCGATGCGCGAACTCAATGTAGCTCCGCCTTCGATCGAGCCTCGTGCATCCGGCCACATCCTCGAGCAGATAGAAGCTGTCAAGAAGATCCTCGACGCCGGTTACGCATACGAGAGCAACGGCAGCATCTACTTCGACGTGGAGAAATACAACAACGACCATAAGTACGGAATCCTCAGCGGCCGTACGCTTGACGACACCCTCCAGGGCACACGCAGCCTGGACGGCCAGAGCGACAAGAAGGCACCGTACGATTTCGCATTGTGGAAGAAGGCAGAGCCTCAGCACATCATGCGCTGGAACTCTCCTTGGGGTGCAGGATTCCCTGGCTGGCACCTCGAGTGTTCAGTCATGGGCGAAAAATACCTCGGCCATGAATTCGATATCCACGGCGGCGGAATGGATCTCATGTTCCCTCACCATGAGTGCGAGATTGCACAGAACGTCGCAAGCCGCGGCACCCAGGGCGTACACTACTGGGTTCACAACAACATGATAACCATCAATGGCCAGAAGATGGGCAAGTCACTCGGCAACTTCATAACTCTGCCTCAGCTGTTCGCGGGCGAGCATGACAAGCTCGAGCAGGCGTACACCCCTATGACCATCCGTTTCTTCATCCTCCAGGCTCATTACCGTGGCACTCTTGACTTCTCCAATGAAGCACTCCAGGCTGCAGAGAAAGGCCTTCGCCGCGTTCTTCAGGCTGGCAAGGATCTCCACGCCCTTGCCAAGGCGGCAGGAATCGAGAGTTCTGTAAAGGGCGAGAACGGCAGCCCGGCAAATGCACTTGCCTATGGTGAGTTCATCGCATACACCGCTCCTGAAAGCTGCAATGCCGACTCTGCCGAGATCAAGAATATCTTCGAGGGCGCATACGACGCACTCTGCGACGACATGAACACACCGATAGCTCTCTCTCATATCTTCGATGCTGTACGCATCATCAATACAGCTAAAGAGAAGAAGATGAAGCTCAGCAACAACGACCTCCAGACACTCATCGACCTTTACGATGCAGTGGTATACGGAGTTCTCGGACTCAAGGACGACCAGGGTGACAGCGGCAAGACAGGCAAGACCATCGCCGGTCTCATGGAGATGGTTCTCGAGTCACGCGCCGCAGCAAAGGCTAACAAGGATTGGGCTACTTCGGACAAGATCCGCGACGCCCTCAAGGCACTGGGAATCGTTGTCAAGGACGGCAAGGACGGTGCCGAGTGGACCCTGGAGTAGTCATGAAATTCATCAGTTGGAACGTCAACGGTCTTCGTGCCGTAGCCGGCAAAGGTTTCGCCGGAATATTCGATGATTTCGATGCCGACTTTGTCTGTCTGCAGGAGACAAAACTGCAGGAGGGGCAGATCGACCTTGAATTCCTCGGATATACCTCTTATTGGAACTATGCCGACAAGAAAGGATACTCCGGCACAGCAATCTATACCCGCAAGGAACCGATCTCGGTAAGTTACGGCATCGGAATAGATGAACACGACCATGAAGGCCGTACAGTGACGCTGGAGATGGAGGACTTCTTCCTCGTCTGTGTCTATGTCCCTAATTCCCAGGACGGACTCAGGCGTCTGGATTACCGTATGAAATGGGAGGATGATTTCAGGGCGTACCTCAACGGCCTGGCGACAAAGAAAGGAGTTATTGTCTGCGGAGACATGAACGTGGCTCACAATGAAATCGACCTGAAGAATCCAGCCACAAACCATTTCAATGCCGGTTTCAGCGACGAGGAGCGTGGAAAGATGAGCGAATTGCTTGGTTCAGGATTCATCGATACCTGGCGTCTTCAGCATCCAGAAGAGGCGAAGTATTCATGGTGGTCGTACCGCATGAAAGCCCGTGAAAGAAACGTCGGGTGGCGTATCGACTATTTCCTCGTTTCGGAATCTCTGCGGGAGCGCATTGTTTCGACTGACATTCTCAATGATGTTTTCGGATCCGATCATTGTCCTGTTCTCCTTGAACTTGACTGATACTGGATACCTTTAAGATATGAAGAGTGGCCTTGACGGGTCACTCTTTATTGTTTCCATAGTGGATGGCAGTTCTTCTCTTTCGCCGTCTCGCTAAAGCTCGACCCCACCATTCGCTACGCTCATGGTCCCCCCTCTTAACTGCCGAGGGTGGCAGTGGCTCCAGTGAAGACTGCCCATCCACTATAACTGAATCCTACGGCTGTAGACGTAGCTTCTTTTCAGCAATTATTTCTTGTTAAGAGACTCGTTGAGAAGGCAGCAGGAGCCGGAAATGATGGACGTGAGGGTCTGGGATTCGTGAGAGAGGGTCGCGAAGATGATTCCCATCTCCCAAGGTATGCCGTAGATGGTGCTGACTGCGAGCGCAATAATATAGTGGAAAGCACCGAATCCTCCTGGTACAGGGACCAGACCGGCCACTGAGCCGACCAGCATAAGGAAGAGAGCGTCAGCGATACCCAGGCCGTAGTCGGCAGGAAGAGCCTTGATTGTGAGCCAGCTGGTCATGAGGAAACAGAGCCAGAGAAGAACTGTAAGAACAATGAACCAGCCCTTGCCTTTCATAGAGAAAACAGACTTCATTCCATCAATGGTACCGGACACAAAGCCCCAAAGCTTACCACATATCCTGTTGCTGTTTCTGAAATGCCATACGATCCATATGGCAGTCAGGCCCAGCAAAGCAAGCATTGCAAGGAGAAAGCCCAGATTAAGGCTTAGGCGGCTCGAGATGGGAGCAAAGACCTTGTCACTGAGAAACGCACCGAAACGCTCGCGGGAGGTCCATGCGGTGATTATCAGCATCGCGAACAGCATGAACATGTCCCAGGCTCGCTCGACTACCACTGTTCCCAGAACCTTGTCATAAGCAGTTCCACGCCGAGATACGACTCCGCATCTTACAAGTTCGCCGATATGCTGTACCGCCAGGTTTGTCAGACGGCCAAGACAGACGCCGTCCAGGCAGGCCGAACGGCTGACTGACGCGTCTACGGGTTTCAGCAGGAGCCTCCATCTTAATGCACGGACCATGCATGACAGGAATCCGACCGCCATTGACAGCACGACAAGGAGCCAGTTGCAGGACTTGAGCACAGTCATGAAATCATCCCATTTCACTTCCCTGAAAGACAGGTAGAGCAACCCGACCGCAAGCGCGGCCGAGAATGTGTATCTCAATATTTTACCCAGCGAATCCTTCATCTTTGCAAAGATACCGAAAAATACGTATTTTTACGTTTCGTAATAAGCACTGAAGATGAAAAGCATACTTGGTATAGGAAACGCACTGACCGACGTACTCGCAGTACTTCCAGACGATTCACTCCTCGAGACTTACCATCTCCCGAAGGGCAGCATGCAGCATGTCGACATGGAGACCGGAGACAGAATCTGGGAGCACCTTAAGCAGCACGATGCCAAGTACGTCCCGGGAGGATCTGCCGCAAACACCATCACATGTACATCCATCTTCGGCATGCCTTCAGGCTACATCGGCAAGGTCGGGAACGATGAGCTCGGCAGCCTGTACCAGAGCTCCATGGAACAGTTCGGAGTAAAGACCCACATGCTTGTTGGTACGAAATCATCCGGACGCTGCAATGCATTCATCACAGGAGCCAACGCAGAGAGAACCTTTGCAACCTATCTTGGAGCCGCCCTTGAACTCACACCGGAAGACCTCCAGCCCGAACAGTTCGAAGGCTGGGACTATTTCCACATCGAGGGCTATCTTGTGCAGAACCAGGAACTTATTTCAAAGGCTGTACATATGGCGAAGGCAGCAGGATGCATTACCAGCCTGGACATGGCATCATACAATGTCGTGGAGTCCAACAACGCATTCCTGCACAATCTTGCTGACAGATACATTGACATCATATTCGCAAACGAGTCCGAGGCCAAGGCTTTCACCCAGATGGAAGACCCGCATGAGGCTCTGGCAGAGATTGCCAAGTATTGTTCTGTAGCGATAGTCAAGGTTGGAAAGGACGGCAGCTGGGTGCGTTCCGGAGATGAAGAGCATTTCATCAAGGCCTGGCCAGCCACACCGGTGGACGCTACGGGAGCAGGAGACACCTATGCAGCAGGATTTCTGTATGCTCATTCGCTCGGCATGCCGCTCAAGGTTTGTGGAGAGATAGGTTCCATCATCGCGGCCAAGGTCGTCGAAGTGATCGGCACCAAGATAGACGTACCTCGCTGGAGAGACGCAAAGATTGAAATCAAGGAACTCATCAACGCGAACACAATCGAGTAATGAGCGTAAAGGATACACTGAGAGCTTTTCTGCTGAAGCGCAACCGCTGCAAGGAACCGACGGGCATCGTTCCTCTCGGCAAGGTGCACAAGGTCGTCACAATAATGAATGTGGACGACCCTCAGTATGACGTATGCCGCGACACTATCCAGGCTTGGTACCGCAAGAACAACATCCGCGGAGAAGTCTTCTTCATCGATTTCCGTAAACTCATAGAAAAGGAAAGGCTTACAACCAGTATCACAAACACCATTCTGCGCAAGGACCTCGATATCTTCGGCAGACCAAAGGCAGACAAGATGCGTGTCCTTGAAAACCTCAAGGCAGATATGGTCATCGTCCTTCCTACCATCGAAGACAGCTACCCTCTTGATTATCTGGTAGCGTGCTGCCATGCGGGATGCAGAGTAGGACGTACCGGCTGTGGCAGTGGCATCTATGACATCGAACTGACTCCCGACAAGGAGATGACCCAGCTTGAATTCTTCCACGCCATAATCGTCTGGCTGGAGAAGATCCAGTAGGATTTATTAAGACAATCATAATAATGAATATTATAAAAGATTTCATTATCGGCGTCAAGGGTTTCTTCATGGGCGCCGCCAATGTCGTTCCGGGCGTATCCGGAGGCACCATAGCCCTTATCACAGGCATCTACGGCAAGCTCATCGATGCTCTCAATGCACTTATGACTCCAAAGCCGTACAAACTTCTTTTGAGCGGCAGACTCAAGGAATTCTGGAAGAGCATTGACGGAGAATTTCTTCTTTCGCTTGCCATCGGAGTCGTTGTCAGCATCTTTTCGCTTGCGAAGCTGATGGAATATGTCCTGGAGCACTACCCTGTACAGACCTGGGCATTCTTTTTCGGGCTCATCATAGCCTCGGCATGGCTGATGCTCCGCGACATCAAGGGATGGAAGGTCAAGGACGTGATATTTGCTCTATGCGGAGTCGCCATCGGCCTGGCAATCTGCACGCTATCCCCTACCGAGACAAGCGACAGTCTATGGTTCATTGCCATATGTGGAGCAATAGCGATCTGCACCATGATTCTTCCAGGGGTATCCGGCAGTTTCATCCTGGTCATTTTCGGCAAATACGACTATATCATGTCTGCCATCAGTTCCATGAACATTCCGATCCTTGCCGCTTTTGCAATCGGCTGCGCCGGCGGTATTCTCGCATTCGCGAAGGCTCTCCACTGGCTGCTTGCCCGCTATGAGCGCCAGACAATGCTCATCCTGCTCGGTTTCGTAATCGGCTCGCTGGTTAAGGTCTGGCCATGGAACAACATGGAAGCCGTGACAGCAGCACAGGAACTCCGTACCGGGATTCCTTGTGTCGGCGGTTCGCCTGAATTGCTTATCGTTCCTGCCATCATATGCTGTGCTGCAGGTCTTGCCTTCATCATCGCCATTGACGTATTCTCCAAGAAGCTTGCAAAAGCATGATAGAAATTGAGGAGCCAATAAGCGGTAATTCCAAAAATATCCTTATATTTGCAGTCCAAATATTGTGGATGGTTCCGTAGCTCAGCTGGATAGAGCAACAGCCTTCTAAGCTGTGGGTCTTGGGTTCGAATCCCAACGGGATCACAAAAATGTCCTTTGAATTCGTTCGAAGGACATTTTTGTAATCTGATTAAGATTACAAAAGGCCTTCGGTTTTGCGGAGGGCTTTTTTTGTAATCTGATTAAGATAACAAATGGCCTTCGTATTTTGCGGAGGACTTTTTTTGTAATCTGTTAAGATGACAAAAAGCCTTTCGTATTTTGCGGAGGGCTTTTTTGTAATCTGTTAAGATGACAAAAAGCCTTTCGTATTTTGCGGAGGGCTTTTTTGTAATCTGTTCCTGGATTATATAGATACAAAAAAGGGAGGCCATTGGCCTCCCAACCTAATTATTATCACTATTGATTGTTAATCAACGTTTCTGATTGGATTCTGTACAAGGTTTGGATTTCCATCCAATGTAGTGCTATGGAATGGGAACACATTATCGTCAATGTTCTCGACAGTCTTTACTGCGCGCTTACAGAACCATGACTTACCATTGTATACATTCTGGCCATTTGTCATCTTGAAGCGGATAAGATCCTGACGGCGATGGCACTCGCCAACAAACTCCCAAGCGAGTTCGTCAAGGAGACCTCCAAGGATGATATCATCGCCACCCTCGTCTGTTGTGATCCACTCGTTGGCAACGCCATCCTTCTTTCCCTGTACATTCCGGTTGTAGCGAAGGCCATACTTGTAGCAGCTGCCACCCTTGAGCTGTTCAGCGGTTACCTTTGCCTTTGCAGGGTTGCTCTTGAAGTTGCGGGCACGGACCTGTGATACGAGGTCGGCTGCAAGATCCTCCTGCTGACCAAGACGAAGGAGACACTCAGCCTTGATCATGAGAGCATCTGCATAACGGAAGATAACAAGGTCATCAGAGTAGGTACCGTTTGATCCGGTTCCAATCTCATACTTTCTCATTCGGGCACCTTCAAACTCATATGCGCCGTCAATATCACCAAACTCGATGGTATAGTTGCAGCCAGGGATTTCCTTACCCTGAGCATCTACCTGCTGGCCCCAGAACCAAGTGTCAGTGAGACGCTGGTCATCCTGGTCGTAGGACTCGATGAACTGTGAAAGTGCACCTGCTCCTGAGGTAGCCCAGCTATCGAAACCATAGGTTGCACGGTTTGAGTTGGCAAGCCAGAGGTTGGCAAATGAAAGACCGTACTCGTATGGATACTGGAATGGGAAGGTAAGAATCTGTTCAGGACTTCCTGAGATATCATCCTTGAAGTTGTCTGTATAGTTTGACGCGAGAGAGTAGAGTCCTGAGTTGATGACAGCATCAGCCTCAGCGAGTGCCTTGCTGTAGTAGCTCATGTCCTCTGCCTCACCAAACTTCTTGAACCATGCATTATAGTTAAGATACATCTTTGCAAGAAGCATGTTGACTGTTGCATTGTTGACTACGCCATAGCCATTGTCGTCGCCGCAGTTGCCACGGAGATCGGTGAGTTCCTTGACGATGAAGTCGAAAGTCTCCTGTGGAGCAGCCTGTACAGGCATCCAGCCATCAGGATGATCGTACTGGGTGTCGAGAGGAATGTTGCGAAGAAGGTCAAAGAGGTTGTAGTACATCAATGCACGGAGAGCGCGGAGCTGGTTGTAGGTAACAGGATTTGCCTTGATCTGCTCAGCCTCCATCATTCTGTTGCACTCTGTGATAGCAGCATATGATGATGAATAGAAATCACGGATATGGCTGATACCATTGCTGAAAGTATGCTTGTGGAGAAGGATGTAGTACTTTCCCCAACCGATTCCGAGACGAGAAGGAACGCACCAGAGGTCGGTCGCCTCCTCGATACCGGTAAGACCGTTCATTGCGGTATACACTGAATGTACATTCTCGTATACCGATGAAAGCATAGCCTCTACGTCCATATCCTTGAACTCATAGTTCTCAGATGCAATCTGGCTGAAGATATGCTCGTCCAGATTGGTACAGCTGCCGGCAAGCACAAGGCCTGCAACCGCTGACATGAATATGTTTATAGACTTTTTCATTTCTGTTTAGAATTTGAGGTTTACACCAAGAGTAAAGGTGCGTACAGGAGGATAGTTGCTTGAGTACTCATGTCCGAAATACATGAGATCGCCATTCGAAAGCTCAGGATCGAGACCTGAGTACTTGGTGATTGTGAACAGATTGGTACCTGATACATATACCCTGGCACTGCTGATGTAGTCGTTTGGCTTGAGATTGAATGTGTAGCCAAGGCTTGCATTCTTCAGCTTGATAAAGTTGCCGTTCTCAAGGTGTGCGCTTGTCCACTGCTTAGAATTCATTGCACGGGTAAGCACGTTGCCATCTGAATATGGTGCATCAAGAAGGCTCTTGAGATGGTTGTACTGTGTGAAATAGTAGCTTTCGTACTGTACACGGTTCTCGTTGAGGATCTGGGCGCCGAACTGACCGGTGAACTGGAGGTTGAGGTCCCAGCCCTTGTATTTGAGACTCTGGTTCATGCCAAGATATACATCTGGAAGTGCATGTCCGAGCACCTGGCAGTACTTATCGTTGTTATCCATGCTCACGGTGTACTCCTCGGCTTCACCTGTCTCTGGATTCTCGATGAGCCACTTGCCACCTTCAGAGATACCTACTGATTTAAGACCATACCAGAGATCGACGCGTTTGCCTACCTCAAGACGATGGGTACGAGCTGATGAAATATCACCGAAACCACCGTTATACTGGTAGTTGTCTGTCTCATAGAGATCGTTAGAAAGGCTCACAAGCTTGTTCGAGTTGGTAGAAGCTGTAAAGGTCATATCCCACTGGAGGTCCTTTGTACGTACAGGAGTAGCGTTGATAGCGACCTCAAGACCGTGGTTCTTCATCACGCCGACATTGGCGAGAGTCTGGTCATAGAGGTTTGGAGGAGTAGGAACTGTGTACCAGTAGAGCATGTCGCGGGTGGTCTTTGCGTAGTAGTCGACGGTAAGGCCGAGACGGCTGTCAAGTACCTGAAGGTCAAGACCGACATTGAACTCTCCGGACTTCTCCCACTTGAGATCAGGGTTAGGATTTGAAGCGATGGACATACCTGGAAGCCACTTGCCATCCTTGTAGAAGTAACCACCATAGTTGTAGCGGGTAAGCGACATGTAGGAGTCGGTAGGGATGACACCGGTCACACCATATCCGGCACGGATCTTCAATACATCAAGCCATGAAACATCCTGCATGAAATTCTCGTTATGAAGGTTCCATCCGGCTGAGACTGAAGGGAAGGTTCCCCACTTATGGTTTGCACCGAACTTTGATGAACCCTCATGACGGACGCTGACCAGAACATTGTAGCGGTTGTCATATCCGTAGCTGATACGGCCGAAGAAACCGATGAGCTTGCTTTCGCCTCTGTATGAGCTCATGCTTGCCTTGCCTTCCTTGAGAGCGCTGCCGACTGAAAGGTTGTTAGAGCCGAAGAAGTATGATGGGAAGTTATAGTTGGTTGCGCTGAAGCTGTTATCTTCATCAAGCTGCCAGCTGTAACCGGCAAGTGCACTGAAGCGATGCTTTCCAGTCTTTCCAAACTCTGCGTCATAGCGTGAGGTAAGTTCAAGAAGGCTCTGCTTGTATGCAGAGTATGACTGAGTTGCGTATCCGGTGTATCCGTTCTTGATATTCGAGTAATCATACTCATTGCGGAAAGTGTCGGTGTGTGAATCCGACTTAACCTTTGCAAGTTTGAGAGTGGTCTCCCAACCCTTGACCGGACGAAGGCTTGCAGTACCGGTTACACGGGTCTGCTCATTCTTTCTGAAACCATTGCGGCCCTTGATGTAAGCGACAGGGTTGTAGTAGTTGGTAGCACTGAAATTCTCATAGAATGAGCCATCCTCATTGTAGACAGGCTCGGTCGGATTGCGGAGAATAGCCTGGTGATATACGTTGCTGGAGCTTACGATATCACTCTCGGTAGATCGGTTCTGGATATCCACGCCAAGCTTAAGAATGTCATTGAAAAGCCAATGCGATACACCGGCGTTTACGTTCATGGCCTTGTTGTAGGTATCGATGATGGTACCCTGGCGGTTGCGGTAGGTTGCATCAGCATAGAAAGTGGTATTCTTCATACCTCCGCTGATGTTTACATTATGGCTGTGGGTAAGCGCTGTGCGGGTAATCTCACCAAGCCAGTCTGTGTTGTGGCCCTTGTCCTCGAGGTCGGTATGGCCGGCACGGATGTCGTCTGCATCCATGAACTCGAGTGTATTGGCAAAATCAGTGAGTGAAGCATATCCTGAATAGCTTGCCTTTACGTTCTCGTTTCGCTTAGCGGACTTGGTGGTGATTATGATGACACCATTTGCACCACGGGTTCCGTAGATAGCTGCAGCAGAAGCATCCTTGAGCACGTCGATAGATTCGATGCTCTCAGGAGCAACAGTGCTGAGGCTGCCTTCTATGCCATCGACAAGGACAAGTGGGCTGGTACTTCCCTCGAGAGAGATCACACCACGGAGGCGGATTGTCGAAGTGGCACTAGGATCACCTGAGCCATTTGCGATGGTAAGACCTGCTACCTTACCCTGGATGAGGTCACCGGCATCAGAGATGTTGCCGACGTTGAAATCCTCAGCCTTGACACTGGCAACCGCACTGGTCACATCAGCCTTGCGCTGAGAGCCATAACCGATGACTACGGTCTCCTGGAGGAATGAAGACTCCTCTTCAAGAGTTACGTCAATAGTCCTGCGGCCATTGACCTGGATCTCGGTGACCTGATAGCCGAGTGAATTTACCTGCAGTACTGCAGAAGGACCGGAAACGGTAATCGTGTAGCTTCCGTCAACTTCGGAGCTGACACCGTTCTGGGTACCCAGTTCAATGACACCGGCGCCGATGACGGGCTCTCCGGCGGCATCGAGAATCTTGCCAGTCACCTTCATGCTCTGCGCCATTGCCGGGATGGCAAACATCAGCAGAATGAAGGAGAGGCAAATCGAAAGTTGTCTCTTCATACTAATTAGTATTTGGTTAATAAAAGAATGTAATAGTCAGACACGGACACACCACGGGCATAGAAATCCGGGCAAGATGTGTCAGATGAAGATAGCTAGGCCAGGGACGGCGGAGCTCTCAGGCTTGATACACTGTAATCCACACAACATCCTGACTCTGCAGGGTAATCTGCGAAACAGATTGCAGTGGAACCGATGACCGGTGTCTGAGCTGCTTCAGTCAGAATAATACCGTCAAATGAAGCGTCGACAATCTGGAGGAAATCAAAGTCATCAGAATCATGACTGTGCGAAGACGCATCATCGCCGAACGGCAGATACGGATGCGAATGGGTTACAGTCCCGGATGACAGCACATGAGAATGCATGAAGGCCAGATGTCCAATGTTGAACATCAGCATAAGGCAGAACAGAATTGTTCCCAGTATTTGCCTTGACTTAGACATATATACAAATATACAAATGCCAGCCGCAATACTGCCCCCTCAAATGCCCGTTTTTCACAAAAGTGGACGATATTGACATTCTTTTGTCTTTTCTTTCCATTACTTTTGCAGGATAAATGAATCTTATATGATAGTCTGTATTGCGGAGAAGCCGAGTGTGGCGAGGGAAATAGCGGAAGTGCTGGGGGCAAAGACCCGCAAGGATGGGTACCTTGAAGGGAACGGATACCAGGTCACATGGACCTTCGGCCATCTGTGTACCTTGAAGGAACCTGCCGACTACACTCCCCAATGGAAGCAGTGGGGCATCTGCGTTCTGCCGATGATACCACAGCGATTCGGAATCAAGCTGATCGAAAACGAGACATACAAGCGCCAGTTCGAAACGATCAAGGGTCTGTTCCTCAACGCCGACATGATCGTGAACTGCGGTGATGCCGGCCAGGAAGGAGAGCTCATCCAGAGATGGGTCCTCCAGATGAGTGGAGCAAAATGCCCGGTAAAGCGGCTCTGGATATCTTCCCTTACCGAAGAATCCATCCGAGAAGGCTTCAATAACCTGAAGGATCAAAGCGAATTTCAGGGACTGTACGAATCAGGGCTTTCGAGAAGCATCGGCGACTGGATACTTGGAATGAACGCCACAAGGCTCTACACCCTTCGATTCAGTGACCGCAGCAGCCGTCAGATTCTGTCGATCGGACGTGTACAGACACCGACTCTCGCGCTGATCGTCAACAGGCAGAGAGAAATCGACCACTTCGTCAGCACTCCTTACTGGGAGCTGCGAACCACCTATCGTGATACCGTATTCCAGTCGGAAAAGGGCAAGTTCGAGACCCAGGCTGAAGGCGAGGACCTTCTAGCAAAGGTAGCAGCAGATGCGTTCACAATCGTTTCCGCGACAGACAAGAAAGGTAAGGAGGCTCCTCCAAAGCTTTTTGACCTGACATCGCTCCAGGTCGAGTGCAACAAGAAAATGGGGCTCTCCGCTGAACGCACCCTCCAGATAGCTCAGACTCTTTACGAACGCAAGTTCACCACATACCCTCGAGTCGATACTACATATCTGAGCGACGATATCTATCCCAAGGTGCCGGCCACTTTGAAAGGCATTTCAGGGCAGTTCGGAGAACTGGTTCAGCCACTTCTCGGAGCAAAACTGCCGAAGTCAAAAAAAGTGTTCGACAACTCCAAGGTTACCGACCACCACGCAATCATTCCTACAGGAGTTCCCGCCAGCGGACTCGGCCCCGAGGAGATGCGCGTCTATGAAATGATTTCCATGCGTTTCATAGCCGCATTCTATCCAGACTGCGAAGTCTCGACAAGGACCGTGATCGGCAAGGCAGCCGGCATCAGCTTCAAGACGAGCGGAAAACAGATTCTCAAGCCAGGATGGCATGAAGTATTCGCAAAAGAAGAGGCGGCAAAGTTGAAAGCAAAAGCTGAAGCCAGCCAGAATGAGCCTGATGGAGAGAAGGACGAGACTGCCGCTCCTGAGGAAAAGATACTTCCAAACTTCACAATCGGTGAAAGCGGACCTCACGAGCCGTTCCTCAAGGAGACATGGACCACAGCTCCGAAGCCATATACCGAGGCTACATTGCTCCGCGCCATGGAGACTGCCGGCAAGTTCGTTGACTCCGATGAGCTTCGCGAGGCGATGAAGGAAAACGGAATCGGACGGCCGTCAACACGAGCAGCCATAATAGAAACGCTGTTCAAGCGCAACTACATACGCAAGGAAAGGAAGAGCCTCTACCCTACCCAGACCGGCAAGGAGCTGATCGCCACCATCCAGAACGAGCTGCTCAAGAGCGCAGAACTCACAGGCATCTGGGAGAACAAGCTCCGCAAGATCGAAAAAGGGCAATACAGTGCCAAGGAGTTCCTGGACGAGCTCAAGGCCATGACAAGCGACCTGGTCGACAGCGTCCTCAAGATGAAGGATGCTGACATGCTCAGCTGTCCGCACTGCGGAAAAGGCCAGATAATAAGAGGCAGGACTGCTTATGGCTGTTCACGCTACCGCGAGGGATGTACCTTCCTGCTTCCTTATTCGGAATATGGCACCGAATTAAGCGACGACCAGCTCGCCGCACTTTTGAAGAAAAACCTATGACAAACAATAAAAGTAACAGCTGGATAGGCCACGTGGCGTGTTTCACAGCCTATCTGATCTTCGGATTCAACATTATCGTATGCAAGGACCTGACCGGCGGAGGTGAGATCAGCCCTCTGGCAATCTTTACCTTGCGCGCCATCGGTGCCTCGGCTCTTTTCTGGCTCCTGGGAGCTTTTCTTCCAAAGGAAAAGGTCGACAGGAAGGACTTCCCCAAGATTCTGGTTGCATCGATGCTGGGACTGTTCCTGACCCAGGTGTCGTTCCTGTTCGGCATACGTCAATGTACGCCAATGGACTGGGCTATCCTGACCGTGCTGTCCCCGATCTTCACGATGTTCATTGCAGCCGTGGCTATCAAGGAACCGATTACGATCAAGAAGGCTTGTGGTGTCGCCATCAGCTTTGCAGGCGTTGTGACTCTCATCCTGAGCAGTTCGCACAGCGGAGGTGCAGAAAGTACTACAATCGCAGGAGTGCTCTTGTGTCTGCTCAATGTGCTTTCGTTTTCTCTCTATCTGGGATTCTTCCGCCCACTCATCCAGAAATACAATGTCGTGACATTCATGAAATGGATGTTCCTGTTTTCCCTGATTGTCAGCCTGCCGTTCACGTCCAGGGAACTGGCGACCCTGGAATGGGCTGCTATACCGGCATTGCATTACTGGGAACTGGCGTTCCTCATCATTTTCTCGACATTCATTTCATACTTCCTGATTCCTGTCGGCCAGAAACACATCAGGCCGACCGCAGTCAGCCTGTATTCATATCTTCAGCCTATCATTGCCTCCGGCATCAGTATCTGGATCGGCATGGACAGGCTTACTCCACTTAAGGTAATATCCGCGGCTGCAGTCGTGGCAGGTGTCATCCTGGTCAACCGCAGCCGCGCAAAAGAATCATAGACTATGCATGAGTCTCCAGGCAGGATGAATCTCATTGTTCTGCTCTGCCTGGGCCTTGACGCGTGAATAGAAGAAATTCAGGATGGCATCGGAGTCCTTGGCGAAAGCGGGATCCGATGCCTTTTTTGCCTCGAATTCAGCTTTGAGTGCAGGATCCTTCTCCATCATCTCACGACCCTTCTCCTCCATGTAACTGAGACGGATCCAGAATTCATTCGGAGCCTGGAGGATGTCATTGAAGAAGCCCCAGTATGCGAGTGATCCCGGAGCCATCGGCTCAAGCAGCCACGCAGCAACACGTGCAGATGGCTGGTTCATGTCAAGAACATAATCGCCCTTATGTGCCATGAGGGTCTCTGTCTGGGTTGTGTAGCGAGGTTTTGCAGTGATTCTGCCCTCACTCTGTCTCGGACTGAATGTGGCTCCTGTGTAGCGATATGTCTCAACCTCTATCTCGCGATCCTCTGGAATCCTTGTAAGTGTTACGCCGTGCAGGCCAAGAATCTCGATGATGTCATCGTACTGGGAAGGAATGATGTACGCCTCCGGCAGACGGATCGACAATGTCGGCTTCAGTTCGTTATAGACCTTTGTCGAGACTGTCTTCGGCCTGTCATAGCGATGACGGATCCATGGAGCTCCGCTCATATCGCTTATGACGGTATCGCGCTCCCAGCTTAGGAAATCCACTGGCTTGCTTACGCTATAGTCAATCTCAAACTCGAAATCGAACGGCTGCTGACGGAAAGCCGCTGAAGCGACATTGGCATCTGCTGCCTCACATACCTCGCGAAGCTCCCTGGCATGCTCGTTCATGATACGCATACATGTCTTCATGTACTTGATCGAGCAGTCCACACGTTGGGCGTACGGCTTATAGATATGATTCTCTATCAACAGTCCGATACGGTTGCGGGCTGTGGCGTAGCTCTCGGAATAGCGAGGATCGAACGGTCCCAGAGCAATGCCGCTCTCCGGACTGTCTTCCTCGAAGAAATCGAAATACGGGAACAGAGGATAACCCTCAGACTCCATGCCGGCAAGCAGCTGCGGCTCGAACACATCGCGTGTCCATGTACGCAATCCCTCCTCGGCATTGCTGCAGCGGGTCTCGATCTCATATGTGCTGACGTACTGGAAATCTGCACCATCAGTGACATGATGGTCCATGAAAACTTCAGGCAGCCACTTGCTGTACAGTTTCAGCCATGCACGCATCTCCGGAGCATCAGCCTTGAGGAAGTCGCGGTTCAGGTTGAGCAGCTGAGCTGTCCATCTGGTACCGAGTTCCTCCGGTCCGTTCTGGTTCAGTCGGTTGCCGGCGCTGAAATTCTCATGACCATCGACGTTGAAGATCGGTATGAACAGGATGCTGACATTGTCAAGCATCTTCTTGTCCTCGCTTCCCTGGACCATGTCGCGGATCCAGATAAGACCGGCGTCCTTGCCATCCGGCTCACCTGAATGGATGCAGGCCTCCGCCATCATGATCACGCGTCCCTTCGCCCTGATTGCCTCGGGGGTCTTGAGACCGTCCTTGTCGATGATCATCAGAGGCAGGTCGCGACCCTGCGGGCTGACACCGAAGGTCGTATAGGTCACTTCCTTGTATGCCTTTGCAAGGCGCTGACAGTACGCGATCGTCTCGTCGTAGCGTGGGGTTGAGCGGAAGTCTGTGGCTTCTGCATAGGTTGTCCAATCCTCGTTGGCAGGGTTTGAACAAGAAACCATAGCGAACGTTGCCGCCGCTATGGTCAATAAAGTATAGATTCTCATATGTTTCCTGCAGTATTATCCGCGACAGTAGAAGTATGCAGCGGCAGCAGCCACAGCGAGCACAAGGATGATCCAGAGCCAGCCGCAGCTCTTCTTTGCATACGGATCCTTTGACTTTACGACAGGGTACTTTGCAAGGTTGGTAAGGGTCTTGCCGAAGCTTGTGTTCACAAGAGCACCAGCGTTGATTGCCCAGCCGTTGGCATTGAGGACTGGACCGAGGTCACGCTTGCGGAGCTTGCCCCATGCGATGAACATCGAAGGACCGGAAATAAGAAGGAAGAGAGCCACGATGACGAGGATCATGCCCCACCAAGGAAGGCTGACGTATGCCTTTCCAAGCTTCAGGATGAAGCCTCCGATGTATCCTAATGCCAAGCCGATGGCTGCAAAGATACCGGCAAACTTGGCGATGTCGAATGCAGGAACTGCTGCTTTCTTTTCGCCGGCTGCGAGATCGGTAGAAGCCTGTGCTGAAGCAGTCTCGGCATTTGCAGTAAGCTTTGCAGTTGCCTTTGCTTCGCTGTCGTTTGCCATCTTGTTGACCTTCTCGGTGCACCAGTTGCCGAACTTGCGGTATGGAGACCAGAATGCCTGGGCTATGCTGATAGGGTTGTCGATGATCTTGGTGATGGTTGCATCCCAGTCATTGCCGGCACGGTCATAGAAGAGTCCATTCTTGCCGACACGGAGTCCACGAACATTGCCCGCAGTCATCACAGCCACGATGTCCATTGGAGCTGCGCCCTTCTTTGAGGTACAGTTGCAATAGATGAGGAACATTCCGCTGAGACCGGCCATGTCGCCATGCTTGCCCATATCACTTACCTTGACACAAAGCTCGCAGCAACGCTGGTCGATGACCAGACGACCTGCCTGGAAGATAGCCTTTCTGTCAGGAGCGTAGAAGTCGGAAAGAACCACATAATTCTGGAGGATACGGTAGAAGTCGCGATAGAGGTGAAGCATCTTTGCAGTTGACTCGATGGCAGCCTTCTTGTCCTGTCCTTCCTTGTCGAGGACATCAGCGCCTTCTGTAAGCTTTGACTGCTTGAGAGCCTTGTAATCCTCGAGCTTTGCAACTACGCTGTTCCACTGAGCCTCATCGATGGATGCTGCACCAGGGAAATCTGCATCAAGAGCTGCATCCTTGATTGCCGCGAATGTAGCGGCCCATGCAGGGTTGATACCGTCGAATGAAAGGGTTGCGCTCTTGACTGGACGTGCGATCGGGAAGTCGGCGATCTTTGCAGCCTCGTCAGCGAGGTTGAGTGCAGAGATTTCACCTATCTTGTCAACAGATACGTCAAGGGTATCGGCTGCAGCTTCGTCGAACGAAATGAGCTTGCAGCGCATGAAGTAGTCGGCAATCTTCGACTTGAGAGCATCGCAAGCTGCGATGGCAGCGTCAGTCTTGTCGCCATATGGCAGAGCGGCAGCGGCGGCGGCAGCAGCGGCAGCCTCGGCAGCGGCCTTGCATTTCTCATCAAAGGCAGCGGAGCAGGCTGCAAGGTCAGCCATGCTGATCACGGCCTCTTCCTTTGCCAGGTCTGAAAGGACGAGCTTTGCAGCTTCGAGAGCCTTTGCGCCTTCTTCTGTCTCGGCGTTGATGGCATCGAGAGCAAGGCAGTCCTCGCCGTTCACAATCTTGTTGCTGTCCTTGACCACTGATGTCAGCCACTTTGCAGCAGCCTTGATCTCGTCGACACGGATCTTGCCATCAGCATCGCTGTCAAGGATTTCAAGAGTCTTTGCATCAAACTCCAGTCCCTTCACAGGCATGCTGAGAACGGTCCAGAGTTTCTCATCAAGTTCACCGAGGTGTTCGATGTCGCTTCCTGTGGTTATTGCAATTCGGGGAGAGCCTCCGATAGAGCAATATTTCCAGTTATAGGAATCTGCTTTCTTCTTCATATTGTTGTCTAGTTAATTGTCTTCCGTATTTACAAATATAGTGAATTATTTGACAGGCACAAACTTGGCGCGGTTCATGAGCGGATGCACCAGACGGAGTGCTCCATCTACCGGGCAATCCATCACACAGGCTCCACAATACCAGCACTCGCCCGGATACATCACAACGGGATGTTTACCCTTCTCGGTATCCGGTACCAGGACGTCGGCCATGCAGGCCTCGGCACAGCGGTTACAGCCGATACACTTGCTGTCATCGTAGATCAGAGGCTCAGCGCTGCAACTGACCTTGCTGACCTGAAAGTTCTTCTTTTCCATATCCTATCGTCTGCCGTTGTTGATATAATCCTGATTCCTCTTTTCATACTCCTCCTCGAGGTCACCGAAATAATCATGAGGGATGACTCCGCGGACAGGAGCTCCATTTTCCTGGCGTATGGTGATGAAGCAGCGGTCCTGCTCAGGATCCATCTCCGGATGGTCGCTGCGCTCAAAGCACAAAGGAGCGGAGCTGGACTCACGCATCAGGCAGGCATGGAGAATCATCGTCGCCACATCAAGGATGTCCATGACCTCGTGGGTGCGCATGAGTTCATGGGGATTCTCACAATGAAGGTTCGGAACGATCTCCTTCCTGTAGCTCTCGAGAAGGTCCAGACCCTCACGGAGATTCTCCTCACACTTGATTCCACCGCAATAGTTCTGCATGGCCCGGGATATCGCCTTGTTCAGCTCCTTCCAGCCATAACCATCTTCATTCAGAAGAGGACGGTACAGACGATCCATTTCAGCCTGGATATCTTCTTCGCAAGGATTTATGAAATCCATCGACTCAGCCGCAGCGGCAGCCTTTCTGCCTGCATAATAACCGGTAGCACAGGCATGGCCGGCGCAGTCCGAGGCGAACAGCTGGTCGCCTGCGGCATAGATGCCGTCGATATTGGTCTTGAGATCCCAGTCTGTGATGATTCCTCCAGGAGCACCGAACAGCTGTCTCTCCTGATCCAGGAACTGGGCAGAGGTCCAGCCGGTTCCATAGCTCTGGAGCATATGCTTCTCGGGATCGAAACCGCGCTGGGTATAATTCTGGAGAATAGGAATCTTGGTCTTGCCTTCCTCTCCTACCATCATGCCCCATATCGCCTTGCGCTCGAGAGCGGGCATCCGGGACAGATCGGCATAGAACGGGAGCTTGTATCCACGCTCCATAAGCTTGTCGAAGGACATGGTCTCGGGACCGCGATAGTCGTACTTAGGCTCATCTATGACACCTCCCTTGAGGAAAAATTTCTGGCCGGGAGCCGGATGGAAACGCTGTGACACGTCCTTCAGTTCATTTCCGTCGCGGTCCAGGTATGGAATCTCCACACCTCTTGCATCGACCATGGTCGCACCATACCAGGTATTGTGATTGTTGCCTGCACCGTATGGCGGGAAACTGCGAATAGCCGAGGACATCTCCGCACGGACAGATTTCTCCATCATGGTGAACTCGACACCGGCGCGCCAGCCCATCGCATGGCCTGAGCCGATACTCTGTGGCGGACGGAACTCGCAGATTCCGGGCATGTCACTGTCGAAAAGCCAGATTCTTGCAGGACGGGACATGGTCAGGATGGTAGCCTTTGCCTTGAACACCATGAAGCGGCCCGTACGGACATTCATACCCATCGCTCCGATACCGCGCTTCTTTCCATCAACCATCGCTGTCAGCAATGCGGTCGCCTCAACGCGATCGTACACCTTGACGCCCAAACGCTTTAGTTCATTGCGGAGTGCCGGCTTGAATGTGGAGCCCCATACACGCAAGGTATAGCAGTTCGTATAGTCATATGCGAACATGAGCTTGGTCTCGTCGTCACGGAACTCTGCGCCCTTGAACTCGTCGTCGATGTCACGGATCTTTCCGCCGAATGACTCCATGTCCAGCAGGCGGTCATAGCCCTCGCGGCATTCTATGTAATGCCCGATACCGTTGCTGTAGTGATCCTGCTCGTCAACATAGGCCTCCGCCATCTCCTTTGGGCTGACCTTCGAGCATGGATTTGTACAGGCGGATTCCCAATGATCGAAGCCTGTACCGGCAGAGCCGCTGCGTCTGGTCGCTCCTTTCTCGACCAGAATGACGCTCTTTCCATGGCGTGCCGCTGCAATGGCGGCATAACAGCCTGCAAGGCCACCTCCCAGGACAAGAACGTCGGCAGTGTCGTCCGTGCGCTCGCCGAGTTCGTTGGAATATGGCCACTCGTATTCTTTCATATCTTTCTTTTGTTATTATCCATAAGACTGACTGTTACAAGCGTTACTGCCGATACCGCATAGGCAAGCAGCAATGCAAGGTCAGTGTTCATAAGCCCATGCAGAGGCCCTGGGATACCGATGAAGAAGCTCACGACACCGACACATCCACCGGCAATGGCGGCAGCAAATGCACCACGACGGGTCGCACCCTTCCACAGAAGGCCTCCTAGAAGAGGAATCAGCATCGAGCCCATATATGGGTAGTTGAATATGATCATTGCATCCAGTATGTCCGTTATGTACAATGCGAACACGCAACCTGCCGTGCAAGCGACCAGGATGGCCGCCTGTGACACTCTCTTCGAGTTTTTCAGCTGGTCCAGCTGGTCGACCTCAGGGTGAAGGAAACGGTTATAGAAATCCCGTGAAACCGATGAACCGAGGGACAGGAGAATGCAGCTCGCGCTGGACAGTGCCGCCGCCAATATGGCCGCAACAACTATACCTGCAAGTACCGGTGGCAGCAAGCCGGTCGCTGCTGTAGCGAACATGCCGTCCGTGAGACCGGGGAACATCTTTGAGGCAACGACTCCTATGACCGAGCACATCGTTCCGACAAGGATGACTATCAGTCCGGCTATGCATGCACCGCGCGAAGCTGTCCTGGAATCTTTCGACGACTGGATCTTGATGTATGCGTCATAGGACACAGATATCGAAAGCAGGAAAGGCAGCACAAGATACACAAAACGGGTTCCCATGCCTTTCGGTATGAATGGGGTGCTGAAGATTCCAATGATATCTCCACCGGACTGGCCATATTTCACCATGGCAATGGCACAGAACACCGGAATCGCTATCATTATCACGGTAACCTGGACGACATCGGTGAAAACGACACTCCACATGCCGCCCATCATGCAATATATCAGGACCACTGCCATGCACAGAAGGACACCCGTGCTGAACGGCAGGCCGAAGCCGGCAAGGATGGATCCTGCGGCGACCATCTGGGCGATGAAGATTCCCAGCAGGCTCGGAACGTTGCTGATGGCAGCCCAAAGACGGACTCCCCTGCTGTCGCCATAGCGCTGGGCAAAGAAATCAAGAGGGACATAGCTCTCCCTGGAGCGAAGTTTCCTTGCTGTAACAAGACCTGCGAAGATAAGACCCAGGCCGCAACCGAGAGCATAGTAGATGCCCGGCCAGATTCCGTCAGCATAGCCATTGGATGAGCTGCCAAGGACGATTCCTACGCCGATCTGGACCGCAGCGAGAGAAATTGCCGTCAGCGGAAGATTGAGTGAACGGCCTGCGACAAGGAAGTCGGAAGTCTTGCGGTTACGCCTTGCCACGACCAAACCGGTCACAACAAGGGCCAGAAGATAGGCAAGACACGAAATAATAACAGTTTCTTTCATTTGCAGGTCCGTTTTAGACACAAAAATAGTATATTGCGAAAAATTACCACTAATCATTATTTAACATGAAAAAGATTCTTCTCGGACTTGCACTTGTTGCAATGGCAGCATGTGCTCCTAAAAAGGCAGAGACCCCTATCCTCAGCATCGAGGGTGGCCAGGTCCAGGGTGTCGAGACCAGCGTTGCTGGCGTAGTTGCATACAAGGGTATCCCTTATGCAGCAGCACCTATCAAGGAAAATCGTTGGAAGGCTCCACAGCCAGTTGAGGCTTGGCAGGGCGTAAAGGTTTGCGACCGTTTCGCCAACCCTAGCTACCAGCACATCCAGTACAAGGGTGGCTACTACACTGAGTGGGGTTATGGTGATGAGGCTCCTTTCAGCGAGGACTGTCTCTACCTCAACGTTTGGACCAAGCAGTCTGGCAATCCTAATGCAAAGCTCCCTGTAGCAGTATGGATCCATGGTGGCGGTTACCGCGAAGGTTTCGGTACCGAGCCTGAGTTCGACGGAAAGGAGTTCGCCGGCAAGGACGTGGTTCTCGTAACCATCAACTATCGTCTCGGCGTATTCGGTTTCCTTACCCATCCAGAGCTTTCAGCTGAGAGCCCTAACGGTGTTTCAGGTAACTACGGTATCCTCGACCAGATCGAGTCGCTCAAGTGGGTCAAGAAGAACATCGCTCAGTTCGGTGGCGACCCTGACAACGTGATGATCTTCGGTCAGAGCGCAGGTGGCGGTTCAGTAAAGACCCTTTGCGAGTCTCCTCTCGCCCGCGGTCTCTTCCACAAGGCTATCATCCAGTCTGCAGGCGGTATCACCGTTCCTAACCAGGGCGGCATGGGCATGGGTTCACGCCGTGGTGGCATGATGGGCTTCCCTGGCATGGGTGGCGCTCCTGCTGAGAAGAAGCTTGCTGCTTACAAGGCTCCTACCGCACCAGAAGGTCTTACTCCACTCCAGCGTGCTGAGTTCAACACCAAGGTTGTGATGGATTGGGCTGGTTACAACACCCTCGCAAAGATGCGTGCTGCTGACACCGAGGTTATGCATACCGTTGGTACCATCTACAACAACGCTACCGGCAACTTCGGAAGCATCTCAGGTTCACCACTCGTAGACGGTTATGTTTCACTCGAGAGCTTCGATGCAGCTGCACTCGACGGCACCCTCGCAGACGTTCCTTACATGATCGGTTACACCCTCAACGATATGGGCGATATGTCAGAAGGCATCGCTGCATTCTGTAAGAACCGCCAGGAGAAGGGCAACAAGGCTTACGCATACGAGTTCGCACGCCCACTCCCAGATGACGGCTCACATCCAGAGGTTACCGCTCGTCTCAAGGGCGCGTTCCACTCATCAGAGCTCTGGTTCGTCTTCAAGTCTCTCGAGCACTGCTGGCGTCCTTGGACCCAGGGTGACTGGGATCTTTCTGAGAAGATGCTTACCGCTTGGACCAACTTCGCTAAGTACAGCGATCCTAACGGCGCTAACGGTGGCGAGTGGACCCCTCTCACCGAGGAGAACCCTAACTTCATGCTCTTCATGCTCGACCAGAACGACGCTGAGGCTTCACAGATGGGTACCCCTATCACTGGCGAGAACTTCCCTTGGGCTAACGCAACCAAGTAATCTTTGATCATAATCGTAATGCCAACCAAGCTATTATAAATTGGTTGGCATTATTGTATTCTTCTTATTACACATTTATTTATGTGAAAAACAAGTACCCCCTTGCCGATTGTAATAATAGATGTACCATGAAGACAATAAATATCACATTAGCTTTACTTCCAGTTGTTCTGTTTTTCTCTTGTTCTAAAGACTCTTCTTATTTCAAAAATAAAGAGTATGTAACCGAGATCATCACGAAAAGCACGAACAATTCAGCCATTAAGACCATTACGCCAATCGATTACAACACAAAGGAAATAGCATTTGAGAAAGATGGCCTGAATCACTCCTATTTCGTTGAAATGAGTGATATTCTTTCATATATTCACTATAATGAACTTGCTAATGGGAAAAGAATAATTGTCAACATAGAGTCATTTTCTATCAACGGAGCGGTGCTTTTCTATGTAATTAACTACGATAAAGGATGGGAGATTCTCTCTGCAGACAAGCGATCGCAGTATTTACTTGGCTATTCAGATAGTGGCCAGATTACCATGGAAGGTTTCATGGATAACCCTAAAGGAATTTGGTTATATTCATTAGCATTGGATATACTGAACTTAAGATTAATGGATAATGAACCAGAATCATTGAGCGATAATGATAATTACCTTTTTTGGGCAGCAATTACTCATCCAGAGGCCGTCATCTCGGCCATGTCTTCAGCCCCACCTCCAGTTGGTTATCCAGGACATTATGAACTATCTGATGTGACCATTTATTACGAAGATATTACCGTACCACATTTGATCCAAACCTACTGGGATCAAGATGGAAATGAGTATGTTCCTTATAAATCCCCATCAAGTAGCGAACGCTGTCCTTCTGGATGTGTCGCAGTAGCTGGAGCGCAAGTGCTTAAATATCTTCATGATGAGTTAGGAGTGCCACAATATGCTCCTGATTCTGCAACATGCTCCGGCCATGGTGGAGAAGGTAATTATTCTACCAACCAATGGGGAGAAAGTGCTGACGCATGGGATGAAATGCAGGCAGATGGCAGAGATCGATATTCAATGATTCTCATGGCATACATTGGAAGATTGACACAAACGACATACAATGCATCACAGTCTGGAGCATATTATCCATTCTTGAAGACAAGAGTTTTTGAGTACTATGACATCAATTGCGAACGAGATCGTTATGATTCCTCAACAATCTATTCCGAGATAGTAACCAAGGGCATGCCAGTCATCGTCAGTGCATCATCCAACAGGCTTTTTTTCGATGATGACGTTCATTGTTTCATCATTGACGGTGTGAAGTATCGTAGAAAAACAACAATGTATACTTATGAGTGGATTTATGATGTTCAACTTGGAGATACACCATTGCCATCACCACGTCCCCCACAAGTTGAGTATGAATTTGAATCTTCCATTACCCATGTTCAGATGAATTGGGGATGGGGAGAGAATAATGACAACTCATACTTGAGTGCAAGCGGAGATTGGAGAGTTTCCACGGCAGGACACAATTACAATTTCCGCAATGACAGGGAGATGATATATGGTTTCTCGATTGATTGAGAATGATATGAAGATACATAACCTATATGTGTTGCTAACCATCTTCCTAACAGCGACCTCATGTCAAAAATTGTCATATGATACCGAATCCTTGATCATTGGAAAATGGTATTATACTCATGTCGATGATTCCCCATATGATGGTAAATCAAACGATTCATATATTGAGTTCAGAAAAAACTATAGTGGTGAGATTTACGCTAAAACGATATGGGAAGGAGATATGCAATATAACACAGGATTCATAAAGATATCGAAGGACAAGATTACCTGGAAATACAGTATCGGATGGGACGATTTTTATATTCAGGAAATCAGCGGTTCCAGATTGCAATGGTATTCTACTGCACGAGGAGTCGAAGTATTTGAGCGCTAAATTATTGAATATGAAACGCATTGTTTTTGCAATTTTCTCGCTCTGTCTGTTTTCCGCCTGTTCAAAAAATGACATGCCTGAACAGGATTGTTTGTTTCCTGGACTGTTCTTATGTGACAGCATACCAGCCATCCAATCTGGTGCTTCCTCATATGTACTGCGCATCGATCGAACTAGGGATATCCGTCATGATGATTCCTATATGAAATTAAGAACACTTCAGATGAACCTGAAAGGGTCAAAGGATAATGAATATGAAAAATGGAAGTTGAAGCATATTCGTGAGTATAATCGAGTAAAAGATCTTGATCGTCATTCCAAAGTGGTTTATTATTCTTTTGACTCTATAAAAGTATTCGCAAACAAGACGATTGAAGGCAAAGCTGCAGGATCCGATATCACAGAATTGTGCCGCATTCAGCTCAACAGGAAAGCACAATTCTCTTATCCAGATTGTTCTCCGATAGACAATCCTGATACAAGCAAGACTATCTCCATCCACGAATTCATCAGCAAGCATTACTTATACAACGAGACAAGAATCATAGTACCTCAACTATATGACATTGATGGTTCGATAATAGAGTATGCTTTTGAAATATACGGGGAGGACGATTGGACTTACGGGGGGAAACGCCACATGATTGCCAGAACCAATCAAGGATATACCCCATTCTGATTATTGGGAGGTCTGCGCCATCCTTTGGCGAGAACTTCCCTTGGGCTAACGCTTCAAAGTAATCTATCAACAGGATTATACAATGAGAGACCGGTCATTTGGCCGGTCTCTTTCATTATATGTAGCTAGAAGGCGATTCCCGTTGATGATTTGATCTCGTTCATGACGAATGCCGACTGGACGCTGCCGAGGGAACTGATGCTTCCGAGCACATTGATAAGGAACTCATTGTAGTACCTCATATCTGGTGCATGTATCTTCAGGAGGTAGTCAAACTCTCCGGAGACATTGTAGCATTCCGTAACCTGGGGGATAGCCTTGATACGTGTCGTGAAATCGTTGGCGATGTCCTTTCCCATCTGGCGCAGCTTGACGCTGCAGAATACAACAAAGCCCTGGTTCAGTTTCTCAGCATCGAGGATTGCGACGTACTTCTTTATATAGCCTTCCTTTTCGAGACGCTTGAAGCGCTCGAACACCGGTGTGGTCGAAAGATTCACCTTGGCGGCGAGCTCCTTTGTCGTTATCCTGGCATTATCCTGCAGGATTCTGAGGATTTCAATATCGATACTGTCAAGTTTCTCTATCATGATTCTATGGTTTGATTCACTATGTGGAATAATATTCTATCAAAGAATGGACTGAATAGTAAAATCAGACTTTTCGCCCAACCGACAATACAAATATAGATACTTTTTCTTATCTTTCATCCGTATTTGTGCTTTCGTTCTACTGAGCATACCTTTGCAAAGAACAAAACAACAAAGGTTCGCTATCAAATCAGGATTATAAACGAAAAAACAAATAGAGCTATGAGCAAGAATCTCCACATCGAAACCCTCGCCCTCCATGTAGGTCAGGAAACTCCGGATCCAGCAACCGACGCACGCGCCGTTCCAATCTACCAGACCACATCATATGTGTTCAGGAACAGCCAGCATGCTGCCGACCGCTTCGGTCTCCGCGATGCAGGCAACATCTACGGACGACTCACCAACTCGACCCAGGGTGTATTCGAGGACAGAATCGCAGCCCTTGAGGGTGGCGTGGCAGGTCTCGCTGTCGCTTCAGGCGCAGCCGCTGTAACCTATGCAATCCAGAACGTTGCCCAG
This sequence comes from Bacteroidales bacterium, assembly GCA_024402135.1. Lineage (GTDB taxonomy): Bacteria > Bacteroidota > Bacteroidia > Bacteroidales > UBA932 > Cryptobacteroides. Next base: position 34,839 of record JAKSJN010000014.1, read on the forward strand.
GCCGGCGATCACGTTGTAGCAGCTGACAACCTCTACGGCGGTTCATTCAACCTGATCACCCATACCCTTGCATCACAGGGCATCAGCAATACCATTGTAACCATCAACGATATCGAGGCTCTCGAGGCAGCAATCCAGCCTAACACCAAGGTCATCTATGCCGAGACTTTCGGAAACCCTAATTCAGACGTCACCAACCTTGACGCAATCGCCGAGGTAGCTCATCGCCACGGAATCCTCTTCATCGTGGACAACACCTTCGGTACCCCTTGCCTCATCCGTCCTATCGAGCACGGAGCAGACGTAGTGGTTCATTCTGCAACCAAGTTCATCGGTGGACACGGCAGTTCACTGGGCGGCGTGATCGTAGACGGTGGCAAGTTCGACTTCAAGGCAAACGCAGACCGCTACCCTAGCATTGCAAAACCAGACCCTTCATATCATGGAGCAGTATTCGCTGACGTGGCAGGTCCTGCAGCATTCGTAACCCGTATCCGTGCCGTCATCCTCCGCGACACCGGTGCATGTATCTCTCCTTTCAACGCATGGATCCTTCTCCAGGGCGTAGAGTCCCTCCCATTGAGAATCGAGCGTCACGTAGAGAACGCACTCAAGGTCGTTGATTTCCTCAGCAAGCATCCGAAGGTCAGCAAGGTCAACCATCCTTCACTCCCTGACCATCCGGATCATGCCCTCTACAACAAGTATTTCCCTAACGGAGCAGGCAGCATCTTCACCTTCGAGATCAAGGGCGGCGAAAAGGAAGCATGGGCATTCATCGACTCACTCAAGATCTTCTCGCTTCTTGCAAATGTGGCTGACGTGAAGTCTCTCGTGATACATCCATACACCACAACTCACTCACAGATGACTCCGGAAGAGCTCGAAAGCCAGCACATCACACCTTCAACAGTCCGTCTCAGCATCGGCGTAGAGCACATTGACGACATCCTCGCCGACCTTGAGCAGGCATTTGAGAACGTATAATAACAAACAACACAACCGTATCATGTCCAAGATAGCAGACAGACTTACCGAGCTCGTAGGCGGCACACCGCTGGTACAGCTCAACGCATACAGCAATAAAGCCGGACTCGCCACCCCTATCACCGCGAAGGTGGAGTTCTTCAACCCGGGCGGCAGCGTCAAGGACCGCGTAGCGCTGAACATGGTTGAGCGTGCCGAGGCTGACGGTCTCCTGAAGCCGGGAGCAACCATCATAGAGCCGACTTCCGGCAACACAGGAGTAGGACTGGCGCTTGTAAGCGCAGTGAAGGGATACCATCTTATCCTGACCATGCCGGAAACCATGAGCATCGAGCGAAGAAAGCTTGTTGCCGCATACGGAGCCGAGGTTGTACTGACCCCTGGATCTCAGGGAATGTCTGGTGCTATAGCAAAGGCGGAAGAACTGCGCGACTCCATCGAGGGAAGCATAATTCTTCAGCAGTTCGAGAACCCGAACAACCCTGCCGCACATTATGCAACAACAGCCGAGGAACTTTGGCGCGACACAGACGGCAAGATTGACGTATTCGTTGCAGGCGCAGGCACAGGCGGAACGGTCAGCGGAGTAGGCAAGCGCCTCAAGGAACTCAATCCGAACGTGTACATCGTAGCAGTCGAGCCTGAGACAAGCGCAGTACTCAGCGGAGAGCAAGCCGGACCGCACAAGATCCAGGGAATCGGTGCCGGTTTCGTTCCAAAGACATTCAACCGTGAAGTCGTTGATGAAATAATAAAGTGTCCGAATGACGCGGCCATCCTGACCAGCAGGAATCTGGCACTCACGGAAGGACTTCTTGTCGGAATATCATCGGGAGCATCTGCATATGGAGCATCTGTCATAGCAAATCGTCCTGAGTTCGTGGGGAAACGTATAGTTGCACTGCTCCCTGATACCGGCGAAAGATATCTCTCGACTGTCCTCTACGACACCGAGAACTATCCTCTCTAAAACCTGAACCAAAATAAGAAGAGACGCGAGGGAATCACTCGCGTCTCTTCTTCTATTCCGATGGGAAAAGGATGCGGAGAATGAAGGATTTGATTGCCGCCGCAGCTTCTGTTCCCAGGTTGCCGTGAGGCGCTCTGTCATTAAGGATGAGTTCAGCCTCTACTCCGGCATCATATAGTGCCTGATACATCTTGATGGCCTGTGCCGAAGGGACTCTCATATCCTTCTGGCCGTTGATGATAAGAATCGGCGGATCATCAGGAGTTACATGGAAGACAGGGCTGCCAGCCTTCACAAGTGCATGCTGTTCGGGGAACTTCTTCGGATTCGCGGTCACTGTTCCGAGGTTGCATTCATCGGTAGTGAGGCCGAAGAGCTGGGAGCGGCTTGAGTTCGGAGCCTCGACAAGCTCATATACCTGTGCATCAGTACGGCCGAGGTCCGGACGCGCATAAAGGTCTGACGCGAGGGTAAGGAAGTCTGTCATTCCATAGCAGTCCACGCAGCCGATGACGTTGCTGTCAACTTCAAGATTGCCGCCGACATTTCCCTCCATGGCTTCTTCGCCGTTGGAAACAGCCACCAGCAGGGCCATCTGGGAGCCTGCCGACTCGCCCATGGTCATGATTCTGTCGGGATCGATGCCATATACGTCGGCGTTAGCCTTGAGATAGCGTATCGCTGCCTTTACGTCATGTATCTGTGCGGGGAATATAGCCTCATTGGAGAATCTGTATGTTGCAGCGGCGACGGTCACACCACAGTCACGGAGCGACATGAGGGCACGTATCTGCTGACCATTGGATGCTTCAAGATTGTTATCGCCAGAAAACCATGCTCCGCCATGAACGAAGAGGACGACAGGCTGCGGATCCTCACCTGCGCCTTTCCAGATATTTATGTTCAGGGCCTTTGTGCCACCGCCGACGGTAGGAGCCTCCGCGAATACGACATTGCTGTAAACCGCAGGCTCGGCCGGGGTCTCCTGCTGCTGTCCGCATGACGTCAGCATTGCGGCAGACACCATCGCGCTTATCATTCTGTTCGTTTTCATATACTGTGCATTTGAGATTTATCATTCCATGATGGCATACCTGTTACATTGGCGGGAGGCCCTGGACACGGAGCAGCTTTGAAGCGTCGAGCAGCATGTCCACGAAAATTCTTGCGCTCTTTTTTCGTGAAACGCCCTGGAGCTGGTGTACGCTGCCATTGAGCAGCTCCTTGGCGCCGCTGAGCGGTATCGCCTTCAGGTCCGGTGCGGAATAGACAGGGAAAGCCGACATGATCGACACCATGTTGGTACTTCTTACCAGGTCGAATATCATGTCCGGCTCAGTCAGTTCCACCCTCACGTTCAGTCCCCTCATGTCGACTCCCACGAAATCGCCATAGGTCCACTTGTCCCTGTTTCCCGACCTCATGAGAACGATGTCCAGATGTTTCAGGTCGTCAAGCGACAGTGAAGTCCTGTTCGCGAGAGGATGATCCTTCTTTACAACGACGCTCAGCCGGGATGAGCCAAGAAAGATGGATTCAACGCCGGAATACGGATTTGCAGGATTCATGGACAGCACAAGATCCAGCCTGTGCATGAGCAGCATGTCAAACAGATCGGGAGCAGACATGCAATAAACATTGAGCTTCACTGATGGATGCTCCCTCATGAAGCGCTTCATCACCTTTAAAATGGAGTAGCGGAAGGAATATGTGACACCTATGTCAAGTGTCCCCGAGACCTGTCCATGCCTTTCCTCCATGCATTCCTTGCAGCTGTTTGCATGGCGGAGCGTATCCTTTGCCAATGGGAGAAGCTGGCTTCCTGCCTCTGTGAGGATGACACGATGGGAGGTACGGTCGAATAGAGGAGTGCCCAGTTCTTCTTCCAGCTGACGGATCTGCTGGGACAGGGTGCCTTGCGTGATGAAGAGGTTCCTTGCCGCTTCGGAGAAATTCAGCACGTCAGCCACCTCGACGAAGTATTTCAACTGTCTTAGTTCCATAGACTGAATTGCCTGGTTTCATGCAAAGATAATAAAAAAGAGGCGGCTATCGGACCGCCGCCTCCATTTTTCAATACTCTTGTCTGACCATGATAAGACGATTCGTGTTGTACCCCCTTACCTTGGCCTCGTCCAGGATCGAATTGAGCACGCTCAATGGCATGTCAGTGGTTCTGGAGAGCACCCATAGATACTTCTTCGATCTCGATCCAACCAGGGCATAGTTGTAATCCGGTGTGATCATCATGACTCTGTAATCAGAATAGAAAGGACCAAAAAAGGAGACTCTGAGAAGACCCGGGGTATCTGTTGTCTTGGCCTTGCCTTCGGAAATCTTGCGTTCACCATTCTTATATCCTGAGTTTACGACTTTCACCTTACCATCAGGCCGCATGCTGTAATTGGCCGTCGCAAACTGGAGTCCTTTCTCGAAACCATGATCGAACCTCGCGATCTCGTACCATGTGCCCATATACCTCTGGATATCCAGGTTAGGGACAGTTGAATTGTCAAACGTGGCTAACATAGAAGCTAACAGAAGAGCCATCAGGCTCAGTGAAGAAAGAACAAGCTTCATAGACAATGTGGATTGAAGATGTCCGATTTCCACAATCCGTGAACATTGCAGTACTCAAAAACGGACTCGGGCCTGTCCTCCTTGCAGATTGAGAATGATACGGCAGCCGGCATCTCGTGCCTGAGATACTTCAGCTGTATTCCGCTTTCAGTCTGGAGCATGATGAACCTGATGAGGTGCTGGGGCAGCATAGGGTGAGGGACGGATCCGACCTTGACGTCGACTTTCTGACAACCATCGAACTCTGTAACCGGCACGTGCTTCTCAGCCATATCCGCATCCGACGTCTTAGGGACCATCAGTTCCATAGGTTTCCCGCAGCAGACCAGGTCTGTGCCCCGGTCAACGACCTTCATCACGATATTGCCGCAAACAGGGCAATGATAGAGGAGTGTTTTCATAGTCTTTTGTTTATAAGTTATTTTTTGCAGCAGATCCTTGCTGGACCCGATGCAAAAGTAGAGATACAAAAGGCTTGAAAATCAGAAGATCATAAGTTTTTTTCGTTAGCTGCCATTGATGGTTTCAATAGATTTGCGCTTTTCATGTTTGCGTCATTCGTACATATGTGATATCTTTGATACTCATACAAATTCATCTTTCCGATCATGAAAAAGATTATCGCAGCCGTACTTGCCCTTGCCATGGTGGCTTGTGGCCAGAAAAACATTCCTCTTGACCCTGAAGTAGAGGTAGGTCCTTACACCATCACCAACATTTCCTCAGGCATCTATCACATCCAGGATTACAATACTGCCAATCCGGCAGGTGAGGAGTTCGATGCGGAAGGCAACAAGACCCATTTCAACAACTGCTCGGACATGTACCTTCTGGTCGGAAAGACCGACGCTCTTCTGGTTGACCTGTCAAACAGGATCAGGTGGGCCGACAACGCAGAGGAGTCCCTCCGCAGCATAGTATCCGACAGAATCAGCGACAAGCCACTGACCATCACCTTCACCCACAATCATGGCGACCATACCGGCATGATGCCCGCTTATGTCAATGATCCCGACGTAAAGTTCTCTCTTCCGCGCAAGGATTTCGAGAATCTTGTCAGCAGGTTCCCTGGAGTCAAGTATGAGATGTATGACGATGGCAAGAAGTTTGACCTCGGTGGAATCAGCGTGACCTCGGTCGAGGTACCTGGCCATACCGCAGGATCTATGGTATTCTTCGTTGATGGCCTCAACATGCTCCTCTCCGGTGACGCGATAGGATCAGGTCATGGCGTATGGATCTTCGACCTTGAAAGCTTCAAGAACTACATCGGCGGCTTCGAGAATCTCATGTCCTATATCAACGACAAGGCCAACAACATCGACAAGGACGCCCTCAGAATCTACGGCGGCCACTATTGGCAGAAGGACTGGTTCCCTGAGCTTGGCGACGATACATTCGGAATGCAGTACATCTATGACATGCAGGAGCTTATCAAGCAGGTTGTAGACGGTACCGCCAAGACCGAGCCTTCAGGACTCGACCACCGCACAATCGACACCTATTTCCGCAACGGTCAGGCCATAATCGCCTGGAATGCCGCCTTCGCCGAGCAGTACCGCGCGGAGAAGTAGAGGATCGCCGGACAATAATTAATCCCAGTCTTACGAAAAGGACTGGGATTTTTTTTCTAGAAGAAGCACAATCAAACATCACTGCGTATGCCCTGGTTATCATCGACTACCAGTATCTTGCCACGTTTTCCTACCGAGATTTGCTTGTTTCAAACACATTTTCCCGGCGACTTTCGGCGTAAAGATACACTTTTTCCCGGATTCCATGGATGATGTTAAGAATATAGCTCAGCGCCTTATTTTACAAAATCGCCGCAGTTTAAATGCCCTATTTTGCAAAAAACTTGATATTAAGCTATTCTTATGGCATCACTCATTCCGTTTCTTGGCCTGCGCAGAGATGATGGCTATCAGTGAGTGACATAGCCATGTCTAATCAGGTCATCCCTTGACTCTATCGGGAATGTATAGCCGTCACGCAACAAGAAAAGGTCATCAGAGACCTGAATGATTGCTTCGTAAAGATGGTCGGACACAATTATGCCCTTGTGCGCCTTTTCTTCAAGTATCAGCTTTTGCATTTTCTCCATATAGACAGGGGCTATGTTGGAAAACGGCTCATCCAGGATGCAGAAGTCGGCAGAAGACTTTATGATGAGATACATTTCTACGATACGGGCCTCACCTCCTGACAAGTCTCTGAACTGCTTCCTCTGGAAGGAATGGAATTTTGGATCGAATCTCACCAAGCCGTCATAGTCAACTCCATATAACCTGAATGCTTCATCAAGAGTCATTTTGGGCGGCATGAACAGACTCTGAGGCAAGAATTTCACCCTGTTTCCAATGTGACCATAATCGGTATCTGGCTCATCGTTGAATCTGACGAAGAGATTCTGTGGCTTGATGCCACCCATTATGCATTTGAACAGGCATGACTTGCCTGAGCCATTCCGTCCAAGGACGCCCGTCACCTTGCCTGTTTCTGATGTGATGAATGCACTTTGGAGGACGGCGAACTTGCCAAACTCCAGGTGCACACTGTCAACGAGCAATCTGTTTACCCTATCTGATGACATAACCCATGCTGATTGAAAGCGTCAGAAGCAACAGGAAACAAATGAACTCCACAACAAAAGGAGTTGCATAGTACTCTGTTCTGCTGACCCCAAGATTCAGGTAGAAATATATGGCATGCCCATCCTGAAGAGACTTGAATAGATACAAGATGATGGAAATGACAAGCAACTTCATGATAATACATGTCGGGCCGCTCATCGGTTTGAAGAAACACAGCACAGCTGCTGCAAGGGAATATATTGCTGAAACCATATAGATTCCTTGGGCATATTGTGCTGATAATCGTATTTTCTGAAAAATGGTCATTCGAAATCACTCATTCTTTAGGGTTTCAACTGGGTTTACGTTCATCATGCGTAAGGCAAAAAAGGATATCGACACAAGCACGGCCAACATGACGACCGCAACAGCAAAAATGTAGATTGACAATGAATTGTCCATGCGGACAAGATATTGCTCCAGCCAATGATCGGCATAGCGGTACGCGAACGGTACGGCTAACAGAGCTCCGATCAGCACAGGAATGGCGAATGAGCGGACTGTGTCGAAGAAAACAGACTCACGGGAGCAACCGAATATCCTGCGGATAGATGTATCCTTGCTCCTGACCAGAGACCAGTATGATCCAAGGGCAACTATTCCAAGGACAGTCAATAGAATAGCCAGGCTTCCGAAAACGAGAAGGATGCCGAAATATTTACGTTCCTTCTGGTAATACTCAGCGACTTTCTGGCCAAGAGTAGATATGTCCACCGACAGGCCTCTGTCCTCGAACAACTGTCGGATATGCCCAATCGCTTCTTTTTCATTGCCTTGCAGTTTGATGAATATTTCACCGCCCTTTTGATCATCGTCGACCATGTATACCATGATGTCGCCAGAAGCCTCGACATTTACATCTCCATACTTGATGTCGTCAATGATACCGGCAACGACAACCTGTCGCCCGTCTGAATCATAACCGGTCGCATCGCCAGCAGCTTTGAATTTCTCCCAGGAAGACTTCTGCACATACAATCTTGGATTGCCATCGTCCTTTCCGAGGAAGTTTTCCAGGATTTCTATTCCGAGCATGTCGAATACTTCCTGGGTACTCATTATTCCAACCACATTGCATATGTGATCTATCGGCATGAATGCAAACAGACCATCTTCGTTGGGTTCTCTCGAAAATTTAGACCCATATTCATCCGTCAAGGCAAACATGACTCTTCCTGCAGTAGGATCGCCATAAGCATAACCCACAGATTCCACGCCCGGTAGGGACTCGATTTCATTTATGGACACCGGTGGTTCTGCGTCTGCATGATATGGAATAACACGTTTTGCCACGACGACGCCATCTGTCTTGTAACCACGAGGAGCGTGTATCATCTGTTCAGTCTGAAGGAAAACCACAGCACAGACAGCGATGATAGCAGAGCAGACAAAACCTTGCAATGCAATGACTACTTTCCCGAAGAATGCCTTGTCATTCTTCCTGGTTTCGCCTTTGATCACAGCTATAGGTCTATGCCTGGAGCTGGCGAATGACGGTGCAATGCCAGCCACGAAACCGATCGCCACGAAAGAAACCAGCATCAATATCCAGTCATTCACTGTCGACATTGGCTTGAACTCAAGATCAAGGAGGTCTGACACCGTCTGACAGGAGGCAAGAGCTAAGGCCGTGCCAACCACGAAAGAAAGGCCAAGGAGCAAGTAGGATTCAGCAAAGCACCTTACTGTAACGCCTTCCCGGCTGGTTCCAAGAAGTCTTCGGGTAGCCATCTCCTTAAGTCTGAAACGAGAAAAGGCAATCGTGAGCATGATATAGTTCAGTACCGCAAAAATGAGGAGGATGACACATGTAAGAAGGAATATCTTGAATGTGTCATAGTCAGAGAGATTGTCAAATTGCTGACTTTCATAATCACCGTATAGGCTGTGATGCAGCTTCCCGAAAGGCTCAAGATGAAATGGCCTGATGGTGGTCTCAAATCCCGGAAGATACACCTTCTTGAGATTGAGAAAATCCGCCTTTGCCTGTTTCAGGTCAAAACCCTCCTTCATCAGCACGAATTTATAATGACCTATACCTATCCCTAAATTCTCCAACCTAGAGGAATAATCTTCATTTCTAAAGATAATGTCAGTGTATGGGATAACCGTCTTCCCTGGCTTTCTGAATACGCCGCATATCTGATAGGTCTTCGAAATGCTGTAGTCAGTCCCGCTAAGCCCTTCTGAAACAACAAGACTTTCTCCCACTGGATTCTCGTCTCCGAATACGCGTGTCGCGAAGTCCTCGGATATCATGACGTTGTTCGTATTCTCAACCAACGGTTTAAAGGAGCCTTGCAGGGTTATGCTCGGGAAAACATCGTAAAAATCCCGGCTCACCAAAAGTGCCTGGATTTCTTCCTTCTTTCCAGATTCTGTCTCCGCAGTCATAGGGCCTATTGTGCCGCTGGTCTTCACGACAGCAACAATCTTTTCTACAGAATTGACCTGCATAATAGCATTAAGGACAGCGTCATCTCCCATCGTATAGAACAGCTTATTATTCGGGGACTCTTGGTCGCCGTACCAGAGCATGAACAGACGGCTGTTCTTGCTTGTATATCTGTCGCATCTGTTGTCCTCCATGACGAAGGAGCCTACCAGGATAACGAATGCAAGCGCCACGCCGAGGCCAATGACCTCAGCCAAAGCATAAAGCTTATGTTTCGAAAGAAATCTAATAAACGATTTCATGGTTCAGTAATTAAAGTTCATTCTTCACATCACTCACAATCTTACCATCGAGCAGGTCAATTGTTCTCTGGGCCATAGCGGCATCCTTCTGAGAGTGGGTCACCATAACGATGGTAGCACACTCGTTGTTGAGTTCCTGAAGATCTTGCTGAGGTTTGATATTTTGATCATGATACTACTGTGTGTCATTATGATTTATTCACCGGCGGCGAGTTTAGTGTATTTCTCATACTTGGCAGCAAATTCAGGACTTTCCTCGCGGAAACGGTAGCATGCATTCTTGAGGAATTCAGCGACCCCGGTCTTGGTGGCAGCGTCATCGGCCGCAAGTTCTATTGCCTTCTCGAATGGCTCAATGCAGCCTTTAAGGTTCTTCTCGAACTCGGCGACGAGCTTCAAGTACTTGGCGTCATCATATTCATTGTTTGCCTGTTCCTGAATCTCGACAGCCTTGTCGTAGAAGAGGATACCCTGGCCAATGTAGGCGTATGCATAGTCAGGGTTGACCTTGGCACTTTCCTGATACGCATTGAGCGCACCATCGAAGTCGCCGAGCTGCTTGCGGATATCACCTTCGGCGGAGTAGAGGGTTGCGTTGTTCGGCTCATTTCTCTTTGCCTCATCAAGAAGTTCAAAGAGGCGGTTGCTGTCCTTGCCGCTCTTCTGGTAGTAGTTGATGAGACCGATGAGGATGCCCTGGCTCTGTGGGAAGACCTTGAAGCCCTGTTCGAGAACATCCTTTGATCCTTCAAGGTCATCAAGGCTCTTGAGCACATCGGCGAGTTTTGCGAAAGCGTCGCCATCGTTTGCATAGTAGCCGAGGTCGATACACTTGCGGAAAAGATCCTTTGCCTTGTTGTAGTCGCCACCAGCGTGAGCAGTGAATGCTGCGTTGTAAACTGTATTTGTATCCAGGATATTGAGAGGAGCAGTAGCTGAAGCCTCAACCGACTTCTCGAAGAGCTTGCTGGCTGCAAGGTAGTCACCGAGTGAGTACTGATTGTAAGCATCGCCGTTGTATTTCTCCGCGATGTTCTTTATCGCTGTTGTTATATCCTTGGTCTTTGCACCTTTGATGTCGATCTGTGCAGCCTTCTTGTAAGCATTGAGAGCCTTGTCAAGTGCGTCAGCATAAACCGGCTTGGTAACATCGATCATTGCGAGGACGTCACCGTCATAGTAGTAGTCGCATGTTGCGTAAGACTCCTTCACGTAGTCCTTGCCTGCGATATTCACAGTCTCGGTAGAGAGAGCTTTCTGGCCACGGAGAACGAGTGCGAGTTCTGCCTTGCTGGCGCCGACCCATGCTGCGCCCTGAGGTGCTGCATAAGCGTCCATGTAGGTCTGGCCAAGTTTGAGCCAGGTAGCGACCTTGGTTGCCTTCTTTGCGTTGTCTGCAGCTGCCTGTGCAGTCTCGACAGCTGCCTTTGCAGCATCCAGGGATTTTACCTGGGCATTGGCAACCTGCATTGATGCGAGGATAGCCAAAGCGATAATGATTCTTTTCATAACTTTACAATTAGCGATTATTCTGATTTAAGAGATTTTACTGGATTGGTGTTCATGAGGCGCACGGCCTGAACCGAAATGGCGACAAGGACAGTCAAGAGCACAAGCATGACTGCGGACAGGTATATCAGCAAAGAATTGTCGATGCGCACCAGATAATGTTCCAGCCAGTGCCCGACATAGCTGTATGCGAATGGCACGGCAGCCACCGAACCGGCCATGACGGAAAAAATGAATGAACGCACGGTGCCGAAGTACACCGACCGGCGAGGGCATCCGAATATCTTGCGGACTGCGGTATCCTTGGTTCTCAACTGTGCCCAGTACGAACTCAAAGCCACAAGGCCCATGAAGGTCAGCAAAATGGCAAGCAGTCCAAACACCAGAAGAACAGTGAAGTATTTATGTTCAGTCTCGTACTGCGCGGAAAGCTGCTGGTTAAGTGAACTGATCTCAACATCCGGGAATTCCTTGTCCTCGTACAGTTTCCTTATATCTCTTATTGCATCTTTCTCGTTGCCGTTGACCTTGAAGAACATTTCTGTGGCCATGGCACCCATAGCATCATTGCACAGATAGCCTTGCAATCCATCCATCGTACTTGAATTGATCTCTCCTATCTTGATGTCTTCGATGATGCCTGCAACCGCCACCTGGTCCTTTCCGTAAAACAGCGGCAGGGAATCAGTTTCTGACTGGAATTCATCCCAAGAGGACTTGCATACATATAAGCGGAGCAATCCCTGTCCTTCCACATGGAAATCCTCAACCATCTCCATCTCGAGCAAATTGAAGGCTTCAGAGGTACCCACCATTCCGGACATCGTAATCAGGTTATCCCTGAACTCCGGGCTTCCTTTCAACAGAGCGAACAGCATCCTGCTCTTCGCCGGAGAAGTACTGGAGAAGCCCATGGATTCAATGAATGAAAGAGATGCAAGCTCGTCCCTTGAAACGGGGCTCCTGACGCCTTTCTGCATGAACTGGAGAGCACTCATCGTTATGACGTTATCTGGATTGTAGCCTCGTGGAGCGTGGATCATCTTCTCCGTCTGGAGGAAGATGGCCGCACAGACCGAGACAATGGCGGTACAGACAAAGCCCTGGAGGAGTATGACAATCTTTCCGAAAAAGACCTTGTCGTCAGTCCTGGTCTCCCCTTTTATGACAGCGACAGGCTCATGCTTCGAGACGGAGATGGCCGGAAAAATGCCCGAGACGAAACCTATCAGAACAAACGACACAGCTACAAGCGCCCAGTCACGCAAGGTCGAGAGCGGGCTGAATTCCAGCTCCAAGATATCCGAAGCAGTGCCCCTTAGCGCAAGGGCAAGAATGACAGCCATGAAGAATGCTGTCCCAAGCAGCAGGTAAGACTCAGCGAAACACCTGGCGACTACACCCCTCAGACTTGTTCCAAGAAGTCTTCTTGTAGCCATTTCAGTCAGCCTGAAGCGCGAGAACGCAATCGAGAGCATGATATAATTGAGTACCGCGAACAGCAGCAATACCGCACAGGCGAGAAGGAAGATCTTGAAAGTATCATAGTCCGAGAGATTTTCAAAATAGTTCCCCAATCCCTCGTCGTATAGTCTGTGATGCAACTTCTTCATCTTCACCAGCTGATATGGTCCGGATGGGACCAGCGGCCCAAGGTCCGAGAGGTCCAGAGCTGCTATGGCTTTCTTTGCCTCTTCAGCGTCAAAACCCTCCTTCATCAGAACGAAATTGCACCCGGCAATGGATATCGATGATTCATCGGACAAGCTTTGTGCGTAGGTATCGTATCTTATGATGACATCGGCGTACGGAATCACCGTCTTTCCGGGATTCGAATAGATACCTGTTACAAGATACTCCCTTGATATGGTTGAACTACCAGGAAAGCCTTCCTCGACCTTCAGCAATGCTCCCATCGGAGCGTTCTCTCCAAAAGCCCTCTCTGCGAAGCTCTCGGATATCACGGCGCTATTCGACCCTTTGAGGACATCCGATGGATTTCCTCCGTTTACTGTGTATCCAAACACATCAAAGAAACTGTCGCTGACCGCCAGTACCTTTATGCTGTAATCCTCACCGGTCCCTGAATCCACCGTCATCGGTCCGGACTGCAAACCGGCCTTGAAGAGAGTGACTACTTCTTCTACAGGACTAAGCTGCATGATTCTGCTGCGTACAGGATCATCGTTTCCCGTCCAATTAAAGATCGGGGCGTGTTCTCCAAACAGGAGAAACAGCCTATCCGCATTCTTTGTAGATCTGTCGCATCTGTTGTCCTCAATGACAAAGGAACCCGCCAGGATGACGAAAGCAAGCGCTACTCCGAGACCGATGATCTCAGCCAAAGCATATAGCTTATGTTTCGAAAGAAATCTGATAAATGATTTCATTGGGTTAAATATTTTTATGCTTTCTCATGTCAAGGCAATCCATCACTCCGTCTTTATCGACTCCACAGGATTCCTCGTCGCTGCGCTGAAGCTGCGGGCAACCACAAGAGCCACCGTCACAACCAGAACAACCATCAGAGCCGCCACGAACACCCACGGCTGAATGCTCATGTGATAAGCGAAGTTGCTGAAATACCTCTCAGTAACAAGATAGCTGACCGGAGCCGCAATCACAAAGCAGATCATCACGATGGTCGCATACTTCCTGCTCAGCATCGAGAGGATATCCTTCACCTCAGCACCGAGCACACGTCTCACGGCAATCTCCTTCATGCGGTGCTGTGTCTCAAAGAACACAAGTCCGAACACACCCATCAGAGCCAGGATAATTGCAATAAGCGTAAATCCCGTCACCTGCTTGCTCAGCTTCTCCTCCAGATTGTACTTGCGTGCAAGTTCCTCGTCAAAAGGATGGAGAGCTATACTGTCAGGGTCGACTTCAGGACATAACTCCAATGCGGTATCTCTGATAAAAGTCATTACTTTGAATGGATCTGCACCTGCTGCCGTTCTTACATAGATATGCGTAAGCCCCAGAGGCCTGAACGAATGATCCTTGCCAAAGACATAGAATGCGAACGGATCGCTTCCATACTGAAGAGGACGGAAATGGAAGTTCTTGCAGAATCCCGCCAAAACAGCATTATCCTCAGTATGACTCGGGACGTTCGAGTCAAGTGAGAACTCATACGTGTCTCTTGCCTCCTCATTGAAGATAAGCACTCCCGTCTCAGAGAGCTCATCACTTTTTGTGAAGTTCCTGCCTTCAACCATCTCGATTCCCATGAAGTCAAGGAAATTATAAGCGACAGGATAAACATCAAAAGTGATATTCCTTCCATTGTCAGTATATCCCCAACCCATCCTGGACTGGCTGACCATCTGGCCAAATCCCCAGGTAAGATCAACGATGTCAGGATTGCTTCGAAGTTTGTCTTCAAATGCCTCGTTCTTTGGATTCCACCATGCCGCATCGCCAGGAATTACGCCCGATATCAGTTGCTCCTTATCGAAGCCCATGTCGAAGGTCATCATGTATTTGTGCTGGAGCTTGACAAACGAAGCGCAGATGATTAGCACAAGCGAGATGACGAACTGAACTCCAATGAGAGTATTTCTCAGACTGCGACCGGCTCTTGACGAACCGAAAGAGCCCTTGAGCACCATAGCTGGCTGGAAAGAGGTAATGTAGAAAGCCGGATAGATACTGCTCACTGCAGCGCCGATTATTGCCACAGCAACCGTAAGTACAAGTATCCCGACATTTGCAGTCATGCCAATCGGAGCTGCAAGGATATCAGTCATCGAAGACTTATCAAGTGCCAGAACCATAGCTGCCGACAGAATGAGCGCCAGTACAACCATACCCACTGACTCCAGAATGAAATTCACCACAAGCGAAGCTCTCGATGTTCCGAACACCTTGTATGTGTTCACGCTCCTGACACGTGCAGGGACAAGGGCAAAGAAGAAGTTGATGAAATTGATAAGTGCAATCAGGATGATAAGGATTGCCACCACCAGGAGCGATATGTCCGTTGTCTTATTTCCAGAACGACAGATAGGGTGTTTTGCATTGATGTCTTCGCGGTAGTATAGTTCCTCCATAGGAATCAATGTAACACTCAGAATCGCCATGTTTTCCTCTATCTGCTCGGAGGTGATGCCGCTGAAGCGCTCCACGAGCCACTGCCTATAAAAGTCATTAGCAGCCTGTTCGAAGGCCTCCTTACCGTCAGCACTGCTAAGCTTAACAAAATATGGGAAACTGCTTTCACCCCAATCGTCGACGAATTGATTGCCATAGCTGTTTATGAGTTCTATGCAGCCGGGAGAGCTGTTCTTTGGAAACGTATCCTTCCAGATTGCCACAATCTTGCAATCGAGCGATCCGCCATTAGGTGAGAACGAGAGAAAATCTCCAACCTTAAGACCATGACTGCTTGCAAACTGGCTCGATACGGCAACGGCCCCTACTCGGGACATATCATCGAACGTTCCAGATTCAGCCTCAAAGTCAAACACATCAAAAATACCTTGGGTTGCCCTCTGCTCCACTGCAGAGAACTTTCTGACATTGTCTCCTTCCTTGAGGTAAAATATAGACTCATCGGTTCCAGAAGCAAAAGTAGATGTTCCGAAGGCTTCTACACCAGGCATTGATGTGCAGAGCTCTTCTGCCATCGGCCGGGCGTAATACAGATTGAGTCCTCCGTCTTTACCAGGATTCGGCCGAGTCATCACGAAGATGCGTTCTCCGTCTGACAAACCCTGGTTGTACGTGAATCCCCACTGCACCTGAGTCAGGATCACATAGAACGCCGCGAAGGCCACAGCCATGCCGAAAATGTTCAGCAGGCTGCTCGCCTTGTAATGGCGCAGGGTATTGATGAAATTATGAAACAGATACTTCATCGTATTATAATCCTTCTTTATTCTTTCTTCAACTCAATCGCAGGATTCGTCCTTGCCGCCTTCAGAGTCTGCCAGAGAACAGCGCCAAAGGCGATGACCGCTGAAATGATTACAGCTAATATGAACAACCATCCATAGCCATCAATGCGATAAGCAAATCGCTCCAGGTACAATCTTGACGCCCAGATGGCCAATGGAATGCCAATCATGCAGGCGATACCAACCAGAATCATATAGATCTTGACATTCCTCCAGATCTCACCATTGACATCAGCTCCAAAGACCTTGCGCACGGCAATCTGCTTGGTATTCTCATCTGCGAAGTATGCGCTCATGGCCAGCAAGCCTAAAAGTGATATCAATATCGCAAGAGCAGCAAAAAGCTCCACAAGACGTAGAGTTCTTCGAACAGGAGAAAGTATCTTCATGTTAATGTCTCGCACAAAGCCATACCGCCATGCGGGTTCTTCCACACCTGTGGTCTCCAACCGGTATTCCTTGTATGCCTGACGAATGGCTTCATCGTAGGACTTGTCCTCCCCAGTAGTGCCGATCAGCAGACAGTTCGAATACCTCAGTTCTTCTGCACGTGTAACGATGACTCCGCCAGTTGTGTTGCTTATGCCATCTGAGGCGGGTCTTGTGGGAAAGTCCGTCACCACACCGCCAATGAACTCCGGTTGAACACCATTCATATTGATTCTCCTTGGGAACACTGTGGATGTGTCCGATACCGCAGCGGCATTGAAGGCACTGCGGCTCATCCAAATCGAATGCGTCAGCGGATGGCCGAAATCCTCTTCTATTTCCAGTCCCAGAAGTCTGAAATAGGTGGAATCGCAAATGATGAGAGGCATATCTACGCTATGCTCCGCGTCCACCCTGATACCCATTGTCATATTTATAATGCCAGGAATACCGCGACCAACGCCAACTTTCGTCACAAAGGGAAGCTGCTCGACCTTGTCCTTGAAAAGCTTCATCTTGTCATAATTCTGGGCAGAGTATTCGATGTAGTAGAGATTGTCTGTGGTGGCATGCATCGGACGGGTAATCATGTGACGCATCTGGGCCTCCATCACCAGTGCCAGAGCGATCAGAGATACAGAAAGGATGTTTTGAACAACAATGAACACCTTGTTAAGCAGCATCTTATTGCGGCGTTTCAAAGTCCCCTTGATCACATCGATGGGATCGTAGCGCGAGGCCACGATAGCAGGAAGAACGCCACAGATTGTGCCCAGCAACAGAATTCCGGCAATGTACGCCATAATATAGCCCGGAGTCATCATGAATGACAGTTTTACACTGGTGTCTCCTACGCCCAGGAGCAAGTCGTCCGGATCGCTGGTGGAAACCAGACTGTTCATCATAGGAAGCAGGAAGTAAGCCAGCAGAAGTGCCACGGCAAAGCATACGGCAGTAAAAGCCACGGATTCGCCGATATGCTTCCACAGAATGCTGGACTTTTCTGCTCCCAGCAATTGTCGGGTGGCCATCTCCTTGGACCGCTTGCCTGCAAGTGCCAGGTTCAGATTCACATAGTTGAAGATAGCAGACAACAATAGCAGGAGGACAACCACTGTCAGAAGTTTGAGCATCTGGACATTACCTTGACGTGTGAGTCCATCGCTGTTCGCTTCTGCAAAGAAGGCCTCGTCCATTCGGTAAGCTTTCCACAAGTTCACCTTCTCAGATCCCCAGAGGGGTTCATAATTTTTGTGCAAGAGTTCGTTCACTTTGGCCTGCACGTCGGCAACATTCGCATCGTTGCGGACACGGAACCATGTAGTGTAGTTGCCGATACTGCCGAAGCTTCGTTCCTCATCCGCGGCCCAAGTTGCAGAAATGTGCGTAATAATGTCGCAGGGCATGAAGTAGGTTCCATCAAAATCGGCAAATATTCCTTTGACTATGCGATCCGATTCGTCCACGTTGATGACTTTACCCAAGAGGCTTTCTTCATCATTTGCGAGTTTTCTGGCCATAGATTCACTGATGAGGACATCATTCTTACCGACAAAATCTTCAGAACGCCCTTCTGTCAGGCGATATTCAGGGAACACCTTGAAGAAGTTGGCATCAGCCTCAATGCCGGAGCATTGGAACAGTTGTTCGCCTTCGCTGATGATCGGCTCGTCCAAGATGGTCATGTGCGTGGCTACATCAACTTCTGGAATATACATCTCCAATTCCTCTTTATCCCAATAAGTCAGACCGAGGAATTCATCGGACCCAAGTGCAAAAGTGCGCTTCCAATCCGGGGACTCGTGCGCAACCTGGTACTGCTGCGCCACGTAGCTTCCGATCAAAATCACGAAAGCCAGGCTCAATGCCAGTCCCACTGCCTCGATGATGGTGTACAATTTATTGCGGGAAAGAAATTTCAGGTAACTCTTCATATTACTCTTTCCTTGTTTCTAATTATGTCTAATTACAGCTCGTTCTTTACGTCAGAGACAATCTTACC
>JAKSJN010000015.1 GCA_024402135.1 Bacteroidales bacterium
AGAATCGGTATCACCCGTGGTTGGGACTCTAACTGGTGTGGTGGTAACTATGCGGAGAAGATCGCAGAGGATTACGAGATCCGCAAATACCTGACTAGCCGTTGTGCTAAGGCTAGCCTTTCAAAGATCGTCATCGAGAGAACTCTCAAGCTCATTACCGTAACCATCCACGCTGCACGCGTAGGTGTCATCATCGGTAAGGGTGGAAATGACATCGACAAGCTCAAGGACGAGCTCAAGAACGTAACCAAGAAGGACGTTCAGATCAACGTCATGGAGGTTAAGCGTCCTGAGATCGACGCACACATCGTAGCAGACAGCATCGCTCGTCAGATCGAGGGTCGTGTTTCTTACAGAAGAGCTGTAAAGATGGCAGTAGCAAACGCTATCCGCGTTGGTGCTGAGGGTATCAAGATCCAGATCAGCGGTCGTATCGGTGGCGCCGAGATGGCACGCAGCGAGATGTACAAGGAGGGTCGTACCCCACTTCACACCTTCCGTGCTGACATCGACTACGCTCTTGCAGTAGCTAACACAAAGGTAGGTTGCCTTGGTATCAAGGTTTGGATCTGCAATGGTGAGCGCTACGGAAAGCAGGATCTCTCTCCTAACTCAGGAAACGCTGCTAACGCACAGGCTCCTGCACAGAATGGACGTGGTGGTCGTGATCGTGGCCCACGCCGCGGTGGTGACCGTCGTCCTCGCAGAGACAACCAGAAGTAATTCCTCAAAGGATTACAAGTCTATAAAGGCCGGTTCCGGATACGGGATCGGCTTTATAGGTTAAATAAATACAAAATGAAGAAATTTATTCTTTCCAGCGCAATTGCGCTCGTTGCAGCTATCAGCTGCTCAAATGCAAAGCCTACACAGGCTGAGCTTCTTGAGGCATACCAGATCGAGACAGAGACTCTTATCTCCGCTTACCAGGAGAATATGATGACAACTCAGTCAGATTCGACACTGACCGATGAGGAAAAGATGGCGAAGATGCAGATCTTCAGCGATCAGATCGAGGACAATCTCGTTGGTCTTGCTGTTGCTACCATCATGAAGCATGGCTCTGATTCAGTGGCTCTCAGCGCTCTCAAGGACGTTTATTACATGGTTGATGCCGACCAGCTTGCATCGCTCCTCGATAACATCAAGGGCGATATCAAGAACGATGACTTCGTGCAGCAGGTATCTAACAGTCTTCAGGCCAAGAAGTCTACCAAGGAAGGTGCCATGTTTACCGACTTTACCATCGAGCAGTTCCCTGAGAATGAGAACAAGGGCATCGTCAAGTTCTCAGACTATATCGGCAAGGGCAAGTATGTCCTCGTTGACTTTTGGGCATCATGGTGCGGTCCATGCAAGGCTGAGCTTCCAAACATCAAGCATGTGTATGACACATACAAGGGTGATAAGTTCAACGTTCTCAGCGTGGCAGTATGGGATGACCCTAAGGATACCGAGAGGGCAGCATATGAACTTGGCATAGACTGGAGTCAGATCGTCAATGCCCAGAACATTCCTACCGATCTCTATGGTATCGATGGTATTCCTCATATCATTCTTTTCGGACCTGATGGTACCATCCTGAAGAGAGAACTTCGCGGTGCTGCCATCGAGGCCGCAGTGAAGGAGGCTCTTGGTCTCTAGTCCGTGGACATTCGCGAAAAGATAAGTCTTTTACCACATTCCCCCGGGGTCTATCGCTATTACGACTCCGCGGGGAATGTTATCTATGTAGGCAAGGCCAAGGACCTGAACAAGCGCGTCGCGCAATATTTCGTGTCCGAAGACCGCCTGAATCTCAAGACCAGGATTCTCGTATCCAAGATTGCTGACGTCCAGTATGCCGTCGTTGACAGTGAGGCCGACGCCCTGCTCCTCGAGAACAACCTGATCAAGCAGTATAAACCTCGCTACAACATACTGCTGAAGGACTCCAAGACCTATCCTTGGATATGTGTGACAGGGGAGACCTTTCCTCGTGTGTTCCTGACCAGGAAGGTGGTCCATAACGGTTCCCGCTATTTCGGCCCGTACAGTTCCGTCAAGCATGCCCGTCATCTCATGGACTTCATCAACGAGAACTACAAGATACGTTCATGCCGTCACAAGATTGATTCCGAGACCATTCTTCGTGGCAAGATAAGACCCTGCATCGATTACCAGATCCATCGATGCTCAGGCTGCTGTGCCGGGGCAATTTCCATGAAGGAGTATAATGACGGAATCGAGGAGATTGTAGCAATTCTGAAGGGCGGGGTCGGAGAGATCATACGCGATTACAAGGCCCGTATGGTCGAGGCTGCCGAGGCTCTTGCCTTTGAGCAGGCTCAGCTGTACAAGGAGAAGATAGAGTCGCTCCAGAATCATTACGCCCGTACAATCATCTCGACGGACAGGAATGTCGATTGTGATGTATTCTCGCTTGATTTCGATGGGAACGAAGCGTTCGGAAACTTCCTCAGAGTCCGTTCCGGCGCCATCGTCCAGTCGCTCAATCTCGGTTTCAGGATGAATATCGAAGAAGAGCGCGAGGCTGTCCTCAGTACATTCCTGGGCGAGATCGAATCCAAGTTCGGAAGATTGTCGCACGATGTAGTGGTACCTTTTCTCCCGGACGTTGAACTTCCTAACGTAGAGTTTACTATTCCGGTAAGAGGTGACAAGCTCCAGATGCTCGGGCTCAGTCTCAAGAATGCAAAGGAGTTCCACCTCAATTCTCTCCTTCAGCGTGAGCATACCGATCCGGAGGCATTTCACCGCAAGGTTCTTGAAGATCTCAGGGATGCTCTCGGCATGAAAGTGCTTCCGGTACATATGGAGTGTTTCGATAACTCGAACACCCAGGGAACAGATCCTGTTGCGTCATGTGTCGTATTCCGAAACGCCGAGCCATCCAAGAAGGATTATCGCAAGTTCAAGATCAAGACCGTAATAGGTGCAAATGACTTTGCTTCCATGAAGGAGGTTGTCAACCGTCGCTATTCCCGCCTGCTTGAAGAGGCCCCGGACGATCTTCCCCAGCTTGTTGTCATCGATGGTGGAAAGGGCCAGCTTGACTTTGCCTTCCAGGCACTTGCTGAACTCGGTCTGACCGACAGGATAACTGTTGTCGGCCTTGCAAAGCGCATGGAGGAGGTGATTCGCGTAGGCGATCCTTATCCTCTTTTCATTGACAGGAATTCGCAGGCCCTGAAAGTCCTGCAGCATATCCGAGACGAAGCCCATCGTTTCGGTATCACTTTCCATCGAAGCCTGCGTGACAAGTCAGGTATGAGATCTGCCCTCAGGGAGATCAAGGGAGTCGGTGAAAAGACCGAACAACGGCTGCTGATGCATTTCGGCAGTGTCGCCCGTATCAGTGCAGCCTCGGTGGAAGATATTGCCAAACTGGTTGGTCCTTCGCTGGCTGACACTATCAAGAAAACTCTAAACGAACAATAGACAGATGGCATTCAACGAAAAGAAGTTCAACAAGATCTTCAACGTCTGCATCTTGGCTGGAATGACAATCATGACCGTCATTCTTACTGCTTTCAAGCTGGTCTCTGCTGATACAGGAAAGCTTCTCCTGCTGGTTTCTGCTTTCGGCTCCATAATGGGAGTGTGCAGCACCGTGGCTTCGGCAAATGGAAAGATCTGGACATTCTTCTTCGGATTTTTCGACGTGGCAATCTACGCGGTGGCCTGCTTCATAGGCGCAAAGTATGGCAATGCCATCCTCCATGCCGTGTATTTCGTCCCTATGCAGTTCATCGGCTGGAACCAGTGGCGCAAGCGGGGCAATTCTGAGGAGAACCAGGTAAAGGCCAGACGCTTCAATGCCCGTCAGTGGGCTTTCTATACCCTTGTGTTCCTTCTGGGTTCTGTCGTATCATATCTCATCCTTGCCCGATTTGACAAGGAATCTGCAGATTCATTCATCAAGATGGCCGTCGTGCTTGATGTGATTCCTATGATGTGCAACATCCTCGGCCAGTTCCTTATGTCAATCGCATATATGGAGCAGTGGGTGTTCTGGATTGGCGTAAACATTTTCTCTATTCTCATGTGGCTCACGACCTACAGCCAGACCAAGGATTCTTAT
This sequence comes from Bacteroidales bacterium, assembly GCA_024402135.1. Classification (GTDB taxonomy): domain Bacteria; phylum Bacteroidota; class Bacteroidia; order Bacteroidales; family UBA932; genus Cryptobacteroides. Next base: position 4,085 of record JAKSJN010000015.1, read on the forward strand.
GCTCTTATCTATCTGGTTAAGTATTCCTTCTATCTGATCAATTCACTGAATGGCTTGCGGATCTGGATCAACCTGAGCCGTCCTGAGCCGTCGAAGGAGCTGAAATAGTCCAGCTATTTGGTAATTCAAGCTTTTTTGCTATTTTTGTACCGAAAACGTGACAGTGTATATTAAAACATAAACTTAATTTTTACTACTATGCAGCACGAGGAAATCGTAAAGAAGGTAAAGGACATCATCGTTGACAAGCTCGCTGTAGAGGCACAGCAGGTTACCGAGGAGGCAAACTTCACCAATGATCTTGGCGCAGACTCACTTGACACCGTAGAGCTTCTTATGGAGTTCGAGCGCGTGTTCGACATCAAGATTCCTGATGAGGAGGCTAGCAACATCGCTACCGTTAAGGACGCTGTTGACAGAGTTGAGGCTAAGCTCGCTGAGCTCGGAAAGTAATTCCGGACTTCACTTGAATTGAAACAACAATGAACCCGACTGGAAACAGCCGGGTTCTTCTTTTATTGTATTTCACTAATTCCTAGTCTTTGCGTGGGATAGAGTAGACAAAGTGGAACATAGGCTTGCGCTCGCTGTCGGATTCTGGACCTATGAGCTTCGCCTTGTAGAAACGGTCTCTGTCAAGCTCGACTGAAGAGAATGTTGAGCTGCCTGACATCATGGACGCATACATGGCCATATTGTAATAGTTGCTGCCGTAGCCATAGCCGTAGCCACCATAGCCCATGCCGTAACCGCCGTATCCCATACCGTAGCCACCATAGCCCATGCCATAGCCGCCGTATCCCATACCGTAACCGCCATAGCCGCCGTATCCATACATGTTGTTATAGTAGCTTGCCATGCTCATGGCACTCATGTAGTCCATCATGGCGCTGCCGTCATCCTCGTTTTCCGTGATTTCCTTCTTCATGATAAGGAACCAGATGTCGTAGTTGCTGATCTTGGAAAGCTCCTTTGCCTTCAGCACATGCTGGAGGTGATAGGTTGCGTCAGCTTTGTACTCGAGCAATGATCTGTTTATTGTTCCAGGCTCCTCGCTCGTCGATGACGCGTCGGTGAGACTTGCGTATGAAACACCCTCGCTGTACGAAATCCTGCTTGTAGGGTTGAGGTATTCAGGGTAGAAGTCCAGGTCGGACCATTCCTCCGGCATTTCGAAAGGAAGTGTGATGGATGCCCTGTTCACGATGACCTCTTCCGGCTTGTCAGTATGCTTCTTTACCTCTTCCTCCATGAGCCTCTTCAGGTACTCCGCAGGAATGACAGGTTTGAGTCCACCGCCACCCTCGATGGTGATGTCCTTGCCGGCCTTGATGGCACGGTCGCGTGTCTCGTGGGTCGCTACGTTGTATGCGTACTGAGGGAACTTCTCACCATTGCTTATATCTGTCTTTGAGAGCAAAGAGTCGATCCTGTAGATTTTCTGTGGGCAGAGATAGAACAGGAATGTGGTGTCCTTGCGCTTGCCGTCGTACTCCGAGTTGAAATCAAGTCTTGCGTACTGGCCGCTTACCGAATTGTACGAGCTGCTGTAGCTGAGCTGGAGCTTGAAGAGGTTGATTCTTCCTCCATTGGCCTTTGGCGCGTCTGAGGTAAGGTAAATGCCGGGGAACTTCTTGAGATAGGTCTTCAGGTCCTTGAGGTCCTCCTGCTTGATGTTCATGTATCTCTTTCCGTACTCCTCTGTGAAATTGAACGAGAGCGAGTCGGTTGTTCCCGAAACCATAGGGATGCCCTTGGATACACGCTTGTTTCCATGGGCGATGCTTGCATTGATGTCGGTCTTGGTGAAGTCCAGCACCTCCTCTACTTCGTAGACGTTGATGTTCTGGAGAAGGTGGAGCTGATTCTCCTGATAGACTGACGTGGTGTCGCGTGCCACAGAGAAATAGAATCTCTTGTATACAGGATCCTTTCCATAGTCGAGAGTGTCGAGCAACGGGAGGAGAGTGACTGCGCTCGATCTAGTGGTAAGACCGAACTCGTCATCCCTGATGGCGCCGACGGCAATCCTGGTGTTTGAATAGCCGGAAAGGCTGTCCGCCATTCTGAGCTCGATGTCCTCGATAGGGATGTCGGCATAATAGGTGTCGAACAGCTGATTCGTCGGAACTGTGCTTGATCCAAGCCTGTAGTCCGTTTCTATGCAGGAACTGACACCGAAGCAGGCAGCAAATGCAAGTGCTGCAAGTCCGGCTTTGTTAAAGATGTTCATCTTAAAGACTGTCATAAAAATTATCGTAGTCCTCCACGTACTTTCCGCTTTCAAGAGCGTTGGCATCAAATGGGAGAACCGGGAGCTTGAGCTCGCTGCAGAAGTCTCCGAGCTCGGCAGGAACGCCTTCCGAACCCATGATGACTCCGTCAGAATAGCTGATGGCGGTTTTCGCAAGATTTATGCCATCGGCCTCGGTCATGAGCCAAGGGATGTCTGCTGCTGTTATGTTGCCGAACAGAGCGGCCTCGCCGGTATCGGCTGCGAGTTTTTCAGAAGGGATGTCGTCGTAGAGTGAAAGGACAACCTTGCTGTTGGTGAAGATAGGATCGTCCTTGTATGCTTTCTTGAGATAAAGAGGAAGAAGGTGTGAGATCCAGCCCTGGCAGTGGATGACATCCGGAGTCCAGCGGAGCTTTTTAACGGTTTCGAGTACTCCTCGTGCGAAAAAGATTGCTCTCTCGCCGTTGTCCTCGAAGAAATTGCCGTTGTCGTCGCGGAAAACCTGCTTGCGGCGGAAGTAATCTTCGTTGTCTATGAAATAGACCTGGATCCTGGCGGAAGAAATGGATGCAACCTTTATGATCAACGGCCTGTCTACATCGCTGATGATGATATTCATGCCGGAGAGACGGATCACCTCATGAAGCTGGTTTCTTCTCTCGTTGATACAGCCATAACGAGGCATGAAGGAACGGATTTCCTTGTGACGTTCCTGGATGCCCTGGGGAAGATAACGGCCAATCTTTGAAATCTCTGTTTCAGGCAGGTAGGGATAGATTTCCGAATTGACGAAAAGTATTCTTTTTACTGAGCCTTCAGCCATCTTTGAAGCATTTTGGTTATTCGTGCAAAGATAACATTTTTTTTTCTAATCTACATATTTCACTATCTTTGACGATTGATATACTTTGTCTTATATGTCTCGACAGGAAAACCGGATGATGCGCAGAAGACTGCGTAACGCTTATCTTTCGACCGTGGTCAGCATAAGTCTTGTGCTGCTTCTGGTCGGCGTTGCCGCCATGCTGCTTGTCAATGCCAAGAGCGTTTCCAACTACTTCAAGGAGAATATGCGTATCTCTGTCATGATGAAGTCGGATGTGTCCGATGCCGAGACGATGGAGTATCAGGAGACACTGGACGCGATGCATTTCGTCCGCGGCACGGAATTCATATCGAAGGCCCAGGGAACAGCAGAGCTGGAACAGATGCTGGGCGAGGGATTTCTCAGTGTTTTCGAGACCTCTCCGGTCCCTGCGTCCATCGATGTCACGCTCCAGGCGGACTATGTCTCGCCTGACAGCCTGGCTATTGTCAAGGCTGCCATAGCAGAATCGCCGCTTGTCGATGAGGTCGAGTACCAGCAGTCGCTGATAGAGGCTCTCAATGCCAATCTGCGCAAGATTTCGATCGTGCTGGCGGTCTTCATCGGGCTTCTCCTGTTCATCTCCTATGTATTGATCAACAACACCGTGCGGTTGAGCATATTCTCGCGCCGATTCACCATCCATACCATGAAGCTGGTGGGTGCTACGCGTTCTTTCATCCGCGCTCCTTTCCTCATAAGAGCCGTATTCCAGGGTCTCTTTTCGGCATGCATCGCAGTTCTGTGCCTGATCGGAATACTGTTCTATCTCCGCGGTCAGTTCCAGCAGCTATTCGAGATCTTCTCCGCCCAGATGCTTCTGGCGGTCATCGGAATAGTCCTGGTCAGCGGCATGCTCATCTGCGTCGTCAGCACCTGGTTTGCAGTCAACAGGCTCGTCAGCCTGAGCAAGGACGACCTTTACTATTGATCGACTATGGATAACAGAATGGCAATGACTCCGAAGGGGCTCAGGCTTCTTCTCGCCGGACTTCTGGTGATCGTCGCCGGCCTCATTCTTCTTGCGGGTGGCGGCAGCGATGATCCCAAGGTCTTCAACTATGCAATGTTTGACTTCCGCCGCCTTGTCGCTGCGCCTCTGGTGATCGTCTGTGGACTGGTCATCGAAGTGTGTGCCATCATGGGCTCCAAGAGCAAGGAGGATAAGTGATGGGCTGGTGGCAAGCAATCCTGCTCGGTATAGTCCAGGGACTTACCGAGTTCCTTCCTGTCAGCAGCAGCGGCCATCTCATGATAGCCCGGGAGCTTTTCGGGGTTGAGGCTGAAGGATTTCTCGATTTCACCGTCATGGTGCATTTCGGCACCGTTCTCAGCACGGTAGTCATTTTCTGGGGCGTCATATGGAATCTTCTGAAAGGCCTCTTGAAATTCAGATACAATGACGAGACAGACTATGTGTGCAAGATAATCATCTCGATGATACCTGTATTCGTGGTCGGAATGTTCTTCAAGGATAATGTCGAGGCGCTTTTCGGAGATTCTCTGGCAACAGTGGCGGTCTGTCTGCTGGTAACAGCGGCGCTTCTTCTGCTTTCAGACATGGATGTTCCTGCTATCATCCGCCGCAAGTCGGGGAAGGTCGCCGAGTCCGATCATAGAAATGGTATTTCATATCTCCAGGCTTTTATAGTGGGTCTTGGCCAGGCTGTGGCCGTAGCTCCCGGTCTGTCCCGTTCAGGCACTACGATTGCGACCGGTCTCATCACCGGCGTCAAGCGCAGCGTGATGGCTGAATTCTCTTTCCTGATGGTGCTGGTTCCTATTCTCGGTGAGCAGCTCCTCGATCTTATGGATGGCATTTCCGGCGAGGCTGAACTTGCTTCGGGCGTAGGCACCCTTCCTTTGCTGCTTGGATTCATCTCCGCCTTCGTGTCGGGTCTTTTTGCATGCAAGGTGATGGTTGCTCTGGTAAAGAAATCCAAGCTCCGCTGGTTCGCAGTCTACTGCGCTGTTGTGGCTGCTGCAATATTCATTTTTGCATAGTCGGCTGTGCGCAGGTGCGTTTACTTCCTCTCCGATGTCCACCTTGGACTTGACGTGTGCGATCCTGGCGCCCGCGAGGAAAGGCTTGTCCGTTTTTTAGAGTCGGCTCCTGCCGAAGAGACGGAGGCTGTTTATCTTCTTGGTGACGTCTGGGATTTCTGGTATGAGTACAGGGATGTGGTGCCGGCCGGTTATGCCCGTGTGTTCGCGGCGCTTCAGTCTTTGATCTCCAGGGGAGTCGAGGTCCATTTCTTCAGCGGAAACCACGACATCTGGTGCTATCGCTATTTCCAGAGCCTTGGGATCAAAGTTCATCATGGCCCTGAACTTGTCTCTCATTCGGGCAAAAGTTTCATGCTGGCTCATGGTGATGGACTCGGCCCCGGAATGCATGTCTACAAGTGCATGAAGGCTGTTTTCCGCAGCCGGATCACCCAATGGCTGTTCAGCACATTTGTCCCGGTCCGTCTTGCATTTGCCCTCGGCAAGGGCTGGTCCCGCCATAACAGGCTGGCTCGTGGAGAAAGATATGTTTTCAAGGGAGAGTCAGAACCTTTGTACAAGTGGTCGGCTGCGATCGATCCGCAGCCGGATTACTTCATTTTCGGACATCTGCACTGCAAAGTGGATATGAAAATGCCGTCCGGAGCAGGTCTGTTCGTTCTTGGAGACTGGCTGGACGGCAGTGATGTGCTTTGCTTCGACGGTGAATCTCTCTCTCGTCTCTAGCGGTAATTCTCGGGGATGACGACCTTGTCCGGCATCTTGCCGAAGATCGAGAAGTAGAGTGTTTCGAATTCTCCGCGTTCCCACATTTTTATAAGTTCCTCGGTTGGCCGGTCCTCCCCGTCCGGGTCGTAGTGCGCCTTGAGGTCTCCGCTGAAAAGCTTGGCGACGCCTTGCCATACAGAAGCGGCCAGGCCGCTCTTGTAGTCCTTTACGATATCATATGAGGACTTGCCTATCTCGCGGTCTATGAGCCGGCACAGGAGTTTTCCCTGTGAAATCGACATCTGGCGTATGATCGGTTCGAAGTCCGCCAGCAGGCGCTTCTGCCACTGGTTTATGTATTTTTCTTTCTGGATGCGGCTGAATCCCTTGGTCTCAAGATCATGGTCGACTTCCTGGACTATGCGTGAGCACATTGAGGCATATGGCCAGGCTTTGTTGAAGTTGTAGACCAGCCTGTAATACTGTTTCCAGTCGCTCTTCTTGAGCATGGATCTGCCGAAGATCCATACGGGTGGCACGGCGTCGTAGTAAACGGTGTCCCCGTTTTCGATGAAATATGGCATCAGACCTCCGCTTGGCTTGGCGGCCTGGGTCTGCTGTCCATATCTTTGGTCGCGTTTGTTCAACTTCCTGGCTTCCTTGGCTGCTGCTTTTGCGGCTTTCTCTGCGGCCCTTGCCTCCTTGCGGCTCATGCTCTGGGCACCGGCCGTCTGGCCGAGAGCCAGGGCGGTCAGCAGGAAGATCATCAGGAATCTGGTTGTGCGTTTCGTATTCATCTTTGCAAAAGTAGTTAAAAAACCATTAAAGCATCAATCGTGCCCGGGCGTTTCCGGCAGGTTTTCGGGTATTGTCCAAAATGCGTGAGAATATTTTTTCTCCACTTTTGTAAGTCGTTGAAAAGACCTGTTTTAGGGGTAAAATTTTTGTGTCGAAAATGTGTGATTTTTATCGAAAATAATTACGTTTTCAAAAATTTTTACTATCTTTGCAATCCAAAAAATTGGCCAAGTTTTGCCCAACCAGCTGAAGGTCAATGGATTAGGAATTGAATAGTTATTTTTAAAGTTATACAGAAATGTTAGCACCTAAGAGAACAAAATTTAGAAGGGAGCAGAAAAACCGCATGAAGGGCATGGCCCAGAGAGGAAACCAGCTCGCATTTGGTTCTTTCGGAATCAAGACCCTTGAAAATTGTTGGCTTACTGCGCAGCAGATCGAGGCTGCACGTCAGGCTATCTCACGTTACATGAACCGTGAGGGCCAGATCTGGATCCGCGTCTTCCCTGTGAAGCCTGTAACCAAGAAGCCTCTTTCAACCCGTATGGGTAAGGGTAAGGGTGATCCTTACGGATACGTTGCTCCTATCACTCCGGGCCGCATCCTTTTCGAGGCTGAGGGCGTTTCGCTTGCAGTTGCTAAGGAGGCTATGCGCCTCGCAGCAAACAAGCTTCCTGTTGACACCAAGTTCGTTGTCCGCAGAGATTATGTTGAATAATTAATGGAGAAAAAGAGAAAATGAAAATTTCTGAAGTACGCGAAATGTCTGTAGCAGATCTGCGCGATCGTATCGAGGCTGAGAAGGCCAATCTTGATACCATGAAGATCAATCACGCTATCTCTCCATTAGAGGATACGTCAAAGTTTAAGAAAACCCGCCAGGATATCGCTCGCATGATCACTATCCTTGCCCAGAAAGAAAACCAGAACTAAAGAGTTATTGACTTATGGAAAGAAATCTTCGTAAGGAAAGAATAGGAATCGTGGTCAGCAACAAGATGGAGAAGACCATCGTGGTTGCAGTCGAGAGAAAGGAGAAGCATCCTCTCTACGGTAAGTTCGTTAAGAAGACCACCAAGTTTGTCGCTCAGGATGAGAAGAACGAGTGTGGTGTTGGTGATACCGTACGTATCATGGAGACCCGTCCTCTCAGCAAGACAAAGAACTGGAGATTAGTTGAAATTGTAGAAAAAGCTAAGTAATTATGATACAGCAGGAAACACGTTTACAGGTGGCTGACAACAGCGGTGCAAAGGAAGTACTCTGCATCCGCGTGCTTGGCGGTACCCACCATCGTTACGCTTCTGTTGGCGACAAGATTGTCGTAGCAGTGAAGAGTGCTATCCCTGGCACCGATACCAAGAAGGGAACAGTATCCAAGGCTGTGGTTGTCCGCACCAAGAAGGAGATCCGTCGTGCAGATGGTTCATACATCCGTTTCGATGACAACGCTTGCGTTCTTCTCAACAACGCAGGTGAACTTCGCGGAACACGTATCTTCGGCCCTGTTGCACGAGAGCTGCGTGATGAGTATATGAAGATCGTTTCACTGGCACCAGAGGTCCTCTAATAACTGAAGAATCATGAAAAAACTGAAGATTAAGAAGGGTGACACCGTGTATGTAAATGCCGGTAACGACAAGGGAAAGACCGGAAAGGTCCTCTCAGTAGACTACACCACCGACCGCGTAGTAGTAGAAGGTGTGAACATCGTCAAGAAGCACACCAAGCCAAACGCACAGCAGCCTCAGGGCGGCATCGTAGAGCACGAGGCTGGTATTCATATTTCAAACCTCAACCTTATTGACCCTGTTTCAGGCAAGGCAACAAGAGTCGGCTACAAGATGGTTGACGACAAGAAGGTCCGTTACGCTAAGAAATCAGGAGAGGAGATCAAATAATTATGGCAAAGAACGCAAACAACGCTGCAGTAGCTAACGCATTGCCTGCAGGATATGTACCTACTCTCAAGAAGGTATACAAGGAGGAGATCGTTGACCGCCTGATGAAGCAGTTCTCTTATTCTACTGTGATGCAGGTTCCAAAGCTCGTCAAGATCACCCTTAACGAAGGTGTAGGCGACGCTACCCAGGACAAGAAGATTGTAGAGGAGTCAGCAAAGGAGCTTACCGCAATCACCGGTCAGAAGGCTATCATCACCAACTCAACCAAGGACGTTTCTAACTTCAAGCTCCGTAAGGGCATGCCTATCGGTTGCAAGGTTACTCTCCGTGACGTCAAGATGTACGAGTTCCTCGAGAGACTCATCCGTGTGACTCTCCCTCGTATCCGCGACTTCAATGGTATCTCAGAGAAGCTTGATGGTCAGGGTAACTACACCCTCGGTCTCAAGGAGCAGATCATCTTCCCAGAGATCGACATCGACAAGAACCCACGTATCCACGGTCTCGAGATCACTTTCGTGACCTCAGCAAAGACTGACGAGGAGGCTTATGCACTTCTCAAGGAGTTCGGTCTTCCTTTCAAGAAACATAATAAATAAAGATACCTATGGCAAAAGAATCAATGAAGGCCCGCGAGGTAAAGCGCGCTAAGTTAGTTGCTAAGTACGCCGAGAAAAGGAAGGCTCTCAAGGAGGCAGGTGACTGGGTAGCTCTCGATAAGCTTCCTAAGAACTCTTCTTCAGTACGTCTTCACAACCGTTGCTCCCTCACCGGACGTCCAAAGGGTTACATCCGTGAGTTCGGAATCAGCCGTATCCAGTTCCGTGAGATGGCTTCCAACGGTCTCATCCCAGGCGTTAAGAAGGCTAGCTGGTAATAGATTTATAACATATATTATTATTAACAATCGGATATCGGGCGCGTAAAACCGCGTCGGTTTCACAAAAATCAAGTAAAAATGACTGATCCAATTGCAGATTATCTCACCAGGATCCGCAACGCTTACCTCGCAGGTAAGAAGGTTGTAGAGGTGCCTACTTCAAAGATGAAGGTGGCTATCACCAAGATCCTTTGTGAAAAGGGTTACATCCTCAGCTACAAGGTTGTTGAGGCTGAACCACAGGGAACCATCAAGATCGCTCTCAAGTACCATCCACAGACCAAGGCAGCTGCCATCAAGAAGATCGAGCGTATCTCTTCTCCAGGTCTCAGACAGTACACCAACGTAGAGGATATGCCAAGAGTACTCAACGGTCTCGGTATCGCTATCCTTTCTACCTCTAAGGGCGTTATCACCGACAAGGAGGCAAAGGACCTCAACGTAGGTGGTGAGGTTATATGTTATGTATATTAATTCCAAAAGTATCTTATAATGTCAAGAATTGGTAAATTGCCTGTAAACCTTCCGGCCGGAGTAACCGTTGAGGTACTCTCTGGTAACGTTGTAAAGGTTAAAGGACCTCTCGGCGAGTTGACCCAGAAGGTTGACCCAGATATCACTGTCGCTGTAGAGGGCAACGAAATCAAGTTCACCCGTCCAACCGACCAGCCACGTCACCGTTCAATGCACGGTCTTTACCGCGCACTCGTGAACAACATGGTAATCGGTGTTTCACAGGGCTTCTCTATCAAGCAGGAGTTCGTCGGCGTAGGTTACCGTGTTGAGGCTCAGGGCCAGATGGTCACCATGTCAGTTGGTTACTCACACTCTATCCAGATTCTCCTTCCAAAGGAGGTATCAGCTGAGACCCCTCAGGTTAAGAAGGGTGAGAATCCTGTTCTTATCCTCAAGAGCGCTGACAAGCAGCTCGTAGGACAGGTGGCAGCAAAGATCCGTTCATTCCGTAAGCCTGAACCATACAAGGGTAAGGGTATTAAGTACGCTGGTGAGCAGCTTCGTCGCAAGGCTGGTAAGACTGCATCCGCTAAATAATAGGAGATTGAGTTATGGCATTGAATAGAATTGAAAGAAGAAGAAGAATTCATTACCGTATACGCAAGCATGTTAGTGGTACAGCTGAGCGCCCTAGAATGGTTGTCTTCAGAAGTAACAAACAGATTTACGTACAGGTTATTGATGACGAGCAGGGCAAGACACTTGTTGCCGCTGCATCGAACGACAAGCTCCTTGCTGCTGAGTGCAAAGGCAAGAGCGGAGTTGAGGCTGCTGCTATCGTAGGTAAAGCTATCGCAGCACGTGCACTGGAGAAGGGTATCACCACCATCGCTTTCGACCGTGGCGGTTATCTTTTCCATGGTAGAGTTAAAAGTTTGGCTGACGCTGCCCGTGAAGGTGGCCTTATATTCTAATTGAAAGACTATGGCAAATACAAATGTTAAAAGAGTAAAGACATCTGAACTTGAGCTCAAGGACAGACTTGTTGCCATCCAGAGAGTTACCAAGGTAACTAAGGGTGGTCGTCACTTCCGCTTCGCAGCAATCGTTGTCGTAGGTGATGAGAACGGCGTTGTAGGCTATGGTCTCGGTAAGGCAAACGAGGTTTCTGCAGCTATCGCCAAGGGTGTTGAGGATGCAAAGAAGAACCTCGTAAAGGTTCCTATCATCAATACCACCATTCCTCACGAGCAGGAGTCAAAGTTCGGTGGATCAAAGGTATTCATGAAGCCAGCTGCGCCTGGTACCGGTGTTAAGGCAGGTGGTGCTATGCGTGCTGTATTCGAGTCAGCCGGCGTTCAGAACGTGCTCGCTAAGTCAAAGGGCTCTTCAAACCCTCACAACCTTGTAAAGGCTACCATCACCGCTCTCACCGAGATGCGTGACGCCTACACCGTTGCAGGTCTTCGTGGAGTTCCTATGTCAAAGGTGTTTAACGGCTAACAGAGGAGGACACGATTATGGCAAAACTCAGAATTACCCAGGTAATCAGCAAGAACGGCGAGACCAAGAGACAGATTGCAAATCTTCGTTGCCTTGGTATCCGCAAGATGCATCAGACCGTAGAGATCGAGAAGAATCCTGTATCTCTCGGTATGCTTGAAAAGGTTCGTCACCTTGTAAAGGTGGAAGAAATAGACTAAGGAGGAAACTATCTTATGAAACTTGAAAATCTCGCACCAGCTAAAGGTGCTGTAAAGAACAGCAAAAGAGTAGGCCGTGGACAGGGCTCAGGCAAGGGCGGTACCGCTACCCGTGGTACCAAGGGTGCTCAGGCTCGCGCAGGTTACGAACATAAGATCGGCTTCGAGGGTGGCCAGATGCCTATCCAGCGCCGTCTTCCTAAGTTCGGCTTCACCAACCCTACCCGTGTAGAGTACAAGGCTGTAAACCTTCCTGAAATCCAGGCTCTCTCAGAGGCTCTTGGCAAGGCTGAGATCAACATCGAGGATCTCAGAAGTGCAGGTCTCGTAAGCAGAAGCGAGCTCGTGAAGGTTCTCGGCAGAGGTGAGATCACCGCTGCTGTCAACGTCACCGCTGACGCATTCTCTAAGTCTGCCATCGAGAAGATCGAGAAGGCAGGCGGTAAGGCTACTGTTATCGAATAATAATCGACGATGAAGAAATTTATTGATACAATCAAGAATATCTTCAAGATCGAAGAGCTGCGCAAGAGGATAGTTTATACTCTCCTTCTTGTGCTGCTTTACCGTTTCGGTTGCTTCGTTGTCCTTCCTGGTATCGATGCAACTCTCCTTGCAACTCTTCAGAACACTGCTTCAACCGGTCTCGTAGGCCTCCTGAACATGTTCTCCGGTGGTGCATTCGGTAATGCTTCGATCTTTGCACTGGGCGTGATGCCGTACATCTCGGCATCCATCATCGTCCAGCTGCTCGGCGTTTTCGTCCCTTACTTCAGGAAGCTCCAGATGGAGGGCGAAAGCGGCCGTAAGAAGATGAACCAGCTGACCAGATATCTGACCATTCTGGTTCTCTGCATCCAGGGCCCTGCTTACATGGCTACCATTCACAACCAGATTCCTGGACAGGCATTTGTTGCTGTCAACCAGCTCGGCTGGAGCAACTTCATGTTCAACCTGGTTTCTACAGTCATCCTCATGGCTGGCTCTATCTTCGTGATGTGGCTCGGCGAGCGTATCACTGACCGCGGTATCGGCAACGGTATCTCACTCATCATCATGGTCGGTATCGTAGCTCGTTTCCCTCACGCAGTTATCGCTGAATTCGGTGAGAAGTTCACTACCACCAACGGTGGTCCGCTTCTCCTTATCGTGGAGGTCGTTGTATGGTTCTTCGTACTCATGGCAGCAATTGCTATCGTACAGGCTGTAAGACGCGTTCCAGTACAGTATGCTAAGAGAGTAATCGGCAACAGACAGTATGGCGGTGTACGTCAGTACATCCCTCTGAAGATCAACGCAGCCGGCGTTATGCCTATCATCTTCGCCCAGGCTCTGATGCTCTTCCCAATGATCTTCTCTCGCTTCGATGCGACCAGAGGTCTTGCTGCAACTTTCAGTAACTACACCGGATTCTGGTACAATCTCGTATTCGGTCTCCTCGTTGTGATCTTCACATATTTCTATACAGCCGTTACCGTAAATCCTACCATGATGGCTGAGGAAATGAAGAAGAACGGAGGTTTCATCCCTGGAGTAAAGCCTGGCAAGAAGACCATGGAGTACCTTGATGCAGTAATGTCAAAGGTTACCCTTCCTGGTTCAATCTTCCTCGCACTCATCGCGATCTTCCCTGCATTCGCAAGGATCTTCGGTGTGACCGACGCATTCGCAGGATTCTTCGGCGGCACCTCGCTGCTCATCCTCGTAGGCGTAGTCCTCGATACTCTCCAGCAGATTGAAAGCCATTTGCTGATGCGTCACTACGACGGTCTCATGAAGACCGGACGTCTGACCGGACGCTCAGGAATGTAATTAGAATAAGAACAAAGGAAGATGGTAAAGCCAAAGACAGAAGAGGAGATAGAGCTCCTTCGCGAAAATGCCATTCTGGTCTCCAAGACCTTGGCGGAAGTCGGTAAGGCAGTTGCTCCTGGTGTGACAACCAATGAGTTGAATAGGGTAGCTGAGACTTTCATTCGCGATCATGGCGCTATCCCGAGCTTCTTGGGTTTTGAAGGCTTCCCTGCAGCTATCTGCGCGTCAGTAAATGATGTGGTCGTCCACGGATTCCCTTCGGATTACGTATTGAAGGAAGGCGACATCGTAAGTGCAGATATCGGCACGCTCTGGAAAGGCTATAACGGTGATTCGGCTTACACTTTCCCTGTCGGGGAAGTGGATGCCGAGACCCGGAAGCTTCTGGACGTGACAAAGGCCTCCCTGTACAAGGGAATCGAGGCTGCTGTAGTGGGTAACAGGATTGGCGATATCGGATACGCGGTGCAATCGTACGTCGAGTCATTCGGTTTTACAGTGGTCCGCGAACTTGAGGGCCACGGACTGGGCAAGGAAATGCATGAAGAACCTGGAGTTCCGAATTTCGGACGAAAGGGCAAAGGCACCAAGCTCGTCGACGGAATGGTTCTGTGTATAGAGCCGATGATCAATGCCGGATCAAGAGGTGTGTATTTAGCTAGAAATGGTTGGGCAGTACGCACATCTGATCACAGGAATTCGGCTCATTACGAACTTACGGTTGTTGTCCGTAACGGCAAGGCTGAACAGCTGTCAACCTTTGATTTTATCGAGAAAGATGGAATGATTAAATTTTAAAGTGATTTTTTAATGGCAAAACAGGTAGCAATAGAGCAGGATGGAACAGTAATAGAGACCCTTCCAAACGCGATGTTCAAGGTCGAGCTTGAAAACGGTCATGTTCTCCTCTGCAACATTTCAGGCAAGATGAGAATGAACTATATCCATATCCTCCTCGGCGACAGGGTTAAAGTTGAAATCTCACCTTACGATTTGACCAAAGGCAGAATATCTTTCAGATACAAATAAAATTTTTCGCAATATGAAAGTCAAGACATCCATCAAGAAGCGCAGCGAGGATTGCAAGATCGTTAGACGTAAAGGTCGTCTCTACGTGATCTGCAAGAAGAACCCTAAGTTCAAGATGCGCCAGGGATAATATTCAGTTGTATAACAAATAAAGTCAAGTATAAATTATGGCAAGAATAGCCGGTGTTGATTTACCGAACAACAAAAGAGGAGAGATAGGTCTTACCTATATCTTCGGTATCGGTCGCAGCTCAGCTCAGAAGATCCTCGACAAGTGCGGTATCGACCGCAACATCAAGTGTGGTGACTGGGACGATGCTCAGATCGCAGCTATCCGTGGCGAAGTTGGCGAGAACTACACCATCGAGGGTGAGCTCCGTTCAATGGTCCAGATGAACATCAAGCGTCTCATGGATATCGGTTGCTACAGAGGAATCCGTCATCGTAATGGTCTCCCTGTACGTGGCCAGAGCACCAAGAACAACGCTCGTACCAGAAAGGGTAAGAAGAAGACCGTTGCCAACAAGAAGAAGGCAACCAAGTAAAAATTGATGATTTATGGCAAAGAAAACTACAACATCTAAGAGAGTAGTCAAGGTTGAAGCTTATGGCCAGGCCCATATTTCATCAACCTTCAACAACGTAATCGTTGCTCTCACCAATGCCCAGGGTCAGGTTATCAGCTGGTCATCAGCTGGTAAGTGTGGCTTCCGTGGCTCTAAGAAGAACACCCCTTACGCTGCACAGATGGCAGCTGAGGATGCTGCAAAGACCGCTTTCGACGCAGGTCTCCGCAAGGTAAAGGTTTACGTAAAGGGTCCTGGTGCAGGTCGTGAGTCCGCTATCAGAACCATCAACAATGCAGGTATCATCGTTACCGAGATCATCGACGTAACTCCAATGCCTCACAATGGTTGTAGACCTAAGGGCCGTCGTAAGGTTTAATTCATAACGTATAAAGGAAATATACTATGGCAAGATATACAGGTCCTAGCACTAAGATTGCCCGTAAGTTCGGTGAGCCGATCTTCGGAGCAGACAAATATTTGGAGAAGAGAAACTTCCCTCCAGGACAGCACGGTCTCGCTAGCAAGCGCAAGAAGTCAAAGGAGTACGGCCAGCAGCTCAAGGAGAAGCAGAAGGTAAAGTACATGTACGGTATTCTCGAGCGTCAGTTCCACAATACCTATGTAAAGGCTTCCAAGCTCTCAGGACAGAAGGGTGAGAACCTCCTCATCCTCCTTGAGTCTCGTCTCGACAATGTTGTTTACCGTATGGGTCTCGCTCCTACCAGAGCAGCAGCTCGTCAGCTCGTTTCTCACCACCATATCACCCTTAACGGTCAGGTATGCAGCATCCCTTCAGCTTTCGTAAAGGCTGGTGATGTAGTAGCTGTACGTGAGAGATCAAAGAGCCTCGAGGTTATCCAGAACGCAGTAGCATCAGCTACCAAGTACTCATGGATCGAGTTCGACAACAAGACTCTCGTCGGCAAGTTCCTCAACGTTCCTACCCGTCAGGACATTCCAGAGAATATCAACGAGCAGCTTATCGTCGATCTCTACTCTAAGTAATAATCAACACCAATTATAGATCATGGCAATCTTAGCATTTCAGAAACCGGATGAGGTAATCATGCTCGAAGGCACTCAGACCGTAGGCCGTTTCGAATTCAGACCACTTGAGCCAGGATACGGACAGACTATCGGCAATGCTCTCCGCCGCATTCTTCTGGCTTCCCTTGAAGGCTTTGCTATCAGTCAGATCAAGATCAGCGGTGTTGACCACGAATTCGCTACCATCCCTGGCGTAATCGAGGGTATGCAGGATATCATCCTCAACCTCAAGCAGGTCAGATTCAAGCGTGTGGTTGACAGCGTTGAGACTGAAAAGGCAAACATCGTCATCAGTGGAAAGCAGGAGTTCACCGCGGAGGATATTTCCAACGGATTGTCTTCTTTCCAGGTGTTGAACCCAGAACTGCACATCTGTTCAATCGAGCCATCAGTAAAGCTCGAGATCGAGATCACCATCACAAAGGGTCGCGGTTTCGTTCCTGCTGACGAGCTCAGAGAGGAGAATGCTCCTATCGGTACTATCGCTATCGATGCTATCTACACCCCAATCCGCAAGGTCAACTGGACTGTAGACAACTATCGTGTAGAGCAGAAGACCGACTATGAGAAGCTCAACCTCGAGATCATCACCGATGGCTCTATCGAGCCAAAGGAGGCTCTCCAGGATGCGGCCGGCATTCTCATCCAGCACTTCCTTCTTTTCACCAACGACGTGAACATCACTGCTCCAGGCAAGGAGAGCAGCACTTCAGGTTCAGACCTCAGCGAGGAGGCTATCAGAATGAGACATCTCCTTCTGACCAAGCTTTCAGACATGGGTCTCTCCGTACGTGCTTTCAACTGCCTCAAGGCAGCAGAGATCGACACCTTCGCTGACCTCGTATCTTACTCGAGAGCCGAGCTCATGAAGTTCAGAAACTTCGGCCGCAAGTCTCTCAATGAGATCGACCAGCTCGTGGAGAAGTGGAATCTCACTTTCGGAATGGATGTGACTAAGTATAATATTGAACCTAAAAAAAGAAACGTATAAACCATGAGGCACAATAAAGCAATCAATCACCTTGGTCGCAAGAGCGGACACCGCAAGGCTCTCCTTTCCAACATGGCTTCTTCTCTTATCCTCAACAAGAGAATCATCACCACCGTTGCAAAGGCTAAGGCACTCAAGAGCTACGTAGAGCCTATCATCACCAAGAGCAAGGATGATTCAACTCACTCTCGCCGTATTGCATTCAGCTACCTCAAGAGCAAGGAGGCTACCGCAGAGCTTTTCCGCGTAGTAGCACCTAAGATCGCTGACCGTCCAGGTGGATACACCCGCGTACTCCACACCGGTTTCCGTCAGGGTGACGCAGCTGAGATGGCACTCATCGAGCTCGTAGACTTCAACGAGGCAGCTCTCGCATCAGCTCCTAAGAAGGAGGCTAAGAAGTCTACCCGTCGTGGTGGCGCAAAGAAGGCTGAGGCTGCTCCTGCAGCTGCTGAGGCTCCTGCTGAGGCATAAGCTTAGCTGACACAGATAAAAGAAATCCTGCAATTACTTGCAGGATTTTTTTTGTTCAGTGATATTCATACAGTTTTTTTTATATCTTTGTAGAGATGAGATAGGCTTTTTTGAGTCTTTAACCTTATGGCTGTATTGACGCAATGGGCTTATTTATAGATGATTGTATGGATTGAATTGATAGCAGGATGAAAAAGATAACGATCAAGGACGTAGCACGTGAGGCAGGGGTATCTGTAACTCTTGTTTCATTTGTAATGAATGCCAAACGAGGCAAGGACGGAAGACTCGATTGTCCTGTCAATCCTGAAACCGCTGACAGAGTCCTGAAGGTAGCCAAGGAACTCGGTTATCGCCGAAATGCTGCCGCCGCATCCCTGCGAAGCGGACGATCAAACACCGTTGCGGTGATCACTACCGATATCTCCAACAAATACTTTGCGGGTATTTCCCGTCATATCGAGGATAGATGCCATCAGTATGGGTATACCGTACTCTTCGGTAGTTCTGATGAGAAGCCTGAAAAGCTTGACAACATCATGGATACTGTCCTGGCCTATAACATCGACGGAGTCATCGTAGCTCCTGTCCCTGGAGGCGAGGATGCCATCCGCAAGGCAGTGGACCAGAATGTTCCCGTAGTGCTTCTTGACCGTGATATCGAGTCCTTCACCGAGGTTGGAAAGGTCCTTCTTGATGATGTTGCTGCAGGCCGTATGGCAACTGACCTTCTTCTTTCAAAGGGTTTCCGCAAGATTGAGATGATCTCATACACGCTTGGTATCTCAAGCCTGAAAGAGCGAGAGGAAGGCTATCGTGAAAGCATGACAAAGGCAGGCCTGACCCAGGACATCAGCGCTCATTATATTCCATACGGAGCGGCTCGCGAGACAATCACAACCCTTATCAAGGATGCAGTCAAGAGAGGTGTAGAGGCTTTGTTCCTTCCAACCTATACCATTTCAGCATCGGTTCTCGCTGCAATCCGTGATCTTAAGCTTGATATTCCAAAGGATCTCGCTATCGTCGCCTTTGACGAAAGTGATGTCTATAATCTCTATACTACTACTGTCGCGCATATCGTACAGCCTCTCCGTTCACTTGGAGTCCACGCTGTCGACCTCCTTCATAATATGATCGAGAACAAACCTTGCGACACGAAGATCGTATTGAAGCCAGAGCTTATCCCTGGCGGATCAGTAGAAAAATAAGCTATGGATAAACATTTTTCTCTTCCTAAGGATGGAGGACTCATCGAGACCTCTCTCCCGAAGGATATTGTGCACGGCTACGAGAAGATAGCCACAGAGGTATTTGATACACCTACCACAGCCAGTGATGCAGTATCGGAGATCATCATCGATGCGATAAAGGCTGCAGAGGCCGAAGGCAGAGTCTTCAAGCTTGGCCTCACGACCGGAGTCACACCTGTGTCCCTCTATAAACTGCTCACAAGCAAGTATCAGGAAGGCAGAATCTCTTTCCGCAATGTCGAGATTTACTCGATTGACGAATACTATCCGTCAACCGCGAAGGAGCACCAGAGCCGCAACTACCGTCTTCACAAAGGATTGCTCGATAACATTGATATTCCTGCGTCTAATGTCCATATCCCTGACGGCACAGTGCCTATGGACAAGGTCTATGAGTACTGCGCAGAATATGACAGACTCGCGAGTGGACTGGACATGCTGGTGATGGGAATAGGTGACAAGGGACAGGTCGGCTTCAACGAGGCGGGCTCGACTACCAAGTCACGTACACGTACTGTACAGCTTCCATACGCATCCAGAAAGCGTCAGGCACGTAATTTCAATGGAGCAATCGAGGATACCCCTAAGTCGGCAATCACCATCGGCATCAGTACGATACTTTCGGCAAAGCGTATCATACTCATGGCCTGGGGTGAGCCAAAAGCCAATGCCGTACAGGCTATCGTCGAGGGAGAACCGGACATGAACTGTCCAGCTTCGCTTCTCCAGAGCCACGGCAATATAAGCATCTACGTTGACGAAACAGCCGGAGAACTCCTCACAAGACAGGTCGCTCCATGGATGATCGGCCCATGTGAATGGTCGCCGAAATATATACGCAAGGCAGTCGTATGGCTTTGCCAGAGACTTCACAAGCCTATCCTCAAGCTTACCCAGAACGACTATCTCCAGAATTCGCTCGATGAGCTCGTGGAGAAGTACGGCCCGTACGACAAGATCAATATCGAGGTGTTCAACGACCTCCAGCATACGATTACCGGCTGGCCGGGAGGAAAGCCGAATGCTGATGATGCTACCCGTCCGGTATCGTCTTCTCCATATCCAAAGACTGTTCTCGTATTCTCTCCACATCCCGATGATGATGTCATATCTATGGGAGGAACCCTTATCCGTCTGACACATCAGGGCCATGATGTCCATGTCGCATACGAGACCAGCGGAGACCTTGCGGTCCACGATGATGTCGTTCTCCAGCATATGGATGCTGCATACCAGCTCGGTTTCGGTGACAGGTTCGATGAAGTCAAGGCAATCATCGATACGAAGAAGCCGGGAGCTCCAGAGCCAAAGGAACTGTTGGCAATCAAGGCAGCCATCCGTCGCTCGGAGGCGCGCGGTGCATGCCGTTCCTTCGGTCTCAAGGAACAGAATGTCCACTTCCTGAACCTTCCGTTCTATGAATCGGGAGGAGTAGCAAAGCTGCCGCGTACACAGGCTGACGTAGATATCATCAAGGCCCTCATGCAGGAACTCAAGCCACAGCAGATTTACATGGCCGGAGACCTTGCAGACCCTCATGGAACGCATAGAGTATGTACCGAAGCTGCACTTGAAGCTATTGACCAGCTTCGCGAAGAAGGTGCCGGATGGCTCGATGAGTGCCATGTATGGCTCTATCGTGGAGCATGGATGGAGTGGGAACTCGGTCGTGTAGACATGGCAGTTCCTCTGAGCCCTGACGAGGTAATCGAGAAGCGTCACGCCATCTATCATCATCTTTCCCAGAAGGACATAGTTCCGTTCCCGGGAGATGACCCACGTGAGTTCTGGCAGCGTGCCGAGGACCGCACATCCAATACCGCCCGTCTCTATGACGAGCTTGGAATGGCGGAATACCAGGCAATCGAGGTTTTCCTCAGGCTGTTCTAGATTTAAGAAAACAATTCCCGGAGCACCTTGAGGGAGCGTACCTCGATGCGCGACTCAGTGTGGTGGGAAAGATATCTGAGCAGGATCTCCGCTATGGAGTTCCTGCTCTCTCCGTTCAATGGGATAAGCATGAACTCGCTGAACTGAGCGCTGAGCATTGATTCGAAAATGGGTTCGAGCCCCGGTTCGCCGCTGCGGATAAAAGGACGCAGGCTCTCCATGCTTGGACTGAAGCCAAGGGCGACACAGAATTCAAGAAGGAAACGAAGGTGGAAGTTCGAGAAATCGCAGTCCAGTGCGTCCAGCGTCAGGATGGCTTTTTCGCACCACTCGTACAGTCCGTCCTCTATTGCTCCATCGTGGATCGTGCGATACAGCACCTCACTCATGAACATGGTCATGGCGTTCTTGCTCACACTGCCGCGAAGACCGTACAGCGGATGACGGGGGACTATGCTTCCGGCGCGCCACAGTGTCGTTTTCGGATTCTCCGTCACGGACGCTTCCAGTATGCTCATAGGGGAGAGCAGGGACATGGTCGAACCCTTCCCGGCGTTCATGACAAAGCTTCGCCTTCCATACTCCTTGCTGATGGTATGGATGACTATCGATTTCTCCCCGATCTTTGTGAGGTTCAGTACTATGATTTCTATGTTCCTTGTCATGAAACAATCTCGCAGGTCGAAATGTTGCCCACAGGGTACAGAAAAAGGCGGCCGATACGGTCGCCTTTTCTTTTGTGCCCAAAGCCGGGCTCGAACCGGCACGTCTTTGAGGACATTGGATTTTGAGTCCAACGCGTCTACCAATTCCGCCATTCGGGCATGTCTGCGGGACGCTACGTCAGCATACAAAGGTATGCTAATTTCTATAATAATCAAAGAATTCTACCTATATTCGCCAACTGTAACGACACTTGACATGGTTAGAATCTACACCGAAGACAACTTCAAGTCCCTTGGCTCTCTGGTCGAGGACAGGAAGTCAATCTATATGCTTTATGACAGAAATGCCGAAATCTGGGCCAAGGAAGTAGCTGAGTCTCTACCTGAGGGAAGATTGAAGGCTTCAAAGCCTCTCGATGCCGGCGAGGACCTGAAGAATCTTGCGTACATCGAGGAAATTGCATCCTGGCTGCTCGACAACGAGGCTGGCCGCGACGCATTTGTGCTTGCTGTCGGCGGCGGTACCGTCACCGATATCGCAGGTTTCGCATCAAGCATATTCAAGAGAGGTGTCGAGTTCGCATATATCCCGACCACGCTCCTCGCCCAGGTAGATGCTGCCATCGGAGGCAAGACAGGTGTCAATTTCGGTGGCTACAAGAACATGCTCGGTACATTCTGTCAGCCACAGTTCACATATATCTGCCCCAAGGTGCTGTCAACATTGCCGGAAAGGGAGTTCCTTTCAGGTTCGGCTGAACTTCTCAAGACTTTCCTCATCAGCGACGCTGCCATGTACGACCGTGCAGTAGCATGTCTATCCAATGGCATGAATTTCACAGATCCGGAGCTTAAGGAAATGATCGGCGCTGCCGCATCAGTCAAGGCCGGAGTTGTCGAGAGAGATTTTACCGAAAAGGGCGAAAGAAAGCATCTCAATCTCGGCCATACCTTTGGCCATGCCATCGAGTGGTATGAGCACAAGCAGAAGAGAGAAGGTGCGGATATTCTTCCGCTCACCCATGGTGCCGCAGTCGCAGTCGGCATGGTCATGGCTGCAAATCTCGGCGAGCGCCTCGGCATGTCGCCGTCAGGACTGGAGGCCCGCCTTGCCAAGGATTTCGAGGCATGCCATCTTCCTGTAAGTACAGAGATTCCTCGCGAGATCATGCTGGAGGCTGTCCGCCAGGACAAAAAGGCAGCGGGCGGCAAGATCAGCTTCGTCCTTCTTGAGGAGATCGGCAAACCTGTCGTCCGCGCTCTTTCACCAGAGGAACTCTAGTCCTCCTGTTTACTTATTCTTCAGTACTACGTCACCGTCGGATGCATCCGCTACGATGACGCTGTCCTTCGTGATCGATCCGTCCAGGATGGCCTTTGCCAGCCTGTTGACCAGTTCGCGCTGGATGAGACGCTTCACTGGACGTGCACCGAATTCTGCATCGTAACCGTTCTCGACCATGAGATCCTCGAAGGCTTCCGTGTAGCTGAGCCGTACGTTCTCGGCATCGAGCTTAGTGCGGAGCAGCTCCATCTGGATGCGTACGATCTCCCTGATGTTTTCCTTCGAGAGGGCGTCGAAGGTAAGGATCTCGTCGATTCTGTTGAGGAACTCCGGACGCATCGCAGCTCTCAGCTGGTCGCTCTTGAGGTTTGATGTCATGATCAGGATAGTGTTCTTGAAATCCACGGTCCTTCCCTTGTTGTCTGTAAGACGGCCATCGTCGAGCACCTGAAGCAGTATGTTGAATACGTCCGGGTGAGCCTTCTCGATCTCGTCCATAAGGACTACGGAATATGGCTTGCGTCTTACGGCCTCGGTCAGCTGACCACCCTCATCGTAACCAACGTATCCCGGAGGCGCTCCGACCAGACGGCTTACGCTGTGCCTCTCCTGGTACTCACTCATATCTATTCGGGTGATCATGCTTTCATCATCGAACAGGAACTCAGCGAGGGCTTTTGCAAGCTCGGTCTTGCCGACACCGGTGCTGCCCAGGAACAGGAATGAACCGATAGGTCTCTTCTCATTTGACAGCCCTGCCCGGCTGCGGCGGACTGAATCTGACACGGCCTGGATTGCACTCTCCTGACCTACCACACGCTTGTGCAGCTCGTCCTCCATACGAAGCAGCTTGGTCTTCTCGCTCTCCAGCATCCTGTTTACAGGGATGCCTGTCCAGCGAGCCACAACTTCCGCGATATCCTCGGCTGTGACGGCCTCTGTCATGATAGGATCCTTGATGGCGGCCTGGCGTGCGCTGAGCTCATCAATCTTCTTCTGGAGCTCAGCCATACGGCCATAGCGCAGTTCGGCTACCTTGCCGTAGTCACCTGAGCGTTCTGCGATGTTTGCCTGGTTGCGGCAGTCTTCCATCTCCTGTCGGGCGGACTGAAGCCCCTTCAGTATTCCACGCTCCTCTTCCCAGCGGGCATTTAGTGCGTCACGTTTCTCGCGCTGCTCCTTCAGCTCGTTTTCTATCTTCTCCATCTTGAGTGATACGCCTTCGCGCTTGATTGCTTCGCGCTCGATTTCAAGCTGGCGTATGCTGCTGTTCAGGATGTCAATCGGCTCCGGGACGGAGTTCATCTCCAGACGCAGCTTCGAAGCGGCCTCGTCAACCAGGTCGATGGCCTTGTCCGGGAGGAATCGGCTGTTGATGTATCTGTGGGACAGGTTGACAGCTGCTATGAGGGCGTCATCCTCGATGCTTACCCTGTGGTGGTTCTCGTACTTTTCCTTGAGTCCGCGAAGGATTGCGATCGACTCGGCAGGCGATGGCTCATCGACCATGACTTTCTGGAAACGCCTCTCCAGTGCCTTGTCGGTCTCGAAATACTTCTGGTACTCGTCCAGGGTTGTAGATCCAATGGTGCGGAGCTCGCCACGAGCAAGAGCCGGCTTCAGGATATTCGAAGCGTCCATGGCTCCCGAGCTGCGTCCGGCACCTACGAGTGTGTGGATTTCATCTATGAAAAGGATGATCTCTCCGTCGCTGTCGGTCACTTCCTTCACTACGCCCTTGAGGCGCTCCTCGAATTCGCCCTGGTACTTCGCGCCCGCGATGAGCGCTCCCATGTCAAGGGCATAGACAGTCTTGGTCTTGAGGTTCTCAGGAACATGTCCGTTGACTATGTCCTGGGCGATACCTTCGGAAATCGCAGTCTTGCCGACTCCAGGCTCGCCGACCAGTATAGGGTTGTTCTTGGTCCTTCGGCTGAGGATCTGAAGGACTCTGCGGATTTCGTCATCCCTTCCGATGACAGGATCCAGCTTTCCCTTCGATGCCAGTTCGTTGAGGTTGCTGGCATACTTGCTCAAAAACTGAAAGTTCTCCATATATATTCCATTTAAGTCTGTATGCAAAGAAAACGTCCGTCCCGTTGTGGGACAGACGTTCATGGTCAAAATATGTTCCGCAGCCTTGCGACTGACAGATTGTCAGTTTTTACTCTGCGCTCTCAGCTGCAGGATTCTCCTGCTGGATTGGCTGTGAAGGGAATGAAGGCTGAGCCTCTGCGTTCTCGATCTTGTCAGTGATGTCGATACCACTGTTACCTGCGGTAGAGCCGAGGGTGAAAGATGAGATGATGGAAACTACGAGGATGAAGGTAACGAGACCCCAGGTAACCTTCTCGAGGAGGTCAGCGGTCTGTCTCACACCGAAAGTCTGGTTGCCTGCAACGAAGTTGCTTGCGAGACCCTCGCCTTTGCCGTTCTGGAGCAATACGACTGCTACGAGCAGGAGTGCTGCGATGATTACGAGAACGGTCAGGATTGTAAAGATTGCGTTCATATTCTGTCTATTTGATTATCGATTTGTTCCAATTTTTCAATAAGGGTTGCAAAGTAAGTGCTTTTTTCTGGATAACGCAAGAGTAATTGCCTATAAATGAACAATGCCTGTTCATAATAGCCCTGCTCGATATAGATTTTGGCAAGGGTTTCCGTGCAGAATGCGGCGGTCAGTATGTCGTCCCCGCCCTTTTCTCTTTCGCTCCTGACGCTGCTTGCAAAATGAGAGAAAACGTTGTCCTCAATACTGCGCACCTTGTCATATTCATCCTGTGAGAAGAAATCACCGCCGGCAGCACGGACTTTTTTCTCTGGTGCGCTGGCTTCCTTGAGAAGACGTCCGACCTCACTGTCCGAGAGGTCATTCTTTCGGCGGCCCCTGAGGGCATCCGCGATGATGCGGCGGGAGCCGATGTACATTGCGGCTTCGGCGCAGCGCTGTCCGGATTCCTCTTCGCCCTCGAGCTCCACCATGCGAAGGCACAGTTCCTTGCGCGCGGATCCGAACCATGGGTACAGATTCACGACGCCGATCAGCTCTTCGAGGTTGAGGTTCTTGATGTCGATGCAGTCTACCATTGTGCGACGGTTGCGTTAAAGATATCGTCTATAAGCTTGTCAAGGATCTCTTCGCAGAGGCTGCTCTCGACCGCGTCAAGCGACTGTGTGGCGTCGAAATCTGCATATGCGGAGAAATTCTTGTTCTCGAAGCTGTCCTCGGGGAAAAGCCTGTTCATGAAGTTCACGGTAATGGAGACGGTGAGGCGGTTCTGGGCGGCGGTCTCGTTCGCAGTGACGGCGGTCGCACGCACCTCGTAGCCGGTGATCGTTCCTGAGATCTCAAGGTCTCCGTCCATGTCTACCTGTTCCAGGCGGGTCATGCGGCGGAACTGGTTGCGGAGCTGCTCGGACATGTCGTTGGCAAGCGATGGGTTGACGCGGAGCGCCTTGTACTCAAACTCTGCGATAGTCACTGTCTTCACTTCAGCCTGGATCGATGTTCCGGAGAAGGAATAGGTGACCTTGCATGCACTCAGAATGAGACATGCGGCCATCATTGCTATCAGTCTTATGGCGTGCTTCATGATTTCAGTCCGTATTTTTCCATCTTGCGATACAGAGTCCTCTCCGAGAATCCAAGTTCGGCAGCGGCGCTCTTGCGATGACCGTCATGCTTGCGCAGAGCCTTTTCGATAAGGTTCCTCTCATTGTCGACTATGTCGAGACTCTCTTCCTGTTCATGATTCTCGACGACAGTCTGAGGCTGTTCGTCAATTTCTTCCATTCGCTGGTGCGGCTGGTCGGCAGGTGCCGGAGGCAGCGACATCGGTTCATTTACGACAGGTGATGCACCTCCTCCGTAGACGACGCGCTTCAGCTCCTCGATGTCATGACTCATCTTCAGGATGGCATTGAATATCATCTGGCGGTCATTGTCGCTCATTCTTTCCTGCTGCTGAGGATCCGAAACCGCGATCGCGGTCTCTCCCTCGGCAGGAAGATACTTTCTCAACGTGAGCGAATCGACCTCGCAGCGTCCGTCGGTCGGACGGAAGTTCTGGGTCTCGAGCGCGGTGACGGCTTCGGCGAAGTTCTTCAGCTGGCGGATGTTGCCCGGCCAGCGGTATTCAGTGATGAGCTTTATTGCGTCGTGGGTAAGATTTACCTTGTGCGTATGGTTCCTTTCGGAGAAGTCTGCCGAGAATTTGCGGAACAGCAGGTGAATGTCGCTTGTCCTCTCCCTGAGGGCAGGCATCTTTATGGTTATTCCGTTGAGTCTGTAGTAGAGGTCCGAACGGAATTTTCCCTGGCTGACTGCATGGGCGAGGTTCACGTTGCTGGCTGCGATCACCCTGACGTTTGTCCTCTCGACCTTGGCCGAGCCGACCTTCATGAATTCTCCGTTCTGGATGACGCGCAGCAGCATCGCCTGGGTGGCTGCCGGAAGCTCGCCTATCTCGTCCAGGAACAGGGTGCCGCCGTCGGCCTCCTCGAAATATCCCTTGTGCTCGCGGTCCGCACCGGTGAAGGCTCCCTTGACATGGCCGAAGAGTTCGGAGTTGATGGTGCCTTCAGGTATTCC
Source organism: Bacteroidales bacterium (assembly GCA_024402135.1). Classification (GTDB taxonomy): domain Bacteria; phylum Bacteroidota; class Bacteroidia; order Bacteroidales; family UBA932; genus Cryptobacteroides. The sequence goes on from JAKSJN010000015.1 coordinate 31,254, forward strand.
TCCACAGTTTACTGCGAAGTAGTTTCCGCCTTTGCGCCTGCTATGCTCATGTATGATTCTTGGTATGGTATCCTTTCCGGTTCCGCTTTCTCCGTCGATGAGGACGGCGATGTCGGTCGGTGCAACGGCCACTGCGATCTCGAGTGCACTGTTCAGCGCGGCATCATTACCGATGATGTCGTATCTGTTTTTTAGAGACTGGAGTTCCTGTGAGTCCATTTTTTATTGTTTCGAGCAGTTTTTGGTTTACAAAGTTACGAAATAATATGCTATCTTTGCAAGGTAGAATGCTCTCATAGATATTTTTAAGAAATCATTTATAACAACAGTATCATTATGAAAAAATGCATTAAAGTTCTTGCTGCAGCGATCATCGGTTTCGCAGCAGTAGCTTGCTCTTCTGCAGAGAAGATGGCCGAGATGGCCGAGAATGTGCGCGTTGAGTGCAATCCTGCAGTGCTTGAGGCTGTAGCCGGCAACATCGACGCAGCTCTCACCGTTACTTACCCAGAGGGATATTTCCATCCAAAGGCAATCCTTGAGGTTACCCCTGTTCTCGTTTACGAAGGTGGTGAGCAGGCAGCTGCCAAGCTCATGTATCAGGGTGAGAAGGTAAAGGACAACTACAAGGTAGTTGCCAAGGACGGTGGCGTTGTAAAGGATAACGCACATTTCACTTATGTTCCAGGAATGGAGAAGGCATACCTCGAGCTCCGCGGTGTGGCTAAGTACAAGAACAAGAGTGTCAACCTCCCTTCAAAGAAGGTCGCTGAGGGCGTCAACACCACCTACATGCTCGTAAAGAGCGAGGGTATGGTTCCTTACAAGGCTGACAACTATATGGAGATCATTCCTCAGACCGCTGAGGGTCAGATTCTCTATACCATCAACTCATCAGACGTCCGCAGCTCACAGCTCCGTGGTGCATCCCTCAAGGATTTCCAGGCAGCTCTCGACGAGATCAAGGCTAACGAGCGCAAGACCCTCACCGGTACCGAGGTTGTAGCTTACGCTTCACCAGATGGTAAGGAGGATGCCAACAACAAGCTCTCTGACCGTCGTGCTGCATCTGCAAACAAGGCTTGGTCAAAGGTTGTCAAGGACGCTGCTGCTCCAGAGGTAAAGAGCGTTGGTGAGGACTGGGAAGGCTTCCAGGCTCTCGTTAACGAGTCTAACATCCAGGACAAGGATCTCATCCTCCGCGTTCTTTCAATGTACAGCGATCCTGCTGTCCGCGAGAGCGAGATCAAGAACATGTCAGAGATCTACAAGGAGCTCAAGGGCGAGGTTCTTCCTGAACTCCGTCGTGCACGCTTCATCGCTAACGTAGAGTACAAGAACTTCACCAAGGAGGAGCTTCTCCAGCTCATCAACGAGAACAGCGACGTTCTCGACGAGGAGGCTCTTCTCCGTGTCGCTACCCTCGTTCCTGCTGAGCAGAAGCCAGCTGTTTACCAGAAGGCTATCGATAAGTTCAACAGCGCACGTGCTGCATTCAACCTCGCAGTTGCATACATGGCTCTCGACCAGGATGACAAGGCTGCAGCTCAGCTCGCAAAGTGCACCGTTGACGCTGACGTCCTCAACGCACAGGGTGTGATCGCTCTCCACAAGGGTGACCTCAAGGCTGCTGCACAGAAGTTCGCTGCTTCAGGCACCGCTGCAGCAAAGGCTAACCAGGGTATCGTTGACATCCTTTCAGGCAACTATGCTGCTGCTGCCGAGAACCTCAAGGATGCTCCAGGATGCTGCCACAACACCACCCTCGCATACATCCTTAACGGCCAGATCGACAAGGCTGCCGCTTCTGCAAAGTGCCAGGATGCTCCTGTACAGTACCTCAGAGCTATCATCGCTGCTCGTCAGGGCAAGGCTGCTGATGCAAAGTCATACCTCGAGAAGGCTGGCAAGGTCGAGAAGTTCGCTGCACGCGCTGCAAAGGACATCGAGTTCGCAGGTCTTAAGTAAGACTTACACAACGTGTTAAGATATGGCGGTCCGGTCTTCGGATCGCCATTTTTGTATGTTGATAACTTGTTCATTTCGTATTTTATTCGTATCTTTGCCGTCCCAAATTATGGGATAAAAAACATAAATTAAAGATTCACAATCATTTATGCCAACAATTCAACAGTTAGTTCGCAAAGGACGCGAGGCTCTCGAAGTACAGAGCAAGTCTCGTGCGTTGGATGCTTGTCCTCAGAAGAGGGGCGTATGTCTGCGTGTGTACACAACCACACCTAAGAAGCCTAACTCAGCGATGAGAAAGGTTGCCCGTGTACGTCTTTCAAATTCAAAGGAGGTCAACGCATACATCCCTGGCGAGGGCCACAACCTCCAGGAGCACTCAATCGTGCTCGTACGTGGCGGTCGTGTCAAGGACCTTCCAGGTGTACGTTACCACATCCTTAGAGGAGCTCTTGATACCGCTGGTGTAGAGGGACGTACTCAGTCACGTTCACTTTACGGAGCCAAGAGACCAAAGGCCTCTAAGAAGTAATTAAAACTTTTTTCACCTTTATTTCATTATGAGAAAATCGAAGCCTAAGAAGAGGATTCTACTTCCTGATCCAAAGTTCAACGATATCGAGGTAACCCGTTTCGTGAACAATCTTATGTTGCAGGGAAAGAAGAGTATCGCGTATTCTATTTTTTACGATGCCATTGACATGGTAGGCGAGAAGATGAAAGATTCTGACAAGGCTCCTCTGGATATTTGGAGGAAGGCACTCGAGAACGTAACCCCTCAGATCGAGGTTAAGTCACGTCGTATCGGTGGTGCTAACTTCCAGGTGCCAACAGAGTTGAGACCGGAAAGAAAAGTTTCTCTCTCCATGAAGAACCTGATCAACTACGCTCGCAAGCGTTCCGGCCGCTCTATGGCAGAAAAGCTGTGCGCAGAGATCATGGCCGCTTATAACAATGAGGGCGGTGCATTCAAGAGAAAGGAGGATATGCACAAGATGGCAGAGGCCAACAAGGCATTTGCACACTTCCGTTTCTAATCTTGTTTGCAGATGGCAAAAAGAGATCTTAAGTTTACAAGAAACATCGGCATCATGGCGCACATTGATGCCGGTAAGACCACAACGTCAGAGCGTATTCTCTACTACACCGGCAAGACTCACAAGATCGGTGAAGTACATGAGGGTGCTGCCACCATGGACTGGATGGTACAGGAGCAGGAGCGTGGTATCACCATCACCTCTGCTGCTACTACCGCATTCTGGCACTATGCTGGCGATACCTATCAGCTGAACCTTATCGATACTCCGGGACACGTTGACTTCACCGTCGAGGTGGAGCGTTCACTCCGAGTACTCGATGGTACTGTCGCTACTTTCTGCGCAGTAGGCCGTGTTCAGCCACAGTCAGAGACCGTTTGGCGTCAGGCAGACAAGTACGGCGTTCCAAAGATTGCGTACATCAACAAGATGGACCGCGTGGGCGCTGACTTCCTTGCCGTAGTCGAGGAAATCAAGTCAAAGCTCGGTGCTACCGCAGTTCCTCTCTGCCTCCCTATCGGAGCTGAGGACAAGTTCGAGGGTATCATCGACCTCCTCGCACGCAAGGCATACTACTACAATTCAAGCGACGACCTCGTCAACTACGAAATCCGTGAGATTCCAGCCAACATGGCTGATGAGGCTGAAAACTGGAGAAACAATCTCGTAGAGGCTGCTGCCGAGTGCGACGACGCACTCATGGACAAGTTCTTCGAGGATCCGGACAGCATCTCGGACGAGGAGGTTATCGCTGCAATCAGAAAGGGTACCTGCGCAATGCAGATCGTTCCTGCATGCTGTGGCTCATCTTTCAAGAACAAGGGCGTTCAGTTCCTTCTTGACAGTGTGGCACGCTACCTCCCTTCACCTCTCGACAAGGGTGCTGTAAAGGGTGTCAACCCTCAGACCCAGGAGGAGGAAGAGCGTCAGCCAAGCGCAAGCGAGCCTTTCTGCGCTCTCGCATTCAAGATTGCTACCGACCCATTCGTAGGTCGTCTCGCATTCCTCAGAGCTTACTCAGGACGTCTTGACGCCGGTACTTATGTATACAACGTACGTTCAGGCAAGAAGGAGAGAATCGCACGTCTGTACCAGATGCACTCTAACCACCAGAACCCTATCGAGTTCGTCGAGGCTGGTGACATCTGCGCAGCTGTAGGTTTCAAGGACCTCCGCACCGGTGATACCATCTGTGTAGAGAGCAATCCTATCACCCTCGAGTCTATGGAGTTCCCAGATCCAGTTATCGGTATCGCAGTGGAGCCTAAGACCCAGAAGGATCTTGACAAGCTCGGAATCGCACTCGGCAAGCTCGCCGAGGAAGACCCTACCTTCACTGTAAAGTCAGACCATGAGACCGGCCAGACCGTCATCAGCGGTATGGGTGAGCTCCACCTTGACATCATCATCGACCGTCTCCGCCGTGAGTTCAACGTCGAGATCAACCAGGGTGCTCCTCAGGTTAATTACAAGGAGGCAATCACCGCTACTACCCAGCATCGTGAGGTATTCAAGAAGCAGTCAGGTGGTCGTGGTAAGTTCGCAGACATCGTCGTTGAGATCGGTCCTGCAGACGAGGGCGTTACCGGCCTTCAGTTCGACAACCAGGTCAAGGGTGGAAACGTGCCTAAGGAATTCGTTCCAGCTGTACAGAAGGGCTTCGAGTCCGCTATGGCTAACGGATGCCTCGCAGGCTACGAGGTACCTTCAATCAAGGTTACCCTCCTCGACGGTTCATTCCATCCAGTGGACTCAGACCAGCTCTCATTCGAGCTTGCAGCCCGCATGGCATTCCGTCACGCTTGTCCTAAGTGCCGTCCAGTCATCATGGAGCCTATCATGAACCTTGAGGTTGTTACCCCAGAGGATTACATGGGAGACATCGTAGGTGATATCAACAGACGTCGCGGTCAGGTTGTCGCAATGGATTCAACCGCTACTGGCGCACGTATCGTAAAGGCATTCGTTCCGCTCGCAGAGCAGTTCGGTTATGTAACCGTCCTCAGAACCCTTTCTTCAGGTCGTGCAACCAGCACCATGTCTTTCGACCACTACTCAGAGGTTACCGCAGCAGCAGCTAAGGAAATCATCGAGAAGAGCGGTTACAAGGCTAGTGACGACGAATAGTAGTATAACAATTCAACATTTACAGATATGAGTCAGAAAATCAGAATTAAGCTCAAATCTTTCGACCACATGCTCGTGGACAAGTCCGCAGCGAAGATCGTGGAGACTGTAAAGGCTACCAATGCACAGGTAAACGGTCCAATTCCGCTTCCTACCAACAAGAAGATCTTTACCGTTAACCGCTCTACCTTCGTTAACAAGAAGTCTCGTGAGCAGTTTGAACTCGATTCTTACCGCCGTCTCCTCGACATCGAGAACAGCAACGCAAAGACCGTTGACGCTCTCATGAAGCTCGAGCTCCCTTCAGGCGTTGAGGTTGAGATCAAGGTCTGATCCCAAGCAAAGCGTAACCCGTAGCGGGTTATCACAAATAAAAGAGGACAAGTCTATGACTCGTCCTCTTTTCTAGTTATATTTGAATTGGAAATCAGATACTATAAGATATGAAACTCAGAACATTGCTTGCGGCAGCATCCCTTTTTGCCGCGGTTTCTGTCAATGCCGCTGAAAAGGCGTCATGGATCAGAACAAACAGCATTTCTCCTGACGGCAAGACCATAGCCTTTGCCTATATGGGAGATATCTGGACCGTCTCTGCGAACGGAGGCGAGGCTCGCCAGATCACATCCAACGCATCTTATGACAATGACCCACGCTGGACCGCCGACGGAAGCCAGATTGTGTTCTGTTCATATCGTGAAGGCAGCCGTGACATCTATGTGACCTCCGCAAACGGCGGTACCCCAAAGCGCCTGACCACAGCGCCTGGCAATGAGACCCTGCTGGCAGTCCTTCCTGATGGAACCATCCTCTACAGCAATTATAATCATGACATGATGTCTGCCGGTTACGATGGATTCCCAGGCAGCGCCCAGCTTTATCGTACGGACCTGAATGGCAGTGCACCGAAGCTTGTAAGCTCTCTCCCTGTAATGAGCATGAGCGTGGCTGCTGACGGAACTATTCTCTATGAGGACTGGAAGGGCTACGAGGATCCTCTCCGCAAGCATCACACATCTTCTGTTACCCGCGACATCTGGAAGTATGTGCCAGCTGTCAAGGGCGGCGTGAACATCGATGCAAACGGCACTTTCACCAAAATCAGCTCGTACATCGGTGAGGACCGCAATCCAGTCTTTGCGGCTGACGGCAAGACATTCTACTATCTCAGCGAGCGCGACGGCAAGACCTCGAACATCTATCGCGGCAGCCTCGACGCGCCTGAGAGACTCACCCAGCTCACATTCGAGACCAAGAACCCTGTCCGCTTCCTTTCGGTTGCAGCTGACGGTACTCTTGCATACTCACTCAACGGAGACCTCTATACCCTTCGCGAAGGTTCATCGCCGAAGAAGCTTGACATCAGCGTCCTCCGCGACGAAAACGAGAAGGCTGTTCAGCGCATGAGCATGAGCAGCGGCGCTACCGCAGCGGCTGTGTCTCCGGACGGCAAGGAGGTCGCAATGATTCTCCGAGGCGATGTATTTGTTACCTCGATGGAGTATCGTACCACTCGCCGTATCACCAATACCGCAGCCCAGGAACGCAACGTGGACTTCTCTGAGGACGGACGTACCATCTACTATTCTGCTGAACGAAACGGCAACTGGGGCATCTGGAGGACTACTTTGACCCGCAAGGAGGACAAGTGCTTCACCTATGCCACCGACTTCAAGGAGGAGCTCTTCTCGACTCCGGGCGAGACCTGCTTCCAGCCAGACGTATCGCCGGACGGCAAGTGGGTGGCATACTACCGCAACCGTACTGAACTCGTGATCAAGAACGTCAAGGACGGCAAGGAGAAGTCGCTGTTCAAGGACGTCAACTATTCATATTCGGACGGTGACCAGGGATTCGAGTGGAGCCCTGACAGCCACTACATCCTCTGCAACTGGCAGGTTGACGGCGGCTGGAACAACCAGGACGTGGCTCTCATCGACATCGAAACAGGAGAAATCACCAACCTGACCCGCAGCGGATACTCTGACGGAGGCTTCCGATGGGCTCTTGGCGGCAAGGCGATGACCTGGACTTCCGACAAGAACGGTTACCGCAGCCATGGTAGCTGGGGAGCCGAGGACGATGTCTATATCATGTTCTTCGACGGCAAGGCTATGACCGAGATGGCCCGCAGCAAGGAGGAGGCAGAGATCGCCAAGCTCATGATGAGCGAGAAGGAGGAAAAGGCCGAGAAGAAGGAGGAAAAGAAGGATTCTCTTGCAAAGGAGAAGAACAAGATGCCAAAGCTTCAGCTTGATCTTGCAAACCGCGATGACCGTATCAAGCGTCTTACTCCGTTCAGCAACAGCATCGGCGACCATTTCCTCAGTCTGGATGGCACCAAGCTTTATTTCACTCAGCGTCTCGAGCGCGGCTATGACCTTTGTGTCCGTGATCTCCGTGAAGGCAACGTCACTGTCCTTGCGAAGGGCGTATCAGGCAGTTTCATCCCATCTGCTGACGGCAGCAAGCTCTATGTGACCTCTGGCCGTGGCCTCACTACAGTGACCCTTGCAAGCGGCAAGACCGAGACAGCAAGCTTCAGCGGCGACTACGAGTACAAGCCGGCCGAGGAGCGTGCATATATGTTCGAGCACATCTGGAAGCAGGTTAGCGAGAAGTTCTACGACCCTGAGATTCATGGCGTAGACTGGAAATACTACCATGACAACTACGAGGCTTTCCTGCCTCACATCAACAATAACTACGACTTCCAGGACATGCTGTCCGAGATGCTCGGCGAACTTAACGGCTCTCATACCGGTGCCCGCTACAGACCGGCTTCACCTGTCAACAGAGGTTATCTTGGTGTAATCTATGACGACAGCTATGCCGGTGACGGTCTCCGCATCCGCGAGGTTCTCCCAGGCGGTGTGCTCGCACTTGCTGACAGCGAGATCAAGGCAGGCGACATCATCACTTCGATTGACGGAACAGTCCTCAAGGCTGGTGTCGATCCAATGATTTCTCTGGAGAACAAGGCCGGCAAGCGCATCCGTATCGTGGTCGGAAAGGACAAGGAACTCTTCGTCACCCCAGCTTCCTCAGACGCGACCCTGCTCTACCGCAGATGGGTACGTCAGCGCGAAGAGATGGTTGAGAAGCTCTCAGGTGGTCGTGTAGGTTATGTACACATCCAGGGTATGGATTCAGAGAGCTTCCGCGAACTCTATTCAAAGGCCCGCGGCCGCTACCGTGCCTGCGATGCCCTGATTGTCGACACACGTCACAATGGCGGCGGCTGGCTGCATGACGATATCGTCACCTTCCTCGGTGGAAAGCTCTACAACCAGTACATCCCGCGTGGGCAGTACATCGGTGATGAGCCGTTCAGCAAGTGGACCAAGCCTTCATGCATGCTTGTAGGTGAGGACAACTACTCCGATGCATCGGGCACCCCATTCGCATACCGCATGCTCGGTATCGGAAAGCTCATCGGAGCTCCTATCCCGGGAACCATGACAGCCGTATGGTGGGAGAATCAGATCGACAGCGACATCGTGTTCGGTATCCCTCAGGTCGGCACCTGGTCTACTGACGAGGAGCACTTCATCGAGAACCACCAGATCGAGCCTGATATCCTCGTATACAACGATCCTGCATCAGTCCTTGCCGGACGTGACCTCCAGCTTGAGCGTGCAGTCGAGGAAATGCTGAAGACCATCTCAAAGTAGTACAATGAAGAAGTTCTTTGGATTTCTGACATCCAATGCATCTCTGGTTGTCGTTTCCGCTGCCATCCTGGCTTTCATCTGGCCGGTTCTGACTGCATGGGTAAGCGGATCGACCCAGACTGTCATACTGGGCCTCATCATGCTCACGATGGGCCTTACGCTTACTCCCGCGGATCTGAAGATTCTTGTCTCCCGTCCGCTGGACATAGCGATAGGCGCCCTTGCGCAGTACACCCTGATGCCTCTGATTGCCTGGACCCTTACCCGCTGTTTCGGATTGTCTCCAGCGCTCGCTATCGGTATCGTACTGGTAGGATGCTGTCCTGGAGGTGTCAGCAGCAATATCATGTCCTATCTCTGTCGCGGTGACGTGGCCTTCTCTGTGGGCATGACGACTGTAAGTACTCTGATTTCTCCAGTCGTGACTCCGCTTCTGGTGCTGCTGCTCGTGGGAGAGACCGTCGATGTGGACGCATGGGGAATGTTCAAGAGCATACTTATCGTGACTCTGCTGCCTGTGTCGCTTGGCTTCGGTCTGCGCTCGTGGTGCTCAAAGATCAAGGGTTTTGACAGCATCATGGCCGTCATGCCTTCGCTAAGCGTTGTCTGTCTTGCGCTTATCGTCGGAGGGGTCGTGAGTACAGTCCACGATTCGCTCATGGCGGGCGGCTTCGGTCTTTTCCTGCTGACCTTCGCGGTCGTGCTCTGCCACAACAGCCTTGGCTATCTACTGGGATTTCTGCTCGGCACAGTGCTGAAGTTCTCGCCTGCGAAGCGCAAGACCCTCAGCATCGAGGTGGGCATGCAGAATGCCGGACTTGCTACCAATCTGAGTTCGCAGTTCTTCATGGCTGTGCACCCGTTGGCAGTCGTGCCTTGCGCCATCAGCTGTGTATGGCATTCGATCAGCGGAACATTGCTGGCCTCGCTGTTCAATAAGCTTGAGAAGCGTTCAGGCGTCAGCCAGTAGTTCTTTTCGGGATGGATATATAAGAGAAACGGGGGCTATTCGCCTCCGTTTCCTGTTTCATTGTCGTCCTCAAGATACCAGGACTTGCACTCGAGATAGCTGCTCGCATAGCCTGCGTTCATGCGGGCTATCGCCTGGGAGCCATCCTTGACCTTCTTGGCGGGGATTCCTGCCCAGATGCCGGGTTCGAGTACTGTGTTTGCCAGCACGACTGCGCCGGCGGCAACTATCGTGTTGTCTGGAACGACAGCGTTGTCCATGACTATGGCTCCCATGCCTATGAGCACGTTGTTGCCGATCTTGGCTCCATGTATGATGGCGTTGTGGCCGACCGAGACGTCGTCACCCATTTCTACGGTTGAGATATGTCCGGAAGTGTGCAGGACTGCTCCGTCCTGGATGTTGACGCGGTTCCCGATGCGGATCGGATTCACGTCGCCGCGCAGCACGGCTCCGTACCAGATGCTGCAGTCGTCGCCCATCCGGACGTCGCCGATTATTGCGGCATTCTCTGCGAAGAAGCAGTTCTTTCCATATCTGGGACTGATGTCCTTGAGTTTTCTTATGATCGGCATGGCTTGGTTCTTTTATATGAGGCTGCAGGCCCCCAGATGAATGAATGCAAAGATAGGTAATTAGACAAAAAATTGGCGCATCATCGTTTTTTGCTTATCTTTGCTTTCCAATTCAGGTCCCATAGCTCAGTTGGTTAGTAGCAACTGACTCATAATCAGTGGGTCACAGGTTCAAGTCCTGTTGGGACCACAAAAATAAGAGCTCGCCATAAGGCGGGCTCTTATTTTTGTGTCCCTAGATCGTTGGCTCGGCCTCTGAGAGATATTGTTTCTTGCCTGTGTTGTCGGGCTTATATCCTTCTGCAATACCGAAGCTGCAGTACTCCATGCCCAATCTGTGTATTGCCTCGATTATCTCCTGTTCTCTGGCAAGGGATGGTTTCTTGAAACCATTGATATAGTTTCTCAGGAGCGTGGCGTTGATGCCTATTCTTTTGGCGAATTCCGCGATGTTGATCTCTTTGTGCGCGAGAAAGAATTTCTGGATTCTTGATGGAATCGCATCCTCATATTCGAAACTCTCAAAGGAGATGTCCTCATCGAGGTCTCTCCAATGGAATCCGGTAAAACCGACAGTATAGTTGTTGCGTTCCTCGTCGCTGGCACTCAACAGATCCGGATACCATAGGATTGACTGCTTCAGCTTTCTGCCAGTCTCGTCTTCGGCATAAATGTATTCCGTGTCGAATGACAGGTTGCGTAGTGTCTTCATCATCTTTCAAAGTTCCGCAGGTCTCTTAAGCTTTCAGCAAAGATGGGTATTATATTTAATACCTGCAAGCCTATTTCTTGAATTCCCGGGCTTTTTGAATCGCCATCTGTGCTTCTATAATAGCAGATTGAGGAACACCCGGGTCAGTCTCTATTCCGAAGGTGAAGAACTCATCTTGATCATCAATTTTAGCCTTTTCTCTCACCTTATAGAGTTTTCTTGGAAGTTTGCTCAGTGCTACCTTTTTTCCATCCAGCAGATAGATAACGCCTGAATCAGTGGATCTGATTTCAATTGTCGATGTCTCTATTGACTGCTGTCCGGTAACGGGAAGCGATTTCTGGACACTGCAAGAGGATATGAGAACAAACACGGAGATGATTGCCAAACCACCCTTGATAGAACTTGAAGCATTCATAAGAAATATACTTGTTTGTGGTGTATTGAATCTATTTTTACTCTGGAATGTATTTCTTGGAACTCGAGAGACGCATTTCTCCCAAAGCAACGTATCCGGAGCCAATTTCAGTTATGTAGTCTCTGTTTACAAGAAAAGAGCGACTGATTCTTGTGAATCCCTTGCCCAGGAGGTTCTCCCACTGACCGATAGGTGTCTTGTTCCTGAATTTCTCGCCATTAGAGGCATGGATCCAGACCTCGGTGTCATTGGATTCAATGTAAAGAATTTCCGACTGCTTCATCTGGAGATGCTTGCGATTCGAGATAAAATCAATCAGTTGATCTTTTACTGGGAAGTGCTTGTCAAGGTAGAGTTCCGTGAAATAATCTCCTGCAAGCAGGACCAGCACCATGACAACAAGGAAGGCGGGGTTGGTAAGGACGGGAGGGGTGCCTAGATCCTGAACCTGGAATGTACCATCCATTAGGTATATCGTCCAGGAAACACTGAAAACCAATGCAAAGCATAGAGCCAGTAACATCAGGCTCACGAAAGCAATGCTCTTCAGGTCTATTGAAATATTTTCTATAGGTCGATTTGGGAAAATGATTTTAGCAATCAGGGCCGCTGGAACGAAAGCAAGCCCATACATCAATGCATATATGAAGCTCAGACCAAGGCTGGTCAGGATGATTGATATCGTCAGTACCGCAATCATCCAGTAGCCAAGTATTATGACAATCCGTTTCCACATTTCAATTCAAAAGTACGAAAAAAATACACCATAAATGTCACAAAAGGCTTTACAAGGGGATAAAGTGGACTTCCAGAGGGATAATTCTTTGCTTGACTCTTCGGGTATGAATAGTTTTGCAAAAACAAAAAAGACATGAATATGGTACTTTCAACTTCTATCTCACAATTGTTCTTCCTCGGTGGACCATTTCAAATGATTCTTCTCACAATTCTTTTGGCAACTGTGTTTTTTGCTGCATGGAAAGCTCCGCGCTGGGTGGATGATATCGGTGGCATTGCATTAGGATTCAGCGTCCTGTTCAGTGCGTTCAATTTTGCAAGAGCGGCGGGGGTCGTCATCGAATGTAATGGAGAGATTCACCCTTCCGTCGTCTGGGGAGGACTCAGATGTACGGCAATCCTTCTCGCGTACGGACTGATTATCTTCATCATATCGCGTCTTATACATATGATCCAAAAGCCAAGAATCTGATTCATGATTCTACCATCGCACATTAAGCCCTGTGTGCATTTGCTTGCCGTGTCATTGCTGATTTCTTGTTCGGCAGGCACATCGGATTATATTGACATCAACTTCAAAAAAGCCCTGCAGACCGGCATAGACACTGACAGGCTGTGCGGTGACGCGGATACGGTATCCCTTGTATTCCCTCGTGACGTGGACTTCATCCTTTCGGATAATCCTCGTTTTTCTGTGTCCGGTAATATGATATGCATCATTGACGGTTCGGCAGAAAAAGCGGCAGTTTTCCATAAGGACGGGACATTCTCGGAGATCTATGACATGAAAGAATCTGTGGTGGATTTTTTCTTGTATAAAGGACGTTATATTGAGCTTCTTACGATCAACGGGATAAGAGAAATCTCGTTGGAAACACGTGAGTTACGAGATGTCACACGGTTCCCTGATGGCGACATTTCATATACGTCAGTTGCCAGGAGGGATAGTAACAACCTATGGCTGACGGGTGTTTCCGAGTCTGCCGCGTTCGATATTCAGTATGTTCTGGATAAGGATTCATTGTTCGTTTCGCCGAATCCGATATGCAGTCCATCAGATATGCTGCAACCCCACTTCTTTCAGAGTGAGGACTCGTTGTATTGTTTCTATCCAGGTTCCTCTACCATTGTAAACTACACCTCGACCGACTTTATCTGGCCGACAGCTAAATTCAGAATCAGGTTTCCGGAGGAGGCCCATTGTCGGTTTACATATACAAATGTTCAAAAGAACAATCAGAAATACTACATCCAGTTCCAGTATGGCGCTGATGAGTATATTCTGGTTTATGACATATCGGACGGGAACCATTTCATTGTGAAGAATTCTAATGAAAGGAATACATTCCATCTTGGGATTATATCCGATGGCATAAATTACGTGCTTACAAATTCTTATACACTTCTTGCCTATCCTTGTTCATAACAAATGCTTTGCTTTTGACTTGGGCTGTCGATGTGCTTCTACAATTATTATGTCTAATTGTATAGTTATATATAATAGTTGTACAACTAATAAATTTAGTTATATTTGCGGAAACGACATCCATCATGAAAAGACTGACAAAGAAAGAAGAAGTGATAATGAATCATTTTTGGGAAAAAGGCCCTCTGTTCGTTAGAGAGTTGCGTGAACTGTATGCTGAGCCGAAGCCTCATTTTTCAACCTTGTCTACACAGGTGAGGACATTGGAAGAGGAAGGGTTCATAGGTCACAAGGCATATGGTCCGACATATCAGTATTTTGCAAAAATCTCACGTGATGATTATAAAGGGCATTCACTCATCGGACTGATTGACAAGTATTTTGACAATTCATATCTGAATGCAGTCTCCGCCTTGGTCAAAGAAGAGAAGATTACTGTCGAGCAGTTGAAGGAACTGATTGAACTCATAGAAAAAGGAGAACAGAAATGACGAATTTTCTTATATACGAGGGGAAGGTGGCAGTCGTGCTGCTTGTCTTCTATCTGTTTTATCGCTTCCTTTTGAAGAAAGAGACCTTTCACCGATTCAACAGGGTCGTCCTGGTCGGGACGGCAGTCCTGTCCTTCCTCCTGCCTCTATGTGTCATCACCATTCACCGTCCTGCACAGATGGAGAGTATCGTCATAACGCCGGAAATCGGCGCTCCTGTGGATGTCCCTGCTCTTGTCGAGAGTGGTGTGCCGTGGTGGCCGATGGCGCTTGCCGCACTTTTCTGGATCGGTGTCGCCGTTGCCCTAATGAGGGTTGCAGTGTCAATTCTGAATGTAATGAAGATTGTCCGCCGCGGCAAGGTCATGCAGGAAGACGGCTGCAGTATAGTGGTCACGGAAGATAATGTCGACCCTTTCAGCTGGATGCATTACGTAGTCCTTTCGAGGCGTGATTGGGAAAGCGACCACTCTTCTATCCTTGTCCACGAGAAGGCGCACATCAAGTCCGGTCACTCGCTAGAGTTGCTGATAGTCGACGTCCTGTCATCATTCCAGTGGTTCAATCCCGCTGTCTGGATGCTCAGGATGGACCTTCAGGAACTCCATGAGTACGAAGCGGACGATGCCGTGCTCCGTTCAGGTATTGATATCAAGGAATATCAATATCTGTTATTGAGGAAGGCCGTCAGCAAGAGCGGCTACTCGGTAGCAAACAGTTTCAACCACAGTATACTTAAAAACCGAATCACCATGATGACAAAATCTAAGTCTCCTCTTTCAAGAGGATTGCGCGTGCTTTACATGATTCCGCTCGTGTGCATATGCATCGGCCTTCAGGCACAGACAGTCAGTGACTCAGGTACTACCCTTGATCCTCGTGATTATAGTAATGGAGGCTCTACTCCTGTCGTTGGTGTTTATAAAGCCTACCCATCTACTCCATTGTATATTCTCCGCCAGCCATGGGGCGAGGAAAAAGAACTCACAAAAGAGGAGTTCGAGAAGATTGACCAAAGCCGTATCAGCAAGATTGAGGTGCTTCAGCCGGATGTCGCAAAGGAAAAATATGGCGACAGGGCAGCTCAGGGCGCTGTGGTATTTACAATGAAGAGGCCTCAGGAACTTGATGAAATAGTCGTCATAAGCTACAAGGAGGAGAACAATGGCTATATCCCATTCTATCTCGCTATGACCGATACCATGCCTTCTTTCCAGGGCGAAGGGATGCAGGCGTTCTCCATGTGGCTGAACAGGAGAATTGCCCGGCCAAAGGGTTGCAATCATGCCGGTAAGATGAGAGTATCGTTTGTTGTGGACACTGACGGAGCCGTCAAGGATATCGAAATCGAAGATGGAATCTGTGAGGAACTCGATAAACTGGTTGTATCGCTTATCGGTCAATCACCAAGATGGGAACCGGCTACTGTAAATGGCAAACCTGTCCCTCAGTGCCTGACCATCCCTATCACATTCCAGATGAGATAATAAACTGAACTATGAAACGAATTCTTGCATCCGTTCTTCTTGCTGTAATCTGTCTGGTCTGCAGTGCCCAGACGTATGTCATAAGCGGAGACCTGCTGTCGAGAAAAGTCTTTCAGGTCAAGGCCCATGTCGTGGACTCCGTGTCGAATGAAAACCTGAGCTTCGTGTCCGCGTACCTCCGCTTCAAGTCCGACACGCTGATAACCAACTTTGCGCTCAGCGACATCGATGGCAATGTTGAGCTGAATGATGTGACTGTGGGAGACTACATACTTACCGTTGAGTATCTGGGCTACGAGAAGTACCAGAAAAACTTCTACGTGAGAAAGGATTCGGATATGGGAGAGATCAGGCTGAAGCCGGATATCAAGGCACTGGAGGCGGCAAGCATCACAGCTGCAGGCAACGAGGTCGAAATAAAGAAGGACACCATCATTTTCAATGCGACCCTCTTCAAGGTAGGCTCGAATGACAACCTGGCAGCACTCCTCAAGAGGATGCCGGGAATCGAGATCAGTGAAAGCGGCAGCGTGAAGGTCAACGGAAAGGTGGTGGACAAGATCACAGTAGAGGGCAAGACCTTCTTCATGAATGACAAGAATACCGCCCTGAACAGCCTTCCTGCCAGCATAGTCGACAAGATCAAGGTGATCGATGGGGAATCCGACGAAGCGAAGATATCTGGAGTGAAGGACATCCAGAAGGAAAGAGTGATGGATGTCGAGCTCAAGCAGGAATACAAGACGGGATTCTTCGGCAACGCGAGCCTGGCCGCCGGTACAACCGTTCCCGGAGCTCGGGAGGATGAGTTCCTCGAGAGCGGCAAGGTTGTGCACAACTCCTCGTTGATGGCATCTCTCTACAATGAAAGAGACCAGCTCACTGTCGTTGGAAATGCCGGGAATGTCGCTGGTGGTTCGGAATCCGCTGTCGTGGTATTCTCGGCTGTGGGCGGCGGCGGAGGTTTTGACGCCCCATCGGTTACGCTGCCTTCCGCAGGTGTTCACACTACATGGAACATGGGTGCAAACCTGAACACGGACAGGCTGAAGAATGTCTCCTCAAGCGTTTCAGCAAGGTACACAGAGGATTATGTGGACTACCACAAGCGTTCAGACAGAACTACCTTCCAGGGTATGACTGAGGACCTCAGGGACATGACGGACCTCCAGACGGACGGCACATCCCGGAATCTATCCCTTGGCGCAGAGTTCTCCAGGCTCAACGGTACAAGGTCCTCTTTTTCATTCAGACCTTCGATCAAGTACTCCAGAGTCAGCAGCAACAGCGGCTCTGAAGCCACATCGTCCATCGGGGAGGCTCTCCAGAACAGTTCCAGCAGCCTGAACGGCGCCTTTTGCCAGACCCTGTCCACAAGTGGAAACCTCACGGCTTCGATAAACGGGAAGAACAACTCCAGAAGAAGACTCGTCGGAGGACTAGGCTATGGTTTTTCGAAGGGAGACGGAGATGGATTTGACAAAAGATACGTTTCGTTCAAGGACGGGACGGGGGAGATACAGAGTGTAACTTATGATACCGACAATGATTACTACAGTCTGAATCCATCCCTGATGTATGTGGAGCCTCTGACAGAGTCTTGGCTTCTTCAGCTTACGGCTGCCAGCAATATAAGTTCAAACAAGAGTATAAAGGATGCCCGCAACGAGGACAATACCGTCAACGAACTTTTCAGCTCCCGGACTGCGAACAGCCATGTAAGCAACAGTCTCCGCGCCATGGGACAGTACCATAAGGACATGACTACCGTGGATGTCGGCGCCAGTGCGAATCTCACGGAGACGGTGGTTGAATCGACGGCTGCGGGTATCACTACAGTCAATGGCAAAGACGATTGGATGTTCAACATAAACCCGTACATGACTCTCATGACATACAGCAAGGACTACTCGAATCAGTATGTCATATTAGTTGAGGGAAGCACTTCCTCTCCGGTAACATCGGATGTCAACCCTGCTATGAGAATAACTTCTCCTACCAGGCTTTCAGTCGGAAACATCTACCTCAGGCCATACTACAGCCAGACATTCATGTCATCGCTCTACATGGAGTTAAAAAAGAATACGTCCCTGAACATCTTTGTGAACGGCACTGCAAACGAGAATGCAATCTCCAGCGCCATCTGGTATGACGGACGAAGCATGATGTACTCCATCCCTGTAAACGTTAGAAAGCCGTCTCTGACCATGACCTCGAACCTGTCGCTGACGGGAAACATAACCGAGAATGGAACATGGAGATATTACATCACTTTAATCGGCGATTTGAATTCAAGGACCTCATACCAGTCGACAGGACTCCGGCCAGGCCTGGACACCGATTCATTCACATACGATGAATTCATGAGGACATTCTGGGGCAATGCAGCGGGAGATATCTTCTATAGCGGTCAGAGCGGATTCAAGGAAAGCAGGACCACATCCGGCACATACGGTTGCTACGGAAGTATCAGGTACAAGACCGACAGGCTGCAGATGAATGCGCGCATTGATTTCGACAAAAGTGCTTCACGCTACTCCCTTGACCCTAGAGCGAATCTGGATACACGCAACATCTCATACGGACTTGACGCAACCTATTTCACAAAGCATGACTTCGAGATCCAGAGCAAGATGGATTACTACACATACAAGGGCTACAGAGGAACGTTCAACGACCCTCTATGCAGGTGGGACGCATCGCTCGTGAAGAATGTGAAGGCGTTCACCCTCGGCATATCGGTACGCGACATACTCAACCAGGCTAGAACCAGGAGCACCTCGTGGACCGACAACTATTCCGAATACAGTTATACCAACACAATAGGACGGTGCTTCCTGTTCTCGGTCAAGTTCAACTTCGGAAAGATGAACGCGGCAAAGAGCTCCGCCGCCCAGAGTGCATCCCTGCGTATGATGCTTTGATAATAGAAATTAATATGAAGCATTACATTCTTTCTCTCTCGCTGTTGTTTGTTACTATGGTGTCGATCATGTCTTGTTCCAGCAATGCAGGAGATGGAGTCGCCTTCACTTTTGATACGGAGAATATCGCAGGAGATAAGGATGAATATACCAGGCCTGCAGTCATAACGGGTCAAATCGCCAATCGTGATGTCTATCCTGAATTGACGGACATAACCATATCTCTTCCGTTCTTTGGCCGGGTGAACCGTCAGCTGACGTCTAGGATCTGGGATGACAACAGCTTCTCTTTTGAGTTCCATCCTTATGCGCTGCGTGACATCTCGCTGCCGCCGTTCATCGACAGGCTGCTGGTCGGTCCAGGCGACTCTCTCCATATCGAGATTGACTTTGCGGATTTCAGCAAGCTGTCCT
>JAKSJN010000016.1 GCA_024402135.1 Bacteroidales bacterium
GTCTTCTCCGTGAGGAGACCGAGTGCTTCGCTTTCCTCGCAGGTCACGAGTCTTATGCTGCTGCTGAAGGCGCTATCAAGATCGCTGAGATGGCTAACAAGGTACGTCAGAAGCCTCTTCGCGTCATCCTTAACGGTCTCGGAAAGGATGCTGCAAAGATCATCTCACGTATCAACGGTTTCACCTATGTACAGACCCAGTTCGACTACTACACCGGTGACTATGAGATCATCAGCGAGACCCGCTACTCAGAGGGTGTCCGCGGTGGCGTTCGCTGCTACGGTGCTGACGATGTACGTGAGGGTGTAAAGATCATGTGGAAGGAGGGTGTAGATGTATCTATCACCGGTAACTCTACCAACCCTACCCGTTTCCAGCATCCAGTTGCTGGTACCTACAAGAAGGAGCGCGTGCTCGCTGGCAAGCCTTACTTCTCAGTAGCATCAGGTGGTGGTACCGGCCGTACCCTTCACCCAGACAACATGGCTGCCGGTCCTGCTTCTTACGGTATGACAGATACATTGGGTCGTATGCACTCTGACGCTCAGTTCGCAGGTTCATCTTCAGTTCCTGCACACGTTGAGATGATGGGCTTCCTCGGCATGGGTAACAACCCTATGGTAGGTTGCTCAGTAGCTGTAGCAGTTGCAGTTTCTCAGGCTCTCAGCAAGTAATTTTATACTTAGCATATGAATGTCCCCGTAATCAGATGATGGTTACGGGGATTTTTCGGTATATTTGTAGAGAATGGTAGATCGGGAACCAAAAGATGATCATGAAAGAATTTGAAGATAAGGTCGTTGTCGTTACAGGCGGAGCTCAGGGCATCGGGCGTTGCATCGTGGAGCAATTCGCTGAAGCAGGAGCACAGGTCTGTATCATCGACAAACAGGCTGAACCTGACTGGTTGCCCGATAATGTGGGCTGCTATTTCCAGGGCGACATATCTGAGAAGGAAGTCCTCGAGTCCTTTGCCAGCTGGGTTGTGAATTCCTATGGCCACGTCGACGTGATCGTCAACAATGCAATTCCGGAAATGCACGGCATCGACGACTGCAGCTACGAGGAGTTCCAGTATGCTCTCAGCGTCGGCGTGACGGCTCCTTTCTATCTGGTCAAACTCATGGTTCCGTATCTTGGTGCCGGAGCCTCGATCATCAATATCTCTTCTTCGCGTGACCGCATGAGCATGCCGCAGACCGAAAGCTATACGGCAGCAAAAGGCGGAATTGCAGCTCTTACCCACGCAATGGCCGTCAGCCTCCGCGAGAAAGCAAGGGTCAACTCGATTTCACCCGGTTGGATCGACACCGATTATACGGTATATGAAGGACCGGACGCCACGCAGCAGCCTGTCGGCAGGGTCGGCAATCCGCTTGACATAGCGAACATGGTGCTTTACCTCTGCAGCGACAAGGCCGGTTTCATCACCGGCGAGAACATCTGCATCGACGGAGGCATGACACACCAGATGATTTACCACGCCGAGCACGGCTGGTCACTGAAAGACTGAAACAGGAAAACATATAACCAATATCAAATTACACAATGAAAAAGACTTTGTTCTCAATCATGGCAGCCATGGCGATCTGCGCCGGCGCCAATGCACAGGAAATCAAGGAAGACTTCAAACCTAACGAGCTCAACCAGCCAGGTCAGGAGTATCCGATGGTAAACTCACAGGGTTATGCCCGTTTCCGCATCAACGCTCCAGGTGCTGCGGAGGTAAGAGTAAGTCTCGGCCTCGGCGGCCAGGGCGGTACAGTCCTGAAACATGTAGGTGACGGTATCTGGGAAGGTACAACTGCCGGTCCTATGGACGAGGGCTTCCACTACTATCACGTATCTATCGACGGCGGTATCTTCAACGATCCAGGCACCAACAACTACTATGGCTCATGTCGCTGGGAGTCAGGTATCGAGATCCCTGCACACGACGCGGATTTCTATGCAATGAAGAATGTGCCTCACGGAAAGGTTGAGCAGGTTTATTTCTGGTCTCCAAGCACCAACTCTGTACGCCGTGCAATGGTATATACTCCAGCAGGTTATTCTGACAAGAAGAACCAGAAGGTGAAGTACCCAGTCCTCTACCTCCAGCACGGTTGGGGTGAGGATGAGACTGCATGGTCAAATCAGGGTCATGAGAACCTCATCATGGACAACATGATCGCTGCCGGCGAGGTTGATCCTTTCATCATCGTCAACACCTACGGTATGTGCAATGACATCGTTTTCGGCCACATCAATGAGTTTGATGCAATGGATTTCGAGAAGGTGCTCGTTGACGAGCTCATTCCATATATCGACGCTAATTTCAGGACCAAGGCAGACAAGTGGAACCGTGCCATGGCAGGTCTTTCAATGGGTGGATTCACAACTTCACTCATTACTCTCCGCCGTACCGAGACCTTCGGTTACTACGGTCTTCTCAGCGGTGGCTCATACACCCCAGAGGCAATCAAGGATCCAAAGCAGGTTAAGCATATCTTCATCAGCTGCGGCAGCAAGGAGAACCCTGATGGTGTGATCAAGTCTGTAGAGGCCCTCAATGCTGCCGGTATCAAGGCTACTTCTTTCGTATCCGAGGGTACCGCTCACGAGTTCCTTACCTGGAGACGCGCTCTCAAGGCAATGGCTCCGCTTCTCTTCAAGTAATCAAACATCACTATTGATTGAGGTGGCCTGACCGGCCACCTTTTTTTGTTGCTGAGAAGTGCGGATAATTTGCTATATTTGGGTACGTTAACAACCACGTTATATAGCACAAAAACCAAGCTGATATGAATATGAAACCCCTATTGCTGGCGGTGATGGCAATCTTTCTGTCATCGGCAGCAAATGCCGCAGAACAATTCGTCTCCTTTAGCCGGACAGATGAATCGCAGATTCGGCTTACCCAGACAAAGGATACGGTCGTTTATTCTCCTGCAGACTGGGCTGGAGTGAAACTGGCCGTGCAGAACCTCAGGAATGACCTGAAAGCAGTGACAGGAAGCGACAATGCTCCCATCATTGTTGCAACGGTAGGGAAGAGCCCGATCGCAAATCAGTATAAGGAACTGTCTGCTCAGCTCAAGGGAAAATGGGAGCAGTACTATATCAAGACAATCAAGACGGCGGACGGAAAGGATGCTGTACTGATTCTTGGCTCCGACAAGCGAGGTACCATTTATGGCATATATGAGCTTTCGCGTCAGATTGGTGTGTCTCCATGGTACTGGATGGCAGATGCTCCTATCCAGAAGCACTCTGAGATATATGTTGCCGACGGCACATATACTGACGGCGAGCCTAAGGTCAAGTATCGCGGAATATTCATCAACGACGAGTCGCCTTCTTTTACATCGTGGTGTCACAACCATTATGGCGGTGTCAATTCGAAGGCTTATGAAAGAATATTCGAGCTGATGCTCCGAATGAAGGCCAATTATTTCTGGCCTGCCATGTGGGGCAATGCCTTTAACGAGGATGATCCTTATTCTCCAGTCATGGCTGACGAGATGGGTATAGTCATGGGAACATCACATCATGAACCTATGATGAGAGCCCACAAGGAGTACACTTCCCGTCGTGACGAGGTAGGTCCATGGGATTATGCTGTCAACCCAAAGCGTCTCGACAAGTTCTTCACAGAAGGCCTGGAACGCAATTCAAAGTTCGACAATATCATAACCATAGGCATGCGTGGAGACGGTGATGTAGCCATGGGCCAGGGAAATGATGAAGATAATCTCAAGACTCTCGCAAAGGTTATCGACAGCCAGAGAAAGATCATCAGGAAGGTCTATCGCAAATCACCGTCCGAGGTCCCTCAGCTGTGGGCAATCTTTACCGAGGTCCAGCGTTATTACGATGCCGGCTTCACGGTCCCGGATGACGTTACGCTTCTCTTCTGCGATAACAACTGGGGATATATCCGCCGCAAAGGCACAGAAGCTGAACGTAAGAGAAAAGGTGGCCTTGGCCTGTATTACCACATCGATATGAACGGAGGCCCGTGGAATGACCGTTGGGTCAATACAACCACATTGCCAAAGTTGCGTCAGCAGCTGAATGAGGCTTACTCCAGCGGAGTCGACAGAATCTGGATCATCAATGTCGGAGATCTTAAGCCGAAGGAAGTGCCGATCAATTTCATTATGGACTATGCTTGGAATCCAGAGGCAATCCAGCCTGGAGATGAGCAGGCGTGGCTTGAGAATTATACTGAAAGCATCTTCGGGAAGGAGTATGCACAGGAGACAGCCTATCTGATTTCAAGGTACAGCAAGTACAATCTCTGGCGCAAGCCTGAAATTCAGGTGCCAGGTCTCTACAACGCAAAGGAAATGGCTATTACATCCCAGCGTTGGAACGAACTTGTTCTGAGAGCGGATGCTCTGAAGGAAAAGATGCCGGAGGAGATGCAGGATGCTTACTATCAGCTTGTATATTATCCTGTAGTTGCCAGTGCGAACCTTGCGCAGATATACAATTCCGCTACTTTGAAAGACAGCCTCAGCGTCGAGCTTCTGATGGAAAAGGACCGCAGGCTGAGCGAACATTACAATAGCGGTATTTCTGGCGGGAAGTGGGACGGAATGATGCTCGACAACCATATCGGATATACGATGTGGTCAATTCCTCGGAGAAATACCAACCCACTTGCCATCAGGCAGTTTGATATTATCTATTCAGGCCTCGACTGTACCGAAGGCCCTGGAGATGAGATTGCTTTCCCTGCTTACAGTTTCTCCGCTCAGACAATCGGAGACGACGTCAGCTGGATGTTCCTGCCGGACCTGGGCCGTGGCAAGGGCTGCATGGGTAGCGACAACGTCATGGCGTCGAGCCATCCGGACGGCACGGGGCCTGCTCTTGTTTATGACTTTGAACTTGCGGATGACCTTGACAACTGTACCATAGCCCTGGGCGTCCTTCCTACGCAGGACGTCTACCCTGCACGCGGTCTCAGGATTGGAATCCAGATCGATGACCAGCCAATGATTACCATCGATGCCCGCCAGGGCCTCCACGATGAGTTCAAGGAGTATACTCCTGAGAACCTTGCTCTGTCCAAAGTGCTCAAGGCTCGACCAGAGGAAGCTCATCTCGCGTTGAACGGCTGGATGGGACCAAGAAAGAACATCCGTCGTACCGAGGTGTTTGACAATGAACGATGGCTTGTGGCCGAGACCCCTGTTCCCAAGGGAAAGCATACGTTGCGCGTCTTGATGATTGATCCGGAAGTTGTACTTGAGCAGATCGTTATCAATCCGAATAACAGTTACTACAGTTATTTCGGTGGCGGAATAGAATTGTAATCTATATCTTTTAAACAATAGGAAATCATTTGGAAATACCTCATCCCTATCGTAAAGGACTAATAATATGAGAAAGCTGACATTATCAATCCTCTCTCTTGCGGCATGCATCAGCCTCAATGCCCAGAACGCGTTGTCGCTGATAACAGAGAACCCGGACCGTGCCGCCAACAACATGCACTCGTATGAGTTTGCAGAAATCCACGATACGCCGGCACCTAAAGGCTACAAGCCTTTCTACATCACCCATTATGGCCGTCATGGCTCACGCTATGAGCAGAATGCGACCTTCGGTGCGGCTGCGATAAAGACACTTGCACATCTTGACACTATGGGACTGCTTACCTCCCAGGGCAAGCTCCTTCTTGAGCAGATCAGAACGGTACAGGACGCCCATGTCGGAATGGAAGGAATGCTCACCCCTCGCGGTGCAAATGAGCATAGGCAGATCGCTGCCCGCATGGCTGACAGATATCCGGAGGTGTTCAAGAGCAAGGAGCGTGATCAGGTGAACTGCGTGGCCAGCACCAGCCAGCGCTGCATCGTCAGCATGACCAACTTCACCTACAGCCTCAAGGAAAAGTATCCAAAGCAGAACTTTACCTTCTCTACCGGCGAGAAGTTCATGCAGTACATCAACCCAAGCCTCAGGGTCTATGCACCAGGCAACGAGCCTCCGCAGAGACCGGGAGCGGGTGCTGCAGGTCCTATGCCGCCTATGGCATGGCCTATGGCACGTCCTGTCGATCCTCCATATGCCCCGGCTCCAGGCGTTCCGGGCTATGACTTCACCCGTTTCCTCAAGCCGCTTCTAACTGATTTCAACCGTGCGATGGCGGAGATCGGCAATCCTGAACCATTCATAAAGGCAGCGTTCTCCGCAGGCGGCATGTGTCAGGATGTTGACTTCCTCGGAATCGACATCTTCGGCAACTACTTCACTCCGGAGGAACTTGAATATCTCTGGGCATCAGGCAACGACAGCATCTACAGGATGTGGGCGGCCTCACTGGAGGTCGGAGACAACATCAAGTACGCGGCGAGACCTCTTCTCAAGGACTTCATGGACAAGGCCGACGAGGCAATCCAGGCTGGCAGCCGCAGGTCTGCAGACCTAAGGTTCGGCCACGATACTGCAATCCTTCCTCTTTTCGCACTCCTCGGCGTCGACGACCTTGAGGGACGAAGATTCCTCACTGTCGAGGCTCATAAGAACGGCTGGTATGCTTTCGAGCAGATCCCTATGGGTACCAACTGCCAGATGATCTTCTACCGCAACAAGAGCGGCAATGTGCTTGCCAAGATACTCTACAATGAAAAGGAGGTCTGTCTTCCAGGTCTTGAGCCGGCTGCTGGTCCATACTACGAGTGGACCGAACTCCGCGCCTATTTCCAGGATCTCTATGACTGGAAGGCTGAGGCTGTAAAGCCGGTTTCAAAGCCAAAGCCACAGGTGACTGCTCCTGGAAACCTTCTTGATGCTGCGGCTTTCAACACCGAGATTGATGGTAAGAAAGTATCTCTCTACACCATCACCAACGGTAACATCACAGCGCAGATTACCAACTACGGTGGCTATATCGTTGGAATCTACACCCCGGACAAGGATGGAAACTATGCCAATGTGGTCGGTCACAATGACAGTATCCAGGATTACATGGGTTTCAGCCGAAATCCTGCCGGTCCTGCTCTTGGCCGCTACGCAAACAGAATCGGAAACGCCAAGTTCACACTTGACGGAGTTGAGTACAATGTAACCAAGAACAACGGCCAGCATATACTTCACGGAGGAAGCAAGGCTTTCGACCATACCGTATGGGACGTGCTGGATGTTTCCCAGGACAAGGTCGTACTCAGCTGTACTCTTGAAGATGGTCTTGATGGTTTCCCTGGAAACATGACGACCATTCTCACCTTCTCTGTCACTGAGGACAATGGTGTGAGCATCGACTTTAAGGCAACAACAGACAAAACTACTGTCTGCAGCCTTTCGCACCACGCATACTTCAACCTCAATGGAACGGATTCGGATGATATCCTCAACCATGTGATCACCATCAATTCCGACAAGATCACCGAGTCGGACGCAACCCTTATTCCTACCGGCAAATTCCTCCCTGTTGAAGGTACTCTCTTCGACTTCAGGAAGCCTGTGAAGCTCGGAGACAGACAGGTCGCTCCAGCTCCTATGCCCGCAATGCCAATGGGGCCACGCCCGGCAGGTCCAGGTGCCGGCGCACGTCCTGGACAGGGTGCCGGTCCAGCAGCACGCCCTCAAATGCCTCCAGTTCCAGATGGAATGGTCCGCAGCTATGACCAGAACTTCTGTCTCAACCACAGCGAGGCTGGCAAGGTTGAGCTTGTCGCAGTCCTCAGTTCTCCAGAAACCGGCCGCGTGATGGAGGTCCTCAACGATCATCCGGGAATGCAGCTCTTCACAGGAAACAGAAAGGCAATCGCAATGGAGTCGCAGATGTATCCTGATTCACCGAATCACCCTGAGTTCCCAAGCACGACTCTCCGCCCAGGTGAGACATATTCTCACACTGTGGTATACAGATTCAAGACTGAATAGTCCTTCATGGACAAATAATAAATGACGCGAGGGGTTTCTGACAAGGACCCCTCGCGTCATTTTTATTTTGTTTATGTCTGGAATACTATTCGCCGGCTGCCCAGAGAATTCCTCTCTTCATGATCTCAAGAGCTTCAGGAACTTCAAAGTCGCTTACGACATGGACGAGAGATGAGTAGAATACACGTCCTTCGCCATACTGGGTCTTCCATACTACCGGCATCACGTGACCGTCGATCCAAGAAGCATGATCGCCGTTGAAGGTAGTGGTTGCAAGAACCTTCACATTAGGGTCTACGTGCATATAGTACTGCTCCGAGGTCATGTGGAAATCCTTGAGACCGGCAGTGACAGGGTCATTGTGGTCGGTTATGTTGACGTCGTAATCGATGACTCCACCTGGATGAGCCACCCACTGACCGCCTACCATGAACTGGAAGTCAGGGTTGTTTCTGAATGAGTCTCCGATTCCTCCATGCCATCCTGCGATAGGAGTGCCGCTCTTGACAGCGTTGAGAAGCCCTCTCTCCTGTGCAGGGGTGATGCGTCCCATTGTCCAGGCCTGGATGATGAGGTCAACGCTGCCCATCAGCTCGGCATCGGTATACACGCCAAGACTGTCTGAGGAAGTCACTGTCGCGCCCTGCTCTTCAAGCCATGGGAGAAGGAGTTCATGACATGGACCTGGATCGTGTCCGTCCCATCCTCCGTATACGTAGAGGACGTGCTTGCCTTCGAGGGTTCCTTCAGGTTTGTACTCTGTTGTTGTCTGGCATGCTGCGACAACTGCGCAGAGAAGAATGAATAATAGCTTTTTCATATTGGGAATGTTTTGTCTGTCGTATCGGGTGAGTTTGTACAGGAATAAAAATAGATGATTCGGTATTAAAAGCCAAAACAATTCATTGAAAGTGAAGATATGTGCTATTTTTGCGTTGTTATCAACCAAAACAACGCATTATCATGAACCGTATCTTCAAGGCAATTTCAGCTATCGCCTCCATCGCGCTCCTTTCCGCATGCGGAAATCCTGATGAAAAGAACATCGTGCTTCATTATGACTTCAACGAAGTAGAAGGGAACATTGTAAAGGATCTAGGCCCGAATCATGTCGATGCAGTGCTGATGAATGAGGCATCTGTCGGCAACTCTATCATGTCCCTTGGTAATGGTTCCGGATATCTTGACATGACATCCAAGGCCGGAGATGTAATGAAGACATTGGATGATTTCACTGTGTCAGCAATCTATAGGGTAAAGCCTGACACCAAGGTCGTCGGGTACGGCTACTTCCTCTGGTGCTTCTCCCAGAAAGAGGCTAATGCGGCTGAGGAGGGACCTTATCATGCATTCAGAATCAACGAGCAGAGGTGCGAAACTTCTACCGGCGGTTATAAGCATGAGACAGGCGTCCAGACGGGAACCATTTCCGAGATGGGACCATGGCTCAGTGTGATTTTCCGCCAGAAGGACGGACATGGAGAGCTCATTCTCGATGGCAAGGTGGTTGACACCGAAGATGGCTTCCCAACTCCATCATCAATATTCCAGGTTGCTCCAGAGTTTAACTGGATGGGCCGTCCACCTTTCAATGGAGATCATTATCTCAACGGAGTCGAGGTTTATGACTATAGAATCTACGGCACTGCAATCAGCGATGACGAAGTTTCTAGACTTATGAAGCTTTCTGCAGAAGTGAAATAAAACTCGGTATAGAATATGGAAATGAGGCTGACCATCACTGGCCAGCCTCATCGAGTTTATATGTTAGAGAAAAATCCTAGAGATTGATGCTGATACCGGCGAGTACGGTAGCTCCTGGCATCGGGAATCCAAGCAATGTCTCGTATTTCTGGTTGAGGAGATTCTCTCCTCTTGCAAATATATCCATCCAGTCAGTGACCTTGTATGAGGCACGGGCCTTCACGTCGACATAGTTGCTTGAAACACCGTTTTCTCCGGTCGAGAGCCAGAGCCCTGAAACTGACATGGCTCCAAGGTTGAAAGAGAATTTTCCTGGACGCCAGTTGCATCCGAGATATGCCTTGTGCTCAGGTGCGCCGACAAGAATCTTGTCCATGTGGAGATAGCTGTAGTTGGCGTTGATGTTGAAGTTGCTTGCAAGACGGTATGAGAGTGAAAGCTCAGCACCGCTGTTTGCGAATTCTCCGGCATTTCTGTTCTGACGCTTGCCATCAACTACGGTAACTTCGATGATGTTTGATCCTGTTGTATAGAAAAGGCTGAACTCGGTGTTGAGGCGGCCGTCAAGGAATGCCTTCGAAGCAGTAAAGTCATAGCTCCACGCCTCCTCTGGGAGAAGTTCCTCGTTAGCCACGGCGTACATATAGAGTTCTCTCATGTTCGGAGTACGGAATCCTTTGGAAGCGGAAAGCTTGAGGCTTGTGCCCTGTTCAGGAGAGTAGGCGATACCTGCCTGTGGTACTGCTACACGGCCATAGACACTGTTGTTTTCGATTCTGAGCCCGGCGTTGAGCATGAACTTGCCGATAGTGTACTGATCGAAAACGTATCCTGCGTGCTCTTCGATCTTCTTGTGGTCGGCGTAGATTTCCTTGACAGGGTCTCTGTACGCGTTGCCGCCATAGAGCTTCTCATCGAAGCCTACTGTGAGAGTATTGCCCTTGAAGATGTTGATGGACTCGAAGAGGTTGACGCCACCCATGTAGTCCACGCCGTTGAAGAGGAACTCGCGAGGCTTGCCGCCCTGGGTATATCCGTCGTTGATGATATGCTCACCCCAGTTGTAGTAAAAGTTCAAGGCACCCTCTACCTTGTCGTAGCTGTTGGCGAAAGAAAGACCGGTCATGAGTCGCTTGACATCAGCAGTACCCTCGAACATAGGCTGGGATACGGTGCCTGGATTCTCGGAGTATGCACGCATGAGGTCAGCGTTTGCCGAGATGTTCCAGTTGTCATTGACCTGGAACTCACCCTTGAGCATACCGCCGGTAGAGTTGAATGCGGAGTTTTCGCGATGACCTGCGGTCCTGTCATGGTTTATTCCGGCAACAGCCGAGAACCGGCCGTTCTTGTAGGTGTCGGTAAATGATCCTCTGAAGGTTCCGAATGAACCGCCCATTGCCTTGGCTGAAATGTGGTTGCCGTCCACGGCTGGCTTGCGGGTGATGATGTTGATTGCTCCACCCATGGCATTCGATCCGTAGAGGACTGAAGCAGGGCCTCTGGTAACCTCGACACGTTCTGCATCGCCGGCGAGGTATTCGTCAGCTACAGGATGACCATAGATCGCCTCGAACTGTGGGTGACCGTCGATGAGTACGAGAACTCGTCCGCTGCCGGCGTTGAAACCTCTGAGCGAGATCGAACCTGCCGCTCCGTTGGATACACTGTATCCGGTAACTCCTCTTGTCGTGATATAAAGTCCGGGAACCTGCTCTACGAGTGCAGGGAAGATGTCATTCGCATCAGATTGCTCGATTGCGTGGCGTCCCACTACTGAAACAGGAACAGGCAGAAGGTCGCGGGAAACAGCCTTTCTTGTGCCGGTTACAACTGAGTTGCTGAGGGTGTCTGTCTGCTCGACAGGAACGTCATTAGAGGCCAGGGCAGACAATCCCAGGGCTGCCAGAATTACGGTTGTGATGATCTTTTTCATTGCATTTTTTGAATTGGGAGCGCAAATATATGCAGGAAGTAGTATATTTGCTTTACTCACAGGCTCAACTTTATTTTACTCACAAGTTCAATTAAAGAATGGAAGATTATAAGATCGTCAGACATTCCGATATCGTCAACCTGTTCATACACAGGAAGGAACTCTGTCGTTCCTTTACTGTTGAAGAACATACGGTAATGCATGTACACAATGGCGCAATCGACATAAAAGGGGAGAATGGCTCGATAACCATCACTGCCGGTCAAAGTGCGTTCATACGCAGGAACCATAGAATTTCGATTTCGCGTCATCCTGGTCCGGATGGATCTGATCATCAGTCCATGGCTTTCAACATCCCGAAAAAGTTCCTCATGCGAGTTTACGACAGTCTCAAGGATGAACTGGCAACATATCCCGTGGCAGATGATGTCAATGACATTACATTCCTGCCGCAGCGTCCCGACCTCGCCAGCTTTTTCGGATCATTTCTGCCTTTCTATACAACGGAGGCGGATCCCGATGCCCAATGGCTGGAAATGAAGTTCCGTGAAGGAATACATATCCTGCTCCAGGCTGCTCCAGAAATACACACAGCATTGTTTGACTTCAAGTCGCAGTGGAAGATTGACATACTCCCGTTCATGGAAGAAAACTTCAGATATGACCTCAGCATCGCGCAGTTGGCGCACTATACCGGACGCAGCCTGGCCAGTTTCAAACGCGATTTCAAGAAAGTCAGCGATCTCACCCCGGAGAGGTGGCTGCTGCGGAGAAGATTGGAGGAAGCCCGCAAGATGCTGTGCAAGGGAGGCTGTTCAGTAACTCATGTTTCCGATGAATGCGGATTCAGCAGCCTGTCCTATTTCTCGAGAGTCTACAAGGAAGCATTCGGTGTCAGTCCTGCTACGGATCTCAAGGGAAACCGATAGTGCATTTTACTGCCATCTGTTGGCATTTTTGATAGAAAACGACTTGCAGGTTTGCCCGTCGTTTTTTACTTTTGCACGACCAAAAAAACATCCCCATGAAACCAGCAATAGGCTTCGATAACGAAGCATATCTGAGGACTCAGTCCGCACGTATCAAGGAAAGAATCTCAACCTTCGGCGATAAGCTCTATCTCGAGTTCGGAGGCAAGCTTTTCGACGACTTTCACGCTTCACGAGTACTTCCGGGTTTCCAGCCAGACAGCAAGATCCGCATGCTCACCCAGCTCAAGGACGAGGCAGAGGTGGTGCTGGTTATCAATGCATATGACATCGAGAAGAACAAGGTACGCGGCGACCTGGGCATCACATATGATCAGGATGTACTCCGTCTGATCGATGCATTCCGCGGATATGGACTGTACGTCAGCAGCGTGGTCCTTACACGTTTTGCCGGTCAGGCAAATGCGGAGGCATATCAGCGCAAGCTAGAGAAACTTGGACTCAAGGTTTATCGCCACTATCCAATCGAAGGATATCCGCACAATATCTCCAAGATCATGAGTGACGAGGGTTTCGGCCGCAATGAATTCGTCGAGACCGAGCGTAGACTTGTGGTTGTGACCGCACCTGGTCCGGGAAGCGGCAAGATGGCAACCTGTCTCTCGCAGATGTACCATGAGAACAAGAGGGGAGTGAAGGCAGGATATGCGAAGTTCGAGACCTTCCCGATCTGGAATATTCCACTCAAGCACCCAGTCAATCTTGCATACGAAGCAGCGACCGTGGATCTGAACGATATCAATATGATCGATTCATTCCATCTCGAGGCATACGGAGAAACCACCGTGAACTATAATCGCGATATCGAGATTTTCCCTGTGCTCAATTCCATGATGGAGCATATACTTGGAAAGTCACCATACAAGTCACCGACCGACATGGGCGTCAATATGGCGGGATGCAGTATCATTGATGACGCTGTGACACGTGAGGCTTCCAACGAGGAGATTATCCGTCGCTACTACAATACCCTTGTACAGGTCCGCAAAGGCAATGTCGAGCAGGATCAGGTCTATAAACTTGAGAACCTGATGAATCAGGCTGGAATCAAACCTTCTGACCGAAAGGTGGCAGTTGCCGCAAATGAGCGTGCAAAACTCACCGATGGTCCATGTGCGGCAATCGAACTCCATGACGGAACCATCGTGACCGGCAGAACCAGTGAGCTTCTCGGAGCCTCTTCGGCAATGCTTCTGAGCGCCTTGAAACATCTTGCCGGTATCCCTAATGAGGTCAACCTGATTTCGCCTATAGTGCTTGAGCCTATCTGCAACCTCAAGACCCAGCATCTTGGACACCACAATCCACGTCTTCATACAGATGAGGTATTGACTGCGCTCAGCATCTGTGCGCTAACGGACATCAATGCCCGCAATGCAATGAACAAGATTTCCGATCTAAGAGGCTGCGAAGTGCATGCAAGTGTGATTCTGGCTCAGGTTGATGAGAGTGTATTCCGCAAGCTTGGAGTCAATCTTACCTGTGAGCCTGTATATCAGACAAAGAAACTTTATCACAAATAATACTGAGCGACCTTCGGGTCGCTTTTTTTTGTATATTTACGCCACTAAGACTAATAATACACACGAATATGAAGAAATTGATTCTTCTGGTTGCCACTGTTCTCATGGCAATCAATGTCAGCGCTGCTGACAAGACTCTCAGAACATCAAAGATGCTGTCTGACCATATGGTTCTTCAGCAGAATGCAAACGCCCGCATCTGGGGATGGGCTGCCCCTGGTGCACAGGTAAGCGTCACTCCTTCATGGTCAGGCAAGACCGTCAGCGCCAAGGCAGGCAAGGACGGAGCATGGGAAGTATTCGTAAAGACCCCTGCAGGAACCTTCAAGCCATCAACCATCAGCATCAAGTCCGGAAGCGAGAGCATCAAGCTCAGTGACGTTCTTATCGGCGAGGTATGGTTTTTCTCAGGCCAGAGCAATATGGAAATGAAACTTGGCAGTGGCCGTAACGCTCCTGTCGAGGGCTCTCTCGAAGAGATCGCAAGATCAGGACAGTACAAGGGTCTCCGTCATCTCGAGGTCGCAAAGCAGACATCAACAGAGGTCATGGAAGATGCGGGTGGAGAGTGGAAGGTCTGCAATGCAGCCAATTCTCCTTCTTTCGGTGCTATCCCTTACTTCATGGGAAGCCGTCTCTCCGAGTGCCTCGACGTGCCTGTAGGCGTGATCAACTGCAGCTGGGGCGGTTGCCTCATCGAGTGCTTCATGAGCAAGGAAATCCTTGAGGAGTGCGGAGAGGAGCGCATGCAGGACGCATTCGATTCTAAGGTCAACGCAATCAGCCAGCCTATGGTCATGTATAACGGCATGTTCGCACCAGCCAGCAAATATACCATGAACGGCATCGTATGGTACCAGGGTGAGAGCAACGTGAACCGCTCTGAAACCGACTACGCACGCCGCCTTACCAAGATGGCTGAGCTCTGGCGCAAGGACATCGGCAGGGGAGACATCCCATTCTTTATCATCGAGCTCGCACCATATGATTATAACGACGGTATGTATGGTTATCAGGACGAGACAGGCCCTACCCTTCGCGAACAGCAGTTCCTTGCTTCCAAGCAGATCCCTAACAGCGGTTACATCTGCACCAATGACCTTGTATACGACTATGAACTCCAGCAGGTACACCCAAGCCGCAAACGTGAGGTGGGTGAGCGCTGCTGCTGGCTCGCTCTCAATCAGTGCTATGGTTTCGAGACCGTTCAGGCTGTCAGCCCGTCATTCCGCGCTATGGAGATCAAGGATGGCAAGGCACTCCTTTACTTTGACAATTCACAGGCAGGTCTCGTAGCTGCCGGTGATGTTGTAGGTTTCGAAATCGCCGGCGGCAGCGGCCAGTTCCACAAGGCAGACGTAAAGATCGGCTTCTTCAATATCGAGGTAAGCAGCCCGCTTGTCCCGAATCCTATGTATGTGCGCTACTGCTTCAAGGATTTCGAGGTTGGCAATCTCAAGACTGCATACGGCATTCCAGTGGTGCCTTTCAGAAGCGATTCACCAGTGATCGAGCAGGGCACGATTCCGGAGATGAATTTCGGACGCATGCGTATCCGCAGCACAGAAGTCGAAAAGGAAGATTAGGAATCA
Source organism: Bacteroidales bacterium (assembly GCA_024402135.1). GTDB lineage: Bacteria > Bacteroidota > Bacteroidia > Bacteroidales > UBA932 > Cryptobacteroides. The sequence goes on from JAKSJN010000016.1 coordinate 15,626, forward strand.
AAACAGCTTAAACATAAGAAGTCCCGGAGTTATCCCCGGGACTTCTTTTTTATATTACTCTCGCGAAGCGAATTCGCATCAGCGAATCGGCCGTGCCGTGTATTTGTGAGTTTACGAACAAATACGGAAAGGTGGAAAGGCCGTAGGGGTTACAGGGGAAGTGTCTTCCCCTTATAAAAGTGATCTACTGGCCCGTGTCCATGTCCTATCCGGTACTCTGCTCCGGCTGCGATAGCCTCGGTAATATATGTCTTTGCTGCACGTGCTGCGTCATCAAGACTGAAGCCTTGCGCCAGATATGAAGCAAACGCTGAAGACAGCGTGCACCCTGTGCCGTGGGTGTTAGGGGAGTAGAGGCGCTTTGACTTGAGTTCTATGATCGAGTCGCTCTCGGCGTTATAAAAGATATCAACCAGTTCGTCATCTGTGAGATGGCCTGCCTTCATGAGTACAGACACCTTGCCCCCGCATGACAGTTTGCGCGCGATTGCAGGTAACTCTGACTGGGATGTGATCTTGCAGCCAGCCAGAATCTCTGCTTCAGGGATGTTCGGTGTTATCACCCGAGCTCTGGGAATAAGCTCGGATGCAAGCACCTCTATGGCCGAGTCTTCCATCAGCCTGTGACCTGAGGTTGAAACCATGACGGGATCAACGACGACGTTCCTGATGCCGAAAGCATCAAGTTCGGCACAGATGACCCTTATGACCTCGGGGCTATTCATCATGCCTATTTTTATTGCGTCTGCACCGATGTCGCTGAGGACGGCGCGAATCTGTCCGGAGACTGTTTCCACTGGGATAGGAAAGACACTTTCCACACCGATCGTGTTCTGGACGGTGATCGCTGTGATGGCGCTGGCTGCATATGAGCCTGTAGCAGAGATTGCCTTGATGTCAGCCTGGACGCCGGCACCTCCTCCGCTGTCGCTGCCCGCGATTGTCAGTACTCTTGGGTATGTTTTCATCATTTCATTACTTCGAGAAGGTTCCTTGCGGCTTCGCACGGAGAATCTGCGCTCACGATTGCGCTCACGACTGCGATACCGTCAGTTCCGCAAGCCATGACGTCCTTTGCGGTCTTCATGTTCATTCCACCGATCGCAACGGTTGGATGTATGCTCAGCTTTACTGCTTCGCGCAGTCCTTCAAGTCCGAAAGGAGCTGCAGTGTCGGTCTTGGTATGTGTCGAATATACAGGAGAAATAGCTACATAGTCAACGTCAAGCTCATTTGCAACCCTGATGTCCTCCATGTTTTCCACAGAAAGACCGATGATCTTGTCCGGACCCAGAAGAGCTCTGGCTGTCTTGTAAGGCATGTCGGACTGTCCGATGTGTACACCGTCGGCATCGACTGCAAGAGCCACGTCAATGCGGTCATTGATGAGCAGAGGGACACCAAGAGGCTTCAGTGTCTCCTTGAGCTTTGCGGCAAGTTCAATGAATTCTCTCGTTGAACAGTCTTTCTCGCGTAGCTGAACCATGGTCGCTCCACCCTTCACAGCTTCCTCGACTATCCAGTCGATGTCGCGGCCGAGGGAAAGCGGACGGTCAGTGACGAGATAGAGCCTCAGATCTTCACTTCTCATATCTGGCGGAGTGACTTCACTGCCTCTTCGGCATTGAAAACGGTAAGTTCGTCAAGGAAATTGACCCCGAAGGTACCCGTTCCCTTTGCATCCTTTGCAGCGAATTCTCCTGCGAGACCCATTACGGCCATGGTATGGAGAGCAGCATCGAATGCAGTAGGGCTGACTGCTGCGAAAGCTCCGGTAAGAGCTGATGCTGTGCAACCCATAGCGGTAACCATAGGCATGAGCGGGCTTCCGTTCGCGATGGTTTCCACGCGTTCTCCGTCTGTGATGTAGTCAACAGGACCGCTGACTGAAACCACAGCGCCAGTGCTCTTTGCAAGCGACTTTGCTGCATCCACAGCGTCGCTGCTCTTCTCTGAAGAGTCAACTCCACGCGAAGCGATCTGGGCTCCTGCGAGGCACATGATCTCTGATGCATTTCCGCGGATGATGGTAGGGTGGTTCTTGATAAGTTCGAGTGCTGTCTGGGTGCGGACCACGCTTGCGCCGGCACCAACTGGGTCAAGGACCCATGGCTTGGCATACTTGTCAGCTGCCTCAGCGGCAGCCTTCATGCCTGCAATTTCATTGCTGTCAAGGCAGCCGATGTTGATCACGAGTGCACTGGCAATCTTCACGATCTCGTCCATTTCTTCCTCGTAGAAAGACATGAGAGGAGAGGCTCCGATGGCAAGAAGTCCGTTTGCTGCAATGTTCATTGCAACATAGTTGGTGATGTTGTGAACGAGAGGAGACTTTGAGCGTACAGCTTCGCAGTCAGCGATGAATTGTTGTGTGTTGAGCATAATAAAAAACCTTGCATTAAAGATTTATTGCAAGGGGGCTCATGGAAATGAGTTTTGCTTCCCTACGGCGGAATTGTCCGCGTCAGGTTCCATGGGTATTTCTCAACCGGCATCATGCCAGTACCCCCGCAATTACTACTTGGACAAATATGGTGATTAGTTGACTAAAATGCAATAGAAAAAGCCGGACTTGACGCCCGGCTTTCCCAATTATGCAGATTGATGTATTATGCCTCGTAATCCTGCCAGCTCTTGATAGGAATGTCCTCGAGCTTGACCTTGCAGAATGCCTCGATGAAGGTACGTGCAAGACGGATGTTGGTCATCAGTGGGATGTTGTGGTCGATGGCAGCGCGGCGGATGCGGTAACCATTGCTGAGCTCCCTCTTGGTGTGGTTCTTAGGAACGTTCACGATAAGGTCGAACTTGTGGTCTGCGATCATCTCCATCACGTTGTTCTCGCCTTCCTCATCCGGCCACTTCACTGCAGTGGCAGGAATCTCGTTCTCGTTGAGGAACTTTGCGGTACCCTCGGTAGCGTAGATCACGTATCCGTTATCCACGAGCATGTGGGCAGCTTCAAGTACCTTCACCTTGCTCTTTGCGTCACCGCTTGAGAGAAGGATGTTCTTCTTAGGCAGAGAGTATCCGGTTGCGATGAGAGAGTTGAGGAGAGCCTCGTCGAGAGTGTCGCCAAGACAACCAACCTCACCGGTAGAGCTCATGTCTACACCAAGTACAGGGTCGGCGTTCTGGAGACGTGCGAAGCTGAACTGAGAAGCCTTTACGCCGATGCGGTCGATGTCGAACTCGCCCTTTGCAGGGAGTGAATATGGAGCGTCGAGCATGATCTTGGTAGCGGTCTCGATGAAGTTGCGCTTGAGAATCTTGCTGACGAATGGGAACGAACGTGATGCGCGGAGGTTGCACTCGATGACCTTGACAGCGCGGTTCTTTGCAAGGAACTGGATGTTGAAAGGTCCGCTGATGTTGAGCTCTGCAGCGATCATGCGTGCGATCTTCTTGATCTGACGGATGGTCGAGTAGTAGATGTGCTGAGCAGGGAATACCATGGTAGCGTCACCAGAGTGGACACCGGCATACTCTACGTGCTCTGAGATGGCGTACTCTACGATCTGACCCTTGTCTGCAACTGCGTCGAACTCGATCTCCTTGGTGTCCTGCATGAACTGAGATACGACAACAGGGAAGTCTGAGCTGACCTCGGTAGCCATCTTGAGGAATCTCTCAAGCTCGTCGTCATTGTAGCATACGTTCATGGCAGCGCCGGAAAGGACGTATGAAGGACGAACGAGAACAGGATAACCTACTGTATCGACGAAGCTCTTGATGTCATCCATAGAGGTAAGTGCACGCCATGCAGGCTGGTCGATGCCGAGCTTGTCAAGCATGGCGGAGAACTTGTCGCGGTTCTCCGCACGGTCGATGTCAACTGGAGAGGTACCGAGTACAGGAACACCCTGACGGTGGAGCTTCATCGCAAGGTTGTTAGGAATCTGACCACCTACGGAAACGATCACTCCACGAGGCTGCTCGAGGTCGATGACGTCGAGAACGCGCTCGAGAGAAAGCTCGTCGAAGTAGAGACGGTCACACATGTCGTAGTCGGTAGACACTGTCTCAGGGTTGTAGTTGATCATGATCGACTTGTAGCCGAGCTTGCGGGCGGTGTTGATAGCGTTGACTGAACACCAGTCGAACTCTACTGAAGAACCGATACGGTAAGCACCGGAACCGAGTACGATCACTGACTTCTCGTTCTTGTACCACTCGATGCTGTGGTTCTGTGGCTTCATTGCGCGAGCCTTCCACTCTTCAGTGGTAAGGGTGTCGGCGTTTGTAGGCTCAACTTCTCCAAGATAGGTGAAGTAGAGGTAGTTGGTAAGCTCAGGATGCTCGCCGCCTACGGTCTCGATACGGCGTACGGTAGGGAGGATGCCTCTCTGCTTGCGGTCCTTGCGAACCTCGAGGTTAGCCTTCTCCATTCCGCCTTCCGGCTTGAGGACGAATCGTGCGATCTGGAAGTCAGAGAAACCGCATGCCTTTACCTCACGCATCTTCTCGTCAGAGATCTCCTCGAGAGAGTTGTAAGCGCAGAGCTCATGCTTGAGATCCACGATATGCTTCATGCGGCTGAGGAACCAAGGGTCGATCTTGGTGAGCTCCTCGATGCGCTCGATTGAATAACCCTCCTCGAGAGCCTGTGCGATTGCAAAGATACGGAGGTCTGTAGGGTTTGCGAGTTCCTCGTCGAGGTTGTCGAATCTGGTGTGGTCGTTGCCTACGAAACCGTGCATGCCCTGGCCGATCATACGGAGACCCTTCTGGATCATCTCCTCGAATGAACGTCCGATTGCCATGATCTCACCTACGGACTTCATTGAAGAACCGATGAGGCGGCTTACGCCAGCGAACTTGGTGAGGTCCCAGCGAGGGATCTTGCAGATCATGTAGTCGATAGAAGGAGCTACGTATGCAGAGTTAGGGGTGCCCATCTCACCGATCTGGTCGAGTGTGTAGCCGAGAGCGATCTTGGCTGCAACGAATGCGAGAGGGTAACCTGTTGCCTTTGATGCAAGAGCTGAAGAACGTGAAAGACGTGCGTTGACTTCGATGATACGATAGTCATTGGTCTGTGCGTTGAATGCGAACTGGATGTTGCACTCTCCGACGATGTTGAGGTGGCGTACGCACTTGATGGTGATTTCCTGGAGGAACTTCACCTGCTCCTGGGTCAGTGAACAGGTAGGAGCAACCACGATCGACTCGCCGGTATGGATTCCGAGCGGGTCGAAGTTCTCCATTGAAGCGACGGTGAAGCAATGGTCGTTTGCGTCACGGATGCACTCGAACTCGATTTCCTTCCAGCCCTTGAGTGATTCCTCTACAAGGACCTGAGGAGCGAAGGTGAATGCGCTTTCGGCAAGCTCCACGAAGGTCTTCTCGTCAGGGCAGATACCTGAACCGAGACCACCGAGAGCGTATGCTGAACGGATCATGATAGGGAAACCGATCTCGTGGGCAGCCTTGAGTGCATCCTGCATGTTCTCTACAGCCTGGCTTACAGGGGTCTTGAGCTCAGCCTTGTCCAGCTCCTTTACGAAGAGGTCACGGTCCTCAGTGTTCATGATTGCCTCGACGCTGGTACCAAGTACCTTTACGCCATACTCGGCAAGAACACCACTCTGGTAGAGTGCAGTTCCCACGTTAAGACCAGTCTGGCCGCCCCATGCCAGCATGATGCCGTCTGGACGCTCCTTCTTGATGATCTCTGTGATGAAATGTGGGGTGATAGGCTGGAAATATACCTTGTCAGCGATTCCTTCCGATGTCTGAATGGTAGCGATGTTAGGATTGACCAGCACGCTGCGGATACCTTCTTCGCGCAGGGCTTTGAGTGCCTGAGAACCTGAATAGTCGAACTCGCCGGCCTGACCGATTTTCAGCGCTCCGGAACCGAGTACAAGAACTTTGTTAAGTTTCTTTTCCATATAGAATTGTTAGATTTTTCTTTCGGGATTCCGGAATGCAAAAGTAGCAAAAAACTCTCAAAAACCGGGAGGACAACCCAAATTTTTGAGAGTTTTTATCAACAACGTGTTGATTGTTACTCGCTCATGCGGAGGAAGTAGTCAACCATCATCTTGTAATACGGCTCGCTGAAACATACAGGACCATGGCCGCCGCCATCTACGCTTACGAATGTAGCGGGAACACCGGCCTCGTCATATGCCTTCTTGAGGTTGATGCTCTGGCACTGTGGAACAACGTTGTCAGCGGTTCCATGGATGATGAGGATCTCCGGATCTGATGAATCAACGCAGTAGATAGGGCTTATTACGCGCGCCCAGTCGGTCTCCTCCTGCGGGTTCTTGCCTCCGATCAGGGCTGCTTCCGGTGATGTGCCGTCATTCGGTTTGGTGCAGCCGTCGGCAAAGCGGAGCATGTCGACGGGACCGAACCAGTCGACGACAGCATCCACGTGGCTTGAAGTTGAAGTGAATTCTCCGAGGCTGCCCTCGATGTCGACGGTCACGTCGCCTGATGTTATCTCCTGAGTGCCGATGGTGGTGGCGGCGAATGTTGAAAGGTGACCGCCTGAAGAGAATCCTGTTATGCCGATGAATGAATTGTCGTATCCGTACTTGTCAGCATTTGCGCGTACATAGCGTATCGCTGCCTTTACGTCCTGGATCTGTGCGGGCCACTTCGCTTCCATGCTTGCACGGTGGTTGATGGTAGCGACCGCGAATCCTGCCTCGAGGAGGGGAATTCCAATGGATGTCATCGGAGCCATCTTGGCATTGTTAGAGAACCATGCGCTGCCGTAGATGAGGATGATCATCTTTGGATTCTCGACGTTCTTCGGCAGGTAGATGTCCATGTTGTGACTCTCCAGACCATCGCCGACATAGTTGACGTCTGCATAGAGTTTTGAATAGGTGTCCTCCGATGGTCCGGTAGGCATCATCGGTGTGAATCCCTGCGCAAAGGCAAGGAAACTCATGGCTGCGAGAGCCATTGTTGTGATAAACTTTTTCATATCAGAATCATTGTGGTTTTCTTTGAAAAATCTGCTCAAAATACGTGCCCCTGCGGCATCTGATCCGTGCAAATAAAACAATCTTTTTCCATATATTTGCTGAATACTAATCCAAATGCATTCGCTATGAACAATTTTACATTCTATAGTCCGACCAAGTTCGTCTTCGGCCGTGACGCCGAATCCAGAACAGGTGAGCTTGCAAAGCACTTCGGTGCAACCAGAGTCCTCATCGTATATGGTGGCGGAAGCATCGTCCGCAGCGGCCTGCTCGCCCGCGTCGAGGCTTCACTCGAGGCTGCTGGAATCAGCTTCGTCGAACTCCCGGGAGTACAGCCAAACCCGATCGACACCAAGGTACGCGAAGGTATCGAGCTCGGCCGCAAGGAAGGTATCGACTTCATCCTTCCTATCGGTGGCGGTTCTCCGATCGACACTGCCAAGGCAATCGCAGTAGGAATCCCTTACGAGGGCGATTTCTGGGATTTCTATCTCGGCAAGGCAGAACCTATGGCTGCAGTTCCTGTCGCTACCGTTCTTACCATCCCGGCTGCCGGCAGTGAGGGTTCTGGTGACAGCGTGATCACCCAGAAGGACGGCATGAACAAACTCGCCATCGGCACGGAGCTTCTCCGTCCGAAGTTCTCGATCATGAATCCTGAAATCACCTTCACCCTGCCAGCAAGTCAGACCGGTTACGGCATTACCGACATGATCGCGCATATCCTTGAACGCTACTTCACCAATACTCCAAACGTAGAGGTCACAGACCGTGTGGCAGAAGGACTCCTCATTTCAATCATGAACGAGGCTCCCAAGGTATTCGCAAACCCTGAGGATTATGATGCACGTGCAAACATCATGTGGGCCGGCACCATCGCGCACAACGGCCTCTGCGGCGTAGGCCGTGAGGAAGACTGGATCACCCACAGCATGGAACACGAGATAAGTGCATGGGATGACAAGATTGCCCATGGTGCAGGTCTGGCAGTTCTTTTCCCTGCCTGGATGACCTATATGGCTGAGCACAACCCAGGAAAGGTGGCTCAGCTCGGCGAGCGCATCTTCGGCATTGCGCCAGGTGGTGACCCTAAGGAGACTGCTCTCCAGGCTGCAAAGTGCCTCCGCTCATTCTTCAACTCCATCGGCATGCCTTCGTCACTCCGCGAGTTCGGCATCCAGGAGTCTGATATCGACGGACTCGTAGCAAAGTTCCACAAGAACAACGGCGATGTCATCGAGAACCGTTATCTCACCATCACACCTGAAGTATCAAAAGCAATCTATACAATCGCATTATGAAACCATTCAAAGTAGGAATCCTTGGCACAGGATGGATCGCAGAACGCATGGCTGAGACCCTTTCAGGCATGGAAGGCGTAGAAAAGTACGCAGTAGCTTCCCGCACAGACGAAAAGGCTGCCGAGTTCGCAGCACAGTGGGGCTTCAGCCGTTCATACGGTTCATACGAGGCTCTCGCGCAGGATCCCGACGTGGATCTCGTATATATCGCAACCCCTCACTCGCATCACTATGACAACGTAAAGATGTGTCTGCTCGCCGGACGTCATGTACTCTGCGAGAAGGCGTTCACCGCAAACGCACGCCAGGCTGAAGAAATCATCGCCATGGCACGTGAGCGCAACCTCTTCCTCACCGAGGCTATCTGGACCCGCTACCAGCCATTCCGCCAGACGGTACTTGATATCATGAACAGCGGCGTCATCGGCAAGATCCACCAGCTCAGCGCAAACCTCTGCTATCCAAACATCGGTCTGCCACGCATGTATCTTCCAGAGCTCGCAGGCGGTGCACTCCTCGATATCGGCGTTTATGCAATCAACTTCGCGGCAATGTTCTTCGGCTCAGACTACAAGATTGTTGCTTCAAGCTGCCAGCTGACTGATACCGGTGTCGATCTGACCAATACCATGACCCTCCACTGGCCAGATGGCCGCATGGGCATCCTCTGGTCTTCGAACAGTGTACGTAGCGAGCGTCAGGGTGTGATTTCCGGTGAGAAGGGTCACATCATCATCGAGAATATCAACAACCCTCAGTCAGCTACCGTTGTTGACAATGACTACAATGTCATCGAGGTAGTGAAGTGCCCTAAGCAGATCACCGGCTACGAGTATCAGGTATACGAGTCTATGGAGTGTATCCGCAACGGCAAGCTCGAGTCTTCATTCATGCCACATGCTGAGACCATCCGCATCATGAAGGAGATGGATGACCTCAGAGCCGCATGGGGAGTCAAGTATCCTTGGGATTGATCCAGTAATTGACAGGGGCGCGAAAGCGTCCCTTTTTCTTGACTTATGTGGGTATTCCTGGCCTTTATTTCAGCCTGTTTTCTTGGACTGTATGACGTAGCGAAGAAGACTTCGCTGCGAGGCAATGCCGTGCTCCCTGTCCTTGCGGCCAGCACTGCTGTATCTGCACTGATATTTCTTCCAGTCATACTCAGCTCGCTGTTCGGTCTGGGTCTGTTCGGAGACAGTATCCTTGCAATCCATCGAGGTTCGCTTCAGGAACACCTCTGGCTGATACTGAAGGCAGTCATTGTGCTTTCGTCCTGGATCTGCGGATTCTACGGTCTGCGCAGCACTCCGCTTACCATCTACGGCCCGATAAATGCTACCAGGCCGGTTTTCGTGCTGCTGGGCGCAATCTTCATTTTCGGTGAGAGACTCAACCTGCTTCAGTGGCTTGGTGTAATCGTGTCATTCGGGTCGTTGTATCTGCTGAGCGTAACCTCAAAGAAGGGCGAAGGAATAGATTTCCGACACAACAGAGGAATCTGGTGTGTCGCTGCCGGAACAATTCTCGGTGCCGTCAGCGCCCTGTATGACAAGTTCCTTATGCAGAGGATGGACAGCGTGTTCGTCCAGAGCTGGTTCTCGTTATACAATGCCGTACTGATGACAGCTGTCATGCTGATCCTCTGGCTCCCTGGTGAACTCAGACGCCGCAAGGCCGGCAACATGTCTTCCGAGTTCAGCTGGCGGTGGAGCATTCCGCTGATATCTGTATTCATAACGATAGCGGACTTCGCATATATGTACAGTCTCACGGTGCCTGGGTCCATGGTATCCATCATTTCTACGATACGCCGTGGCTCGGTGATAATCTCTTTCCTGTGTGCAGCTCTGATTTTCCACGAGAAGAACCTCAAGGCAAAGTCCATCGATCTGGCTATAGTCCTGCTGGGTATGCTGCTCCTGCTGTGGGGCAGCCTTGCGTAAAGAATTGAACGGCCTTCCGGTATCGGGAGGCTGTTTTTTTGTACTTTTTGCTATATTTGAGAGTTGATAGAAAACTAACCATAATAACCATAATAATGAAAAGGATTTCATATGTCCTGATGTGCCTTGCCATGCTGACCCTCGGCACATCCGCTTCTGCAGCGTCAAAGAAGGTCGCATCCGTAAAGGATTCTCTCTATGTTCTCACATCAGGCAAAGTAGTGATGTCAATCGATGCTACAGTCGGGGCAAAGGTGACTTCAATGAAGCTTGATGGCAAGGAACTCATTGCACAGCATGTTCCGGGTGTCGGATTCAGAAACAACGTGAACGACTACGGCGCTACATTCTGGCCAAGCCCTCAGGCTGAGTGGAACTGGCCTCCTATCAAGACCTATGACGCAGCTCCTTACACCGTCGAGGTCGGCAAGAAGAGTGTCAAGATGACCAGCGGCAAGGACGAGAAGTATCCTTATGTATTCGTGAAGGAGTACAAGGTATGCGGCAAGGGCGCATATGAGATCGTATATACCATCAAGAACGTGAGTGACAAGGAAGTGAGCGTTGCTCCATGGGAGATTACCCGTGTTCCTGGTGCTGGCAAGATTTTCTTTGACGCACCATCTATCCGTCCTGCAGAGGTTCTTCCAAGCGAGAACAAGGAAGGTCTCACCTGGCTTCCTTTCGTTGCTGACGACAAGCAGAACCGCAAGATCTTCGCTGACGGCAAGGGCTGGCTCGCATTCGCAAACGACGGCATGCTCTACGTAAAGCAGTTTGATGATATCAAGACAGCAGACGCCGCTCCGGAAGAGGACGAGATCGAGATCTACGTCAACCGCGGAACTACCTACATCGAGATCGAGAACCAGGGCGCGTACAAGAAGATCGCTCCAGGCGCTTCCCTCACATGGGTCGTACGCTGGACCCTTCTTCCTGCAGCAGACGGACTTGACGCTGCAGCTCTCAAGGCTCTTGCAAAGAAAGCTCTCAAATAAAATATGAATAAATCCCTTATCACGGCCGCTGTAATGGCGGCCATGCTTTGTTCTTGCGGCACTGCTCCGCAGAAGACCGCTGACTACGACTTCGAAATCGTGGCCAATCCTATCTTCAGGAATACCCATACATCAGACCCTGCTCCGCTTGTTGTTGGCAACACACTTTATGTCCTCTGTGGGCATGACCAGTGCTACGAGGATCAGCCTGGATTCGAAGGCCAGTACGGTTATAACCTGACCGAATGGCTTCTCTATTCGACCGAGGATATGCTCCACTGGAAGGATCATGGAGTAGTCATGAAGCCTACCGACTTCAGCTATGCGGTAGGTGAGGCATGGGCTTCCCAGATCATCGAGTATCAGGGACGCTATTTCATGTTCACTTCCATGCAGGCTGGTGCACCGTACAACAGCAAGGTTGTCGGTCTCGCTGTCAGCGACAGCCCTGAAGGCCCGTACGAGGACTATCTCGGACATCCGCTCGTGACAGACGACATGACAGACAACGGCGCGCGCGGCTGGTGGAACGACATCGATCCTACAGTGCTCGTCGATGACGATGGTACAGCATGGATGAGCTGGGGCAATGGAACCTGCTTCCTTTCAAAGCTTACTGCTGACCTCAAGGGAATCGACGGCGAGATCCGTACTCTCGCGCTCGACAATTATGTGGAAGGTCCATGGCTTCACAAGAAAGATGGCATGTACTATCTCACATACGCGTCAATGGGCCGCCGTGGCGCTGAAGCTATCGAATATGCAACCGCAAGCTCACTCGATGGAGAATGGACCTGTCAGGGACCTCTTACAGGTTCTGCTCGTGACAGCTTCACCATCCATCCGGGAATCGCGGAGTTCAATGGCAGCTGGTATCTTTTCTATCATGACGGAACCCTTGCTGCTCACGGCTATTCCGGCGGCTCAGGCCGTCGCAGCGTATGCGTAGAGAACCTGGAGTACAACGAGGATGGTACCATGAAGTTTACCCAGCTTACCTCTCAGGGTATAGCTCCTGCAACTCCTTGGCACAACTCGTTCGGCGGAATGCCTACCTTCCAGACCAAGTACACCGCCGACCCTTCTCCAATGATCATCAACGACACCATCTTTGTCTATACTTCACACGACGAGGATGATGCCCAGGGCTATGGCTTCAAGATGCTCAACTGGATCCTCTGGACAACCACCGATATGGTGAACTTCACCGAGCACGGAGTTGTCGCTTCTACCGAGGCTTTCGACTGGCGTCTCCGAGACAACGGCGCATGGGCTCAGCAGGTGGTCGAGCGCAACGGCAAATACTATATGTACTGCCCTCTGCATGGCAACGGCATCGGCGTGCTCATGGCAGATTCTCCATACGGCCCATTCGTGGATCCTATCGGTGGACCTATCGTATGGCAGAAGGAACATTGGGATGATATCGATCCTACCGTCATGATCGATGACGACGGTCAGGCATACATGAGCTGGGGCAACCCTCATCTCTACTGCGTCAAGCTCAACGAGGATATGATCAGCACAGACGGCGAAATAATGCAGCTTGATACTCCTGCACACTACCAGGAGGGCCCATGGGCGTTCAAGCGCAACGGCAAGTATTACATGGCGTATGCGACTACCTGCTGTCCGGAAGGCCTTGGTTACGCAATGGGCCCAGGACCGGAAGGTCCATGGGATTTCAAGGGCTATATAATGAAGCCTACCGAGCGCGACCGCGGTACCCATCCAGGCATTGTGGAATACAAGGGCAAGAGCTTCATCTTCGGACAGAGCTATGACCTTCTCCAGCTTGACTTCATCACTGCTGGAAAGCCATACGAGCACCACGAGCGTAGATCGGTGGGCGCTGCCGAGATGCATTACAACGAGGATGGCACAATCGAGGAGGTCCCTTACTGGCTCGAGACCGAGATCACTCCTCTCGACAGCTTCGATCCATACCAGACAGTGAAGGCCAGCACCATGGCTTGGGGATACAGAATGGTGACCCGCCAGGACGACAAGGGAATCTACGTTACCGGTATCGACAACGATGACTTCATCATGCTTCGTCAGGTTGACTTCGGCAAGGGCGCTTCGAAATTCACCGCAACTGCTTCCGAGGTCGTTGCAGGCTCATCCATCGAGATCCGTATGGATTCCAAGGAAGGCAAGCTTGTCGGTACGCTGAACCTCAATGAAGGCGTAGCAGAGACCGCCGCCTCATGCGCAATCAAGGGCGCCAAGGGCGTTCATGACCTCTATCTTGTATTCCGTGGACCTGATTCAGGCAAGCCTTTCAATCCTACCTCGACCGAAGGTCTCTTCCATTTCAGAAACTGGAAATTTGAATAAAAAACGAATATGAAAAAGAATTTTTCAGTTGCAGCTCTCATGCTGCTCGCATCGCTGCCGGCATTCGCTCAGCAGTCGAATGTGAACCTCAGCTACAACCCCCAGAAGGACACCGAGGGACTCATTCCTTTCAGTGCAAACCTTAATTCACCTCAGGTGAACGATGACCGCACCGTCATTTTCCGTCTCAGGGCTCCCAAGGCTGAGTCTGTGGCTCTCAATGGCGCCATGACCACTATCATGGGTGTACAGGGAAATATTCCTTTCACCAAGGGTGAGGATGGAATCTGGACCCTCAAGATCGGTCCTCTTCCAGTGGACATGTACCAGTACAACATCGTTGTCGATGGTGTCAAGATGGCTGATCCAAACAACACATACGCTTCATTCACCGCAATGCCGCCTTACAGCGAACTCATCGTTCATGGCGACGGCCCAAGCTGGTGGGATGCCAAGGAGGATGTTCCTCACGGATCAGTCAGCCGTGAGTTCTACTACAGCCCGGTTACCGGTGGCATGCGTGACATCTATGTCTATACTCCACCTAAGTACAATCCAAAGAAGAAGTATCCTGTACTCTACCTCATGGGCGGCAGCGGCGAGCTTCCAAACAACTGGATGTACGACGGTCGCGTGAACTTCATCATGGACAACCTCCTCGCAGAGGGCAAGGCTGAGCCTATGATCATCGCAATCGTTAACAACCAGGTGGTTCATCGTAACCATCCAAAGCATGCCGACCTGACTTTCGACATCATGGAGCGTGAGTATCGCGAGGCTATCATCCCATACATCGACAGCCATTACAAGACTATCGCAAATCCTCATGGACGTGCAATCTCAGGTCTTTCTATGGGTGGACGTCACACCATGTTCGTGGGTCTCAACTCGCTCGACCTCTTCGCAAACTTCGGTGTGCTCAGCGCAGGTGACAACAAGCCTGAGGAGACCTCTCTTGCAAGCTTCCTCAACGACCCTAAGGCAAATGACAAGGTTGACTACCTCTTTGTCGGCCAGGGTGGTGCCGAGGAAAAAGGCATGTTCAATGTTCGCGTAAAGGGTTTCACCGATGCTCTTGACAAGCACGGAATCGAATACGAGTACTATTGCACCGGCAACGCTGGTCACGACTGGTCGACCTGGCGTCACCTCCTTTATGAGAGATTCATTCCGAATCTCTGGAAGAAGTAGTTAGAAACGCTTTGTGTAGACGTGGCACTCCGGCTCGATATGCCGGAGGTCACAATAATCACGATGATATTCTTCGGCAGTCCAGAATACTGATGCCGGGAACAGTTTGGTCGCGATGCTCAGGCCTTTGGCCTCGAGTATCGCGATTGTCTTTTCGCTTATGGCCTTCTGGTTCTCGTCTGCATAGAAGATCGCAGAACGGTACTGGGGACCGATGTCGATGCCCTGTCCATCCTCCTGGGTAGGGTCGTGGATCTCGAAGAAATGGCGGCATACTGTCTCGTAGTTGCATTTCTCAGGATCGAAAATGACGCGTACGGCCTCGTAGTGACCGGTCTCATGAGCCTTGACCTGCTTGTATGTAGGGTTCTCTTCCTGTCCGCCAGTATATCCAGGTTCAACCGAAATGACTCCCTCGAGCCTCTTCATCCAGTATTCCATTCCCCAGAAGCATCCTCCGGCGAAAATTGCGCATTCAGTAACAGTTGCCATGTTCTCGTTTTTTTCTTTCTTGGCAAAATTAACATTTCTTTGTTTCTTTGCTCTCTATATCTGGAAAACAATTGTACAAGCTTATGAAAAGATCGCTTATCATCAGTCTGATGCTCCTCATGAGCATCGTGGCAGGCGCGAGTGAACTTACCGACAAGATGGCGGCCATTCCTGCCATCAGCGGCGTGAAGGAACTCAAGTCTACCGAATTCAAGGAGAAGTATGAAATCATGTTCAACCATCCGGTTGACCGAAATGTCGCTTCTGCGGGCCGTTTTGACCAGCGTGTATATGTGTTCCATCGTGGTTTCGATCGCCCGACAATCGTAGTGACCGAGGGCTATGGAGCTACTTATGCGGCAAATGAGAGGTATTGTGAGGAACTGTCAAGATACTTTGACACCAACATCATCTTCTGTGAGTATCGCTATTTCCTAGAGTCGACCCCTAAGCCTTGCAACTGGGACTATCTTACAGTTGACAATTCCCTCTGGGACCTTCATGAGGTAGTGACCGCTTTCAAGACCATCTATCCAGGAAAGTGGATCTCAACCGGCGTCAGCAAGGGCGGACAGACAACCATGTTCTATCGCTCATACTATCCTGACGATGTGGATATATCTGTGCCTTATGTTGCTCCGCTCAACAAGTCACTCGAGGATGGACGTCATGAGCCATTCATTGCCAAGAAGGTAGCGACTCCGGAGGCACGCCAGAAGGTTCTCGACTACCAGATCGGTCTGTTCAAGCGCAAGGCTGAGATTCTTCCATATTTCGAGCAGTCATGCAAGGAGAAGGGATACACCTTCCGTGCGCCTGTAGAGGACATCTTCGACTACTGGATCCTTGAGTTTTCGTTCGCATACTGGCAGTGGGGAACCAAGATGGAAGACCTTCCTTCGGTCACTCAGGCAAGCGCAAAGGAACTCAATGACAAGATGTTCAGCTACAACGATCCATCTTACTTCCAGAGCGACACCTACTACAAGTCTTTCAATGTCCAGGCTGCTCGCGAACTCGGATACTATGGATACGACATCAAGCCATTCAAGAAGTATATGAGTGTCAAGTCGACAAAGGATTATATGCGTCGTCTCATGCTTCCAGCATCGCTCGAGAACATCAAGTTTGACAAGACCCTTTACAAGCATGTCGTGAAGTTCCTCAAGGAGAATGATCCGAAGATGCTCTACATCTATGGTGAGTATGATCCATGGTCGGCTACAGGTGTCTGCCAGTGGCTTGATACCAGTAACAAGAAGAATCTCAAGATCTACGTTCAGCCAGGTGGAAGCCACTCTTCACGTATCGGCAACATGCCGGAGGCTATCAGGGAGGAGATTCTCGCAACCATCGGCGCGTGGCTTGCGGAATGATTTTTGAATTAACCAGAAGAAAAACGATAATACTATGAAAAAATCATTATTGATCATTGCAGTCGCTGCAGCATCATTGTTTGTGTCCTGCCAGAAGGAAGAGCCTCTGGCTCCTGTTGACCAGAAAGACAGGCTTGAGGAGATCTCAAAGAAGATGAACAGCATCCTCAATGACAGCGAGTACAAGCAGGCAGTGGATGTAGCTGACTATTACAAGGAGAATCTGTCCGGCCTCTCCAAGGCTCAGGTTGTCTTGAAGGTCGGAAATGTCCTGTCGATCGCGGACGGCATTTTCAGTTCTATTCCTGATACCAAGTCAGGCATCAGCATGGACTGGTCGTATAACGGCAGGAGTGCATGTTTCAAGGCTGATATGAAAGGCCATAGATGGGAATATATCGGAGAAGGTGACGACGATGGCGTACATTTCCTTTTCCTGGACGGAGATGGAAATGACTGCAGCATTGATCTCAGCATTGCGGACAAGCGTGCTTCTGTTGACCTTGTTGTGAACGACAGAGCAATTGCTTCTTGCGTTGTCGGCTACGAAAAACTTAGCTTCAGGCAGAGAAACGCCTACGTTTATGTCACGGCAGGCCCTGTAGTCTCAAGCACAGAACTGAGAATGGACAACGGCATTTACAGCATGGAAGAAACAGTGACCCACAACGGAGCAAATATTGTAAACTGTCTGGTTTCGGCGAACGGTCTGCTCACCGAGAGCGATGGGCTGATCTCAGGATTCGGCAAGTTCAATGTTGATGTGAATGTGCTCGATGAACTCTTTGTCGATGTGGACTGTGGTGCGTCATTCAGTGATATCATTCATGGAATCGACTTTTCAAAGGATTATGCTGAACGCCTCCAGAACAGCCTTGACAGATATGTCGATGCAAGGGTATACTTTACCAACGGAGGTACAGTTCAGTCTGAGATCAAGTTTGATGTGGACAAGAAAGGCCTTTTTGGTGCTGTTACGGTAAGGCCATA
Source organism: Bacteroidales bacterium (assembly GCA_024402135.1). Classification (GTDB taxonomy): domain Bacteria; phylum Bacteroidota; class Bacteroidia; order Bacteroidales; family UBA932; genus Cryptobacteroides. The sequence goes on from JAKSJN010000016.1 coordinate 33,207, forward strand.
CATATACTTCGAGTCGGATGGAACTACATGTGAGTTCGACGAGTATTTTGATTGCCACAGTGTCCTTCCAGAGCTGTTCACATGCCTGGAAAACCTCTTTGGTGGCTGGAGAATCAGTTTTTAGTTGAAAATTCGCCAAGGTAGTATTGTTTTTTCTGGAAATAATACTACCTTTGCAATCCCATTAAATGGAGGACTCGTTAGCTCAGTCGGTAGAGCATCACACTTTTAATGTGGGGGTCTCGGGTTCGAGCCCCGAACGAGTCACGAGTCTTTCAAGAATATGGTTCCTTAGCTCAGTTGGTAGAGCACCTGACTCTTAATCAGGGTGTCTAGGGTTCGAGCCCCTAAGGGACCACACGAAAAAGCCACCGCAACAGCGGTGGCTTTTTCGTGTGGTCCCTTGGACATTCATACCTAGGGGCTCTGCCCCTATGATACCCCGCGGCCTTTGGCCTTCCGTCTGCTGTGCAGACTCGGCGTCGGCCGGCGCACTGATGTGCGCTTCCACGAGAAACAATCGACCATCGCAACAGCGGTGGCTTTTTTTCGTGTGATCCAAAGGACATCTTTTTCTTGCGTGTTATGCCTGATGCTGATAGAAAATCCTTATATTTGAACTTCAAGGATTTTAGGGACGTATGAGAATAGTAATCCAGAGGGTAAGCGAGGCAAACGTCGTTATCGACGGGAAAGTCAACGGAGAGATAGGACAGGGTTTCATGATCCTGCTGGGCGTTGGCTCCGATGATACAGCCGAGGACATCGACTGGCTGGTGAGAAAGATCGTCGGGCTACGTGTTTTCAATGACGATGAGGGAGTGATGAACCGCTCGATCATGGAAATCGGGGGAGACATACTGGTCGTCAGCCAATTCACTCTTATGGCGTCGACCAAGAAAGGCAACCGCCCGTCTTATATCAACGCCGCACCTCATGAGATCTCTATCCCACTGTACGAAGAATTCCTTAAAAGGCTGTCAAACGCACTTGGAAAGCCTGTCGCCCACGGCGAATTCGGCGCAGACATGAAGGTCGGCCTGGTCAACGACGGCCCTGTAACAATAATGATGGATACAAAAAACAAACAATGAAACGTATAGCAATCATTCTTTCGGCGCTGCTGGCTTGTGCCTGTGCGTCACAGCCGCAGGTAACAAAAGGCCTGCGCCATGTAAATCCAGCCGAGGTAGGCATGGACGCCAGGAAGCTCGACCAGATCGACAGTGTCGTAAATGCAAATATCGAACAGGGCACCGTCCCAGGCGCCGTAGTGGCAATTGTAAGGAATGACAAGATCGCCTTTCTTCGCGCGTACGGCAACAAGAGCGTCGTTCCTGACACAGTCGCCATGACGACCGAAACAATGTTCGACCTGGCGTCGCTCAGCAAGTGCGTCGGCACCACACTCTCATTCATGCAGCTCATCGAGCAGGGCTTCGTCCGTCTCAGCGACAACGTGGACCGCTACATTCCAGGCTTCGCTCCATGGGTAAATCCAACGACAGGGGAGTCGGTCGACATCACCATCCAGGACCTCCTCACCCACGCGTCAGGAATTTCGGCATACATCTCAGTGCCCCCATATCTCGAGCGCTTCGGCCAGAACTCGCCTGATTCGCTCATGAGCTACATCGCACGTGAGATCCCTCGCCACTTCGAGCCTGGCACAGACTGTCTCTACAGCTGCCTTAACTTCATCACACTCCAGAACATCCTCCAGCGCATCACCGGACAGCGTCTCTGCGACTACGCCCAGAAGAATGTCTTCGACGTCCTCGGTCTTGAGCATACCACCTATTTCCCGCTTTTCGGTGCTCCTCAGTCTAATCCTCGTGCAGCTGAGCTCGCAAAGCTCTGTGCTCCTACAGAGGTCCAGGAGGACGGCATGCCTCTCGTTGCGGAGGTTCATGACCCAACCGCAAGACTGGTCAACGGAGGTAATTCAGGCAATGCAGGCGTATTCTCGAACGCGGAGGACATGGCAGTCATCGCTGCCGCCATCCTCAATGGGGGAGAGATCAACGGCCGCCGCATCCTTGGCAAGGAGAGTGTCCGCATGATGATGACCATCCCTAAGGACAACGATCCATGCGTCGCACGCGCAATCGGCTGGGATACCTACGACATGTATCCAGGAACCAGCGGAGACATCTTCCCGCGCGAGCACATGATCGGCCATACCGGCTATACCGGAACCTCGATGATCATCGAGCCTGACACCAGAACTGCAGTGATCATACTTGCGCACCGCGTTCACCCTGTTGACGAAGGTTCCAACGCCCGCATGCGTGCCACCATCGCCAATATCGCAGCCGCTTCAATCATTGACTGACGTATGACTTTTTGACAAGCTCGGGCTGACAAACCCGACTGGCACATAATTTGACATCACCCCGCTTGACCCCAGGCGGGGTGATTTATATAGAAACAACTAAAAACTTTATACCATGCAGAAGAATCTGATCATAGTGCTTGCGTCAGTGCTGCTCAGCGGACTGACCGCTTATGGAATCGTAAAGAACGGCTCGGAAGAGAACTTCGAGAAAACCGTAGATCCAACATTATACAGGACTGTCAATCTCACCCAGACAGACTATCCGGACTTCACATATGCTGCGGAGACCGCAGTTGACGCTGTCGTATACGTTGCAGTGACGGTAAAGACCTCGCAGAACTACCAGATCGACCCTTTCTTCCGTTACTTTTTCGGAGACTCTATGCCATCACGTGAGCAGGAGCAGAGGGGAAGCGGCTCGGGTGTCATCATCCGTGAGGATGGTTATATCGTGACCAACAACCATGTGGTAGAGAACGCGTCCAAGGTTGAGGTAACCCTCAATAACAACGAGACCTATGAGGCAACTGTCATCGGTACCGACCCTGCTACCGACGTGGCTCTCATCAAGATCGATGCAACAGGTCTTCCAGTCGTAAAGTTCGCTGATTCGGACAAACTCCGCCTCGGCGAGTGGGTCATCGCAATCGGCAGCCCTTATGATCTCCGCTCTACCATCACTGCCGGTATCGTCAGTGCAAAGGGTCGTACGATGGCAGGACAGCGCCGTGAAGGCGAACTCAAGATCGAGTCTTTCATCCAGACCGATGCAGCCGTAAACCCTGGAAATTCAGGTGGAGCACTCGTCAACAAGGCAGGTGAGCTCGTAGGAGTAAACACCGCCATCATCTCCCAGACAGGTTCATACACAGGATACTCATTCGCTGTTCCTTCAAACATCGTCAGCAAGGTCGTGAACGATCTCATCGATTTCGGTGCTGTCAAGAGAGCAATGCTCGGCGTCACCATGCAGGAAATCAGCGACGAATTGGTGAAGGAATTGAAACTTTCTTCAAGAAAGGGAGTATATGTTTATGAAGTTTCGGCAGGCAGCGCCGCTGACGAGGCCGGTATCAAGAAGGGAGACATTCTTCTTTCTATTGACGGTGCCAAGGTCAATTCGATGTCAGCAGTCCAGGAGAAGGTCAACAGCTACCATCCTGGAGACAAGGCTACTGTTGTTGTAGAGAGAAACGGTTCCGAGAAGGATATTGAGGTAACCTTCAAGGGTACCATGGATGAGACAGGCAAGGTTTCCGCAGACGGAACCACAGCATATTACGGTGCAAAGATCCGCAAGGCACCGGCAGAGACCCTCGAGAAGCTCGGACTCAAGAATGGTGTCGAGATCTCTTCAGTAGGTCAGGGAAAACTCAGGGACGCAGGTGCCCGTGAAGGTTTCATCATCCTCTACGTCAACGATCAGCCGGTGCGCACTCCGGAAGACGTACTCGAAATCACGAAGAAGAGCAGAAGATCCGTATTTGTTGAAGGTGTAACCGCCAACGGAAAGTCCTCTTACTTCGGCTTCGGAAAGGATGAATAAAACCGAAATATGAGACAACTTAAGATTACAAAATCCATTACCAACCGCGAAAGCGCCTCGTTGGACAAGTATCTCCAGGAGATCGGCCGCGAGGAGCTTGTTACACCGGAGGAGGAAGTAGAGCTCGCCCAGCGTATCCGCAAGGGTGACAAGGAAGCTCTCGAGAAGCTTACCAGAGCAAACCTCCGTTTCGTGGTCTCTGTTGCGAAACAGTACCAGAATCAGGGACTCAGCCTTCCAGACCTTATCAATGAGGGAAACCTCGGCCTTATCAAGGCAGCTGAGAAGTTCGATGAGACCCGTGGCTTCAAGTTCATTTCATACGCGGTGTGGTGGATCCGTCAGTCTATCCTTCAGGCTCTTGCAGAGCAGTCGCGAATCGTGCGTCTCCCTCTGAACCAGGTAGGCTCACTCAACAAGATCAACAAAGCACTCGGAAAGTTCGAGCAGGAGAATGAGCGTCAGCCATCCAACGATGAGCTCGCAGAGATGATCGATGTCCCTAAGGACAAGATCAGCGACACACTCCGCGTATCTGGCCGTCACGTATCTGTGGATGCTCCATTCGTCGAGGGCGAGGACAACAGCCTTCTTGACGTGCTCCCTAACGATGATTCTCCTTCGGCAGACCGCACCTTGGTAGGTGAGTCGCTCAGCACCGAGATCGACCGTGCACTCCAGATCCTGACTCCACGTGAGCGTGAGATCATCCGTTCATTCTTCGGAATCGGATGTCAGGAGATGACCCTCGAGGAAATCGGCGAACGTCACAACCTTACCCGTGAGCGCGTACGTCAGATCAAGGAGAAGGCGATCCGCAAGCTCAAGAAACCTAATGCAAGCAAAATGTTGAAAACCTATCTTGGCTAAGACATGACACCTGAATCATTTATCGCATCCAAGGCCGCTGAGGCCATCAAGGCATTATATAACGTAGAGCAGGATCCATCCGCTCTCCAGGTACAGACGACAAGGAAAGAGTTCGAAGGCGACCTCACCCTGGTCGTCTTTCCTCTGCTCAGAATCTCCCATTCCACACCGGACAACACCGGCAAGGCAATCGGAGACTGGCTTCAGGAGAATGTCGCTGAAATCAGCGCATACAATGTAGTGAAGGGCTTCCTTAACATAAGCCTTTCTCCTCTCTACTGGAAGAACGTATTTGCAGAAATTGCAGGCGAAGCCGACTTCGGTCAACTGCCATCAACCGGCAGGAACATCATGATCGAATTCTCTTCTCCTAATACCAACAAGCCGCTCCACCTCGGACATATCAGGAACAACCTCCTCGGTGCTTCCGTGGCAGACCTTCTCAAAGCAGCCGGACACAATGTCATCAAGACCACCCTTGTCAATGACCGCGGTATCCATATCTGCAAGTCCATGCTCGCATGGCAGAAGGTCGGCGAAGGCCGCACCCCAGAGAGTACAGGCATCAAGGGTGACCACCTCGTAGGTGACTGCTATGTCGCATTCAACAATATCCTGACCGCCGAGGTCAAGGAACTCGTTGCCGGCGGCATGGATGAGGAACAGGCAAAGAAAGAGGCTCCATGTCTCAAGGAGGCTCATGACATGCTCGTCAAGTGGGAGCAGGGCGACAAGGAAGTCCGCCAGCTCTGGGAAATGATGAACTCTTGGGTGTTCGCCGGTTTCGACGAGACCTACAAGAGCCTCGGCATCAGCTTCGACAAGACATATTACGAGTCGCAGACCTACCTTCTCGGCAAGGAACTCGTCAACAAGGGACTTGACATGGGCGTGCTCGTACGCGATCCTGACGGATCGGTATGGTGCGACCTTACCGCAGACGGACTGGACCGCAAGCTCCTTCTCCGTTCTGACGGCACGTCGGTATACATGACCCAGGATCTCGGAACAGCCGAGCGCCGTTTCGCTGAGCATAACCTTGATTCACACGTATACGTCGTCGGTGACGAGCAGAACTACCATTTCCAGGTGCTCAAGCTCGTGCTCAAGAAGCTCGGCTTCGAGTGGTCAGACCAGATTTTCCACCTCTCATACGGTATGGTGGAGCTTCCTGAGGGCAAGATGAAGTCCCGCGAGGGAACAGTCGTCGATGCAGACGACCTCATCGAGAAGATGTACCAGGAGGCAAAGGCTACCTCGGAGGAATCAGGCAAACTCGACGGCATCAGCGCAGAGGAGCAGGACAAGCTTTTCCGCATGATCGGTCTTGGTGCACTGAAATACTTCATCTTGAAGGTTGACCCAAAGAAGAAGATGCTCTTCAATCCAAAGGAGTCCATCGACTTCAATGGAAACACCGGTCCATTCATCCAGTACACCCACGCAAGAATCTGCTCTATCCTCCGCAAGGCAGCTGAGAAGGGCGTAGACTACGGTACAGCATCTCTCGCAGGTGCAGCAGAACTCAGCCCTAAGGAGATCAGACTCGTAAAGATTCTCAACAGCTATCCGCAGAGAATCGCCGAGGCTGCAGAAATCTTCTCTCCAGCCGTAATCGCAAACTACGCTTACGATCTTGCAAAGGAGTTCAACCAGTACTATCACGAGACTCCTATCCTCAAGGAGGAGAATCTCGATGTTCTGAAGACCAGACTCCTTCTCATCGATACACTTGCATCCGTTCTTCGCAAGGCGATGGCAATCCTTGGCATCGAGCTGCCTGAGCGCATGTAATCCATATCCGCATGGAGGAGAACGTATATATGTTCCCTACCTCCATCAAGGAGGTACAGAAGCTGGGATGGGACTACATTGACGTCATTCTGTTCACAGGAGACGCCTTTGTGGACCATCCCAGCTTCGGCACTGCGTGCATAGCCAGATTCCTCCAGAAATACGGATATCGTGTCGCTGTGGTTCCTCAGCCAAACTGGCGCGACGATCTTCGCGACTTCAAGAAACTCGGAGCTCCGCGCCTGTACTTCGGAGTCAACGCAGGAGCCATGGATTCCATGGTCAACCACTATACTGCTGCAAGGCGTCTGAGGCACGATGATGCCTATACTCCCGAGGGCAAGGCAGGCCAGCGCCCGGATTATGCCGTGAGTGTCTATGCGACCATACTGAAGCGTCTGTATCCTGATGTGCCTGTAGTGATAGGTGGTGTAGAAGCCTCTCTTCGTCGACTTACACACTATGATTACTGGCAGGACAGGCTTCTGCCATCAATCCTGGTCAGCAGCGGAGCTGACTGGCTGTGCTATGGTATGGGCGAACGTCCGATGCTGGAACTGACACGTGCCATCGAACAGCGCCGCAAGGTGTCTGATATCCGTAAGATACCGCAGCTGGCCTTCCTCATGACTGGAGTGTGCAAGCAGCAGGACGTCCTTAGGCTTCACTCATATGAGGAGTGCTGCCGCGACAGGAAGGCTCTCGCCGAGAATTTCCATGAGATCGAGACCCACGCCAACATGATGCACCCTTCGGTCATCATCGAACCTGTCAGCAACGGCTATGTGCAGATCAATCCTCCATACCCTCCGGCAACGGAACAGGAAATGGACGAGTGCTGGGACCTCCCGTTCACCAAGCTGCCGCATCCGCGTTACAAGGATAAGCGCATCCCGGCCTATGATATGATCAAGTATTCGATCATAACCCATAGAGGCTGTTTCGGAGGCTGCAATTTCTGTACTATTGCTGCACATCAGGGCAAGTTTATCCAGTCGCGTTCTGAAAAATCCATAGTGGATGAAGTACGCAAGCTGACAAAGCTGGAGGGATTTGCCGGCAATATCTCAGACCTTGGCGCACCGACCGCAAACATGTACGGCATGGGAGGAAAGGACAAGTCTCTCTGTGAAAAATGCCGCAGAAAATCCTGTCTGTTCCCGTCTCCGTGCAAGAATCTGGACCGCTCACATGCCCGTATCCTGAAGATGTACGACATGGTGATGTCCCAGAAGGGCATCAGGCATGCCTATATCGGCAGCGGTATCCGTTATGACCTTTTCCTTGATGAGAACGGCTTCATCGATGAAACGTCATGTCCATACCTCAAGGAAGTCGTGCTCCATCATACTTCCGGCCGAATGAAGGTCGCTCCCGAGCATACGGAGGACAGCGTTCTCTATTACATGGCGAAGCCTTCGTTCAGGCTTTTCGAACGGCTCAGAAAGGAATTCGACAAGATCAACCGTGAAGCCGGCACGCATACCGGACTTGTGCCGTATTTCATCTCTTCACACCCCGGATGTACCATCAAGGACATGGAAAGACTGGCGCATCATCCAAGTCTGAAAGGCATCTGGATGGATCAGGTGCAGGATTTCACACCTACCCCTATGACAACATCTTCGGTCATGTTCTATAGCGGCTACGACCCCAGAACGATGAAAAAAGTGTTTACTGAACATGATCCCGAAAGGAAAAAGGCACAGAAATCACTATTTTTTAAAAAAAAGTAGGGAAACCCTATCGCGATTGTAATTTTTTGTCCTATTATTGCACCCGGTAATACACATTTGCAATGACCATCAACACACAGAAGAAAAAGCATATCATCAGCTACGAAAACCTCTCAGAGGAAGTCAAGGCTGTGTTCAAGGAGAAATATCCTAGAGGTTTCAACGACTACCTCCCTGACATAAAGGATTATACCAAACCCGACGGCACCAAGTTCTATGCAGTGACCTTGGAGCTTCCTGAGGATGTCTGGCTCATCAAGTTCCAGATCAAGACAGAGTCACTCGAGGATCTCGAGAACTGGCTCAACACCGAACCAGAGACCGATCAGGAGAGCGGATCTGAGGGCGATGCCGTAGATGGAACACTTCCAGACTCCGATATCACTCAGTACAGCGACGATTCTGCTGATGCAGATATGTAATCCCTTTGATTTATTAAAAGATTGAAAAGGTCGCGTGAGCGACCTTTATTTCGTTTATGGACTTGGTAAGGAGAACCCTGAATGTAGGGCGCAAGATGTTCAAGGAAATTCCTGAGAGAGAAAAACTGCTGGTTCTTTCCCTCCTGGTCGGAATATGCTCCGGTCTGGCTGCAGTCATACTTCAGTCGCTTGTGCATATGATTCAGCATGTGCTGACTTCACATACTGATTCTATGCTGGGAAGCCTTCTGTATCTCGTGCTTCCGGGCGTCGGTATGCTGATCTCCCTGATTTTCATAAAGTATTTCATCAAAGACAATGTCGGTCATGGCGTTACCAAGGTGCTTCTTGCGGTATCCAGGAATGAGTCCCGCATCAAGCCGCACAATATGTATTCATCAGTTCTCGCCAGCTCCGTGACTATTGGATTCGGTGGATCTGTCGGAGCCGAGGCCCCTATAGTATATACCGGAGCAGCGATCGGATCCAACTTCGCCCGCTATGCCGGCATGTCCTACAGGAATGTAACGGTACTGCTGGGCTGCGGTGCTGCTGCTGCTGTGGCTGGAATATTCAAGGCTCCGCTTGCAGGAGTGCTTTTCACCCTGGAAATACTGCTGTTCAATATTTCGATGACCTCCATGATGCCGCTGCTGCTCTCAGCTGTATCTGCGACCATGGTGGCTTCGATCATTCTCGGACATGACCATCCGTTTGAATGTACGCTCACCGAATTCTCAATGGGCAACATTCCTTTCTATATCATCCTTGGTCTGGTGTGCGGGCTATGTGCCCTGTATTTCCTGCGTACGACCATGTGGATGGAGGACAAGATCTCCCACAGCCGACGTAATACGTATCTTAAGTGGTTGTTGTGCGCTATCAGCCTTGGTCTTCTTATATGGCTTTTCCCGCCTCTTTATGGAGAAGGCTATGGCGTGCTGAGCGTTTTGCTGAACGGAGGTGAACTGAATCTTGACCACAGCAGTATCCTTTCGTTCCTTCTTCATACTCCATGGGGACTTGTGCTGTTCTTCCTGCTTATTCTTCTGCTCAAAGTGTTCTCAATGACACTTACAAATGCCGGAGGTGGCGTCGGAGGTACTTTCGGTCCTACGCTTTTCATCGGTGGAATCGCCGGTTTCGTCGTGGCACGTAGCATAAACCTGATTCTGGTATCGTCTCCTATATCCGTTCCTGAACAGAACTTCGTCCTGGTGGGCATGGCTGGCCTTATGGCTGGCGTGATGCAGGCTCCGATGACTGCAATCTTCCTTATCGCCGAGATTTCCGGCGGCTATGAACTGTACATTCCTCTTATCGTGACATCCGCGATATCGTTCGGTACAACCAGACTTTTTGAAAAGTATTCCATCTATACCAAACGAATAGCCCAGTCCGGCGATCTGATCACCCATGATAATGACCAGGCTGCTCTTACGATGATGAGTATCAAGGATCTTGTCAGAGACAAGTATCCTAGAGTTCACATCGATGATACATTGGGCAGACTCGCGGAAATCTATGCTGAATCCACGGCGTCCGTGATTGCTGTTGTCGATGACAGCGGCCGTTTCCAGGGATTGGTGAATGTAGATATCAAGAAAATCCGCAACATGCTCTTCAAGTCGGATATGTATGACAGCATTCATGTCTACAATATCATGGAGACGCCTCCTGCCGTGGTTTTCATAGACGAAAAGATGGAGAGTGTCATGATGAAGTTTGACAAGACGGAGGCATGGAGACTCCCTGTCCTGGATAATGAAAGAAAGTATCTGGGATTCGTATCCAAGTCCCGTATCCTTGTTGCATATCGAGAGGAAATCAAGGAACTCTCGCAGGATTGACACCAAATACTGAAACTTACCGATGAAAGAAATCTACACCAAGTACATCGCATCTGTCCTCAATGTCAGAGACTGGCAGGTAGAGAACTGTGCCCTGATGTTTGAAGAGGGTAACACCATACCGTTCATTAGCCGTTATCGCAAGGAGAAGACCGGTGGTCTGGATGATGCTTCGGTTGCAGAGATCAAGCATTGGGTCGATGTGTTCGCTGAAATGGAAAAACGCAAGTCGACCGTCATCCAGAATATCGAGGCGCAGGGGAAACTGAGTGATGAACTACGCAGAACAATCGAGAACTGTGTATCCGTAACTGAACTGGAGGATATATACCTCCCATATAGACCAAAACGCCGTACACGCGCGACAGCAGCCCGTGAGATAGGACTTGAGCCACTTGCTGACAGCCTGATGAACACCAAAGTACCGGATCCTGAACGTGAAGCAGGGAAGTATGTCGGTGAGAAGGTGGCTGATGTCGAGGCGGCCCTCTCCGGTGCCCGTGACATAATCGCAGAACGGCTCAGCGAGTCTGTGCAGATTCGAGAGACTCTCCGTGGTATGTTCCGCAACCGTCGTTTCGTGTCTCGCCAGACCCGTCAGGCCAAGGATAACCCTGAGGCATCCCGTTTCAGGACCTATTTTGATTTCTCAATGCCGGTAAGGAACATTCCTTCGCATAATATGCTTGGCATGCTCAGGGCGGAAAACGAGGGATTCGTCAATATCTCTGTGGATGTCCTCCCAGAAAAATGTACGAACAAGATTTATTATGACTGGTGTCAGGAGCATGGTTACCCTCCAGCACGCCAGGCTGACCAGATACGAGCATCCATTGATGATTCATACAAGCGTCTGCTGGAACCGTCAATTCTTAATGAGATAATCAAGGAAGCGAAGCAGAAGGCAGATGAGGATTCGGTCAAGGTCTTCGAGGACAATCTGCGTCAGCTGCTGCTGTCAGCGCCTCTCGGCCAGAAGAGGATCATGGCTGTCGACCCGGGATTCCGCAATGGCTGCAAGATCGCCTGTCTTGACGCTCAGGGGCAGCTGCTCCATCACGAGATAATATTTCCTCACCCACCCCAGAACCAGAAGGTGAAGGCAATGATGTCGGTGGGGGAGATGATAGAGAAATATGGCATAGAAGCTATCGCTATAGGCAATGGTACCGCCAGTCGTGAAACAGAGGAGTTCTTCAAGAAGGTACATCTTCCTGATGGCTGCCGTGCCTGGGTGGTCAGTGAGGATGGCGCATCTATCTATTCTGCATCCGAGGTTGCAAGAAGGGAGTTCCCTGACGAGGATGTGACCGTCCGTGGCGCCGTATCGATAGGTCGTCGACTGATGGATCCTCTATCCGAACTGGTCAAGATTGATCCGAAATCTCTGGGCGTCGGTCAGTATCAGCATGATGTTGATCAGAATCTTCTGAAAGAAAAACTGGATAATACTGTTGAGTTCTGTGTGAACAGTGTTGGTGTGGATCTGAATACAGCCAGTCCATATCTTCTTAGCTATGTGGCAGGTATCGGTCCGGCTTTGGCTGAGAATATTGTAAAATACCGTTCAGATAATGGCGTGTTCGGGTCACGTGCAGAGCTGAAAAAGGTGCCAAGGCTTGGTGCAAAGGCTTTCGAGCAGTGTGCCGGTTTTCTCCGTATCAGAGACGGGCGCAACCCATTGGACAACTCGTCAGTACATCCTGAAGCGTATCATATCGTCGACCGTATGGCGGCTTCTCTTGGAGTAAAGACAAGCGAGCTGGTAGGCAATGCTGATTTATGCTCTAAACTGACGGCTTCGGATTATGTAGATGATTCCTTTGGTATTCCTACTGTCAACGACATCATTAAAGAACTTGCAAAGCCTGGCCGAGATCCGCGTGAAGCCGCGCAGGAGTTCGAATTCTCGGCAGATGTCCATACTCTCGAGGATCTGTTCCCGGGGATGGAACTGCCAGGAATCGTGACCAACATAACGAATTTCGGAGCTTTCGTAGATATCGGCCTTCATGAGAACGGTCTTATACACGTTTCCCAGATGGGCGTGCGTGGCCTGGCTGATCCGACAAAGGTCCTGAAGCTGCATCAGCAGATTCGTGTCAGTGTACTCCAGGTTGATCTGGACAGAAAAAGAATATCCCTGAGACTTGTGAAATAAAGGAAAACGGCTCGTCAAACGAGCCGTTTTCCTTTATGCCTTTGGTCTGAGTTTTCTGAATCTTAGGGCGATCACACCCCAGAAGGCTTCTCCGAAGATTCCGCTGGACATCTTCGATGTGCCAAGCTTTCGGTTGACAAAGATGACCGGGACCTCTTTGATGTTGAATCCCAGCTTGTATGTAGTGTACTTCATCTCTATCTGGAATCCGTATCCTTTCATCCTCACAGCATCCAGGTCTATGGTCTCCAATACCTTGCGGCTGTAGCACTTGAATCCTGCGGTGGTGTCATATATCTTGACACCGAGGACCGTACGTACATACGCAGACGCATAATAGGACATCACGATACGTCCGATTGGCCAGTTTATGACGCTGACGCCGTCGCTGTAGCGGGAACCGATGCTCAGGTCTGCACCTTCTGTTGCGCAGGCGGAATACAGGCGTGGAAGATCATCGGGATCATGGGAGAAATCTGCGTCCATCTCGAAGACATAGTCGTATCCCTGTTCCAGTGCCCACTTGAAACCGGTGATGTACGCTGTTCCCAGTCCCAGTTTCCCGCTGCGTTCAATGAGATGAAGCCTTTCCGGAAATTCTATCATGAGTTCCTTGACAATGGATGCAGTTCCATCTGGCGATCCATCGTCAATGACAAGAATCTCATAATTCCCGTCAAGCCCGAACACGCGCCTGGTGATTGCGGCGATGTTTTCCTTCTCATTATAGGTCGGGATTATAACAATCTTTCTGTCCATATCTATCAGTTTATCTACAAAAATAGTAATATCTTTGCCGAAATTATTTCAATTATGAAAAGAATCGATTGTTTTATTCCATTTCAGAGCGTTGAGCAGATAAATGCTACACTCGAAAGCCTGAAGAAGGAAGAAGAAGTCAATAATATCTATCTTCTCAAGACTCCGGATGCGGAGAACGCAGATGTCGTTGGATGCAAGGTCATTGAGATACCATCACTTAAGTCGACTGCTGCAATCAAGGCGGTTGCCGCTGCATCTGAGGCTGAGTTCACCATGATCTATACAAAGACAACGGAACTCAGTTTCGTATTGTTTGGCGTTGAACGCATGCTGGCAATCGCTGACGATTCCCAGGCTGACCTCATATATGCCGATCACTTCAACGAGGTCGGTGGAGTGCGTTCCGAGGCTCCTGTGATCGACTGCCAGTTCGGTGCTCTTCGAGATGATTTCGATTTCGGCGGTCTGCTTCTTTACCGTACGGCTGCTGTCAAGGATGCCGCTGCCCGTATGGATGTCGATTACGCTTTTGCCGGTCTCTATGATCTGCGTCTCAAGGTTTCTCAGAAGGGTAAGCTTGAACATATCAATGAATATCTCTACTACGAAGTGGAGACAGACAACCGCAAGTCAGGTGAAAAGATCTTTGATTATGTCGATCCGAAGAACCGCCAGGTCCAGATCGAGATGGAAAAGGCATGTACAGCCCACCTGAAGGAGATCGGAGGCTATCTCGAGCCTGAGTTCAAGCATATCGAGTTCAATGATGACAGCTTCGAATACGAGGCATCGGTTGTGATTCCGTGCAAGAACCGTGTAAAGACAATCGGAGATGCGATTGCCTCGGCTCTTTCCCAGAAGACAACCTTTAAATATAATGTAATAGTCGTTGACGATAATTCAGAGGATGGTACCGTTGACGTCATCAAAAAGTTTACAGGAGATCCTAAGCTCATCTATATCGCCCAGGACAAGAGTTATCATGCCATCGGTGGAAACTGGAACGTAGCGCTGCATCATCCTAAATGCGGCAAGTTCGCAATCCAGCTGGACTCAGACGACTGCTATTATGACGAGACCACCGTACAGAAGTTCGTGGATGCTTTCTACGAGCAGAACTGCGCTATGGTTGTCGGAACATATCGTATGACCAATTTCCAGATGGAGACAATCCCTCCTGGAATCATCGATCATCGTGAGTGGACTCCGGATAATGGTCGTAACAATGCTCTTCGTATCAATGGCCTCGGTGCCCCTAGAGGATTCTATGTCCCAATGCTCCGTACCATCAATTTCCCTACGACAAAGTACGGCGAGGACTATGCTGTCGGTCTGAGAGTTTCGCGTGAGTATCAGATTGGACGTATATATGATGTAGTATATAACTGCCGCCGTTGGGATGACAATTCAGATGCGAATTGTGACGTTGTAAAGATGAATGCAAACAATCTCTACAAAGACAGAATCCGTACCTGGGAGCTAAATGCCCGCATATCAATGAATAAGGCGAAATAGCCATTTTGCGGTATTTCAAACAGAAGTCGGTTTAAACGATTTTTATTGAAAAATTTTTGCGAAAGGTATTGCAGGAAAGAAAAAGATGCGTACCTTTGCAATCCCGTTCGACGAA
>JAKSJN010000017.1 GCA_024402135.1 Bacteroidales bacterium
CCAGGCGACTCTCTCCATATCGAGATTGACTTTGCGGATTTCAGCAAGCTGTCCTGCTCCGGAAAGGGATCAGAAAACAACGAGAAGCTTCATGCCTTTCACATGAAGTATTACTCTCCATTGTGGCCATCTTTCTCAACATACGACATTGATGGGCTAGATGAGACAAAACGAAAGTATGGATCAGCTGGGGAATATAAGGCGGCGCTCGATTTGTTGGTTGACGAATACATGGCGCGACTCCAGGATTTTGTCTCAGATGAACACCCGAGTGAAGAACTGGTAGCGTTCTGTCGTCAGGAAATCGAGGCGGACTACTATTCAATGCTGTCAAACCAGATTCCCCTCTACGCTGAGACTGAATCTTTGGAGCTGTCGGATTTCTTCCGTGTGGCTGATGTGGAACACCTATTTGATGCCGGCTGTTTCAATAGCAGACTCTTTCTTCTGGTACAAAGCATTTCCGGCTGGATTCTCTCTGATATGCGTAATGGGGACAGTCTTTCTGAATGCGTAGGACAACTCCAGAAATCAACAAAAAACAAGATGCTGCAGCAGATGCTCCTCTCGGACATATTCAACTCAGAACTCGAGAAGAACGACGTGTCCGTGTTTGAGAAAGAGTTCCCGCTGTTCAACAAATATGTCATGGATCCTCTACTGAAGCTGTCCATAAGGGATAGATATTTCGAGAAGAAGGCATTTACTGAAGATCCACGCCTGCTGTCGAACTCAATCCTTAATGGAGACGGCCATAGGGACGGTATTTCAGTCATTCAAAAGAATAACGAAGGTCTGGAATTGCTCCGTGACATCATCTCGAAGAACGCCGGACGCGCAGTGTATATCAGCATCGGGGCCAACTGGTGCCAAGGCACCCGACAGGAAATGCCGTTCCAGCAGAAGCTTGCCGAGGATTTTGCAGACAGGAATCTTAGAATAGTCAATCTGTATCTCGACGAAGGCTTGAACCGTGTTGATCCAGAGACGGGAATAGAAGACTACCATCTTACAGACGGGCAGCTATTCGGTCTGGATCCGATATTCCACACCGGCCGTGGCATTCCATTCTATGTCCTTATTGACAAGGATGGTGTCATCGTTGACTATGGAGAACATCTGAGACCATCTCAGGATGGCACGAAGCAGAAGATTTCAAAAGCACTATGATATGACAATCGCCTGACTTTCAGAAAGAAATAATTGTGCAATCAGTGATTGCCAAAACTTCAGATACGCCAGTATTCGTACCCGAAGACAAACTGTTCAACCGACTTTCATACACACATCTCCTTCAACTTCTCCGACAGCCTTCACTTGCCATCAGAGGAGAAGATGTCCGAATGGCTCATTGACGAAATAAAGAATTATTGAACGGCGTAACCACCATGAAACATTACATTCTTACTCTCGCACTGTTGCTCTCATGCGCCTTTGCCGGTGCACAGGAAATCAGACCGGTGAAGGCTGACGTCTCCGACTATGTGCCTATGCTCCAGGATGCCGGCTTCGGCATTTATGCATTTGATATCTCATCCCTGAACGATAATGCATACAACATCAGCCTTGTCGTGAGCGAGTACGTCAATGGTGAACTGGTAAGTGAAACTGAATCTTACGAGGTGGAGAGCAGTCTCTACAAGAACCCACAGAAACTGACACTCGGTTTCTCACCGAAGTCTGACTCCATGAGAAATGTCAGGCTATATGTAGATGATGTGCGTGTCGCGGCAAAGACCCTGAGCCTGAAACCTATGACTGCACCTCAATATGAAGGGGAGATCATGTATGACCTTCTTTCTTTTGAACTCGACCAGATAAAGGTCAACGCCGTCACTCCGCTTGTCCTTCTGGGCTCGTACTGGTATGATGAGCCCTTCAAGACGGTCCGTTTCTATGGCGACGAAGACCGTACCATCTTGATGTCATCGCCGATCATGAAGCTGATTCCTCATTGCTACGTCCTCGGAATAAGGGTCGAGCAGCAATACAAGACTTACAATGCAGTGCCGACCCAACCTAAAACCAATACGTCAATCCCACTGACTGGCGGTGCCCATAAATAGAGTCTCAGGTCCAAACCATATTTCACGGCTGGTCAGCTTCGTGAGGATATGAACCTGACGATGTCGTCGAAGATGTCTTCGGCGCTCTTTTCCAGAAGGAGCTCGTGACGCAGGCCTGGATAGAGCTTGGAACTTACGTTGGAATAACCTCTGTCCTTCATGAACTGCACAGCCTTTCCGAAGGCCTTGTCATCTATCCTGCAAGGATCGTCACCTCCCGAAATGAACATCACCCTAAGCGACGGGTTTGCATGCGTCCAGCCCTTTGGGGAGTAGCAGTACATCATCACTCCCATGAGGTTCATGAAGCCGTTTGCAGTGAAACAGAATCCGCACAAAGGGTCGGCTATGTATGACCTGACGTTCTCCCTGTTCGCGCTGAGCCATGCGAGCTCGCCCTCGGCCTTGAAAGGCTTGTTGAAACTGCCGAATGACATTGTATCTAGCAGTTTTGAGCGGAAATGGTCTCCTCGTATTGCTGCCACCAGTGATGCCAGAACCTTGCCCGCTCCCTTCGCAGGGTTGTTTGAAGGACATCCGCATACGATGAGTCCATCGATCGCGCTGTCGTATCTCTTGGTGAAGGCTCTTACCACCATCGAACCCATGCTGTGGCCCATGAGTATGACAGGCAGTCCGGGGAATTGATTCTTTGCCCAGTCGTGAACCTTCTTCACATCCTCGACCATGGCATTCCATCCTCCTGCGTACATGAATCCGAGGTCGTCGGGATTCTTTACGCTGGCTCCGTGCCCGCGATGGTCATGGATGACCGATGCTATGCCCCGCGCGGCGAGGTACTCCATGAATGGAAAGTATCTTTCCTTGTGCTCTGCCATTCCATGGGCAATCTGAAGAACGCATGAGGCTCCCGCTTCGGGCTTGCAGTATGCACCGCAGAGGGTGAGGTCGTCAAAATCTGACTTGATTGTGAAGGTGCTTATCATATCGGAAAATGAAATCTAAGGGTCAAAAGATAGACATATTTCAAATTTACTCAAATAATCAGCACCGCCAAATACACCGCCAGCCTATTTCTTAAGCCAATGCTCCTTCAGCCAGGCACGTACAGGGATGTCGTACAGTTTGAGTGCCGCCCAGGCGTTGAGGATAACCAGGATAGTTGTGGTGATTCCCACGAATACATGTGTGCCGACTGGCGAATCCATATGACGCTGTGCCCATGACATATGCATGTAGAGCACAGGATAATGGGTGATGTAGAGTGGGAACGAGATTTCTCCAAGGAATCTGCAGACCTTTGTGCTGACCTTGCCGGTCAACTTGCTGCCTGCGCCGATGATTAGAACGAGAGGGAACAGGAACAGTACGCAGCAGAGCTGGTAAGCGCCGTCGATGATATTTCCGCCTCCATTGATCTTTGGAACATTGAACATGATGAACACGATGAGCGCTGTGATGAGGAAACCGTGCTTCGATTTGATCATCCAGCCCAGACGTGACATGATGAGGCCTATGAGGAATGGATAGAGCAGGCGGGTAAAGCCAAGGTAGACGTGCTCTGGGTTGAAGACAAATCCACCGTTGATATAGTAGAAATAGCCGTCGTCGACAAGGTTGCCGAAGAGGTTCAGGTTAAGGGCGATGTCGGTAGTGCATACAGCTGCACCGAGGGCCAGTATTGCCAAACCCCATGTAGGGAGGAAGCGGAATATGAAAGCATAGAGAATGTTGGCGATGTACTCATACATCAGCGTCCATACGGGACCGTTGATGCTGGACAGCTCACCCCATCCGCGGATGTCCCATGACTGAGGGAACGGGATGCACAGCAGCGTGAGCAACGCCTGGAGCATCAGGAAATACCAAGGTGCGGAGTCAACGGCATGGAAGACATCAACACTGCCGGAGTAGTAGAAGAAGATGATACCCATAAGCACGCCGATCAGCAGCATTGGATGCAGGCGGGCGATACGGCGCTTGAAGAAGCCCTTGTAGCCCATCTGGTCGAAGCGGTCCTGGTAGGCGTAACCGAGCACGTAGCCCGACAGGGCGAAGAAGAAATCCACGGCGAGATATCCATGCGCCATGATGTTGCTGGTAATGTCGGCAGAATAGCATTCCATCATATGGAAGCCGACGACGCAGAATGCAGCCACGCCTCTGAGTCCGTCCAAGACATCATATCTTGGTTTCGATTCTAAATAAGCCATTGTATGTTTTGTTTCTGTTATCGTGATGTTGCGTACGCTTGCCCTATTCTATCAGTCCCAAGCGTTTTGCCTTGAAGCAGGCCTCTGTGGTGTTGCTGACCTGGAGCTTCTCTATGATGTTCTGTCTGTGTCGGTCAACTGTATTCTTGCTGATTCCCATCATCCCGGCAATCTCCTTGCTTGCAAGCCCTTTCTGGATGTATTGCAGCAGCTCCTTCTCGCGGCTGCTCAGTATGGAGCGCAGCTCTGAGATGTCTATCCGTCGTTCTTCGCCGGTCAGTTTGTGTATCAGGCGGGCATGTGTAAATGATTCCTTCGTGAACTTATACACGCAGAGTGCATAGCAGATGCCCTGCTTGCCTTCGCTCGGGAAATACTGTATGCGATGTATCACAGGATGGTATATGCCATCGGCATCATGCATGCTGATGATCTGCTCCATATACCAGGGGAACCCTTCGGCGATGTTCTGCGGGGTCAGCATACGGTTGAAGAATTTCAGCTCCTGGAGATGCTGCACGACAAGGTTGTCGGGATTGATGCACGATATGATATCCTCCTCAAAGACAGAATCCACGTAAAGATGGGTGCCGGCCTTTCCGATGCCAAGCATCTCTGCCGTTTTGCCAAGCAGGATGTGGCACTTGCCGGTCCGCATATTGTTGAGCGCCACTATGGCGTTGTCGCACATGGCGTATGTCTCTGCGTAGTTCAGCAGCTTCCGCTCCTCGTCCTCAAGATGTATTCCATCCTGCTGACTCATGAAATGAGATACCAGTTTGTCGTTGATTTCAACCATAATTGCTTACAAAGATAAGCCAAATGACGGTCCGAATCCATGGTCATTTATCAGTATGGTTCTCCTGGAGACCCTCAAATGATTTTACACCGCCAAATACACCGCCAGTCAAAATGGCAAGAACTGCCAATGCTTATGATATTAACGAAGTTATAATAATTATGCGATATTGTTAGAAATGTTATAACTTTGTGACATGCTAGTTTGTTCAAATATCATCAGAATTGGAAACAGTCGAGGTGTAATAATCCCGGCAAAGATGCTCAAGTCCCTTCTCCCGGACGCTGAAGACAAGATCAGGATAGAGGAAAGGGATGGAGAAATAGTTATTTCAAGGGATAGAGATCTTTCGGACTCTCCTTTCCATGCCTTGGACGCATGGTGCGATGAGCATGGCTTTGCGGAGGATTCCGTGGAAGATATAGAGGCCTATATGGATACCATCAGGTCCATGAGAAGCAATAAAGAGATCAAGGAATGGTAGAAAAGAGATACCTTCTGGACTCGGATGTCCTGATCGCGATGCTTCGCGACCGAAAAGATATTTCAGGAATCAGACGCAAGATTCTCAATGTCGGCATCGACAGATGCTGCTGCAGTGCTGTTTCGGTAGCCGAGCTATCCTCGGGAGCCTATCGCATGGGGACTGAAAGAGGACTGTTTGAAGTCTCATTCATACAAGGCATAATGACAGTGGTCCCTTTTGGCTCCAAGGATTCTCAGGATGCGGATATCTTCGGTAAGACAAAGGCACTTTTGATGGGAGCCGGAACACCTGTCGATGATATGGATCTCCTTATTGCCTCGACGGCATTGGCAAACGACCTGACGCTTGTCACCCATAACATCAGACATTTCTCAAAAGTTCCAGGCTTAAAGATCGAAGACTGGCTCAATTCATGACAGGACAGCTTACTTGCCGTCGGCAAGGAAGGCGGCCTGGACCGGACCGACCTTTCTGTAGCCGTCCTCGTTGAGGTGGAGCTTGTCCTTGACGTAGTAGAGCTGGTAGTTGTATTCATTCGCTCCGAGCAGCTCGAACTGGTCAAGAACAGGGATGCTGAAATGACTGCAGCAGTCCTTCTGTCCCTCGACATACTCTGAAAAGTTGTGACCTGTGGCGTTGCCGTTGGTCGAGAACGGATTGTATCCCGCCTCCATTGAAAAGAATCTGAAGGAAGTGAAAAAATAGATTTCCGCTGCCGGGTTTTTCTCAAGGAGAGTCTTGATGCAGTAGTTGATGCCTCCGCACTGCGTGTGGAGGTGTTCTTCGTTATAGCCATCATCCACAGTATAGTCGCTCCAGCTGCCTATAGGCTGGCTGTTGGTGAAGTCGTTGGTCGATGCCCAGAGCACGTAGATATCGTGGATTCCTGCATCACGTACCTGCTGCTGGAGGGTGTAGCCCTGCTGTGCTGCAAATCCTGCTCCGCCTACTCCGTAGGTCGTCACCGTGCTGTGAAGCTCATCCGCCCAGATCTGCTTCGCGGCGTCAGATTCCTTGTTCACGGAAAGTGAACCTCCGAAAACTGCAATGCTCTTGCCATAGTTCTTATGTCCTTTGTACATGCCTGACTTGGTCTTCGGAGTGAGAGTCTTCGGCGTGTTGTCGCCCATGAAGCCGTGGGCGGCGGACTTGATGGCGTTCTTCGCAACCTTTATTTCCTGCTCTGTCACACCCTCGGGCACATAAGCATTCTCCTGGATGCTCTTACCTGAAAGGACTTCGTACCAGGTGGCCGCCGCGATGTAACGGCCGTAGCGTTTGTCAAGATGGAATCCGTCACGTGTCAGTTCAGTGTCAGGGAGTGCGCCCCTGACGCTCTGGATCGCTTTCCCGACAGGGATTATGATGTTGATGCCGGCATCCGATGCAGCACGTGTGGAAGCGCTGAGTATTGCATTGTGCATCTTCTTCTGGTTCTTGTCATAGCGTGCGAAATCGTTGTGGGTGGAGTTCGCTGAATACGCCCAGGTCTGGTGGAATACCACTTGTGCCTTAGGGGCGACGCTTCTGATCCAGTCGACAAGATATTCAAGTTGCGCGTAGCTTTCTGGAACGCCGCTGAAGCCGCTGGCCTGCTGCACTGAAATGTAGTCCCACTGCTCATCGGCGACAGCCTCGACCAGACGCACGCCTTTGGTCTCGTGCTTCACTCCGTCGAGACCGATCTTCCTGTATGCGTAATCGGCAATGTCGTTCTTGATGTTGTTGACATGGCGGTCGATACTGCATCCGGCAATGTACATGTTGCCCAGGATGACCTTTACGTCTCCGGCCTGGGCGATCGGGTAGAACTCCTGCTCGAGTGCGTCCTCGGAAAAGCTGTTTCCTATCGCGAGGATGCGGAGAATTCCGTCTTCTGAAGCGGACGCGGAGATAGCGGCGGCAAAGAAGATGATGAGGGTCAGTGCAATTTTTTTCATGTCGGTTGGATTTGGGATTTCAAGGTAGCAAAATAATGTGTAAGTTTGAGCGTAAAACCAAGATTATGCAACAGAAAGAGAGAATAGTATTCCTGGATTGGCTGAGGTTCGTCGCTTGTTTAATGGTAATGATTGTACATGCATGTGAATGCATATATTCCGACGACTACAGTTTTTCGTTTCCTTCGGAAAGCGCGAAGTTCGCCGTCCTTTTCTTCCAGTCATTCGTGAGGCCGACTGCCGTTCCTCTGTTTCTCATGGCATCTGCATTCCTTCTGGTGCCGGTAAGGCAGGATACCATGACTTTCTTCAAGAAACGATTCACAAGGGTACTTGTCCCTCTTCTCGTTTTTCTGCCGATTTATGCTGTATTGCCGACGCTCTGGGGCGCTCAGAGCTGGGCTGACGCCGGCAGGGAACTGCTCCATTGCTATATCAACTTCCCAGTTTCAGGTTCACATCTCTGGTTCGTGTATATGCTTCTCGGCCTGTATCTGGTGATGCCTCTGATTTCGCCGTGGCTTGACAAGGCGAGCAGAAAGGAGGAGCTGCTGTTCCTGGGAATCTGGCTGTTCACTTGTACATTCTACCGTCTCCGCCCACTCCTTGGCGGTGCTATTTTCGGCGAGTGCTGGTGGGGTGTGAATGCTGCTTTCTTCTATGTTTCCGGTTTTGTCGGCTACATCCTTCTTGCGCACTTCATCAGAGTCCACCTGAATTGGGACAGAAGGAAGATTTTTTCGATATGCATTCCTGTTCTCGCTGCCATGTATGCCGTCTGCTTCTTCAGCGGCAACTATTACAGTACACGTGCGACCACGCCTGCCGTCATGGAGCAGGATTGGCAGAATCTCACAATCATCGCTGTAGCAATGAGCTTCGCGCTCTTCATGCTGTTCTCGACAATAAAGAAAAGCGGAGCATTCTATGAAAAGGTCGTGCTGCCGGTTTCCAAGGCCAGCTACGGCATGTACCTCATGCATATGCTGATACTTCCGCACTGGTTCCGTCTCTTCAACGCGGTCCTTCCGGAATGCTTCACCATCCCTGCTACAGCGCTGGCTACGTACATTTGCTGTTACCTGATCTCAAGCCTGATCTCCAGACTTCCGTTCGGCAAGTACATTGTAGGATAGCGTCATTCTTCGCCTTCAACCTTGCACTCTACGAAGTTCAGTTCTTCCTGGGCCTTCTCCTTTGGGAAAGTGAAGTAGGTGCAGGTCGCTTCCGTGCATACAACTCCGTTCGAATCAACGAGAGTCGCGTCGATGATGGCGATGTTGCGTCTCATCTCTCTTATGTGCGCTCTTGCTTCAATCTCGCCGCCGGTGGTCTTGATGGAGTGTTTGTAACGAATCTCCATCTTTGAGGTTACGCCTCCGGTCTGAAGCTTGCGTGTCATGACCCATCCGCAGATTTCGTCCAGAATGAGTGCCTGTATGCCTCCGTGAAGTGTATGTACCCATCCGGAGTGCTGGTCGGTCGGGTTCCATCTTGAAACGATGTCATCTCCGTCTTCAAAGAAACAGAGGTGAAGTCCTACGGGGTTGTCGGGGGAGCAGCCGATACAGTTGTATCCTTCCATACCCTCCCATGGATTGATGATTTTTCTAAGATTCATTTTATATACGTTTGTGCAGAAATATTGCGTGAATATAACAATTATCAAGCAGAATACCGTGCCGGTTTTTTGCTTTGTGAGCATTTAGTGCTAAGTTTGTTGTCAGCACTAAAACTAACGAAATGAAAAAAATCCTGACTAGCTTATTGGGCTTATATGCCATAACGGCAATGGCCCAGACACCGAATACGTACAACGTCGGTGGCAAACTGTATCCACAGGTAAATCCTGACAAGAGCGTCACTTTCCAGTTCACGGCACCTTCGGCAGACAAGGTGGTACTGAACCTCGGAAAGGATTACGAGATGACCAAGGACGAGAAAGGCGTATGGAGCGTCACCACCGATCCTCAGGTTGTAGGTTTCCACTATTATGCTGTAAAGGTCGGCGGACTTGGCGTCATCGACCCTGCAGGAGAGGTGTTCTATGGCACCAGCAAGTGGTCAAGTGCCGTTGAGGTACCGGAGGATGCTGTTGCGGCTGACTACTATACTCCAAAGCAGGATGTCCCTCAGGGCGCAGTGAGATCGGTACGTTTCTATTCCGATGTATGCAAGGAGTGGAGAAGAATGTATGTCTATACCCCTGCCGAGTATTACGACAATCCTGAAAAGCGCTATCCTGTGCTCTATCTCCAGCATGGCGGCGGCGAGGACGAGACCGGCTGGATTTTCCAGGGCCGCGCAGACGTCATTCTCGACAACCTTATCGCTGAAGGCAAGGCTGAGCCTATGATCATCGTCATGAACAGCGGCTATGCCCAGGTCCCTGGCAGCAGCGACAGTTTTGACGCTTTCGAGCAGATGATCACCGAGGAAGTGATTCCTTTCGTGGATGCACGCTACCGCACAATCGCCGATCGTGAGCATCGCGCTACCGCAGGTCTCTCATGGGGCGCAAAGCAGGCATACGACCTCGCTCTCGGCTATCCACAGTATTTCTCGGCAGTAGGTGGCTTCAGCGGCATCATCGTTGTCGGCGAGTTCGGCCGCAGCAACCCTGGCATCATGGACAAGACCAAGAGAAAGGCAGCATACAACGGCATCTTCGCCAACCCTAAGCAGTTTAACAAGGATTTCAGTGTGCTCTTCATCGCCAATGGTGAGGCTGAAGGTTCACACCTTGCCGACATGTCCAAGACACTCAAGAAGGATGGCATCAAGAATACCTTCTATCAGTCTCCTGAGACAGCCCACGAGTGGCTCACCTGGAGAAGGTGCCTCTACAACTACGCTCAGTTAATCTTCAAAAAGTAATCAGCCATGAAAAAGACAATATATGCACTCTGCGCAGCAGCTCTGCTTGCTGTAAATGCTTTTGCTCAGGAAAGTGCAAGCACCAATATCGTAGGAAAGGAGTTCCCGAAGGTGAATCCTGACAGAAGCGTATCCTTCGTCATCAACGCTCCTTCGGCAAAGACCGTTGCAGTCGACCTTGGCGGAAGACATCAGGCTG
Organism: Bacteroidales bacterium; assembly: GCA_024402135.1. Lineage (GTDB taxonomy): Bacteria > Bacteroidota > Bacteroidia > Bacteroidales > UBA932 > Cryptobacteroides. Next base: position 10,543 of record JAKSJN010000017.1, read on the forward strand.
TAAAGAATGATAAGGGCCAGTGGGAGGTCACCACCACCCCTATCGTTCCTGGTTTCCATTATTATTCTCTCCTCATTGACGGCGTCAAGGTCTCTGACCCTTCAAGCCAGCAGTTCTTCGGCGGCGGTATCTGGACCAGCGGTATCGAGATCCCTGAGATCAACGTAGACTTCTATCTTGACAAGGACGTCCCTCACGGCGAGGTCCGCATGCAGCGCTACTGGTCCGAGCTCACCAAGAGCTGGAGAGTATGCTATGTATATGTACCACCATGCTACGACGAGAACCTCCATCGCTATCCTGTACTTTACCTCCTCCACGGAGCAGGTGAGGACGAGACCGGCTGGTCTACCCAGGGCAAGATGTACAACATCATGGACAACCTTATCGACGAAGGCTCGGCTGTCCCTATGATCGTTGTCATGGATCACGGTGTTGCGAACATCCCTGAGATCAAGTCTGCAAGCATGTTCGATTTCACTGCATACGAGAAAGTCGTTATCGAGGAACTCATCCCTATGATCGACAGCAAGTACCGCACACTCGCCGACAGAGAGAACAGGGCTATCTGCGGTCTCTCCCTCGGCGGTTTCCAGAGCTGGACCATCGCGATGAACAACAGGGACAAGTTCTCTTGGCTCGGAGGCTTCAGCGGCTCAGGCAAGGGCCCTGGAACCACTCCTGACCTCTACGACGCATCCCTGAACAAGGACTTCCACCTCATGTTCATCAGCACAGGAACCAAGGAGTCTCCACAGATGTACGCTACCGTGAAGAACTTCCACGATATCCTCGTGAACGCAGGTGTAAAGCACGTATTCTTCCAGTCGGCAGGCACCGACCATGAGTGGCTCACCTGGAGACGTTCCCTCTACAAGTTCGCTCCTATGCTTTTCAAGAAGTAATTGAAACAGATTCGAAAATGATAAAGGGTGGCCTTTCCGGGTCACCCTTTATCATTCTAAGAAGCGTCAGTTATCTCCCAGCCTTCCGGGACGCCGGCACTCTGCCTGTCCCAGACTGCGGCTGGATTCTTCATGAAAGTGCCTTTCTCTGCAGTATAAAGAAGCCAATCCTCAAGGTATTCGGGAGATGCATCGAGGAACATGGCTTTCACAGAATCAAGCTCATGACACCCGAGGAACATGCATTGATAACACTCTTCGGCGAGGTCCAAGGCAGGGAGATACGGAGCGGTTCTGAGCGACGTGCAGTCCTTGAACATGAATCTGTAGCAACCCCTTGGAATGTCTGTGGCAGGAAGTTCCGGGGCCTCGATCAAATTCGTGCACCCCAAAAACATTGCATCATAACAGCCCTCCTCAAGATTTGTTGCAGGAAGTTCAGGTCCATGGGTCAGCCCTGTGCAGCCTTCGAACATTCCTCCGTAGCAAGCCTTCATAAGAGTTGTAGCTGGAAGCTCTGGACAAGAGATCAATCCGGTACAGTCTCTAAACATCCCTCCGTAGCAACCACCCTTAAGAGTTGTTACTGGAAGTTCTGGGCAAACGACCAGTCCGGTACAACCTGCGAACATATCTCCATAACAGCCCTCCTCAAGATTTGTTGCAGGAAGTTCAGGTCCATGGGTCAGCCCTGTGCAGCCTTCGAACATGCCTCCATAACAGGCCGTCTCGAGATCTGTTGCCGGCAGCTCAGGACAAGTGATCAATCCTGTACAGTCCTTGAACATTCCCCTGTAGCAGAAGTCTGCAAGCACTGTGGCTGGAAGTTCCGGGGCTTCGATAAGTCCTGTGCAGCCTGCGAACATCTCCCAATAGCACCTTTCTTCCAACTCGGTGGCTGGCAGATTCGGGGCAGATACCAGGCTTGTACAGTCCTTGAACAAGTATCGTAAAGAGGCCGCCGGGGCTTTCCTCAGAACACCTCGGTCATCCAGGATGGACATGACGCTGCCGCTGGCTGAAATCTTGCCTGTCATGGAGAACTTTACTTCAGCAGGGCCTTTGGTGATTTTTGTGTTTAACCCCCTCAGGTATATTCTGTCTCCGACGTTCTTAAGTTCTACGACGGTTTCCTGGATTTTGAAAGGTTCCCAGATTTCCATGTCCCGGCTATAGGACAATGATGGCTTGTAATAATCGGAATATGGATCCCCTGAACTTGCACCGTGTGTTTCTCCGAAGACTATGGAAATGGTGGAACCTGCCTCTTCGGCAGTGAAGCAGAGGAAATCATCCGGTGCCAGGAGCTTGCCTTTGTCAGGGTCCTGGCACCAGGCGTTGTAAAGATCCTGGTATCCAATGCTGACCTTGCCTTCTTCGTCCTCGACATAGAGTCCGCAGTCCTTGCACCTGTAGCAGTCCCTGTATCCGTCTGTGCAGTCGGTAATCTGGACTCCTTTGACAAGCTCAAAGACATGCTTGTGCCCATGTTCCTGCTCTTGTTCCGGTCCTTCGTGTGGCTTATCTGTTTTGTCGCATGCCGCCAATGAACAGATAGAGGCAAGAAGAATTGTCAATAATCTTGTGTTCATGCCCTTACAGGCCAACAGTCCACGGTTGGACTCTGGCAATGTAATAAATATTGTTTCTCCGGATTATTTGAAAAGCTTTGGTGCGAAGGTGTTGAGGTAGAGACGCCAGTTTGCCCAGGTGTGACCGCCCTCTGACTGATAGAAGATGTGGTCGAGACCCTGCTCGGTAAGGGTCTGGTCGAGCTTTACTGAACCCTCATAGAGGAAGTCTGAGGTACCGCAGGCAAGGAAGTAGAGTTTCACGCCAGCCTTCTTGAGGGCTGCGACCTGCTCTGGGGTAGCTGAACCTGCTGCTGAAAGCGGGCAGATGTAATCGAACATTGCAGGGTAGAGGTTTGAAGCGGTGATGGTGTGACCGCCACCCATTGAAAGACCTGCGATAGCTCTTGACTCAGGCTTTGCAATTACTCTGTACTCCTTCTCGATGAATGGAACGATCTCCTCGCAAAGGCTTCTTACATATGCGTTGGCGAGTGAAGGGTCATTTCTGAAGTCGAGGTTTGAGGTAGGGAGACCGAGGGTCTGTGCAGCCTGCTGGTTAGGGTTGCCGTTAGGCATGACAACGATCATAGGCTTAGCCTCGCCCTTCTGGATGAGGTTGTCGAGAATCTGTGCAGCGCGGCCCATTGATGACCAAGCCTCCTCGTCACCGCCTGCTCCGTGGAGAAGGTAGAGTACAGGGTACTTTGCCTTAGGATTCTTCTCATAGCCGTATGGGGTGTAGACAGTGACTCTGCGGTTGATGCCGAGAATCTTGCTGTCATACCACTTGTAAGAAACTGTACCTCTCTGGTCAGCCTCGGAGTAGTTTTCGCTTCTCTCGCCCGGTGCGATGATCATGTTGAGGTAGCGGGTGCCGTCACGCTGTACGAAGTAGTTCTGAGGGTCGTTCACAGCGACTCCGTCAACAACGAAATTGTAGGTGTAGATCTCAGCTGCAGGAAGATCGACAGTCACTTCCCATACGCCCTTGTCGCCCTTTACCATCGGAATGGCTCCTTCGATCCAGCTTGCGCTGAGGTTCACTACAGTCGCGTAATTGGCATTGAGGCGGAAGGTAACCTTGCCGTCCTGCATCTCTGGGGATTTTACCTGTGAGCCGCCTCTGAAGTTAGCGAGTTCCTGTGCGCTGATGCTGCCGGCCGCGATGAGTGCTGCAGCGAGAAGAGTGATTATTCTTTTCATTTTGTTAGTGGTTATTCGTTTGACGCACAATATAGTCAAATAATGCCATACTTGTGCCCCCGGCCACTAGATTCCGCGTACACGGATGGTAAGAAACCAGTCCTTGAGAGCTCCGCGCATGTTTGTCTGGGAGTCTGAGACCAGGACCAGAACCCTGCGGCCGTCCTTGAGACGAGGTCCAAGGCACATGCCCTCGTAGTTTGCGTAATTGGTCGACTTAGACGGGATTTCGAGCATAAGGGTCTTTTCCAGTCGTTTTCCCTGATCGGTCGAAGTAGGGTCGACAATGTATATTCTGTTGTTGCAGAAGCCTGTGAATCCCTCCATGTTGCTTTCCCTTTCGAGGACCAACAGCCTGCCGTCGTCCAGAGCGCAGATGTCGCTGACACCGGCTACGTAAGGATTTCCCGAAACCTTGATGGATGGCTTGTCGGTAAGGTAGAACCACTGGCCAGCCTTGTTGAAGTTGTCATCGTAAGCCTGGATGCGCAGTATGTTGGACAGTCCGTTCTCCGGCGTCGCGGTTTCTCCGTCGTCGGGAAGGGTAGTCTCGGAGGTCAGCCAGAATCGTTTTGTCACGTCATTGTAGCTGAGAGACTCCAGGCCGGCATTATAGACGACGGGAAACAGGTCCGAGCACGGGATTTCCCTGCCGGTCCGGCTGCCGTCCTTGAGTGACAGTTCGATGACTCTGTTCTCCTGTTCACCCATCAGGAAAACGCTGTTTGCCGCCGGGAAGTATTCAATGGATTCGCCATCAGGGTATGACTCGCCATTGGTCACGAATTCACCCCTTTCCACAGAAGTGATTTCTCCCCGGTAGTCGATGTCTATGCGGAAGCGGTAGAAACCCTCGGTTTCGGATTTGTCGTCCACCACGACGTATTCGTTTCCACCAAGCCAGGCTATGCCGCTGAAATTACCCTCAAGAGATTTCTTGATGGCCTTGCATTTCGAGAATGAGAGGGAATTATCTACGACTACTTCGGAACTGAAGTCAGTCGGTGTCTCCACGCAGGAGCATAGAAGCGCTGCCGCGGACATGGTTGCGAACAATCTTTTCATAAAGCAAATTTTCATCTGCAAAGTTAGCCGGTCTGTGCTTTGCCGATGTGGAATTTTGACCAATTCTTTTTTCGTTTTCGTTCATTGTTGAGGTTCTTGGCGGCATTTTCTTATCTTTGGGGAAACAACCGTAAATCATGAAACGACTATTCCTCATTGCAGCAATCCTGGTTGGTGCGAGCGCATCTGCCCAGGAAATTCCGGCATACCTGAACACGAAACTCGATCCCACCGAGCGGGCAAAGGATCTCACGTCCCGCCTTACACTTGAAGAGAAGACCTCTCTTATGTGGGATGAGTCGGAAGGCGTTCCAAGACTTGGCATCAAGCGCTTCTCCTGGTGGAGCGAGGGACTTCACGGAATCGGTTACCAGAAGGACGTCACCGTATTCCCCGAGCCTATCGGAATGGCCGCATCGTTCAACGAGGAACTTGTAGGCCGCATCTTCGACGCAGTCAGCGATGAAGGACGTGCTCTCTACAATATCCAGACAGCCGCAGGCAAGGAGGATACCCGTTTCCACAGCCTGTCCATCTGGACACCGAATGTAAACATCTTCCGCGATCCGCGCTGGGGCCGTGGTCAGGAAACATACGGAGAGGACCCATATCTCATGGGCCGTATGGGCGTCCAGGTCGTAAAGGGCCTCCAGGGTCCGGACGACAGCCCATACCGCAAGACCCTTGCTTGCGCGAAACACTACGCAGTGCACAGCGGCCCTGAGTATACACGCCATTATGCAAACGTGACCAACGTCATGCCGCGCGACATGTGGGAGACCTACATGCCGGCTTTCAAGGATCTGGTCATCAAGGGCGACGTCCGTGAGGTCATGGGAGCATACCAGCGCCTTGAGGACATCCCTTGCTGTGCGAACACCCGTCTGCTCCAGGATATCCTCCGTGACGAGTGGGGCTACAAGTACATGGTAGTATCGGACTGCGGCGCAATCTCCGACTTCTGGGAGAACCACAAGACCTCGTCCGACAAGGCTCATGCTTCAGCCGCCGGTGTCAATGCCGGTACCGACGTGGAGTGCGGCTTCGGTTACACATATGAATCGATTCCGGAGGCCGTTGCTCTCGGCATCCTTACCGAAGAAGAGGTTGACAAGCACGTTGTCAGACTTCTCGAGGCCCGCATCTCTCTTGGAGAGTTCGATGACCCTGAGGGCAACCCATGGACAAAGATTCCTGCTTCAGTCATCAATGGATTCGAGCACAGGGCCCTTACCCTCGAGATGGCGCTCCAGACCATGACCCTGCTCAAGAACGATGGCGGCGTGCTTCCTCTCAAGAAGAACGCAAAGATCGCGGTTCTCGGTCCCAATGCCGCAGACCCGAGAGTCGTTTGGGGCAACTACAGCAGTACCCCTTCATACACGGTCAGCATCCTTGACGGAATAAAGTCAAAGTCCCGCGGCAAGATCGTTTACGATCCTGTATGCGACATCGTCAAGGACTACGTGATCGAGTCAAGCCTCGGTGAGTGCTCTATCGACGGTCAGACGGGCCTCAGAGGCCGTTTCTGGAACAATATTCATTGGGACGGAAAGCCTGTCAACAGCCTTTACAGCGCCAAACCTATCGATGTGTCTTCGCTCTGGGAGGACCGTTTTGCGGAAGGAGTGGAGGCTGATAACTTCTCGGCTGAGTATGAGACTGTATTCAAGCCGTCAGTCAGCGGCAGGTATACCATTGCAGTCAACATGACCGGCGGTACCATAATCCGTGTAAACGACGAGAAGCATGTTGACCTCTATTGCAAACGCGCACCGAATGATGCCGACTATGAGTTTGATGCAGTTGCCGGCAAGGAATACAGAATCCGTGTAAACTACTACCAGGAGAATGGCCGTACAGCGGCAGCTTTCAAGCTTGATATCGGCCGCAAGGTTCCTGTGGACAATAGCCGTATCATCGCGGAGAAGCTCAAGGGCGTCGACGTGGTTGTTTTCGTCGGCGGTATCTCTGCTTCTTTCGAAGGTGAGGAAATGCCTGTGGAACTTCCGGGATTCCTTAACGGCGACCGTACAGACATCGAGCTTCCTGCAGTACAGCGCAACTTCCTCCGTGCTCTCAAGGATGCCGGCAAGAAGGTCGTTTTCGTAAATCTTTCAGGTTCGGCAATCGCACTTGAGCCGGAAATGAAGAGCTGTGATGCTATCCTCCAGGCATGGTATCCTGGCGAGCGTGGTGGCGAGGCAGTCGCAAGTGTTCTCTTTGGCGACTACAACCCTGGTGGCAAGCTGCCTATCACCTTCTACAAGAATCTGGCTCAGCTCCCGGCATACGAGGACTACACCATGAAGGGCCGTACGTACCGTTACATGACCGAGGAACCTCTGTTCCCGTTCGGTTATGGTCTCAGCTATACTACCTTCAAGATCGGCAACGCATCTTGCTGCGTGAATGGCAGACCGGTATCCGGCGATGTAAAGATGAAGCTCGGCGAAAGCCTTGTGCTCTCGGTCCCAGTCACCAATAGGGGCAAGCGTGCGGGAAGCGAGACCGTCCAGGTATATGTCCGCCGTACAGATGACGCTGAAGGTCCGATCAAGACCCTCCGCGGCTATGCAAAAGTGAATGTCGCAGCCGGCAAGACCGCTGATGCTGCCATCAGTCTCGATGAGACTTCGTTCGAGTGGTACGATGAGGCAAGCCAGCGCATGAAGGCGACTCCAGGCGAGTTTGAACTCTTCTATGGCAACAGCTCGGACAGCCGCGACCTTCAGTCAATCAAGATCACAATTGAATAAAACCACATAACATGAGAAATCTGATAACCACTATTGCTGCTTTGCTGACACTTGCAGCAACTGCAGGAGCACAGGACCTTTTTACGGCCCCGGAAGGCAACTGGGTACGTACATCGATGACCCAGAGACAGTCTGAGTTCCCGAAGATAAATGAGAAGGGTGAGTATTGGTTCCGTTTCCAGGCTCCGTCTACCGCCCAGAACGTATCAGTCAAGTTCGCCGACGGCGAGTTCCCTGCAAAGAAGGACGCTGAGGGTTACTGGAACGTGATAGCGACCTGTCCGAAGCCCGGATATCAGCTGTATTATCTCATAATTGACGGTGTCAGGTATGCAGACCCGGGCTCGGAAGTGACCTACAGCAATGGATGGACTTCTACCATCGAGGTCGCAGCACCGGATGACACTTTCTATGAGATGCGTGATGTACCTCACGGAGAGGTACGCGAGCACTGGTTCTACTCAAATGTCGCTCAGGAATGGCGTCGTGCATATGTATATACTCCAGCCGAGTATGAGACAAAGCATAAGAAGAAGTATCCTGTCCTTTACCTCCAGCATGGTGCAGGTGAGATAGAGGAAGGCTGGGTACACTATGGCTATGCAGCCAGGATAGCAGACAATATGATTGCAGCCGGTGAGATCGAGCCGATGATCATAGTCATGAACAATGATTTCGTATATCGTCCAGGAGACAACCGAGGCAGACTCGCGCTTGCTGACAACTGGTCGCAGAACTTTGCCGACATGTTCCTCGGCGAGGCCATTCCGGAGATTGAGAAGTCATACCGCGTCATTCCTGATGCTCAGCACAGAGCAATGGCTGGACTGTCGCTTGGCGGCATGCTGACCAACAATGTCGGTCTCGCCAACAGCAGCATGTTCGCTTACTATGGCATTTTCAGCGGTGGTACCGTGTCCAATCCTGAGAACCTGGACAAGAAGACCGTGAAGTACATCTTCGAGACCTGTGGTGAACTCGAATATCCTGAGCGTATAGCCAAGGACTGCGAGACTCTCAACAATATGGGCTTCAAGGCCAGCTACTATGTCTCTCCAGGCACAGCTCATGAGTTCCAGACCTGGAGACGCAGCCTTCACGAGTTCCTTCCTTTGATTTTCAGATAGCACTCAATGAAAAGAATCATTGTCGCCGTTCTGTCGCTCTTCATTGCGGCAACGGCTGGCGCAGCCGTACATAATGTACGTGATTACGGTGCAAAGGGAGATGGTGTTGCCATAGATTCACCTGCAATCGACGCAGCCATAAAGGCGGCTTCCGAAGAAGGTGGCGGTCTGGTCTATTTCCCTGCGGGCAGATATGCATCGTATTCCATACATCTTGCAAGCCATATCCACCTGTACCTTGAAGAGGGATCCGTCATATATGCTGCTGAAGGGGAGGGCTTCGATCCCGCTGAACCGGGCCCTCAGCCGCAGTATCAGGATTTCGGTCACAGCCATTGGCAGAACTCGCTGATATGGGGCATTGACCTAGAGGATATAACAATCAGCGGTCCGGGACTCATCGACGGAACCAACCTTTCTCCAGGCTATGGAGACCATGCGGTCAAGGACGGAGTGGGCAACAAGTCCATCAGCCTCAAGAACTGCCGCAGGGTGGTCCTCAAGGATTTCAAGATGATACGCAGCGGACACTTTGCCCTGTTGGCAACAGGCGTTGACGACATGGTCATTGATGGCCTTACCATCGATACAAACCGTGACGGTCTGGACGTCGATTGCTGCCGCAATGTCCGTATCTCAAACTGTAACGTCAATTCTCCTTTTGATGACGGCATCGTCCTTAAGGCTTCATATGCCCTTGACAGATACGTCGATACACGTGACGTGGTCATCACGAACTGCCATATGAGCGGTTATGATGTCGGCAGCGTGATGGATGCGACCTATACTGTGCCGACCCTTGTTTCGCCTCATACCGGAACTGCCCGCCTGACCCGAAGCGCCGGCCGTCTCAAGCTTGGCACCGAGACCAGCGGAGGTTTCAAGAACATCGCAGTAAGCAATTGCAGTTTTGACCTTTGTGGCGGAATCGTGGTCGAGTCCATGGATGGCGGAATCGTTGAGGGACTGACATTCAGCAACCTTGTGATGCGTGACTGTCTGGACAGCCCGATTTTCTTCAGGATAGGACAGCGCATGCGCAGCCCGGAGGGAATACCTGTCGGTACCATCAGGAACGTCCTGATCAGTGACCTGGATGCAACTTCCACATCGCCATATTTCGGTGTCATCTTCGCGGGTCTTCCTGGCCACAATATCAAGGACGTCACAATGCGCAACATTAGGTTGGATGCCGTCGGTGGCATACGCAAGGAAGATGCGGTCAAAACCGTTCCCGAGAGAGCGGATGCATATCCTGATCCGGATATGTTCAGCGGCAATATGGCAATGCCGCAGAAGGGAATGATGATACGTCATGCCGAGGATATCATCATGGATGGCGTAACGTTCTCCTTCCAGAAAGAAGACACCCGCCCACTCTTCTATATCGATGATGCAAAGCGAATCGTCCGCAAGAACGTAAAAGTCCTAAAGTAGTATCATATGACCAAGAAACGCCGCCTGAATCTCCTGACAGGTGTATTGGCTATCATGCTATCCGCGGCATGCGGAAGGGATGAACATGCATGTCTGGAAGACCTGATGGCGGGTTTCCAGAATCCTCCATCAGACGCAAGACCTCAGGTGTGGTGGCATTGGATGGATGGCAATATCACCAAGGAGGGCATACGCAAGGATCTTCAGTGGATGCACGACTCGGGCATTGCCGGAGTCCATATCTTCAATGCGGGCATCGACATGGAACCAATTGTCGACAGACGCTTGATCTATATGCATGATGACTGGAAGGACGCGTTCCGCTTCGCTGTATCTCTGGCTGATTCCCTGGGCATGGAGGTGACCATCGCCAGTTCACCGGGCTGGAGTTGCATGGGCGGTCCCTGGGTAGAGCCTGGTGATGCGATGAAGAAAATCGTATGGAGGTCCGTCACCGTAGATGGAGGTACAGATGTCGACATTGTGCTGCCTGACGGTTACAGCACGGCGGGAAACTATCTCAACAACCCGAACGGAGACATCCAGATTCCATATTATGAGGACATCGCTGTGGTGGCTGTGGAAATGGAAGACACGGACCTTAGCCTTTCAGAACTTTGTGCGGATGTCACTTCTTCTAGCGGAAATGTTTCTGTCGCCTCTATGGAGGACAGCGATTTCTCTACTTTCTCTGATGAGAGCTGGATACAGTACGAGTTCCCGGAACAACATACCGTTCACAATGTCACTCTGGCAGATTCCCGTACCCGCAGACAGTGGGCGAATGCCCCTGGAGATGAGTCGGCGCAGCTTTCTGCCAGCAACGACGGCGTACGCTATATAGATATCGCAACAATACCTTCGTCCACCTCCAACGTCCAGACGGTGTCTTTTGAACCTGTCACTGCCCGCTTTTTCCGTCTTGAGTATGCCGGCAGCGGCGCCCGTGTGTATGAGTTCCAGCTTGGAATGGCGGCGCGTGTCAACCATGCTTCCGAGAAGGCGGCTTTCGCTGCCCCTCATGACCTTCATCAGTATCCGACTCCGGATGATGCCGTTTCTGCTTCAAGGACAATTGTCCTGACAGACAAGGTGAAGGATGGAAAACTCGAGTGGGATGCACCGGAAGGACGATGGAAGATCTATCGTTTCGGCTATTCACTGACGGGCAAGAAGAATACTCCGGCTCCGGCAGAAGCGACAGGACTGGAGGTTGACAAGCTTGACCCTGGAGCCTGGACGCGTTATTTCCATACTTACCTGGATATGTGCCGCGATGCTGCTGGTGGGCTGATGGGAGAACGAGGCATAAGGTACATACTTACCGACAGCTACGAGGCTGGACAGGAGAACTGGACGCCGGTCTTGGCGGAGGAGTTTATGAGACGACGTGGATATGACCTGATTCCATGGTTGCCTGCCCTTGCCGGCGAGGTCATCATGGATGCGGAATCCACCGAGGCTTTTCTGTTCGACTTCCGTAAGACTCTTGGAGAATTGGTCGCAGAAAACTATGACAGGTTGAATGACATAGCCAGTGAATATGGCCTCAAGGGCCGCTGGACCGAATCGCATGAGAACGGCAGAGTGTATGTTGTCGACGGAATGGATGTGAAGCGAAGCGCAATGATTCCTATGTCCGCTTTCTGGAAACCCGGCAGGGAAAGCGGCGGATCCACAATCCCGATGGGCATAGCAGATATCCGGGAATCGGCTTCTGTCGCTCACATTTATGGCCAGAACTATGTCGCTGCAGAATCCTTCACGACAATCGGTACAGGTGGTCAGGCTTATTCATTCTGCCCGGAGAATCTGAAGCCTGTGCTGGACCTGGAGTTCGCTCATGGATTGAACCGTCTTGTCGTTCACGAGTCCGCCCATCAGCCGGATGACGAGCATGTTCCCGGTCTTGGCCTGCTCAAGTATGGACAGTGGTTCAACCGTCACGATACCTGGGCTCCGCTTGCAAGACACTGGATGGAATATGCTGCCAGATCCTCCTATTTGCTGCAGCAGGGTCGTTATGTCGCCGACATCCTGTACTATTATGGCGAAGACAGCAATGTAACTGCACAGTATGGCTTCGGCCTTCCTGACGTTCCTTCCGGATATGCCTTTGACTTTATCAATCCTTCGGCTCTGACCGGACTGCTGGAAGCCGGCAGAGACGGCCGTCTCCGTGTGCCGAGCGGCATGGAATACAGTGTGCTGGTGCTTGACCGGAACTGTGAGCGTATGTCGGCGGAAGTCCTGGACAAACTACGGAAACTGGCCGCCAAGGGCGCAAGGATAGTGTCTCCGTCCTGGATTGATATCAAAGGCCGCAATGTCTATGATTCGGTAGAAAAGGCCTTGGAGGGTATCCCTTGCGATTATGAAACCGACGCTGACCTGAATCTTGTCCATAGGGATGTCGGCGGTATCCAGATATGGTGGGTCGGCAATCCATCTGAGGAGCCGGTGTCGGCAAGGATATCTTTCAATGTCAGAGGACTTGAACCACGGATATGGAACCCAGAGACCGGCAGTATCGCTGAAGTCGGCTATCGCGTTGCCGGGAATCGTACCGAGATTGATCTGGATCTGGTTCAGCATGATGCTGTGTTCGTGGTATTTGCAGGAAAAGGAGAAAAGGAAGTACAGGTCGCGAAGCCTGTCACAGTTGCTGAACCGCGTATTTCCGGCCCATGGCATCTCAGCTTCGACAGCCGTTTTGCGACTCCGGATGATATCGATATGGAGTCGCTGGAATCACTTTCCCTCGTGAATGACAGGGATGTGCGCCATTTCTCCGGAACAGTGACTTATTCGACGGCGTTCGGCTATCGTCCAGAAGAGGATACGAGTATCATTCTTGATCTTGGTGATGTCAAGAACATAGCTCAGGTGTATGTAAATGGACATGAAGTGGCTACTCTTTGGAAGGCTCCCTTTACCTGTGATGTCACGGAATATATGCAGACGGGAATCAACAGCCTCGAAGTCAAGGTGACTGATCTGTGGCCCAACAGAATCATCGGAGACCTCCAGGCTGGCGCTGTCCGCAACACTTACACCAGCATGCAGTTCTATGAGGCAGATTCTCCGCTGCTTCCATCCGGACTGCTGGGTCCTGTCCGGCTCATTGAACAAAGATAAAGACGGCCCCGAAAGGGACCGTCTTCTCTGATTGTATTTTGGTAAAGCGAGAAACATTTAACTCGCTAAGCGAATTTGTACTAGCAATTCATCGCACCGCAGCAGTGGATGACCTGGCCGCTGACGTATGATGACATGTCTGAACCGAGGAAGAGTGCAACCTTTGCCACGTCCTCTACGGTACCTCCTCGACGGAGTGGAATTGTCTTGATCCACTCATTGCGTACCTCCTCTGGAAGCTTCTCGGTCATATCAGAGATGATGAATCCTGGAGCGATGCAGTTGGCACGGATTCCACGAGGTCCCATCTCCTTTGCGATAGACTTTGCGAGACCGATCATGCCGGCCTTTGAAGCCGAGTAGTTGCACTGGCCTGCGTTTCCGCTGACGCCGACAACGCTTGACATGTTGATGATGCTTCCCTGACGCTGACGGGCCATGATTGGAACTACAGCGTGGATGAAGTTGAATGCTGACTTAAGATTCACGTTGATCACCATGTCCCACTGAGCCTCGCTCATGCGCATCATGAGTCCATCCTTGGTGATGCCTGCATTGTTGACGAGAATGTCGATGTGCCCGAAATCCTTGTGAATTTCGGCTACAACTGCCTCAGTCTGCTCGAATGAAGATGCGTCTGAAGCGTATGCACGTACCTTGTGGCCGTAAGCCTCGAGGTCTGCGATGGTCTGCTGTGCCGCCTCGTTGATGGCGAGGTCGGTGAAGGCGATCTCAGCGCCTTCCTCTGCGAATTTGAGGGCAATCGCGCGTCCGATACCCTTGGCGGCTCCTGTTACGAGAGCTACCTTTCCGTCAAGTAATCCCATATTATTCGTTCTTTAATCCTTTGGTGAATGCCTCAACCACTTCTGCGGTAAGGCCTGTTGCCGAGAATCCTCCGTCATGATAGAGGTTCTGCATTGTGACGTGTCTGGTGAGATCCGAGAACATGCTGGTGATGTAGTCAGCGCAGTCGGCAGCGGTTGCGTTTCCGAGAGGTGACATGGCATCCGCATATGCGAACATGTCCTGCATTCCGGCGATGCCGCTTCCTGCAGTGGTCTTGGTAGGAGACTGCGAGATGGTGTTGATACGTACATGTCTCTCCTTGCCGTACTTGAGGCCGAAGCTGCGGGTAATTGACTCGAGCAGTGCCTTTGCGTCTGCCATGTCGCTGTATCCGTCGAATGTGCGCTGTGCGGCAATATATGTGAGGGCTACGACTGAACCCCACTCGTTGAGTGCGTCTTTCTTGTAAAGGACACTGAGCATCTTGTGAAGCGATATCGCAGAGATGTCAAGGGTTTTGCCGAGGTAGTCGTAGTTGATATCGTCATAAGGACGACCCTTGCGGACGTTTGGAGACATTCCGATAGAGTGAAGCACGAAGTCGAACTTGCCTCCGAAGTGCTCCATTGCGCCGTCCACGAGTTTCTCCAGATCCTCGACAGAGGTTGCATCGGCAGGAATGAGCGGAGCATTGCACTGCTCTGCGAGCTCATTTATGGTGCCGAGTCTGAGGGATACCGGAGCATTTGTCAGAACGATCTCTGCACCTTCCTCGACAGCCTTGAGTGCGGCCTTCCAGGCAATCGACTGCTCGTTGAGAGCACCGGAGATAATGCCTTTCTTTCCTTTGAGTAATCCGTATGCCATTATTCCTTGTTATAAAGTTTGTCGTTAGGAACAATCATGAAAGTAAGTCTGCCCATGCAGCAGAGCTTGCCATTGACGGAAGCTTTTGCATCGATGAACACGGCCGGGCCCTTGCGTCCTGCAAGGTGAGCAACGGTCACAACGGTGTCGCCAGGGAATACAGAGCTCTTGAACTTTGCGTTGTCGATAGCCGCATAGAATGCGGTACCGGTCTTGAGCTCCTCCTCTGGGATGAGGCGGACGCCTGCCTGGGCCATGATTTCACAGAGGATGACTCCAGGTACCACCGGGTATCCAGGAAAGTGTCCTGTTGTGAAAAACTCGTTCTCACGGATGGTGTACTTCGACTGTACGTGTGACTCGTCGATGATTTCGCTCTCGTCCACGAGGAGCATAGGCTCTCTGTGCGGCATGAGCTGCTTTAATTCTTCTCTATTCATTTTGGGGTTCAGGTTTGTTCAGTTACGTCTTATTTTACTGGGCGGAGGGCTACACAGACGTTGTGTCCGCCAAATCCCAGCGAGTTTGAAATGGCGATGTCGAGCTTGCGCTCGCGAGCCACCTGTGGAGTGTAATCAAGGTCGCACTCGGGATCAGGCTGCTCCAGGCCGATGGTCGGAGGGACGATGTTGTTCTGCAGTGCAAGTGCACAGGCGATCACCTCGGCAGCGCCGGTTCCGCCGATCATGTGGCCGGTCATCGACTTGGTCGAGCTGATAGATACCTTGTGTGCCTCTTCCTCGCCGACGGCAAGCTTGAGAGCTGCGGTTTCGGTAAGGTCGTTGAGGTGGGTTCCGGTGCCGTGAGCGTTGAAGTACATGCTCTCGCCTTCATGCCAGCCAGCCTCGTCGAGTGCCTGACGGATTGCGCGTGAAGCCGGTACACCGTCTGCACGTGGAGCTGTATAGTGGTATGCGTCGCAGGTACAGCCGTAGCCGCAGATTTCAGCGATGATCTTTGCTCCGCGAGCCTTTGCGTGCTCATACTCTTCGAGTACGAGTGCTCCTGCGCCTTCTCCAAGCACGAAACCGCCGCGGCGGATGTCAAATGGAAGGCAGGCCTTCTTCGGATCCTCCTCGAGGGTCAGAGCCTTGCAGTTTGCAAAGCCTCCGATGGTCAATGGGGTGATCGCAGCCTCGCTTCCTCCTGCGATGATGGCGTCTGCTCGTCCATATTTGATGGCAAGATAAGCCTCACCGATAGAGTTTGTACTGGTTGCACAAGCTGCCACATTGGTGATGCATGGCCCCTGGGCATTGTGCTTGATGGCGATGTTTCCGCCTGCGATGTTCGGAATCATCATAGGGATGAACAGCGGGGAAATACGTGAAGGACCCTCCTCCAGCATGACTTTGGTCTGCTTGATGAAGATGTCGATTCCGCCGATGCCGGAACCCATATAGACACCGAAGCGCTCCGGTTCGATATTTTCGCCTGATACGAGACCGCTTTCGGCAACAGCCTGCGCTGCCGCTGCCATGGCAAAATGACAGTATGGATCGCTGCGGCGCTTTTCGCCGGCATTCATGCCGTAGTCAAGCGGGTTGAAGTTCTTTACTCTTGCAGCTACCTTCACGCTGAGGTCGTACTCTGGAAAATCCTCCAGTTTCTCGATTCCACAGCGGCCGTTCTTGAGACCGTCCCAGTATTCTGCAATATTGTTTCCAATAGGGCTGATGATGCCCTGTCCTGTTATTACTACTCTTTTTTCCATATCGATATTGAACGCGGAGATGTGTGGGTCCGCGCCCAAAGATAATCATTTTTATTGGTACATGAAGCGGCGGATGCTGCCCTTCGGAGTCTTCGCAAACGGCTCGAACTGAATCTCATAAGAAGCCACCTGTGAGTAACCAGGAATCTTTTTGTTGAGAGCCTTGAGATTTGCGTCCATCACGTTCTTGAGGGCCTCGGCATCGACGTCGGCGGTAGTGTTCGCATCGGGTACGATGAGAGCTACCAGCCTGTCCTTGCGGGCAACGACGATCGATTCGCCGACGAATGGCATCGCGTTGAGTACAACCTCGATTTCCTCCGGAAAGATATTCTGGCCATTGGACGAAAGAATCATGTTCTTGCTGCGTCCTACGATGAACAGGCTCTTGTCCTTGTCCATGGTGGCGAGGTCGCCGGTACGGAACCATCCGTCCTCGGTGAAGGTCGCGGCAGTTGCATCAGGATTTTTGTAGTATCCCTTGAATACAAGCTCTCCTCTCACCTGGATCTCGCCAGGGATGTTCTCTGGATCAGGTGAAGCGATTCTGAGGTCGAGGATTCTGTCGAGGTATTCTCCGCATTCCTTCAACTTGTATGTGCCCTTGTGACCGAGGCTGATTGCCGGAGCGGTTTCGCTCATGCCGTATCCTGTGATGAATGGAACCTTCAGTTTCTTTACCATGAGCAGCTCGAGGTGCTCTGGAATGGCTGCACCGCCGGTGACGATGTACTCGCAGTTCTTTCCGAATGCCTTCATGAAGATTGTTGCAAGAGCTTCGCAGTAATCCTCGTGATTCTCGTAGTCCTCGAGTTTTGCTGCGCCGCCCTTGCTGTGCATGAACTCGCCGATGGTGTCCTCGAGCATCTTGGTAAGAATGAGAGGCACAGCGAAGAACAGGCGAGGGTTATACTGGCGGAGAGCCGGCTTGAGGAAGCTAGGCACAGGAGGAAGCCCGAGCACGATGAGGTGCATTCCGAGACACATTGGAATAAGCATATCTACGGTAAGACCGAAGATGTGTGCGTAAGGAAGTACGCTCACGTAGTTCTCGCCACGGTTGAATGGGAAGTGCTCAGGCACTTCGAACACCTGCGATGAGAAATTGCGGTTTGTCAGCATCACGCCCTTAGGATTGCCGGTTGAACCTGAGGTGTACATGATGGCTGCGATATCATCGAGGTCGCGTACGTCAAAATGTACGTCGTCGGCTGTCATTCCGTCTGGATACCTTGCCGCGAATAGCTCGTCGCGCTTGGCGTAGAGGTCTGCGAAGTCAGCTCTGGAAGCGAGCAGTTCGCCGGTGTTGCAGTCGATGGCTGCGATTACGCTGGTAAGGGACTCGAAGTCCATTTTTTCGAATGTCGCCTTCTCGGTATAAAGGATACGTGAATCTGAGTGATTGACCAGACTGGTGGTATCCGCAGGAGTGAATCCGTTGAAGAGCTGCACTGAAACGAATCCGCCTACCTGTGATGCAAGGAATACCTTGGTCCAGGTGGCACTGCTCTTTGCGTTGATGGCTATCTTGTCGCCCTTGCCGAGGCCGGCGGCTTTCCAGAGAATGATATTTGTTTCCAGATCTTTTGCGAGTTCGGCGTAGGTTACGCTTGAACTTCTGAAATCATCAAGCGCAGGATTGTTCCAACAAGATTTAACAGACTCTTCAAACCTGAGGATGAAGTTGTCTTTAGGTGTTAGTACATGCATTTATCCGTTGTTTTGGTTTGTGAAAATTCGGCCAAATGTATGGCGAAAAACCACCAACGGCTAATATTTGGATAGCATTGTGGCGAAGGGCGGCAGTCTGTGGCAAAAAGGCTCTATTTGTGGTGAAATATCTACGTCTGGGGTGATTCCAGGCTGTTTTTACCTTCTTGATGAAATGATGAATCTGGCGATTTCAAGGTCCTCGGGGGTTGTGATCTTGATGTTGAAACGCTCTCCTTCGGAGTATGAGACAGGTATCCCGAAGCGTGCTGCAACCGAGGCGTCATCTGTGAAATCCGTCTCGTACGGCTGGCTGTATGCAGCCTTGATCTTTTCCGATCTGAACATCTGCGGAGTCTGTGCACCCCATATCTGTGACCGGTCCGGATCGGGGCAGCCGGTGGCGACAAGCCGAAGCTTCCCGTCAGCCCCGGTCTCTGTACGGACAGCCTTCAGGGTGTCGATGGTCGGCGTGACGGGGATGAGAGCGTCGCAGCCTTCCGCTTCGTCGAAAAGTCTCCGGATAAGGCCCAGGCTTCCGAGCGGACGGACACCATCCTGGATGGCGACTGTCGCCCCGTCAGGGACATGCTCCAGAGCATTCCTTACTGAATGGAAGCGGGTGATGCCTCCCTCTACCAGACGCTGAGGGTACAGGAAGTCCGTCTTCCCGCAAAGATTTTTCCAGGTCTCGATGTGGTCCTTGGGGAGGACTGTGATGATATTCAGTCCCGGGATGGCCTCGATGAAGTTCTCCAGGGTTCTCTGGAGTATTGGTTTGCCGTCAAGTTCAAGGAATTGCTTCGGCATGCCGGCTTTCATTCTGGTGCCGGAACCGCCTGCCATGGCGATCAGATATTTTTTTCTTTCCATACAGTGATTTACTCCCACAAAATTAAATGAAAAATACGTATCTTTGAATCCTCAATCAGTAGATTACCATATGGCATTTTTCAACTTTCTGACACAAGAGCTGGCGGTCGACCTCGGCACCGCCAATACAGTCATATTCCAGAACGACCAGATCGTCCTCGATGAACCAAGTATCGTGGCGATCGACAACAATACGGGAAAGTGCATCGCACTCGGCAAGAAGGCCAAGCTCATGCAGGAGCGTGAGAATCCCGGAATCAAGACCGTGCGTCCTCTCAAGGACGGTGTGATTGCCGACTTCAATGCTGCAGAGATGATGATCCGCGGCTTCATCAAGCAGGTGAATCACAAGCGCAAAGGTCTTTTCGCTCCTAACATCAAGATCGTGGTCGGCATCCCTTCAGGTTCGACCGAGGTCGAGATCCGTGCGGTACGCGACTCATCAGAGCATGCGGGAGGTCGTGACGTGTTCCTTATCTACGAGCCAATGGCAGCGGCTCTCGGTATCGGACTTGATGTCGAGGCTCCTAAGGGCAACATGGTTGTCGACATAGGTGGAGGTACCACCGAGATCGCAGTCATCTCTCTTGGCGGCATCGTGGTATCCGACAGTATCCGTACCGCAGGTGACGTATTCACCAGCGATATCCAGCAGTACATGCGCCAGCAGCACAATGTAAGGGTCGGAGAGATCACCGCAGAGGAAATCAAGATAAACGTCGGAGCCGTCATCCCTGAGCTCGAGGACGAACCGGAGCCATACGAGATCACAGGTCCTAACATGATGACTGCACACCCTGTGACAGCCACCGTGACCTACCAGGAGATCGCTCACTGTCTTGACAAGTCGATTGCAAGAATCGAGGCGTCCATCCACAAGGTGCTTGAGCAGACTCCTCCGGAGCTCTACTCCGACATCGTGAGAAACGGAATCTTCCTCTCCGGAGGTGGTGCGCTTCTCCGCGGACTTGCAAAGCGTCTCAGTGACAAGGTCAACATTCCATTCCATGTGTCTGAGGATCCGCTCCATGCAGTAGCACGCGGAACCTGCATCGCAGTCAAGAATACGGACAACTATTCGTTCCTGATGCGATAGATGGCCAAGGAAAGAAGACTATTGACATTTTCTATTAGCGCAGTCACCTTCATTTTGCTGGAGGTGGCTGCGTTGGCTATGCTGAACCGCTCCGGCGACCTCCAGCACATGTGGATAGCCCGTACCGGATATCGTTTCCGCACAGCCGCCTGGAGCAGCAGCGAGACAGTCCGGAACTATTTCATGCTGCATGGTGCCAATGAAGAACTGGCCGCCGAAAATATGGTCTTGAACGAGGAACTGCTCCGCCTTAGGCACCAGCTCCGTGTCAACAAGGCCGATTCGGCCAGTGTTCCGGTCCCGGTCAGCAACGGTTTCCGCAACATTCCGGCAATGGTCTGCAAGATCAGCAGGAACAGCCAGCACAATTATATAATACTGGACAAGGGCTCGGAGGATGGTGTCGTCCCTCAGTCCGGAATAGTCACTGCGAACGGCGTGGTCGGCATCATCGATGCGGTCGACAGGCATTTTTCATACGGTATCTCGTTCATGAATACGAACATGTCCGTAAGTGCCCGCATCGGGGGCGAGGGTGCGGTCGGTCCGCTTTCGTGGGACGGAGCAGGCAGCCGTGGAGCAGTGCTGAAGCAGATACCTCTCCAGTATCACTACTCACCAGGAGACACTATCTGGACCAGTGGCCATTCACAGCTGTATCCTGCCGATATCCCTCTTGGCATAGCCGGCGATTCAAAAGTCGTCAATGGATCGGTAAACGAGATCTCTGTCCAGCTGTTCGAGGATTTCAGGTCTCTCCGATACGTGACAATTGTATGCTCGGAGTATGCCGAGGAGATAGATTATCTTGAAAACCTGGAGGAAAACCATGAATAACGGAAAGTACGCATTGACATACCTGCTCCTCCTTCTGGCGCAGATCTGTATCGCCAACTACTGTAACTTCAGCTGGTATCTGTACCTGTCTTTCCTGCCGGTGATGGTGTTCCTTGTCCCTATCCGCCATAATTCCGTCATAGCCATGCTTCTTGCGTTCGCGTCAGGCTTTGCTGTGGATTTCCTGTCCGATGGCGTGATCGGCCTGAATATGCTGGCGCTCGTCCCTGTAGCCATGATGCGTCGCGGCATAGTGTCGCTGGTCTATGGCGGAGAGTTCTTTGCCCGCCAGGAAAACATCAGCATGTCCCGTCATGGTGTAGTGAAGATGATCTTTTCGATCATCCTCTCCCAGGCAGTGTTCCTTGCCATCTATATCCTTGCAGACAGTGCAGGGACACGTCCGATGTGGTTCAACCTGACCCGTTTCGGCATATCCATGGTGGCAGGATGTCTCATCTCCCTGGTGGTCGCCAACATTCTTGAACCTGAAAAGATCGGCCGCTGATGGTTCTGGGACGCAAAGAGAAACTTACCCTTGGCCTGCTTGCCGCTGCCGCCATCCTGCTCATACGTCTGTTCTCCATCCAGATTTCGGATGACAAGTACAGGAAAGAGTCGGAGCGTAACGCCATGGTCTATGAGGATATTTTTCCTACGCGTGGAGTCATCTATGACCGCAATGGGCGAATCCTCGTTGGAAACAAGGTCGCATATGACATCCTTGTGTCCCCCAAGGAGCTGAACAATCTTCATTATCTCGATACTGTAGCACTTGCGAATGTGCTTGATACCACTGTGGACTTTGTCCGCAACAGGCTGAAATATTACCATACCTACAGGACCAAGCTTGGAAGCCAGTCCCAGGTAATGCTGAAACAGATCTCGGCGGAAACCTATACCCGTTTCGAGGAACATGCCTATATGTTCCCGGCCTTCAAGGGTCAGATGCGAAGCATACGTGACTATCCGTTCAACGCGGGAGGAAACCTTCTGGGCTACGTTTCCGAGGTCGATGCCAACGATCTCAAGAAGCATCCGGGAGAGTACCGTTCGGGAGACTACATCGGCAAGACCGGACTCGAGGCTGCCCGTGAGGAGGATCTTCGAGGCAAGAAAGGCTGCCATATCTATCTGCGTGACGCGACAAATACAGTCCAGGCTCCGTACGAGAACGGCATGTACGACCAAGAGGCCATTCCAGGCAACGATATCGTGACCACTATCGATGCCGAGCTCCAGCAGTATGGCCAGGAACTCATGCGCAACAAGGTCGGCAGCGTCGTGGCCATCGAGCCGAGGACAGGCGAGATTCTCGCAATGGTCTCAAGCCCTGGTATCGACGTCGAGCAGCTTGCCGACATACGTCTGCACTACAATGAAATCGTCAACGACCCATACAAGCCTATGCTCAACCGCACCGTCCAGGGCTATTATCCTCCTGGATCGGTTTTCAAGCTTGTAAATGGTCTGATCGGCCTTGAGGAGGGCGTGCTCCAGCCGGAGGACCGTCATCCATGTTCGGCAGGCTTCCCTTATGCTGCCGGCCGCAAGCTGGGCTGTCACAGCCACAGCTCTCCGCTGAACCTCCTGGATGCCATCGCGACATCCTGCAACGCCTATTTCTGCTACGTGTTCCGCGACATTCTGGAGAACCGCAAGTACGACTCCATCCAGGAAGCTTTCGACAAATGGAGGGACTATGTCCTCAGCTTCGGATTCGGGCGCAAGCTTGAGAGCGATTTCCCGGCAGAACTGTCAGGCAGCATTCCGACATCCAGCCGCTATAACAAGATCTATGGCCGCAGAGGCTGGAAGTTCCAGACCATCATCTCTCTGTCCATCGGTCAGGGTGAGATCCTTGCAACTCCGCTCCAGCTCGCGAACCTCTGTGCTACCGTCGCAAACCGAGGATGGTACCGCATTCCCCATATCGTGAAGGACTCCGAGAACGTACGAATCGATGACAAGTACCGCGAGAAACAGTACACCATGGTCGATACCGTCGAATTCAAGAAAGTCATAAAGGGCATGTACTGGGCGGTAAACGGAGGCGGTTCAGCCGGTCAGACTGGACGTGTCGCTGCCATCCCTGGACTTGATGTATGCGGAAAGACCGGTACCGCCCAGAATCCACATGGCAAGGATAATTCGGTGTTCATCTGCTTCGCGCCTATGGACAACCCTCAGATTGCAATCGCGGCTTATGTCGAGAACGCCGGATTCGGCGCTACATGGGCCGGACCTATCGCCTCGCTCATGATGGAACGCTATTTCAATGGAGAAATTTCAGCTGAAAGAAAATACCTGGAGGACAGGGTTTTCAGCGCCAACCTCATGCCACCACTCAAAAAGTAGAAGGACATGCTTGACCAGAGACAGTTATATCAGAGAGGCATCAATAAGACCATCGACTGGTGGATAGTGGCCTGTTATGTCCTGCTGAGTCTCTTCGGCATCATGAACATATATGCTTCCGTCCACTCTTCTGGGCCGAGTTCGATATTTGATCTGACCTGCAACAGCGGCAAACAGATCATCTGGACCGCCGGAGCATATGTTATTGCACTGCTGGTGCTGTTCCTCTTCAATCCGCATATTTGGGAAGCACTGGCACCTCCGGCCTATGCCATTGTCCAGATTCTTCTGGTCGCCGTGATTTTCCTGAGCTCCGATGTGAAGGGCTCGCATTCCTGGTTCAAGTTCGGCCCGGTCAGCTTCCAGCCTGCCGAGCTGTCCAAAATAACGACGTCGCTGTTTCTGGCTCTCCTGATAAGCCGCCAGAACTTCAAGATGACTGAACTGAAGCATTTCGCTGCTGTCGCGGCTGCGATTCTGGTTCCTATGGCGACAATCGTGCTCGAAAGCGAGACAGGTTCGGCGCTTGTATACTGTGGATTCATCTTCATGCTGTATCGCGAAGGTCTTACAGGATGGCTTCTGTCGCTTGCCGGACTTGTCGTTCTGCTGTTCATCCTGACTTTGAAATTCTCGCCATACACCTCATTGATGGCGTTGACCATATTGGTGTCGCTCTGCTGTTCGACCTATAGGAAGAGATTCGTTTCATGGCTTACAAAGGAAACCCCTCTACTGGTGTTCCTTTCGTTTCTGCCGAGCCTGTGGCACTCGCTGATCAACAGGCTTGTTCCTGGAGCCGACCTGGCAATGGCAGACCTTGATCCATCCGTGACTGATACTGTGCTGAAGGCGTCTGACTGGTCATTCCTGCTTGCGTTCAAGCCGATGTATCTGCTGGCGGCGCTGCTGGCATTCATCATCATCAAGGCCATGATACGTGCCTATGAGGAAAAGAGCCTGGCCCTCTGGTCGGCAGTGGGTGCCCTTTTCGTCGGAATTGCCCTGACCTTCTCTGCGTCATTTGTGTTCAAGAACGTCCTCCAGGATCACCAGCGTACACGTATCGAAGTCCTGCTCGGCATGAAGGAAGATCTGGCAGGAGCAGGTTACAATGTACATCAGAGCATGGTTGCGATCGGTTCCGGCGGCGTTGTAGGCAAGGGTTATCTCCAGGGAACACAGACGACATACGGTTTCGTTCCCGAACAGAGTACTGATTTCATCTTCTGTACAGTAGGTGAGGAATGGGGCTTCCTCGGTTGCGCCTTCGTCATCATACTGTATGTTATCATGATATGGAGGCTGATAAGGGATGCGGACGATTGCCGTGAGGTATTCACGCGCGTCTATGGATATTGTGTAGCCGGCATCCTGTTCATGCATCTGTTCATCAACATAGGCATGACCATAGGAATCATGCCCGTGATCGGCATCCCTCTGCCGCTGTTCAGCTACGGAGGATCGTCCATGTGGGCCTTCACAACCTTGATATTCATATTCCTCGCACTATATCGCCAGGAAAAGAAATACTTCTAGAATTCGTATATTTGCGCATTATTTGACTTTGCGCAGAAAAAGATATTGATATGAGCGACATATTGCTTGAGATACACGACCTGCATGCAGGAATAGCAGAC
Organism: Bacteroidales bacterium; assembly: GCA_024402135.1. Taxonomy (GTDB): domain Bacteria; phylum Bacteroidota; class Bacteroidia; order Bacteroidales; family UBA932; genus Cryptobacteroides. The sequence continues at coordinate 35,635 of JAKSJN010000017.1, forward strand.
AGGGAAATCCTTAAGGGCATCGACCTTGTGATCCGCAAGGGCGAGATTCATGCTGTCATGGGCCCGAATGGAGCTGGAAAGAGCACCCTTTCGGCAGTACTTGCCGGAAAGCCTGACTATAAGGTCACATCCGGAAGCATCATCTTCAACGGAAAGGATCTGCTTGCCATGACTCCTGAGGAGCGTTCATGGGCGGGCGTGTTCCTGTCATTCCAGTATCCTGTCGAGATTCCTGGCGTGACAATTACCAATTTCATGAAGGCTGCTGTCAATGCCCGCCGCAAGGCTCAGGGTCTTGAGGATATGAAGCCAGCCGAATTCCTCAAGCTGATGAAGGAGAAGATGGCATTCGTGAAGATGCGTGGTGAGTTCGCACGCCGTGATGTCAACTCCGGTTTTTCCGGTGGCGAGAAGAAGCGCAACGAGATATTCCAGATGGCGATGCTCGATCCGATCCTCTCTATCCTGGATGAAACCGACAGCGGACTTGATGTGGATGCACTCCGTATCGTGGCAGACGGCGTCAACGCTCTCCATAACGATGAGAAGGCATCTATCGTGATCACCCACTACCAGCGCTTGCTTGACTATATCGTTCCGGATATCGTACATGTCCTCAAGGATGGCAAGATCGTGCATACTGCCGGACGCGAACTGGTCGCACAGATAGAAGATACAGGTTACGACGTATTCTAGGCCATGGCAGATCACAAGATAGAAGCGGGACACTATATCCCGACAGCCATCCCGACCGAAGCAAGACGCATCGCTTCCGGCGAGAGTGTCAGCCAGTGTCTGGCTTTGAAAGCCGGCATGAACGTGCCTGCGATGGATTTCCAGCTGATGGAGGGAGCCTCGCTGGACCTTACCATCCTGGCATATCCGGGTTTCAGCGGGAATCTTCTCATACGAGTTTTCCTCTGTGGCAGGAATGCCGATGCGAACCTTCGCGGAGCATGGATAGGTCGCGGCAGCGATAAGCTGAAACTGGATGTCGAGATGCATCATGTCGTTGGTTCATGTACTTCTGAACAGGATTTCCGTGGTGTGCTGGACAACGAGGCCGCTTCATATTTCGATGGCCGTATCGTGGTTGCTCCTGATGCAGCAGCGACAAAGGCCCTGCAGCAGAACCACAATATCCTTTTGAGTGAATCTTCCCGTGCTGAGACCCGTCCTCAGCTTGAAATCTATACCGACGATGTAGAGTGCTCTCATGGTGCCACCGTCGGCGCTCTCGATGCCAATGAGCTTTTCTACATGCGTTCTCGCGGTATCCCTGAGGCAGACGCAAAGGCTCTTCAGCTGAGATCTTTCCTCCATCCAGTTCTCGCCGGACTCGATGAAGAGGCAAGGGAGGAGTTCCTTTCAGTGTTGTAGCATGGTAGTCCATCCTAATGTCAAGGTCAATCTTGGTCTGAGCGTGATACGCAAGCGCCCGGACGGATTCCATGAGCTTGAGACTCTCTTTGCACCCTACTTCGGCATATCCGACACCCTCGAGATAATTGCTGGCGACGGCTGGAGCGAGACTTCGGCTTCTCTTTTCGCGCGCTATTCCGAGGACTGTCTTGCCCAGGCCATAAGCGAAGACGGCAAGGTTATGATAACCATCGCACGCAACGAAGGTGTCGACTGGGATCCCCTGAAGGATCTGACCGTAAAGGCCTATCAGCTTCTGGCGGAGGATTTCGAGTTGAAGCCTGTTAAGATATTTCTGGAGAAGACGTCTCCTGTCGGAGCAGGTCTCGGTGGCGGTTCCGCCGATGCGGCGTTCGCGCTACGCGTCCTTGACGGACTCTTCGCGCTCGAGCTTTCTGACGAAAGCCTCGCGGCTTACGCCGCCCGCCTCGGCTCCGACTGTGCCTTTTTCATCTATAACCGGCCTATGCTCGGCCGCGGCAGGGGAGAGATCCTTGAACCATTCTCATTGGAGGGAATCGACCTCTCCGGAAATGACTCTCCGCGGGAATCTTCCGAAACCGCAAATACCGGTCTGGACGCCTCCAAGTATCTTTTAAAGGTAATCGTTCCCGACGGCATCGCAGTAAGTACCGCCGAAGCATATCGTGGCATCACACCGCGCGAAGCAATGGCAGACTGCCCATACGTTTCATTGATGGATGCGCTTGAAAAGCCTGTTGAGGAATGGAAGGAAGCCCTTGTGAACGATTTCGAGACAACCGTCTTCGCTGCACATCCGGAACTTGCGGCGATCAAGCAGTCTCTCTACGACAGCGGCGCCATCTACGCCTCGATGTCCGGCTCCGGCTCCGCCCTCTTCGCTATTTATTAAGGGGGAGACACTTTAATATAGGGGGAGACACTCCCCCTGCGACCCCCACGGCCTTCCCACCTTTCCGTATTTGCTCGTAAACTCACAAATACAATTAATTTCTGGCGTTACAATCTTTCTTGTTGCAATTGCAGCTTTGTGGGCAGGAGCCGCAGTTGCAGGTGCCTTTGCGGCGGAGGGTACGGATGGCCCAGAAGGCCAGGGCGGCTACCACGAGAAGAATGATGATGCTGGCGAGGTTCATTCCCGATAGATTAGATGAACATGCCGGCGACCAGATAGGCCGCCATTGCGCATACCCATGCGATGACGCACTGGAAGAGTACGATATAGAACGCCCATCTGCTGCCAAGTTCACGACGGATGGCTGCAATGGCGGCGACACACGGCGTATAGAGGAGACAGAACACCAGAAGAGGTATTACAGTCAGAGCACTGATAGCCTGGGTCGCACCAAGCACCTCCATGGTTGACACTACGCTTTCCTTCGCCATCAGACCGCTGATAAGCGATGTCACGATTCTCCAGTCGCCAAGCCCCATAGGAGAGAATATCGGAGCGATAAGTCCGGCAATATGGGCAAGGATGCTTTCGGAACCATCAGTAACGAAATTCAGGCGGAAGTCAAATGACTGGAGAGCCCATATCACAAGGGTCGCCAGGAAAATCACGCTGAAGGCTCTCTGAATGAAGTCCTTGGTCTTGTCCCAGAGAAGGTGTCCGACATTCTTTGGATTTGGCAGACGGTATACAGGCAGCTCCATCACGAAAGGAGAATTCTCTCCGTCGCGGTTGAGCCATTTTCGTATGAGGGCGACCAGAACTCCCACAAAAATTCCGAGAACATACAGTCCGACCATAACAAGCCCGCTATGCTCGGGAATGAATGCGTTTATAAGGAATGAGTAGACGGCAATCTTTGCGGAGCAGCTCATGAATGGAGTCAGCATGATGGTCATTCGCCGTGCCTGGGCAGAAGGCAAGGTTCGCGACGCCATGACACCTGGTACGGTACATCCGAATCCGATGAGCATAGGTACGATGGAACGGCCTGAAAGACCTATCTTGCGAAGAAGCTTGTCCGAAACGAATGCGACTCTGGCCATATATCCGCTATCCTCGATGAGCGACAGGAAGAAGAACAGCACGACAATGACAGGGACGAAGCTGACAACTGTCCCGACTCCGCCGAACAGTGCATCGCTGACCAGGGACCTGACTGTGTCGCTTACCGCCCAACGCTCCAGAGCTGCGTCAACACTGCCTCCGATAGCCGTGATTCCTGCGTCCAGTATATCCTGGAGCCATAACCCTATTACATCAAAGGTCATCCAGAATACCAGAGCCATGATTGCTATGAAAGCCGGAATCGCCGTCCAGCGCCCGGTAAGTATCTTGTCAATCCGGTTGCTGCGCCGGCGCTCCTTGCTCTCGCGTGGCTTGACTACAGTCTGGGAACAAAGTCTGCTGATGAAAGAGAATCGCATGTCTGCCATTGCCGCATGCCTGTCCATGCCCCGGTGCTCTTCCATTTCGCAGATGATTTCCTCGAGCATTGCCTTTTCGTTCTCGCTCAGGCCCAGTCGCTCCATGATTTCCTTGTCACCCTCGACAAGACGGCTTGCGACGAAACGCTTAGGCAGTCCGGCACGCTCGGCATGATCCTCGACCAGATGCATTATGCTGTGCAGACAGCGGTGAACGGCGCCACCGAAGTCGTCCTTGTCACAGAAGTCCTGGCGGGCGGGTTTCTCCTGGAAGGTCGCGATGTGCATCGCATGTTCGACGAGTTCATTGATACCTTCTCCCTTTCCTGCAGCAATCGGCACTACAGGAATGCCGAGCAGCTTCTCCATCTCGTTGATGCGGACCGCACCGCCATTGCTGCGGAGCTCGTCCATGATGTTGAGAGCAAGCACCATCGGTATCTCCATTTCCATCAGCTGGATGGTAAGGTAGAGATTCCTCTCGATGTTTGTGGCGTCTACGACATTTATTATAGCTTTCGGCTTCTCGTTGAAAATGAACTCGCGGGCAACGATTTCCTCTTCGGTATATGTTGAAAGCGAGTAGATGCCAGGGAGGTCTGTCACACATGTCTCAGGATGTCCCTTGATAGAGCCGTCCTTGCGGTCGACTGTTACGCCAGGGAAGTTGCCGACATGCTGGTTGGATCCTGTGAGCTGGTTGAAGAGGGTCGTCTTTCCGCAGTTCTGCTGGCCGGCAAGCGCCATCGTGATTACCGTTCCCTTCTCGAGACGATGCTCATGGTCCTTGGAATGATACTTTCCGGCCTCGCCGAGTCCCGGATGGGAGTTGTGCTCATGAAGGAAGCTGTTGTATCCGCTTAACCCGGCTGCAGGAGCAGGTGCGGCATGTTCTTCCTCTATGGACTGTGAAACTTCGATCATCGCGGCCTCGCTGAGACGCAGTGTCAGCGAGTATCCGTGGACATGTACTTCTATCGGATCTCCCATTGGAGCGCGCTTGACAAGGGTCAGTCCGGCTCCCGGAATCATGCCCATGTCAAGCAGGTGCTGGCGCATCGTTCCGGTGCCGCCGACAGCCTTGATTACGGCTGAACTTCCTATGTTGAGATCCTTGAGTGTCATTTCCGATGCAAAGATAGTAAAACTAGACTGGGTCTTGCTCATCACTTTTAGTGATAAATATGTAACTTTGCGCCGTTTTTTTAACGAACTTTATCATGTATTCCTTCCTTTTGAGCGTCTGCGCCCTCATTCTGGGCTATTTCGTGTATGGCAAATTCGTGGACAAGGTATTCACCCCTGACCCTAACCGTCTGACTCCTGCTATCTCAAAGGCTGACGGTGTAGACTTCATGCCTATGCCGACCTGGAAGATATTCATGATCCAGTTCCTGAACATCGCCGGAACAGGCCCTGTGTTCGGTGCCATCATGGGCGCCAAGTTCGGTCCTGCAGCCTATCTGTGGATCGTTTTCGGATGCATCTTCGGAGGTGCTGTCCATGACTACCTCTCCGGTATGCTGTCGCTCCGTCATGATGGAGCATCGCTGCCTGAGCTGATCGGCCACTATCTTGGCAACAAGACCAAGACAGTCATGCTCATCTTCTCGATCCTGCTTCTTCTAATGGTCGGTGCAGTGTTCGTATACAGTCCAGCCAGCATCCTTTCAGGCATGGTTGGTGATGGAAGCAATTCGTGGTTCATGATATGGGTGGCAATCATCCTCGGCTACTATGTAATCGCGACACTCCTTCCCGTGGACAAGATCATCGGCCGCATCTATCCTGTTTTCGCCTTCGCGCTGATATTCATGGCCGTCGGCATGATGGGCGGTCTTATCTCACGCTGGCCTTCGATTCCTGAATTCTGGCAGGGCCTTGGAAACAGGACCGCTGAGGCTGGTGCTCATCAGTCGATATTCCCATATATGTTCATCACCATAGCCTGTGGTGCAGTCAGTGGCTTCCATGCCACCCAGAGTCCTATGATGGCGCGCTGTCTCAAGAACGAGAAGCTTGGCCGTCCTGTGTTCTACGGAGCAATGATCACTGAAGGTCTCGTCGCTCTCATCTGGGCAGCGGTTTCTTCTTATGTCTTCTTCGACGGAGGTCTTGCCGAGACCGGATGTGCATCAGGAGCGGCTCCGGCCGTTGTGACTGCCGTAAGCACCAAGTGGCTTGGCGTATTCGGAGGTATCCTTGCGATGCTTGGTGTAGTTGCCGCTCCTATCACCAGCGGCGACACAGCACTGCGCAGTGCACGAATGATCGTGGCCGACATGCTTCACATCAGCCAGAAGAGCATGATCAAGAGGCTCGCTATCTGCGCTCCAATATTCGCTGTCACCGGTCTTATGCTGTGGTACAACATCGCCGATGCCGATGGATTCAATACAATCTGGAAGTATTTCGGATGGGCAAACCAGACACTCTCGGTATTCACATTCTGGGCGCTCACCGTTTTCCTCAAGAAGGAACGCAAGGGTCTCAGCTATCTCATTGCAGCTATCCCTGCCGTATTCATGACAGTGGTCTGCACCAGTTATATTATCATGGAAATTTTTTAGGACTCTGATCCTTGATCCATAGCAAAAGACGGAGACTCATCGAGTCTCCGTCTTTTTACTATTCATCTCGCGAAGCGAATCCGCATCAGCGAATCGGCCGTGCCGTGTATTTGTGAGTTTACGAACAAATACGGAAAGGTGGAAAGGCCGTGGGGGTTACAGGGGGAGCGTCTCCCCCTTATAATAGACCTTCCGGCAGATTCATCCGGACTTCCTGATTCTCCGCGTCGATTGCTTCGAGTAAGTCCTCGTGCAGAGGAACCATGACTTCCTCGCCGTCATCTCTGGTGACGTACAGGCAAGGATTTCCAGGAATGTCCTCAAATCCGGAAACTGTACCGGCGGGAGTGCCGTTGTTGATGAATGCCCAGCCTTCAAGATCCTCGAAGCCGAAATCATCATCGTCGTCGTAGCCTTCGATAGTGCTTTCGTCTACGTATACGGCCTGGCCGACGATTTCCTCCGCGTCTTCGATGCTGGCCATGTCGGTCAGCTTCACGATAGCCTTGTTAGAGCCCTTGCGGGTAAAGGAGTCGATAAAAAATGGAACCGGAAGTCCATCGAAATAGATGAACACCGGTTCCTTGAGGTCGATATCTTCGGGCGCTATGTCACGGAATCCAAGAAGGATGCCGCCATCAGTGCCGTTGGATTTGAGCACCTTGGCTATCTGCAGAAGAGTATTGTTCTCTTCCGACATGAATTAAGCCTCTGCAGGTGCCTCAGCTGGAGCCTCAGCCTCAGCAGCCTCCTCAGCAGCCTTAGCGGCAGCCTCGGCAGCAGCCTCAGCCTTCTTCTTAGCGATAGCTTCAGCTCTCTCCTGATTTACCTTTGCCTCTGCCTCGAGAGCAGCCTTTGCCTTTGCAGCAGCGTCCTTGGTAAGACCTGCCTTCTTAGCCTCAACCTTAGCGTCCTTGCCGTTCTTCCAGTCAAGGAACTTCTTGTCAGCCTGCTCCTGGGTGAGAGCGCCCTTAGCTACGCCACCGTCGAGGTGGTTGCGGAGGAGTACACCCTCGTAAGAGAGGATACGACGAGCGGTAAGGGTTGGCTGAGCACCTACCTTGAGCCATGAGCATGCCTTGTCGAAATCAAGGATGATGGTAGCAGGGTTGGTGTTAGGGTTGTAAGAACCGATCTGCTCGATGTAACGACCATCACGTGGTGAACGTGAGTCTGCCACTACAATGTGGAAGAATGCGAAATTCTTCTTACCGTGGCGCTGAAGACGAATTTTAACAGCCATTGTTAATCTGTTTTAAAAGTGTTTGTTTAACCTATGCTTCCCTTCTCGAGGAAAGCGGGTGCAAAATTACTGAATTTATTTATCTTTGCAAACACAACTATACTTATTTAAAAGGCATTGCCTTGAAATACCCTATTATGCGTCAGATCATCACTCACTTCACGGATAACGACCTCTACACGTTCACCTGCCAGTACTACGTGTTGAAGACCTATCCCCGTGCAGAAGTCCAATACAGTTTCATCGATCGTAACAGCACCTGCTATCCCGAGGGCTTCGCTGCCCTTCTCCAGGAACAGGTCGACATGATGAAGAACGTCATCATCACCGAGGAAGAGATAGAGTTCCTTACCAACAAGTGCGTATTCCTTCCTTTGTGGTATTTCACCTTCCTCCGCGGCTATCGTTTCAATCCCGCCGAGGTCAGCATCCGCCAGGATGAGGAAGGCCATCTGAGCATCGATGTCTGTGGAAAGTGGTTCTCGACCATCATGTGGGAGATGCCTCTTCTCTCTATCATCTCGGAGCTCATCCATACCCTCAACGGCGACATAGAGCGCTACAATCCTGAACTCGAGCGCATCCGTGCCCGCGAGAAGGCTTCGCGCATCTTCGGCTCGGGTCTCGTTCTCGGTGACATGGGAACACGCCGCCGCCTTTCGTTCGCTCACCAGGAGATGGTGGTCCGCGAGATGACAGACGTGTATTCGCAGGGCGGATGGACCGGAAAATTCACCGGTACCAGCAATGTCTGGCTCGCCATGAAATACAACATCGGCTGCCTCGGAACAATGTCGCACCAGCTCATTTCCTTCGAGGAGAATGTCAGCGGTATCTTCGAGTGCAACTATAACGTCATGAAGAAGTTCAGTGACGTATATGATGGAGACAACGGTATCTTCCTCTATGACTGCTTCGGAGACAAGGTGTTCTTCAGCAACCTCTCGAAGCGCATGGCCATGATGTACAAGGGTCTCCGCGTGGACAGCGGAAATGAAGAGGAGCAGACCGAGAAGATCATCGCGAAGTATCAGTCTCTGGGTATCGATCCTGCCGGCAAGCAGGTCGTATACAGCAACGGACTGAACATCGAGCGTGCGATCGAGATCCATAAGTACTGTGCCGGACGTGTCCAGGACTCTTATGGTGTCGGTACCTTCCTGACCTGTGATGTCACTGACTGCAAGCCAAGCAACATCGTCATCAAACTCGTCAAGGGACGAATCACCGAACTTCGTGAGTGGCATGACTGCATCAAGCTTAGCTGCGACAAGGGCAAGACACTGGGCAATCCTGATAAATGCAAGTATTTACTGAGCGTTATCGGAGATTAATCAACAACCATGAAGCCTTTACTTTCAAAAGAGACCATCGATTACGTCAAGGGCAAGCAGTTCTGGGTGGAACTGTTCCTTATGACAGGCGGTATGCTAATTACTGCCATAGCTGTTCACTACTTTCTTCAGCCAAGCGGTCTGGCGGTAGGCTCGCTCGCCGGTCTCTGCGTCGTACTCAACCGTCTTACCGACATACCGGTATCGATTCTGACATTCGTGTTGAATGTGATACTGCTGATCATGGCCTACATCATGATCGGCAAGGAATTCGGTACCAAGACGGTCTATGCGGCACTCATCCTGTCACCTTGGCTGGGACTCCTCGAATGGATCGACGTACGTTTCGGAATCGACCCCAAGACATTCTTCAATATGGGTGGGGCGACCGACTACTGGTTCTACCTGTTCGGCTTCGTCGTGCTTCTGAGCTTCGCCCAGGCGGTCCTGTTCAGGATAAATGCATCCACAGGAGGTCTTGACATACCGGCCAAGATCCTTAACAAGTATCTCCATGTCGACATCGGAACGGCTGTGACCTTTGCGGGTGCGGCGGTAAGCTGCTCGGCATTCTTCATTCCGGGCAATTCGCTCTATTACGTCGTGCTCGGTTTCTTCGGAACCTGGATCAACGGAATCGTGGTGGATTATTTCACTGCAGGCCTGAATGCAAAGAAGCGTGTCTGCATCATCACCAAGGATCACGAAAAGCTCCGCGACTATATCGTCCATGAACTTGTACGTGGCGTATCGCTCTACAAGGTCACAGGAGGCTATACCGGCGAAGAGAAGACAGAGATCGAGGCCATCCTCACCAATGACGAATTCGCAAAGCTGATGGAGAAGATCAACGACGAGCACATCGACTGCTTCATCACTGCCGGCCGCGTCAGCGAGGTTTACGGCTTCTGGATCAAGGACAAGAAGAAATACAAGAATCTACAATAAAAGCATAACCAATAAGTATCATGAAACGAATCGCAACCATCGCCCTCATGGCATTGACCATGGGTTTCGGCGGCGCAGCTTCCGCTCAGGAGCCGGCTTCGATCCACATTTCGAGCAAGGAGCCGTCAGGTCTTATCGACAGCAAGATCTACGGACAGCTCTTCGAGCACATCTATTTCTCTGCAAACAATGGTGTATGGCAGGAGCTCATCTATGAGCGTTCATTCGAGCCGGAGCACTATCCTGGAATCCATCCGCGTGACGGATATTTCGACGGATGGTTCGCTGACGACGACGCAGTCCTCCACTCACCGACCCGCTACGAGCAGCCTATCGACCTCGCAAGCGTGGACAGCGATAACTATGACATCACCTTTGACGTGAAGTGGCGTGCTTACCGTCTTGCCCGCCGTTCTTGGAGCGGTGGTCTCCTTGACGTACGTGTAGCTTTCAAGGATCAGGCAAACGGAGAGCCATACTACCTCCGCATCAATGACCCATATTTTGACAGTTCACAGCGCTTCACCCCGGCTCAGACCGAGTCTCAGATGCTCGCAGACCGCGAGGCACAGGAGCGAGAGAAACTTCAGGCACTCACCAAGAACGCCCATTTCTCTATCTCGAAGATGGTAGAGACCGAAATGGCTTTCCGCGGCACCACCCGCAAGATCGCGTCACTCCAGCCTAGAAAGGTAAAGGAGGCAAAGAACGGCCAGATCGACCGTGACGGCAAGTGGCACAACGTAAAGATCAGCTGCCGTGGCGCCAATGTAAAGGTTTACTGGGACGGCAAGGTGATCCTCAGCGACAAGCTCGAGAACGTAAGCAAGAACGACATCGCTCTCTGGGTTAACTATACCGAGGCATACTTCCGCAACATCAAGATCGCTTCAGGTTCCAAGACTTACTTCGAGGGTCTTCCTGAGCAGGTAAAGATCCCTCAGCTCGCTCCACAGTGGAACTCATTCGGCAATGGTGAATTCGCACTCGTGGCTGACGACGCTGTCAATATGCGCTACTCCCAGAAGATCTCTTCTAAGGGCGAGGCAGGCGTATGCCAGGGCCCACAGAATGTCGTTGCAGGCGAGACCTTCATCGGCAGCGTATATGCAAAGGGCGAGGGTGACCTCATCGTCAGCCTCCGCAACGGCAACAAGGTTGTGGCAAGCAAGAACTTCGGCAAGGTCACCAAGGACTGGAAGAAGTATGAATTCGAGCTTCCTGCAGGCAGCTATACTGGCGATGCAGACTTCGCAATCTCTGTAAACAACGGTACAATCCAGGTTGACCAGGCTACCATGAGCACCGCTACAGGTCTTTCTATCGGCGGTTTCCGTCCTGACATCTTCAAGGCTGTAAAGGATCTCGGTCCTACCTGTCTCCGCTGGCCAGGTGGTGGTTATGTAGCACAGTACCACTGGGAGTGGGGTATCGGCAAGCAGGAGGATCGTTATCGCTGGCCACACTGGATGTGGATGGACTACGACCAGAACTGCTTCGGTACCGACGAGTTCATCAGCTTCTGCCGCGGCATCAATACCGAGCCTATCATTGTTGTAAGCGTCGGCTTCGAGCGTCCGGCAGATGAGTACGAGGCAATCAAGGAAGAGGCTCTCAACTGGCTCCGCTACTGCAACGAGCCTGCTACCGGAGAGTGGGGTGCAAAGCGTGCAGCCAACGGTCATCCAGATCCATACAATGTAAAGTACTGGGAGATCGACAACGAGATGTGGGAGATGGGTATCGAGCGTTACGAGAAGTGCGTACGCGACTACTCCGAGGCTATGCGCGCAATCGACCCTAGCATCAAGATCATCGCTTGCGGCGGTTTCCCTGAGGACGAGGAGTTCATCAAGCGCAGTTCTAACTACTTCGACTATCTCAGCCTCCACCACTATGAGCAGCAGGGTGGCTATGCTACCGGTCCTAAGCGTCTCGAGCAGCAGTATCAGCGCTATGCAAAGATCTTCTCAGAGAGCCCTAACCCTAATGTGAAGCTCTTCATCAGCGAGTGGAACCTCCAGAGCATCGACTGGCGTACCGGTCTCTTCGCAGGCGGTTTCCTCAACATGTGTGAGAACAACCCTGTAGTAGAACTCGGCGCAGCAGCCCTCTTCATCCGTCGTACCGACATGCCTGACTGGAACAACGCATTCATCAACTTCGACTACAAGGATCTCTTCGTTGCTCCTAACTATCAGGTAACCAAGCTCTGGATGGATAACTACAGCAAGTATCGTCTCGCATGGAGCGGCGATAACGGCGACGTCAGCGTCAGCGCTACCATGGCTGAGAACGGAAGTGCAGTGATCGTCAAGCTCGTGAACCCTACCGAGAAGGATATCGAGATTTCTATCGATGGCGAGTGGAGTGAGATCAAGGATGCCGCATGGGATTTCTATGCTCCAGGCGACCTTCTCGCAGCCAACTCGATGGAGAACAAGAATGCAGTTGCTCTCAAGCATGCTGACGTTCCTGTTGCAAACAACGCTATCAAGATGACAGTTCCTGCATACAGCGCAGGTGTGCTCAACATCCCTGTTGCAAAGAGATAATCGGCGTCGGCTGCTCTCCTCCGGGGATCTTCCGCATCGCTCCATCCCTCCCACTGCGCTACGCTTGTGGGCCCCTCTTTTAGATTTGCACCATGATTTCAATATGGAGTCATGGTGTTCTTTTATTG
>JAKSJN010000018.1 GCA_024402135.1 Bacteroidales bacterium
AGAGCGCATCCTTGGTAAGGATGAGGTCATGAGTTCAATTCCCATCATCGGCTCTATTTTTTTGTAACAACACAAACAAACGACATAATATTATGGCAAAAGAAACCTTTAAAAGAGACAAGCCGCATGTTAACATCGGTACTATCGGCCATGTTGACCACGGCAAGACCACTCTGACCGCCGCTATTACCACAGTGTTGGCAAAGGCAGGCCTTTCAGAGGTTAAGTCATTCGACCAGATCGACAACGCACCTGAGGAGAAGGAGCGTGGTATCACCATCAACACCGCACACGTTGAGTATCAGACCGCTGCACGTCACTATGCTCACGTTGACTGTCCGGGCCATGCTGACTATGTGAAGAACATGGTTACTGGTGCTGCTCAGATGGACGGTGCAATCCTCGTAGTTGCTGCTACCGACGGTCCAATGCCTCAGACCAACGAGCACGTTCTTCTCGCTCGCCAGGTAAACGTACCTAAGATGGTAGTTTTCCTTAACAAGGTTGACCTTGTTGACGATGAGGAGATGCTTGACCTCGTAGAGATGGAGGTTCGTGACCTTCTCAGCAAGTACAACTTCGACGGTGACAACGCACCTGTTATCCGTGGTTCAGCTCTTGGTGCTCTTAACGGAGAGCCAGAGTGGGAGGACAAGGTAATGGAGCTCATGAACGCTGTTGACGAGTACATTCCACTTCCTGTACGTCTTACCGACAAGCCATTCCTTATGCCTATCGAGGACGTATTCTCAATCACCGGTCGTGGTACTGTAGTTACCGGCCGTATCGAGGCAGGTACCATCCACGTTAACGATCCTGTAGAGCTCGTTGGTTTCAGCGAGAAGCCTCGTACCTCAGTTTGTACTGGTGTCGAGATGTTCCGCAAGCTCCTCGATCAGGGTGAGGCTGGTGACAACGTAGGTCTCCTCCTCCGTGGTGTTGACAAGAAGGAAGTAAAGCGTGGTGAGGTTGTTGCCAAGCCAGGTTCTATCACTCCTCATACCGAGTTCGTAGCTCAGATCTACGTCCTCAAGAAGGAAGAGGGTGGTCGTCATACTCCATTCAGAAACAAGTATCGTCCTCAGTTCTTCATCCGTACTCTTGACGTTACCGGTGAGATCAACCTTCCAGAGGGAGTTGAGATGGTTATGCCAGGCGATAACGTTGAGATCAACGTTAAGCTCATCACCGCAGTTGCTATGAACGAGGGTCTTAGCTTCGCAATCCGCGAGGGTGGACGTACCGTCGGCGCTGGCCAGGTTATCAAGATCGTTGAGTAATTTCAACAAATCATAAAGGTGTCCGGTCTTCGGACGGGACACCTTCCTTAGGGGAATAGAACAAGGGTAGTTCATCGGTCTCCAAAACCGCGGATGTGGGTTCGAATCCTGCTTCCCCTGCCAAAAATATATATCAAAGGTTACGATTTGGTAATTGTTTAACAGACACTGCTTCTGCTTCCCAATCTGCGGTGTCCATTAAAGGTAAAGATGAGAAAGTTTATTAACTATCTGAAAGAGTCCTATGTTGAGCTCAGCAAGAAGACTACTTGGCCAAGCTGGAAGTCACTCCAGAGCTCGGCTCTTCTCGTGATGCTCGCTACCGTTATCATTGCGGTTGCTCTCTTGGTTATCGACTTCCTTTTCCAGCATCTGATGACAGCAATTTACACATTGTAATTCCGTTGAATATATGGGTGAAATGAAATGGTACGTTCTTCGTACAGCAGGCGGAAAGGAGAAGAAGGCAAAGGAATATCTCGTTAAGGAGATTGAGAGAAGCGGTCTGCAGGATCAGGTCGGTCAGGTTCTTGTACCGGCCAAGAATGAAATCGTAACTAAAAATGGAAAGAGGAAGGCAGTTGAAAAATTGCTCTTCCCCGGTTATGTTTTTATCCAGGCAGAACTCAGCGCTCGTCTTGAAGATATTATCCGCAACCTTGTTCCCGGCATGTCCGGCTTCCTTACAGAGAACAAATCTACCAGTGGAACCCAGACCGAGAGAAAGCCGGTCCCTATCAGAGATGAAGAGATTCAGCGTATTCTCGGTGAACTGGACGAAAATGCCGACAATGCAGCCGAGACCGAGGTCAACTTCGAGGTTGAAGACAAGGTCAAGATTACTGACGGTCCGTTCAGTGGATTCAGCGGTACTGTTGAAGATATTCTGGAAGACAGAAGCAAGCTCAAGGTTGCCGTACAGATTTTCGGCAGAAAGACTTATTTAGAGCTCAGTTTTACACAAGTAACTAAAGAATAACAAAGTAACATGGCAAAAGAAGTTACCGGATTCATTAAACTCCAGATCAAAGGTGGAGCAGCAAATCCAGCACCTCCGGTAGGACCGGCACTCGGTTCCAAAGGCTTGAACATTATGGACTTCTGCAAGCAGTTCAATGCTGCTACGCAGGCACAGGCAGGTAAGGTCCTTCCTGTTGTTATCACCGTGTTCAGCGACAAGTCCTTCACTTTCGAGGTAAAGCAGCCACCTGTAGCTATCTCTATCAAGGAGGCAGCAAAGGTACAGAGCGGTTCTGGCGAGCCTAACAGAAAGAAGGTTGCATCTATCACCTGGGATCAGGTTAAGGCAATCGCAGAAGGCAAGATGCCTGACCTCAACGCATTCACACTCAAGTCAGCGATGTCAATGGTTGCAGGTACAGCAAGAAGTATGGGTATCACTGTTACAGGAGAATTTCCTGAGAACATCTAATTCCACATCGCTATGAGCAAGATGACAAAGAATCAGAAGGCCGTGATGGCCAAGTATGACCACACCAAGGTCTACTCACTCCAGGAAGCATGTGGACTCCTCAAGGATATCACATACACCAAGTTTGACTCATCAGTAGAGGTTCACACCAACCTCGGTGTTGACCCTCGTAAGGCTAACCAGATGATCCGTGGCGTCGTTACTCTTCCTCATGGAACCGGTAAGGTTGTCCGCGTACTCGCTCTCTGTACTCCTGACAAGGTTGAAGAGGCTACTGCAGCAGGTGCTGATTATGTAGGTCTCGACGAGTACATCGAGAAGATCAAGGGTGGTTGGACCGACGTTGACGTTATCGTCTGCACCCCTTCAGTCATGGCTAAGGTCGGCGCACTCGGTCGTATCCTCGGACCACGTGGCCTCATGCCAAACCCTAAGACCGGTACCGTTACCATGGAGATCGGTAACGCTGTAAAGGAAGTTAAGGGTGGTAAGATCGATTTCAAGGTTGACAAGACCGGTATCGTTCACGCAGCAGTAGGTAAGGTTTCCTTCACTCCACAGCAGATCGCTGAGAATGCAGCTGAGTTCCTTAACGCAGTAAGCAAGCTCAAGCCTTCAGCTCTCAAGGGTACCTACATGAAGAGCGCTACCATCTGTACTACCATGAGCCCTTCAGTTAAGATTGACCTCAAGGCATTCCTTAGTGGTGCTGAGAAATAAAAACGCTCGACATTATGAAGAAAGAAGTAAAAGATCAGGTAATTGAGAGCATCTCAGCGCTTCTCAGCGAATATCCTAATTTCTACGTTACAGACATCGCAGGTCTCGACGCAAAGGATACTACCAAGCTCCGTCGCGCTTGCTTTGAGAACGATATCAAGCTCACTGTTGTTAAGAACACCCTTTTCTCACTCGTTGTAAAGCGTCTTGAGAACGAGGAGATGTCAAAGATCCTTGAGACTCTTGTTGGCAATACCGCCATCATGTACACTCAGGTTCCTAACGCTCCTGGCAAGCTCATCAAGAAGCTCAACAAGGAGGGCATGGCTAAGCCGGTTCTTAAGTCAGCTTATGTACAGGAGTGCGCTTACGTCGGTGCTGACAAGCTCGATCAGCTCGCTGCTATCAAGACCAAGAACGAACTCATCGGAGACGTTATCGGTCTTCTCCAGTCTCCTGCACGCCGCGTAATCGCTGCTCTCCAGAATGTAGCAGAAGGCGCAGACGAGGCAGCTATCATCAAGGCTCTCGCATCAGCAGCAGCTCCAGCTGCAGAGGCTCCTGCAGAGGAGGCTCCAGCAGCAGAATAATTCAGAATAAACAAATAACAATTTAAAAATATTAAAGTATTATGGCAGACGTAAAAGCACTTGCAGAAGAGTTGGTAAACTTGACTGTAAAAGACGTTCAGGAACTTGCTAACATCCTCAAGGAGGAGTATGGTATCGAGCCTGCAGCAGCAGCAGTTGTAGTTTCAGCTGAGGGCGGCGCAGAGGCTGGTCCAGCAGAGCAGACTGAGTTCGATGTAATCCTCAAGTCAGCTGGCGCAGCTAAGCTTGGTGTTATCAAGGTTGTTAAGGAGGCTCTCGGTCTCGGTCTTAAGGAGGCTAAGGAGCTTGTTGACAAGGCACCTGCAACTCTTAAGGAGAAAGTATCTAACGCAGAGGCTGAGCAGCTCAAGGCTACCCTTGAGGAGGCTGGCGCAGAGGTTGAGATTAAGTAACTTCAACCCCTTCCCTGCGAATGGGACAAAAACAGGTTTAGAGCCAGGGTTAAAAGGCTCTAAACCTTTTTTCCGTATAGATTTTTACTCTTTATAAAGGCAGAATATGTCACTTAAGACCAAAAGCAATCGTCACAACTTTGCAACTTCCAAAATCCTGGATTATCCGGATCTCCTGGAGGTACAGCTGAAGTCTTTCAAGGACTTCTTCCAGCTGGAGACCACCCCGGAGAACAGGAAGAACGAGGGCCTTTACCAGGTTTTCCAGGAGATATTCCCTATCGAAGATACCAGAAACAATTTCAAGCTGGAGTTCATCGATTACTTCATCGATCCTCCACAGTATTCGATAGAGGAGTGTCTTGAGAGAGGCTATACATACAACGTGCCTCTCAAAGCAAAACTCCGCCTTTCATGCACCGATCCCGAGCATGATGATTTTGACACCATAGTACAGGATGTTTACCTGGGTCAGATTCCTTACATGACTCCGGGCGGTACTTTCGTTATAAACGGCTCTGAGCGTATCATCGTCTCACAGCTCCACAGATCCCCTGGTGTATTCTTCGACCAGAGCATGCATGCAAACGGTACGAAGCTCTATTCTGCCAGAATCATTCCTTTCAAGGGATCATGGATCGAGTTCGCTACTGACATCAACAATGTCATGTATGCTTACATCGACCGTAAGAAGAAACTCCCTGTAACCACTCTCCTCAGAGCTATCGGTTACAATACAGAGAAAGATATCATTGACATCTTCGGCCTTGCTGACGAATGCGAGGTTACCGAGGAGGCTCTCAAGGCCAATGCTGGCCGCAAGCTTGCTGCCAAGGTTCTCAAGACCTGGGTTGAAGACTTCCCGGATGAGGATACCGGTGAGGTTATTCCTATCGAGCGTACCCTCCCTGTTGTGGAGCGTGGCGAGATCCTCGACGACAATACCATCGCAGCAATCCTTGATACTGAAAACAAGAACGTTCTTCTCCAGAAGGATGACGAGAACTCAAAGGAGTACGAGATCATCTTCAATACTCTCCAGAAGGACCCAACCAATACCGAGTACGAGGCTGTAAACTATATCTTCAAACAGCTCCGCAATGCGGAACCACCTGATGAGAGCACCGCTCGCGACGTGATCGACAAGCTCTTCTTCTCTGAGAAGAGATATGATCTCGGTCTCGTGGGCCGTTACCGTCTCAACAGAAAGCTTGGTCTCGACATCAGCGAGGAAACCAGAGTACTTACCCAGACCGACATCATCGAGATCATCAAGTACCTCATCCAGCTGATCAACTCAAAGGCATTCGTTGATGATATCGACCATTTGAGCAACAGACGCGTACGCACTGTCGGCGAGCAGCTCGCAAACCAGTTCAGCGTAGGTCTGTCAAGAATGGCCAGAACCATACGTGAAAGGATGAACGTCCGCGACAGCGAGCAGTTCAATCCTACCGACCTGATCAACGCGAAGACCCTGTCTTCAGTTATCAATTCATTCTTCGGCACCAGCCAGCTGTCCCAGTTCATGGATCAGACCAACCCTCTTGCCGAAGTTACCCACAAGAGACGTCTTTCCGCTCTCGGTCCTGGTGGTCTTTCAAGAGACCGTGCAGGTTTCGAGGTTCGAGACGTTCACTACACCCATTACGGAAGACTCTGTCCTATCGAGTCTCCGGAAGGACCAAACATCGGTCTTATCTCATCTCTGTGCGTATACGCGCGTGTAAACGACCTTGGCTTCATCGAGACCCCTTACCGTGAGGTTCACGGAGGAAAGGTTGATCTCAGCGATGCCGGCTGGCACTACATGAGCGCAGAGGAGGAGGAGAAGCAGCTCGTTTCACTTGCAAACGTCAAGATGGACGACGATGGAACCATCGAGGCAGACCGCATCCAGTGCCGTCTCGAGGCTGACTTCCCTGTAGTCACCCGTGAAGAGGTCAACTACATGGACGTTGCTCCAAACCAGATGGCATCTGTCGCAGCATCCCTCATTCCATTCCTCGAGCATGATGATGCGCACCGTGCCCTCATGGGAGCGAACATGATGCGTCAGGCAGTTCCGCTTCTCAAGCCGGAGTCTCCTATCGTGGGAACCGGTCTCGAGGAGAGAGTTTGTCTTGACTCACGCACCCAGTACATGGCAGAGCGCGAAGGTGAGGTGACTTACGTAGACGCAAACGAGATCCGTATCCGTTACGATCGTACCGAGGATGAGAAGTTCGTAAGCTTCGCACCTGAGGAGACTGTCTACAAGCTCCCTATCTACAGAAAGACCAACCAGAATACCACCGTTACCCTCAAGCCTATCGTAAGAAAGGGCGAGCATGTTACCGGCGGACAGGTTCTTACCGAAGGCTACGCCTGCCAGAACGGCGAGCTTGCTCTCGGCCGCAACCTTACCGTTGCATTCATGCCTTGGAAGGGTTACAACTATGAGGATGCTATCGTGCTCTCAGAGGAGATGGTAAAGTGGGATGTCCTCACTTCAGTCCATGTGGACGAGTATCTCACCGAGGTACGCGAGACCAAGCGTGGAATGGAGGAACTTACCTCAGATATTCCTAACGTCAGCGAGGATGCAACCAAGGATCTTGATGATAACGGTATCGTAAGAATCGGTGCACACATCGTTCCTGGTGACATCATGATCGGTAAGATCACCCCTAAGGGCGAGAGCGATCCTTCACCAGAAGAAAAGCTCCTCCGCGCGATCTTCGGTGACAAGGCCGGTGATGTAAAGGATGCTTCACTCAAGGCTAATCCTTCCCTCAGCGGTACCATCGTCAAGACTGCCCTCTATGCCAAGCTTGCAAAGGAGACCGGTCGTGGCAGAAGCGGTGCACGTGCAGAGCAGAAGGCACGTATCGATCTCAAGCAGGAACTCTTCGACCAGCAGGCAGAGAAGCTCCGCGCAGATTTCCTTTCAAAGCTTGTAGTTCTTACCAAGAACAAGAAGAGCGCAGGTGTGAACGACCTCTATGGCGTAGAGATCATCGCAAAGGACAAGAAGTTCAGCGCAGAAATCCTCAAGGATATCGACTATGAACTGATCAATACCAGCAAGTGGACCACAGATGCTGACACAAATCTTCTCATCCGTGATCTCATCAACAACTACTGCCTCGAGTACAAGGTTGCGGCAGCAAAGTTCAAGAGAGAGATCGACAAGATCAAGATCGGTGACGAGCTCCCTAACGGAGTTATGCAGCTCGCCAAGGTCTACATCGCCAAGAAGAGAAAGATCACTGTCGGTGACAAGATGGCGGGACGTCACGGTAACAAGGGTATCGTAGCGAAGATCGTACGTCAGGAGGATATGCCGTTCCTCAGCGACGGTACTCCAGTCGACATCGTTCTCAACCCTCTTGGTGTGCCTTCACGAATGAACCTCGGTCAGATCTACGAGACTGTTCTCGGATGGGCTGGAAAGAAGCTTGGTCTCAAGTTCAGCACACCTATCTTTGACGGTGCAAGCCTCGATGAGATCAATGCATTCACCGACAAGGCAGGTCTCCCACGCTTCGGCAAGACCCAGCTTCGTGATGGAGGAACCGGTGACTGGTTCGACCAGCCAGCTACAGTGGGTGTCATCTACATGATCAAGCTCGGCCATATGGTTGACGACAAGATGCACGCTCGTAGTATCGGTCCTTACTCACTCATCACCCAGCAGCCTCTTGGAGGTAAGGCTCAGTTCGGAGGACAGCGTTTCGGAGAAATGGAGGTTTGGGCGCTCGAGGCATTCGGTGCAGCAAACGCACTCCAGGAGATCCTTACCGTCAAGTCTGATGACGTCAACGGACGTTCGAAGACCTATGAGGCAATCGTCAAGGGCGACCCAATGCCTGCTGCAGGCATCCCTGAGTCTCTCAACGTATTGCTCCACGAACTTCAGGGTCTCGGTCTCAAGGTTGAATTGAAGTAGTTTTACGACATCTGACATTATCGAAATATGCCAACATATAATAACAAGGATAAAAAGGTCAAGAACAATTTCTCGAAGATCTGCATCTCTCTTGCATCCCCTGAGGACATCAACAACAACTCAAGGGGTGAGGTGCTGAAGCCTGAGACCGTAAACTACAGGACATACAAGCCTGAGCGTGACGGTCTGTTCTGCGAGAAGATTTTCGGACCTACCAAGGACTATGAGTGCTACTGCGGAAAGTACAAGAGAATCCGTTACCGCGGCATCATCTGCGACAGATGTAAGGTCGAGGTAACCGAGAAGAAGGTACGCCGCGAGCGTATGGGTCACATCACCCTTACCGTTCCTGTAGCGCACATCTGGTACTTCAAGTCAGCTCCTAACAAGATTTCTGCTCTTCTCGGTCTTCCTGCAAAGAAGCTCGAGTCGGTAATCTACTACGAAAAGTATATCGTTGTAAATCCGGGCGCCAGCGGCCTCGAGAAGATGGCTCTCCTCTCAGAGGACGAGTACCTCGATGTTGTAAGCCAGCTTCCTGGCAACTACAACCTCTCTGACGACGATCCTGAGAAGTTCGTTGCAAAGATGGGTGCAGAGGGTATCTATGACCTTCTCTGCGGCATCGATGTTGACGCTCTCGGCAAGGAACTCCGTCAGAAGATGCTCACCGAGACCTCTCAGCAGAGAAAGGCTGAGCACCTCAAGAGACTTCAGGTTGTAAAGTGGTTCCAGGAGTCAAAGGGTGTGAACAAGCCAGAATGGATGATCATGAAGGTCATCCCTGTCATCCCACCTGATCTCCGTCCGCTCGTTCCGCTTGATGGTGGCCGCTTCGCTACCTCAGACCTCAATGACCTCTACAGACGCGTCATCATCCGTAACAACCGTCTCAAGAAGCTCATCGAGATCAAGGCTCCGGAAGTGATCCTCCGCAACGAGAAGCGTATGCTCCAGGAGGCAGTTGATTCACTCTTCGACAACTCGAAGAAGTCATCAGCAGTCAAGAGCGAGAGCAACAGAGCTCTCAAGTCTCTTTCAGACAGCCTCAAGGGTAAGCAGGGACGTTTCCGTCAGAACCTCCTCGGTAAGCGTGTGGACTATTCAGCACGTTCCGTTATCGTCGTAGGTCCTGAACTCAATATGCATGAGTGCGGTCTTCCTAAGCTCATGGCTGCCGAACTTTATAAGCCATTCATCATCAGAAAGCTTATCGAGAGAGGTATCGTAAAGACCGTCAAGTCTGCGAAGAAGATTGTCGACCGCAAGGACGCAGTCGTTTGGGATATCCTCGAGAACGTGATGAAGGGTCATCCAGTTCTCCTGAACCGTGCACCTACCCTGCACCGACTCGGTATCCAGGCGTTCCAGCCTCGAATGATTGAAGGCAAGGCTATCCAGCTTCACCCACTCGCATGTACCGCATTCAACGCGGACTTCGATGGTGACCAGATGGCAGTTCACCTTCCACTCGGCAATGCAGCCGTAATGGAGGCTCAGCTCCTCATGCTCGGCTCACACAATATTCTCAACCCTGCCAACGGTGCGCCTATCACCGTGCCTTCACAGGACATGGTGCTCGGTCTCTACTACATTTCAAAGGTAAGACCGGGAGCAAAGGGCGAAGGCATGACTTTCTATGGTCCTGAAGAGGTCATCATTGCTTACAATGAGAAGAAGGTCGATATGCACGCACTCATCAAGGTACGTCTTCCAAAGGACAAGCTCGACCTTTCTAAGGGATACGAGATTGTGGAGACCACTCCAGGACGTATCATCGTGAACCAGCAGGTACCTGATGAGGTTCCATACGTGAACAAGGTCCTCGGAAAGAAGGCACTCCGTTCCATCATTACCGACGTCATCAAGAATACCGGTGTCACCCGTACAGCCAAGTTCCTTGACGATGTGAAGAACCTCGGTTACTACCAGGCATTCCGTGCAGGTATCTCATTCAACCTTGGTGATGTACTCATCCCTGAGGAGAAGGCAGGCCTCATCGACAATGGTTACAAGACCGTCGAGGAGCACAAGATGAACTTCCTCATGGGTTACCTCACCGACCGTGAGCGTTATAACAAGGTCGTTGACCTTTGGACTTCAATCGACAACAAGCTTACCGGCATCGTCGAGAAGAACATTTCATCAGCCGATCAGGGCTTCAACCCTGTATGGATGATGCTTGATTCAGGAGCCCGTGGTTCAACCCAGCAGATCAAGCAGCTCTGTGGTATGCGTGGTTTGATGGCGAAGCCTCAGAAGTCCGGTGCTACCGGTGCTGACGTTATCGAGAATCCTGTCATCTCCAACCTTATGGAGGGTATGTCAGTGCTCGAGTACTTCGTCTCTACCCACGGTGCACGTAAGGGTCTTGCCGATACCGCACTCAAGACTGCGGATGCAGGATACCTTACCAGACGTCTTGTTGACGTTTCACACGACGTGATCATCACTGAAGAGGACTGTGGCACTCTCCGTGGACTTATCGCTACCGCGATCAAGAACAAGGACGAAGTTGTCGAGACTCTTGGAGAGCGTATTCTCGGACGAGTTACCGTCCATGACATATTCAATCCTCTTACCGGAGAACTCATCCTGCCTGCAGGTGCCGAGATCCGCGAGAAGGATGCCGATCTCATCAACTCACTTCCTATCGAGCAGGTCGAGATCCGTTCAGTACTCACCTGCGAATCCCGCAAGGGTGTCTGCGCCAAGTGTTACGGCCGTAACCTCTCTACCAGCCGTATGGTTGAGAAGGGCGAGGTTGTCGGCGTGATCGCTGCACAGTCAATCGGTGAGCCTGGTACACAGCTTACCCTCCGTACATTCCACGGTGGTGGTACCGCATCAGGTTCTGCAGTTGAGACCGGAATCGACAGCAAGTTCGACGGTAAGCTCAAGTTTGAGGAGCTCCGTACCATCGAGCGTTTCAACAGCAAGCTTGGCGAGACCGAGACCGTTGTTGTCAGCCGAATGACCGAACTTCGCATCATCGATGAGAACACCGGCATCACTTTCTCTCAGTACGATATCCCTTACGGATCAGTACTCTTCAAGAAGGATGGCGATACTGTCAAGAAGGGTGACGCTATCTGCGAGTGGGATCCATACAACGCAAGTGACATTGTCGAGTGCGCAGGTACCGTACGCTATGAGAACATGGTAAACGGTGTTACCTTCCGCGAGGACATTTCTGATATGGCTGCAAAGAGCGAGCGTGTCATCATCGAGTCCCGTGACAAGAGCATGACTCCTGCCCTCCATATCGAAGGCGCTGACGGTCAGATCGTGAAGGTCATCAACCTCCCTGTTGGAGCACACGTGCTCTTCGCTGACGGCGAGTCTGTAAATGTCGGTGACGTGGTTATCAAGATTCCTAGAATCATCGGTAAGTCTTCGGATATCACCGGAGGTCTCCCACGAGTTACCGAACTCTTCGAGGCCCGCAATCCTTCCAACCCTGCAATCCTCTCCGAGATCAATGGTGAGGTTCACATGGAGAAGGTCAAGAGAGGTAACCGCGAGATCGTTGTCAAGAACCGTTCAGGTGTTGAGGCTCACTATCTCGTACCGCTCAGCCGCCAGATCCTTGTACAGGAAAATGACTATGTGAGAGCCGGCAGCCGTCTTTCTGACGGTGGAGTCTCTCCTTCAGATATCCTTGCTATCCTCGGTCCTGTAAAGGCTCAGGAGTACATCGTGAACGAGGTACAGGCAGTGTACCGCCTTCAGGGTGTAAAGATCAACGACAAGCACTTCGAGATCATCGTTCGTCAGATGATGCGCAAGGTCGAGATCGTAAAGCCAGGAGATACCGAATTCCTCAACGAGGAGCTCGTGGACAAGTGGGCATTCATGGATGCCAACGATGCAATCTACGGCAAGTTCTTCGTCATGGATCCAGCAGATTCTGACAGATACGAGATGGGTGACATCATCGATGCACGTCAGGTCCGCAACGAGAATGAGGCACTCAGCCGCCGTGGCGCCCAGATGATGGTTGTCCGCGAGGCTCAGCCAGCAACCGCAAAGCTCATTCTCCAGGGTATCACCAGAGCAGCCCTCAAGACCAACAGCTTCATCTCTGCAGCATCATTCCAGGAGACCACCAAGGTCCTCAGCGAAGCTGCAATCCGCGCAAGAGAGGACAAGCTCGAGGGTCTTAAGGAGAACGTCATCTGCGGACATCTCATCCCTGCAGGTACCGGTCTTATCGACTACCAGGATATCATCGTAGGTAACAAGAGCGAGGCTATCGACGAGCTCAACGAGCTCTAGGCTAAGTTCAATATATAAAGAAGGGCGACTCGATCGAGTCGCCCTTCTTTGTATATATATCGCGAAGCGAATTCGCATCAGCGAATCGGCCGTGCCGTGTATTTGTGAGTTTACGAACAAATACGGAAAGGTGGAAAGGCCGTAGGGGTTGCAGGGGGAGTATCTCCCCCTTGATTATGATACAGCCATTAATGCTGCGATATCCGGAGTCTCTCCAGTCATGAGAGCATAGCCGGAAACGGCCTGGAACAGAAGCCAGCGCTTCCCGTTTATGTACATCGCGCATGCGTTCTCCATGGCCTCTCCGAGAGCCGCGGGAAGGACAGGGTCGCGATAATTGGCCTCCAGGACAATCTTTGGCCCACCTGCTCTGCTGATGAAATCCTCCATCTTTATCTCAGCAAGCTGGTCGCATGATCTTGGCAGTGTATAGATTATCAGATCCGCCTCTATCACGGCATTTCTAAGCTCCTCCAGTGTGATCACTGTCATATTGTATTCAGGGATACCCTTGATGAACATCTCCGCCTTGTCGTATGTGCGGTTCGCGATAGTCACAGAGTAACCCATCTCGGCGGCTGCAACTGCTGCGGCCTTTCCCGCACCACCGCACCCGACAATCAGTGCCTTTGGCCTTCTTCCGTAGACATCTGTCAGCGACTGTCTGACCGCCTGATGTACCTTCTTGTGGCCGTCCTTACCGAAAGAGGCGTAACAGCTGGCGACAAGGCCAGGGAACAGGGCGTCAGCCACGGTAAGGATTACTCCTGAGAAATCCGAGTTATGGCATGCGATACCATCTTCTTCCTTGATAAGGATGTTGGCAGCCCCGATGAGTACACATGGGCCTGACACAATGTCGGCTTTCTCGAACGCCTGCTCTTTGAACGGAGCGGTCACGTTGATTGCCTTGTATGACTTGAGGAACTTCTTGAATGAAGATTCAAAGTATTCGCCCTCGATCAGATCGTAGGGGTAGCGGCCGTTATACGCCGCCTTGAATAGCCTGGGGCTGCCAGAGTGGCCTATGGGATGACCTATGAGTCCGAATGCGGGAATGTCTTTCATGCTTCTGTATGGGGCTGAAAAATGCCTATTTGAGGAATACGAAGAATACTGCCATGATCAGGCAGCCGAATGCGACGAAGTGGTTCCAGTGCAGAGCCTCACCCTTGAAACAAAGTGTCACGATAAGGGTGAACACTGTGAGCGAGAGCACTTCCTGGATGACTTTCAGCTGCATGAGGCTGAATGGCCCGCCGTTTCCGACGAAGCCTATGCGGTTCGCAGGGACCTGGGCACAGTATTCAAAGAGCGCTATGCCCCATGAGAAAAGGATGACTCCTATCAGAGGCCAGCTGTTGGAAATCTTCATCTCCTGGAGCTTGAGATGGCCATACCATGCGAATGTCATGAAGACATTTGAAGTAATAAGCAGTAGTATTGTCCAGATTGCTTTCATTTCTATCTGTTGCTGTTACGCTGACGTACGGCCTCATATAGCAGGATTGCTGCACTCACTGAAGCATTCAGTGAATCGAGGCGTCCCAGCATTGGTATCTTGATATGTGCGTCGGCAGCTTCGCGCCACTGATCGGTCAGTCCTGTAGCTTCTGTGCCGATGGCGATGGCTGTTCCGCAGCACATATCCGTATCATAGTACCACTCCGAATCCTGGAGCTGTGCGGTGTAGATCCTGATCCCTTTTTCTTTAAGAAATGTGATGGCATCAGTGCTTGCGCAGCAGGCTATCTGCTGTGTGAACACCGCTCCTATGCTTGCCCTGACAAGATTTGGGTTATAGATGTCTGTAAGAGGGTCACATATGAGTACGGCATCTGCGCCGGCAGCATCCGCACTGCGGAGCACAGCCCCCAGGTTGCCAGGCTTTTCAACGCCTTCCAGCACGATAACCAGCGGGTTCTCGCCCAGCTCAAGGCTATCCAGGCTGTTCTCCTTCGAATATACCTCCGCGATGACGCCCTCCGTGCCTCCTCTGTATGCAACCTTGTCATATACAGCCCTGCTCACCTCTATCACGCTATGGCTTTCAAGGCCAATTGGTAAATTGAGGCTTGAGGTTGGCAGAATGCCCCCGGCAACCCTGCCACCCTCGGCATGGTAAGAGGGGGGACCCTTCAGGGTGGGGTCGAGCGAAGTGAGACGTTGTCCGGGGGCATTCTGCCAGCCGTTCAATATCTCAGGGCAGATGAAGACGGTACGCAGTCTGAAGCCGGCATTGATGCAATGCTCCAGCTCGCGGCGTCCCTCCACTACAAAAACGCCCTTCTCGCGTCTCAGGCGTGATTTTTCCTGAAGCGCGAGAAGTTCCTTTATCTTTGGATTCTGGACCGAAGTGATCTGTTCCATCCTTATTCGTTGCTCTCCTGAGCCTCTTCCTTGTTCTCCTTCTTGAGAGTCTTCTCTGGACGCATCTGAGGGAAGAAGAGGACATCCTGGATGGTGCTCTGTCCGGTCATGAACATGGTAAGGCGGTCGATGCCCATGCCAAGGCCTGAGGTAGGAGGCATGCCATATTCGAGCGCACGTACGAAATCCATATCGATGAACATAGCTTCGTCATCGCCCTTGCTCTTGAGCTTGGCCTGCTCCTCGAAACGCTCGAACTGATCGATAGGGTCATTCAGCTCGCTATATGCGTTCGCAAGCTCCTTGCCGCATACGAAAAGCTCGAAACGCTCGGTGAGATCCGGGTTGTTGCGGTGGCGCTTTGTAAGAGGAGACATCTCGACAGGGTAGTCGGTGATGAATGTAGGCTCGATGAGCTTATCCTCGGCATATGCACCGAAGATGGCGTCGATGAGCTTGCCTTTGCCCATTGAAGGCTCGATATCGACGTTGAGCTTCTTGCAGGTGGCGCGGAGCTGATCCTCGTCCATGCCGCTAACGTCAACACCGGCGTACTCCTTGATGGCCTCGAGGATCGGCAGTCTGCGGAATGGCGGCTTGAAGTTCACCTTGTGCTCGCCGATGGTTACCTCGGTGGTGCCGTTGACCTTGAGAGAGATCTTCTCAAGCATCTTCTCCACGAACTCCATCATCCAGATATAATCCTTGTATGCGACGTAGATCTCCATGCAGGTGAACTCCGGGTTGTGGGTCTTGTCCATACCCTCGTTGCGGAAATCCTTAGCGAACTCGTATACACCGCTGAATCCACCTACGATGAGTCTCTTGAGATAAAGCTCATTTGCGATACGGAGGTAGAGAGGAATGTCGAGGGCGTTATGGTGAGTAATGAAAGGACGTGCAGTCGCACCTCCCGGGATGCTCTGGAGGATTGGGGTCTCAACCTCAAGGCAGCCTGCCTCGTTGAAGTACTCACGCATGGTGGCGATGATCTGTGAACGCTTGATGAAAGTCTCCTTCACCTGTGGGTTCACGATCAGGTCTACATATCTCTGGCGATAGCGGAGCTCAGGATCTGTGAATGCATCGAATACCTTGCCGTCAAGCTCCTTTACGATAGGGAGAACCTTGAGCGACTTGCTGAGGAGTGTAAGTTCCTTCGCATGAACGCT
The DNA here is from genome assembly GCA_024402135.1 of Bacteroidales bacterium. Taxonomy (GTDB): domain Bacteria; phylum Bacteroidota; class Bacteroidia; order Bacteroidales; family UBA932; genus Cryptobacteroides. The sequence continues at coordinate 16,187 of JAKSJN010000018.1, forward strand.
GAGCTGTCCGGTCTGGGTTATGAATGCGTAACCCTTGATGCCTACTACGTCACCAATGTCAAGAAGCTTCTTGAAAACGGTGTTGTACATGGTCTTGTCCTCTCCTGGGCAGATCTCGTCACGCTTTACATAGCACTGGATACGTCCCTTCTCGTCCTGAAGTTCCATGAAGGATGCCGCGCCCATGATGCGGCGTGACATGATGCGGCCGGCGATGCAGATGGTCGTTCCCTTGTATTCGTGTATATCAGTGTCAGGATGTGAATTGCTCCAGTTCTCGAAGCGGCTCTTTATCTTGCTGGTTGTAGCCGAAACAGGATAGAGCGGAGCAGGATAAGGCTCGATGCCGATCTCACGCAGCTTCTTGAGTGATTCTCTTCGGAGCAGTTCCTGCTCGCTGTATTCGATATTTGCCATTTTCGTATGTGTTTGTTCTATTTTCGTTTAAGACACAAATTTAACATAAAAAATTCATTATTGTGATAATAATGGGTATCTTTGTATGATATGGCAAAGGAGAGCAAATGGATACTCAAGGCTCCGGCAGATGCCGGGAAGGTCAACAGGCTGGCGACGGAAGTCGGAATTGACAGCGTGTTGGCCGAGCTTCTCGTAAAGAGAGGTGTCGAGACCTTCGAGGAAGCCCGCTCATTCTTCCGTCCTAACCTCGCAAACCTGCATGATCCTTTCCTTATGAAGGACATGGACCGCGCGGTTGAAAGACTGCATGCTGCAGTGGTTTCAGGTGAGAAGATCCTCATTTATGGAGACTATGACGTGGACGGAACTACAGCTGTAGCTCTGGTGTATTCTTTCGTCAGCCGTTTTACCAAAAACATCGATTTCTACATTCCGGACCGTAATGATGAAGGATACGGTGTATCGCTCAAGGGTATCGACTGGGCGACCGAAAACGGATTCAAGCTCATCATCACTCTTGACTGCGGAATCAAGGCCATAGAGAAGACAGCGTACGCTGCGTCCAAGGGCGTGGACATGATCATCTGTGACCATCACCTTCCGGACAATGAACTGCCTGCTGCCGTTGCCGTGCTCGATCCAAAGCGTGAGGACTGCCATTATCCTTTCGATGACCTGAGCGGATGTGGAGTCGGCTTCAAGCTTGTCCAGGCATATGCGAAGAAGTACAATGTCGCTTTCGAGACCCTTCTTCCGCTGCTTGACTACCTTGTGGTCAGCATTGCATCTGACCTTGTATCAGTGACAGGTGAGAACCGTATCCTCGCTCATTTCGGACTAAAGCAGCTGAACGAGTCTCCACGTGCCGGACTCCAGGCCATGATTGACCTGTCAAAGCTTGAGGTAGGCCACATCACAATCGATGATATAGTTTTCAAGATCGGACCACGTATCAACGCGGCAGGCCGTATGGAAACCGGACGGCTCGCAGTTGAACTTCTTACCACGGACGATCTCGGTATGGCCATGCAGATAGGCGAGAAGATCAACGACAATAACAATGACCGCAAGAGCATCGACCGGGAAATCACCCAGGAGGCACTCGAGATGGTCCAGAACGGAAACAGCCTCGCCTGGAAGAATGCGACCATAGTATATAACCCATCCTGGAACAAGGGCGTCGTCGGTATTGTCGCATCGCGTCTTGTGGAGGCCTTCTATAAGCCGACAATCGTTCTTACCAAGTCAAATGGATTTGTGACAGGCTCTGCACGAAGTGTCCAGGGATTCGATCTCTATGAAGCTATCGAGAGCTGCTCGGATCTTCTTGAGAACTTTGGCGGCCATGTATATGCTGCTGGCCTCACCATGCGCGAGGAAAGGCTTCAGGAGTTCAGTGAGCGTATCGACAAGTTCATCGGAGAACGCATTACCAAGGATATGCTGACACCTGTAGTGACCATAGACGCGAAGCTTGACTTCTCCAGGATCACACCGAAGTTCTTCCGTATCCTCAAACAGTTCCAGCCATTCGGACCAGGCAACAACAATCCACTGTTCCTGACCGAGAACGTCTACGACAGCGGCAACGGTCGAAAGGTCGGTGCCGGTGGCGTGCATATGAAGCTGGACCTCATCCAGGAAGATCAGCCATACCGTCAGATTTCCGCCATTGCGTTCAACATGTCGGAATACTACGACTACATCAAGGCGGGCAATCCTTTTGACGTCTGCTACTCGATAGTCGAGAACTATTACAGGGGAAATTCAACCATTCAGTTGAGGGTCAGATCTCTTCGTCAGCGCGAGGAGGACATGATCTAAGATACATCTCCACCATTTCAGCGACATCATAGACTCCGAGTATGTCCGTGTCCGCCTGGATATGGGCTGCTCCTCTGTATGCTGAGTCGCGTCTTTCCATCATCTCGCGTATTCTGTCCAGGTCGGCACCATCCAGCAACGGACGGTTGCCCAGCCGCTTGCTGGTTCGCTTCTGTACCGTTTCAGGGCTTGCCTGCAGCCATACACAGGTTGTACGTCCATGAACAAGTTCAGCACATTCCGGGGTGGTCACTGCTCCGCCTCCGAGAGAAAGGATCATGTCGTCATGCTCGTCCAGGACTTCGCGAAGGTGCTGGAGCTCCTTTGCCCGGAATCCCTTTTCTCCGTCAGTTGCGAAAATATCGGCAATGCTGCGACCTTCTCGGCGTATGATCTCGTCGTCAAGGTCGATGAACGGCATATTGAGGCGGGTGGCAAGAATCTTTCCGATGGTGCTCTTGCCACATCCCATGAATCCTGTAAGTGAAATGACCATTAGAAAAGTGTAAGTTCCTCATCCGGCGCCTCTGGAGAAGGGAAGTCGCTTCCGCTTCTCTCCTCGATGCTCTCGATAGGCTCGATGGTTTCTTCAATTTCGGGAACCACTGGCTCCTCCTCAGGCTCAGGAAGCTCGTCCTCCGGCTTCTCAAGAGGCTCGATGAACTCTACGGTCTTGATGTCGAAGCTGTGGCACTTCTTGCCCTTTGCTGTGACGCCCTTCTTGGCTATGAATTCTTCAGCATCCACATTTTCAGGGTCTCTGTGGGCATGCTTTCCTCCGAATGTGATACGGAACTGAGGGTGCTTGTCATCGACGAGGCCAATGAGTTTTGAACCCTTCGCGTCCGAGATGAAGCAGACAGGATTGTTATCGCTTGGGACGAAAGCAAAGCGCTTTACATAGAACGCCTTGACCTTGTCTGTCGCATCAAAGTAGAGTGCGGTGAATGTCTTGTCAGGATCAAGCTTCTCGATTCTGAGCACGTCGCCCTGGTAGCGGCTTGCCAGGTCAAAGGTAGTGGTATAGTAGGTACCGTTCTTGAATACAGCCAGTACCTTGTCATCCGTGTCGAACTGACCGAGATACAGACCGCGTCCGTCATCATTCAGTTTCTGGATGTCCTCGTCATACCAGATGTCCTTGCCGGAGATTGTCGATACTCCACGGCTCTTGAGCTGGATCTTCGAGATCGGGTTCTTGCTTACCAGGTTTCCGCGGGACGTCTTTCCCTTGATGTCAAGGGTAGAGAAGTCATACTCCATGGTAAGCTTCTTGAGCTTCGGACGTGGCCGCAGGTTGATCTTGACGGTCTCGGCCTCGCCATTATGGTTCGCAGTGAACCAGAGTATGGTCGAACCAGGTTTTGCCTGGGTTATCTCGTAATCCTTGTCGCGGGTGACCGATGTGATGGCAAAACGCTTGGCGTAGTATATCGATTCCTTACCGTCGCGATAGATGATGTTATATATGGTTCTGCTGTCATTGCGGTTGAAAACTGCAACGTAGAGCAGGTCCTTGCCGAAGAATGCCTTCTCGCTGACCTTTGTGACTCTGTAGCGTCCTTCCTTGTTGATGACGATGATCTCGGACATGTCTGAACAGTCGCAGATGAATTCTCCGTTGTCATCCTTCTTGAGGTTGGTGCCGACAAAACCTTCAGCCAGGTTGGCGTAGAGCTTGGCATTGTTATGAGCAACCTTGTCAACGCGTATGCTCTCGAATCCGCTGAGTTCAGTCTGGCGAGGGAAGTCCTTGCCATAACGCTTCTTGAGATCCTTGAACCATGCGATGGTGTAGCGGTTGATGTGCTCGATGTCATCCTTGACGCGTGCCATTTCATCCTCGATGGCACGGATCTTTTCGTCAACGACCTTGGTGTCGAACTTGGAGATCTTGCGTACAGGCTTCTCGACAAGCTTCAGGATGTCCTCCATGACAATCTCACGGAAGAAGAGGTCCTGGTAGAACTTCATCTGTGTGAAGATGTCGTTCACCTGCTCTTCCCAGCTCTTCTGGTCCTGCTCCAATACCTTGTAGATGCGGTTCTCGAAGAAGATGCGTTCGAGCGAATACATGTGCCATTCGCCCTCAAGTTCGCCCAGGCGTATCTCCAGCTGGCTCTTGAGCAGGTCTCGCGTATGTTCTGTGTCATAGATGAGAATTTCGTTGACATCCATGAACTGAGGCTTGTTGTCCTTGATTACACAGGCATTAGGCGAGATGTTGCACTCGCAGTCGGTGAATGCGTACAGAGCGTCGATGGTCTTGTCAGGAGACACATCGTTAGGAAGGTGGATGAGGATGTTCGCCTTGCTGGTGGTCATGTCCTCAACCTTCCTGATCTTGATCTTACCCTTGTCCTTGGCCTTGAGGATCGATTCGATAAGGCTGTGTGTGGTCTTGCCGTAAGGGACCTCGGTGATTGCGATGGTATTCTTGTCAACCTTCTCTATGCGTGCGCGTACCTTTACCATACCACCTCGACGACCGCGCTTGTAATTGCTGCAGTCGGCAAAGCCTCCGGTAGGGAAGTCCGGATAGATTTCGAAATCCTTTCCTTCGAGAATGGCGATGGAAGCGTCGATCAGTTCGTTGAAATTGTGAGGGAGGATCTTTGACTGCATTCCGACTGCGATGCCCTCGGTACCCTGTGCGAGCAACAGAGGGAAGCGTACAGGAAGCTCGGTAGGCTCCTGTGCGCGTCCGTCGTATGAAGTCATCCACTTGGTGATCTTCGGGTCGAATATGACCTCCTTGGCAAATTTGCTGAGTCGTGCCTCGATGTATCGGGCAGCTGCGTTTGCATCACCTGTGATGATGTTACCCCAGTTTCCCTGGCAGTCCACACTGTAACCTTTCTGGCCAAGCTGGACCAGGGCTCCGAGGATGGATGAGTCACCATGTGGGTGGAACTGCATGGCCTGGCCGACGATGTTGGCAACCTTGGTGTACTTGCCGTCATCGATGCGGTACATCGCATGAAGCACACGGCGCTGCACAGGCTTGAGACCGTCCACGATATGCGGAACGGCGCGCTGCAGTATCACATAAGATGAATAGTCCAGAAACCATTCCTTGAACATGCCGGAAAGCTTGAACTTCCGGCTGTCATCCTTGAGAAGTCTGTCATATTTTCCGGATGGCTGAGCATCTTCCGCAACCATTCCTTCCTCGACAGGCTCTTCGCCCTCTATGATGTCCTCGAATTCCTCACTCATTATCTGTTGGTCTTTGGTTCAGTGTTCTAGGCCTCCTCGTAGCCGAAGCGGCGAAGTTCCTTGCGGCTCTCTCTCCAGTCAGGGTCGACCTTGACATAGATAGAAAGGAATACCTTCTTCTCGAAGAACTCCTCCATATCGATTCGTGACTGTGTGCCGACACGCTTGAGAGCCTCGCCCTTCTTTCCGATGATGATACCCTTCTGGGAGTCGCGCATCACATAGATGACAGCTCCGATATCGTATCTCTCGCTTCCTTCCTTGAAGGATTCGATCTCGACCTGACAGCTGTAAGGGATCTCCTGGTTGTAGTTCAGCAGGATCTTCTCTCGGATGATTTCCGATGCGAAGAAGCGCAGGTTCTTGTCGGTGAAGGTGTCTTTGTCGTACCAGGCAGGACTGAACGGCAGATTCTCGAGAATGGCGCTGAATACGCTGTCAAGGTTGAACTTCTCCTGGGCTGATGCCGGGATGATGATTGCCTTGGGCAGCTGCTCCTTCCACCATGCCATCAGTTCGAGAACCTTTGCCTGGTCGCTGATATCTATCTTGTTGATGACAAGAATGACTGGACAGCCGATCTTTTTCAGCTTGTCAACATATTCAACATTCTTGTCCGCGGTCTCCACGGTATCGGTGACGTACAGGATTATGTCTGCGTCGCCGATTGCCGTGTCCACGAAATTCATCATGTTCTGCTGAAGCCTGTAGTTCGGCTTCAGGATGCCCGGAGTGTCGGAATATACGATCTGGTAATCCTCTCCGTTGACTATGCCCATGATACGGTGCCTGGTCGTCTGGGCCTTGGCGGTCACGATGGAAAGCTTTTCGCCTACCATCGCGTTCATGAGGGTCGACTTTCCTACGTTAGGATTGCCGATGATGTTTACGAATCCCGAGCGATGCTTGTTCTCCATTATACGTAAGCTCCCATCTTAAGGATGTTCACCTCGCCCTCGTTGAGGAATCTCCAGTGACCCTTCTCGAGGCCCTTCTTGGTAAGGCCTGCGAAATATACTCTGTCAAGTGCGCGTACATCATATCCGAGTGATTCGAAGATGCGGCGTACGATGCGGTTCTTGCCTGAGTGGATCTCGATGCCGAGCTTGCGATGGTCGTTGGCGTCGGTATATGAAAGGGCGTCAGCTGCGATGTCGCCATCGGTGAGAGTGATGCCTGAAAGGATCTTGTCGAAGTCTTCCTGGGTAAGCTCATGATCGAGGAATACCTGGTAGATCTTCTTCTTGTCGTATGATGGGTGGGTAAGTTTCTCTGCAATCTCGCCATCGTTGGTGAACATGAGCACACCGGTGGTGTTCTTGTCCAGACGGCCTACAGGGAATACTCGTGAAGGACAATCCTTGAGGAGGTCCATCACTGTCTTGTCTGCATGAGGGTCGCTCGCGGTGGTTACGAAACCCTTAGGCTTGTTCATCACGATATAGACCTTTTCCTCTCCCTTGAGACGCTCACCGTTGAAGCGGATATCATCAGTGATGACGTTGACCTTGACACCGAGTTCAGTGACAACCTCACCGTTCACGGTCACTACGCCAGCCTGGATGTAGGTGTCGGCCTCGCGGCGTGAACATACGCCTGAGTTCGCAATGAACTTGTTGAGGCGGATTTCCTCCTTGAATCCGGTTGCCGCTGTATCATTGTCAGAGTAGCTTGACATGTCAGGAGCCGGACGGCTGCTGATCATTGTATTGATTCCAGCCTCGTCGATCTCGTTGAACTGATATTCCGGTCTTTTCTTGAATCCTGGACGTCCATCCGGTCTGCCGAAGCTGCGGCCGCCATTGTTGCCGCCGAATCCACGACGCTGACCGCCGTTGAAACTTCTGCGCTCTCCGTTTCCGTAGCTTCTGCGCTCGCCGTTGTTGAATGAACGGCGCTCTCCGCCTTCGCCATAGCTGCGACGCTCGCCTCCATTGCTGTAGCTTCTGTGTTCGCCGTTATTGAAACTTCTGTGCTCTCCGTTTCCGTAGCTTCTGCGCTCACCGTTGTTGAATGAACGGCGCTCTCCGCCATTGCTGTAGCTTCTGCGCTCGCCGTTATTGAAACTTCTGTGCTCTCCGTTTCCGTAGCTTCTGCGTTCGCCGTTGTTGAATGAGCGGCGTTCTCCGCCTTCGCCATAGCTGCGACGCTCGCCACCGTTGCTGTAGCTTCTGCGCTCACCATTGTTGAATGAGCGGCGCTCTCCATTCTCGCCATAGCTGCGACGCTCTCCGCCTTCGCCATAGCTTCTGCGCTCACCATTGCTGCGGCTGTTGTAGCCACGGTGCTCTCCTGAGCTCTGCTGTTCTCCATAGCCGACCTTCTTGCGAGGTCTGAGTCTTCTTCCTTCTGCGGAAAAATTTCCGTCTTTCTTGTAATCTTCCATTGATTTCTGCCTCTCGGCGTTTTAAAAAAATTGTGTGTTTTGTGTATGGCTCACGCCATTACTTGAGTTTGAAAATATAAGTGATTGTACCCTCCTGCGATTCAGGAGCATCAGCTTTCTGATTGAAGTGGGACTCCATCGCAGCTTTTCTTGCTGCCTTCCAGAGGTCCTTGTCAGTTACGGTTGTCCCCTCTACGCCGGCAACGGCCGACTTGACAGTTCCATATCTATCCACTATAATCTTGACGACTACGGTTCCGCTCGCCTGTGTGCCGTATGAAGGGCGTGTGAGCGAGCCGACGACGTTTCGTCCCTGGAGATGGGCATTAGGTGCACCTTCAGCCTTGCCGCTGTCGGTATTTCCCTGAGGTTGACCGGCCTTGAATCCGGTCGATGCTGTTGTCGCGGTATGTGGCGCGGTAAGACTTGTGTCCTTTTTCGCCATTCCCGGGAACGCGGCACGAGGATCGAGCTTCGGCTCTTCCTTTCTTGGAGGCTCCGGGGTCTCGATGTCACCGTGTGTGTCCGGTCTGGTCGCAGGAGTCAGGTTCTGCTTGGTCTCGGCAACGTGTGGGGACTCGCTCTTCTGGATGAGTTCCACAGGTTTGCTGAGGTCAACCTCTTCCGCACGCGGGGCTGATCCGCGGAAGTTCTGCACTACCGGTTCGATCTCCTCGGTGAAGTCCATGAGGAAGGTGGATTCCGGTGGCGGCGGATAGAGATACTTCATGCCGGTGAATGAGCAGAATACCGCGCAGAGCACAGGAATGCCCACGGCAAGGACTCCACCGATGATGTTGCCCTTCCGTTCCTGCTGTTCTCTTTCGCGTAGATACTGTTTCATCTCGAATTATTCCGGCTGTGTCGCCAATATGACCTTGTAGTGATTGCGCTTTGCGATATTCATCATTCCGACTATTTCCTTTACGGGAACGCTTTCGTCAGAGTAGATGCTGAAGGTAGGATCCTCCTCGGCCTGGAGAAGCTCGACGATCGAGTCTTCCACCTGCTCGTAGCTTACAGGCTGGGAGTTGCCGTTCACGTGGTAGGTGTATGTGTCGTCGCCCCAGTCCTTGATGGAGACGCTGACGGTAGCCTTTGCGGATACCTGGCCCGTGCTCTTCGGAAGGAGAAGCTTCAACGCGTTCGGATTGACGAGGGTCGAAGTCACCAGGAAGAAGATGAGCAGCAGGAACACGATGTCGGTCATGGATGACATCGCCATTTCCGAAAGCGGCTTGCTTGTTCTCTTGATTGCCATAGGGAATTACTCTTCAGTTGTGTCAGGCTCGTTTACGAGGTCCATGAGGTCCATGGTGGTGTTCTCCATCTTGTATACGAGGGTAGAGATCTGGCCGCTGAGGAAGTTGTATCCGAAGTATGCGAGGATACCTACGATAAGACCTCCCACGGTGGTCACCATCGCGGTGTAGATACCGCTTGAAAGAAGGGTGATGTCGATGTTGTTACCGGCCTGTGACATGTTGAAGAATGCCTGGATCATACCGATTACGGTACCGAGGAATCCGATCATAGGTGCGCCGCCGGCTGTGGTTGCAAGGAATGAAAGTCCCTTCTCGAGACGGGCAACCTCGATGTTGCCGGTGTTCTCTACGCTTGCACGGATCTCGGCCTGGGAATAACCCATCTTTGAGAGGCCTTTCTCCACGAGGCGTGCGATAGGGGAATCGTATCTCTGGCACAGGGTGATGGCAGACTTGATCTTGCCGTCATGGATGTAGTCCCTGATGTCGTTCATGAAGTTCTTGTCGATCACGTTTGCCTGGCGGATCATCCACCACTTCTTGCCGAAGATGAAGATCGCTACGATCGAGAGGATGAGAAGCACGACCATGAGCGGACCGCCCTTGGTGGCCATGCTGATGAGGGAAAGGTTCATCTCCTGCTGAACAGGAGTGGCTGCTGCGCTGTTGATTGCATCTGCGGCTGCCTGAAGTGAATCGAGGTTGGTTTGTAAAAGCATATCTCTTTAAGTTTTTATTCGTTTGCGGTGTGCTTTGAAGGCACTTTGTACAACTTGCAAATATAATGCAAAAATATGACGATAAAAACTCCCGAGAGGCTATTTCCGTAGGAAAAATCAGTACTTTACGGCTGATAGAAACAGTGCGTGGCCCGGAACGGACTCTCCTGCGAGCGAACGGGCAGGAATTTGAGACAGAGACGTCTGCGCGGTATCGCCGGAAGATGGCTGCACCTCGCGTATCAGCTTCGCGAAATCCTCCACGCTGCGTTTGCCGCGTCCGACTTCTACAAGGGTGCCGACAAGGGCTCTGACCATGTTCCTGAGGAACCTGTCTGCGGATACACGGAAATACCAGTACTGGGCTCCGTCACCGGCCGCATCGCCTCCCATGACCGTCTTTTCGGATGGGGTGTACTGCTCCCAGAATGCTTCGTACACGGTACATATCGGTGTCTTGGCATCGGACCCGAGTTTCTGGAAACATGAGAAGTCGTGGGTGCCTGCAAGAAGTGAGGCTGCCTGGTTCATCTTGTCAAAATCAAGCGGGAATGTACAGAGCCAGGAATGATTTCTTGTGAATGGGTCCTTCTTGGTATGGAGAAAATATGTATATTCGCGTCTTGTAGCGCTGAAACGCGCGTGGAGGTCTTCTCCGGTCTCCCTGATGCTGTGTACGACGATTTCCTTCGGAAGCATGGCATTCAATTTGTAGCGGAACTGCTCCGCACCTGCTCCGGAAAGCGATGGATTGTCCGTATCGAAATGAGCGACATATCCGGAAGCGTTGACTCCGGTGTCCGTGCGTCCTGCGCCGGTTACGGAAACGGGACATCCGAGAAGGGTCGAAGCGGCATGCTCGATGCAGCCCTGGACGCTTGGAGCGTTAGGCTGGATCTGCCACCCATGGAAAGCCGATCCGTCGTAGGAGAGTGTGATGAAGTACCTCATTGAGATGCAAATTTAAGAAAATAATATATGGAAAGCGTCAACATTAAAGAACTGAATGACAGAATCCAGAAGGAAAGCGCCTTCGTCGACCTCCTCAGCATGGAGATGTCGAAGGTCATCGTTGGCCAGAAGCAGCTCGTCGAGAACCTGCTGATCGGTCTTCTTGCCGACGGCCACATCCTGCTGGAAGGTATGCCTGGACTTGCAAAGACCCTGGCCATCAATACGCTGTCCCGCGCGATCAATGCGGACTTCAGCCGTATCCAGTTCACTCCGGACCTCCTTCCTGCCGACGTGACAGGAACCCTGATCTATTCCCAGAAGAACGAGCGTTTCGAAGTACATAAGGGTCCTATCTTCGCCAATTTCGTATTGGCTGATGAAATCAACCGTTCTCCGGCAAAGGTGCAGTCTGCACTGCTCGAGGCCATGCAGGAGCGTCAGGTCACTCTTGGAGACGAAACCTTCAAGCTCCCCGAGCCGTTCCTCGTTATGGCGACCCAGAACCCTGTGGAGCAGGAGGGAACATATCCTCTTCCAGAGGCTCAGGTAGACCGTTTCATGCTCAAGGTCATCGTCAATTATCCGAAAAAGGAAGAGGAGCGCATGATCATCCGCATGCACAATGCAGGAGAATATCCAAAAGCTAACGCGGTAATCAGCCCTGAGGACATCATCCGTGCACGCAAGCTTGTCAAGGAAGTGTACATGGACGAGAAGATTGAGCGCTATATCGTGGATATCGTATACGCCACCCGTACCCCGGAGGATTACGGTCTGGCCAACCTCAAGAATCTTATCTCCTATGGAGCATCTCCACGTGCAAGCATTTCTCTCAGCATGGCTGCCAAGGCGTATGCATTCATCAAGCGCCGCGGCTATGTCATCCCTGAGGATGTCCGTGCAGTATGCTACGAAGTGCTCCGCCACCGTATCGGACTCAGCTACGAGGCTGAAGCCGAGAACGTGACCCCGGAGGAAATCATATCACAGGTAATCAACGCTGTCATAGTTCCTTAAGGGATGGAATCCAATCGCGCCACAGACCTGCTTAAAAAGGTCAGGAAGATCGAGATACGCACACGTGCGCTCTCCCATCAGGTATTCGCCGGTGAGTACCATTCGGCCTACAAAGGCCGTGGTATGGCATTCAGCGAGGTCAGGGAGTACCAGTGGGGTGACGATGTCCGCAACATGGACTGGAACGTCACCGCACGCCTTCGTGCGCCGTATGTGAAGGTCTTCGAGGAAGAGCGCGAGCTGACGGTGATGCTGATGATCGATGTAAGCCGTTCCGGCCTGTTCGGAACGTCAAGCATGACCAAGCGCGATGCCATTGCCGAAGTCGCGGCCATCCTTTCTTTCTCCGCGATCATCAATAACGACAAGGTAGGGGCCTTGTTCTTCAGCGACCATGTCGAGAAGTTCATTCCTCCGAAAAAGGGTCGCAGTCATCTGCTCCATATCATCCGCGAGATCATAGAACTCGAGCCGTCATCGGATGGTACGGATATCGGTGCCGCCCTGGGCTACCTGACACGTGCCATGAAGAAGAAATGTACGGTATTCATGCTGAGCGACATGCTGGATGTGGACGAGGCAGGTGTTCCGCGCTATGAGGATGCCCTGAAGGTGGCCGCGGGACGTCATGATCTCAGTGTCCTGAAGATATATGATCCGCGAGAAAGGGAGATTCCAAACGTCGGACTTGTTCATGTGAAAGACTCCGAGACCGGCAGGTCTTCCTGGGTCAATACAGCCAGCCGCCGTGTCCGCGATTCGTATTCGGCATGGTTCCGCAACGTTTCCGACAACGAGACCCGCATTCTGAACAAGTACAGGATTGACACGGTCGATATCGGAACCGACCAGGATTTTGTGAAAAGGCTCATGGTATTTTTCAGCAAGAAGTAATGGGAAAGAGACACATCATATCACTGATAGCAGGTCTGACTGCGCTGTGCGGCATTGCGGCCGCTGCAGGCGTGGATGGGCCTGGACAGTCGTTCCTCCGTCCACTCCAGCAGCGCGACTCGGTGCTGATTGCCGACCAGCTGCTATATGGATTCGAGATGCAGGGCGTCGAGGATGGTACACAGCTCGGCCTTCCTGATTTTTCAAAGGGATTCCGGGACAGTGTCGAAGTCGTGCGCGGCTGGCAGATCGATACGCTGACCAGGCCGAACAAGACCCCGCGGGACATAAGGGCTTCAGTCATAATTGCTTCGTTCGATGAAGGAACATATGATCTTCCGGCACTCGGTGTCGTGAGGATGACTCCTGACGGACGACTCGATACTTTGGTGTTCGATCCTCAGGTGCTTGAAGTGAAGACCATGCCGGTAGATACCGCAACGTTTGAGATCCATGACATAAAAGGTCAGATCCGTTATCCTGTGACATTCAGGGAGATTCTTCCTTATCTCATTGCTTTCCTGGTATTTGCGGCAATCGTGGCACTCGTGGTATGGCTCATCCAGCGCCGCAGGCTCGCCAGCCACGACAAGGTCAGCAACGATCCTGCTCATATTGTTGCGCTGAGGAAGCTTGACCGTTTCCGTGGTGACAAGTTCTGGGCTCCTGAGAAACAGAAGGCATATTATTCCGGAATCACGGATGCCCTCCGATTCTATATGGCAGACCGCTTCGGAATCGATGCGATGGAAATGACCACAGCCGAGATCTTCGATGCGCTCAAGGGTGATTCCGATCTCGAAAAAGAATTATATTCTGAAGCGAAGGACCTTTTCGAGACGGCTGATTTCGTGAAATTTGCAAAACATACTGTCGATGATGACACCAATGCCAAGGCTTTGCCGGCAGCGGTCAGATTCATCATGTCGACATATATCGAGGAAACGAAGGAGGAGGATAAGTAGGTCATGTTTTTCCAGTATCCAAAAATGCTGTGGCTTCTTGCCATTCCGGTGCTGCTCATCCTGCATTACATCTACAGGGAGATCGCAGGCCGCAGCCCGCATCTTCGCGTTTCCACCTCTGCACCGTGGAGGCTCAAGGGCTCCGGAATCTACGGCGTTGTGCGCCATATCCCGTTTGTGCTGAGGATTGCGGCTCTTTCTTTGATAATCGTGGCTTTGGCCCGTCCGCGCTCCTCTTCCGAGATGGAGAGGATAGACACCGAAGGAATCGACATCACTTTCGCGATGGATGTTTCAACCAGTATGCTTGCCAGGGATTTCACCCCTGACCGTATCAGCGCTGCAAAGGACATTGCGATCGAGTTTATCGCCCAGCGCCCGAGTGACCGCATGGCAATCGTGGTCTTCGCTGGAGAAAGCTATACCCAGTGCCCGCTTACTACCGACCGTGCGACTCTGATCAACCTGATGAAGGAAGTCCAGACAGACCTCATCGAGGATGGAACTGCCATTGGAAACGGACTGGCAACGGCTGTTGCCCGTATGGCGGATTCCGATGCCAAGAGCCGCGTGATAATCCTTCTTACCGATGGTGTGAACAACTCTGGTGAAATCGCTCCGGAAACGGCTGCTGAAATTGCAAAGACTTATGGCATACGAGTTTATACCATTGGAGTCGGAGCAAACGGCGAGGCTCCGTACCCCGTCATGACTCCGTGGGGAATAGAGGTCCAGAAAGTCCGTGTGGAAATCGATGAAGATCTTCTCCAGAATATAGCTGAGGCCACCGGCGGCCGTTATTTCCGCGCTACCGACAACACGAAGCTTGCCGAGATCTATGCCGAGATCAACCGTATGGAAAAGGCCCGCACAACCATTGACAGTTTCCCTATATACAAGGAACTTTTCCCACGTTGGGGACTTGCCGCCCTGGTATGCCTGCTGCTTGGAATCCTTGTGAGCGCACTTATCAAACGGATGCCGTAAACGACTGAATAGAAATGCTGTATTTTGCAAATACCATATATCTTCTGCTCATTCCTCTGGTGCTTCTCATACCGGTGGGATATGCTGTGCAGAGAAGGTTGAGGCGTAATCGTCTGCGTCGTTTCGGCGACGAGGAACTGGTGCGCCAGCTCATGCCGTCCTATTCCGGCACCAAGGGATGGGTAAGGACTATCCTTACTGCCGTTGCCCTGTTCTTCTTCCTGGTCGGACTTGCACGTCCGCAGATCGGAGCCAAGCTAAGTGAGCATGAAGCACGCGGCGCGGAAATCATGATATGTCTTGACGTATCCAACTCCATGCTTGCCGAGGACTATTCGCCAAATCGACTGGACCGCGCCAAGCTGGCAATATCACGAATCGTCGATCGTCTCCAGGATGACCGTATCGGTCTTATAGTTTTCGCAGGTTCATCTTTTGTCCAGCTACCTATCACCACCGACTACGTGTCGGCGAAGATGTTCCTCAATACAATTGACACACAGTCGGTTCCGATTCAGGGAACTGCTATGGGAGATGCCATCTTCACTGCTCTCAGGAGTTTCAGCGCCCAGAGTGAGAAAAGTCGTGCGATGATACTTATCACTGACGGAGAAAACCATGAAGACGACGCTGTGGATGCCGCACGGCAGGCAGCAGAGATGGGAGTGAAGGTATATACCATCGGTGTCGGGTCGGCTCAGGGCCAGCCTATCCCGATGGATGGAGATCTGCTCAAGGACCGTGAAGGCAACATCGTCGTGACCAGGCTTGACGAGTCGACTCTGCAGCAGGTTGCACAGGCTGGTGGCGGAGCGTATGTCCATGCAGGAAATGAGGAATTCGGACTCAATCCGATAATTGACGATATACGAAAGATGGAGGATGAAGAGTTCAACTCCGTAGTCTTCGAGGAATTTGACGAGCAGTATATGTACTTCTTCGCCATCGCATTTGCATTGCTTGTGCTCGAAATGCTCATAGGTGACCGCAAGTGGAAAAAACAGCTTTTTTCATGAAACTCAGATATTTACTGGTAATATTCACGCTCCTCGCCTGTCTGGACCTCAGTGCCCAGGTGGATCGTCGTGAGGTTCGTTCCGGAAACCGCAGCTTCAAGAAGGAAGTATGGCGTGAAGCGGAGGTCGAGTATAGAAAGGCACAGCTGAAGGACAGCCTGTCGCTGGCAGCCGGCTATAACCTTGCCAATACTCTGTACCGCCAGGAAGATTACGAAGGTGCTGCAAAGGCCATGGAACCGGTAAAGGAGGTCGCTGCCGGCAGCTCCGACTATTTCTATAACCTTGGAGACATTGCACTCCAGAAGAAGGACTACCAGGCTGCTGTAGACGCGTTCAAACAGTCCCTGTTGCTGAATCCGGCGGATCTTGATGCCAAGGAGAATTACATCTACGCCAAGAAGATGCTTGAGAATCAGCAGAATGGCGGAGGTGGAGATAACAACCAGGACAACAACGACCAGAACCAGGACCAGGACAATCAGGATCAGAACAACGATCAGAACCAGAATCAGGACGACAATCGTAACAACGACGACAACAAGGATAACAACAACGATAATAATCAGGACGACAAGGGCGATAACGGTGACGGACAGTCACAGCCACAGGATTCGAAGATCTCTCCTCAGCAGGCGCAGCAGATGCTCCAGGCCATTCAGGCAAAAGAGAAAGAGACCCAGGATAAGGTGAACAAGGAAAAGGCAGCCCTGCTCAAGTCCCGTCATAAAGAAAAGAACTGGTAATATGGGAAAGAAACTGATACTCGCATTGTTTGCGGCATTCGCATGCATCGCAGCCGCAGCCCAGAACACCATACGTGTAGAAGTGCCCGATGTGGTCGCTGCGGACGAACAGTTCAATGTGACCTTCATCATCGAGGGAGAGAACTCTCCGTCAAGCTTCTCATGGGAGCCGGGAAGTGAATTCCAGCTCGTATGGGGACCGCAAAAGGGTTCGTCTACTTCAATCTCGATTATCAACGGAAAGCGCACGAGATCGGCTCAGACGACATATACATATGTGCTGATGCCGAAGAAAGCCGGCAGTTTCGCCATAGCAGCAGCGCATGCCGAGGTCAAGGGCAATTCCATTTCATCATCTCCCAAGAGTATAAATGTCGTAAGCGGAGGCAGCCGCAGCCAGTCATCAGGCAGCAGTTCTGCCCAGAACAGCGGCGGCAATGATCCGCGCCAGACAGGAGATATTCCTGCGGACGACCTCTTCATGAGGCTTACTCTCAGCAGGACCAGCGTGGTTGTGGGAGAGCCCGTGACAGCGACCCTGAAGCTTTACCACCGTACCAACATCGCTGGTTTCGAGGATGCTCATTTCCCTAGTTTCAACGGTTTCTGGAGTCAGGAAATCCAGGCTCCACAGAACATCGAGTTCAAGCGTGAGAGCCTCAATGACGTGATATACAACTCTGCCGTCCTCCGCAGCTGGACCCTTATCCCGCAGCAGGCCGGAGATATAAAGATCGATCCTGCTGAACTTATCTGCCTGGTCAATGTAAGGGCTCCGTCACGAGGAAACAGCATCTTTGACAGCTTCTTCCAGGACGAGTACCGCACAATACGCAAGCGTGTATCCACCAGTGCGGCTACCGTCCATGTCTCCAAGCTTCCTGCCGGCGCTCCAGATTCGTTCGGAGGCGGTGTGGGCAAGTTCAATATCAGCGCATCCGTCAACAGGGACTCACTCCAGGCACATGATGCGGCATCGCTTACGGTGACCATCACCGGAAGTGGCAATCTTTCATTGCTTGAGGCGCCTAAGGTAAGTTTCCCGTCGGATTTCGAGGTTTATGATGTCAAGGTGAAGGATGGCGGCAATGGCAAGAGTTTCGAATATCCGTTCATACCTCGCAGCCATGGAGAGTTCACTATCCCTGCCATTGAATACAGCTTCTACGATATCAGTGCCGGCAAGTATGTTACGGTCAGCACCGATCCTATATTGATGAAGGTTGCACGCGGTACCAATACGGGGAACGAGGGTTCCGGCAGCCTGAGCCAGGCAGGAAACGGAGTCATCCGCAAGGATGTCCGTGACCTGGGTTCCGATATCCGCTACATATCCACCCGACTTCCGCACTTCGCAAAGAAGGGCTCGTTCTTTGTCGGATCTCCATTGTTCATCATACTGCTCGTCCTCCTGCTCGCTTTTGCTGCAGCTGCGTGGTTCATCATGCGCAGCATGGCCGCAAGACGTGCCGACGTGGTCGGTGCACGTAACAGGGGAGCGGTCAAGATGGCAGGCAAGCGCCTTGCCCGTGCCGGGGATTATCTCAAGAATGGCCTTCCTACGGCCTTCTACGAGGAACTTCACAAGACTCTGATCGGCTTCATCTCCGACAAACTCAACATCGATCTTGCCGACATGAGCCGTGACAATATCGCGCAGTCGCTTACTGATGCAGGAGTCAGCTCGGAATTGGCAGAACAGTTTAACGGACTTCTTGATGCATGCGAATTCGCCCGTTATGCACCTGATTCCGGCAACGACTCTATGAACACCCATTATGAGACTGCGCTTGCAGTCATATCGTCAATAGATTCAAGCATGAAAGGAAAAAAATCTGGTTCAGCCAAGGCGGCCGGCGCCATTCTCGCACTCCTGATGGTCATGCCGTGGAATGCCATTGCCGCCGGATCCGATGATGTTCTCTGGCAGTCAGGATGCGAAGCTTATTCGGCAGGAGACTGGGAAACTGCCCTGCATGACTGGGAAAGTATTTCCGACATGGGACTCGAATCTCCTGAGCTTTATTATAATATAGGTAACGCCTGGTACAAATCCGGAGATATTGCGCATGCCATTCTCAACTACGAGCGTGCCCTTAAGCTTGATCCGTCATATGATGACGCACGATTCAACCTTGAGTTTGCAAATGCGAGTGTTCAGGACCGCATCGAGACTGTTCCTGCGTTTTTCCTCAAGCAGTGGCGGGATGCAATCTCAAGAACCCTGTCATCTGACACCTGGACGGTTCTTTTCCTGATCATGCTGGCAGGAGCACTTGCCGGTCTGCTGACCTTTCTGCTCGCTTCATCTACCGGAAAGCGAAAGCTGGGCTTCTTCGGAGGCATTGCGCTTGCAATTCTCTCACTCATCTGCATCGACTTCTCAATCGGTCAGAAGAACGATTACCGTAGACAGGATTCCGCTATCGTGATGCGTCCGGTTACTTCGGTGAAGAGTTCTCCTAGCGGGGACTCGGCGAAGGACCTGTTCATCCTGCATGAAGGAACAAAGGTCAAGGTACTTGAATCCGTAAGAGACTGGGATAACATCAGCCTTTCTGATGGACGCCAGGGATGGATACCATCACGTGACATAGAAATCATCTGACAGCCATGTCTATGAAGAAATATCTGCTTATGCCGCTGGTCTTCGCGATCTGCGGCATTTTCTGCGCCAAAGCCCAGACTAAGCCGGTACGGTTTGCATTCATGACTGACCTCCACTGGTCTGCCTCTCTGACCTCGTCCCAGGCCGCCCTTCATGCCTGTGTCAACGATATCAACTCGCGTAACGATATAGATTTCGTTGTCGTAGGCGGAGACCTGACTGATTTCGGTTCTGATTCCGAGATAGCGGATGTAAAGGCTGTCCTCGACCGTCTGCGGCCGAAGGTGTATGTCGTTGCCGGCAACCACGACGCAAAGTGGTCAGAGAGCGGCTGCAATACTTTCGAGAAGGTCTTCGGTTACTCTCACTTCGAGTTCGAGGAAGGCGGCTGGCGTTTCCTGGGCTGCAACAGCGGACCGGACATGCGCATGGCTCCTGCCCTGCTGCCGCGAGAGAGCATGCTCTGGCTGGAAGGTCTGGAGGAAGGCAGAAAGTCGATATTTTTCAATCATTATCCCCAGGACAGCTCTGTCCTTAACTATTTTGATGTTACACGTCAGTTGAAAAAGAAGGACGTCCGCTTCGAAATCGGCGGCCACTGGCACGTGAATACCGTTCTTGATTATGGAGGAATACCGGCAGTCCTTGGACGTTCAACCCAATCGACGGCAACAGCGGTTCCGGGCTACAATGTATTCACCCTGCTCAATGACAATATCTCAGTGTCGGAAGTCCGTATCTATAGTGATGCATGTTCGGTCGAACTCTCTCCATGGTATGAGCACGAACTGGCACATGTGGATGACAGAACCGTCTATGATGAACATGGACTTCCGGATGATTATCCCTGGATGAGATACGATGTCAACGACAGTTATCCCCAAGTTCATTCCGTCTGGTCTTTCCAGGAAGATGCAAATATCGCGGGTGGCTTCGCACACAAGGGGAGCGTGGCATATTATGTCACAACAGAAGGTGCCGTCAAGGCTGTCTCATTGAAGGATGGCTCCGAACTCTGGCAATACATGCTTCCGGGAAAAGCCTATTCCACTCCTGCGGTCTCCGGCCGTTTCCTCGTCGTCGGATGTGCTGGCGGTGGTGTATATGCTCTTGATTCGAGGAAAGGAACCTTGCTTTGGAAAAAGGATACGGAAAAGTCCGTTCTTGGATCACCTGTAATATATAAGAATAAGGTATATATCGGTGGCTCGGATGGATGCTTCCGCGCTTTGAACCTTAAGGATGGGTCGTCTATCTGGACCTTTACTGATGTCGAAGGGTTCGTCGAGTGCCGTCCTTTCGTTGATGACGCACAGGTCGTATTCGGTTCATGGGCCGGAAGGATGTATTCTCTTGACCCGGATGATGGACATCTTCAGTGGACATGGAAATGTGAGAAGTCCTCCAGGATGTATTCGCCTGCGGCATGCTGGCCCGTGAAGGCTGCCGGGCGTATCTTCTTTGCCAATCCGGACAGGTTCGTATATGCTCTTGATGCGTCGACCGGCCGTGAAATTGCAAGATTCGAGGGTGCACGCGAGTCTGTCGGCATCTCGGAGGACGGTAAAACCATATACTCTAAATCAATGTTCCATCATACTCTCGCGATAGATGCCGCCAGTCTTGCTCTCAAATGGAATGAAGAGAACGGAACCGGTTATGAAATATCTCCGACAGCGATAGCCGAAATAGCTGGAATGCTTCTCATTCCGACCGACAAAGGCAACCTCATAGCGATGTCGGCGCAGGATGGATCCATTCTCTGGGCTCACAAGATTTCCATCGCCCTGGTCAATCCGCTTACGGTCTGGGAAGACAATGCTAGTGTCCTGATACTCAGTTCCACCATGGACGGACGGGTGGAATTGATGAGTCTGGTAAAAACGTTTTGAGTTCGGAAATGTGAATTTTTCTTTAATTTTTGCAACAAATCGATGGGAAAATGCATCTTTTCAACGATTAGATAGCTTTTGAGCGCATTGAAACGTACATATATTTGAAAAAATATATTGCAAATATGCTTTTTGATGCATAACTTTGTGCATTGATTATTGTGCCCATACTGTGAGGTATTGTGTCCGAACGGGAATGAAGGCCGTAATCGATGCTTGTTACAGCGAGAAACAAATACTAATTATAGTTTAACTTTTTTTTAATTTTTAATGTTTATGAAAAAAATCATTAGAATGGCTGCTATGCTCGCCGTTGCCGGTGCAGCATTGCTTACCAGCTGTACTAAGGATTATTCAGGCGACATCAAGGGTCTTCAGGACAGAATGGACGCAGCTGAGAAGTCTCTCACCGCTATCCAGGGTCAGATCAACAATGGCGCTATCCTTACTGCAGTAAACAAGACCGCTAATGGTATCCAGGTTGTTACCACCAACGGTACTTATGAGATCACCAACGGCCTCAACGGCGCTGACGGAAAGCCAGGTGCTGATGGAAAGCCAGGTGCTGACGGAAAGCCAGGTACCGTATGGACCATCGGTGAGGATGGTTACTGGTACTGTGACGGCGTTAAGTCTGACTATGCTAAGGGTTCAACCGTAGCTGTAGTTGACGGAAAGCTTATGATCGACGGCGAAGAGGCTGGTCTTGCACAGGGCCTTACCGCTGTTTATGACGAGGAGAACCAGACTCTCGTACTCTACGGTGTAGAGGGCTTCGAGGAGGGTTATACCATCGGTACCGGCGTTGAGATCGGTTACATCTCAGTTCTTCCTGGTGACGTTCTCGCTCAAGAGTTGTATCATGGATATAAGGGCAACTATGCTAGACTTACCATCTATAACGTTACCGAGAAGGAGAACACCTTCGGTCCTGCAAAGGGTGAGAAGGTAGAGTTCACCGAGGGCAAGTCACTCAACAAGGGTGCTGACATGCTTCTCCGTGTTTCTCCAGTCAACGCTAAGATCGATCCTGCAAAGCTTTCTCTCATCAACACCAAGGGTGAGGTTCTCGAGCATGTAGTTGCTGAGGCTGTTAAGCCTTATGACAAGCTTTTGACTGAATCTAGCGAAACCAAGGCTGGTCAGAATGGTCTCTATGTTGTTACCTTCAATCTTGAGGAGGGTGCTGATACCGCTGCTTTCAAGGCAGCTGTTGCAACTACCATCAAGGATCGTCAGGACGAATGGGAGGAGAACATTCTCTTTGCTGTTAAGCACGACAAGTCTATCTCAGGTTACGACGTAGTCCTTGGCCTTGAGGATGACGCTATCTGCTCAGACGGTAAGGAAGGTCTCCACGACATTCTCATCAACGAGACTTCAATCGCTGAGATCCACAACCGTTACACTGAGTGCGAGGATGGTGAGACTACCGATCACCTTACCGAGCTTACCTGGCTTGACGACGTTCCTGCAGTTGCTCCTATTCTCGAGGACAGCAAGGACGGCAAGATCAAGGCTAACGTAGGTGGCCGTCTTGAGGGCGACGTTATTGGCTATCCTGAGGATAACCGTCAGGAAATGGACCTCCTCTATGTTGTAAAGGGCGAGAAGATCACCATCAAGTTCGTTGAGCCTACCGTTAAGGCATTCTATGTAGAGCTCGATTCTGAGTACGCTCTCGAGTCTACCCCTTCTGAGATCAACGCTTGGAACTCTTACGAGTACGAGAATGTTGGTACCAAGAAGCAGGTTGCTACCCTCCAGATGGGTTCTGAGGGTTACATCACCATCAAGGACCTCAACAATGTTGCAGGTGACATCATCGGTTTCCGCGTTTACGCTGCTAACCTCGATGGTACCCTCTGCGATCCAGATGGTAAGGCATTCTATGTATACGTAGGCGAGGCTGCTACCAACAGCGACATCACTGTTGACATCAACGCTGCTTCTTACGTTGACGCTACCCTCGGTATCGAGGCTCCTGCTGCTACCACCGGTCTCCTCAAGATCGCTGACGTTGCTCCTGAGCTCGAGCTCAAGAACGCTAACGGTGCTGTTAAGGGTTGGACTGCTGCTAAGACCAACGATCCTAAGGACGAGGTATTCACCGTTAAGTTCTACGACAAGAAGAAGGCTGAGATCACCGACGCTGCTAAGTACGCTTCTGCAGTTTACGTTGAGGTTTCTACCGACGATATCACCAAGTTCTACGATAACGCTACCTACACCCAGACTCTCCTTACCTACAACGATAAGAACGGTCTTGTACAGAAGATCACCGCTAACATCACCAAGGTTATGCCTACCGAGGCTGAGCTCGTAGAGTTCCGTCCTAAGCAGGAGACCGAGGATGGTTCAGGCATCTTCAAGGCTTACATGATCCCATTCTTCAACAAGGATGCAGCTGATCTCGCTGGCCAGCAGGCTCAGTACAAGGTTGCTAAAGAGCCAGCTGCAGTTGGTACCAAGGATCTCAACAACGTATTCTACGGCCTTGATGAGACCTATGTATTCACCGTTGCTAACGCTGTTTACAACGAGAAGACCAAGAAGTTCGACCAGCCACTCGTTATCGCTTACACTG
This sequence comes from Bacteroidales bacterium, assembly GCA_024402135.1. Classification (GTDB taxonomy): domain Bacteria; phylum Bacteroidota; class Bacteroidia; order Bacteroidales; family UBA932; genus Cryptobacteroides. The sequence goes on from JAKSJN010000018.1 coordinate 39,686, forward strand.
ACAACTCAGTTACCGGTCTTACCTATGACATGACCGTTGCTACCGATCTTATCGACAATAAGACCCAGCATGCTATCACCGTCGAGGTTAACTACGGTGCTATCTCTACCACCAAGGATAAGGATGGCGAGCCAGTTGTTAAGGAGTACAAGGTTAAGGCTGATCAGACCCTCCAGGTTATCTTCGCTTGCTGGCATGACGCTGAGAAGTACGTTTGGAAGACTGACGTTGACGCTAAGACTGGTAAGGTTACCAAGGATTACACTCCTGCACCACAGTGGACCGCTGAGGCTAAGGGTGACGAGGCAGAGTTCACTGCTATCCTTGCTACCTCTTCTTACAACAACGACTTCTTCGGTGACATGAGCGTTGCTGACATCATGGAACTCGGATGGCTTATCCTCGCAGTTGATGAGGATGGTAAGGAAATCGCTCCTGAGCTTGTTTACGAGCCTAAGAAGCAGGTTAACCCTTACTTCATCCCTTCTATCGAAGAGGGCAAGATCAAGTTCGAGCAGATCTCTACCCAGGTTGATGCAGCTCCAGTTGCTGACCACAAGGAGACTCTCAAGATCTACGTTCAGGATGCATTCGGACACCAGTCTGCAATCAGCACCGAGATCGTTGTAAAGAAGCCTAACACCAAGTAATTCAAGTCCGCAAGGACAAATCTGATAATCGGAGGCTGTCCATACAGGGCAGCCTCCTTTTTTAAAACCTGAGCTATGAAATTTGTTCATAAACTCTCATTATACGCTGCCTGCTTTGTTGTGGCCGCATCCTGCGTTCCCCGCAGTTTCCTTGAGCGTCTCGACTCTCTCGAGGACAAGGTGAAAGATCAGCAGACACTCCTGGAGCAGTACCAGCAGCGTCTCCAGACCCTCGAACTTCTCTGCGGCCAGATAAACACCAACGTTACCGGCATCCAGACGATTATTCAGGGACTTTCAAATAATCTCAGTATCGTTTCCGTCACTCCTGTCATGAACGACGGGGTCGAAATCGGCTTCGTGATCAGATTCTCCGACGACTCTTCTACCACCATCTATCACGGAACAAATGGTAAGGATGGCGTTGACGGAAAGGACGGCAAGACTCCTTCCATCGGCGTGAAGGCCGACAAGGACGGCGAGATGTACTGGACCATCGACGGCGAGTGGCTTCTCGACGCTTCCGGAAACAAGGTCGCTGTCAACAAGTCTGTCGCTCCTAAGTTCAAGATCGACGAGGGCGACTGGTACGTATCATTCGACAATGGCAAGACCTGGGACGAGATCGATGTCATCGGCGAGGAGGAGGACAGCGATGATTTCTTCTCTTCTGTAACCTACGACAACAAGAACCTCTATCTTACCCTCGCTGACGGAACCGTCATCACCATTCCACTTTCAAAGGTAGAAGAAGCTGAAGAGGAGGAGGACATGCCTGTCGTTCCCGGTGGAATGGCGCTCAGACTTGCATACTCTCCGCTTTCGGAGCCAGGCACCAAGTCTGCCACCACCGGCATGCTCGAGCTCGCCAAGGTCGCTCCTAGCCTCACCATCAAGGCCGCTGACGGCAAATATGAGGACTGGGCTCCTTCAGGAGACAACCGTCCTGAGAAGGTGACCTTTGACGTCAAGTTCTACAACAAGTCAAAGGCGCAGATCAAGAACATCCCCGCAGGTCTTGTAGATGCTGTATACGTTGAGGTATCCACCGAGGACATCTCTCAGTTCTATGATGGCAAGACCTATGTCCAGACTCTCAAGACCTACAATAAGATGAACGGTCTCGTGCAGACAATCACCCTGCACGTCACCAAGGTCATGCCTACCAAGGCCGACCTCGTCGAGTTCCGTCCTATGCAGGAGGTTGTTGAGGGAAGCGGACTCTTCCGCGCATACATGATTCCTAACCTGAACCCTAATGCGTCATCTCTCGCGGATCAGCAGGCGCAGTACCAGGTCGGACCTGAGCCTTCCCTCTACGGCTCGAAGGATCTCGGAAATGTCTTCTATGACCTCAGCTCTAAGATCGAGTTCCGTATCGTCAACGCCGCATACAACGAGGATACCGAGGACTACACCGACGACATCATTGTGAAGTGCGCCGGCAGCGCAACCTCGGGCAATCTCTTCCCGCTCAGCGTGGAGAACGAGCTCATTGACAACGAGACCGTGCACAAGGTGATCGTGTCTTACAACTTCGGAAGGATCTCCAACGATGCGTCTGTTGACAAGAACGGCAAGCCTGTCGGTCCTCGCGACTACGTTCTCGAGTCCGAGCAGGATCTCTCCGTCATCTTCTCTTGCTGGCACTATGCTGCAAGCCTCGACTGGAGAGTGGAGAAGGACAAGAACGGCAAGGTGACCAAGGACACCAAGCCTCAGCCTAAGTGGTCCGCAGAGGCTGCAGGCGACGAGGCCGCGATGTCTGACATCATCGTTACCAGCAGCTATAACAATGACTTCTTCGGCGACCTGACACTCGACGAGATCATCAACGACCTCGGTTGGCTCAAGCTCTCGGAGAACAAGGCTGGCAACACCATCGAGCTCGTCTATGAGCGCACCGGCAAGAAGGATCAGGTAAACCCTTACTTCGTTCCTTCAATCGAAGGTGCAACCATCGTCTTTACCCAGATCAATACCCAGAGCGACTCGGCTCCTGTTCAGGATCACGAAGAAACTCTCAAGATTTACGTAGAGGACGCTTTCGGACACGTATCGGCCATTTCTACCAGTGTAACAGTAAAGGCTCCCGGAAAGGCAAACTAGGCTTCGGTCTCTGAATCCATTCTTGACATGAATCCCAGAACGGTTTCCCGGCCTGATGTGGATTAGTGTTACTGACTCTTTTATAAAGTCGGCAAACTCGAAAAAGTTTGCCGACTTACTTATTTTTTTGCTACCTTTGTGAATTAGAGGTCTAATAGGCAAATTATTAATTAATATTTATAAACAAGTGAGTATGAAAAAGATTTTTGCTACTATCGCACTCATCGCTCTTTCACTCAGCGCATTCGCTCAGAAGAGCGACTTCGCACCTAGCTGGTACGGCTATGTAAAGGGTGGTGTTGGTTACACCGTTGGTGAGACCACTGACAACAACCTTATCACTCCAGGTGCAGCTCTTGGCCTTGGCTATCAGATGTCTCCTGTATTCGGTCTTCGTGGCGACCTTTCAGGTATCCAGGGTAAGGGTTACCTTCCTGCATACGATGAGGGTTATGCTTTCAACTATGGTCAGCTCAGCCTCGACGCTACTCTCGACATCCGCAACCTTCTTGGTGGTTACAAGCAGCGCGTTCTCAGCCCATATCTCCTCGCAGGTATCGGTGGAAACCTCCGTTTCAACAACTCTGAGGTAAACGCTGGTCACCTCCGCGCAGAGGATTACTACTGGGACAAGGCTACCGTAAGCCCTGCAGGCCGTGCAGGTATCGGTATCGACATCAACGTTACTGAGAATCTCGCTATCGTTGCTGAGGTTGCTACCAACCTCCTCTCAGATGGCTTCAACTCAAAGAACGGTGGTGCTGAGTCAAAGTTCGACCATCAGTATCAGGCTCTCGTAGGTCTCAAGTTCGCTTTCGGCAAGAAGAAGGTTGCTGCTCCAGAACCAGAGCCAGCTCCAGTCGTAAAGGAAGAGCCTAAGCCAGAACCAAAGCCAGTCGTAAAGGAAGAGCCTAAGCCAGAACCAGTTGTTGAGCCAGAGCCACTCTACGTTTCAGACAACATCCTCTTCCTCATCAACAAGTGGGATATCCGTACCTCTGAGATGCCTAAGATCAATGAGATCGTAAAGGTTATGAACGAGTATCCAAATGCTAAGCTTTCTATCGTTGGTCACGCTGACAAGGACACAGGTACCGCATCACGCAACCTCTTCCTTTCAGAGAAGCGTTCACAGGCTGTCCTCAACAAGCTCGTTGAGCTTGGCGTAGCTAAGGATCGCATCACCACCGACTTCAAGGGTGACAAGGCTAACCAGTTCCCTACACCAGAAGGAAACCGCGTAGCAGTTTGCGTTATTACTGAGTAATTTTTCGCAAAAAGTTTTGGAATATTAAATTTCCATCGTATATTTGCAGTCCCGTTCAGCGAACGGGACTGTTCTTTTGACGGGAGCTTAGCTCAGTTGGTTTAGAGCATCTGCCTTACAAGCAGAGGGTCGGGGG
>JAKSJN010000019.1 GCA_024402135.1 Bacteroidales bacterium
CGTTCTTCGAGTCCCTGATCATCTAACGATGGTCAGGGATTTTTGTTTTATGCCGATTCTGACGCATTTTATTCATTTTTTTGATTCACTTTCTTGATGAATTTTATTAGATTTGAATTCCTTAAGATTTATTGATGATGCAGAACGTTATCGGTCATATTTCCCAGGTCATCGGTCCTGTTGTCGACGTACATTTCGATTTCACCGACGACCAGAAAAATGAACTTCCTAAAATTCATGACGCTTTGAAGGTGACCCGCCAGAATGGTAAGACTCTTCTTCTGGAGGTGCACCAGCATATTGGCGAAGAAACGGTCAGATGTGTTGCGATGGATTCAACAGATGGTCTTGTCCGCGGTCTTGAGGCAGTTGCCACAGGTGCGCCTATTTCTATGCCTACAGGTGCTGCTATCCGAGGTCGTGTCATGAATGTCATCGGTGAAACAATCGATGGACTGGGACAGATTACAGATGTACCTACTCTTCCTATTCATCGTGAGGCTCCGAAGTTCGAGGATCTTACCACTACACAGGAAGTTCTTTATACCGGTATCAAGGTCATTGACCTTCTTGAGCCTTACCTTAAGGGAGGTAAGATCGGTCTTTTCGGTGGTGCTGGTGTAGGCAAGACTGTGCTTATCAAGGAGCTCATCAATAACATTGCAAAGAAACATAACGGATTCTCCATTTTCGCCGGCGTAGGTGAGCGTACCCGTGAGGGTAACGACCTTCTTCGCGAAATGATTGAATCTGGTGTTATCAAATATGGCAAGGAGTTCGAGGAGAGCATGAACGAAGGTCATTGGGATCTTTCAAAGGTCGACATGGAAGAGATGAAGAAATCTCAGGTTGCCATGGTGTTCGGCCAGATGAACGAGCCACCTGGAGCACGTAGCTCGGTTGCCCTGTCTGGACTTACTCTTGCCGAGTCATTCCGTGATTCAAAGACTGGTGAAGGCCCTAAGGATATCCTTTTCTTCATCGACAATATCTTCCGTTTCACCCAGGCGGGTTCCGAGGTGTCTGCACTTCTTGGCCGTATGCCATCGGCAGTGGGTTATCAGCCTACGCTTGCAACCGAAATGGGTGCAATGCAGGAGCGAATCACATCTACAAAGGACGGTTCCATCACTTCAGTACAGGCCGTATACGTGCCTGCCGATGACTTGACTGACCCTGCTCCTGCTACAACATTCTCGCATCTTGACGCGACTACCGTGCTCAGCCGTAAGATCACTGAGCTTGGTATCTATCCTGCAGTTGATCCTCTCGAGTCTACCTCCCGCATCCTCGACCCTAATGTAGTGGGAGAGAGTCATTATAATACTGCGCAGAGGGTTAAGCAGATTCTTCAGAAATATCGCGAGCTTCAGGATATCATCGCCATCCTCGGTATGGATGAGCTTTCTGATGCTGACAAGCTTACCGTCAACCGTGCAAGACGCGTGCAGCGTTTCCTCTCTCAGCCATTCTACGTGGCAGAGGCCTTCACCGGCACTCCTGGTGTAATGGTGGAGATCGAAGATACGATCAAGGGCTTCAACATGATTCTTGACGGAGAGGTTGACTGGCTCCCGGAGCAGGCGTTCCTCAATGTCGGTACAATCGAAGATGCAATCGCCAAGGGTCAGAAGATTCTTGATGAGGCCAAGAACGCATAATCATGAAACTCATAGTCCTTTCTCCTGAAAAGACGCTTCTCAACGAAGAAGTCAATGCTGTGGAGCTCCCTGGTGCAAAGGGACGTTTCATGGTGCTCAAGGATCATGCTCCTGTACTCACCCCACTTGTTGCGGGTGTGGTAAGGTATGATGTGGCCTACACTGAAAACCGTCAGGAGATGGAGATTGGCGGTGGATTCGCAGAAATCAGCAATGACGAGATTTGTGTATGCGTAGGCTAAAGGGATTCATTCTGGTTGTTTTCATGGCAATCGCCATGGTGGCTGCGGCTCCTGCCGTTGCCATGCCTGCATCGTCCCATGATGCGACCGAGGAATCTGGAGAGCTCGATATGAACGAGTATCTGTTCGGTCATATCGGAGATTCATACGGTTGGCACGTTACCACCATAAACGGCCATCATGTCACCATCCCGCTCCCTGTCATCGTGCATGGAAAGAGCGGCTGGCATGTATTCAGCTCATCAAAACTGGCGCATGGCGAGTCCTATAAGGGATTCCATGTCGCTGAAAAAGGCGAAAAATATGAAGGAAAGGTAGTCGAGCAGGTCGACTCGGACGTCGTGAAGCCTTTCGACATTTCCATTACCAAAAACGTATTCGGTCTTATGATCAACAGCCTTGTGCTGGTGATTCTGGTCCTTTTGGGTGCACGCTGGTACAAGAAGCATGATGCACGGGAAGAGGCTCCAAAGGGATTTGCCGGAATCGTGGAAATGATGGTCATGATGGTCGAGGAAGATATAATCAAGGAGTGCATAGGCAAAGACTACAAGAGGTATTCCCCATATCTGCTCACGGCGTTCTTCTTCATTTTCGTGAACAACCTGATGGGTATCGTGCCTTTCTTCCCGGGTGGTGCCAACATTACCGGAAACATTGCCATAACCTTCTTCCTGGCAATGTGCACCTTCCTCGCGGTCAATCTTTTTGGAAACAAACATTACTATAAGGAGATATTCTGGCCTGATGTCCCAATGTTCCTGAAGGTGATTCCGCTGATGCCTCTGATTGAGATCATCGGCATGTTCACAAAGCCTTTCAGCCTCATGATACGACTCTTCGCGAACATTCTCGCCGGACATGTCATGATACTTGGTGTCGTAGCGGTAGTGTTCCTTACGGCTAAACTTGGTGTCGGCATGAATGCGGGACTTAGCCTTATATCGGTCCTTTTCGGTGTGTTCATGGATGTTCTCGAGTTCCTGGTGGCATTCCTCCAGGCGTATGTATTCACAATGCTTTCGAGTGTGTTCATCGGACTCAGCCGTCAGGAACCTGAAGAAGAATAAATAAACATTTAAAAATATTAAGATTATGTTACTTTCAATGGTTCTTCAGGCAGCCGCTGGTGCTGCTCTTGGTAAGGCAGGCGCTGCCATCGGTGCAGGAATCGCAGCTATCGCAGCCGCTATCGGTATCGGTAAGATCGGTCAGTCAGCTCTTGAGGCTGGTGCCCGTCAGCCAGAGCAGGCAGGTCATTACCGTATGACCGCCATCATCATCGGCGCACTTGTCGAGGGTGCATGTCTGTTCGCAATCCTTGTTTGTCTCCTCGGAATCAACAGCTAGCATATGTCTCTGATTACGCCCGATTTCGGTCTTCTGTTCTGGATGACGCTGATCTTCGCCATCGTGTTCTTTGTGCTGGCGAAGTTCGGTTTTCCCATCATTACCGGAATGGTCGATGAACGAAACGTCAGGATCAGCGAAAGTCTCCGCAAGGCTCGTGAGGCTGAAGCTGCTCTGAACGAACTGTCGGTGCGTCAGAAAGAGATGATCGAGCAGGCCCGCCAGGAACAGGCTGCAATCCTCAAGGACGCCGCCCAGGTCCGTGATGCAATGATTGCCCAGGCCAAGACTCAGGCATCCGACGAGGCTGCCAAGATAGTGGCTCAGGCACGCACACAGATCGCGGCTGAGAAGGAGAGTGCCATGGCTGAGGTCCGCAGCCAGCTCGCCGAGCTTTCGGTCGCTGTTGCCGAAAAGGTTATGCGTACCCAGCTTGAGAGCGACAAGGCACAGGTCGAGCTCGTGAACAGAATGGTAGAGGAACTGTCCCGCAACCAGAAGATGAACTAGAATGAACTCCGGAGTCATTTCTTCCAGATACGCCAAGACGCTCCTGCAGCTGGTCGTCGAGACCGGTCGCGGGGAACAGGTGTACTCCCAGGTCAACAGAATTCTTCGTGATCCATCCATTCTCGAGAATGGCTCGATCCAGCTGGAGCCTGATCTGGAGAGGTTCATTGCCTTTGTCGTTTCAAAGGGCAGGACAGAGTACATGAAGTACATCCTTCATTCATTCTGCTCCCAGTACAATGCCTATATGGGCAGGAAGCTGGTGCGGCTTACCACCGTGGTCCCTATACCCGGCCTGGAGGAAAAGCTGCGTCCGGTTCTTGCCAAGGCCCTGGACTCCGAGATTCTCTTCGAGACTGCCATCGATGCAGGACTTATTGGAGGCTTCCGTGTGGAAGTCGAGGATCTGTTGCTTGACGCCAGTGTGCGCAGGCAGATAGATGACATCAAACGTCAATTCGTTGACAATAACCGTAGAATAGTGTAATTGCTATGGCGAACAATATCAAACCAAGTGAAATTTCTGAAATACTTCTCAGCCAGCTGAAGGGAGTTGACAATTCCCTGCATTTCGAAGAAGTAGGCAAGGTGCTCCAGGTCAGTGATGGTGTGGCTCGTATCTTTGGCCTCTCGAATGCCGAAGCCGGTGAGCTGCTCGAGTTCGAATGCGGCGTGATGGGAGTGGTGATGAACCTCGAGGAGGACAATGTCGGCGCTGTCCTTATGGGACCTACCGACAGGGTCAAGGAGGAAATGACTGTCCGCAGGACCGGCCGCATCGCGTCCATTCCTGTCGGCGAGTCCATGCTCGGCCGAGTAGTCGACCCTCTTGGAAATCCGCTGGACGGACTTGGAAAGATTGAGGGTGAGATGGTAGATATGCCGCTTGAGCGCAAGGCTCCAGGCGTTATCTATCGTCAGCCTGTAAAGCAGCCTCTCCAGACAGGTATCAAGTCTGTGGACGCCATGATTCCAATCGGTCGTGGACAGCGTGAGCTTATCATCGGCGACCGCCAGACCGGAAAGACAGCCATTGCAATCGACACCATCATCAACCAGCGCGATGCATATCTGCGTGGTGAGCCGCTCTACTGTATCTATGTAGCCATCGGTCAGAAGGGATCGACCGTAGCGAACATTGTAGAGGCTCTGCGCGCACGCGGTGCAATGGACTATACCATCGTGGTTGCTGCAACCGCTGCCGATCCTGCAGCTCTGCAGTACTATGCTCCATTCGCAGGTGCTGCCATCGGCGAGTACTTCCGCGACACCGGCCGTCACGCGCTTGTAATCTATGACGACCTGTCAAAGCAGGCTGTCGCTTATCGAGAGGTTTCCCTGATCCTCCGCCGTCCATCCGGCCGTGAGGCTTATCCTGGAGACGTATTCTACCTGCATTCAAGACTTCTCGAGCGTGCTGCGAAGATCATCGAGCAGCAGGAAGTCGCTGAGCAGATGAATGACCTTCCTGATTCGCTCAAGGGCAAGGTGAAGGCAGGTGGCTCGCTTACTGCGCTGCCAATCATCGAGACTCAGGCGGGCGACGTTTCCGCATACATCCCTACCAACGTGATCTCCATCACTGACGGACAGATCTACCTTGAGTCAGCACTCTTCAACCAGGGATTCCGCCCTGCCATCAACGTGGGTATCTCCGTGTCACGTGTCGGCGGCAGCGCCCAGGTCAAGAGCATGAAGAAGGTTGCCGGTACCCTTAAGATGGACCAGGCTCAGTACAACGAGCTCGAGGCATTCTCCAAGTTCAGCAGCGATGTCGACAAGGTCACTGCGATGACACTCGACAAGGGCCGCAAGAACAACCAGCTGCTCATCCAGCCACAGTATTCGCCTGTTCCGGTAGGAGAGCAGATCGCTATTCTCTATTGCGGTACCAAGGGACTTATGAGAGACATTAATGTTGGCGACGTGAAAGAGTTCGAGAAGAGCTTCCTGGAGCGTATGCGCGCATCTCACCAGGATGTCATCGACACTCTCGCTTCCGGAAAGATTGATGACAGCCTTACTGCAGTGATCGAGAAGGTTGCAGCTGAAGTGTCTGCATCCATGACCTGTAACGCTTAATCCATCATGGCAACCCTTAAGGAAACAAAAGACCGCATCAATTCGGTGAAGACCACGCTGAAGACCACTTCCGCGATGAAGATGGTCGCTTCGGCGCGTCTCCATAAGGGTCAGTCCTTGATCGAGAACATGCGTCCGTACGAGCAGCGCCTTTCAAGGATGCTCCAGGCTGCTTTGGCGTCAGTTCCAGACAGTCCGGAGCTCAGTGCCCTCTGCCGTCAGCATTCGGAAGAGGACACAAAGATGGGCCCGAAAAAGGTCGCACTTGTTGCGATCAGTTCCAATTCATCGCTTTGCGGTGCGTTCAATGCAAATGTCATCAAGGAAGTCACCAACAGGGTTGATGAACTTAAGAGAGAAGGCACTGAGATAACAGTATTCTCCATCGGACGAAAGATGGCCGAGGCCATGAAGAAGATCGGTCAGCCGACCCCGGAGGACCTTAATGCACTCATTGCGCATCCGGAATATGAACCGGTAGCTGACCTCGCCCAGAAGCTTACCGATGCCTTTCTTGCCGGAACATATGACCGCGTGGAGATAATCCATAACCATTTCATCAATACAGCCAGCCAGAAAGTCATCACGCGCTGCTATCTCCCTATGGAACGTCCACAGTCCGGAGGAACCGAGGCTGTGAATGACGACTATATCATGGAACCGACGGCCGCCGAGCTTATCTCCGCACTTCTTCCAAGAGTACTCAGGCTCGGTGTTTATACTGCTGTTCTTGACTCGAATGCAGCCGAGCATGCAGCCCGTACCGTTGCAATGCAGACAGCGACTGACAATGGTGAAGAACTTCTCCATGAGCTCACCCTTGAATACAACAAGGGTCGTCAGCAGAAGATTACTGCCGAGATTCTCGACATTGTCGGCGGCTCGCTGAGTTAGCAAGCGAGTCGAAAGAAATATGAAGAGGTGGCCTTCTGGTCACCTCTTCTTCATTTTTATGATTTTTTCAGTTTTTTTGTCTGTCCCGTGCAATATTTCAAGATTTTTTCCGTTTATTGTGTGTATACTATTGATTTGCAGCTATGTCAGCACTCTCACTCCGTCAGCAGATAGGCCTGTTCGCCTTCAACAAGGTAGTTGAAGAACAGACACGCCAGCATCCCATGAGGCAGCTCTTCTGGGAATGCACGCTGCGCTGCAATATGAAGTGCCAGCACTGCGGCAGCGACTGCAAGGTATCTGCGATACATCCCGACATGCCTTTCGAAGACTTCGAAAAAGTTTTGATGCGTATCAAGGAGTCATACGATTCGCATCACATAAGCGTTGTCGTGACCGGTGGCGAGCCTCTTATGAGGCAGGATATCGTAAAGTGCGGCAGGAGGATGTACGATCTTGAGTTTCCTTGGGGTGTGGTGTCCAACGGTCTATTGATGTCCGACAGAAAGATCAACGAGCTGCTTGGTGCCGGAATGCGTTCTGCAACAATCAGTCTGGACGGCCTTGAAGAGGAGCACAACTGGATGAGAGGAGTGCCCGGAGCGTTCAGGAATGCCTCTCACGCAATCGAGATACTGGCAAAGGAACCTTCAATCGGCTTTGATGTGGTGACCTGCGTCAATCAGCGCAATTTCGGCCAGCTTGGTCAGCTCAAGGAATATCTGATCAGCCTGGGATTGAAGAGATGGAGGATATTCACAGTCTTTCCTGTCGGTCGTGCCGCCAGCAACCCGGAACTTCAGATAAGCGGTGAGCAGTATCGTCAGCTGATGGACTTCATCATTGCGACACGCAAGGAGGGACGTATTATCGTCAGTCACGCCTGCGAAGGTTTCCTGGGCCCTTACGAAGGAAAGGTGAGGGATCATCTGTTCAGCTGTCAGGCTGGTATCAGCGTCGCCGGCGTGAGGATTGACGGCTCGATCTCAGCCTGCACCAGCATACGCGCAAACTACGATCAGGGAAACATCTATACCGATGATATCGTGGATGTTTGGGAGAACCGCTTCGGGAACATGCGCGACAGGACGTGGATGCGCAACGGCGAATGTGCCGATTGCCAGTACTGGAAGTACTGCCATGGCAATGGTCTTCATCTAAGGGATGATGATGGAAATCTTATTCAATGCAACCTTAAAAAACTATCGATATGAAAAAGAAATTTCTCAAGCTCATGCTGCTGATCTGTGGACTCAATGTCTTCACTGCATGCTATGGCATGGCTCCGGGCGACTGGATGGATGAACTCCCTGAGCAGGAACAGGAGGATACCAAGGCTCCTGCAGACACCCTGGAAGAAGAAGAGGTTGACAGTTCTGAGGTTCAGTAATGAATGAAAAATGGCGCGAGAGGTTGATACCCCTCGCGCCATTTTTATTTGAGGTCTCTGCCTACTCGATGATGCCGAGCTTGCGGAGGAGAGCCTCTGGCTCAGGGTCGTGGCCGCGGAAGTTGCGGTAGAGGACTGCCTCGTCCTGGCTGCTGCCCTTTGAGAGGATGTTTTCGCGGAATGAGTTTGCGACCTCCTTGCTGAAGATGCCCTTCTCGGTGAAGAGAGAGTAGGCGTCAGCCTCGAGCACCTCTGACCACTTGTATGAGTAGTATCCGGCGCTGTAGCCGCCGCTGAAGATGTGGCTGAATGCGGTGGAGATGCATGCTCCTGGGTCTGAAGCGATGACATTGGATGCCTTGAGGGCAGCCTTCTCATATGAGAGACAGTCCATGTCAGGCATCTGGCTGATGTTGTGCCATGCCATGTCGAGGATTCCGAACTGGAGCTGGCGTACCTGGAGGTAGCCTGAGAGATAGTTCTTGGTCTCGACGATCTTGTCGATGTACTCGGCAGGGAGAGCCTCGCCGGTCTGGTAGTGCTTTGCGAAACCATTGAGGTACTCAGGCTCGTATGCCCAGTTCTCCATGATCTGTGAAGGGAGCTCCACGAAGTCGCGGCTCACGCTGGTACCGGTCATTGATGCGTACTTGCCTTCCGCGAGCATGCCGTGGAGTGAGTGGCCGAACTCGTGGAGGAATGTGGTCAGCTCGTCATGGGTAAGGAGTGAAGGCTCCGAACCGGTAGGCTTGGTGAAGTTGGTGACGATGCTGATGAAAGGACGCTTCTCGACATCGTCGGCGCCGATGCTCTGCTCGCGGAATGAGGTCATCCACGCACCGCCGCGCTTGCTTGCACGAGGGAAGAAGTCAGCATAGAAGAGGGCCATGTGGCGACCTGATGCATCCTTTACATCATATACCTTCACGTCCTTGTGGTATCCAGGGATGTCCTTGCGCTCCTCGAACTGGAGTCCGTAGAGCTTGGTTGCGAGACCGAACACTGCGTCGATGCAGTCCTCAAGACGGAAGTAAGGCTTGAGAAGCTCGTCGTTGAACGAGTAGTTGGCATCCTTGTACTTCTCGCTCCAGTAGCTCCAGTCCCATGCCTTGAGCTCGCTGTCCTCGAAACCGTTCTCCTTTGCATAGGCATAGATCTCGGCAACCTCCTTCCTTGCTACAGGGAGGGTAGGCTGGAGAAGCTTGTCAAGGAACTCTACGACATTGGCGCTGGTCTTTGACATCTTGTTCTCTACGCTGTAGTCAGCGTGGGTGGCATATCCGAGGATGTTCGCGATCTTGATTCGGAGATCGGCAATCTTGGTACATACACCGGTGTTGTCGAACTCTCCGCCGAGAGCCTTGCTGTTGTATGCCTTCCAGATCTGCTCGCGGAGGTCGCGGCGTGAGCTGTACTTGAGGAAAGGAGAATAGCTTGGAGCGGACAGGTCGTATGCCCATCCCTCGAGGCCTCTTTCCTCCGCTGTGGCCTTGCCCATCGACTTTACGAACTCAGGGAGGCCTGCGAGATCTGCCTCGTCAGTCAGGTTGAGCACGTATGCGTTGGTTGCGGCGAGGACGTTCTTGGAGTACTCGAGCTGGAGGAGAGAGAGTTCCTCAACCCATGCGCTGTACTGCTTCTTTGCCTCGTCGTCGAGGTTTGCACCGCTGCGGACGAATGACTTGTAGCTGTCCTCAAGAAGCTTCATCTCTACAGGGTCGAGTCCGAGATTGTCCTTGTCTGCATATACGGCCTTGATGCGCTCGAAGAGAGGAGCGTTGAGGGACACGTACATCGAATACTCGGTCATGACAGGGGAGAGCTCCTCGGCGAGGGCCTGCATCTCGTCGTTGGAATCAGCCTCCATCAGGTTGTAGAAGATGGACGAAATGTCATTGAGCTTGCCACCGGCGCGCTCAAGTGCCTCGATGGTGTTTGCGAAGGTTGGAGCCTCGCTGTTTGAGGTGATGGCATCGATCTCTGCCTTTGCCTCCTCGATTGCTGCGAGGAATGCAGGTTTGTAATGCTCAGTCTTGATCTTGTCGAACTGTGGTGCACCGTAAGGGAGCGGTGACTCTACGAGAAGTGGATTCTCATTCATTGGAGTGCAAGAAAGCGCCACCGCACAAAGGGTGGCGCCGATAAGTGTTTTCTTCATATATAAGATTAGAGTTTGTCCTGCTTGAGCTTCTCGACATATCTGTCGATCCTCTGGAGCTGCTGCGGTATCCTGATGTGCTGTGGGCAATGGGACATGCACTGGCCGCAGTTGATGCAGTGGTCTGCCTGGCGGACTGTGTCGATAGCCTTGCTGTAGCTTGTCAGGTACTTCTTCTTCAGTTCCTTGTAGTTTGCCTGCTCTGTGCTCTCGGCAATCTCTCCAGTGTTGATCGCGTTGTTGTAGTGGCGGAAGATGCCAGGGATGTCGATGCCGTAAGGGCAAGGCATGCAGTACTGGCAGCCGGTACATGGAACAAGCGGATAGTTGCGGATGAGGGAAGCCATGTCATCGAGAAGGGCGAACTCCTCGTCGTTGAGCGGCTTGAAGTGAAGATATGAACTGAGGTTGTCCTGGAGATGCTCCATATAGGTCATGCCGCTGAGGACAACGAATACTCCCGGATGTGAGCCTACGAAACGGAACGCCCATGAAGCGATGCTCTTTGATGGCTCGTGAGCCTTGAGAGCGTCAGCAATAGCGTTTGGAACGTTGCTGAGCTGGCCTCCGAGGAGCGGTTCCATGATGACAACAGGGATGTTGCGGCTTGTGAGCTCGTTGTACATGTGCTCGGCGTCGCACTCTCCTGCAGGATGATGCCAGTCAACGTAGTTCATCTGGATCTGTACGAAATCCCAGTGATACTGCTCGTGGGTTGCCATCATGCTGTCGAAACCTTCCTTGCTTCCGTGGAAAGAGAATCCAAGGTTGCGGATGCGGCCGGCCTCTCTCTCCTTGAGAAGGAAGTCGATCAGTCCGTTGTCGACGAATCTCTTCTTGAATCCGTCATAGTCAGGGAGGGAGTGGAGAAGATAGTAGTCAAGATGGTCAGTCTCGTAGTTGGCGAGAGAGGTCTTGTACATGTTGTAACCTGTCTCGAAGGAGGTGTCTCCGAAGTTCGAGAGCTTGGTTGCGATGTAGTAGCTGTCGCGCGGGTAGCGGAGGAGCGCCTTTGCGGTTGCACGCTCGCTCTGGCCCTGGAGATACACAGGAGCCGAGTCGAAATAGTTTACTCCGTGATTGTATGCGTAGTCGACAAGTTCATTGACACTGTTCTGGTCGATGATGTCCTTGCCGTTCTCGTCTTTGGTCATCTGCCAGCGCATGCAGCCGTAACCGAGGAGGCTGCACTTGTCGCCGGTGTTGGGATTGGTTCTGAGAGGCATCTCCTCTGGTCCGAGTTCCTCTGCGAGACCTGTGGTCTGTGCTCCCTTGGGACCGCATGCAACGGCTGCTCCGATAGCGACTGTGCCGGCTCCGGCGGTCTTGAGGAAGTCTCTTCTTGTGATATTCTTGCTTTCCATGATACTAGTCGTTGATGTGGGTTGAAAGTCCGTCTACGTGAATTGCACTGAGTGGGCGTGCAGGGCAAAGGAACTCGCACTCGCCGCAGCCGATGCAGCGGTCCTCGATGACGGTAGGGATCTTTGGAGATCTAGGGTCATTCGCGTCCTTCGGAACCATGCGGATGGCGCCGGCAGGACAGTGGCGTGAACAGTTGCCGCAGCTTACTCCGTCAGTGTTGACTACACAGAGGTCGTAATTTACTGTAGCACGGCCGATATGGATAGCAGTCTTCTCTTCAGGGGTGATGGAAACGATCGCACCAGCAGGGCATACCTGTGAGCACTCTGAGCACTCAGGGCGGCAGAAACCGTTCTCGTAACCCATCTGAGGCTGCATGAGGTGGCTGAGGTCGGTCGATGGACGGAGAACGCCGTTAGGACATGCGCTGACGCAGAGCTGGCATGCGGTACAGTGATCATAGAAGCTCTTCACGCTCTTTGATCCCGGAGGTACGAGTCTCTCGCTGCGCTCAGGGTTCTTCTTAGGAAGGACGTCCGCGAAACCACCGTCAACCTTGGTCTGTGCCTTTGCCTCGATTGCTGAAGCGCCCGCGATGATGGCTCCGGCCATGAATGCCCTCTTGCCCTTGTCGACGTTCTCGGCAGGCTTCTCGGAAGCCTTTGCGTATGCGTTGCCGTACTTGATAGCGCCGAACTTGCAGTTCTCGAGACAGTCGCCGCAGGTTACACAGCGGCTGTAGTCGATCTTCCTGTTGTCAGAATCGATACATGATGCCTTGCACATCTTTTCGCAGCCGTGACAGCCCTTGCACTTGCTCTCGTCGATCATCGGACGGAAAATGCTGAAGCGCGCGATCCAGCTGAGGGTTGTGCCGACAGGGCAGATGGTGTTGCAGTATGTACGTCCGCCGAGCCATGCGAGCACGGTCACCACGAGACAGGTAACACCTGCGATCACTGGAACGATTACACCGTGAGGATGGAATATGCTGCCGACGATGCGTCCCCATGCGCTGTATGGTGCGAGGAGGGCGATGACTGCCTGGATGCCGGCAATGAGGCAGATGATGTATGCTGCCAGGATGCCGTTGCGGAGCCACTTCTTCTCAGGAGAGAAGCTGAAGCGGCGCTTCTTGCCTTTGCGGAGAGAACTGATCTTGTTCACGATGTCCTGCCAGATACCCATAGGGCAGATGACTGAACAGTAGATACGGCCGAACACCAGGGTAAGGACGCAGAGCGCTGCGACTACCGCTACGTTCATGGCCAGAAGTGATGGAAGGAACTGGATCTTGGCCATCCATCCCCACCATTCGTGCCCAATGCCGACGAAGAGAAGGGTCACGCCGATGAACATGATGGCGGCCAGGATGATTCTGATTTTCTTTAACATGACTCGGTTGTGTTTTTTATCAAACTGCAAATATAGAAAGTGTTTCGCAATTATCGCCTTATACCGTAGGTATATTGTCCTTATTTATGGCGTTGTATGAATTAGTCAGGCATTTCAAGGGGACTTCTCAATAAAATATATTAACTTTGTAAGTTAAAACGAATAAGAATAACAAAAACACAACATAATGACTTCAAAGGAAATCCGCCAGAAGTTTCTGGACTTTTTTGCATCGAAGGGACATACCGTTGTACCTTCGGCACCGATGGTCGTAAAGGGCGACCCGACACTTATGTTCACCAATGCCGGAATGAACCAGTTCAAGGACATATTCCTCGGCAACACTGCCAAGAAATACGACAGGGCAGCAGATTCGCAGAAGTGTCTCCGTGTCAGCGGCAAGCACAACGACCTCGAGGAAGTAGGACACGATACCTACCACCACACAATGTTCGAAATGCTCGGAAACTGGAGCTTCGGTGACTATTTCAAGACCGAGGCCATCGACTGGGCATGGGAACTTCTCACCGAGGTGTACGGCATCGACAAGAACATCCTCTACGCAACAGTATTCGAGGGTTCAGCCGAGGACGGAACTTCTCTTGACGAGGAGGCAAAGCAGGCATGGCTCAAGTACCTTCCAGAGGACCGCATCCTCCTCGGAAACAAGCATGACAATTTCTGGGAGATGGGTGACACAGGTCCTTGCGGCCCTTGTTCGGAGATCCACGTGGACATCCGTACTCCGGAGGAGAAGGCAAGCGGAATCCCTGGCCGCGATCTCGTGAACAAGTCGGATCCGCATGTCATCGAAATCTGGAACATCGTGTTCATGCAGTACATGCGTATGGCTGACGGCCATCTCGAGAGTCTTCCTGCAAAGAACATCGACACCGGTATGGGCTTCGAGCGCCTCTGTGCCGTGCTCCAGGGCAAGAACTCAAACTACGACACTGACGTGTTCTCAGGAATGCTCGGCAAGATCGGCGAGCTTTCAGGACACAAGTACGGTGAGGACCAGAAGACAGATGTTGCAATGCGTGTAATCGCAGACCACATCCGTACAATCAGCTTTGCAATCGCTGACGGACAGCTTCCTTCAAATGCAAAGGCAGGTTATGTCATCCGCCGAATCCTCCGCCGCGCCGTACGTTACGGATACACCTTCCTCGGCTTCAACGAGCCTTTCCTTTGCAGACTCCTTCCTCAGCTCATCGCTGACATGGGAGAGGCATACCCTGAGCTTCCTGCACAGCAGAGGCTCATCGAGAATGTCATCCGCGAGGAGGAAATGGCATTCCTCAAGACACTTGACCGCGGTATCTCTCTCATGGACGAGTATATGGCAAAGTCAAAGGAGACCAAGGTCATCGCAGGAGAAGACGCATTCAAGCTCTACGATACCTTCGGCTTCCCTATCGACCTCACAGAGCTCATCGCTACCGAGAACGGCTACACCGTCGACCTCGAAGGCTTCAAGGTTGAGCTCCAGAAGCAGAAGGACCGCGCTCGCAATGCAACTGCGAACGAATTCGGTGACTGGGTTGAATACCATGCAGGCGAGAGCGAGTTCGTGGGATATGACAACACTACCGTCGAGGGTGCACAGCTTCTCAGACAGCGTCAGGTGAAGCAGAAGAACAAGGAGATGCTTCAGCTCGTATTCGACCAGACTCCATTCTATGGAGAGATGGGTGGTGAGGTCGGTGACACCGGCTACATCGTTTCCGAGAGCGGTGAGAAGATCGCCATCACCAACACCGTGAAGGAGAACGGTCTTACAGTCCACATCGCAGAAAAGCTTCCTTCAGACCCTACCGAGGCATTCACCCTCGTCGTAGACGCTGAAAGAAGACAGAAGATTGCAAACAACCATACCTGTACCCACCTTCTTGACGAGGTGCTCCGCGAAGTCCTCGGAACACATGTAGAGCAGAAGGGTTCATTTGTATGCGACGGATATCTCCGTTTCGACTTCAGCCATTTCGAGAAACTCACCGAGGCTCAGGTCCGCGAGGTCGAGCATAAGGTGAACGCGCTTATCCGCGCCAACTATCCGCTCGTGGAGAAGAGAGACGCTACCATGGACGAGGCAAAGGCAATGGGTGCAATCGCTCTCTTCGGCGAGAAGTACGGTGACCGCGTACGCGTAGTGAACTTCGGCCCTAGCACCGAGCTCTGCGGTGGATGTCATACTTCGGCAACCGGTAACATCGGCTACTTCCAGATCACCGGCGAGTCTGCAATCGCTGCAGGTATCCGCCGTATAGAGGCTGTTACAGGCGAGGCTGCTGAAAGCCATTCAGAGGCTGCTCAGGATGCACTCCGCGCAGCAAAGGCGTTCTTCAACAACGTCCCTGACCTTACCGGCGCCATCCAGAAGCTCATCAACGAGAACGCAGAGTACAAGAAGATGGCTGATGAACTTGCCAAGCAGAAGGCTGCAGGCTTCGCACAGGAGCTCAAGAACATGGCCAAGGAGATCAATGGCATCAATGTCATCAGCTTCTGTCAGGCAGGTGCGAATTCCGCAATGCTCCGCGATGCGGCAATGATGCTCCAGAAGGAACTCACCAACACCGCAGTCGTTGCTGCAATCGAGGCTGACGGCAAGCCGCAGCTTCTCGTGATGTACACAGCCGATCTCGTCGCTGCAGGAAAGAACGCTGGCAAGGATATCCGCGAGGGTGCCAAGTTCATCCAGGGCGGTGGCGGCGGCCAGCCTGGATTCGCAACTGCAGGCGGACGCAACGCCGAGGGTCTCAAGGAGGCTCTCGAGGCACTGACCGCTGCTGCTGCAAAATAAATCCATTCATAGGACTGCATCAACGTGAAGAGACTTGACCGCTTCATACTGAAGAACTTCCTGGTGGCGTTTTTCGCCATCCTCTTCGTCGTGGTCTTCATCATGATGATGCAGTTCCTGTGGGTCTATATCGACGAGCTGGTCGGCAAGGGGCTTGGACTGAAGGTGATCCTTGAGTTCATGGGATGGGGAGCATGCACGATGCTCCCTGTCGAGATTCCGCTTGCGACCCTGCTCGCTTCCATGATGGTCATCGGTCAGATGGCCGAGAACGTGGAACTTACGGCCATAAAGGCATCAGGAGTCTCACTTCTGAGAGTCATGGCACCCGTGTTTGCCGCTTCTGTCGTCATCTGTGTCGGATCCTATTTTGTCTCAAACAACCTTGTTCCGGTGGCGTACAACAAGATCTATACGCTTCGAGACGATTTCGGAAGGACCAAGGATGAGATCAAGATTCCGGCAGGTATCTTCTACGACGGCATAGACGGTTACGTGCTCAGAGTCGACAGCAGGGATGACAGCAAGGGCATGATGTATGGCGTGATGGTATATGACCATAGCGCACACAAAGGCAACGTCAGCCTGACCATGGCCGACTCTGCAAGCCTGAAGATGTCGAAGGCAAAGGACTATCTTACCTTCACCCTTTATTCAGGCACCAATTATCAGGAAGATAATATCCTGGAGCGCAGGGATACGTCCCTGGAGCTCAACAGGACCAGCTTTGACAGACAGGAACTTCTGATCACCCTCGAGAACTATGCATTCGAGAAGTCGGATTCCAGCCGTTTCGGCGACCAGGTCAAGTCCAAGCGCAACGGCCTTCTCATTCATGAGAGGGATTCGATCAACCTTTTGGCAGAAGAGGCCCGTGCGAAGCATTACCGTCTCATGATGACAGTTGACGGCATCATACGACCACAGCAGCTTGATACAACCTGGGAAAAGAAAGGCCTGAGCAACTTCCAGGAAGATAATTTCATGGTCTGGGACAAGGCCGACCACGAACTGAGCTCACTTCAGCTTGCTGTAGGCAGAGCCGAGGCTCTCTCCACACGTCTGGAGGAATTCGGCAGGGAAGTGTATGACTATCTGTTCTTCCTTCCGAAGATGAGGCTCGATATCATGCGAAAGTTCGCTGCTGCATTCGCCTGCCTTATCCTGTTCCTTATCGGAGCTCCGCTCGGCTCCTTCGTGCGCCGTGGAAACCTGGGCGTTTTCGCGATCATCTCCGTACTGTTCTTCGTGCTCTATTGGGTGATCGACATCTCTGGCCAGAAGATTGCACGTGATGGCGGTATGAATGCAGCTCTGGGAGCCTTCATGGCGTCGCTGGTGCTGATGCCCATTGCGGCCTTCCTTGTATGGAAAGCCGTCCATGATTCCTCTATGTTCAACTTCGATCAGTTCAAGATGACGTGGAGAAAAACCAAAACAAAGATCATGTCAGTGTTCAAGAAACCGAGAATCGTATACATGGGTACGCCGGACTTCGCCGTCGCACCTCTTGATGCCCTCATCCAGAAGGGCTATGACATCGTGGGTATAGTGACCGTTGCGGACAAGCCTAGCGGACGCGGACTCAAGATGAACGAAAGTGCAGTGAAGAAATATGCAGTGGAGCACAATATCCCTGTTCTTCAGCCTGTGAAGCTCAAGGATCCCGAGTTCCTTGAAGCTCTTGCCGCGTGGAAGGCGGATCTTTTCGTCGTCGTTGCATTCCGTATGCTTCCGGAGGAAGTATGGCGCATGCCTCGCCTGGGAACCTTCAACCTTCATGCTGCACTTCTGCCACAATACCGTGGTGCGGCTCCTATCAACTGGGCTGTCATCAACGGCGAGCGCATAACCGGTGCGACGACATTCATGATAGACAAGAATATCGACACCGGTGGAATCATTTTCCGCCAGGACTACAGGATAAAGGACAGCGACAATGCCGGCGACGTCCATGATGCTCTCATGGAGATTGGCCAGAGGCTCGTATGCGATACCGTCGAGGGTCTTATCGAAGGCAATGTCGAGACCCGTGTTCAGCGCAGCTTCATCCAGGGATCGGAGGAACTCCGTCCGGCACCTAAGCTTACCCGCGAGCTCTGCAACCTGGACTGGAACGATTCATCAGTCAACGTCCGTAACCTTGTACGTGGTCTGTCTCCATATCCAACGGCATACACAGAAATCGAGAATGCGGCAGGAGAGCGTCTCAGCATGAAGATTTTCCGCGCCGAGTTCGCCGAGGATGGACAGTATGATTCCGCCGCCGCACCGGGAACCATCATGACCGATGGCAAGACCTGGCTTACAGTCCGAACAGCCGATGGCGCGCTTCGTCTCGAGGATATTCAGCTCACCGGCAAGAAGCGCATGGAGATCGGCGCATTCCTTCTTGGTTTCCGTGAACCTCAGTCATGGAAGGCTGTCTGCGGCACTTCGCGGGCAGTCAAGGAGGCCATAGGCACCAGCAACGCGTAGATTTGACAGACAGTTATGTCCGAACACGAGAAACTGCATCTTGACAAGTACATCCTCAATCCGGAGACTCTCATGTATGAGCCTCTGGAGAGGTCGCTGAAGACACGTTTCCTGAGGACCGTCATGGTCATCCTTGCGAGCGTGGCTATCGCGTGGCTGTACTTCTGGATATATGTTTCCGTGCTCGGCAACGATTCTCCGAAGCTGTCGATGCTGAAGAAGAACAACGCCCGCTGGGAATCGAGGCTGGAACTGATAAATCACAGGATGGACCGCTGCGAAGACATTCTTGGCGGTCTCGAACTGCGAGACGAGGATGTGTACCGTTCCATCTTCGGACTTGGAGAGATTTCTTCCGACCTTCGTCACGGTGGACTGGACGGCGAGGCCAGTTTCGCTGCGCTGGACCGCAATGTGGCGGGAAGCAAGCTCATAGCTACATCGGACCGTCTGGACAATCTTCTGAAAGCCGTCTCTGTCCAGAGCAAGTCGCTGGATGAAATATCCATGCTCTCGAAGAGGGCAGGGGACATGGCATCCTGCATACCGGCAATCCCTCCTATGGATCCTGATCCAAGGAACTACAGGTTTACCAGCCATTTCGGATATCGTTCAGACCCTCTCGGAGGCCATACTGCGTTCCATTCGGGAGTCGATTTTTCGATGAAAAAGGGTAATCCTGTATATGCTACCGGAGATGGCGTAGTGGAACTTGTAGACTTCAAGTTCACAGGCTACGGCAACGAGGTGATCATCGATCATGGCTTCGGTTACAAGACCAGGTATGCACATCTCAGCGTCATCAATGTCGCAGAGGGCATGAAACTGAAGAGAGGAGACTGCATAGGCGAGTCCGGCAATTCCGGCAAGACCTCCGGCCCGCATCTTCATTATGAAGTGCATTACAGGGGTGCACCAATCAATCCAGAGCCATTCTTTGACCTGGATATGTCGTCCGAAGAATACAAGACGATGGTCCGCATGAGGGACGAATCGTCTGTGGCTGTTCTGCATAAATCAAAAAGACGTTGAGGTATGTGGAAGGTCATCAAGAAAATACTCGGATACATTGCTGTATCGATATCGCTTGCCATTTTCTACTACGTGGTATTTGCATATTTTGTAAGTACTGACACGGAGAAGCGTCTCATAGCCGAGAACCGCATGTACGCGGAAGCTTACTCGAGACTGATCGAGGAGGCAGGCCTAATCGAAGATGCTGTCGAAGAACTTACCTTGCGTGATGACAGGATCTACATGGATGTATTCAACGCCAATGCTCCGATTCCGGATCCTGCGAATCCGGGCGAATACGTGAATGTCGCAGACAGCGTTGCCGAGCACAGGATTGCCCGTTACGTTGAGCAGAAGCTCGACAGGATATATGAGAATGCCTCTGATGTGGAGGCCAATTTCAGAAAGATAATGGACAGGCTCCAGAACGGGGCGGATTCACTTCCTCCCCTGTGTCTGCCGCTGGATGGCATCTCGTATGCCCAGGTCGGAGCCTCCCTCGGGTCCAAGGTCAACCCGTTCTACAAGGTTGAGGTACAGCATGACGGCCTGGATCTGCTCGCACAGCAGGGAGCCTCCGTCTATGCTTCCGCTGATGGCGTCGTGACCGAGGTGATACGTTCCGGAAAAGGTCGTGGCAACCAGGTGGAGATAACTCATGAGGGCGGTTATGTGACCTTGTACGCCCATCTTGGAAACATCAAGGTGTCCAAGGGCCAGAAGGTCAGCCGCGGCAAGGTGATAGCTACAGTCGGAATCAGCGGCAGCTCATTTGCCCCGCACCTTCATTATGAAGTACACCGTCACGGAGTGGCGATAGATCCGGTGAACTGCCTGTTTGCATCTCTGGACGCCGCCGAGTACGCCAATTTCATGTATATGGCATCCAAGACAGGACAATCCCTGGATTAAGATATAGTTATGGCAAAGACATTCTACACTATTGGAGAGACAGCAGAACTCCTGGGACTGAACGTATCGATGGTACGATACTGGTCCAATGAATTCCCGAGGTTTGTGAAGCCAGAGCGCAATGCAAAGGGGAACAGGCTTTACAGGGAATCGGACATCGAGGCGCTGAAGCGTATCGATTATCTGGTGAACGTCCGTAAGATGACTCTCGAGGGAGCCCGCAAGGCCCTTGGTGCAGAGCGTACTTCCGTGGACCGCGAGGGACGTGTCCTCGAAACGCTCAAGGATATACGCGAACAGCTTCTGGAAGTCCGTAAATCGCTCTAGCCATGAAAGTAAGTGATATTGCATCTGTAGTGGAGTCTTTCGCTCCGCTCGGTCTGCAGGAAAAGTGGGACAACAGCGGCCTGGCCATAGGCTCGCCTGATTCCGAGGTTCATGGAGTGCTTGTCGGCTTCGATTGCACGCCAGAACTTATTTCCGAGGCAATCCGTGTCGGAGCAGATATGGTCATCACGCATCATCCTCTGATCTTCGGTGGACTTAAGAAAATATGTCCCGAGGATCCTGTCGGCAAGGCTGTCATGATGGCAGTCTCCAACGGTATCGCTGTATATGCCGCCCACACCAATGCGGACAAGGTGATCGAAGGTGTCAGCGGCGCAATGGCACGACGTCTCGGACTGAAGGACATACAGGTCCTGGACGACGATGGCGACGGACACGGACTTGGAGCTGTCGGTATTCTTCAGTCTCCTCTTGCCGTTCCCGAGGCTTTGGAACTGGTCCGCTCGGCATTCGGACTGTCTGTCGTGCGCTGTTCCCGCCCGGTTGGCTGCAAGATCTCCAAGGTGGCCATGTGCGGAGGTTCAGGCTCATCTCTCATCTCTGCCGCCCAGGCTTCCGGAGCCCAGCTGTATCTGTGTGGCGATGTGTCTTATCATCATTTCTTTACGTCTGGAGACTTCATGATTATGGACATCGGGCATTTTGAGAGTGAAGTCGAGATAGCCGAGATTTTATTTTCTCTGATAAGGAAAAATTTTCCTAACTTTGCCGTTCATATGAGTTCCGACATTCGGAACGCTAATCCGATATATTATTTGTAGAAAAATATGGCAACCAAAAAAATCACTAAAGTCGAGACTCCGATCGACCAGAGAGAAACCTTCGTTTCCCTCCAGAAGACCTTTGCTGACTCAGATCTGAGCGTAGAGGAGAAACTCAAGACTCTCTACGAGCTCCAGAAGGCCGATACCGAGATCGACAAGATTCTCCAGCTCCGTGGTGAACTTCCAGGTGAGGTAGCTGCTCTCGAGAAGGAAATCGCCGACATGAAGGACCAGATTGAGAAGGAGTCCGCTATGGTAGAGGGCTTCAACGCCAATATCGCTGCAGCCAAGGAAGAGATCGTAGAGCTCGATGCCCAGATCGTAAGCTACCGCGGTCAGCTCGAGAACATCTCGAACAGCCGTGAGTACGATTCGATCAGCAAGGAGGTCGAGAACCTTGACCTTCTCCGCCAGATTGCCGAGAAGAAGATCAATGAGTCCAAGAACGCCATCCTTGACAGAAAGGCAAGGATCGAGGACATCAAGGACAGGATCTCTATGCGCGAGGAGGATCTCGAGGCAAAGCAGAAGGAGCTTGAGGTGATCGTTGAGTCTACTTCCAAGGAAGAGGCTGTCCTCCAGGCTCGCCGCAAGGCATGTGCAGAGAAGATCGACGCACGTACCATCAGCGCATACGACCGTATCCGCGCCAGCGTACATAACAGGCTTGCAGTCGTTTCTCTCTACAACGGAGACAGCTGCGGAGGCTGCTTCAGCACAGTTACCCCACAGCGCCGCGTAGAGATTGCATCCAACAAGAAGCTCATCATCTGTGAGCATTGTGGAAGAATCATCGTAAATCCGGACTTTGAATAGCAGACCGGTTTATGCCTGAAGACAAGAAACGGAATACCCGTAAGAAAGATCAGGCTGTCAATTTCGATCAAATAGGGCTTGAGGTGGGAAACAAACCGCCCCAGGCTCTTGACGTCGAAGAGGCAGTCCTCGGTGCCATGCTTGTAGAGCCAGCCTGTATAGACGAGGCGATGGAACAGCTTGACGCCGGCTGCTTCTATGAGCAGCGTAACGGAATGATCTTCGAGGCCATGAGCCGCCTCGTCCTGGAGCATACCCCTATCGATTCCCTGACCGTCAGCACAAAACTGATCGAGCAGGGCAATCTCGAGGCAGTCGGTGGACGAGTGCGTCTTGCCGAGCTGAGTGCAAAGATCGGTTCCGCCGCCCATATCGAGTACTATCTCAGGATTCTCAAGCAGAAGAAAATCCAGAGAGAACTCATCACTGCGTCATACAGCATCCTCAAGGACTCCTACGACGACTCGGTCAAGGTTGACGATCTCGTGGACAACGCCCAGAGCCGTATCTACGATGCCATCCAGAGCAATGTCAAGAAGGATGTCCAGGATATAGGCTCGCTTATCAACGATGCTCTGGCCGACATCGAAAAGCAGCAGAACAACAAAGGCTACAGCGGAGTCCCTTCGGGCTACAACTGTATCGACCAGGTCACCCAGGGCTGGCAGCCTTCCGATCTGATCATTCTTGCTGCCCGTCCATCTGTCGGAAAGACTGCGTTCGCGCTGAACATCGCAAGAAACGCCGCAGTGGACCACCATATGGGAGTCGCCGTGTTCTCGCTTGAAATGTCTGCCATACAGCTTACCAAACGACTCATCACTTCCGAGTCCGAGCTCGAGGCTGACAAGATAAAGGGAGGAAAGAAACTTGAACCTGAGGACTGGCAGCGTCTTGAGGACAAGCTCAAGGCTCTGTCCAAGGCGCCTATCTATATCGACGATACGCCAGGCCTTCCTATCACCGAGTTCCGAACCAAGCTCAAGACACTTGTGAAGAACAAGAACGTCAGACTTGTTGTCGTCGACTACCTTCAGCTCATGCAGGGTCCTGCGGACCTGAGAGGTATGCGTGAACAGGAGGTGGCAGCGGTTTCCCGTACTCTCAAGGCTACGGCAAAGGAGCTTAACGTTCCGATCATCGCCCTGTCTCAGCTCTCGCGAAACTCCGTGCAGCGTCAGGCTGCCAGCGGCAAGCCTATGCTGAGTGACCTTCGTGAGTCCGGATCAATCGAGCAGGATGCCGACATGGTCATCTTTATCCATCGTCCGGACTATATCGGAATGTCGGAGAACCTGGAGGACCGCGAGAAGACCCAGATCATCATCGCAAAGCACAGAAACGGTGAGACCAAGGATATCGACATGGTGTTCAAAAGCCATCTCATCCGTTTCATGGAGCCGGATGATCAGCTGTACACCCAGGCTGGCAAGCCTATCATGTCACGCATGAATCAGGATATGCCTCCTATGGGTCAGCCCGAATACAATCCTTTCGAAGGCGAAGGCGCACCATTCTCGGGAGGTGGCTCGATGATGCCTAACAACGAATTCTAAGCCATGGCAAAAGGAACAGTGACACATAAGGGCCGCGTCAAGGCCATAGATCCGGAAAAGACCACGGTCGAGATCATATCCGAGTCTGCCTGCGCTTCATGTCATGCAGCATCTCTGTGCGGCATGTCTGAAGCCAAGACCAAGATCATCGAGGTCCGGACCAGCCCGTATGTCATGTACTCGGTCGGTGAGGAGGTCAATGTCAGTCTCAAGGCTACCATGGGCCACAAGGCTGTGTGGATGGGCTACGGCGTTCCTCTGGTCGTGCTGATCGCAGGCATACTGGTACCGACTGCGTTCGGTGTATCAGAACTGGCATCCGGTCTTGTCGGCCTGGGTGCCGTTGCCGTGTATTATGCCGTCCTGCGCATGCTGCGCGACGTGCTGAACAATGACTATGAATTCAATATCAGCAAAATATAATTAACCACTAATAAAATGACAACAACAATTATCTGGACCATCGTGATCCTTGCCGCCCTCGGACTGGTGCTGTCGATCATCCTCTTCTTCGTTGCGAAGAAGTTCAAGGTTGAGGAAGATCCACGCATCGACGAGGTCGAGAAAGTGATGCCGGGCGCAAATTGTGGAGGTTGTGGTTTTGCCGGCTGCCGTGCATTCGCCGATGCAGCTGTCAAGGCTCCGAATCTTGACAATAACTTCTGTCCGGTAGGAGGAAACGACGTGATGAAGAAAGTTGCAGCCATTCTCGGCTACGAGATGAAGGAGAAAGCTCCTATGGTTGCAGTTGTGCGTTGCAACGGAACCTGTGAGAACCGTCCTCGTACCAACATCTATGATGGTGTTAAGTCCTGCAAGGTCAAGGCTGCTCTCTACAGCGGCGACACAGGCTGTGCATACGGCTGTGTGGGCTGCGGAGACTGCGTGGCTGCCTGCCAGTTCGGCGCCATCTCAATGGATCCTGCAACAGGACTTCCTGTTGTGGATGAGAACAAGTGTACTGCGTGCGGAGCCTGCTCGAAGGCATGTCCAAAGCATGTGATCGAGATCCGCAACAAGGGCCCACGCAGCATGCGCATGTATGTCAGCTGCATCAACAAGGACAAGGGACCTGTTGCAAAGAAGGCGTGTGCCGCTGCATGTATCGGCTGCGGTATCTGCGCAAAGACCTGTACACATGATGCAATCACCATCCAGGACAATGTCGCATACATCGACTTCGGCAAGTGCAAGCTCTGCCGCGAGTGTGAGGCGATGTGTCCTACCGGAGCAATCCACGGAATCAACTTCCCTAAGCCTCTGGACAAGGATGCAGTGAAGGCCAGAATAGCCGAGCGCAAGCGCAAGGCAAAGGAGGCAGAGGAAGCTGCCAAGGCTGCTGCTGCGGCTGCTCCTGCACCTGTAGCTGAAACCAAAACAAAGGAGGAAGCGTAATGAGCAAGAGAACATTTTCAATCGGCGGTATCCATCCGCACGACAACAAGATAGCTCGCGGCTGTGCAATCGAGGTCCTTCCTCTTCCACAGACCGTCTATATTTCGATGGCTCAGCACCTCGGAGCTCCTGCAAAGCCTGTCGTGGCTGTAGGTGACCAGGTCAAGGCTGGCCAGGTGATCGCCGAACCAGGTGGATTCATCTCGGCTTTCGTACATTCATCAGTAAGCGGTACCGTCAAGTCTATCGCACCTCGTCAGGACATCGCAGGAAACTGGATGACCCATGTCGAGATTGCTGTCGAAGGTGACGAGTGGGTAGAGGGCGTTGACCTCAGCGATACTCTCGTGACCGAGATTCCAGAGGACCGCAACGCAATCCTTGAAAAGATCAAGGCATGTGGTATCGTAGGTCTCGGTGGCGCAACCTTCCCTGCACATGTGAAGCTCAATCCTGCTCCTGGCAGCAAGGCTGAGTGCCTCATCCTCAATGGTGCAGAGTGTGAGCCTTTCCTTACCAGCGACTACCGCATCATGCTCGAGAAGACAAAGGAAATCATCATCGGAGCGGCAATCATGCAGAAGGTCCTCGGCGGATGCCACACCGTGATCGGTATCGAGGAGAACAAGCCTGAGGCTATCGAGGCAATGCAGAAGGCCCTCGCAGAGCTCAAGTATCCGAACATTGAGGTCATGTCTCTCATGAAGAGATATCCTCAGGGAGGTGAGAAGCAACTCATCGACGCCGTTATGCACCGTCAGGTGAAGTCAGGCGGCCTTCCTATCAGTGTGGGCGCAGTTGTCCAGAATGTGGCAACCTCACTCGCAGTGTACGAGGCTGTCCAGAAGAACAAGCCTCTGGTGACCAACACCATGACCATCACCGGTGACTGCCTCCCTGTCGAGAAGCAGCACAATTACCTGTTCCGCATCGGTATGCCTCTGTCGTATATCGCCGAGTATGCCGGTGGTGTCCCTGAGAAGGCTGCAAAGCTTATCAGCGGCGGTCCTATGATGGGTAAGGCTATCGCAAATCTTGATGCGTGCACCGTAAAGGGATCTTCATCAATCCTCTATCTTTCAGAGGAGACTACCAAGCGTAAGGAAGAAACCAGCTGTATCCGCTGCGGCCGCTGTGCAGATGCCTGCCCGATGGGTCTGGAGCCACATCTTCTCCGCAGACTTGTGAATGCAGGCGACGTCGAGGGTCTTGAGGCAAACTCAGTCCAGGACTGCATCGAGTGCGGCTGCTGTCTGTACAGCTGTCCTGCATACATTCCGCTGCTTGACATCATCCGCCCTGCAAAGGGTCAGGTAATGGGTATCATCCGCAACCGCGCCGCTGCTGCAAAAGCTGCTGCCGAGGCTGCAAAGGCACCACAGAAATAATTGAAAAACAACTGAATCATGGGAAAATATCTGGTATCCCCAAATCCACATATCCACGCCAAGGAGTCGACATCGACCCTCATGCGTGACGTGGTGATCGCGCTGCTGCCGGCTGTGCTCGTCTCTGTGGTCTTCTATGGCCTCGGAGAGATCGTGGTACTCGGTGTCAGCGTCGCTTCATGCGTGCTGCTGGAGTATCTTATCACCCGATACATGCTGAAGAAGCCTTCGACCATCTGCGACTGGTCTGCAGCCGTGACAGGTCTCCTGCTCGCCATGAACCTTCCTGCAAGCACCCCTTGGTGGGTTGTTGTCATGGGCGCTGTGTTCGCTATCGGCGTTGCAAAGCTTACCTTCGGCGGTCTCGGCCAGAACGTGTTCAACCCTGCAATCGCAGGCCGTGTGTTCCTTCTGGTCTCTTACCCTACCTACATGACTTCATGGGCCATGCCTCAGGGTCTCTTCGGCGCTGATGCTGTCAGCGGTGCAACTCCTCTCGGAGTCATCAAGGAGGGCCTCATGCAGGGCGCAAGCGTTCCTCAGCTCATGGCTGAGAACGGCTGGTCATACGGAAGCATGCTCTTCGCAAACATCGGTGGTTCGGCCGGTGAGATCTCTGCCATCGCTCTTCTCGCAGGATTCGTATACCTGCTCGTTCGTGGCGTCATCAAGCCTTACATCACCCTCAGTATCTGGGCGACCGTATTCGTATTCTCAGGCCTTATGTGGCTCATCAATCCTGCACAGTTCACCGATCCTATCTTCAATCTCCTCACCGGTGGTATGATTCTCGGTTCATGCTTCATGGCAACCGACTATGTAACCTCACCTATGAGCAACAAGGGCGGTATCCTGTTCGGTTTCGGAATCGGTCTCATCGCAATGCTGATCCGTTACTTCGGATCATATCCGGAGGGCGTTTCCTTCGCTATCCTCATCATGAACATGTGCGTTCCGCTCATCAACAGAGCGTTCCACCAGAAAAAGTACGGGAGGGCATAAGACATGGCAGCAAAATCATCTCTCAAGAACATGGCTCTCTGCCTTACCGCAGTATGCCTTATCTGTTCATCAGTGCTCGCCGGTGTGTATGCACTGACTTTCGAGCCTATCAAGGCTGCAAGCCAGAAGGCTCTTGAACAGTCAATCTCCGCAGTTCTTCCCGAGGGCCTCGAACTCTCTTCTGCCGCCGTTGCAAACCAGGGCGGCCAGACCTATGAGTACTACACCGCAAGCCAGTCAGGCGAGACAGCTGCATATGCAGTCAAGTCAACCGTCATCGGCTTCGGCGGTCCTCTTACCCTCATGGTAGGTGTGCTTGCCGATGGCAGCGTATACAACACTTCAGTCCTTTCACACAGCGAGACTCCCGGCCTCGGTGCAAAGTGTACTTCAGACGTGAAGTTCATGGAGCAGTGGAAGGGTTTCCCTGCCAATGCAAACTTCGCAGTAAAGAAGGACGGAGGAGACGTTGATGCAATCACCGCATCGACTATCACCTCGCGCGCCTATACCCTCGCGGTGAAGAATGCAGTAGATGTCGTAAAATCACTTAGCAAGTAAGGAGGACATACAATGAGCAAACTTTCAATAATCACCAAAGGTTTCATCAAGGACAATCCGACATTCGTGCTTGTCCTCGGTATGTGTCCTACCTTGGCAACCACCACATCTGCAATGAACGGTCTGGAGATGGGTCTCGCAACCCTCTTCGTGCTCGTCCTTTCAAACATGGTGATCTCTGCCATCGCTCCGCTGGTACCGGACAAGGTTCACATCCCTGTATACATCGTAGTCATTGCTACCTTCGTAACCGTTCTTCAGTTCATCATGCAGGCTTATACACCTGGTGCATACCAGACACTCGGTCTGTTCATTCCGCTCATCGTTGTGAACTGTATCGTCCTCGGACGTGCAGAAGCATTTGCGAACAAGAACGGCATCGTTGACTCGGCTCTCGACGGTATCGGCATCGGCCTCGGCTTCACCGCATCCCTTACCGTGATCGGTATTGTACGCGAAATCCTCGGAAGCGGCTCCATCTTCGGATGGAAGTTCATCTCCGGAGACGGTATCCTCGCCTTCGTGATGGCTCCAGGTGCGTTCCTCGCACTCGGCTATCTCATGGTATTGTTCAACAAATTCGTTAAAAAGAACTAGGCTATGGAGTATTTGATAATCATCATTTCGGCGATTTTCGTCAACAATATCCTGCTGGCCCAGTTCCTGGGCATCTGTCCGTTCCTTGGTGTATCCAACAAGCTCTCTACCGCAACCGGCATGTCCGGTGCAGTATGCTTCGTGATCACCCTTGCCACGGTAGTTACCTTCCTGCTGAACAAGTACCTTCTGGTTCCATTCGGACTTGAGTTCCTCCAGACCATTTCCTTCATCCTCGTTATCGCCGCTCTGGTGCAGATGGTGGAGATCGTTCTCAAGAAGATCAGTCCTTCAATGTACCAGGCTCTCGGTATCTTCCTTCCGCTCATCACCACCAACTGTGCGGTTCTCGGTGTAGCCATCACCGTTGTTACCAAGGAGTTCACCTTTGGTGCCGAATCACACATGCTCAACCTTGCACAGGCTGTCGTTTACGCGCTCGCTACTTCTGTAGGCTACGCTATCGCTATGATCCTGTTTGCAGGTCTTCGTGAGCATCTTGCAGGCAATGATGTCCCTAAGTCCTTCAAGGGCCTTCCTATCGCGCTGATCACCGTCAGCATCATGGCAATGGCCTTCCTCGGATTCTCCGGCATGGTTTAATCCGGCCTTATGATATCTTTGAAGCCGACTGGTGTTTCCGGTCGGCTTTTTTCTTTTTCAGGGCATGAAATACTTTCAGTTTGGAAGTCACTTTCGTCAAATATTAGGTATATTTGTATCCTATGGAGAATCATGTCGTCATAATGGCAGGAGGTATCGGCAGCAGGTTCTGGCCGATGAGCACTCCCGAATATCCAAAGCAGTTCATCGATGTGCTTGGATGTGGCCGCTCGCTTATACAGATGACCGCCGAGAGGTTCAGACCTGTCTGTCCGGTCGAGAACATCTGGGTCGTGACATCGGCTCAGTATGTCGATATCGTCAAGACACAGCTGCCGGACATCCCCGATAGCAATATCCTTGCAGAGCCGGCTGCGCGTAACACCGCTCCATGTATCGCATATGCCACATGGAAGATACAGAGCCGTTGCAAGGACGCCAACATCGTAGTGACTCCATCCGATGCCCTTGTAATGGATGTGGATGAGTACCGTCGCGTCATCACCAAGGCTCTTGAGTTTACATCAGCAAGCGATTCCATCGTCACCATCGGCATCCGTCCGTCCCGCCCTGAAACGGGCTATGGATATATCTGCTGTTCATCTGAGTGTGCAGGCGATCCCGAGATCGTCAAGGTCGACACATTCCGTGAGAAGCCTGACGTAGAGACGGCAAAGAACTACCTGGCAGCCGGCAACTATCTCTGGAATGCAGGAGTGTTTGTCTGGAACGCACGTACCATCGAGGCTGAGCTGCGAGAGCATGTACCGGCAATCGCATCGGTCATGGACGAGATTGCTACGGCATTCGGCGGCCCTATGGAAAAGGCAGCCCTCCAGAGACTCTTCCCTATGTGTGAGAAGATCAGCATCGACTATGCTGTCATGGAACATGCCAAGAGCGTATATACCATACCATCCGAGT
The DNA here is from genome assembly GCA_024402135.1 of Bacteroidales bacterium. Classification (GTDB taxonomy): domain Bacteria; phylum Bacteroidota; class Bacteroidia; order Bacteroidales; family UBA932; genus Cryptobacteroides. Next base: position 30,212 of record JAKSJN010000019.1, read on the forward strand.
TTGGATGGAGCGACCTGGGAAGCTGGGGTTCGCTGCGTCAGAATGCAGAAAAGGACGAGGCTGGCAATGCCTCGGTCGGTGCGGACATCCGCATGTATGACTGCCGTGGCTGTGTAGTGCATACATCCAGTCTGCGCAAGGTTGTCCTTGAAGGACTCAGCGACTATATCATAGCAGAAAAGAACGGTGCCCTGCTTATCTGCAGGCTCGAGGATGAACAAAGAATAAAAGATTTCAATAAATAAGACATATTATGATCATCAAGTCCCTGATATTGGACAGGAATGCTGCTGCAATCCTTCCAGAACTCAAGAAGAGAAGTGAAGGCAACTGTGCTGTCATCGTTACTCCTGGTGAAGAGGCCCGCACCATATTCTCTGCAATGATCGACAAGCAGCTTGTAAAGAAGCAGGATGCAACTGCCGAGATGAATGAGGCAATCGCCTGGTTCAATTCACTCGGTGCCGGCGAAAATGCAGAAATCAACGAGGGCATCGACCGTCTTCGCCACTATCTCGTCGAGAGCATGCCTTTCCGTTTCAGCGGGAACTCGCTCCAGGACTATATCTTTGCTGAGCTCTCGGTGCTTTGTGCCAAGTTTGTCGCAGCTGTTATGGGTGCCGATTCCTGCCAGGATGGCCGCAACCTGATGATCTGTGATGACAGTGCTTCGGTTGTCGATGCAAAGGCTGCCGCTGCTGCGATCCAGGCCAGCCGGTTCGAAGGTCTTACCGTCCTTTCCGGTGGCTATGGCCGTACACTCTCGGGATATTCAGTAAGCCTTGGCAGAGGTGGCGCAGAGCTTACCGCTACCACTCTCGCTTCAGTTCTTCATCCTGAATGCATCGAATTCCTTACCGAACAGAATGGTATCCAGGGCATCCCTGAACTCGAGTACAATGAGGCTGCCACACTCCTTTCAGGTGAGGACAGTCCTATCTTCCCTCTTGCACTCCTTCCTGCTACCCGCGAGGATATTCCTATCCGTGTATGCAATATCAATGACCTCGATGCTCCCGGTACCATGGTTACCCGCAAGGGCGGTGACGGCGCTCCTGGCATCACCGGTCTGACCAGTGACACCAAGCTTGAGCTTATTACTGTATACGGTGCAGGCCTTCTCGGAAGCGTAGGTCTCTCGTCAACCCTCTTCAATGCTCTTGCAAACGCAGGCGTGAATGTACGTTTCATCTCTCAGGCTACCGCCGAGTTCAGCATCAGCTTTGCTGTCAACAGCTCGGATTCAGCAAAGGCCATCGAGGCTATTTCTGGAATGGTCAAGGGAAAGACTGACGCAGATGTGCTTTATGCATCAAAGGCAGTCGCAGCCGTATCGGTTTGCGGAAACCGCATGCGCAGTGTCCCTGGAATCTCAGGAAAGGTCTTCACTGCGCTTGGAAATGCAGGAGTCAGCATCGTTGCTGCATCACAGGGAGGAGAGGAACTTACAATCTCCGTAATCGTTGATGCCAAGGATGCAGAGGCAGCAGTAGCCGCAATACGTCCGCTTGTAGGATAAAAAAGCAAATGCACATGACCGACAGAACCCCGATATTGCTGCTGACCGGCTATCTTGGCAGCGGCAAGACAACATTGCTCAACAGAATCCTCTCGAACCGCAAAGGAATCAGGTTTGCGGTCATCGTGAACGATATCGGAGAAGTAAACATCGACGCAGACCTCATCCAGAAGGGAGGCATCGTGGATCAGAAGGATGACAGTCTTGTCGCCCTCCAGAACGGCTGTATCTGCTGTACATTGAAGATGGACCTCATCAAGCAGCTCGAGGACCTGGTAGGCATGAAGGCTTTCGACTACATCGTAATCGAGGCCAGCGGTATCTGCGAGCCTACTCCTATTGCGCAGACTATCTGCAGCATCCCTCAGCTCGGCGAAGACTGGAGCCATGAGGGAATTGCATATCTCGACTGTGTCGCAAGCGTTGTCGATGCACTCCGACTCCAGAGCGAATTCTGCTGCGGAGATGACCTGAAGAAGGATAATCTCGATGAGGAAGATATCGAAAACCTCATCATCCAGCAGATCGAGTTCTGCGACATCATCCTGCTCAACAAGGCCTCGGAGGTCAGCCCGGAGGAACTTGGCCGTATCAAGGCCGTGATCCGTGCGATCCAGCCTATGGCCGAGATCATCGAGTGCGACTATTGTGACGTCGACCTGGACAAGCTCGTCAATACCCACCGCTTCAACTTCGAAAAGGCCGTTACATCAGCTACATGGGTACGCGAGGTCGAGGCTCCTGCCACCGAGGAAATGGAGATGGAAGCTCATGGAATCCATTGCCACCATGGCGAAGAAGAGGAGGAGCATCATCACCATCATCATGATGATGACGAGCATGAATGCCATTGCCATGAGGAAGGTCATGAGTGCCACTGTCACGACCATGATGACGACGATGATCATGACCACGAGGAACATGAACATCACGGACATCATCACCACCATCACCATCATCATCACGATGAGGGTGAGGCTGAGGAATACGGAATCGGTACATTCGTGTACTACCGCCGCCGTCCGTTCGACATAAACAAGTTCGACTGGTTCATCAGCAAGCGCTGGCCGAAGAATGTGATCCGTGCAAAAGGTATCTGTTGGTTTGACGACCAGCCGGACATGTCGTACATTTTTGAACAGGCAGGTGTCCAGAAGCAGCTGACCGAGATCGGCCAGTGGTTCGCTTCGGCTCCGGAAGATGAACTGCTCGAGATTGTAAAGCAGAATCCTGACGCCCTTCGCGACTGGGATCCAGAGTATGGTGACAGGATGCAGAAGCTTGTATTCATCGGCAGAAACCTTGATAAGGAACAGCTCGCTGCCGATCTTGACCTTTGTCTCGTTTAGTAATGGCAGATTCAGTAGCATCACTTGGAGGTGAGTTCGGATTCATTAACCTGATACGTTCGCGTATCACGGATCCGGCCGGTATCCGCGGAATCGGTGACGACTGTGCGGTTCTTCCGATGAACTCCACGACTGATCTGGTGGTCACCACAGACCTCCTCATAGAGGATGTCCATTTCATCCTGAGCGACATTACTGCTGCTCAGCTCGCGTACAAGAGCGCTGCGGTGAACCTCAGTGACATAGCTGCAATGGGAGCCAGGCCGATAGGATGCTTCCTGAGCATTGCTTTGCCAAAGAACGTTACTGCCAAGTGGGCAGACCAGTTCATCGAGTCCTTCATAGCGATATGCGACCGTTTCGGAGCGACCCTCCTCGGAGGAGATACGACATCATCCAAAGGCCCTATCGCAATCAATGTCGCCGTCCTCGGAAAGGTTCCTTGTGGACGCTCAAAGCTTCGCAGCAGCGCACGTCCCGGAGACCTGATCTGTTGTACAGGAACCTTGGGAGACTCCGGTGCCGGACTGGATGTCGTTCTGTCCAGGGTCGCATCAGCGGAGAATGCAAAGCTTGACGCCGATGCTGAATGGCTTGTACGCAGACATTATGAGCCGACCCCACGTATCCAGGAAGGTCTGCTTCTGGGCGAGCTGGAGGGTGTGCATGCCATGATGGATATCTCCGACGGCATAGCCTCTGACTTGAACCATATACTGAAGGCATCATCTACAGGCAGCGTCCAGCTGGGTGCCGACGTCCATGTCGAGCAGCTGCCGCTTTCTTCGAAACTGCGCCGCTGGAGTGCTGCAAACGGCAAGAATGCCATTGAACTCGCATTGACGGCAGGTGAGGATTTCGAGCTTCTTATGACCATCTCGCCCAATGATCTGGATCGCGCACGCGGCTGTCTGGCTTCCCTCTGTCCATTGACGGTGATAGGCGAGATAACGGCCAGTCACAAGGGGATCCGCTACATGGATGGCGACCAGGAATTGACTCAGCAGTTTGCCGGTTACACCCACTTCTGATACTTTCTGAAATAGAATAATGACATCATTGTTTGAATTTGTATTGCAAAATCAAACAATGATGTTTACTTTTGTGCCCATGGCAAAGGAAATGGCAGAGAAATCGAACCGCGGAGGACGCAGGGAAGGTGCAGGACGCAAGCGCAGCGCCGGCCGCAGCGTGACTTTCAGGGTCGCACTGGACGTGGAGAATCATCTTGAAGATAATCTTCCGGCATCGGATTTTCTCAATTCCCTGATAAGGGAACACAAGCATCTTTCTTCCATGAAGTTGCCGTTCGATGTCTATTCCTTTACCGGTTCGGATCCTGTGATGATTCCATACAGTCTTCATGGACTGGTGGCGGGTTTCCCTATACCTCTTGACAATGATGAAAAGTCCCAGAGTCTGGATCTGATACGTCTTCTTGGGCTCAATAAGGAGTCAGTATTCATCGTACGTGTCAAAGGTGACTCGATGGTCGGTTCCGGTGTCGATGACGGCGACATGGTCATCGTGGACCGCAGCATCACGGACTTTGACGGTCATACGCTTTGCGTATGCTCGCTCAACGGTGAATTCACACTGAAATACCTTCGCCGTCATGAAGGCCGCTATGTGCTGGTTCCGGCCAATCCGGATTATCCGGAGATCCCTGTCGAGGACAGCGACAGGCTTGACATCTGGGGAGTCGTCACCCTGATAATGAAGAAGCCGTAGGCTTTTCATTCCCCGAAATAAACATCCAAAGAAATGTACGCTCTTGTCGACTGCAACAGTTTCTTCTGTTCAGTTGAAATATCTTTCCGTCCCTGGCTGCGCGGCAAACCTGTGTGTGTGCTGAGCAACAATGATGGATGCATCGTCGCCCTCACGAAGGAGGCGAAGGCCGTCGGCTTGCACAGGGGCGATCCTGTCCACCAGGTTCGTGACATAATAGAGCGCAACGATGTCACCTTGTTCTCCGGAAACATGATGCTGTATTCGGCAATGTCAAAGAGGGTGATGAGCATACTGGCCAGGGCTGCGACCCGTATAGATGTCTATTCGATAGACGAGGCCTTCCTGGACCTGTCTGATTCCGGCAGATATCGCGACATTGCGGCAGATATGCGGGCTCTGGCAGCTCAGGTGCTTCAATGGACCGGAATCCCGGTCAGCATAGGTGTGGCGCCGACACGCACATTGGCAAAGATGGGCAGCAGGTTCGCCAAGGAGTACCCCGGATATCATTCGGTCTGTATGATAGACAGTGAGTCCAGACGGCTCAAGGCCCTTGAGCTCTTCGACCTGGCGGATGTATGGGGCATCGGCCGCAGAACTGTCCCCAAGCTTGCGGCTCTGGGAGTGAAGACTCCTCTTGACCTGGCCCGCAAGCCGGAGGAATGGGTAAAACGTCATTTCAACGTCAATATGTACAGAACCTGGCTTGAACTCAACGGTCAGTCAGCGATAGACACGATGGAAAAGGCCGAGAAGCAGACCATTTCCACAAGCCGGTCATTCAGCCATCTGACGGACGATCTTGAGGTCATCGAGACTGGTACGGCCAATTTCGCCGCGTCCTGCGCCAACAAGCTGCGCGCCCAGAACTCCCTTGCCGGGCGTATCGGCGTGTGCATCATGACCAGCACGTTCCGCGAAGATCTGCCGCAGCACATCGAAATGCTTGACATGCCTCTCTGCATTCCAACAGCTGACACAACGGAACTCGTGCATGCCGCTCTCCAGCTGGTCCGCAGGCTCTATCGTCCCGGCTACAAATACAAGAAGACCTGTGTCATGTTGAGCGACATCATTCCCGCCGCCGGCTTCCAGCAGGACCTGTTCGATCCCGTCAGCAACCGCCCTGAACGCGCTGCACTCATGCATGTCCTGGACGATGTCAATACCAGATATGGACTGCATTCGCTACAGTTCGCAGTCCAGACAGGCCACGAGGCTGAATGGCGCTCCAAGCACCTTCACAACAGCCCAGACTATCTTACCAACATAAACGAAATCCCGGTCGCCAACGCTCGTTGAGCCCATTTTCCACGCCTATAGAGGCCGGATTAGATTTTTGCAAAAAGTGGAATTGATTATCAGCACTTTATAATCAGGAGAAAGAAACTTTTATTTTTGAACGTTAGAGAATAGTTGGTAACTTGTGTGGTATTATCAACCCGAATCACATGAGAAAAGTCCATCTATTAATACTTACTCTTGGCCTTCTAGCTGTATCGTGTCAGAGGTCATCCTCCGGCGTAGACGAGGCTCTCTCCGAGGCAGCGGCTCTTATGGAGGGCAACCACGAACAGGCCTACACCATACTCGAATCGCTGGACACCGTTGCCCTGAACCGCAGGGACGCGGCACGCTACAGCCTTCTCAAGTCGATGGCACTGGACAAGAAATACATCGACCTTACCACCGACTCCCTCATTGCCCCGGCTGTGAAATACTATGCCCATCATGGCAGCGCCGACGACAAGCTCAAGACGGCATACTATCATGCCCGGATCCTCGAGAACACCGGAGAGTCGGACTCGGCGCTGGATATGATAATCAGGGGCGAGCAATTCACGAAGAAGGCCGAAGACCACCTATTTGCAGGAAGATACTATATCAAGAAAAGCCAGCTTTACTCCGACAAGTTTGAATGGGATAAAGCGCTCAATGCCTCGCTTGCCGCAGAACAGCACAGCAGGATGGTCGATGATTACCGTGGACTTGCCACGGCTCTGTTGTCATGCAGTTCAAATTCCAAGATTTTACACAAAGATGACAGCGCATATTATTATCTGTCTCAAATCAAACCTATCTGGAATAAGATTAATGATTACCGTAAAGGACAATACTACAGGCTGTTATTGACCTATTCTATGTTGGACGGAAAACCAGATGTTGACAGCATCTACTCCGAATGTCTTTCTTCCGGAATCAGTCCTGCCAATCAACCATACATAGCATATACAGACTACCATATCAGCAAGGGGGACCCGGAAACTGCATCTGAAGCCTTGACCACTTCCGTCAGATATGGACAAGAAGTGCTTGGATCGAAGGAGTATGAACTTCGTAAATTCAAGATCGAAGCCTTGTCTGGCGATTATCAAGCCGCATACGAAACGATGTCCAGATACTATGAGCGGATTGAAGAATATG
>JAKSJN010000002.1 GCA_024402135.1 Bacteroidales bacterium
GTGTTATCAGGTTACGTGAATTCTATTTTGAAGTGCAACGCACTCCAAATTCAAAGTTAAACATTACTTTACAATATTCAATAGGAGTCAGATAGCCGAGTGACTTGCGGGGTCTGCTGTTCAACTTCCATTCAATCTCCGCAATCTCCTCGTCAGCGGGCTCACTGAAATCCGTACCTTTAGGGATGTACTGGCGTAGCAGCCCGTTTGTGTTCTCGTTGGCGCCCCGTTCCCAGGTACTCTATTATGAATATTTGTTGGCTGGATTCTACAATGAATTGTTGTCTAGATGTAAATATTATAATCTTTTCTTCCATATTCACTTTGCCCGACGGAACGATTTGGCGCCAAAACTGATTATTTTTCGAAAATGCTCGAAGATTCATCATCGTTCCAGCTGCACTCAATGATTAGCTATGACGTCCATGCGGAGGCGCTTACCAAAAATACCTCCAATACGCCGTCGGAAGCCATTTTTGGAGGTATTGCAAAATAAATCTGCATGCCAAAGTACAAAATGTAGCCGGATTATCGGCTGATGGGAAATGAATCCTGGCGGCTTTTCTAGAAAGCGTAACCTATGCCAAGGTTGATCCAGGCGCCCTCATCCATGCCGCGGTCGGCGAGGTTGAGGGTTTTGGCAATCTGTATCAGGCCAACAAAGTTCTCGTTCCAGCCTATGCTTATTCCGCCTCCCAAGCTATGGACTGGGGTATGGACCAGACTATTGTAATCAGACCTGGTCATCTGCGGCTCGTAGGTTTTAACGTATGCGAAATGCTCATCGGCGCGATACGGCTGCACGATCTTTCCCATGTCGTAGAATGGGCAGACTCCCACATACAAGAACTGACGCAGGAGCTGGAATGATACAAGTTTCACCCTAAGTTCGGCATTCAGCCATGCAACTCCGTCTCCAATCATTCTGTTCTGACCTGTGCCTCTTATGGTATTGCTGCTTCCAAGGCCCTCGGATATCACCTGTCTCTGAACTAGCATGCAGATATTCTGCTGCATGTAGTACGGCACTTCTCCGGCAACGGTACCCTGATATCCAAGATGGTAGGCGAATACCATTCCGCCTCCCTTCCAGTTCCATGGCAGACTCATGTAATGGCGGAAGTGGAATGCAAGTTTGAGGTACTCATAGCCTGTCCTGAACATGTCCAGAGCGCCAAATGTGTAAAGCTCGGTCCAGATACCCCTCTCCGGGGCAGCTTCCTTGTCTCTGCTATCATACGCCACACCGGCATTGAATTCGAAATGGTTGCCGCCGTGAGTCTCGTTGTGGCGGATCAGACCGGCATTCACATATTGCGTGTAGATGGTTTTGTCGCCATCGGGGCAGAATTTTTCGGCAAATCTGCCATGCAGGGCGGACGTCTGCATTCCCCAGAATGTGAAGCCGGCGGCCCAGCTGAAGTTCTTCCAGATGGTGCCCTGGAAACCCGATGAAAACTTGGTCAAATTTCGATTCATTCCATACAGGGAAGCGCCCAGAGCCTTGTCAAACAACTGCGCAGCTCCATTGTAGCCGTAGAAATGAAACATCGGCTCGTTGGTGTATGTTGCCGATACGCTGAGCCTGATTCCAGGAATGAGGAACTTGGAATCGTAAGAGAGGTTGACGTTTATGTTACCCTTCGAATACCATGAAAATTTTGCACCTATGTCGTGGATGGGCTGGGGATAGTGGCTGCCGTCTCCATGAAAATAGACATGGCCCTGGGCTCCAAGTTGTATGCCCTGGTAGGAAGAAAATGCCAGATTCGGAACACCGCTCCATGTCCATCCAGTCTTTACGGCAGTGCTGTCCCTAGCTTCTTTGGCAGAAACGGGAACTGCTGCTGTGACTAGGAACAGGAGAATGGCCGCTATGAATCCGCCAGGCGTCTTTTCCATCTATTTGAACCTGTATTTCAGATAACGTCTTATCATCCATCCGTAAGCACGACAGTCTGCAGCAACGCCGCTGCGCATCCTGTTGAAGAAGCCATACTTGGCTTCTCCGTCAACACGGGGGTAGTGCCTGACAGGGATAACCTTTACCGGAGCGCCCATCATCTGGAATGCTACCGGGATGAATCTGTGCGAGCCGTTGAAGAAAGGCATCTTCCTGGCGACTTCCGTCCTCATTATCTTGAGGGGGCTGGTGACATCATGGAAATTATCTCCGGTATACAGGTGTCTCCATTTGTTTGCTATGAAAGTAGACGTTTTTCTTATCCAGTTGTCGTTGCGCTTCACACGGTCTCCGCACACCAGATCGAACTCGTCCATGTGCGGCAGCATGAGGTTGAAGTCCTCGGGATTTGTCTGGAGGTCGGCGTCTATGTGCCCCAGAAGCGGTGTCTTGCAATAGTCGATAGCTGCCTTGAATGCAGACGAGTTGCCGTAATTCCTGTCGAAGTGCAGCACTGTCCAGCCCGTGTGGCGGGCGCACATTTCATTGAGAGCCTCTTCCGATCCATCGGTAGAGCCGTCATTCACGAACAGGACATATACGTCGCGCTCTTTCTCTATGCTTTTGGCGTAATCATCCAGGGACTTCTCAAGTTTTGGGAGACCGTCTATCTCGTTGTAAACGGGGGCGTAGATTGTAAATGCTTCTTTCATCGTTATGTAGTTATGGTAACATAATCGGCTGTAAAATTACGCAAAAACTATATATTTGCAGTAAAATTAACTTTTTGTGTATGAGCAAATGGGCATAATTCTGCGGGTTTGTGATCCGTGCATTGGGCTGGAAGGTTGACGGCGACGTTGCTCCGGTCACGAAGATGAAAGACAGGCTATCATACAATCGCCCGCGAACTGAATTGTCCTGTGTATCTGGGCAACATAGACTGGGGTACAAAACATATAGGCTACACAGAGAACTTCACTCTCACAGACGATCCCAGCAAGGATACCGAAGCCATTCAGGCCTATTACGAAAAAGCCGGATACAAGGCAAGGAACCCGTAGCTTTATGTCACCCGATAGAAAACTAAATTATTCGACAATGAAAAAGCCGATCGCTTTCATCCTGATTCTGTTTTCCCTGTTTTACGCAGCCGACATACAGGCCAAAGACAAAGCGGAACAGGATTTTTACAGGCATGAGGTGCGAATAGGCTGGGGAGACCAGATGTTCGAGAGGATGATGTGGCACAATACCGGCTATATCGTAAACACCCTCACGCAGAGCGAGACTCTGGACTACGAGGAGAATTACAGATACACCCAGCATATATTCTCCGAGTATTCATATTCCTTCTACAGCTGGATGTCTGCAGGCTTGCTCTTTGACACTGCTTCCTGCATCTGGGACGATGTTACAAGAAACGGTGCTGGCACAGAGGTCTCCAGGGAGAAGAACCGCTCTTTCACCAACCTGGCCTTCATCCCCAATGTGCGTTTCACCTACTTGCGCAGGCCGTACATGAACATTTATTCGGGACTGGGAATGGGCATTGCAATCAATACCGGCACAACAAAGAACATCTACGGCAAAAATACCGTTTGTGGCATTGCCGGCAACATTACTCTTGTGGGAATAAGCGGCAATTACAAACAGTGGTTTGCCTCGACCGAACTTAACGCCTATATGGCGGCGAAAGACACGTCGCATATGTTTCTCATGGGTTCAAGAATGTTTACACTAAGTATAGGCATGAGATTTTGATTATGAAACTGTTCAGATTATCCATATTGGCAATTGTTGCTTCCGTGATTGCCTCATGCACCCCTGTGCCTGTGGTCTTCGCCGATTTTGATGCATCCTCTCTGGACCAGAGCCTGTTCACCGTCACATCGGTCAAAAGCACAACAATAGGAGAGGCCGCTGGTGGCGCTGCCACCAAAGCCACAACATTCGGAGGGCAGAACCTTATCCAGCGCATTTTCGAGCAGGTGGCGAAAAGTGAAATCATAGAAATCGTAGGCACCTATCATACCAAGGACAGACATCATAAAGACTTGATTCTCTCCGGCAAGGTCATCATCCCTACCGGTGTCCCGATCAAAAGGTATATACTCCTGAGCCATTACACCATCAGTGCCAACGGCCAAAGTCCTTCGAGGAGTTTTCCTCTTGAGGCTGTCCTTTCAAATCTGGGCTATGTGTTTGTTGTGCCGGATTATGAGGGATTCGGAGTGACGGCCGGCCACCCGCATCCATATTTGTGCATGGAGCAGACGGCGACCAATGTGGCCGACATGTTCAAGGCCGTGCGCAAGATGCTGGAAGGTAGCAAATATGCCCCCGAGTTCGAGGATATTTTCCTGATGGGCTATTCTCAAGGAGCGGCCACCAGCATGGCCACTCTCAGCCGGATCGAGGTACTTGACGAGCCGATAAAGGTCCGTGCCGCGCTTGTCGGCGGCGGCCCTTATGATCTGAGCTACACTTATCAGGACTATATCACCAGCAATTCATGTAACTTCCCATACGCTCTTCTCATGGTTGCCCAGGGCATGGCCATGAGCGGTGATCTGGATTGTAATCCTGCCGACCTGATGACGCCCGAGGTGGCCGTTCACTTTGACGACTGGGTAAACAGCAAGAAGTACTCGACGACGGATATAAACAATGCTATCGGCACAAAGCAGACTGACAAGATTTTGGGTCCTCAGTTGATGGATCCTACGACAGATCTTGCTGCAAGTTTCTACAAGGAACTCAACAAGAATTCCATTTCTTTGTTTGCATGGACACCGCGGACCCCGGTGTACATGTTCCATTCAATCAACGATGACGTTGTTCCTTTTGAGAACGCCACGATTGCCCGTTCAAAGTGGAACGATGGCAATATCCAGTACAACTTCGGCTATTACGGAGGTCACGGCGCTGCCCTTCCGCGTTTCATTTTCACGGTGGAGACCTTCCTCAAGGAGGGCAAATGGTAGAATTTATGAAAAAGATTATCCTGCATATTACCTTTGCGCTTATTGCTGTTGTGACTGCCTCTTCGTGCGACACCCGTGCCGCGTACAGTACCGAAGGGGTCTCCATAGATATGAAGATACGCCAGATGGGGTCTGGTTTCTGTGAAGTGGAGTTCACGCCGTCGGCCGATGCATGGTATTATGTGGATGTAAAGCCTGTTTCACACGATATCGACCCCCAGGACTACAAGGCCGAGTTCATGTCGCTTGCCCTGGATTGGGCATATATGCGATACATAGAGTGGCGTCACGGTCAACTGATGCAACTCACTCCTTATGTTGCGGATTTTGCCAGTCACAGCCTCAGGTACAGAAAGACCGATTATTATTTCTATTATCTGGAACCGGATACGGACTACTGGCTGTTCGCTTTCGTGGTAGATCCGAAGACCAATGAGCCAAGTGGGGACCTGTTCTGTCAGACTGTGCACACCAAGGCGAAGAGCGAGCTGGATGTGACCCTGCTCTACAAGGTGAGCGGCAACTGGGACTACGGCTATCCTTTAGACAAGAAGACAGGCAACCTTACCACCGATGTCCCTTGGATAGGTATAACGTACGACAGTGAGGATATTGCCGATGAAATGGCTGTAATGACGCCCGACCAGTTCTTTGGTCAGTGCTACGACAATCTCAGGGAAAATAACAGTGCGAATATTTTCCGAGGCATTTATGCCCACGATAACGATGGAGTGGGTGATGGCACAAGTACCACCTTGTATGAAGAAGGACACACCTATTACACCTGCATGGCAACCTTTGACGGAGCCTTTGGCCAGCATGTGATATACAAGTTCACATGGACAAAGAATATCGACGTTACCTTCATGCCATCGGATTCCCTTTCGGATCAGTGGTAGATCTTTGAAAAATGTCAGCTGCAGCCATGCTTTATCCCTTAACTCCTTTGTGGCGCATTATGTGTCATGACTGCTCTGGCTTGTGATATCCTCTTGACCATCATGGTTCATGAGATTTCAATGTATGTCTCTAAAAAAATACGCATATAAGTATGGACAGCCCGCTTTGGATATATCTCATCGGTTATTCGGCCCAGTTCTTCTATACGGGCCGCAGCATCATACAATGGTATCTGACAGAAAAGAAAGGCAGGATCGAGTCCCCAGCTCTCTTCTGGATATTCAGTATCATAGGGTCCTCCATTCTATTTTACTATGGCTGGCTGCGCAGGGATGTGACCATACTCATAGGCGAGTATCTGTCGTACTACATCTACATGTGGAACATCAATGCAAAGGGACTGTACAAGAAGGTGCCTTCCATGATTCCATGGATTCAGGGATTTATCCCTGTGGTGGTTGCGGTTGTAATCTTCTTTCACAGGCATGAGTTCCTTGCCGGCTTCATCCAGAACGAGTTTATGCCCCTGTGGCTCATGATTCTGGGCCTGAGTGGCCAGTTAGTGTACAAGACACGCTTCATTGTTCAGTGGCTGTACTGCCACAAGAGGGGTGAATCACTGCTTCCGCTGCCGTTCTGGTATTTTGCCTTTGCTGGCGGTGTTCTGCTTATAACCTACGGCATAATCCGCCACGACTGGGTCCTTGTGATAGGCCAGGTGGGAATTATCCCAACCATACGAAATATAATGATAGGACTGCGAACAAAATCAGCTTGAGGAATCGCCTCTGACCCGTTTTTCCCTGTCCTTTCCCGCTTTGTGGGGTAGCACCCACATATTGTTCTCTCCGACATTGTTTCAAGGGGCGAGTGTGTCGTGGTGCACTGCGGATGCGGCAACAACCGGAGCAGGACTGTCGTCGAGTGTCTGTATTACAGATAACAATATATTTCTCCATTACTCAAGGTAATTTGATCATTTCAGTTTATTCTGAATTATGGGGAATTCTAGTATCTTCGCTTTATAATATGATAGCTATGAAAAGAATACTCTCTATAGTTGCTGCCGCTGTCTCGGTGGTCTTTGTTGCTTGTTCATGCGTCCGGAATACGTCCCAGGAAGCTCCTGAAATGGACAGCTCACAGTTCGTGCTCATAGGCGAACATATCCCCGATGTGATTCTGGAAATCCGCTACTACAGTACCTACAACTTTATCGGGGATCGCATCCCTGGTTATCTGGAGCCTGTGGCAATACTTTCACGTGAGGCTGCGGATTCACTCAAGGCGGTAAGCGACGAACTCAGGCAGCAGGGCTACCTTCTGAAGATTTACGATGCATATCGTCCGCAGAGTGCCGTGGATTACTTCATGGCGTGGGCAGAGGATATCAGTGACGTGCGCATGAAGGAGTATTTCTACCCGGAGCTGGACAAAGCTGTGCTGGTGCCTCAGGAGTATGTTGCCAGGAAAAGCAGCCACACACGCGGCTCTACCGTCGATCTCACCCTTTTCGACATGAAACTGCAGAAAGACGTTGACATGGGCTGTACCTTTGACTATTTCGGGGTTGTGTCGCATCCCGACGTCCTTCCGGGTCAGGAGATCGGAGCCTACAAGCCGATTACCGAAGAACAGTACCGCAACCGCATGATACTCCAGGAGGCCATGGTGCGCCACGGCTTCAAGATATACGAGTGCGAATGGTGGCATTTCACCCTCAAAGACGAACCCTTCCCCGACACCTACTTCAATTTCCCTGTCTCCACCGCAATCATCAGCAGGTAACGCCGGACACCCTCTGCACAGCTGTTAACACATACTTTATCGCACGACGGTTGATTACATTACTGAGAGATGTATGAACTGAACAGTTCGTCATCGTCAACGACACTTCGGATCTTGTCATAGAGAGCGGAGGAAGCTTCTCTCATTTCCTTTCGCATTTCAGCCGAGACCGGAACGATGGCCGTTCCTGATGATACTATTTCGTCGATTCTTGACTGGGCGCGCATGAGAGACTGTTTTCTTGCTGTATCGCGCGCTATGGCAGCGGCATGTTCAACGATATACCTGTCGTCCGCATCCAGGCCGTCAAGGAATTCCTTGTTTACGACCAGAGCAAGAAGATGCGGAAGATGTCGTGTATCGATCACATAATCCTGGACTTCATAGAAAGCGTTTGAACAGATGACTTCATAAGGATTTTCCTGTGCGTCAACTGTGTGCTGTTCAAGACCAACGTACAGCTCAGCAAAGGCCATCGGAGTCGGACTTGCTCCTACGGCATTCCAGAAATCCATATGATAGGAGTTTTCCATCGTCCTGATCTTTATTCCTTTGAAACCGGACATGTCAGATATCATCCTGTTGCTTGTCATTACTCTGAAATTCTGGTCCGCCATTGCCAGCAGGCTGAATCCGGCATCATTGTAGATCTGGTTTACCCTGTCCATGAATCCGTCCGAATCCAGCACCCTGTGCAAAGCCTCAAGGCTGTCAAAGACACAGGGCAGGTCAAAGAGGCATAGCCTCTTCATGTAGCTGACTTCTGGAGCCGTATTCTGTACGACAAACGGTATGTCTCCGCATTGACAGGATTCAATCAGTTCAGTATCTCCGCCAAGCAGTGAGTTGTGGTACACGCGGACCTTGAGCCGCCCATCGGAAAGGCTGTCCACATTGGCAGCAAACGCCTCGGCGAATATGCCTGTGACAGTATTCTCCGGACTTGCGGTTCCAAGCACCCATGCGTATTTCTTTATTTCTGTCGAGCAGGAAGTCATGGCCAGTGCAATGGCGGCAAAGGCAATCAGTGCAATGCATCTTTTCATAATCATGCTATTTGGAAACCAGGCAGAGGCTGACCTGCGGACAGAACGTGATCAACAGAAGTGCGGCAAGGAAAAGGACTATCATCGGAGCCGCCTTGCGCGCGAGCTGCATCACAGGTACATCGGACAGGCTTGACGCGACAAAGAGGTTGACGCCGATAGGAGGCGTAACGAATCCGATGGCGAGGTTTACGACCATCATGATGCCGAAATGAATCGGATCCACACCGAAAATCTGTGCTGCAGGAAGCAGGATAGGAGTAAGGATCATGATAGCCGGAGTAGTATCCATCACCATTCCTACCAGAAGGATGATGAAGTTGATGACTATCAGTATCACTGTCCTGTTTGTAAAGTCTCCGGCAAGCCAGGACGAAATGCTGGTCGTCACGTCGAGTAGCGTAAGTATCCTGCTAAATGCAACCGATGCCGCCAGAATGAACATCACCGGAGCATAGGTCCTTACCGTCTCCAGACAGATTGACCAGAAATCTCCGGGCTTGAGTGTCTTGTAGACAAATATCGATATGAAGAGAGCATAGAAGACTGCGATACATGCGGCTTCTGTCGGAGATGTGATTCCGCTATAGATGCATCCGAGGATGATCACAGGCGTCAGCAATGCCCATATCGACTCTTTCAATACACTAAGGAAACTGTTGGACCTTAAGCGTCCGACTACCTTCTCGACTGAGTTCTTGTCTTCTCCGTTAACCTTGCAATATAGGTAGGAGTATCCCATCAGTATGAACGCTATGATGAACCCGGGAATGACACCGGCTATGAAAAGATCAGATACAGATGCGCCGGAAGCCTGTGCGTACAGGATGAATGGAATTGAAGGTGGTATGATTACACCCAGGCCGCCGGAAACAGCGACAAGGGCCACGGCGAACTTCTTGTCATAACCCAGTTCCAGCATGAATGGAATTGCCATGGATCCGACTGCTGCAACCGTAGCCGGGGCCGAGCCGGAAATCGCGCCGAAGAACAGGCATGTTATTACTACTGCACAAGGGATTCCCGCAGTCCTCTTGCCGATCATGTAGGCAAAGACTTCGAAGAGCTTGCGCGAAACATTTCCTTTTGCCATGATGATTCCGGCCATCACAAACAGAGGAATCGCAAGCAATGTAGTCTGGTTTACTCCTCCGAGCATAGAACGGAGTATGAACACGCCCGAGAACGTGAACGAATCCGAGGCCAATGAGGGAACCATTGACGAAATTGCGACTGCAAGACCGATCGGAACAGCAAGGCAGAGAAGAACGACGAGGACAAGAATAACAAGCAGTGTCATGGTCTCCCCTCCTTTTCTTTTACCGTCTCCTTGAGAGATTCAAGCAGATTCGACCTTGATATCCTGAATTCACGGAACCATGCCTGCGCCACACGTATGCCCAGCAGGATAAATCCAGCCAGAGGAGCACTCTGGAGATAATACATCGGTATTCTCAGAGCAGGACTCGTCGAGCCGTTGAATGCCGCCTGAGCGACATACTTCCAGGCATATGGAATCATTATCACACAGAATGCAAAGACAATCGTATGCCGAAGCATTTTCACCCATGGAATCAGAGGAGCATTCAGCGAGTTCTGGAACTGGTCGATCTTGATTGAAATACGATGCCTTACGCAATAGCTCGCCGACAGGAACGTCGACCATACAAGAAAATATCTTGCAAGCTCATCAGACCACCCAAGAGGGCTGCTGAATACATATCGGGCAATGACCTGGAACAACACCACGAAAGCTATGCCCGCAAGAAGTATTGCAAGCAGTGCTTCCTCGAGATGCTCGTCAAGCCATCTGACAATTCTGGATGCCATGGCTATTTCTGTGAGGAAATCTGGGCGAGAGCCTCCTCTACCGGTGCGAATGGCATGTCCTTGCCCGTCCACATCTTGAATGCGGCGGCTCCCTGGTGAAGCATCATCCTTACTCCGTTCATGTTCTCACAGCCGACCTCTTCGGCCATCTCAAGCAGATGTGTCTTCTCCGGAGAATAGATGATATCTACGACCTTGAGATCCGGTCTGAGGTAGCTTTTGTCAGGTATCAGGCATGGACCGGCGGGCACACCGAATCCGCATCCTGTAGCATTGACAAGAAGGACGGATGACTCTATTTCCCTTCTGAGTGCATCTGTGTCGTCAAGGCAGAACGCCTGTGCCTTGCAGCTTGTTTCCGAGTTGAGTCTTTCGGCATTGGCCTTGGCGTTATCCATGAACCTGTCATTGCCATTGAAGATCGAAATCTCGGCCACACCGTCCAGACCGGCCTGCATGGCAATGGCTGTTGCGGCACCTCCTGCTCCGATCAGGGTTATCTTCTTCCCTATTATGTCGAAACCCTTCTCTTTGCATGCCAACATGAATCCCTTTCCATCGGTATTGGTGCCGTAAAGGTGTCCATTTCTGTTGACAACGGTATTCACTGCCCCGCAGAGCTTTGCTTCCGGCGATATCTCATCGAGATATTTCATCACCTCGGTTTTGTTCGGCATCGATACGTTGAAACCGACAGCACCAAGTGAACGGAGTCCCTGGACGGCATCCTTGAGATTGGTGTTGTCAACCTCGAACACCATATAGACAAGGTCCAGACCAAGGGCCTCGAATGCAGTGTTATGCATCATCGGCGACTTGCTGGTCCTGATCGGATTTGCGATGAGACCTATAAGTTCAGTCTTTCCTGTTATTCTCTGTGGCATTATGAGCGGAATTTCAATGTATAAACAGTCTTTGTCACTCCATCGGGAGCAGTTACCTCGATCACGCATGGAGACGAGACAGATACCTTTACAGGGCATCTGCTTGACACTTCCCTGCCGTTTACCCTGATTGACTTGACAAGATTGGTCATTGCGACGGGCACGATGGTGCAGCTTGACTGGAGACCACCCACCTTCACCTCGTAATCGTGCTCGTATGGCACGAACTTGTTCTTGATGACAAACTTGTAGCCGCCGTCATCGAGTTTTGTCTCGGCGTCGGAGAAGCCTGTCCTGTAAAGGAAGTCATGGCCTATGAGTTCACCGTCAGCGATGACGATATTGGACAGCGCGGAGTTGGTCGATCTCTTGAAATAAAGGTTGTTGTCGACCAGCGGGCTTTCTCCCGAGTTGTCCACTTCGATGCGGTAGAATGGCTTTCCGTCGTACTTTCCAGTGTACTCGACATACTTCATCTTTCCTTCCTGCGAGAATCCGGTCCAGTTGAGCGTACCGAGGTTGTCTCCGTCCTGGGCGAGGATTGCGCCGTCGCCGCGAAGGTCATCCTCTACGGCATCAGGACCGTAATCGACAAGCTTCTGGAGGCAGTTCTCCCAGACCTGGAGATATTCCGCGCCAACTCCGATCCTGTTATGGCCGGTATAGACTTCCTTGATCTGGCCGTTGTTCTTGCGGTATTCGACCATGAGCTGCTGCTGGAGGGACATGAGCAGGTCCTGCTTCATTCCTCTTGCCGAGAACTGGTCGGCTGTCCAGTATCTGTTCACGCCATAGATGTCGGATGCGAAAATGAGTCCATGCTCGGCGTCATGAAGAATCATGGATGCGTTCTCATGGCCTGGAAGACGATAGACCTTGAGCTTGCAGTTGCCGAGATCGAATACATATCCTTCGTCGATCTCGATGGCATTCTCGCCGTATGCTCCTGTCCTTGTATCGATGATGCTCCTGTTCGAGCTGGTGAAATCCTTGCCGTAAGTGGTGATGGTCCAAGGCCTGCCCTTGGAGCCTACGCGCTTGCAAAGGTACACCTTGTGGCCTTTCTCATATACATAAGGCATTGCGCCGTTATGGTCTCCATGCTCGTGACCAAGGACGAACGCGAAATCTGTTGTCGCTAGCTCCTTTACCCTGTCATATAGTGAAATGGTAGTATTGGTCGGCATCAGTCCGTCGAAGATGATACCGTACTTCGATCCCTGGATATAGTATGCGGCAGCCTGGAAATTGTCGAAGAATCGATACACGGTCGGGAAGTTCCTGTCACCCTTGTGGAGAACGTCGAAGGCAAAGTCATGCCATGCCGGACGGTCGATTCTCCAGACAAACTTGGAAACAGGTCCATCTTCCATTCCTGGCTTGGTCGCATACGCCTCTACCTCGACGCAGAACCAGATTCTGTCATACGGAAGATCCTTGCTGCTGTTGAGTCCGAACATCGGAACCGTGCTGTAGTCAGGCTTGTAGTCATACCACTCTCCCCACTTGTCCTCAAGCTTTACTCCGGCTCCTCTGTCCTGGATGAAAAGTCCCTCGAGCTCCTTGTGGGATATGTTGAATGCCCTGGTTCTCCAGTGGATGGTCACACCATCGGTAGGACATTTCCATATCGGACGGCAGCGGACGAACTTGCGGTGAGAAACAGGCATCGACCATACCGGAGATACCCTTCTCCTGGAAATGTTGTCAATGGCAATCCTGGCTTCCGTAGCTGATATGCCCTCGTCCGGGCCGATCAGCGTGTCTGTAATGCCGCGCATATAGTTCAGACCGATCAGCGAATTGAGAGCCTGATATGCTTCCTTGCTGACTTTGGCTGAATCCTGGAAATCCGAAATGTAATCTGTGTCGAGCGCATCCATGAGGAATGCCTTGGCCAATATGACGGCAGCGTCTTCTCGTGTCATAACCGACATCGGGTAGAAACAATCTTCCGGTGAGTCTGCCTTCAACACGCCCATGTCCAAAGCGCATTCGATTGGTTTCACGTAATCGGCAACTCCTGTGACATCAAAGTAGTTTCTTACGCGCTCCGTGCTCATCAGTTCACCTTTCTCGTCAATGTCCGTACCGTCATCCATCACGTCATTATAATGGCACCATCCGAAGAAATCGGCAAGCATTATCATGAACTGGCCTCTGGTCAGAGGAAGATCTGCAGTAATGCAGTGAGCGCCTATTGTCTGCTGTGTATGGAATGAAACCTTGTAGCTTGTGTCCCCTTGGGACCAGGTCACGTCAACGTCATAACCACCGACACCATCACGCATTACTATGGTTCCGTCCGGAGATACAGAAACAAGATGCTTGTTCGAGGTTCTCCAGGTTCCTTCTGTCTGTTTCTGGCCATCCTTGAAAGCCGCAAGTTTGACTGGCTGTACGAATTCAAGATCGAAGGTCTTGCCGTCGAGATTGATATCTCCATCTTCGATGAAGATTCCGTTCTTTTTCGAGGCTTTCTTCGGGGCAGGAAGGTCTGATGGAATTGTACTCTCTTTCGCGTTTGCTACATTTCCGGGAAGAATTGAGCTGAGGCTTACCACTGCGACTCCGGCAGCCGCCGTCTTGACGAAGGATCGGCGTGAAAGATTGATTTCGGTCTCTTTCATTTTATGTGGCTATTTGTTTTTGTTCGTGTTATCGGTTCAAACCTATCAAATATAGCAATTATTCCAGATACCAGGTCTGGTATAAAAGAAAAGGGAACTATAGATTATAAACTGAGACCTTCGCTGCTCATGTGTTCCCATTTCAATGATGGGGTGTCGATCAGTGCAAAGATATGCATCAGCTGGTCATAGTGGCTTCCTGCCCGAAGAAGCAGACATTCCCACCACCACCTGTCGAACTCAAGTACAGCATCATTTTCGTGTGCACGGAACATGACTGAAGTGTCATGGAATCCTGCTCCAGGGAGAATGCCCTTGCTGATGAGGAATGATACGGCGTTCCATACAACCTTGAATGGCTCCAGCCCCTGTCTCCATACCTTCCATGCATACGAATATACGGATCTTATGCTTGGATGCGCAAGATCAGCGTAGACCACTCCCCTTTGCTGCATTTCAAGGCAATGCTCGTAAATGGCGTCTCCAGTGATAGCGACATCCCCGTCAAGCCAGAGACTGTATTCATAGTCCTCAAGAACTGACTGAGGATTAATCTTCGGGATGACGGCGTTTAGCAATCTGTCTTCCCAGGATATCGGAAGCTCGTCGATATACCATGCTCCGCAATAATCAGGCATGTCTCCCTTTTTTGTTACAAAGCATATGAAATCGAAGCCCTTGGCCTTCCAGACGGAGGCATTATATGGCTGTGCAGGCATCTGCCCGCCTTCCTGCATGAATGTATAAACCGCTATCTTCCCCATAGAAAAAAGAGGTCGCTTAGACCTCTTTATTTTTAACTACTGACTCGTAGTATGAAATGTAGTCGTCTTTCTGTGGACTGGCCATCCAAGCCATTGCTGAACGAGGATGATCGTTCTGGGAGCCGGTGATCATATATGGGATGAAGTAGCCCCAGTCGATTTCCTTCTTCATAGGGTTGACATGATCCTGGATAGCCTTGATGATAGGCTCGAGCTTGTACTTAGGATTCTTGAGGAATGAAATGAGGAGCTCGAGCGGGCAGTTGCCTGCGCCACGGCCGATGCCGAGCATTGTAGCATCAAGCATGTTCGCACCGGTACGGATGCACTCGATGGTGTTGGCGAACGCAAGCTGGGTGTTGTTATGGCCATGGAATCCGATGGTCTTGCCAGGAAGCGCATTGAGATACTTGTCCATAAGGCTGTGGATATCCTCTGAATAAAGGCTGCCGAAGCTGTCGACAAGGTAGAATGTGCCTACTCTTGAGTTTCCAACATCCTCGAGAACCTGATCGAGAGCTCTGTCATTGACCTTGGAAACAGCCATGAGGTTGATGGTTGCCTCATATCCCTTATCCATGACATGGTGAGCGAGTTCGATTGCCTTGTCGATCTGGTAGTCATAGCAAGCGACGCGGAACATGTCGATCACGCTCTCGTCCTTTGGACGTATATCATCGAAATGAACGCGACCGATATCGGCCATTACCGAGAGTTTGGTGCCGGTGTTGTTGTCTCCGACAATCTCGCGGATCTCATCCTCTGCGCAGAACTTCCATGGGCCGTATTCAGGACGAGGGAACTGGTCGGCGCTGCTGATGTAGCCGATCTCCATATAGTCAACGCCAGCCTTGACGTTTGCCTCATATATTGCTTTGACGAATTCTTTGCTGAACTGCCATTTGTTCATCAGACCTCCGTCGCGGACGGTACAGTCGAGAACCTTGATTTCCTTTCTATACATATGTTATGTTCGTTATATATTCATTATCTTCTTTTCTTCCTCGATGAAGTAACGGATCAGCCTGTCATAAATCTCTTCGATGACGTCCGGACTCAGTCCTGCTTCTTCCGCCCACTTGCGGCGATCCGACAGAGCTGCGTTGCGACGGCCGGAAGCCTCGATGCTGCTTGCTGTCTTCTCCTTGTATTTCACGACTTCCTTGACATACTCGAAACGCACGCTCAAGAGCCTGATGATGACCTTGTCGATATTGTCGATTTCATTACGTACCTCGGCAATATTGGTGCATTCTGATGGTAATCTGTCGTTATTCTCAAACATAATCAAGTCCGTTTTCGTGGGGAATTGTAAAATTAAGCAGATATATACAGAAAACAAAAAATTCGGGATAAATACGGCAAAGAGCAAGTACTACATTAATAATTATTACATTTACGCCTGAAAGTGATTCCGTTCATGAGAGTAAGAGACATCATATACGCGCTGACAGTCATTCTGTCCACCTTTTCCTGTACCGGAAGGCACAATGACACATCAATCGTGATTCTTCCGGAAACACTTGTGCAGCTGACCGAGGAGCACTCGATTCCTTCCATGCAGTTCACATTCTACCAGGTCGGCAAGGAATATCAGACCATACTTGGCGGAACCGACACTGCCGATAGAACTGAGCAGGACATCTACCAGGCGGCATCATTGAGCAAAGTTGTTTTTTCCTATATAGTCATGCGGCTTGCCGATGAAGGAATAATCGGACTTGATGTCCCTGTTTGCAGCTATACCGGAATAGAACGGTTCGTCGACAAGAAAATGGCGGCAAGGCTTACGCCAAGAATGATTCTGTCACATACCAGCGGACTGTACAACTGGGCTTACTCCCCTGTTGCAGATGGATGGTCGACCAGTCCTATCAGCTTTCACTATCCGGCAGATTCACGCTTCGGATACTCCGGAGAGGCTTTTTCTTTCCTCCAGAGAGCCGTGGAAGACGTGACAGGAGAATCCCTGAACCAGCTTGCCTCGAGGTATGTATTCGATCCTTTCGACATGCCATTGAGTTCATTTGAATGGAGAAGCGAATATGACACACTGGCTTTGGACGGCTTCACATCTGACGTACAGAACACCGGCAAAGACGAATACTTCGGATCAAACTGTGCCTATACCTTGCGGACAAACAGCACTGAGTTCATGAATTTCATCGTGCATGCAATTCTGTTCGGCGAAGGCCTTTCAGACAGTGCATACAGTGCCTGGCTGACACCACGTTCACATGCGATAAGGTTTGCAAACGAGCGCAGGGACTGTGACAAGGATATGTACTGGTGTCTTGGTGTCGGATCCGTCTGTCATGAGGACACGACTGTACCGGACAAATACTGGCATTGGGGCGACAATGGAACCATGAAGTGCCTTTTTGTCGTCGACCATGATAAAGGAATCGCCTTCGACTATTTCACAAACAGCGCCAACGGCCACGACATCAGCGATGAGATCTGCGAGATGGTCTTCGGCGAGACGTATTCCATTGAAGAGTGGATTGACAACAGGGACGACGAGTAGTCTATTTACCGAGCCCTACCGCCTTCCTGGACTTCTTGATATACTCGGCAACCTTCTTTTTGTCCATAGCCTTTACGCTCTCCTCATAGCCGTCCATGTCAGTAGCGGCAAAGAGCGAGTTCCATAATGCTTCCTCAGTGGCTTCGATAGTTGCCATGAAAAGCCCCGACATATCGTCATTGAGAAGAAGGGTCGGATTATATGATTCTTTGGACTCGTCGATCAGATTATCGGGACATACGCTCATCGCAATCACGTAGTCACCGCTTCCGTTTGAGGCAATTCCTCCCGTTTTTGCGAGTCCCATGATGGCTCTCTTGGCCATTCTCTCGAGATTGCGGGCGTCAACGGGGGCGTCAGTGGCGACCACTATCATACATGATCCATCAACGTCCTGGAGTATGTTCTTTCTGTAGGAGTAATGTTCAATGAGCTGTCCGACAGGCACTCCATCAACCTCGAGCACTCCACCATAGTTTGACTGGACGATGACACCGACAGTATAGCCGCCCATCGACTCAGGAAGAACTCTTGACGAGGTTCCGATACCACCTTTAAGTCCGAACGCGACGGTTCCTGTTCCTGCTCCTACGCATCCTTCCTCCACCTGGCCTCCCTTTGCGTTCTCTATTGCCTGTATAACGTCTTCCTTTGTGACTCTCCTGGCCCTGATGTCATTGAGACCGCCATCGTTGGTCTCGCCTACTACTGCATTTACGGAATGGACGTTCTCATTGCCTTTCTGGGCAAGAGTCCATTCCACCGCGCCGATTATTCCCTCGGCGACATTGAGAGTATTGGTAAGAATGACAGGGGTCTCGATGTTGCCCAGTTCCATCACCTGGGTGGTGCCGGCGAGTTTTCCGAATCCGTTACCGACATATACTGCTGCCGGTACCTTGTTCCTGAAAATATTTCCTGAATGTGGAACGATAGCAGTGACTCCAGTGCGGATATTGTTTCCTTCGATAAGGGTTACATGACCCACCTTCACTCCTTTCACGTCAGTGATGGCGTTGTATTGTCCCGTTTTCATGACTCCCGGACCGGCACCGACGTAATCTCTCATCCTGGTCTGAGAGAATGCTGATGATGTAGAGATGAGAAACAGGGCTGCCGTGGCAGAAAGAATCTTATTGAATGCTTTCATATGATCTCAAATGGGATGGTTGTGGTTTTCGGTGATAAAGGTAGGATTTTTTAAGAAAACACACTACTTGAGTTAAAAGATGCGTTATCTTGATCAGTCTATAGAAAAAGCAGCCCATCTTCCTCGACGGACTGCTTTCTGCTAATTATACTACTAACTATGATGTCTTATTTTTCAATGACGAAAATCGAGAAGCTGAGCGGTGCAACGCTTGCCTTCAGGCTCTGTCCCTCCCCGCTGAATCCAGCCTCTACCGGAACAATGTTGCAAGGTGCTTCGATAGAGTTGTCTTCATAGATCTTGTCGCTGGTAAGGTCGATGCGCTTTACAGCCTTTACAGTCTCCTTCTTCTTGAGGCCGTTGAAATTGAAGTTGATTTCCTGGGCCTTGTCAGAGGTGTTTGCGACCTTCACATATATAAGGTTGCCATCCTGAACCGAGCTTGCGAAGAGACCGTTCTGGTCGTCATTTCCGGCAACAGGCTTGCCGTTCATGGCGAGAGCAAGCACGTTCTGACCCTTATACTGGCCATAGAGCTGCTGTACGTGCCAGCTTACAGTACGGAATGAATTGAGGTTGTCGAACCAGATGAGGTCCGGACGCCACTGCCATCCTTCTACATGTGCGAAGAGCGGTGCGTAGGTGGCCATGTGAACGATGTCTGCATTACGCTCGAGGCCGGTCATGAATGCAGCCTCAAGGATAGATGCCTTGTAGTGGTTCCACTTCTTGCCGGTAGCATGACATGCGTACTCACCAGCAAATACCTTAGGTCCCTTTCGGTCGTAGTTGTCGTAACGGTTGCCCTGTGACAGGAACCAGTCGTAAGGACGGTAGAAGTGTTCATCTACGAGGTCAGCCTTGAGTGCCTTCATCTGTGGCCAGAGATAATCGAACTGTGCGCCTTCCGAGTCTGGGCCTGATGAGCCGACGATCTTGATCTCGGGATGCTTTGCGCGCATCTGGTCGAGGAATGGCTTGAGATGCTCCGGGTAGAGTTCATCCCACTGCTCGTTACCGATTCCAAGATATTTAAGGTTGAATGGTGCCGGATGTCCCATCTCTGCACGGAGGGCTCCCCACTTGGTGTCAACGCTGCCGTTGGCAAACTCGATGAGGTCGAGGGCATCGTCAATGTATGGCTGAAGCTCGTCAACAGGGACGTGAGCGTCGATGTTGTCATTCTGGAACTGGCATGCAAGACCTACGCTGATGATAGGTAGAGGCTCCGAGCCGATCTCCTCGCTGAGGAGGAAGAACTCATAGAAGCCAAGTCCATAGCTCTGGAAGTAGTCAGGATACAGACGGTAAGGGAATGTGTACTCCCAACGGTTCTCGTTGATAGGACGGTTTTCTACCGGACCAACGCTGTTCTTCCAGTTGTAGCGGGTCTCGAGGTCGGTTCCCTCTACGATACATCCGCCAGGGAAACGGAAAATGCCAGGCTTAAGGTCGGCAAGAGCCTGTGCGAGATCCTTACGCATGCCGTTTTCGTGTCCCATCCAGGTATCGACCGGGAAGAGTGATACATGTTCGAGATCACAGTATGCGTCACGTGTTTCCATGAAGATACGCAGATGCGATTTTTCCATGGTTTCTGATGGAGTAAGGATAACCTGATACTTCTTCCATTCTCTTGAATCGATGGTGACGGTGTTCTTGCCGAATTCGTGAATCTCGCCCATGGATGCAGAATTGACGAGCTCGACACGGATGGTTACAGGCTTGTCGGAACGAGCCCATACCGAGAATCTGTATTCCTTACCTGCTTTTACGCCAATACCGAAGAATCCTTCATTCTCAAGGCCAGTGTGCTTGTGGGGATGTCCAGGGTCGCTGAGACGGACATAGTGAGGGCAACGCTCGAATGGTCCATCCTCGCGCACGCTTACCTTTCCGAATGCCTTCCAGCCCTGGAGTGCGTCATTAGGGAACTCGAATGAACGGTTCTTGACCAGTTCAGCATAGAGTCCGCCGTCAGCGGCATAGTTGATATCCTCGAAAAAGATACCGTACATGGTGCCCTGGATAGGTGCACCGACCTTCTTGACATTGATGTCAAAGTCATTTGTCTGCGCACTCACGGCAGTTGCAGCTGCAAGAGCGATAGCAGATGTAAGAAGATTTCTGAATTTCATCTCTTATGTGGTTAATTTTCCAATTTTTGGCAAATTTAGCTATGTTTGCTCAAACCAAAGTGGACAAATGATGCATAGAGGTGGACTTTTACACATAATTATTACGCTTGTTTCGCTTGTTCTGGCTATTCCAATCCATGCGGCATCAGATCTTTCATCGACCCGTCTGGCACGTTTCAATGACGTAAGCAAGGGACTTCCGAATGACTTCGTGGACGATGTCTTCCAGGACAGCTATGGATTCATGTGGATCGCTACATCAGGTGGTGGACTTTGCCGCTACGATGGTTATGAGATGATTGTCTTTTCAACCAACTCAGAGGTTAGGATCAACAACAACTTCGTAAAGAGTCTTGCTGAAGATGCATTCCATCGTCTCTGGGTATGCACTGAAGGTGGCTTCAATGTAATCGACCTTTCCACTTTGCGCACTGTCGAGATTCCCGAGAATGATCTTTCAGCCCATCAGTATGACTACTGTTCGTTTGTAACGGTAGATTCAAAAGGAAGTCTGTGGCTAAAAGCCGGATCAAGCCTGATAAAGGCTGAATTTGACGACAAGGGAGGAATCGGTTCCGTCTTTTCAGAGGATGACCCGAAATTCTCACCCCAGAACCAGGTTTTTGAAGATGTGGATCAAGATGGCACCGTATGGATACTCCTTGGAGGGCATCTTAACAAGATATCGGTCGAAAAGACAGGATGTTTTTCAGCCAGCCCCGTTCTTGGCAATCTGCACCTTCGCGATGATGTATATGTGTCTGATTACCTCAAGAAGGATAATGAACTCTGGATTTCTTCCGAGGACGGTCTGTATCGCTACAATCTAAGTTCCGGCAAGTGGAAACTGTACACACACTCCCCTTCCGACCCAGGCTCATTGTCGCAGAATTTCATCTCCGGACTTGCCCTTACTTCTGACGGACAGATTCTTGCCGCCTCGTTGATGGGACTAAATGTATATGACAATCTCAGCGACAGATTCGACCGTATCAGGGCAGGTCAATCAGCGAACGGAACCGAACTGCTAAGCAGCGACTTTATCAATTGTATCAAGGTATACGGCAATAACATCTGGCTCGGTACCGAGAGCGCCGGATTCGTGCAGATCTATCCGAAACAGCTGCCTGTAGAAAACTATTCCGGTGCCGACAGGGTTGCCGGCGCTTTGCCTGGCCATCCTGTAAACGCAATCTTCGAGGACAGCAATGATCGTCTTTGGATCGGCAGCGTCGAGGCTGGCCTAAGCTGCCTTGGAGATGGCTGGGATGGTTTCAGGAGGTACACTGTAGAGAATTCCAGACTGAGCCACAACTCAGTCAGCATGATTGCCGAAGACGATATGAACCGTCTATGGGTCGGCACATGGGGCGGAGGAATAAATATCGTTTCCACCTCGGATCCGATAAAGGTCCTGGAGAAAATCGAATCGCTTCAGGAGTCAACTGGAAGGCTCAGTTTCATAGGCACCTTGACCATGGACAGGAAGAACAGGCTAATGTGGATTGGTACCAACATCGGTATTTACTACTATGACCTGGAGAACGGAGCCATCCGTCCGGCACTGAAGGATCAGCCATACGGATGCATAGGATCTTTGATTGACAATGAAGGCAATCTTTGGATCGGCACCCAGGACGGAGTGTTCATATTCGACCTCAACAAGAGGAATGGATCATCCGAAGGAATGGAATTCCCGTTCAAGAACTACAGAAACAAGCTTGATGCCCCAGACAGCAGAGTTGCCGAAAAGATAACATGCATTATGCAGACGGCCGATGGTACGATGTGGGTTGGCAGCAACGGAAACGGCATATATAAAGCCAACAAGAACAATGAGGGTGACTGGTCGTTCATCAACTACGGACATGACAGAGGTCTCGTAAACGATTGTGTCAAAGGCATACTCGAAGACCGTTTCGGAATCCTTTGGATTTCAACCGAGAGTGGTCTGTCCATGTTCAGTCCCGCGAACGGACGCTTTACATCCTATTCGACGATGGATGGCCTTGCATCAAGTCATTTTTACTGGAACGCATCGTTGAAGGGTCGCGACGGAAAGTTGTATTTCGGTCATGTAGATGGCATGTCAGTGATAAACCCCGGAACATCGATCAACACCCAGAATGGATCAGGTTTTCAGTTGACGAGAATCTCGGTGGGCGAAAAGGTAACACATGACATTAATCCACGTAGACTCAGGATACACGAAAGAGACCGGTCAATTGGTTTTGAGTTCTCGTCATTGTCGTACGGCCTTGAACAGTCAGTCAGCTATTCGTACAGGATGGACGGCATGGACAGCGAGTGGATCGAGATTCCTATGCACAGAAACTTCATTACCTTCCAATCACTCAATAATGGAAAATATGAGTTGCAGGTAAGAGCCCACGATACAAACGGTGCTGTAATCGGAACCATAGCACTTCCTATCAAGGTAAAGCCGTATTTCTACCATTCCTTGTGGTTTTATCTGCTGATGGTGCTGTCGATCATCTATTCAATAATAAGGTATCAGCGATGGAAGATGAAGTCGTTGGTGCGATATAACAGGCAGCTTCAGGAGACAGTTGAAGAGAGGACAAGAGAGATTTCAGAGCAAAAACTTCTTATCGAACAGAAGGCAGATGAACTTTCCCGTCAGAACCAGATTCTAAAGAGACAGAATGAGGAACTCGCCAGCCAGAAGATGCTGAATGCACAGGAAAACAAGACTGAAGAGGAGTCCAAAAATGATAAATTCGTCGCAAAGGCATTGGAAGTGGTGCGCGAATATTATAAGGACCCAGACCTTGATGTGGCAACTTTCTGCACTGCAATGGGACTCAGCAAAACTCTTCTCAACAAGAAAATGAAAGAGGCGATGGGACAGTCCGTAGGCCAGTTCATAAGAACCTACCGTCTTTCCATCGCACGTGAGATGTTGATCAATAACGCTGTTTCGAAAACAATGAACATTTCCGAAATCGCGTATGAAGTAGGCTTCAACGATCCGAAGTATTTCACTCGATGTTTCACAAAAGAGTTTGACGTTTCGCCTAGCTCATTTCCTAAAGAGTAGTGTTCAAAAATCCACCTTTTATGTTTATTTGTTCACTTTAATCGTTTTTAATCGTTATACATTTGCGTGGTTTAATCCACAAATGCTATGACACTGAAACGATTTTTGACCATTTTGGCTACGATTCTGTCGCTGACGGCTGTTTCTGCACAAAATTTTAACCGTACCGACATCAATACCGAAGACCTGCCAACGCATGACCCGGTAATAATGGAATGCGACGGTACATGGTATATGTTCACAACGGGTTTCCTCGTGGACATCATGACATCGAAGGATCTTGTAACCTGGGATTTCAGCGGACACGTATTCGACAAGGCTCCTGAATGGGCAGTCGAAATGGTTCCTGGATACAACGGTCACACTTGGGCTCCTGACATTCTTTACCACAACGGTACCTACTATCTATATTATTCCTGCTCTACCTTTGGCAAGAATACTTCAGCTATCGGTGTTGCAACCAACAAGACACTCAACCCGGACTCCCCTGACTACAAATGGGAGGATCATGGCTGTGTCGTAAACTCAGTAGGTGGACGCGATCTCTGGAACGCTATCGACCCTAACGTTGTCATAGATGAGGAAGGCACCGGCTGGCTTTCATTCGGTTCTTTCTGGGGCGGCATCAAGCTCGTCCGTCTTGACGAGACTTTGACAAGACCTTCAAAACCTGAGGTATGGTATCCAATCTGCCGTCGTCCAGAAGGAACTGCTGAAGACACATCCGAAACCGACGACGCTATCACAGCCGATCCTCGCGGTACAGATTTCGACCCAGGCAACGGCGCCGTCGAGGCTCCTTTCATCTATAAACATGGAGACTACTACTATCTCTTCGTGTCATACGATCTCTGCTGCCGCGGAGCTAAGAGTACATATAAAGTAGTCTGTGGCCGATCAAAGACTGTCAATGGCCCTTACATGGACGCTGAAGGGACTCCTCTCATGCTTGGCGGCGGTACTGTCGTCGTAAGCGGCAATGACAGGTTCCCTGGCATAGGCCATTGCGCTGTAGTTGATGTGAATGGCAAGGCCACCCTCTTCTGTCATGCTTACGACAAGAAAGCAGACTATGATTCCAGACTTGTCATCCGTGAGATAATCTGGGACAAGAATGGCTGGCCAAGCGTAAAACTCTAGCACGTGATTTCATTCTTGATAATCATTTACCAATAATAATTAAAACTACAACTCTTTAATCAAAATCGTAAAAGCATGAAAACTCCAAAATTGATGCTAAGCGTACTCTGCTCTGCGGTTGTTGCCGCTGCGATGTCCGTCAGCTGTTCGGAGATCT
Source organism: Bacteroidales bacterium (assembly GCA_024402135.1). GTDB lineage: Bacteria > Bacteroidota > Bacteroidia > Bacteroidales > UBA932 > Cryptobacteroides. The sequence goes on from JAKSJN010000002.1 coordinate 24,906, forward strand.
CCATGATGGAAATCGACGCTCCTGACGACCTCCAGAGCAGGATTGACGAGATTGCAGAGGCAAACAAGAAAGACACCGGTGACACCACCTACGTCATGATTGCCAATGCTATCGTCGGAGCTGAGGACTGTTCATCAGGATGGTGGACCGAGTTCTCTGACTATTTCCCAGTACCATCCAACAAGCTCCTCCACCTCGAGTTTGTAAACCATGGATCTGGTGCCAACAACTGGAACAACTGGAACCTCTGCCTTTCAAAGGGTCAGCGTGACGTTGACGGCTACAGTGAGTATTTCGTCATCCGTTCTGATGCCTATGGCTGGGGCAACGGTGACTACAATGGAGCCCTCATCGCTATGGACTATCAGGATATTGATGGCGACGGTGACATTTGGAACGACTTCCGTGCCAACATGGAAGGCGCTTTTGTCGAGATGGATATCGACCATTCCATCTCTGGTTACGCTTTCGTTACCGCAACAATGACCAGCAAGGACGGTTCAGTAGTGATGACCGAGACCTACAATCATCCTGTAAGTTCTGACGAATTCAACGCGTTCATCATCTGCGACGGAAGCTGGTTCGAGATGAAGAATGCCTATCTCATTCCATCAAAGGTAGCTGCCGTTGCAGACCAGCAGCCTGTTTCAATCGTTGCTGCCGGCTATCCTGCAGCTCTCGAGATCGGCGACGAGGACTTCTGGGGCGAAGCTGTAGCTACCGTCACCTTCGAGGACGGATCTGTAGCAGTTGCCGAGAAGGAGGACATCACTTTCACCGTCGTTCCTGACCTTACCACCACCGGTGTTAAGACCGTCGTTTACTCTTACAGCAAGACCAAGCAGGGCAACTACGGCAAGTCCGTGAACAACTTCTACAACATCGAGGTTACCAATCCTGTTGTTGCACTTGAAGCAGTAGCTAACGTCAATGTAATCGGCAACGCCAAGTATGCGACCCTTTCAGATGGTGCATTCAAGGTAGAGGCAACCTATTCTGATGGAAGCAAATCACTCCTTGCTCCTAGCCAGTTCAGCGTAGCATTCACCGACGGCAAGTTCGTATATGAGGCTGCCGAGGGCACTGTCGAGAATGTAGCAACCATCACCTATACTACAGCATCCGGCAAGGCAATCGAAGCCGCTGCAAACCTCGTGATCGCAAAGAGTGCCAACACTCCACAGGCCGGTCAGGTCGGTGCTTCTGACTTCTCTACCGGTTGGTGGGTTCCAGAAGGATTCTCTAACGAATGGCATGTAGCTCCTTATACCAGTGAGACCGTTACCATGATGGTTGGTTCAGACAACCTCGGCAACTGGCACAGCCCATGTACCGCTCTCCGTGCTTCCGACCTCAGCGAGTACGCTGTCGTACGTGAGGACCACTACGGCTGGGGCGACGGCTACGCTACCGTAGTAGCAAACAGCAACTGGAACTGGGACACCTTCATGAGCAATATCAACGGCTCAGAGATCACCATCACCGTCACCAACTGCGGCGACAACACTGCGAACATCCGTTACCATGTTATCTATGCAAACGGAGAGGAGCACTTCCAGTACTATGACAACCTTGGCGTGAACAGCAGCGATCTCAACTTCTGCAACATCGTCGAGGAAGCATACCTCAATTACCTTTAATGATTGAACGTTCGATTATGAAAAATACATTTGCAAAAGCACTTCTCTGCGCAGTACTCGCAGCGGCTCCCGCAGCCGGCTTCAGCGCGTATGCAGCAGATGCTATGGCTCAGCAGACCGACAAGGTGACCGTAAAGGGTCAGGTTGTAGAGGAAAGCGGTGAGCCTGCAATGGGTGTCGGCGTCATGGTAGCAGGTACAACTACCGGTACTACCACCGACATCGACGGTTACTTCACTCTCTCTGTTCCAGCCAACGCTACTCTCCAGTTCGTAGGCCTCGGATATGAGACCATCGAGATGGCAGTCAGCGGACGTGCAGACCTCGGTGTGATCACCATCAAGACCGAGAACACCATCCTCGACCAGGTCGTTGTCATCGGTTACGGTTCACAGAAGAAGGCCGACCTCACCGGTTCGGTTTCAATCGTCGATGCAGACGAGATGAAGAAGGTATCAAACAGCAACATCTCGACCATGCTTGAGGGTAAGGTTGCCGGTGTACAGATCACCTCTGACGGTCAGCCTGGTGCTGATCCTGCAGTCCGTATCCGTGGTCTGGGCAGCTTCGGCAGCACCGCACCTCTCTACGTCATCGACGGTGTGCCAATGGGTACCACTATCCGCGACTTCTCTCCAAACGATATCGAGACCATCCAGGTACTCAAGGACGCGTCTGCAGCTGCGATCTACGGTTCACGTGCTGCAAACGGTGTGATCATCATCACCACCAAGGGCGGCAAGAAGGATCAGCCTGTACGCGTTGATTACTCTGGCTACTTCGGTGTCGACAAGATCAAGGACGGCGTCTACAGCGTGATGGATGCTGCACAGTACAGCGATTATGTCCGTACAGCATATACCAACAGTGGCATGGCTGTTCCTTCAGGCTATGACAAGAGCAGCGAGAACTATCTCGACCCTGCAAAGATCAATACCAACTGGTATGACGAGATGTTCAAGGTCGGAATCCGCCAGAATCACAACGTAAACCTCTCGGGCGGTGGCGAGAACAACACCTTCAACGTTGCACTCGACTACTTCAGCCAGAAGGGCACCCTCGAGGGCGCAGGTCCTAACTACGACCGTTTCACCACACGTGTGAACAACACTATGGACGTCAAGTTCATCAAGTTCAGAACCGGTGTCGTATACAGCCACAGTGCCCAGGACAACATGGGTCTCTCTAACGCCAACGAGTACGTACAGGGTCTCTACGGCCAGCAGTACCCTGTTATGGCATCTGCACTTCTCATGCCTCCTACCATCAAGGCTTACGACGACAGAACATGGTGTCTCGACGACGTGATCGCTGCTGCACCTAACTACAGCTACGATGCATACGGCTACGGCACCTACTATGACAAGATCCACGGTGACCTCCGTATGACCAACCCTCTGCTTACCAACCATCTCCTCAAGAGAAACTCAAAGGTTGACCGTATCGTCGCAACCGGTACCGCTACCGTAGATCTCTTCGGAATGTTCGGTTACAGCAATTCAAACCACAGTCTCAACTACAACCTCAATCTCTCGTACAGCAGGACCTTCGCGAAGGATTTCACCTTCATCCCTTCATTCATCGTAAGCTCGACCAACTATCTTGACAAGAGCAACGAGAAGCTCAACGAGGGTTACAGGACATACAGCGACGGCCTTATCGAGAACTACCTCACCTACGACGGAAAGTTCGGCCGCAACCATGTGAACGCCGTTCTCGGTTACACCTTCGAGAGCGAGTACTACCACACTCTTACCGGTACCGGCACCAACATGCCTGAGCCATACTACCTCCAGGTAGGCAACGCCGGCAGCAGAGATTCAGGCAGCTACGAGAGCGAGCACGTCCTTGCATCATACATCGGCCGTATCAACTACGACTTCGACAGCAAGTACCTCCTCCAGGCAACCGTACGCCGCGATGGTTCAAGCCGCCTTTCTTCACTCAACCACTGGGATTGGTTCCCTTCATTCTCTGCCGGTTGGAGAATCGACAAGGAGAACTTCTTCAATGTAAGCCCTGATAAGGTAAGCCTTCTCAAGCTCCGCGCAAGCTACGGTATCCTCGGTAACGAGAACATCGGTGAGTACCAGTACATGGACACCATGGTACGTGGTAACTACACATACAGCTTCGGTGGCAACAAGGTTACAGGTTCAGCAGTATCAAACTATGTTAACGAGGCTATCCGCTGGGAGAAGAAGAAGACCCTCGACGTAGGTTTCGACCTCGGTCTCTTCAACAGCAGACTCGAGATCAACGGTGACTACTATCGTGCAACCTCTGAGGACCTCCTCTACAGCGTAGCAGTTCCTGCCGAGGCAGGTGTTACCAACGGTACCGTTACCATGAACGCAGCTACAATGGTCAACAGCGGTTTCGAGCTTGCAGCAGCTTATCATAACTATGACAACGCTCTCAAGTACGATATCTCTACCAACATCACACTTCCAAAGAACAAGGTTACCTCTCTCGGTATCTCAGGCGAAGGCCGTACCGATGGTTTCTGCCGCACCGAGGTGGGCAAGGAAGTCGGCCAGTTCTATGGTTACGTATATGACGGCATCTTCCAGAGCCAGTCAGAGATCGACAACAACACCAACGCAGAAGGCAAGCACGTCAACCAGAACGGCGCACAGCCAGGTGATGTACGTTACATCGACGTAAATGGTGATGGTGAGATTACCGACAAGGACCGCGACTTCATCGGCAACGGTATGGCAAAGGTCAACTACGGTCTCAGCTTCCGTCTCGAGTACAAGGGCTTCGATCTCAGCGTCGCTACATTCGGTGCTGCAGGATTCAAGGTTCTCGACTATGTCGACATGACTCTCCGTGGCTCTTATGGCGCTACCAACAAGAGCACCGAGCTCATCAATGCATGGACCCCGCAGAACCCTAGCACCACTACACCACGCGTAGCATACAAGGCTGAAGGTTCAGTGACCAACGATCTTTTCTCTTCACGTTTCCTCCAGAATGGTAACTACTGGAAGATCTCTAACGTAGAGTTCGGATACAACTTCAAGGACGAGCTGTTCAACGGTCTTATCTCTGGCGCACGCCTCTATATCTCCGCTCAGAACATTGCTACCCTTACCAAGTACAGAGGTTACAACATCGACTTCGCAGGTGGCACCTTCACTCCTGGTTACAACTACTGTTCATACCCTACCCCTATGACAGTGATGTTCGGTGCAAAGCTTTCATTCTAAGAAGTCAAACCGGAATAAAAACAAGAACAAATGAAAAAGATCAATATACTTCTGGGAGCCCTCGCGATTGTATGCGGTATGTCGTCTTGCAACAAGGCACTTGACGTCAAGAACCCTAACAACCAGACGACTTATGACTTCGGCGCAACCGAATCAGACCTCAAGGAGGCTCTCGTAGCATGCTACAACAGAATCCGTCTCGAAGGAACATTCGCACGAGTTGGTTACACCATGGACGCTGTCCGCGGTGACGAGGTTTGGAATGCATCTCAGATCTGGTACCTTCCATACGACAACCTCAATGTTGCCAATACCGACGAGATCGGCTGCCAGTGGATCTGGCGTGACTGTTTCCATGTAGTTAACCGCTGCAACTTCATCATCACCAAGATCGAGAACGCAAAGGTCTCTGAAAAGGCTTACAACGAGATCAAGGGTCAGGCTCTGTTCCTCAGAGGACTTGCTTACTATGAGCTCGCTACCTATTACCAGAGCGTTCCAATCTTCAACGACTACAACCAGTACTCTTCACTCGAGACCATGTTCGCTCCTAACCAGAACCAGGACGCAGTTCTCGACCAGGCTGAGTCTGATTTCAAGGAGGCCATGGCAATGCTCCCTAGCCGCGACGCAAACGGCGAGTTCGCAAAGGGCCGCGCAACCAATGGTGCAGCTGCAGGTTATCTTGCACGTACCCTCATGTTCCGTCACAAGTATGCTGATGCACTTCCTATCCTCAAGGACATCATCAACGGCAAGTACGGTCACTATGAGCTCATGGCTGACTTCGGAGCAAACTTCAAGGAGGGCAGCCAGTATGAGAACAACGCTGAAAGCCTCTTCGAGGTTCAGTTCATGGATCACGACCAGCAGGGTACCGACGAGGAGTGGACTCCTGTCAACATCAGCTCAAACGCTTCCCAGGGGCACGCTGTAGAAAGCAACTACGGTCCTAGCGAGTACGGCAGCTGGGGTGACCTCGCAGCAGCTGACTGGCTCTATGAGCTCTTCAAGTCTGAGCGCTGCACCGACGGCAAGCTTGATCCACGTCTTTACTGGACTCTCAGCACCTACGAGGCAGAGTACGATTCATACACAGGCACCAAGACTGCAGCATATCCTGCTGGCGACCCTCGCAAGAACGAGCTCTACTGCAACGCCATCACTGCAACTCCAGTATCCAACCCTACCAACGGTGGTATTCCTGTTGCAAAGTTCACCAACGCCCGTCTCGGCATCAGCGACAAGATCGTCACCGGTCTTCACTGCGGAATCAACCTCCGCTTGATGCGCTTCTCTGACGTTCTTCTCCGTGCAGCAGAATGCGACAACGAGCTTAACGGACCTACCGAAGACGCTATCAAGTGGATCAACATGGTACGCAAGCGCGCTGCTCTTCCGGAGCTCAAGCTTTCTGACTTCACTTCTGCAGATGCTCTCTTCGAGCAGATTGCAAATGTCGAGCGTCCAAAAGAGTTCGGTTGCGAGAACGGCCGTGGTATCGACCTCATCCGCTGGGGATTCTTCTACAGCCAGGATCGTCTCAACCAGATCATTGCTCACAGCTCGTTCAACGCTGCCGGCAGCAGTGACTCTTCAATCAGTTACTATAAGCCAGGTCACGAGTACTTCCCTATCTTCCAGGGAACACTTGACGCAAACCCTAACCTGACCGGAAACTCAGCAAACGACAATCACGACAATGCCGAGGAGTTCTTCGCAGCAGGATACAAGGTTCATCCTGTAGTAAAGTAATTATTCCTATATTTACAGGGGCGAGGACTATGCCTTCGCCCCTGTTTCTTTTTAATTGAGCGCTATGAAACACACCAGAAAGATCATCAACGCCATTGCTGCGGCTGTCGCCTTGATGGCCGTAAGCTGCGGCAAACCGGAGCCGGATCCAACTCCTCAGCCTGGACCGGACCCATCCCCACAGGATAAGGTCATTGTAGCAAAGCCCACCGTTTCTGACATCGAGTCAGGCAGCGCAACCGTAAAATCCAGCACTGAACTCAATGCTTCAGAGATTTCGATGAAGGGTTTCGTCTATTCGCTTCAGGAGAATCCTACGATGTCTGCATCCAGAAAGGACGTGAGCGGTCCGGATTTCACCGCTGTCATCGATGGTCTCAAAGGCGGCCAGACTTATCATGTCAGGGCTTTCGTAATGGCTTCAGGCAAGACCACATATTCGGAAGATGTAAGCTTCGACACTCCTAAGTCGGGCAATCTGGACGACTATGCTGCACCGACCCAGAAGGACGATTACCGCAGCATTGCAGACTGGAGCAAACGTGGAGAATGGAACCTTGCGAACGTCCATGACCCATCTGTGGTACTCGCAGACGATGGTTACTACTACATGTACCAGACTGATGCTTCCTACGGAAATGCTCATGATGGTCATGGTCATTTCCATGGTCGCAGGTCGAAGGATCTTATCAACTGGGAGTATCTTGGTGCAACCATGCAGTCTGCACCTTCATGGCTGCTCGACAAGTGCAACGAGTACCGAAGCACACTCGGTCTTCCTGCTATCACCGAACCGCAATATGGCTACTGGGCACCTTGTGTCCGCAAAGTGAAAGTCGGTGGACAGACAATCTACAGGATGTACTATTCAATCATTCTGGACAACTACATCGGCAACGGAAAGCCTGTCTCGACCGCATTTGACGGTACCTGGACCGAAAGGGCATTCATCGGTGTCATGGAGACTGCAAATCCTGCGGACAACGGCAGCTGGGAGGACAAGGGTTTCGTTATCTGTTCATCGTCAGATCTCGGCAAGAACTGGAAGCGCAGCAGTCAGTCCGACTGGAACGGATACTTCAAGTTCAACGCCATCGACCCTTCATACATTGTCACTCCGGAGGGTGAACACTGGCTGATATACGGCAGCTGGCACAGCGGAATCGCTGCAGTCGAGCTTGATCCGCAGACCGGCAAGACCAAGGCAGAACTTCCAGTCCCATGGGGTTCAGCCAGCGATATTGCACCTTACGGCAAGCTTATCGAGAGCCGCGGCGGCCGTTGGCAGGGATCCGAAGGTCCTGAGATTGTCTATCGCAATGGTTTCTACTATCTCTACGTGGCATACGACGAGCTCAGCGTGGCCTATAACACACGTGTACTCCGTTCCGAGAATGTTGATGGTCCATACGTCGACATCAATGGTTCCAGTGCAATAGACCTGGGCCAGGCCTACCCTATCGTCACCCACCCATACAAGTTCGCAAACGGCAACGGATGGGTCGGCATCAGCCATTGTGCTGTGTTCGATGACGGCAATGACAACTGGTATTACTGTTCACAGGCCCGTTTCCCTGAGAATGGAGGCGGCAACGCTCCTAATGCTGTAATGCTTGGACATGTACGCAGGATCGTATGGACAGAAGATGGATGGCCTTTAGTCCTTCCTGAGCGCTATGGCGCCGTACCTCAGCTGGAGATTTCTGCCGATGAGATTGCCGGAGCGTGGGAGCACATCGACATCTCTTATGCATACAGAGAACAGAAAGTTTCTTCAAAGATGACCTTCGGTGCTGACGGAAAGATCAGCGATGGTCCTTGGAAGGGATCGACATGGACATTCGACCCTGCGAAGAACACCATCAAGGTTTCAAACGGCGTGACAGTTTATGTCAGCCGTGAGTGCGACTGGGAGGCTTCTCCGCGCAAAGCGACACTTGTTTACGTCGCTGTCGGCAAGAACAAGACCTACTGGGGCAAGAAATCGATGTAAGTCGTAAATACAATTTGAAAAAGCCTGCTTCGTTATTCATGTCGAAGCAGGCTTTTTTCATTGCAGTTATTCAGTGTCGCGGGTCGTGATGAGGATTACTCCATTGGCACCACGGGAACCGTAGGCAACTGTCTCGGAAGCATCCTTGAGGATTGTGACGCTCTTGACGTCGCCCTGTGGAATGTCACTGAGATTGCCCATGAAAGGAATACCGTCAAGAACGATCAGCGGCTGTTCGCTGGCTGAAAGGGACTTCTGGCCACGAATGATGATCTGGAGCTGCTCTCCCGGTCCTCCGCCACCGATCTTGACACCCGGGATACGTCCACGCAGCGCCGAGATCACGTCAGCCTCCTGGACCTGGCTGAGCTGGGAAGCGGATACCTTGGTCACGGAACCCAGTATGTGTTCCTTCTTTCTTGTGCCGTATGCGATGTCCTCCTTGTCCTGGACCATGACGATGGTATAGACAGATTTTCTCTTGACCTTGGTGGTAAGCGTGCCATAGCCAGTGCCACTGAAGCTTATGATGGTCTTGGCTGGCACAAAGATATCGAATGCGCCATCCACGTCTGTAGTACCAAGAAGATTCTCGCCTGCGTAGACGAAAATGCCTGGAATCGCATCTCCGTCTTCATTCGAGACTATGCCCTTGACGTTGACATGCTGCGCAAAAGCTGTCAGCGGGATGAGTAATAGTGTGGCAATAAAGGTTGCTCGTTTCATCAGGTGTTTCGTTAAGTCGTTATTATTTCAGCCATCAATGGTCATGAGTATCAGACGCGTGATGTACATATTGCAAATATAATATTTGTTCTGATACCTGTTCAATCAGAAGCTGTTTTGATAATCCTACTTCTCAAGTAATTTCGTAGATTTGTAATATTATCAAATGAAAACCATGAAGATCAGAAACTTCATAATAGCCCTGGCAGTTCTGTTACCTGTCTCTGTCAGTGCGCAGACTGTTTACAGCATAGTCACAAATCCCGCAGAGGACACATCATCGGCAATGAGGATAAGCTGGGCCAGCGACGTTCCCGGCACTTATGTCGTGGTCAGGCCTGCTGATGGTAGAAATACAAGTCCATGGAACGTCCATCCCGAGATGGAAGAGACCTGTACAGTATACGATGGAAACCCGTCCCGAATGGCCGACGGCACTAACTACAACGAGAGTGCGGTATTCCTCAAATGCGGAGCGACGCTGACCTCCCTGAAGAAAGACACAGAGTATATCTACAATATCTGCAGCAGCGACGGTCGCAGGATTTCGGAAGATCACAGATTCAAGACTTCCGGTGCAAGGAAGTGGTCCTGTACTGTCATTTCCGACTTCCACAGCTACACTCCTATTCCGGCCAGACTTGCCAGTGCATCAGCTCTTGAGGCAACCATAAGGAATTTCGACCCTTCCACAGATTGGATACTCCATCTTGGCGATGTTACCGCCTGGGGCGGCAGCTATTCATTCTGGAAGACCATGTATGCCGAGCCGATGTTCTCCGGAGCCATGGTGGCTGGACTCAACGGCAACCACGACAACATGACCAGGACTAACGGCAAAAGCGGCGATTTCTTCCGTTATGCAAACTATCTGCCCGACAACGGTTACGGCGACCAGAAAGGCATCTGCTACCATTTCATGTACTCTGACGTGCTCTTCATCATGCTGAACAACGAGGCAATGAAGACAGACGAAGAACTGGCAGCCGCCCAGGACTGGGTCAGAAAGGTCATCTCCGACCAGAAAGCCAGCAGACACAAGCCTTCGTTCATCGTCGTCTGCGAGCATTACCAGTGGTTCTACGGCAAGGACGGGGCTTTCTCACAATTCTCAAGGTGGAATAAACTCTTCGACGAGCTCGGTGTCGATCTCGCCCTTGGTGCAAACAACCATATCTATGTCCGCAGCAATCCTATCAAGGATGGCAGGGCTGTAGAAGCAAAGAAAGGAACGGTTTACCTCCAGACCAGTTCCGCAGACAACGAGCGCGGAGAGGAAATGGATGAAGCGGTGTCCCAGAATGCAGACCTGATAGCCAGCAGATGGACAGAGGGTGCGAAGACCATAAGCGGACTTGACATGAAAGTCACTCCGAAAAAGATTACTATCTACCTCATCGACCGCCATGGCAATGTCCAGGACGACGTTGTCATACCTAGAAAGTAAACGGATTTTTATAGATTTGTAACATACACACAAACTGATACCCAGATGATAAAAGACATCGCACACATCGCCCTGAACCCATTGGACATGGACAAGAGCGTAGAGTTCTTCCAGAACGTGTTCGGATGGAAGAAAGCATTCGAACTTAATCACGACAACGGTGATCCATGGATCGTTTACATGAAGATCTGCAAGGGACATTTCCTTGAGCTTTTCTATGACGGAATCAACGACCGTGATTACGCCTTCGACTTCAAGAAGACCGGCTACAATCACCTTTGTGTCACCGTTGGTGATATACGCAAGACTCTTCAGGAAATCTACGAGAAAGGCTATATCGACTCACCGGAGCCGGAAATCGAGAAGAGCAAGTGCAAGAACCTCTGGCTCTATGACCCTGACGGAAACGGCATCGAGCTCCAGGAATACACTCCGGAGTGCACCCAGATGCAGAGCAACGAAGCTCCATACGAGTTCGGCCGTGAGGGCTATGTCGGCATCGGACACGCATGCTTTGTATGCAAGGATATCGAGGCTTCTCTCGATTTCTACTGCAACAAACTTGGCATGAAGCTCATCGGCATCCAGGACAACGACGAAGGCAAGCCTTGGCTCCACTATGTCCGCATCGCTGACGGTATTTATCTTGAACTCATTCCTGACGGTCAGGGAGAGAATCCTAACCTCGGCTGGAACTCACGAGGCTTCAACCACCTCTGTGTAGAGACAGACAATCTCCTTGAGGACGTTGAACACCTCAGATCTATCGGCGTAGAGATCGACCAGGAGCCGAAGACCGCGGCAGACCTTAACTGGCAGGCGTGGATCCACGATCCTGACGGAAACAAGATCGAGCTCATGATGATACATCCGGATTCTCCACAGGCAAAGGCATAAAGACATGAAGAAGATTATTCTTACAGGCATGATCGCGGCAATGGCATTCGCATCATGCACAAACAGCACTCCTTCTGCGATTGAAACCGTTGATCCGCTCCAGACAAGCGACCCAGAACTCTGGGCAGCACAGAACCAGAAACTTGAACTCAAGGCTGACAGAGGCGTGATGGAAAATCCACTTGACCTCAATGGCTTCATCCAGATCGCAATCATCGTGGAAGACATCGAGGCTGCAGCACGTGAGTGGTCACAGCTTCTCAATGTCCCAATGCCGGAAATCACCTATTTCCAAACAGTGGAGACAGCCTCTCCTGACGTGATGTACTATGGAAAGAACTACAAGTTCGGACTGAAGCTTGCGTCAATCATGGCGCCCCAGGGATTCATCATCGAGCTTCATCAGATTCTTGACGACAACCCAAGCACCTATAACGAATTCATCAAGGAACACGGCTATGGTGTGCATCATCTTGGCTTCGCAGTCGGCGACCGTCGTGACGCAGTCGTGAACGAGCTTATCGAGCGCGGTTATCCCAAGCGCGTCGAGCACTTCTATGACGGAGGGAGCTGGACCCTGATCGACAGTGAGCAGTCTCTTGGTGTCAACCTGAACATCAAGCCTCATATGTAGAAAATGATAAACGCCATCTCTTTTTCCGAGATGGCGTATATTATCTTAGAATCAGTCAGAGCCTGTACCGGCATTCTTTTCGCTGTACTCACGGTTGAGTTCAGCGATTTCTTTTTTGCCGGCCACGTAGTCGTCGTAGAACTCGTCATATTCGCCATCAAGGGCTTCCTTCACGATGGCGATGCGCTCCATAGGAGTGGTATCTTTGATAAGTATGCTCATATCAATGCCTGTTCTTTACGGCAAATATAAGCCTATTTATTATATTTACGCAGTTTAGTCATTCCTTGAGTCATCCTAAAACATCAGTATATGAAACTCGGAAAGTCAATAGGAATAATCATAGGAGCCGGTGCATTGATTCTCGGAAGCGGGATGCTCAGCAGCTGCTCACAGAAACCGGAATATGCAAATGAATTCCGCACGGCAACACGTGCTTTCTATCTCTGGCGCTGCGGAATGCCAGTGGAAGACAACTACAACGGCAATCACTACTATCATGATGCCTGCCATCTTGACGACGGATACAGCGCATACATGGATATGGATTCCGTGAAGCTTGACCCAAGGCTTCGTGAAGCATACGATATGGGACACGACGGCACAGGCGGCTGGCATGACGCCGGAGACTATGGCAAATATACTGTCAACGCAGGAATCACCGTCGGTTCACTTTTTTATGCATGGGACCACTTCGGAGACAAGATCAACAAGATTGCCCTGGACCTTCCGGAAACAGCTCCTGGTTATCCTGAGTTCCTCAAGGAAATCAAGTGGGAGACTGACTTCCTCCTGAAGATGGAATATCCTGACGGCACAGGCCGTGTCGCTCACAAGCTCACACGAGTTGCATTCGCTCCATTCATCATGCCTGAGGAAGACGACGGCAAACGCTACTACACCGTATGGAGTTCGGCTGCCACAGCAGACTATGCGGCAATGATGGCCATGTCGGCACGCTATTTCGCTCCATACGACAAGCCGTACGCCCAGAAGTGTTACGATGCTGCAAACAGAAGCTACAATTTCCTCCTCGCCCATCCGGAGGACAAACGTCACATTCAGGGAGACTTCGAGACAGGAGCCTATGGAACCTCAGATCCGGACGACAGACTTTGGGCTGCAGCAGAGATGTGGGAAACTACTGGAAATGACAGGATTCTCAAGAACCTCGAGGAACGCATCCGCAACGAACGCGACATAGTGGATAACGACTGGGACTGGGGAAATGTCGCAAACCTCGGTGTCTATACTTATGCACTCTCACAGCGCGAAGGACGTGATCCTGAGCTACTGGCAAAGGTAAAGGAAGCTATTATTGCCGATGCTGACAGTCTTGTCGCACGCGCCGCAAGAGACGAATACGGCCGCGCGATGCAGCGCTTCTACTGGGGCTGCAACGGTACTGCAGCAAGACAGGCTATCAATATTCACGTTGCAGATATGATATCGCCAAATCCAGCGTACAAGGAAACCATCAAGGGTATCGCAAAGTATCTCCTTGGCAATAACGTTTATGGCCGCTCATTCGTTACCGGTCTTGGTGTCAACCCACCTATGCATCCTCACGACAGACGCAGCGGCGCCGATGGCATTGACGATCCATGGCCGGGATATCTCGTCGGTGGAGGCCACAGCGCGACCGACTGGGTTGATGACCAGGAGGACTACAGCCGTAACGAGATTGCCATCAACTGGCAGGCCGGGCTCGTCTACCTGCTCGCCGCAACCCTTTAGGTCTGACGGCTCTTATCGTTTGATTATTGAACCAACTCCAACCAAATGAACATTATTCTTACTGACCTCCAGCTGGAAATCTTCCAGATACTGGCATTGATATGCTTCTGCAACTTCCTTTTCTGTTTCATTGTCGGAGAACTCACTCTCAACAACAGCCAGATGGACAAGCTGTGGAGCATCCTGCCGCCAGTTTATGTCTGGGTAATCGCAGCAATGGGCGGAATGAGTCTCCGTCTCATTGTAATGGCCATTCTTGCCACAGTATGGGGTGCCAGACTGACCTACAACTTCGGAAGAAAGGGAGCATACTCCATCAAATTCTGGAGCGGAGAGGAAGATTACAGATGGAAGTTCCTCCGCGGCACCAAGTATTTCAAGTCCAGGGCCGTATGGGCTCTGTTCGACTTCCTGTTCATCTCCATCTACCAGAATGTGCTCGTATTGCTGACCACACTTCCAGCTCTTGCTGCAGTGGACTCTGCAAATGCCTTTGGATGGGTGGACGTTCTCGCAGCTGTCCTGACCGCTTCATTCATCCTTCTCGAGACCGTTGCAGACGAGCAGCAGTGGAAGTTCCAGACCACCAAGTGGAACATGATCAACTCAGGCAAAAAGCTCGAAGAGCTTCCTGAGCCATACAACAAAGGATTCAACACCAAGGGCCTCTGGGCAATCAGCCGTCATCCGAACTATCTTGGAGAGCAGGGAACCTGGTGTTCATTCTACATCTTCAGCATCGGTGCCGGCGTCGGCATCCTGAACTGGAGCGTCATTGGCGCAGCATTGCTGGTGATGCTTTTCTTCGGAAGCGCTTGGCTCGGCGAGATGATCACCTCGTCCAAGTATCCTGCTTACGCAGAATACAAGAAGAAGGTCTCAAAGTTCATCCCGACAAGGTTCTAGTGATCTTCCGTTGAAATATCAGAACTTATAGATAGTCGCAGAACATCCTGCGGCTATTATTTTGTCTTCTGTCTTGCCGGCCTTGTAACTCTGCTTCTTGCCTGTTCCTCCGATAACCTTTGGCTGGACGCCTTCGGTAGGGATGGCAGCAGATACCTGCTTTGCCGACGGATTGATGACGACGAGACAACGGGACTCCCCTTCTCCTCTCTGATAGATCATCGGATACGGCTGTTCGAGACTTGAGACAAGCTTCCAGTCAGCATCAGCGCCGAGCGCCTTGAATTCCTTTCTGAGCTCAAGGAGACGCTTGACATAGTTCAGAAGCGAGTTCGGGTCAGCCAGTTCAGACTCGACTGTTCTTCTTGATGGATCCGGATCCTGTGGAAGATACAGTTTTTCCGTTGCAGCGGTCGAGAAACCGGCATTCTCGGACGAGTCCCAAAGCATAGGGATGCGTGTGCCGCAACGGCCACCGCCACCCTCGACAGCCGGAACACCGGCGATATGCTTGAGACCGATCTCGTCACCATAGTACATGAATGGCACGCCCGGCATCGTCAGGAAGAAGGTCATCGCGACCTTGAGCTGGTCAGTGGAGGTACGGGCTCCATCACAGAGACGGTTGAAATCGTGATTGCCTGAAGGCATGCTTACATATCCCTTTCCCTTTACAGCCTCGTACTGGAACGTGTAGAGGTCATACCATGTCTTCAGTTCTCCCTTGCCTTCGAGATCGAAATATGGATATACAGGACCGTTTCCGGCGCCACGTCCTCTCCTGTTGTAGAAGAATAGCGTAGAGTAGTTGTATGTGCCGTCATGGCAGAAGAAGTCGATGTTGAAATCAGCAGCAATCGACTGCGACGGATTGAACCATTCTGCGATCAAGAGATTCTCTGGATAGTTCTCGTGGAACCATTTTGCAAGATCTTCCTTCCAGAGCTTTATTGTCGCTGACTTGTCAAAGTCATTCTTGACCAGACTGGCTGCCATGTCCACTCTGAATCCATCAACGCCCTTATCCATCCAGAACTGCATTATGTTCTTGAGTTCTCTGCGCATCGCCATAGGTCCCGGAGCATCCACAGCCTGTTCCCATGGATGTTCAGGATCCGGATTCGCGAAGCCGAAGTTCAGTGCAGGCTGGGTGTCAAAGAAGTTCTTGATGTAATATGGACCACGCGGAGCATCTGACTTGACGAACTTGGAGATTATTCCGGCAGAAGAATTCATCAGCGCGTAATAGTCCTGCGGGCCGTCAGATGCCGGCATCTCAGGCTTGAACGAAGGCCAGATATAATAGTCACTGTAGCGGAGATTTGCGGCTTCCTGGCTCTGTTTGAACCATTCGCTCTGGTCGGAAGAATGGCCGGCGACAAGGTCCAGAATCACCTTGATACCGAGAGAATGGGCCTTCTCGACAAGGTTGACGAGGTCTGTGTTGGTGCCGAAACGTGGGTCGACCTTGTAGAAGTCGATGACATCGTAACCGCCATCAGTCCAGCCGGACACAAATATCGGATTCATCCAGATAGCAGTCACACCAACCGACTTGATATATTCCAGACGCGAGGCAATGCCCGGCAGATCGCCGATACCATTGCCGTCGCTGTCCTGGAAAGAGGATGGATATATCTGATAAACCACCGCATCACTCAGCCATGATGGCTGTCCTGGTTTCTGTGCTGATGCAACAAGCGACATGGCAGCTGCCAACGCTACAGTAAGAATTCTTCTGGTCATAGTTTCAATTATCAACGATGAAGGTAAATATAGTCATCGTGAGACTATATAACAAGCAATCCTTGGAGTTTATGATAATAATCAGTAAGTTTGATTGGTAAATGGAACATATCAGGAATGCTCAGCATAAACAGACTTAATAGAGAATCACAGGACAGGCCAGAGGTCGAGAAACTGTACTTCAGCGCGTTCCCAGAGATTGAACGCCATACCCTCGACGAATTGTTCGAAGGATGCGATACCGGCAAGGCTGAATGGCTTGTATTCAGGGATGGTGAAGAATTCATCGGACTAGCCTATATGATCATCAATGACGGCATTGCATTCATCCTCTATCTCGCAGTGGAAGAAAGCCACCGAAACAGAGGATACGGATCGGCGATCCTCCGAGAGATTTCAAACCTGTACGAAGGCATGGAAGAGGTCCTTCTCATGGAAAGTCTGTACGAAGAATGTGACAACATGGATATCCGCAGACGTCGCAAGGGATTCTATATGAGAAACGGTTTCCATGATACAGGATACATCCAGTCGACATGCGAAGGTCAGGCATTGTTCGACATCCTGTCCACGCGGGAGGATTTCAGCACGGAAAGATGGCAGATTTTCAGCGACCACTACCCTATGGAATCCTATATGGACGGATATTACAAGGCATAAAAGGGAGAGACTCATTTCGAATCTCTCCCCTTTTTATTACTTATTCCCATGAAAGGTCCTGAACCTTGCCGCCGACCTTCAGGAGGGCCTGATAGATAGGAACTGTTCCTACCGGTACAGGACAGTTGCGGACGATCCATTCGCGGGTCTCATGGATATTCTCTCCTGTTGATATGATTTTGTATTACGATTTCAAAGTATTGCGCTATATTATTCCAAAAAGGTAATGTATCTTTGCAATATATACTAAACTGATATGGACCTCGGGACACTGAACGCAAGACAGAAAGAAGCCGTTACAACGACGGAAGGACGCATCCGCGTAGTTGCCGGCGCCGGTTCGGGAAAGACCAAGGCACTCTCCTACAGATACGCATATATCGTGAACGAGATCGGTATCGACCCCGCGAACATCCTCTGTCTGACTTTCACGAACAAGGCCGCCCAGGAGATGAAGAGCCGTATTTCGCAGCTTGTGCCTCCCGGATACGCGAACGATTTCGTCTGTACCATCCATGGCTTCTGCGTAAAGTTCCTTCGCGAAGAGATCCACAGACTCGGCTATCCAAAGAATTTCCAGATACTTGACGAAGACGACTGCAAAACTCTCGCCCGCCAGGTCCTGACCGAGAACAACACCGAAAGAAGCGTAAAGACAGTCAGGGAGCTTCTTGAAAGGCTTGCCGGCCTCAAGGTAAAGGGACAGTATATAGGCGACTATCTTGTCCCTGCGACTCCGCTCACCATCAGGACCGAGCTGTCACATCCTGTCCAGCTGCTCTACAAGCAGAAAGACAAGATGGCGCTCGACTTCGACGACCTCGTATACTTCACAGCCTTCATTCTCCACACCTACGCCGATGTCAGGGAGAAATGGCAGGAAAGGATGAATTACGTGATGGTCGATGAAGCCCAGGACTGCAACAGCACGGACTGGGACATAGTGGAGACTCTTGCAGCGCAGTGCGGCAACCTGTTCATCGTCGGCGATCCTGATCAGTCGATATATGAATGGCGAGGCGCCAAGCCTGACAAGTTCGTCGCTTTCAATCCAGAAACCGACATAATCCTGGATGAAAATTACCGTTCAACACCGGGAATCCTGGATGTCGCGAACTCCATCATCGTCAACAACCGCAACAGAATCGACAAGAAGATGTTCACCCGCAGGGACGCAGGAGAGAGCATCATCCACTTCCATGCCGCAAACGAGAAGCAGGAATCCGAATGGGTATGCACTGAAATCATGAAAAGAGTCGAGGGACAGGGATGCACCTACTCCGATTTCGCCGTCCTTTTCAGGGCCGCGCATCTGTCGCGGACCATTGAGCAGACCATGATCCGGGCCGGTATTCCATACGTGATGTGGGGCGGCGTCCGTTTCTTCGAGAGAATGGAGGTCAAGGACTGCATCAGCTATCTAAGGCTTGTCGCGACCGACGATGACCTGGCCTTCGAAAGAATCATCAACACGCCGTCGAGAAAGGTCGGGAAAGTGACTTTGGAACTGTTATCCTCATACGCATCCCAGGAAGGGACGACCCTTTATCAGGCTCTCAAAAGCCATCTTGACGATCCGAAACTGGACAGACAGGCGTTGCATGCCTTCGTAGACCTTATCGAGGAATGCCGAAGAAACATGCAGCACAGCAGCGTCTGTGCAATGTTGGAGCATATTCTTGAGGTCACCGGTCTCAAGAAGGAATACCGCGACGACAACGACGAACAGCGTCTGGAGAATATCACCGAGCTTGTGAATTCAATAAGGATGTACGAGTCCGAGCATATCGAATGGGAAACCCTTCCACTCTATGACTATCTCCAGGACATCGCTCTGTATACCAACGCGGACTACCGCAAGGAGACCAACAAGGTCAAGCTCATGACCGTCCACCAGAGCAAGGGTCTTGAATTCCCGTATGTATTCATCATCGGACTTAGCGACGGTGTCTTTCCTAACGCAAGGAGCATACGCGAGAGGAAGAAAAACGCCCTGGAAGAGGAGCGCAGGCTGATGTATGTCGCGACCACCAGAGCCGAGAAATGTCTCTATATGACAGAATCCGAAGGCTACAACATGCAGGCACAGCAGGAAAAGCTGCCTTCACGATTCATTGCCGAAATAAAGCGCGACCTCTTCGTCACGGAGGGCGAGATGGACGTTGCCCTATGGCGAAAGCTCCAGGAGCAGATAAGCAGCGAAAATCTTGGCGAGGTAACTCAGCCGGACAAGCCGACAGCCGATTCAGCGTCGATCAAGGTCGGCTCAATCGTAAGCCACAAGGTCTTCGGCGAAGGCGAAGTCCTCGAGATTGATGACAATGGAACATGCAGGGTGCGTTTCGAAGGCGGAAAGATCCGTTTCCTCCGCTCCACGATGCTGGTGATGAAGAATAGAATACTGAACTGACACCTATCATCTATTTCGTTAATCATAAAAAAGCTTCTTATGACACTTGAAGAAAAAAGAGGAGGAAAGCTCTGCGGAATCCTGATGATTGCATTGTTTTCATTCACGGCATTCCACATGGCGCGCTGGGGTTGGGTAAGATCACTGTCTTTTTCTCCCCTCATCGTTGGCATCATCCTGGGAATGCTTTATGCCAATTCCCTGCGGAAATACATGCCTGAGACATGGAATGCCGGATTCAAGTTCTGTACAAAACAGATTCTGAGGACGGGCATTGTCCTCTATGGATTCAGGCTGACACTGACCCAGGTCGTTTCTGTCGGGCTTCCTGCCATCGTGATCGACTGCATCATCATTGCCGGTACGATAGGCGTAGGTCTGTTCCTCGGAAAAATGATGAAGATGGACAGGGACACCGTTCTGATGACATCCATTGGCAGTGCCATCTGCGGTGCAGCAGCTGTTCTTGGCGCCGAACCTGTAGTGAAATGCCAGATTCACAAGACCGCAATTGCCGTATCGACCGTCGTCATTTTCGGAACCCTGTCGATGTTCCTCTACCCTATCATGTACAGGACCGGCCTTCTTGATTCCATGTCAAACAGCCAGATAGCCATATATACCGGAAGTACTCTCCATGAAGTGGCACATGTTGCAGGGGCGGGAAATGCAATGGATCCTACCGATACTCTAGGCATTGCCGGACCTGCGACCATAACCAAGATGATAAGGGTTATCCTGCTGGCACCGGTACTCATCATTCTCGCATTCTGCCTCAGGGATAAAGAGTCCTCTAAGAGCAGCAAGACCCGTATCGCCGTTCCATGGTTCGCATTCATTTTCGTGGGAGTCATATGTATCAACACCATTCTCCAGATGTGCAGTTTCCTTCCTCAGGATCTGATTTCCAACGTCATTTACGGCAAGGGATCCATGGTGGAGAGTGTAGATACATTCCTTTTGACTATGGCTATGACCGCGCTAGGTGCAGACACGACAATAGACAAATTCAAGATGGCCGGCATGAGGCCGTTCCTCCTTGCCGGCGGCATATACATATGGCTTGTCGGCGGCGGTTACCTGCTGTGCAGATATCTAGCCCCGCTGCTTGGGGTCTGAATCAACAATGATGCTGAATATGAAGAAATCAATTCTTTCACTGGCTGCAATGGCAGCAATGATGGCAACGGCTGTATCTTGCCAGAACACATCCACCGAAGCCGAATTTGAAAAGGACATAGAAGTCCTGCGCGAAGCAGTCGGCAACATAGGCATGAGCGTGGCTGTAGTCAAGGACAACCAGATTATCTACACACATTCGTTCGGCTATGCCGACAAGGATGCAATGGTTCCGGCAACGGACCAGACCCTTTACAGGATCGCATCAATCTCAAAGTCTTTTACCGGCACTTCGATCATGCAGCTGCTCGAGCAGGGCAAGATTTCTCTTGACATGGATGCCAGTGACCTTGCAGGTTTCCCTATCAGAAATCCAAAGTATCCGGACACAGTCATCACTGTAGAGATGATGCTATCCCACACGTCAAGCATCAACGATTCCCAGGGATACTTCAACTTCGATGGAATCAATCCGGCGACCAATCCGGACTACGCCAAGTGCTATAATGACTATGAGCCTGGAAAGGGTTATGAGTACTGCAATCTCAACTTCAACCTCATGGGTTCATTCCTAGAGAAGCACAGCGGCGAGAGATTCGACCAGTATGTCGTGAATCATGTGCTCAAGCCACTTGATCTTTATGGCGGCTACTGCGTGGATTCACTTGATGCATCCAGATTCGCTCATCTTTATGAATGGGACGGCAACGAATGGGAGGATGAGTATGACGAGGCCTATGAGCGTAGAAGCGAAAGGATCGCGAACTATCATCCCGGACTTGAAACAGCGGTATTCTCCCCTACCGGCGGCATGAAGATATCCGCTCCGGACCTGGCGAAATACATGATCATGCACATGAACTACGGAACCACTCCTGACGGTGTCAGAATCATCGGCGAAGACAGTTCAAAGAACATGCAGGTTCCCCGTTCCGCAGACGAGAACTACGGTCTGTCCCTCTGGGTAGAGGATACATATATTCCTGGACTCAGCCTTGTCGGACATACCGGTGGCGCATACGGAATGCGCAGCGCAATGTTCTTCAATCCAGACGAGAAATATGGATTCGTGATAATCAGCAACGGTGCGAAGATCGAGGGAAACACCGGCGAAGACAACATTCTCCGCGGCTCGATCCAAAGGATGTTTAAATATTTTATACAATAAGAAACGAAGAAGGCTCAAGGATAATCCCTGAGCCTTCTTCGTTATGGATGGTGCGCTGGGCCTGACCCTACGCATCTTTTTTATTTCTTGTAGCCTGCGACCTTCGCGATGGTCTTTGGAACATCAGTATTGTCCTGACAGCTGACGAATGATGAAGAGCCTGCGCCCTTGACGTAGAGACCTACAGGAGAGCCCGAGTGTGCTCCGTGAGCCCATGAGTAGCCTGCACGCTTGTTGACGATATCGATAGCCTCAGATACGAGTCTGGTACTGACTGAATAGAGAGTAACGACATTGCCTGGGCCTCTGTTGCTTGAAGACTCCACAAATGAGGTAAGGAGTGCGCTTTCAGTAGCT
Source organism: Bacteroidales bacterium (assembly GCA_024402135.1). Classification (GTDB taxonomy): domain Bacteria; phylum Bacteroidota; class Bacteroidia; order Bacteroidales; family UBA932; genus Cryptobacteroides. The sequence continues at coordinate 47,316 of JAKSJN010000002.1, forward strand.
GGATCGACAGGGATGCTGTCCCAGAGACCGAGATTCTGCTTGAGCCAAGCCTTTGTATCATCCCAAGATGGTCTGCCCTTCTTTGATACTACGAATTCCTTGTACAAATCGTTGAGAACGACCTCTGACTTCTTCTGAGCGGCGAGAACTGCGGCTGACATTGCGTACTGTCCTGAACCAAGCATGAGCGCGCCGGTCTCGTGGTCTGCTGTGATGACGATAAGGGTCTCATTTGGATGCTGATTGTAGAAATCAAGAACCACGTCAATAGTCTCGGCGAAATCATTTACCTCCTGGAATGTGCAGGCGCCATCGTCATTGTGGGCAGCATAGTCAATCTTTCCACCCTCGATCATGAAGAAGAAACCCTTCTTAGCATACTTTGCATAAAGGTTGTCGATGCCGGCCTGTACGAAATCTGCAAGCTTGGTCTCGCCTTCCTCGCGGTCGATGGCGTACTTGAGCTCAGTGTCAGCAGGATTTGCGCTGAATGCAATTACGCGCTCCTTGTGGGATGCTGCATTCTTGAGTTCTTCACCACGGAGAATGGTAATGCCTGCATCCTTTGCAAGGCCTTCGAGATACTGTGAGTTATGACCTGTCTTCTTCTCCTCATTGAGGAAACCTGCGCCTGCAGCGAAGTCCATCTTGGATGCGATGAGCTGCTCGGCAAGCTTTTCATACTCGCTTCTTGAAGCAGCATGTGCATAGAATGCAGCTGGAGTAGCGTGGTTGACACCTACTGAAGTAGCGACACCGGTACCGAAGCCGGCAGCCTTTGCCCATTCAGCGATGTTTGAAAGAGGATTCTTGTCCATATCGACACCCATTGCGTCGTTGTAGGTCTTGGTTCCGGTAGAAAGTGCTGTACCAGCAGCTGCTGAATCGGTCACAAGTGAAGATGCAGAATGAGTGGTAACGAAGCCCTTGACAGGGAACTGAGTGAAATTGATCACTGCCGGGCCTGCCGAATTGGCTACGTTATAAATCTGGGTTCCATAGACCTGGTTGATGCCCATGCCGTCTCCGATCATGTAGAAGACGTACTTTGGCTGTCCGTTCTTTGCAGCGACTGACAGTGAAACGAGAATCAGTACGGCCGCGAAAATGTTCTTTAGTGTATTTCTCATATTACATTTGGTTATATAGTGTGCACAATATAGTCAAAATAATCAAAATGTGGCGCGCGGGGTCATACACTCCGCATCATTGTGGTGCGAGGGGTCATCCCCTCTCGTCATTTTTTCTTGTTGAGACGGTCCATAACCTTCTGGAGAGCGTCGGTCCATGGAGTGTATCCGTCAGCTTCCAAGATGGATTTGAGGGCCATTTCATTGAGGCCGCCAGGTGTCATCTCGTATGCAAGTTCTTTCAAGTCGGCACCGTCGAATGCACGAGCCTTGATGTCCAGAGCTTCGTAGAAGGCTGTCATATAGTCTGTCGATGTCCTGCGGCTCAGTCCCTGTTTTATACCGAATTCAACTGTCTCATGGACGAGCATATAATAGGCGCTCATGAGACCGGTAAGACCTGAAATGACAGACAGTTCACTTTCCTTACCGACCGCGATGAGGTTTCCAAGAGGCACAAAGAGACTGTCAATCTCTTCATCATGTGGAAAATAAGCGATAGGTCCGACATGCATTGCAGCGAATGGAAGCGGCACCATACGCCAGATCTTTCCAACATTGCCAATCATCGACTGGACCTTCGCGATGGAATGGTCGCTCATGATCGACAGCACTTTCTGTTCGGGACGGAACTTTACGTCCTTGAGAATCTCTTCCGCCATTCTTGGGATAAGGCAGAGGAATACCATCTCGCTGTTGTCTATGACTTCCTGGTTGCTCGTACAGACGCTGATCATGTCCGGATAGGCATTCTTGAGGGCCGCAGCCTTCTCCGCATTGCGAGGAGACAGATAGAAATGAATGTCAGTTTTATTTTCTGCGGTGCAGAATCCGTTTACAAGAGCGGACGCGATTATTCCGGTTCCGTGTATTCCAATGTTCATATTAAGTCTTTCTTAATCAGGTTTTGTGGTGCTGAGGATCTGACTCCCCGCGTCATCAGTAGACGCAAATGTACAATTAATCATTGTCATTATGACGTATTTTGAACCACATGGTGTTTATATTTGTGACGCTGTGGAACATGAATAAAGGACAATCCATCACATTGAAAAGGCGTAAAGAATGACCATATGGGATGAGCAGAGTCTCGCCAGACTTTGCTCCGAGCACGACAGAAAGGCGGAAGAGGAACTGTATACAAGGTATGCAGGGAGACTCTATGCACTCTGTTTGCGCTACAGCAACAATCCCGACGACGCCAAGGACCTGATGCAGGACGCACTGATCAAGGCGCTGAACAGCATCGAAACATTCAAATACCGCGGGAACGGCTCGCTATACGCATGGATAAAGAGGATAACGGTCAACATGGCAATAAACAAGGTGACGCGCCAGAAACTGCATTTCATCCCGTTTGATGCCTTCAGGATGGACCGAGCCGATGATACAGACGACGATTCTGCCGGAATGGTTCCAGAGGAGGTGCTGTTGAAGATGATATCGGAACTATCTCCGATGAAAAGAGCGGTCTTCAATATGTTCTGCATAGACGGATACTCACACAGCGAAATAGCGCAAGAGCTGGGAATCACCGAGAACGGTTCAGCCAGCATCTTGTCAAAAGCAAAGACTCAGCTCAAAAAACAGATAAAAGACTACATCAAGCAATCGGAAAAGCCATGAAACGAATGGAAGACATAATCAAGGACCGGCTGGAGGCGTACGAAGAAACGCTTCCGGAGACAGGTCTTGCCGATTTCATGACAAGACTTGATGAGTCCCGTACTTCTGCAACTCCAAATCCGGCCAGGAAGAGCCGGTACAGCATCTGGAATATCGCGACTCCTGCCGTTGCCGCCAGTCTGCTTGCAGTTTTTGTATTGACCAGACCGCAGGGCACTGAAGGATACTTGGCGAATCAGGAGACTATGGCAGTCAATGAGTCTGTTGCAATCATTGAAGAATCCGAGCCAACGGAACTGTTGGCACAGGCTGACATTGTCGAGCCAGGTCCCGATGGCCGCCAACATACAGCGGCGACAGCTGTCAAGAAAGAGCAGGCTGCTGTCAATGAAGCATCTAACAGTGATTCTATCGTGGATTCAATCGCTGAAGAAATCGAACCTGAAGTGGCTATATTTATTGATTCGGACAGTGCTTCAGTGGAAGCCGATAACAGCCAGATGAATTCGCCAATATCAACTGACAGTCCGTCGATCTTCGATACGGCCGACATTAAATCAGCTGGCAGCTATTCTGATAATCAGATATATATCAAGGTCGTCACGGGCGCGGCAAGCGCTGTCAGCACAGCATCCCTGGTTACAGTTCTGAGCTCGGTCGGTGGATTTTTTGCCCGCGATTATTCTGGCGACATAGGTAGTCTCGATCCACCTTCCGACGATCCACCCTACTCTGGCACTCCAGGAGAACAGTATCCCGACTTTATCCCAAGTTACCCTGACATCTTCAGTCCAGGCAACCCATGGCCAAGGCTGGTCAAAGATTATTTGCCTTTGACAATCGGCGCGAGCCTTCGCTGGAATTTTGCGGACAGACTGTCACTGACCACGGGCATGGACTATAACCGTTACAAGTCTGTTTATGAGACAAAGGGCTGGTCTTTTGATCTGACAAGAGCAAGTGTCGGCATTCCAGTAAGGGTTGACTATTCTTTTGTCCGGTCCAGGTTGATTGACCTTTATCTTGGTGTCGGCGGATCTGCCGAATACTTCGTGTCAACTAATGTTGGCGGACGGAAGTCGGACGAGGATGGACTGTTGATATCAGCTCAGGCCGCGAGTGGTCTGCAGGTCAATATTTCAAAACACATCGGCGCCTACGTCGAGCCACGACTGATCTGGGTTCTGCCATCAGTCTTATATGATGACGACCCGTTCAGAAGGGATCATCCCCTTTTCTTGAAACTGGCAAGCGGCATTAGGTATTCCTTTTAAATCTATTTCATACATTTGTTACAAACCAACAATTGTAGCACTATGATTAAGAAGGATCTTCTTCCGGTTCTTCCTTTTGAATGAGAGTGACGGTTCCTCTGACAACAGGCTTCCTCTGTTCCGTATCCCCTATGAATTGCAAAAGATTAGCGACCTGAGTAAACTCAGTAAGTCTCAAAGGATTCGGGAATGCAGAACAGTCGTCCGGTCCACTGAACAATGCCGCTGCATCAGCCAACTCTGCCGGGGACTCCAGCATCTGGGGAAGGGAACTGATATTGAATCCAAAGACATTCTCAGACAGAAGTCCCTGTTCAAAGTAGAACTGACCTTGTTTCAAAGGAGTCTTCAGCAACATGATTGGCAGATATGTGGTAGTTCCAACAAATTCACCATCGTCTGCATACGGATTTATCAGGCGGAAAGCATCTGAAAGCATTGTCCTGGCATTCTTCACACCCTGTTTCTCAGACGCCTTCATGTGTTCAGAATCAAATATCAGAAAAGCTCCATATGCTTTTTCGTCCAATTGAACTTTTGCTCCAGACGCATTGATCTTAACAATTCCTCCTGGGCCATCCATAGTGAACTCCATTTCTTCTGACGGTCCTGATATTTTCTGCAGATCCAGCCTTTTTTCAGATGAGTGCGAGTCTGGCAGGTTTCCTCCTATCATATCGACCTCATATATGTTGCTGCCATACTTGAAAGTAGTGAAAGCAAGTTCACCCTCCATGGTATAATTGAACGGATCTGTAATGGCATCCTCTACGGAAAGGAAACAGTCCCACTTGTCATCAGGTTTAAGGCTGAAATAATAGTGGCATGCCACGCCGATATTGCCAAAAAAGACGCCAGGATCAATGGTGTTGTAAAACACGGTAAGCAAGTACGCTCCATACTCATTCATTGTAACCTGAACCTTGCAGTCTCCATAGTCATCGGAAACATCCTCTTTCTTGTCAATTGAATAATCACCCTTAGTAATGAACTCCAGACTGTAGCCATTTATGTCATATCCCTTCCACTGTAGATGGATGTTGAATTCCAGGGGTTCACCCAGTTTCGGGAATGAATTTTCCTTGAACACCGGTGTGATGATGATATCTGGTATGATAGGCCTGAGATAATACTGTATGCCGCCATCCTTGATCAGTTGGGCATCTCTTGTCGAGATGCCATTTGAAACTGATTCGTGCCACTGCCTGTTATCTGACGTAACTATTTCATCTGGAGCATATCTTTCAATTCCTGCATCATACAGGTTTTGTGTATACTCCGATTCGTAAGACGCCTCCGCCTCTACAAGCGACTCTGTTCCATCTGAGTCAGTTATATATCTATTATAATTAATATTTGCATAATAGCCTATGACATTCCTGTACTGACCTGCCTCATATACACATTTGTCGCTGAAATTCATCGTTCCATCAAGCTGTGTTTCGACGAAATCCTTGAGCGCTTTTTCAAATTGTGAGTGCAGATTCTGGTGACTACTCGTATCTGATTGAGACAATATAAAGTCAATCATTGTTTCAATTTCCACATCGCTAGCATCAAATAGCGGCGGATGATTCTGCGCTGTCAGGGTCTGCGAGAAAAGTGTTGCTGCAGCAAGAAGAGCAATTACCCTTGAAGCTCGACATAATGAAAGAATCTTCTTAAAATACATACTACTGATTCATAATAAAAAACATACTACTGATTCTTGTTTTCAAAACATGATCAAATTTATGCAGAACATGCTTAATGATATTTATCAATTCAATGAAATCAACATTGCAAATTGATAAATTGGCCACGTTCGTCACTTTGGAATTCTTTTTGAGTCACAACTTCCGAGACTGTAGAATGGTTTGAAACATCTCGGACAGACATGAATGAGGTCCGATGGTGTGAAGACGTCGCCCTGCCACACCTTGTACCTGTGCCCGCAGTGAGGACAGGTTGTTTTGATTTGTTTCATGCAACACATACTCAACTCTGTATTTTTTCATGAGTGGTTTCGCCGATTATCATCTTCGAGCCAGCTGTCATTATGCTCTCGACTATACGGGCTCGCAATTCACGAGGCATACGCTCATTCTTGGGAGTGCGATCCATGCGGTTGCAAATGAACAATTCCATGTTGTCCACCATATGCGTAGCCTCGTGCGCCAGCGTACCCAGTTCCTCGAACATATGGTCACCCTCACGTTCAAGGACCCACACAACATGAACGTAGTGACGGTCCCTGCGGATCTTCGTACACATGCCCAATATCGAACCGGCCGCCTTCACCCACTCCATCGTGGAGCGGGATTGTCTCGACGCCTCATCGTCATTCTCGTCAAGCCACTTCCCGAAATCCTCCGATGAACCATACAGGATGACTACCGAGCAGTCATCAAAACTTTCAATTTCTCTTATCTTCATATATCTATTCAACGTCAAGAATCAACTCTGTTCCAACCCGCACGATCTTCTCGATGACACGGGATCGCAGCTCCGGTGGCATCTGTTCTCGAAGGCTGGAATTCGGCTCGCTGCAGACGTACTTGTCGATGTTGTCCGCGACGCGCGATGCCTGGGACGCCATGGTTGCGATAGCATGAGGAGCAGACACGTCGTCACTCTGGCGCGCCCATACGCAGTGGACATAATTCCCATCACGCACTATCGGTCCGCACATACCGTCCTTGCCCTCGGGAGAAACGTCATCAACCCCGTTCTCTTTGAGCCACTGGACGAATTCATCCTCTGTGCCATACATGATGGCCAGGGCACAGTCTGTAAAGCTTTCAATCTCTCTTATCTTCATTTTTCTGTTCTTTTTCAGATAGTTTCTTACAAGTTCCTCTTTTAGCGACTCCAAGTTTCTCCAGCTGTTCCAGAGTAGAAGAGTCTCCAACCTCTTCTCTTACTATTTCGTAAATTACTCCGGTCACCGGGTCTATCCTGGTCATATTAACTCTCAGTTATTGAATCATTGGAAAGCGTCTCGACAAACTGATCGAAGAGGGTAAGATAGATACGTGCGCCGAGCTTCTCTCCCCCACCGAGACAGCCGGAGAGCTTCCTGGCCGCGTGGAACAGTTCATGCACGAGGATGGTCTCCTGCATCAGCAGACCGTCAGCATTGCTGTTGTTTACGAACACCGCAAGTTCGTCATCACTCGGTTCAGCCACGAATCCACGATTGTTCGCAGGCTGGAAACGCCCCTTCATCATCAATTCCTTGTATGTATCGCCAAGCGTCACCACCACATCCATGAGTGTGTCGTTGTCGTACATGTTAAGGGTCACGCGATAGTCCTCCCCGATCAGAGGGATGGGATACTCATCTATTGCCATACCAGTCATCGTTGACTTCTTCGTTGAATGGCCAAGGCCGGAAGAAAGGAGCGGGGCTATCTCCATGAAGCAGTCACCGATCACACGTGCACCGAACTCCTCGGACTCCAGTTCATCCGCGATGGAGTTGCCTGCGAAATAGAGGTTCTCGAGGAAGCAATTTACCCGTTCCTCTTCAGGAACGATATCAGCATTTATGAATACAGCCCGCTCGTCGTCCATATCCAGACAGAATGCGGGCAGATCCGCAATGGATGGCTGTTCGTCTATGTAGTCTTCTGGCATGGCATCATAGTACCTGCTCTGGAGGATGTCCTTCACATCAGAGGATCCATAGAGGTAGATGTTGATACAGTAGCCGTCCATGAACGGCACCTCGTAGCTCGAAACGAGCAGCTCATTGATTTCTTCGTTTTCTATCATTGGCAATTGTTTTTAGTTGTTCTACTCCTTAAGGATTTGACGGGTTTTCAGACGGAAATAAATGGCTTTGTGTTTTATTCTTCATCCAGTAAACTCATCCACAATAGCACTCGCAGGGAGGGCATTCCACATAGGAACGTCCTCCCTTTGACTAAGACGGATGGCGAGCAGACAGACTACTACCGCCTACGGTAGTGAGCTCTCACTATTACCTGTCGGCCATTTATTTTCCGTGAATATTCACAGACATAAACAGGCTTGAGGTTCAGCTCAAAACTGACTTTCAGTTTGAGACCACCAAAACTAATTGAGATATTCATGTTGTGGATAAGGAATATGTCGAATGGTTGAGATTTGTGGCTCTCATTGAAACTAGCCCATCCGTTAGGACAAAATAAGGACGTCCATCAACACTGATAAACGTCCTATAACATGAAAGTCTCTATGCTTTGGAGGAATCTCCAACGACTTTCCTTATCCACTGATTGCAAAATTAAGAAATCATTCCGAATAAACAATATTATCATTCCTTCTTGCATTATTTGGTGTAAACGACAAGTTTACCGTTCCATATATGGATGTACGTCCTCATCTCCTTTTTTTGTTCGCTATTATCTATCTGGATGAATACCCCTTAGCTTCAGTGTGAACTGTATATATATTATTTATCCATTTACATCGAATTCGCTATTTGAAGTGTTGACTGATGATTGATTCATTCGTGATTCATATGTGACTGTTGGTTCTAGTTTCAAGCTTTGACCCAACTCGTAGAATCTAACATACTCACCTACAAAATCCATCGGAATAGTTGCAAGTTCACCATTCCTATGCTTTGCAAATATGATTTCCGTGTTCGTTTCTGACATTGTTTCTTGATCGGTGAAACCTATTGCCTCCGGACGATGAATGAATACAACTATATCCGCATCCTGTTCGATTGAGCCTGACTCACGAAGGTCACTCAGGACCGGACGACCATTTGAGCCTGCCCTATTCATAATTCCACGAGATAGCTGTGAAAGAGCCATGATCGGAATGTCCAGTTCTTTAGCCAATCCTTTGAGACTCCTGGAAATGGAAGCTACTTCCTGTTCTCGGAAACTCTGCTGCGAACTCTCCCCTTTCATCAGTTGAAGATAATCAACAAAGATCATCTCCACACCTTTCTCTCTTACGAGATGCTTTGCCTTTGAGGCGAACTCAGTAATCGGGATCTGCGGTGTCTCATCAATATAGATCGGAGCCTGGATAAGACGCGACAAGCCACTTTCCAAAGCAATCCAGTCATCGTTTGCCATCTTGCTTTTTCCACTTACCTTATCTCCTGGGATTCCGGACTCGGCCACAAGCAATCTTTGCAAAATCTCAACATCCTGCATCTCAAGCGAGAAAAATGCGATGGGGCGGTTAAACTCTACAGCTGCATTTCTTGCAAGATTAAGAGCAAAAGCTGTCTTTCCAACAGAAGGACGTGCTCCCAGTATGATAAGGTTGCCCTTCTGCCATCCCATGGTCAGCCTATCGATACTGGTATATCCTGAAGGAACACCAGTAAGACCGCTAGATGTCTGGGCCTTCTCAATCTTATCCATTGTCCTTTGAACAATATCTGTCACATGCCTTGTATCTTTACGGATTCCTGTGTCTGACGCTTTGAAGATGATGCTCTGCGCATTCGATATGAGCTGCCTGACCTCTCTCAGGCATAGTGACCTGGATATTCTCAGGAGAGCACACTTTGATGATCCGGAGAATCCAACCAAGTTCTCCTTCATAAGCAAGAAGACCGATGATGACCTGACAATCTATCTCGTTCCGGAAGCGCTGGATTTATACAAGAAGTATGTCCTTATCCCGACCGATGGTTACGCATTCCCCAAGAAGTCCAATCAGAAGATGAACAAGAATCTCAAGGAGATTGCTGAGCTAGTGGGGCTGACAAGAGAGGTGCAGGTTATGCAGTACAGCGGCAAGAAACCTGTTTACAAGACTGCCCGCTTATGTGATGTGATTGGGACACACGCTGCGAGAAGAACTTTTGTAGTGCATGCTCTTGAAGAGGGAATGTCCCCGGAGATGGTGATGTCCTTTACAGGACACGAGGACTATGACACTATGAAACCATACATCGCCCTGACGGACAAGAAGAGGCAGAAAGCGCTGCTGAACAGTTTCAAGATGTAGGAAGAGAGGCCGTGAGGTCTCTCTTCCTTTTTTGCGGCCATAATTATATGACAAGAAAAAGATAATAAAGAACTATCGTTAAAAAGGAAAAGAGTTATCTTTGAAAAAATGATTTATTATGCCTGTAGATAAACACGTAATGGAAAGGTATAAGCTTCTTGACAAACTGTTCAGAAGCGAAGCCGGATATACTTATAATGAGCTCGCTGACAAAGTGCGTGATTCGCTGAATGCAGATAATGTAGATAATGCAGATAATGTTGAGAAAGAGGAGATTTCTGTAAGGACAATAAAGGCCGACAAGAAATACTTTGAAGAGGAATATGATGCAGTTTTTCGCGAAGGTTTAAAACGTGGCCGCGAAAAGGTTATTCGATATGAAGACACAGATGCTTCCGTCTTTGCTGCCAAACTTTCTAAAGAGGAGAAGGGCGTAATCGGTAAACTAGTCGATATGCTTCAGCTTCATGAGGATATTCCACAATACCGGTGGGCCATCTTCCTTCTAGATGGGTTGACAAGAATTGATGAGGGTGACGATCTAGGGAATTATATAGAGTTCGAGAACAATCTTTACCTTGAGGGATTAGAGAACTTTAGAATTCTCATGGAAGCCTGTATGGAGAAATTCGTGATTTCTCTAAAGTATGCCACCTTCAAGCAGGCTGAAGAACCAAAAATATATACTGTTTCCCCATACCTGCTCAAGCAGTACAACAATCGATGGTTTCTTATTTGCAAGAGGACAGGCTCCAGCCACCTGTCAACGTTTCCTCTCGACAGAATTAAGGTTGATTCAATATATAAGGAAACTGAAATGAAATATGAAGAACCTGATTGGATTGCTATCGGAAAAGAATTGGGTCACACAATTGGGCTCACTTTTGCCTTCGACCCTGAAAAGAGAGCCGATGTCATTATAGATGTCAACAAGGATAGGTATCCTTATATTAAGACAAAGCCGATTATTTCCGATCAGGATATTGTTTGCGAGGATGAGGAAAAGGTTCGTCTCAGCCTTAAAGACATCACTATCAATAAGGAGCTAACGTCACTTCTGCTCAGCTACGGTCCAGATGTCGAAGTCATCGAGCCGAAGTCTTTGCGGGATGATATCAGCCAGAAAGCGAAAGCCTTATATCTCAAATATAACGAATAGACTATAGGTTCTATGCAAAAAACCTGCACGGTAAGATCGAAAATCGTTCTTACCTTTGCATCGTTGAAATAAAAAGGATGGCGTCCGGGTGAGCCGGGCAAGCAGTGCAGAAAACCTGCACGGTAGTTCCAGACGGGCGCCGTATCTTTGCATCGAGTTCTTTCACATACAGGCAGACGCCTGAAAACAAAAGCCAATAAATAATAATTTGTTTCCGGTAATTATGGCTCCATGCCGGGAATATTAACCAGGAGCCGCTTTTGTTTTTAGTTATGGAGAAGTCATCTTCCACGCACAGCGTTTTCAGCGCAGCCTGTATTGAGAGTTCTAAGCTCGGTCTTACAAAAAAGATCTCATCAAAATCGAAGGACTCCCGTCCTGCGAAGAGGTTATCTATCAAGGTAATCTTCCGCTGGCTGCGTATCCGTGTCAAGGGGCTGTTTTGTTAGTTCCGCGGGAACAGCAATTCACCAAACAATTCAACTTCGTTTTTAATTTCTTTTTTGCTTATGGCACTTTTTCATTCCACACGAGCATTTGATGCTACAGACGAGTTTATTCCCGCAGCACTCAAGAGTCTGCAGGACCGGTTCGAGGCCAAGGGTTTCAGATTTAGAGTGAAATCCGAATCTCTCCACAGGACAGTTGCCGAAGTCCAGAGAGGTGGGCTGCTACATCAGGCTGTTGGTCTTCGCAATGGTCTTGAGATCACATTTACCCGACGTGAAGGTTCCACTGTTGTCGAGGTTCGGGACTGCCTGATTGAGAATCAGCTCATCGGACCGGCGATCATTTTCCGCTACGTACCACAATTGCGTATCCCAGTAGCCATCACTGATGGTATCGGCCTTATCATGCAGGCCAACTTGCCGTCTCAAGCAATGGACGCTATTGAAGGGGCATATGCTATGCTGACTGGTGAACATAGGGTGTACTGTCCATATTGTGGTGCTGCAATGACCAGCGAGGACGGCATCTGTGACGCCTGCGGAAAGGCTGTATCTCCTGAAGTTGCACTTTAATCCTTCTGGCTTATGATACCTTATTCGTATTTCATTCATCCTGAAGATGAGAAGGCCCTGAATGCCATGAAATCAGTTCCTGGTTTCGATAATCTCGTGAAGAAGTTCATGGAGGTCGGGTATGAGAACATGGTAAATGGCGAGAACCTCGCTTCTCAGATTCTCCTTTCTGAGAACCAGCTTCCAGACATATACCACCGTGTCACCAGGATATGCGATAAACTTGGGATCGATTATCCCGATGTTTATCTCTGTATGTCTCCTTATCCTAATGCCTGGACATATGGAGACACACATATTTCCATCACTCTCACCAGCGCGCTTTTTGAGTACCTTGATGATGATGAGATTGATTCCGTCATCGCACATGAGTGCGGACATATCGTTTGTCATCATGTGCTATACCATACTCTCGCCAACTTCGTATGTAGAGGAATCAGAGGCCTCTTTTCGGAGATTGCCACGCCCCTTCGTCTGGCCATCTGCTACTGGGAGAGGAAGAGCGAACTAAGCGCAGACAGGGTTGCGGCGCTTGTATGCGGAGCAGATACGGTGGTGAGAACACAACTCCGCCTCTCTGGCGGTCCGAGGTCCATTACTAAAGATGTGGACATCCATTTGTTTGCCAGACAGGCTGAGGATTATTCTGATATCCTGTCTTCAAACAAGCTTGACAACCTGCTCCAGAAAGTGGCTGTCATGGACGAATCTCACCCTTTCTCTGCAGTCAGGGTCCACGAAATTCTCAAATGGTCCGGAAGTGAGGATTTTGAGAAGATCAAAGGTATTGTCCTCGGCGGCTCAGGATTCTGCCCTCACTGCCATAAACCAATCATGTCTGATTGGGTCTATTGCAGATGCTGTGGGGGAAAAATCATGGATGAACAGGAGTCATGCTAAGAGGGGAATGTCTCTTTGAATGCAGGAAATGCGGAAAGACGTTTCTTGCCCTGGATTTTGAGTATTGTGCAACTACCCTCAGTTGCCCGGTACCTTGCCCGGACTGCAAGACACTTTGTGCACCTCTATCCTGTTCCAATCTATATCGCAAACTTGGTATTATCCCTAATGACTAGACCATGACAGCTATTGTAGGAGTACTCAATAAACGCGCAGTGGCCATCGCGGCAGACAGCGCTATGACCGTCTCAAATGACGGCAAGACCAAAATCTATAACAACACCAAGAAGATCTTCGACATATCTCCTGATATTCCTGTGGGCATTATGGTGTGCGGAAATCTTGAATTCATGAGCACGCCATGGGATGTAATCATCAGCCTTTACCGAGAATATCGAAAAGGGAAGGCATTCCATCACCTTCAAGACTATTCCAAGGACTTTATAGAGTTTGTCAGGAGCTGCAAGTTCCTGCAGGATCCCGATGCCGGTAGAGGATACCTTATTTCCGAACTTGGTTCTTTCTTCTACAGGATTAAGGCCGATGTTGTAGAGCGCGCCAAAACAGAACCTGACAAGCCGTTGCTGGATCTATACCGTATTGTTCTTCAGGAGAGCATAGACATGTATAGGGAAGCCGGTGTTTCCGAGGAGATGAAGAGATTTTCATATCGGCAGATATGCAAGCTCTCAAATGACGCGTTTTCTGCCCTCAAGGACCTAATCAAGGAAGAGAACTGTCCCCTCACGGATCTGGATGAATGGCGCAAAGGATATTATGAATATCTGAGAAGCCAATGCTACCTTCAGGATTCAGAGATAATCTTCACGGGATATGGCAGGAAGGACGCTTTCCCAGCTATACAGTCAATAATAATCACCGGTATCGTCGACGGGCGTGTGCGTTATAGATACGACACCGATGACAAGATTGAGATTAATGGTTCTGCTTTTATCATCCCGTTCGCGCAGACGGACGTAATGATGACGCTGATGAAGGGAATATCTCCGAATCTATATTGCCATATGATTAAAACGGAGGAAGAGAGCGTAGAAACTGCGCGAGCCACCATCATAGAGCAGCTTAAGGCGGATGGTGTTCCGGACTCGTTCATCGAGAAGGTTAGCGGCATATCCTTCGAAGAACTCAATTCGAATTACCGTGACAAGGCTCAGGAGTTTATCAAGGCGAATTATGTTGACGGCATCATTGACGCAGTAGATTGTTTCAGTGTTAGTGAGATGGCGGAACTGGCTGAGAACCTTATTCTGATGACTGGTCTTCAGAGGCACTTCTCATCATCCGAGGAATCTGTAGGAGGGCCGGTGAACGTTGCCGTTATCACTAAGTCTGGCGGATTTCAATGGTCTAGCCTAAGGTCCTGTTAGAATTATTAATATCGTTGAAGTAATGAAACGGCGAATGGATGCCCGAACTAAGCGTGCAGAAACCCTGCACGGTTAATTAAAATAGGCGCCATATCTTTGCATCAAGTTCTTTCACAATATCTGGCTAACGCCAAAAACAAAAGCCTAAAAAATATTAATCGGCTGAGGAGTAATGATCCGCACTCCGAAAGCCATAATGAGTCGGATCCTTTTGTTTTTATCATGGAGAAGATTTCTTTCCAGAATGGTGTTTTGGCAGCAGCCGGTGTTGAATGTGCAAAGAACGTTGAGTCTACTCAGTGGACAAAATATCGTGCAACGAATGCCCATGGCTTCGCTGCCGAGGATTTCAATGCCCTTATTGACAGGCTTTGTGGCAAGCAGGTCGACAAAGTAGGACTCAACAACGAACTCAACGGTGCTGACCGCATCATCAACGGCGTTAAGATACAGTCTAAATACTGTAGCTCCGCATATGAGTCGGTGAAGAAGGCTTTCGATGCCAACGGCGCCTATAGGTACCCTGGTATGAAGTTAGAAGTGCCAAAGGGACAAGGTGAGGATGCCATACGCTATATGGAGGAGAGGATCCGCAATGGACAGGTCCCTGGCGTATCAGATCCTTCCATGGCTAAGGACATGGTCATCGAGGGCAAGTGTACCTACGAGCAGGCGCTGAAGATTGCCAAGGCCGGCAATCTTGAATCCATCAAGTTTGATGCTCTCAATCAGATGGTCACTTGCGCATGTGTTGCCGGTTTCACTTTTGTCATAGGATATGCCACATCAAGATTGGGCGGTCTTACTAGGGAAGCCGCTCTGCGGCAGTCAGCCAAGCAGGCTCTTAAGACCGGAGCCACTACAATGGCCGCAGGTGTAGCTGTACAGCAGTTGCTCCGAACTCAGGTTGGACGTAATATGGCTGCAGGAGCTACTTATGTCGCAAGGAGAGGAGTTGACACTGTTTGTCGCACTCAGGTTGGCAGAGCAGTAGTTGAGAAGATGATGACGGGCGTACTCGGTAAGGCCGTTACTCAGGGTGCTGCGAGGAATGCTTGCATCAAGATGCTTCGCTCAAACTTCTTCACAAGCGCTGCGGTGACAGTGGCAACCACTGTTCCTGATGTCGTGAAAGCTTGCCGTGGAAAGAAATCCTGGAAGCAGGTTGGCAAAAATGCTGCTGTCAATGTCACCGGCGTTGGAGCTGGCAGCGCTGGGTGGTGGGCCGGAGCCGCTGCAGGTTCTTGCGTATGCCCTGGCATAGGAACAGTTGTAGGAGGACTTATCGGGGCTATTGGTGGTGGTGTAGCTGGGTCTATTGGAGCCAAAAAAGCATTGGACCATTTCGTCGATGATGATTCAAAGGTATGTATGGGATGTATCGAGGATTCTATCCTTAACCTGTGCGACCAATACGGGACTTCAGAGGATGACCTTGAACGCATTCTGAGAAAGATCAAGTCATCTAATGTCTTTAATGAGTCTTTCTTCGAGTCAATGTATAGGGCCGGAGGACAGTCACATCTCAAGACGTCGATGACTTCTTTCGCGACAGGAAAACTACAGGCATATTTTGCCTAAGTTGATTTTGTTTATTATTTATCTTTTTGCCATATGATTGTTTGCAAACCTTCACCTTTCTACATCATTATTCAGGTAATAATGATTGTCGTTTCAATTTGGGATATCAGCAGAAATAAAATCTGCTGATATCCAACTTGCTCCGATGAAAGCTCAGATTCTCGGATTATGAGTTTATATGTATGATGATTAATGCTAAGAATCTGCTTTTAATGTATACTTTTAATGGAATTCATTTTGCATACAATAAAAATTCATAACTTTGTCATATATAGGAGGATTGTATTATGAGTCTTTTCAATGGCACAGAAAAGAAAGAAGCTATCAAGAGATTCGAGGCTGCCAAGGATCACTATGAAGAAGCTAGCAAAGTCATCAACCAGGAGGTCGTTGAGTTATATACGACCAGAAAGGAAGGAGCTGAATTAGTTAAACAGACGGAGGACTTACTTAAAAGTGTTTCAGGCATTAACCCGGATTTCATAATCAGTGTTGCTGACGCTCGTGCTTCCATCAGTTTTTTCCTCGATTCGATGGAAACAGAAGAAGCAGCTTTAGCGAACGGATCTTCTGGGAAAGCCGTTGGAGCCGCGGCTCTCGGCACAGCCGCAGGGGCAGCTATTGCAACATTCGGGGCATCTACTGCTATGGCTGTCGTAACAACATTTGGTACGGCCGCTACTGGTACTGCGATATCTGCTTTGTCTGGCGCAGCTGCGACTAATGCAGCTTTAGCTGTATTGGGGGGTGGCGCACTTGCTGCTGGGGGCGGAGGTATCGCTGCTGGAAGTGCAGTGCTCGCCGCTATTCCTGTAATCGGCTGGACTATTGGTGGTGCCGCTGCAGTTGGGGGCGGAATTCTGGTGGCTAAGAAGAATAAGAAGTGTGCTGACGAAGCGAACCATAAGGCATCTGAATTGGAATCGTCAACAAGTTCAATCAAAGCCGTGACGTACAAAATCAGTGCTTGTAATTCAAAACTGGCCAAGGCCATAAAGAAACTTGGCAAAAGAGTTGAAAGCGAGGCGAAACCTTCTTTTACTGACATCGAGTTGATTGATATCACAAGAACTGTCGATACTATCTGCGAATTGATTAACGAAAAATTCCCTCTTCAATAAGTCATGGATACTGAGTCTCTCCGAGATATTTCATGGAAGTTCCTTTATGATTTATACTGCGAGGAAATAAATCGGTATATAACATCTGACATAAGCAGCCGATTAAGAGGGGGCAAATATCTGTCTCAAGTAAAAAGTGCTGATGACATCATAGATACAATTGCAAGATTGTGTCATAAGCCCAAAGAATACTTCCATTACCATAATCTTCTTGAATACCTTCTAGGAGTCTCTAATTCGGAGCCCGAGAAGTCTAAAGATAATGGTTATATAACAAAACTCGAGGTTAATTTCATCGGCTATTTCCAAAATGCCATATTGAATAATCGACGTTCCTCAAACGTTAGAACAAAACTTTTTAATGTTGAGCCATTGATGGATACATATTGCCTTTGGTTGTCAACGGGAATAGTATGGAAAGATTGGTTCATATTGTCAGAGTGGGTAATTGCCGACAAGAAAAAGGAGACATTAGAGGACTTTCGGAAAGCATTAGTATCTGCATTTTCATCATGGTCAGGTGTCGGTAGCTGGTTTTATTCATATAAGACAGAGAAGCATCGAAAGGTTGTATTACATGTCTTATGCCTTTTCCTCATAATGTTAAGATATGAGTATGTATTATCTGAAAACATAGTGCAATACCTTGGCCTAATGTATTCAGGTCGATATCCAGTAATGTATTCCGAACGATATCCAGATGGAGCCTCTTTGGGCGGAAGATACTTGACCGCAGAGGTATTGAAGGCGAATCCGATAGTTGAAGAAGTTGACAAGAAAATATTCGATGAGCTTGAATTCTTCAAGCGACCATCAAATATGCCAGGCTGCGAATTCCTTCCATTTATTAAAAGAAAACTAACATCTGTCGAGAGTCTGAATTATTGCATGGAACGATTTTCCGATTCGTATGACAAGGTAAAAGTCGGATCTCATGCAAATTATCGCGATATTGAAATCCTTCTAAAACCAGGGAAAAAGCGTTTACTTGTTGACTATGAGTTTCCTTACACTACCGTAAGGTGGCAAGATACATTTCTTCCTGTAAGAAACGTAAGCCAAGAGGATTCGACAGCCATTAATTTAGTTAACAGATTATATATCAATATACTTTTTGATAATCTGCTGCAACAGAAGATAGAAGAAGAAAGAATCACAATTGATAATCTGTCAGAAGATAAAAATCAAGAAATTGAGAAAAGGAAACAATCTCTTGAAAACAAGTCAAAGATGTGGAGTGCTTACGCGAAAAACAGGTTCTTTGAAAAAGTGCCTGACTATATCAAGTACGACTACATACAAGTTCTTCCAAACCCTGTCAATGAGCAGAGTATAGTTCATAAGTATAATTCTCATCTTGAGATAGGAGGACAGTTCTTCCCTGTTATTTCTAAAGAAGAAATAATGGCTAACAGGGAAGTTGAACATATGTTCGAGCAGTTTAGACATGGATTAAAATTCCGAAGCATAATACCTGAAAATGCGGCATTGATCTACGAGAAATTATCTTCTGATAGTGAACTTCGCGAGAAAGCTTTTTCAATACAGTTCCTATCAACTGTAATAAATTCTCAGATCTCATCGTATGCCAATCCTAATATGAAGGAGAAAAAAGAATTATTTTCTTTATCTGAGGTAATTGATGCATATGTTAGAAGCGCCAAAACTCTTCACCCTGACATTGTCTTTACTAAGAACGATTCCTCATTGGTGGATTTCCGTTCAAACCTTATGATGAATAGACCACAGTTAATTGTCCTTATTCATACTTTGGTGGATAATGCTATTGAGCATGGCTTCAAAGATCTGGATATCAAAGATAAAAGAATCCATTTTACGCTTGACCGGATTCATATAAATAATCCGGAAATTGATGAGGAGGACGATTATTTGCGGATGTCAGTATGCAATAATGGAAAACCTTTTGCCCCGGATTTTACACTCGGCAAGTATAAGTCGAATCATGCATTTTCAGGCCCGACAGGGCACACGGGAATAGGAGGTTATCAAGTGAACAGGATAGCGGTTACCAATGGGGGCTTCGTCAATATCTTGAGCACAGAAGAATGGCCTGTAATTATTGAAATTTATTTTAAACCATATGAGTAGTAGAATATATAATATCGCATGGTGCGATGATAAGGTTGAGCAACTCGTCTCTGATTATCAAGATGCCTTTAGAGAGAATAATTGTCTCATATGCAAAAAAGCTAAGAATGCGGAAGAGCTTATTCATTTTCTGAGGAATAATCACGATAAGGTTGATGGAGTCATTGTTGATTTTAATGTGAATGAGAGGAAGGATGTCCCCACCAATGATTCTGAAATGTCCGGCTTCAGTTTGATACGCTCGAAAATTCGTGATTTTCAACCCATACCGTTTTATCTCTATTCTGCTCATTCAGCTAACGAGATTACCAATAAAATGAGTGAGGCTGGTAATGATGTAGAAGAAGATTATTTTATGGGTGGTGAGAATTTCCAACGGTATTTTACTGTCGGACAGTTTAATCGACTTCTCGAAAAAATGTGCGAGGAGATTGAAAAGAACCACACCCCATATTTTGACCTCCGGCAAAAATTCAGTAAAGCTTTCTATGCATTTGACCATTTCGATCTTGATTCTCATTCCTTGATAAAGATTTTATCTTTAGCTGATGATGCTGCCATCGGAGAGGAAGTCGCCAATTCTCTCAATAATATGAGGCGGCAAATCGAAAAGATTTTTCTTACCAACTTCGTTGATAAAAAAATATTCCCTTCAGATGTACCATTGAATAAGGTGCCGTTTGTATTGACGGGCCAGCATGCTGAATACAGGACTGTTGATAGTTTCATGTCATTTATGCCCGAAACTATGAGAAAAGCGTTCTCGTTTTTCTTGGAATTCACCCAAGATGGTTCGCATGAAAGAAGGGAGGGCCTGAGTTATCATGTGAGTGACTATTTCACAAACAACAATGACGTCCACCTCGCTCTATGCTTAGCTCATATTTGCATGGATATTGCCGTGTGGAGCTTATCATTTGAGAGTGCAGCAGGGAATAAATGCCCTTTTATTAAAGTTGGTGATTCCGCTCAATCTGTTCAATCTGCCATCGATTATAATAAAACATCTACTGTTATGATTTCTGGTGGAAATAAATACGTCCAAATTGATGGCGAAAAATGTTTCCTTCAAGATGATCGAAATACACCACTGAAAGAAGGTGAGACCATAATTGTTAAAAAGGTTGCTCCAAATACTTCTGCAAACAAACAATTCGCAACCGCGTTCCCGAAATTTATTTCATTTAGCGACTGGGATCGTGCGTAGAATGACAAGAGCCGAGTTTATCCTCGGCTCTTGTCATTCTATACGTCACCTGTGCCTATGGTTCTTGGCCGGTGTTAAGATTTCGCGCTTCGTCGAACTTGGCCTTCATCGTGGGATTCCCTCGAGTAAGCTTCTTTATCGTCAGATCCTCTGCCTTGTCGTTGGCGAGCCTGAGGTTATTCTCTGAACCAAGGAGAGCGTCCTTGATCTTCTGGAGATGGTCGATGGACTTGTCAATCTCCTCGATGGCCTTCTGGAACTTCTCGCTGGCCAGCCTGTAGTTCCTTCCGAACTTGTCCTTGAAGTCGAGCAGCGCGTTCTCGAAGTTGGTCACGTCGATTGACTGGCTCTGGGCAATGGCAAGCTGGCGCTGGTACTCGATGCTCTTCTTGGATGCCTGCACGAGCAGGGTGATGAGCGGGACGAAGAACTGAGGGCGCACGTCACCCAGACAGCGATCGCACCCGTCGATTTCATGTCCGAGTAGCTATCCTTGTACAGAGAACCGAGGCTGGGGATTCCATGTGACGGATAAAAGTTACCGATGCCAAAGCCACCGAAACAGACATCCTCAAGGATCGGCCAGCCTCCCCAATTCACACTCAGGCTGAAACCGGAGTCCTCCTGAGCCTTCGCCGTGGCACCCATGACCATCACAAGTGCCAGCATTAAAACAAATCTTTTCATAGTTTAAGTAAAAATATAGATAAAAGTTGTCAACAGGCTAACATTAAGCAAGTGGCATTTCCTTCAACACGGAGCCGTCAAGACGACGAAGCCTTACGATCGTCCCGTCAATTGTTGCGAAGGTCGGCTCGTTTCCATTCTTTGGGAAAGTGATGCTGCCCGTATTCAGGACAAGCACGTCACCGGCTCTCTCCAGCTTGTGAAGATGTGTATGGCCCTGGAAGAATGCATCGATACCTTTTGGCATATTGCTGTCATTGTACTTGTGACCATGAGTCAGGAATACACGCTTTCCGTCGACAACAAGCAGCGCATAGTCGCCCATGCATGGAAAGTCCAGCAGCATCTGGTCAACCTCGGAATCGCAATTGCCTCGGATTGCAACGATATGGTCCGTATGCATGTTCAGCAGCGCTGCGATACCGGGAGCATCCAATCCATCCGGAACGCCATTGCGCGGTCCATAATTCAGGATATCGCCGAGAATCACAAGCATATCGTAACCGTTGCTCTCGTAGAAATCCATTACTTCCCTGAGTCTGGGCAACGATCCGTGAATGTCCGATAGTATGAGATAATTCATTTTACAAGTTCTTATTCCTTCAAAGGTACATCATTCTCCAAAAATAACATATATTTGAATCATGGAAGGATTTAACGATTTCAGCGCACTGAAAGGCCTCAAGAAAGAACTCGAGAAGCAAGAGAAGACTGCTCCGGACAGCGCCAAAGAACAGCAGAAACGCAGTCACACCGTCGTGCACAAGACCAAGGAGCAGCACGCTGGCGAGCAGAAGGCCCGCGAACTCGGCCTCAGGCCAGGCTGCACAGTGACACTTATGGACTCCAACGACCGTGGAATCCTCCGCCACGTCCACAAGGATCATGTCGAGATCGAACTTGACGGGCTGATGATCACCGCAGGATTCCGCGACTTCATCGTCAACAATCCCGAAGAGGATCGCGAACTCATCCGCCGCTCAGGAACAAGCAAGAAGAAAAAGGACATTGAGCAGGTCCAGGCCCAGGTCGGAGCACCAACAGAAGTGACACTGGATCTACACATTGAACGGATTCCCGGCGGCTATGACGCCCCGAAAGGCTTTGAACTGGAGTTCCAGATGGAATACTTCAAGCGTGTCCTCCGCGACAAGATAAAGCATCGCGGTCTGAGGATCAACGTCGTGCACGGAGTCGGCGACGGAGTTCTCCGCGACGCGATAAGAAAGGAAATAGATGAAGTATACGCCCTCCACTGCGCCTGGTCGCCAGGCATTGCCGGCGTCACCGTCATAACAGTAAAATGACGAATGGAGCCGACTCCGTGTGTCACCGCGAAAAAAGACGTGAAGAGGTCGCATCGGTCGTAACAAAAAAAGAAGAGCTATGCCAATACATCTGCTGCCGGAGCTGCTGCTCTATATCGTGATGGTCGGATACACACCCGGCCCAGGCAATCTGTACGCCCTTTCCTGTTCACTGAAATATGGCAGGAAGGCAGCGATGCGCATGTGGTATGGCATGCTATGCGGGTTTCTTCTCTCCGTGACCATGGTCGCCGTTGCGACACATCTTCTCGGTACCGTCATGGGTGAATATGTGGTATGGCTCAAGTACCTCGGAGCGGCATATATCCTCTGGCTCAGCTGGAAGATCTTCAAGAGCAAAGGACTCACCGAGAGTGACGCAAAAACCTGTTCCTTCACTTCAGGTATGATAGTCCAACTGACTAATGCAAAGATGATTCTGTTTGACCTTACAGTCTTCTCGATCTTTGTCCTTCCCTACTCCAACAAGCTCGTCGATCTTCTGGTCGTAAGTTATATTCTGACCATTGCCGGACCAATGGCCAACCTCGTCTGGCTGCTTGCCGGAGGCTGGATGAGAAAGTGGTTCACCAAGTACAGCAAGACTACTGACACAGTCATGGCGATACTCCTCGCCCTCTGTGCAATCGCCCTCTGCTTCGCCTGACCTCTACGCCTCGCAATCCAGGTCGTCAGCATCGTTGTTCCAGCCGCAGTGACCGCAGAATGACACGTCTCCTCTCTGGTAGGCGCAGCATGCGCATGATGAACAATCGATCCAAATCGGCATGTAGTAATTCTCTTCCATTTTGCTTCTGTTTTTGTTTACAGTTGCAAAGTAAGAGGCAGATTATGCCGAATTGCTGCAGAGTCTGCGAGAACTGGAGAAAAATTATGTTTATCGATGTTTTCTTCTTATTTTCAATCACAAATAAAATCAGATAGAAATGTCAACAACCACCAAAGAGCACAACTGCGCGAACTGCCCTGTCAAGGCAAAGTACGACGCAAATCCAAAGTCATTCATCGGCCGCTTCTGGCGCTGGCACATCAATTTCTGCCCGGGATGGAAGGCATATTTCACTTCTCTCCCAGAGGAGCAGAAGTCCGAGTTCCGCCAGAAATATAATTTTATCAAGTACTGATGGGCAAGCGCTGGCTTTACTTTTTGAGTGGATTGCTATGGTCCTTTGCCTCGTACAAGATACTGGGCAAGGGGCTTCCTGCTTTGATGTCTTGCCACAGCTGGTGGGTCATCATTCTGTGTATCCTGATCTGTGCAGGTTTCGGGAGGATGTTTCGCATAGTCTCGACAAAATACATAAAACGAATCATGGATCTCCCTGGCGAAAAATTCGCTCCATGGCAGTTCATGTCCTTGAAGGGGTATCTCGTGATCGGATTCATGATGACCACCGGAATTGTGTGCGGACGCATTCCCGGCATGCCTGACGAGTTCTTTGCATCCTTATATCCAGGACTCGGCACCGGACTGCTCTATGGTGCCCTGAGATTCTTCGGGGCCATGATTAAAGCTCTTTAAACACAATAACTGAATCTTTGTAAAACAAAGAGGCATATTTGCGGAATCATTATCGTATTTTATTATATTTGTTCGTTGAAACGATAAAGTACGTCATCACTGAAGTTGAAATGAACCTGGTATATGTTTTCATAGGCGGAGGCGCAGGTGCAGTGCTGCGATATCTGGTTTCCGAAGGATGGAAGCACTTTCAGGTCTCATCAATCACGATGTTTCCATGGCCTACTTTGATCGTGAACGTACTGGGTTGTTTCCTTATCGGACTGTTCTATACAAACAGTGCTCAATGGGGGATGTCAGCTGAGGTACGTTTATTGCTTACAACTGGATTGTGCGGAGGATTCACGACTTTCTCCACCTTGGGATGGGAATCGCTGAACCTGCTGCGAAGCGGGATGTACGGCACTTTCGCGCTCTATGTGACATTGAGCATGGTGCTTGGCATATGCGCGGCTTTGATTGCAGTACTGATAAAAAGTTAGAAGTCATCATTGACTTTCTATCTTGGAAATATTATATTTGAACAGAATATAAGACAACATATTAACTATTTTTTAATAACAACAAAAATGATCAATCAACCAACCGTAAAGCTGGGAATCGTTGGCGTTAGCCGTGACTGTTTCCCTATTACACTTACCCAGGCTCGTGTCGCTGCTGTTATGGCAGAGGTAAAGAAGGCTGGTCTTCCTGAGGTTTATGACTGCCCTATCACCATCGAGAACGATGTTGACACCTACAAGGCTCTTGACTGGGCTAAGGAGAATGGCATCAACGCTGTCTGCATGTTCCTCGGTAACTTCGGTCCAGAGGGTCCTACCACTCTCTTCTGCCAGAAGTTCGATGGTCCTTCAATGGTACTCGCTGCAAAGGAGGAAGGCAAGGCTAACCTCGCTAACGATCGTGGTGACGCTCTCTGCGGCGTTCTCAACTTCAGCTACAGCGTAGGTCTCCGTCGTCTTAAGGTATACATCCCTGAGTATCCTAACGTAACTCCTGAGGAGGCTGTCAAGGAACTCGCTGACTTCCGCAACATCGCTCGCGTTGTCATCGGCGTAAAGAACCTCAAGGTTATCGGCTTCGGTCCACGTCCTTGGGACTTCCTCGCTTGCAACGCTCCTATCCAGCCTATGTATGACCTCGGCATCGAGGTACAGGAGAACTCAGAGCTCGACCTTAAGAAGGCATTCGACGAGCATGCTTGCAAGACTGCCGAGATCGATGCAGTTGCAAAGGATATGGAGGCTGAGCTTGGCCCACAGCGCAACACCTACCCTGAGATCATCCGCAAGATGGCTCAGCTCGAGGTTACCCTCCTTGACTGGTACGAGAACCAGAAGGGTGCTTCAAAGTACGCTGTATTCGCTAACAAGTGCTGGCCAGCATGGCAGCCAATCTTCGAGTTCGAGCCTTGCTACGTCAACTCACGTCTTACCGGCCGTGGTATTCCTGTAGCTTGTGAGGTTGACCTCTACGGTGCTCTCTCAGAGTTCATGGCAGAGTGCGCAACCGAGAAGCCAGCTACCCTCCTCGACATCAACAACTCGGTTCCTGCTGACGTTATCCCTGCCGGCTCAAGCCTCGCAGGCGCAGACCTCAAGGACCTCTACATGGGCTTCCACTGCGGTAACACCTGCTCACAGTGCATGAAGGACTGCAAGATCAAGTACCAGCTCATCCAGGCTCGCCTCATGAGCCCAGATATCACCAAGGGTACTCTCGAGGGCCAGATCAAGCCAGGCAAGTC
Organism: Bacteroidales bacterium; assembly: GCA_024402135.1. Lineage (GTDB taxonomy): Bacteria > Bacteroidota > Bacteroidia > Bacteroidales > UBA932 > Cryptobacteroides. Next base: position 73,060 of record JAKSJN010000002.1, read on the forward strand.
TACAATGTTCCGTCTCCAGTCTAACAGCGACAGCAAGCTCGTTTCTTACATCGCACAGGGTGAATTCCTTGATGTAGATCCTTGCTCATTCGGCGGTATCGGTATCCACGCTATCCCAGGCTTCGCACGCTTCTATCGTCACGTCCTCGTTGGCAAGCGCTTCCCACACCACGGAGCTTATGCATTCGAGCACTGCGGTAAGGTTCTCTTCGAGGCTCTCAAGATGCTCGGCGTTGAGGATATCAACACTCCACTCCCTGCAGGTCAGCTTTATCCAGGCGAGAATCCATTCGCAATCTAATTTTCCTCTATATAGGAGAAGCCGGACTCGAAAGAGCCCGGCTTTTTTTTGTCGTTACCATAACAGGTAATACGGGCAAGCCTGTTGATTAAAGAAAAAACACTATCTTTAACACATGTATTGGCTGAATATTCCACTTTCCCTCGTGGCCATCTGGCTCACCTGGACACTCACCGCTGACGAGGATCGCGGCAAGAATAAACGCTTCAGTAGCAGCAGGAGCGACAGACGCTATTTGTTTGTTGCCCTTCTCATCTTTATCTGTGGCTTCTTCCTGTATTATGTCGGATTCAACTATGAAGGATCCCGTCATAATCTTGTTGCGCTGGTCGGCAGATCACTGCTGTCTTCGCTTGAGATGTTCGTATCTCATTCCGACCTGATCGAGGTCAATCCGGAGTACAAGGAGAGCTTCGTCTATATGGCGTGTTTCTCTCTTGTTCATTTCCTTGCCGTCTTTGTAAATATCAGTCTGCTCTTCAACATCATCGGCTTCCAGTCTTCCGGATTCAGCAAGATAAGAAGCTGGCTTAAAAGCAAGGAAAAGAGGAACCTTTATGTATTCGTCGGCGAAGGTGACGCGACCCAGTGCATGTCATCGTCCATAAGGGAGAATGATCCCGATGCATGGATTGTTTGGGTTCAGAACTATGAGAAGGCCGATGTCAGCAGCCATGTCTCGCTGAGTGGAGTGCTCTCCAGACTCTCGTATCGCAGGGGTCTGGTCGACGAAGCCAACAATGTCGACGCTGTCCTGTTCCGAAGCCGCAAGTCAGTCGTCAACTCGTCGAAGACTTACGATCTCAAGGAAGTCATGAAGGATCTTGGTCTCAGCAGGCTCGAGAAACTGCTCCAGAACACTGTGACCGCAAACTTGTTCTTCCTCTCGGAAGACATAGAGAAGAACATGGCTCAGACATACATGTTCACAAGCATCCGCACATCAAAGCCTATACACATCTTCTGTCACGCGTGCAGAAATGAAATCAACCTCTCGCTCGAGACAGGACACCTTAAGCAGGATGAGAATGGATTCCCGCCAAAAGTTACACTCCTGGACAGTGCGAGATTGACCTCCATGAAAATCATGGAGACACCTGCTGACTCCCCTCTCGCTGTTGTAGATTTCGCAAAGGACGGCAGCGTCAGCAAACCGTTCACCAGTCTCGTTGTCGGATTCGGCAACCATGGACGTGAAGCTGTCAAGCTCCTTCATGAGTATGCCTGTTTTACCGCTCCGGATGGTTCCCGCGTAAAACATGAATGTACTGTCATAGACTCGAAACTGGACTCCATCTCCGGTCCGTTTTTCACCACCTGCCCCGCTATCCGCAACAATCATGATTTCAGATTCGTCCAGTGCAATGCCGGTTCGACACAGTTCTGGGATATGGTCGTGGAGATGGCTGGACGTCTTAATTATGCAATCGTGGCGACAAATGACGACATGCTCAACCTTAGGATCGCCACCGAAATCTACAATGCAGTCAGCAAGGCAAGGAAGAATGACATGCATGATTTCATAGTCCTCACCCGCAGCTACGATCCATCACACCAGCAGCACATCGACAGTGTCGTGGACTTCTACAATTCGACCAATGCTTCGTCAGGCGGCAGAATCATACCATTCGGACGCAAGAGCGACATCTTCGACTACAATCTCGTCTTTAACAGCATGGTCGCAAAGGGACTGGAGGTGTTCTACAAGACCTGCCTCCAGAGAATAGGCAAGATCGCCGAGGATTTCGACATGAACCAGAATATGGATCTTGATCTTATCCGCAGGGTCAGACGTACGTATTCACAGCTCGTATCACACTGCCTCCACATCCCGGCAAATCTCTATATTGCTGGTATCCGAAGCGAGAACGGCTGGTTCACCAAGGACAGCGAAGAGAAGATTCGGGAGATGATCGAGATGATACAGAACGGCGAAAGCAAAGACAGCAGACTGATGTACTATCTTGCAAAGACCGAGTATCACCGATGGAGAGCCTTCCTCGACAATTCAGGCTACGAACCATTAAGCGAGCTGGAGATGGAAGAATACAAAAATTACTTCTTTGCAGCCGTTGAAGCAGCATTCATCATCGCCGGCAAGGCATGCGCCGAACATGTTGCCTGATTCCGCCGGCTATTTCTTCTTCAATGTAATAATGGTGATCTCCGGTCTTGCCCCGATGCGGAGCGGAGCAGTTCCGCCCAGACCGATATTGACGTATAGCGACTGGTCACCTTCGGTATAGAGTCCGTCGCATTCCGGGTAGAGCCACATAGACGGGGTCCAGCCGAAAAGACGGAACTGCATCGCATGTGTATGACCGCTCAGCGTCAGCGGAATATCTGTTTTGGCAATGACTTCCTTTCGCCACTGTGACGGATCATGGCTGAGGAGTATCGTGAAGATACCTTTGCAGTCCGAAGCAGTTGCCTTGGCAAGGTCTCCGCGTGCCACGACCGGATGTGCGCCCACGCTCTGATTCTCACAGCCTGCGACCATCAGACTGTCGCTGCCGCGGTGAAGGATGATATTCTCGTTGAGAAGCAGATTCCATCCTAGCACGTTGCGTTCGAAATCAATGATCTCTGCCACTTCCCTGTCGCGTTCTTCGCGGCTCTTGTTCATTGAATATGGCAGATAGTCGTGGTTACCCAGAACCGATACGACTCCATCATTAGCATGAATGAGACTGAGCACATCCTTGTTGGCTGCGGTCTCGCATGAAGACATCGACACAAGATCTCCGGTGAAACAGATTAGATCAGGAGCAAGAGCATTGATCTCTTCCATTCGCTTGCGGAGCTGCTTTGTATGTCCATTCCAACTGTCAAGATGGATATCGCTTATATGTACAATCCTGTAACCGTCAAACTCGGCTGGAACTTCCTTGTGTGCGAAAGTCAGTTCTCTGACCTGACGGCGGAAGCGCCCGATCTTGTTGCCATAAAGAATGATGGCGATTACAAGACAGACAAGAATTATCGTTGCTATTCCGAATGGTCTGTACGCGATATGATGGTGCCATGGCAGCGCACAGAGGCGGCACAGCAGATATGTGATATTTGTCAGGATCGCGACGGTAATGCTCAAAAAAAGCGAGAAAAGAATGAAAATTGCGGTCATAATGACGACAAATATAGTCGCATGCAAGAAAAGAACAAGAGAAATGACTTGATTATGATATTGGTATTGGTACTGTTTTGCTAACTTTGGAAAGATGAAAAAGCTATTCTCAATACTTATTGCCGTTCTCATCTCAGCTTCTGCTCTGATGGGCAAAGGTAGAATTGAGAATATCACCATCGTTGCGACAGCTGACATGCATGGTCAGTTGAGAATCAGAGGAGCGCGTCTGTCTACATTCGTCGCGAGGACCAGAGCCACAGACGGCGACATCATCCTTATAGATCTGGGCGACTATCTCCAGGGAACAATTGCCTGCCATTATTCGAATCTTGAAAATACCGGTCTTCATGGCTTTTCAAGATTGTTCGGATATCTCCATTACGACGCCCTTATCCCTGGCAACCATGATTTCGAGATGGGGCGCAAGCCGCTGGAAAGAATTGCTTCAGAGACTGGAATTCCGATAATCTGCGCAAACATCAACGACAAGGCGACAGGAAAGACCCTGCACAATCCATACACGATAATCAATCGTGGAGATGCCAAGGTCGCTGTTCTTGGGCTGCTCTCCCCCGAGACCCTCGCGGGCACTCCAAGCGCGTTCAGGAAGTCGATTGAGACAACAGGACTTCTCGAATCCGCCAGGTACTGGGTTGAAAAGATCAGGAAGGAAGAGAAACCCGACATGCTGATTCTGGCCGTCCATGATGGTTTCGAGGGCAGTGAAGACAATGTCGTAAAACAGATACTTGAACAGGTCGACGGAATAGATCTCTGCTTTGCCGCCCATACTCATATCACGGTTAATACTGTCGTCCACAGCAATTATGGCAAAGACGTTCCAGTGCTTGAGACGGAGCCGCGACTTGTAGAAGTCGCCCTGGTCAAAGCCGCTGTCGGTAATGGAAAGACTGCCATCAAGAGTCATGAAATAGCGGAAATCTACCGTGAAGAAGGAGAGCAGGCATATCTTGACTACATAAAGGAATACAGCGACAATGTTGACAGATTTGGAAGTGAACCAATCTGTCATATCGACGGCATGATGGATCCGACCGATGTTCTTCGCGGACCATCCAGATGGGCAACTCTCATGCATGAAGCAATCAACTCCTGGGCGGCTACTTCAGGTGCGGCAAATTATGGAATCGATGCCTCTCTGGCTACGGTTTTCACTGAAAAGAAGGCTTTTGGCAACGATGTCAAATTCGTTGACTATCTCCAGATGGTGCCGTATGATGATCAGATATGCCTTGTGGAGCTGTCGGCAGAAGAGCTCGAAATGATCATGACATATAACTACGACAAAGTCATGAACACAGACACCCCGAGGTATTACTGCGATGATCTGTATGGTGTCAACTATACCGTTCTGTCAAATAAAGTCAATGACAGGCGCGTTATCATCAATGAGCCAAAAGACAGAAAATATCATGTGCTCATGTCTTCATTCAGGGCACACGACGGTGGCAATGCCTTCTCAAGTGCGTTGGGATGGACCAGTGAGGATCTGGAGGAAAGAGTGATCTGGGAAAGCGACATAAGTCTGATCGACATCATCATCAGCTACTGTCACGGCAAGGACAATATAGTGCTGAATCCAAAGCCATACTGGTCTATCACGGAAGTCAATGGAAGCAATTGACATATTGATTCCCGAGCATGGCGGAAAGATCGCTGCAATAGTCGCGGAATCACTTCGCAGCCATGGTCTCAGGGTTGAAGTTATCGATGACCGGGACGTTCTGAATGACGCACCCGGTTTCTTGCGTCTGCTTAAGTCTTCATTGAACAGGTTCAGTCCAAGGATGATCATGCCGATCTTCAGATCAGAAACAATAACATCCTGCCGCGAACTGTTTCCTGACGAGGTTATCATTCCTGTTCCTGATGCCGAGACGCTGCGTGTGCTTGACGACAAGGTCAGCGCGTCCATGCTTTGCATCGACTTGGGGATACCGCAGCCTCGGTGCTATGCTGACAACGATTTTGACAGTATCGCGGACTACCCTGTCGTTTTCAAGAGAAACCAGGGCTTGAGTGGATCAGGTGTCTATTTTCCAAAGAACCGGTCAGCGCTGGACAACCTTGTCGCGTCTGCAAAGGGGAAGCCGCACCTGGTCATGGATTACATCGAAGGGGACGATTTCAGCGTCGATGCAATAAGATGGGACGGCTACTTCCATGCCGAGTGCTATAAGGTTCTTCTACCAAAAGGCAAAGGCATCTCATATAAAAGACAGAGCGTACACTTCCCTGCCCTTGTAAACCACGTAAAGACCATCATGGACGCTTTGGATTACAATGGAGTATGTGGTGTCGATTTCCGTATCAGGAACGACAATGTGAATGGTTCCATGGAAGAAAAAAGCTTTGGCGAAGTGTTCTTCCTCGAATGCAATCCTCGTTTCAGCGGTGGAATCAAGACACAGATTGCCGCCGGATTCGACATACCATTCATTCTCTGGCAGCTCGCCAACGGCCAGTCCCCTGCTCCCATCACCTTCATTCCCAACCTGATCGACTCCGATCTGGATCAGGAGGTCTGACTCGCTGCTTCACCTGGCGCATACGGCCTGAACTCACGCATCAGGTACAAATAAAGGTCGGTAATGAAGCCGACCTTATCGTTGTGATAATGCCCGGGGCATAGCCCCTGATCATTAAAAGTTGTTAGCGCTGATCTCGAAGTAAGCCTGTGGATGAGCGCATGTAGGGCATACCTCTGGAGCCTTGGTACCAACTACGATATGACCGCAGTTGCGGCACTCCCAAACCTTGACCTCGCTCTTCTTGAATACCTCCTGAGCCTCGATGTTGCTGAGGAGAGCGCGATAACGCTCCTCGTGACGCTTCTCGATAGCGGCTACAAGGCGGAACTTAGCTGCGAGTCCTGGGAATCCCTCAGCCTCAGCAGTCTTTGCGAAACCCTCATACATGTCAGTCCACTCGTAGTTCTCTCCGGATGCAGCAGCTGCGAGGTTTTCTGCGGTTGAACCGATGCCCTCGAGTTCCTTGAACCACATCTTTGCATGTTCCTTCTCGTTCTCGGCGGTGTGGAGGAAAATGTCAGCGATCTGTTCGAATCCTTCCTTCTTTGCCTTAGATGCGAAGTAGGTGTACTTGTTACGAGCCTGTGACTCGCCTGCGAAAGCAGCCTCGAGATTCTTCTCGGTCTGTGTTCCTGCGTATTTGTTTGCCATAATCTATAGTATTTAAGTTGGTTTATATTATTACTCTACCACAAAATCAAGTGCCTTAAGGTCACAGTCACGTGATGAGTTACCATAGAGGATCTTGTATGATCCAGGGAATACCTTGAGACCATCGACATCCTCGCTGTAATATGCGAATGAGTTAGGCTCGAGCTCGAGCTTTACGTTGATGGTCTGGCCTGCCTTGACGTCAACGCGCTTGTAAGCCTTGAGGGCCTTGATAGGTGCGTCAGGGTTGGAAAGGCTCTTTACGTAAACCTGAACAACCTCGCCTGCGTCCATCTTGCCGGCATTGGTAAGAGGAACGTTGATGCTTACGCTCTCGCCTGCCTTGATGCTGTTCTTGCTGAGCTTTGCATCGCCGAACTGGAAGTCAACATAGCTGAGACCGTAACCGAATGCATAGAGTGGCTCACCGGTGAAATAGCGGTAGGTACGCTCAGTCATGTCATAGTCAAGGAAGTCTGGAAGCTGGTCGGTAGAAGCGTAGAAGGTGACAGGAAGCTTACCTGATGGAGAGTAGTCGCCGAAGAGTACGTCTGCCACTGCGGTACCACCTTCCTGGCCTGAATACCATGCCTGGAGAAGTGCGTCGTAGTAGGTCTCAACCTCGCCGAATGCGATACAGCTGCCTGAGCAGTTTACGTAAACGACTGGCTTGCCGGTCTCACGCATTGCCTTGAGGAAGCGTGCCTGTACTGCAGGGAGCTCGATGCGGCTGCGCTCGTGGCCTTCACCCTCCTCGGTAGGAGAGATACCGCCGACGTAGATGATAGCGTCACAGTCAGCAACCTTAGCCTTGAGGTCGTCGAACTCAGCGAGCTTGCGCTGATAAACGTCAACATTGATGAAGTTCATGCGACCCTCACCCTGTGCCTTGTAGTCAACCTGGATATCATAGGTCTTGCCCTCTACAACCTCTACAGGCATTACGTTAGCGGTTCTGAAGCTCATCATACCCTGAGGAGCAGTGTCTGAACCACCGATCTTCTTGCCATTTACGGTTACAGTATACTCGTTACCACGTACTGCAACGCAGAGGGTACCGGTGAAGTCAGGAGTAAGCTGACCCTTGAAACGAGCTGAGAAGTCGTTTGCAGGAATGCCCTCGCCGAAGCCGTAGCCACCCTCGGTACGGAGGTTGATGGTTTCGAGAACCTCAGACTTGATAGGAGCACCGCTGAACTTGGTGTTTCCATAGTAGTCAACCTTGAAGCCGGTCTTGTCACCGCTCTTCACGTTAGCCATCTTAGGGAAGATAAGGTACTCATTCTCGCGCTCTGAACCGCGCTCGACAACGAGTTCAGCGTTAGGCATCTTGGCCTTGATACCATCGAGGATGGTAACATAGTGGGTAGCCTCACCGCTGTAGTTTCCACGCATAACCTCCTTGTCGTCAATGTTAGGACCTACGACTGCGATCTTCTTGAGATCCTTGCTGAGAGGGAGAACGCCGTTGTTCTTGAGAAGAACCTGTGACTCACGTGCAGTAAGGAGTGCATGGTCACGGTGTGCCTGGCAGTCAACCACGCCCATGTCGATCTTTGACCAAGGAATCATCTCGTCTGGATCGAACATACCGAGGGTGAAGCGGCCGCGGAGGATACGGCGGAGGGATACGTCGAGATCAGCCTCGGTGATGAGACCCTTCTCGAGAGACTCACCGAGCTTCTGGTAGCTCTTGCCGCACTCGAGGTCGGTACCTGCGAGCACTGCAGCTGCGTCAGCCTCTGCAGGACCCTCGCTGTAACCGTGGTTGCCTGGGGTGTAGAAGTCATTGATAGCGTCGCAGTCTGATACCACGAGGCCCTGGTAGTTCCAGCGGTTGCGGAGAATGTCAACGAGGAGACGGTCGCTACCGCAGCAAGGAACTCCTTCGTAAGCGCTGTATGCGCACATTACTTCCTGAACGTTACCCTCTACGACGAGTTTCTCGAATGCAGGCATGTAGGTCTCCCACATGTCACGCATTGAAACGACAGCGTTGAACTTATGACGGAGTGGCTCAGGACCGCTGTGAACGCCGTAATGCTTTGCACAAGCGTGGGTCTTGAAGTACTTGTCGTCATTGCCCTGCATACCGAGGACAACATTGAGACCCATGTTACCCATGAGGTAAGGGTCCTCACCGTAAGTCTCCTGACCACGGCCCCATCTTGGGTCACGGAAGATGTTGATGTTAGGTGCCCAGAAAGAGAGGTTTGGACGGCGAGATACATATGGGCCGATCTCCATATCCTTCCATTCAGGGTTGTTGTAACGTGCACGTGCCTCGTCTGATACCATGGTGAAGGTGGTCAGCTGTGAAGCGTCGTCAAAGGTAGCGGCAAGTGCGATAGACTGAGGGAAGACAGTGATGTCGCTGCAACCCATAAGTCCGTGGCAAGCCTCGCCCCACCAGTTGTAATCAGGAATTCCGAGACGCTCGACAGCCTGTGAGCGGTTCATCATCATTCCGATCTTCTCATCCACGGTAAGAAGCGAGATGAGGTTGTCGATTCTCTTCTCGACGGAGAGTTTCGGATTCTGGAAAGGATACTCGTACTTGTTGTTGTTGCATGAAGATGCCATAACAAGACCAAGTACACCTGCCAGAAGCAAATAGATCTTCTTCATAAGATGTATTGATTAGTTAAAATGTATCTTTCCGCATTTCCAGGCACCAGGCGGCAACGAGAAATGCTATAAAAAACAAATATAGACATATGGAGACCCTTATCAAAATAAAAAAGAGATAATCATCATCCAAAGGATGATAAATGCATAATAAGATTAAGAAGCTGTTTTGAAACAATCCAACTTCATTTCTTATGCATCTTTTTGGTTTAGATTCCTTCTTTCATCAGTCACATAGCTGCTGCTATGCTCCTTCTTCACGAAGAAATCTAACCTCAAAAAACTGTTATAATCAATTTCGTGAATCATTTCAAAACAACTTCTAACTTTGCAGGACAATGAATACAATCAGCCGACTTGCCATTTCAGCCGTCTTGGCCGCAGCGATGCTTCCCCTCCCGCTTCACGGAGCCGGGAAAGAAAAGCAACGTCGCGGTTTGAACGTCATGGAATTTGCGACGGAGAAAAAACCGGCATACGGACTGTATATCGACAAGATAAACAGGCAGAGAAGTTTTTCGAAGACGCTGCCGGGAGGCAATTACAGCGGAATGACACATCTGTCCAGAGACCTGTACGCGCTGGTCGACGATAAATCAGAGGCTGACGGTTTCCGCATGGTCAGGGTACGATTCAACCGCCACAGCGGCAACATCACCAGAATGGACGACCTCGGATTCAGGAGTTCAGGACTTACGAACAGCGACGGAGAAGGAATTGCACTGAACTCCACCACCGGCACGATCTTCATGTCCCGCGAGGCAGACAACAGCATTCTTGAGTATGACCTGGGAGCAAAGCCGACAGGACGTGCCGTACCAACAGACGATATCTTTCCGTATAACGGCAACCTGGGACTGGAATCGCTGTGCTGTGACAAACAAGGAAATATCTGGACTACGACCGAGTCTCCCCTCTCCGGAGATGTGCACCGTATCCAGAGGTTCAACCCAGAGCTGGAGATCGACGGATACTGGCAGTATCGCATGGACAATCCTCTGGGAGCGTCAGGGAGCGGCATCTATGTATACGGTATCAGCGAACTTCTTATGCTTGACAATGGCAGACTGCTCGTGCTTGAACGCGAAGCAAACGTCCCCGAAGGAGGCCTCGGAGCCTACGTCGTCAACAAGATATACGTCACAATGCCATCTTCAGCGGCTGAAGGTGAATTGCTTGAAAAACAACTCCTTGTTTCTTTCAGGACAGGAATAGACCTCATTGACCGCTCCTTTGCGAATTACGAAGGCCTGTGCCTCGGACCTGAACTGTCAGACGGCTCGTACCCTTTGATTCTGGTCGCCGATTCCCAGAACCAGTATCTTGGAATTCTCAACGACTGGTTCATGTGTATAAGGCTGGGCGGCATGTAGCTGTTCCCCGGCGATTTTTACTATATTTACAGTCATAAGAATACTAATACGCACAACTAAAACGCACAATTGATATGAGAAAAATGCTGGTATCGCTGGCTGCATTCCTTTTGGGAGCGTCAGCAGTATTCGCCCAGGGTCCCGTCATTTCCGACGAGAGCACAGTCGTGAATACAGTCTATGGCAAGGTCCAGGGATATCTGGACGGCAACGTCTACACTTTCAAAGGCATTCCTTACGCAGAAGCCGAGCGATTCATGCCACCTACCGCACCAAAGATCCATGAAGGCACGTTGATGTGCCGCAGATATGGTCCTGTAGCACCACAGAACCTTTCGTTATCATACAACAGCAATTGGCAGAGCGACTATGACTTCGGTTTCCAGTTCAAGATCGAGCCGATGAGCGAGGAGCACTGCCTCGTGCTCAACGTATGGACCAAAGGCATCAATGACGGCAAGAAGCGTCCCGTATTCGTGTGGTTCCATGGCGGCGGATTCGTAAATGGATCAGCTGTCAACCTTCCTACCTATGAGGGTCGTGCACTTGCAGAGAAGGGCGACATCGTAGTCGTCTCGGTCAACCACAGACTCAACGTACTCGGCTACTTTGACATGTCAGGTCTCGGCGGACGTTTCTCGGAGTCTGTCAACCTCGGCCAGCAGGACCTCGTAAAGTCACTCGAGTGGATCAACAAGAACATAGAGAAGTTCGGCGGAGACCCGAACAGCGTGACTATCGCCGGTCAGAGCGGTGGCGGCGGCAAGGTATCCACAGTCATGATGATGCCTTCTGCAAAGGGTCTTTTCCATCGCGCAATCGTCCAGAGCGGTTCATATGTACGCTACCAGACCAACGAGGATTCCAAGCTGTACGCGAACGCCCTTCTCAACGAACTCGGCATCAAGGCCGATGACAAGGCAGCATTGGACGCTGTTCCATACGATCAGCTTGTCGAGGCTGCAAACAAGGCTGTCAGGATGGTAAATGCGACCCTCGAGGCAAAGGGCCTAGCAGCCCCTGGAGGCAACAATTCACCAGTCATCGACGGCAAGTACGTTGTAGGTCCCGGCTTCGACCAGAAGGCTCCGGAGATCAGTGCTGACGTTCCAATGATCATCGGCTGGAACTTCAATGAGTTTGACTACGAGACAGGCAAGGAAGACATCCGTTTCCGCGACGGAGCCATCAACCAGGCTAACGTGAAGTCTCGCCAGGGCAAGGCTCCAGTATATCTATACATGTTCAACTGGAAGCCTGCGGGCAACGTCCTCGGATCATGCCACGGCATGGAACTGGCATTCATGTTCAACAACATCGCTCTCCAAACAGAGATGAACGGTGGAACGAAGGAGGCTTACGAACTCAGCGACAAGATGAGTTCGGCATGGATCAGCTTCATCAAGACAGGCGATCCAAACGTGAAGGGACTTCCAAACTGGCAGCCTTACACCGAGAAGAAAGGCACTACGATGATCTTCGACAACAAGTGCACAATCCGCAAGAAGTAAAAAAGTGATGCGTGGGGTCTCTCCCCACGCATCATCATAATTCCTACTGGAGCGACGGGGCTAACCCCTCGCTCTTTTTTTATTTAAACTTTGCTCCGAAAGGGAACAATGAAAGTTTTGCCATCTTGAAGTGCTGCATTCCGAATGGAATTCCGATAACCGTGATACAGCATATCAGGCCGAAAACAAGGTGAACTAGCGCAATTTCCCACCATCCAAAGATAATCCAGAGGATGTTCAGAACGAGATTGAAGCAGCCATCGGTACTTTTCGACTGGTCGATCTCACGTCCGAACGGATGCAAGGCAAAGCCGGCGAACTTGATGAGCTGGGCACCGAAAGGGATGCCGATAATAGTGATGCAGCAGACGATGCCGCAGACAAGGTATCCAAGTGATACTAGCAGGCCTCCAAGTATCAGCCATAAAAGATTTCCAATGAATGACATGATGATAGTCTTATGATTTGATTCTGAAATATACCAGCCCTGCCACCCATATCATCGTAAGCAGCGGAACCAGTATGGTGAATTTCTTGTGTCTTGTCTTATGGTGGAAGGCTTTCATGCCGGCCCATGCGCCAAGTCCCCCGCCTGCAGCAGCGAGCCACAGCAAAGTTGCTTCCGGGATTCTCCATCTGCTCTTCTTTGCTTTCCGCTTGTCTATGCCGTAGGCTGCGAACGCGGCAAGGTTTATCAATACCAGATATGTCAGTACAAGCTGTTCCATGATTCCAATTCCGGACAAAGATAACAAGTTGTTTAAACAAAAAAAGCATATATTTGTATGTACATCCAACCAGATAATCACAAATAAACATAACACATGAAACTAATCAACACCATGCTGTTCCTTCTGGCCGGCACCGCGCTCCAGGCCCAGGTCATCACCAGTCCGAACGGCCAGCTGAAGGTCAATGTCAGCTGCGACAACGGAGTCGCAAACTACAGCGTCGTACTGGACAGCGACACCCTTATTTGCAAGTCTCCTCTCGGTCTCAGGACCACAATCGGCGACTATACCAAAGGACTGAAACTCACCGGAATGAGTGAGATCAAAAGTGTAAGCGAAAACTACAGTCTGCCACAGAGCAAGATCGCAGACATCAGCTATACGGCAAATGAGGCTACATACAGCTTCGCAACAGATGCCGAAAGATCGGTACCGGCGTTCGATGTCACCATGCACGTTGATAATTCGAACGTAGCTTTCAAGTACACCATCCACTCAGTAAGGGCACGTGGTGGCGAGCGTCTCTCTTGCATCGTCGAGGAGGAGAACACCATCTATACCTTCCCGGAGGGAACCACATCGTTCAACTGTCCTCAGATGCTTCCACAGGGTGGTTTCGCACGTACCACCCCTAGTTACGAGACTTTCTATGAGTATGACGCGCCTCTTGGAAAGAACGGAAGCGGCCTTGGCTATGTCTTCCCTGCCCTCTTCAAGATCGGCGACAAGGGTTGGGTGATGCTCAACGAGACAAACGTCGGCGGCAACTACTGCGGCTCACGCATCGACTGTGCCGGCGACCGTGCATATACAATCGCTTATCCTGACGAAAGAGAATTCGGTGGAGTAGGTCAGGCTAACCCTGGTCTTTCGCTTCCTGGTGATACTCCTTGGCGTACCATCACCGTCGGCCGTACCATGGCTCCTCTTGCGGAGACCACCATCCAGTGGGACCTTGTCAAGCCACAGTACGAAGCATCGATCGACTATAAATATGGCCGTTCTGCATGGAGCTGGATCATCCGCATGGATGACAGCTGTAACTATGACGAGCAGAAGGAATACATCGATTTCGCATCTGAAATGGGCTGGGAATACCTTCTCATCGACGCCTGGTGGGACAGGAACATCGGCTACGAGAAGATCGAGGAGCTCTCGAAGTACGCACAGAGCAAGGGCGTAGGCCTCTTCCTCTGGTACAACTCCAACGGTTACTGGAATGACGCGCCTCAGGGTCCTCGTGGCAAGCTTCATCGCCTCATGGACCGTCGCAGAGAGATGGCATGGCTCCAGAAGGCAGGCATCAAGGGTCTCAAGATCGACTTCATCGGCGGCGACAAGCAGCAGTGCATGCAGATGTACGAGGATATCCTCTTCGACGCAAACGAGTTCGGTCTCATGGTCATCTTCCATGGATGTACCCTTCCTCGCGGCTGGGAGAGAATGTATCCTAACTTCGCTGCAGCCGAGGCTGTACGTGCCAGCGAGAACCTTTCTTTCGGTCAGAACGACAACGACCTCGAAGCAAAGGCAGGAACCATTCATCCTGTACTCCGCAATGCTGTTGCAAACATGGATTTCGGTGGCTCCGCACTTAACAAGCGTTACTCGAAGGGCAATGACCGTGGAACATACCGCCGCACCAGCGACGTCTATGCACTCGCCACAGCAGTTCTCTTCCAGTCTCCTATCCAGAATTTCGCACTTGCACCAAACAACCTTACCGATGCTCCAGATTGGGCTATCGATTTCATGAAGAAGGTTCCTACCACCTGGGAGGATATGAAGTACATCGACGGCTACCCTGGCAAGTACCTCATCATGGCCCGCAAGCACGCCGGAAAGTGGATTCTTGCAGCCATCAACGCCGAGGAGAAACCTCTTGAGCTTCAGTACAATGTCAACGAGCTTTTCAGCGGAAGCGAGCCTGTAACCGTATACAGCGACACTCCTGAGCTCGTAGGCGGCGTCAAGACCGTCAAGGCCAACAAGAAGGGTATCATCAAGCTCTCAGTCCCTTGCAACGGCGGCCTGGTCGTAATGCAGTAATAAACTTTATCATACCAAAAAAGAGTCATCCTTTCGGATGGCTCTTTTTGTGTTGGAATGGGTCAGATCCTCTACGTTTTCTTACTCTCCCATAAGATGCTTGAAGCGCATGCCCTCAGCTATCTTGGAAGCTATTTCAGGAGAGGCCACTAAAGATGCAAGTTCATATCCGAACGGGAATGCTGCCGCAGGCCCTTCAGCTGTGGTGATGTTGCCATCAGTCTCGACAAGTTCACGGGTGTATTCTGCACCCTCGAGCATCTCCTCGAAACCAGGATAGCAGGCAACACGCTTACCCTTTATGATACCAAGCTGTCCAAGAACGACTGCCGGTGCCGCACAGATAGCTGCGATACGTTCACCCTTGCGGTTACGCTCGACAAGAATATCAGCCAAAGGCTCACAATCATAAAGATTTGCAGCGCCAGGCATGCCGCCAGGGAGGACGACAAGTTCAGCTCCATCATAATCGTTCTCATCGAAAAGGGTGTCAGCCATGACGGTGACCCCATGAGAGGAAATGACAGCCTTGCTGTCGCTGATGCTTACTGTCACAACATCCTTGCCTGCGCGACGCAGGATGTCGATAGGGATGATGGCCTCGCTTTCTTCGAAGCCTTCTGCGAGAAATACGTAAATCATATTATCGTTGGTTTTTGTTTTTCATCTGTTCCGCAAACGAATGGCTGACAACATTGTCGATGCTCATGCAGCACTCGCGGGAAAAGCTCTGAGCCGTATCGAGTATGGATACCCAACTATCACTGCTCAATCCTGACGTCAGATCCAATCTGGTGATGCCGTCTCTCACGAGCGAATAGATCACACCTGCATTATAATTGTCACCGGCCCCGATGGTACTGACAGTCTCGACAGGCATGATAGCCTGTTCAAGCGAGACACCTCCGTTTGCATTCAGAATCGTTGGCTTGGAGCCACATGTATATATAAGATTCTTTCCTTTCAATGACGGAATCTCGAGCACCTTGTCATGATCAGTCAGCCCGTATACATGGAAGAAATCCTCGTTGCTGCCACGGATTATGTCCGCGAAAGAGCAGTTTTCCTCAATCGCCTGCATCAGCAGAGGGAGCTCAGCCTTGTGCGAGGGTCTGAAATTGATATCGTAATAGATGATAGCTCCTCGGTTCCTTGCATGTTCCAGCAATGACTTCACCTTCACTCGGATTACCGGATTGACGGCGTAGTATGAACCGAACAGGACAATGTCCTCCTGGTTGATCTCAGGGATGCGCATTTCTGCCCTGTCATGCGGATGGTCCTTGTAAAAAACGTAATTTGCGTCGTTGGCTTCGTCCAGGAACGCCAGAGAAAGATGGCTCTTGCCTCCTCTGTCGACGTCGGCGGAAGAGACTCCGTTCTCTTCCAGATATGAACATACAAGGTCGCCGATATGGTCATCTCCCGTCTCGGAAAGGAAAGTGGCATTGAGTCCGCAGCGGCCGATGGATATCATCGAATTGAATGTACTGCCTCCCGGGACAGCGCTGACAGGCCTGTCGTTCTTGAAGATGATGTCGAATACGGTCTCGCCTATTCCTATGACTTTCCTTTTCGGTTTCATGTTCGCTTGTTTTCACAAAAATACTTATTTTTGAGAAATAGAAGCACAACCAAAATCATCCCGAAGGTGAAACGATTCATCACTATAGCATTAACGATATTTTTATCGATAAGCGCATCGGCACAGAACGACGCCTATTTCTGCACACGTCAAGGAGCAGTCCTACGCTACGAGAGGACCGAAGCCGGCAAGAACAAGCTGGAGTACGTCAGAATCCAGGAGAACAAGAGTTATGATGCAGCCAGCGGCAAGGTCAGTTTCACCAACGACATGCTCAAGCCAAACGGAGAGTCATACTTCAAGGCTCCCCTCTCGATGGACGCAACGGTATCCAAGGACAATACTGTAACCATGGATGTAGGACAGTCGGCAGCATCAATTGTCAAAAGTCTCATGCCTGACGCCGATATCAAGGCGACCGGAGGCAAGTCGGTACTCAGAAGCGACATGAAACCAGGTGACGTTCTTCCTGACGTGAACATAGTAATAAGCGCAATGGGCCTGGAGTTCAAGAGCACGGTAACCGATCGCAAGGTCGTACGCTTCGAGAAACTCAGGACAAAAGCCGGAGAATTCGACTGTGTGGTAGTGCGTGAACACAAGACAGAGAAAGGACTTGGCATGAACAAGGTCAAGATCAACGACACCTGGTACGCCAAGGGCGTCGGAATGGTCCGCCACGACACCTATGACAAGAAAATGAAACTCCAGACAACAGAACTGTTGACCTCGATTAAATAGCACCCGATGAAAAAAGCATATATTACTCTCGCAGCATTGCTGCTCAGCATATCAGCCTGTGCCCAGAACCAGAACACACAGCAGGAGGCTTTCAATCCTTATCCACAGGGCCAGCTGCAGATGATATACACAGCGCCTAAGGTTCCTTCGAAGGTTGATTTTGCCGGTACCGTTGTTGACCTGAAGAAGACAGACCACAGGGAGCGCATGGACCGCGAGATGCTGGCTTTCACCTATTCACACCAGAATACGATATTGATGCTGAAGCGCACCAAGAGGATATTCCCGCAGATTGAACCGATCCTCAAGGAGTGCGGTGTGCCTGACGACCTGAAATATCTCATGGCGATCGAGAGCAACCTGCTCCCTACCGCTGTATCATCAGCAGGGGCAGCCGGTCTTTGGCAGTTCATGGCAGCAACCGGAAGACAGTTCGGACTGGAGGTCAACGAGAACATCGATGAACGCTACAACATAGAGAAGGCTACACGCGCAGCATGCAAGTACCTTCTTGACGCTTACAAGAAATATGGCGACTGGATGACCGTTGCGGCCAGCTACAATGCCGGCCAGGGACGTATCTCCAGCGAGCTCAGCAAGCAGAAAGTCGATTCTGCGATGGATCTCCTTCTCGTGGAGGAAACCAGCCGATACATGTTCCGTATCCTTGCCGCAAAGCTGTTCCTCGAGAATCCTGCCGACTACGGTTTCAGGCTTGAAGAGGATGACTACTATCAGTATGAAGAACCGGAGAAGGTCATCAAGGTCACCAGTACAATCGCGGATCTTGCCACCTTCGCGAAGCAGAACGGCACCACCTACCGTCAGATCAGGCTGGCAAATCCTTGGCTGCGGCAGTCTTCCCTGCAGGACAAGTCCGGCAAGGTCTATGAGGTGATCATTCCTAAAGATTAAAGAGTCTTTCCGTAGATTCTTCTGCGACGGTGCAGTCTTGCATCGTAGCCGCTCCAGAGATTCTGGACCGCATGGTTGGTCTCGAGTTCAGGATTGGTCTCGGCGTACTTGAAACCGGCCTTGAGCAGACGTGGGAATATGTCAGCGATGACCAGAGCCGGAACGCCCTTTGACTGGAGGTCGGGATGTACGGCAATCAGCATCATGTCGACTGTATCCGTACCCTTTGCGTTGAGGGCGCGCAGCATGTGGAACCATCCGAACGGGAAGAGCTTTCCGTCACATTTCTGGAGAGCCTTGGTCATCGATGGCACCATGAGTCCGAATGCGACAAGCTCTCCGGCTTCGTTCTCGATGAACGACACAAAGTCCAGATTGACCATGGACAGATATGCATCCACATACTGTTTCATCTGCTTCCGGGATAGCTGAGAGTAGCCGAAAAGGACGCAGTATGTCTTGTTGACAAGGTCAAAGAGCTTGTATCCGACGCCTTTCGACATGATGTCCCGCTTGGTATAGCGGACTGCATGAAGTCCGCATCGCTCCATCACGACCTTTGAGAAACGGGATATTTTCTCTGGCATGGCGTCCGGAAGTGTGATCCTTCTCTCGACCCAGTCGGTCACCTTGGCATAACCCAGATTCTCCATATGGGCCATGTAATACGGATGATTGTAGAAAGTGATCATTGTTCCGAGTTCGTCGAAACCATCGACCAGCATACCTTCCGTATCGAAATCGGTGAATCCCAAAGGGCCTTCAATCTCGTCCTGACCACGTTCCCTTGCCCATTTCTCGACAGTTTCCATCAGCGCTGCCGATACTTCCTCGTCATCGATGAAGTCGATCCAGCCGAATCTGGCAGCTTTCTTGTTCCAGGCTTCGTTGGAGCGGGGGTTGAGGATTGCTGCAACTCTGCCGACAATCTTTCCGTCCCTGTACGCAAGGAAGAAATCAGCGTCGCAGAATTCGAATGCTGCATTGTAGGACTTGTCAAAGGTCTTGACGTCGTCCGCCGCCATTGTCGGTACGTAGTATGGATTGCCCTTATACAGTCTGTTTGGATATTCAGCGAAGAGTCTGAGCTGCTTGCGGGTGGTTGCTTTGACTATGTCTACCATGGGTCAGGTCTTAGAGATTGAATGATTTCGATACAGGGAAGAGGCCGAAGAGACCTCCTGTATGAATGAAGAGCACGTTCTTCGAGTCACGAAGACTGCCTCCTTTCTGGAGCTCGTTCCACAGGCCATAAGTTGCCTTTCCTGTATAGACAGGATCGAATACGATTCCCTCCATGCGGGCAATGTTCTTGATATGTTCAAGTTCTTCCGGTCTGCTCAGAGCGTAACCGATGCCGACATATCCGTCATTGATCTCGAAATCTTCCGGTTTCATCGTTGCCGCGCACGCGTCAGCCTTTTCCTGACTGATCTCACCCTGCTCAACGAGATAAGGCAGAGCCTCGAGCGAAATCTTGTGACAGTAGTTCTGGAAATACTTTACATCATCGCAGACCGCCATTGCCACGATACGTCGGCCATAGCCGCCAAGGATGTTTGCCAGGTTCAAGCCAGCAGCGGTGCCACCTGAACCTGTTGCAATCACGATAGTGTCGAACTTGATGCCGAGTTCCTTCTCCTGTTCAAGGATTTCATGGAATGCATTGTAGTAGCCAAGTGTTCCGACTCCGTTTGATGCTCCTTCGGGAATGATGTATGGATGATATCCCTGTCTGCGGTATTCTTCCGCCATTTCCGCCATTATCTCGTTGCGGCTGTTGCTGTACTCTTCTCTTGTACAGAATCTTACGTCCGCTCCCATGAGCAGGTCGAGAAAATAGTTGCCTTCTACAGGAGGCTGCTCGCTTATGCGCAGCAGGACTGCCGATTTCATTCCATGATAGGTTGCGACTGCGACCGTGGCGCGGCAGTGGTTGCTCTGGATGCCGCCAGTCGTGATAAGGAGGTCTGCTCCTTGCTGAATAGCTTCCTGAACGGAGAATTCAAGCTTTCTGATCTTGTTGCCGGACCATTCACTTCCAGTCTGGTCGTCGCGCTTTATGTATATGTTACTGTCCAGTTCCTTCGACAGCCGTTCGAGTTTCTGAATCTTGGTCGGCAGATTTGCCAACGACAGTTTTTTCATCAATGTGTACTTATTATGCGGTTCAGATGGATGGTCCCATCAAGGTTCATTGACCAAAAGTAACAAAAAAAACCGGATACAAAGCTATCTGCGGCGATTTATGACGTTTCCATCCACGACAAGAATATCCATCGGCAAATCCCATTCATCGACAGGCACAGCATCGACAATCTGCCAACCGAAGGCAACACCGACTTTTGTACAATCAAGAGTTTTCAATGTCCTGTCGTAATAACCTTTTCCCCGTCCAAGACGACGGCCGCATCGATCAAAGGCTACACCAGGGACGAGAATCAGGTCAATTTCATCGGAAGCAACGTCAGGAGCATTGGACGACGGCTCCATGATACCTGCGAAACCAGGGACAAGATAGCCTGGGACATATTCTTTAAGGAGGAGATCATTTCCGGAAACAAGAGGGAGAACTATCCTCTTGCCGCCAACACCTAGAAGCGGAGTCAGGTCAACCTCACCCGGAAGTGCACAGTACATCATCACAGTAGAGGCATCCTGCCACTCCGGCAGATCGAGCACCGCCTGGACGACGAGTGATGAATCCGGACAGGGATTCTCCTCTCTAAGTGCCTTTATGCGCCTCCTTATTTCTCTTTTTGCATCGATTGCCGACATGTTTGGGAAATGTTCTTTTACAAATATACAAAAGAGATTATATTTGTATTTAACCCAAAAGAAACCTTATGAAAAGATTCTTGATCGTGCTGATGGTGGCAGTGCTCTCCATCGGACAGGCACAGGCCCAGAAGGCAAAGATCTATGACGAGACCATTGACCCTATCGCCCAGATCAACAGTGCGGTGTCAAAGGCAAAAGCTTCAAACAAGTACGTCATCTGCCAGGTCGGCGGCAACTGGTGCGTATGGTGTCTCCGCTTCGCGGATTTCATCACAAAGGATTCCGAAATCAAATCAGTGATCGACAAGAACTACGTCTACATTCATGTAAACTATCCTCGCAAGGACGCCGACAGGAAACTCACGGACAAGATCTCAAACGCAGGCCGTTTCGGCTACCCTGCCCTGGTTGTAATGAATGACAAGGGCGAGGTGATCCACATACAGGACAGCAGTTTCCTCGAGGCAGGCGAAGGCTACGACAAGGACAAGGTCCTCCGTTTCCTCAATGGCTGGACTCCCAAGGCAGTAGCGGGCAAGTAAGATGGGCAAGGTCATAAAACCGGCAATCTTTGCCGGAATCGCCATCGCTGTCGGAGGCACCGTATTCCTCAATGTTGGAGGGCTTGCCGGTGCCGTCCTGTTCAGTTTCGGTCTCATCACGGTAATCCATTACAAGCTGAAGCTTTATACCGGAACCGCCGGTTTCGTGACAAAGGACAGCTGGGGTCAGCTTGGCATCATTCTTCTGGCAAACATCATCGGATGTCTGGTCTCTGCCCTGATTGTCCGTACCGGAGCGCCACAGCTCGTTGATGCAGCTGACGCCATCGTTGCGAAACGTCTTGCAGCCGGACCTCTGCGCTGCGGTCTCATGGGCATAGGCTGCGGTCTGATCATGACTACAGCAGTACAGTTCGGCAGAAAGCAGCAGTGGCTGCCGCTCCTTTTCGGTGTGCCTGTATTCATTCTCTGCGGTTTCACTCACTGCATCGCGGACGCATTCTATTATTGCATGGCATCGCCATCCCTGCTGCTCGGCAATGCAGGAATGATAATTCTGACTTATGTTCTTGTCGTCATCGGCAACCTCGCAGGCTGTAACCTGTACAGACTGTTTGTCGACAAGGAAGATTTGTAAACGATCTATAAAACAACAATCATATGAAAAAGACACTTCTCCTCGCATGCGCAGCAGTCATCAGCATGATTTGCGCAGCAAACGCTTTCGCTCAGCCACGTTTTTCAAGGAACGAGGTGATCGAGATCTGGCCAGATGGTGCTCCTAACTCAAACGGAGACACCTCGGCAGATGCTCCTGTAGCAAAGCTCACCATCTATCCTGCAATGAAGCCTAACGGCCAGGCCATCCTCTGTCTCCCTGGCGGTGGCTACGCAATGCTTTCAAAGACCCATGAAGGCGGAGACATGGCTACCTGGTTCAACTCGATGGGTGTAACTTTCGCTCTCCTCGAGTACCGTCTCCCTAAGGGTCACAAGGAGATTCCGCTCAGCGATGCGCAGCAGGCAATGCGTCTTCTCCGCGAGCGTTCAGAGAAGCTCGGCATCACCAAGCTCGGTGTCCTTGGCTGTTCAGCAGGCGGCCACCTTACTTCTACCGTTGCAACCCACTACGTTGACGCCGCAACCAAGCCTGACTTCCAGATCCTCTTCTATCCAGTGATCACCATGGACAAGGCTTACACCCATATGAGCTCACACGACCTTCTTCTCGGCGAGAATGCAAGCGAGGCTGATGAGATCCTCTTCAGCAACGAGAAGCAGGTAACCCCAGACACCTGCCCTGCATTCATCATGCACAGCACTGACGATACCCTCGTTCCTGTAAAGAACAGCCTTCTCTATTATGAGGCTCTCGTGAAGAACAAGGTGTCTGCAACCATGCATATCTACCCTGTGGGCGGACACGGCTGGGGTATCGGCGACCGCTTCCCATACAAGAGTGACTGGCAGGCAGACCTTGAGCGCTGGCTCAGAATTGAAATCGGATACTAATAGAAATGCAATATGAACTTCCTGGAAGAAAAAATTCTTGAAGATGGAAAGATCTATGAAGGTAACGTCCTCAAGGTAGACAACTTTCTCAACCACCAGATCGACATTGACATCATGCGCCAGATCGCGTATGAGTTCAAGCGCAGATTCAAGGGAGAGCCGGTTACAAAGGTGCTCACAATCGAGGCCAGCGGCATCGCCATCGCGACCATGCTTGCAGACCTGTATGACGTTCCTGTAGTATTCGCAAAGAAGGGCATTACCGTGAACAGCACTGACGACAAGTATATGTCACAGGCCTATTCATTCACCCACAAGCACATGAACAACGTGTTCGTATCAAAGCCATACCTTTCATCCGGAGACAAGGTCCTGATCGTGGATGACTTCCTTGCCGACGGTGAGGCTGCAAAGGCTCTCATCGACATCGTGAACCAGGCTGGCGGAACCGTTACAGGAATCGGTGTCGCAATCGAAAAGGGTGTGCAGAACGGTGGCAAGAATCTCCGCGCTGCCGGATATCATCTTGAATCCATCGCCATCATAGACGAGATGGACTACAATACCCAGACAATCAAGTTCAGACAATAATCAATCCCAATATTATGAGTACAAAGAGCAATCTCTATCAGCTGGACGGCAGGGTTCCTGTTGCACAGGCCATTCCGTTCGGACTCCAGCATGTGCTTGCGATGTTTGTAAGCAACATCACTCCTATCATCATCCTTGCCGGAATCGTAGGACTTGACCAGGGCATGAGCGGAGCATTGGTCCAGAACTGTATGGTCATCGCAGGTATCGGTACCCTTGTGCAGCTCTTCCCTATCTGGAAGATCGGTTCAAGACTTCCTATCGTCATGGGTATCAGCTTCACCTTCCTTTCTCTTGCGATCGGTATCGCTACAACCCAGGGCATGGGTGTCCTGATGGGCGCCGTCATCATCGGCGGTCTCGTCGAGGGTCTTCTCGGTCTCTTCGCAAAGTACTGGGTCAAGATCATCTCCCCTGTTGTTGCAGCTACCGTGGTAATCGCAATCGGATTCTCACTCCTCCCTATCGGCGCAAACTCATTTGCAGGCGGTCAGGATGCTGCTGATTTCGGCGCAGCTCACAACTGGATCGTAGGAACCGTAACCCTTCTCGTCTGCATGGGCTGCCAGGTATTCGCAAAGGGTTTCCTCCGTTCACTTTCAGTGCTCATCGGCCTTATCGTAGGTTATATCCTTTCAGTATGCATGGGCATGGTTGACTTCTCAGGTCTTTCTGGCTGTGGTTTCCTTTCATTGCCAAAGTTCCTTCCTTTCAAGCCTGAATTCAACCTTGGCGCCATACTCTCGATCGTAGCTATCTTCCTCGTATCAGCAACCGAGACCATCGGTGACACCACCGCTCTTGCTTCAAGTGCTCTCGGACGCGACATCAAGGAAAAGGAGATCTCCGGCTCAATCGCATGTGACGGTTTCGTCAGCACCATCGCCGGTCTCTTCGGCTGTACCCCTATCACCTCTTTCAGCCAGAACGTAGGTCTTGCTGCCATGTCAAAGGTTGTCAACCGTTTTGCAATCGCTACCGGTGCTATCATCATGGTCATCGGAGGTATCTTCCCAGCAGTAGGAGTAGTACTCACTACCATTCCTCAGGCCGTTCTCGGTGGATGTACCATCATGATGTTCGGTTCAATCCTTTTCGCAGGTTTCGGAATGATGGCAAAGTGCGGCTTCAGCCAGCGTAACATGATCATCGTTTCAACCGCGCTCAGCGTAGGTCTCGGCTTCACCGCTGCATCAGAGATGTTCAACATCTTCCCTGATATCATCCGCACCGTCTTCGCTGACAACTGCGTTGCAGTGGTATTCCTTATCGCTGTTATCCTGAACCTTGCTCTTCCAAAGGATCTGGAAGCATAGTTCATACATAGAATAGTCGCGTACCCGAAGCGCTACTTCTTCCTGACGCCTCTCACTGCTTCTGCTTCGAGAGGATTGTCTGGCCAGGAGTGCTTCGGGTACCGTCTTTTCAATTCCTTCCTGACTTCGAAGTATGTATTTGTCCAGAAGCTCCTCAGGTCGCGGGTAAGCTGGACAGGCTTGAATCCGGGTGATAGAAGTTCCATAAGGACAGGAAGCCTGCCCCCATCAACGCATGGAGTATCAAGCAATCCGAAGCATTCCTGCAGGCGGACACGAAGGACAGGCGCCTCGGCTCCGAGCCTGTATTCGATACGGATCCTGCTGCCTGTCGGAACTTCAATATGAGACGGAGCCATTCTTTCGACCTCCTTCTGCTGATCATAGTCCAGAAGGCTCCACAGCGCCTCGGCAACATTGATCTTCTTCAGTTCAGCAGTTGTCCTTACCTTGCCGATGAACATTGGCAGCCATTCCTCCACGCGGTCCAGGACAGCTGATGTCGAGAGATCCGGCAGATCCATTTCGGGATGCCATCCTGCGACACAAGCGACTCTGCGCTGGAGGTTTCCGACTTCATCGGAGAAATCAAGAATTGCTGAACCGTCCTTTCTGCAGGCCTCACAGATAACCTCGGCAAGTCTGTCCCGACTGCATTCGACAGGTGCAGAGTCAAGCAAGAGTCTACCTATCCTTAATTCCTTCTGTGCCACAACGCTACCCTTTCTCGAATCCCAGGAAACGTTTTCATATGGCTTTGCCATGGATCTGATATCTGATTCATTCAAAGGAGCTGCGAGAAAGACTCTGCCGTCCGATCCAGGGCGTGAGTTAAGACTGGCGACAGCAAGCCACGTGTACGAACTCATGATGTCAGACTGCTCAAGTCGCACATTCTCACCACTGGACATCATGTAACGGCAGGATTCATTCATTTCCTTTGCCACCCTTTCGGGATATGCCAGTGCAACGATCTTTCCTATCAAACAAGGATCCGGATCAGTATTATCCTCGGCTGCATGGACAAGATCACGATACTGCTGGGCAACCTTTGCAATACGGGACCAGCGGCCAGCAGATCCGTTTCTACGCGCCTGTCTGAGCCTTGAGACCCTGAGGTCAAGTGACGTTCCACAGTCCTCTGTCGCAAGCGGATCCTTCTCCTCTAGGATAGCTGCCACATCAGCGGCAAGCGAGCGCATCGAAGTATCCTCGAAAGAGATGAGCATCTGCGCGATGCGTGGATGGCATGGCAAGGAAGCCAGGCGACGTCCATGACAGGTTATATGACCTTCATTGTCCAGCGCACCCAGAGAGGCAAGCAAAGAACGGGCTGAAGCGACATTTGAAGCGGGAGGTGCGGCAAGCCAAGGCAAAGCGTTCGGATCCGGTTCTCCCCAGGTAGCAATATCCAGACAAAGAGAGCTGAGGTCAGCCTCCAATATCTCTGGGACGCGGGTATCGGACATCGAGCGATCGGTTGCAGCTGACCACAACCTGTGGCATGTTCCAGATGAGACACGTCCTGCTCTGCCGCTTCTCTGGGTAGCCATGTCTTTGCTTATACGGACTGTTGTCAGCACATCCAGTCCTGTACGGCTGTCATGAATCAGCTTGCGGCATAGCCCAGAGTCAATCACGATACGCACGCCTTCTATGGTCAGAGACGTTTCTGCAATAGGTGTTGCCAGTACTATCTTCCTACGACCAGTGGCACTTGGTGCAATTGCCTTCCTCTGTTCACTCTGAGGAAGATTTCCGAACAACGGACATACATCGGTGGATTCTTCGAAAGAGTCACCTAGCAGATCCTGACAACGACGTATATCCCCTTCTCCGGGAAGAAAAGCAAGTATATCACCGTCTTCTTCCCGATATGCGCGGCTTATGGCCCGCGCAACCACCTCCGCTGCGTTCTCCGGGGTAGCCTCCTCATTTCCGTACCTGATACTTACAGGGAACATGCGACCGGCACTCTCGGCAAGAGGAGCATCCAATGCCCTGCAGATTGAATCGGCATCTATGGTTGCCGACATGATAAGGATCTTCAGGTCTGGACGAAGAAGATTCCGGCATTCAAGAGCAAGCGCCAGAGAAAGCTCACTGGCAAGGCTACGCTCATGGAACTCGTCAAAGATAATCACCGACACTCCTTCAAGTCCAGGATCATCCACAAGCATCCTGGTAAGGATACCCTCGGTCAGGACCTCTATCCTTGTCCTGGAAGAAACCTTTGTCTCGAAGCGGATGCGGTATCCGACCTTTCCCCCGACTTTATCGTCAGAGAGGAATGACATGCGTTCAGCCACCTGTCTTGCCGCAATGCGTCTGGGCTCAAGCATGAGAATCTTTCCCCCATCGTCCAAGGAATCCAGGACGGCAAGAGGAAGGACTGTCGACTTTCCGGCACCAGGTGGAGCTGTAACGACAGCAATCCCCTTTTCTTTGAGAAGCCGGCAAACCTGAGCGCTTATTTCCTCGACTGGCAGCATCAGAGAATTTCCAGTGCAATTGCTGCACATGCCTCTGCATCGGCAAGCGCATGATGATGATTTGTCAGATCATAACCGCACGCGGCAGCGACTGTATGAAGCTGATGGTTTGGCAGACAACGTCCGAAATGGCGCCTTGAAGCTGCCAGGGTATCGTAGAACACATAGTCGGGATAATCCATCTGATAGACACGGAAAGCGGCCTTGAGGCAACTCTCATCGAAGCGTGCGTTGTGTGCGACCAAAGGAAGTCCCTCGACGAGCGGAGCAATCTCTTCCCAGACCTGCGAGAACACGGGAGCATCCATGGTATCAGCCTCGGTGAGCCCATGGACCTGGACACAGAACCACTTGTAATAGCATGGTTCAGGATTGATGAGGCTGTAGTAGCGGTCAACGATCTCACCGTCACGGACAATGACGATACCTACGCTGCATACGCTGCTTGCGCACTCATTCGCTGTCTCGAAGTCTATCGCTGCAAAATCCCTCATGAATTAAAGCGGGTCAATGTTACACATGACGTGGTAGATCTGCTTCTGCCACCAAGGCCAGTCATGATCGGAGTCATGTCCCCAATAGTCAAACCATGCCGGAACGTGCTTCTGGCAGAGTATTGTATCGAGTTCCCTTGTAGAATCCAGAGTGATGTCCTCCCAGCGTCCCTGGCCGATAGTGACCACAATCCTGCGATGACGGTACATATCCATCCACGGATGGTCCTCAGGCATGTTGCGGAGGAAATCCTGTGGTGAATTGGCGTATGTAAGGTCATCCGAGTAGTATGGGAAGCTGTCGCGTGTATGGTAAAGGCCTGACATCGCTATCAGGGTGTCAAAGATGTCCGGACGGCGGAAGAAGAAGTTCGCTGCATGAAGTGCGCCAAGAGAACATCCTGTCACCATGAAGGTCTCGTCCTCCCAATAGCGGATGTTTGGCATCAGTTCATCTATGATGTAATGGAACCAGCGCTCATGCTGTTCAATGCGCCAGCGGCAGTCTCCACCCATGTTTGACCAGGTCTCCCAGTCAATACCGTCAACACAGATGACACGAAGCTTTCCAGCCTCGATCCATGGAGTAAGCTGATGAATCATGCCACGCTCTGCGTAGTCGAAGAAACGTCCATCCTGAGATGGAAAGGCAATCATGCCATGACCGCGGTCACCATAGACCTTGTATTCCATGTCACGGTTCAGGTTGTGGCTGTACCACTTGTGATACTGTACGTCCATGTCTTAGATTCTGTCGTAGATATCGTCGAGGAATGCATTCATCTCCGCCTCTGTCTTGAAACGCGCGATGTATGACTGGTTGCCCATTGCTGCAGAAAGAGCATCAGGCACGCGGTCCCACTGCATGAGATTGGCAGCATATTTGGACATCATCGCTGCGTGGTCCAGGCGGTACTGGACACCGTCTCTACGACCCGCAAATGCACAGTAATAATCCTCATGCTTCTCCGGGAGCTCAGTCTTGTCAAAGGCAATCATGTCCGCCCAGATCTTGTAAACATCAAGAGAGTGAGCATAATTGAGCATGTCCGGGGTAAATCCACCACCAGGGCGCATGTTGACTTCCAGCGCCACGAAGTCGCCGACATTGCCAAGTCCACGGTGGGCACGGTCCAGGCGGAAGAACTCAAGATGAACGAAGCGGCTCCTCACGTCAAAAGCCTTGATGGTCTGACGGCCCCAGTAACGGAGATTCTCGTTCATTTCCTTCTCGACGTTATATACTGAATCGAGATTGTTCTTAACGATGTCTGCGATAGACGGCGGGCAGACGCTCATCGACTCAAAGAGAGGCTTACCCTTGGAATCGATGATGGCATCATAGTCACAGATATCTCCAGTGACGTATTCCTCGATGACGTACTGGTCAGCATGCATGTTCTCTGCGTAGAAAGCCTCAAGCTGTTCCTTGTTCTCGAGCTTGTATGTGCCATTCGCACCTACACCGACATCCGGCTTCGCAAAGAGAGGATAGCCTGCATCCTCGGAGAATCGCTTGACAGCGTCAAGTCCTTCTGCGGCTTTTATCTGTCGGGCGGTACGGATGTGTCCGAGTGCATAGTATTTCTTCATCTCGGACTTTTCCTTGATAGCGTCGATCTTGTCCGACTTGAGACCGGTGTTGATGTTGAAATCGGTTCTCAGCTTAGCGTCCTGTTCAAGCCAGTATTCGTTGTTGGATTCAAGCCAGTCGATACGGCCATGTTTCCATGCAAAATGCGCTACGCCACGGTAGACCTCGTCATAGTTCTCGAGGTTTGATACCTTGTAGTACTCACCAAGTGCAGCCTTGAGCTCCGGTTTCAGCTCATCGTAAGGTTGGTCGCCGATACCGAGTACATTGACACCATTACGCTTTAACGCAGCACAGAACTTCCATGCCGCATCGGGGAAATTTGGGGAAATGTATACGAAGTTCATTTTATATGTGTATTATTGGTCCTGTTTAATCAGTTTTCCATTCGGAAGAAGCAGTTTTCTCTCGTTGTCGTGACAGACGAGCCTGAGTTTGCCATCTTTCATCCTGTAAGCCTTGCCTCTGAGTTCTGTCCTTTCTCCTTCGATAAGGAAATACGAACCGTCAGGAAGACACCACACCGGATGCTGCCAGCTGTGTCCGGCAACAATGTCGTCAACGAGTTTCCTTCCATCCAGAGTTGCTTTCTTCAAATTCTGGAAATGAGGCAGGATGTTGACATCTGTAAGACCAAGACCTTCCAGATGAATCCTGTAGTTTGGATCAAGCGACTCCCCTTCCAGTTCTGGAGAAGAATATACAGTTCCTGCACAGTTCATCGATCCGGCACTGATAGTCAGCATGACACCATCGAATGAGCTTAGTCTCCACTTGAGATGAAGATCGTTGAAGAAACTGTTCTCAGTAGGGACATGTCCACCGCAGAGAATGATGAAGTTCGCGCGGCGAAGCATGCGTCCTACACTGTTCTGGGTTCTTCTGTCAAGTACCTTGAATTCTTTGAAAGGAAGTTCGGCACGATCGAAGCACTCACGGATTTCCCAGGCCATCCTGTCCGTGATCTCCACATCGTCAGGATAGGACGAGACCATGACACATCTTATGGGCACGTCAAGAGACTCCTTGAGTTCTTCAAGAAGACCGTTGGCAGGATTCAGGTCTCCCGCCCAACCAAGAGTATGACTGCTTGTAAGGAGGATCTTCATTTACTTGACCTCCTTGTAGTTCTGTACAAGGGTAGCCTTGATGATATGTATGTCCTCGAGAGGACGGTCAAGAGAGTCGGTAGCAACCTTGGTGATTGCATCGACTACCTCCATTCCCTCAAGCACCTGTCCGAATACGGTGTATGAATAGTCAAGATGAGCTGCACCACCTTCGGTCTTGTATACCTCACGCATTTCCGGGGTGAGTACACCCTGGCCGTTGGTCCACTCGGTGATGCGGGCCTGGGCACGGTCAAGCTCCTCGTCAGTGTAAACCTTGCCGGTGATGATGGTCCACTGATGCATCGAGCTCTTCTTCTCAGGATTGAAGTCGTCACCCTGACGTGCAGCATTGAGCATACCGCGACGGTGGAAGAATTGTGGTGCACGGAACTCGGCAGGAATCCAGTTTTCCTCCATCTGATCCTCGACAGGACCTTCACCAAGAGCCGCACCAGGGACTGCACGACGGCTGGTAGAGTCACCGGTCTGAGCGAGGAAACCATCAATCACACGATGCCAGAGGATACCGTCGAAGGTTCCGTTCTCTACCTGTTCGATGAAGTTGTCGCGGTGAAGAGGTGTCTCGTTAAGAAGTTCCACGAGAATATCACCCTTGTCAGTCTCGATCTTGACCTGGGCGCGCTGCTCAACAGCGTTGTTGCAGGCTGCAGCAAGCATTGCAGCAGCAATGATAATCATGATTCTTTTCTTTACATCCATTATTTTTGAGTATTTGACAATCTGTTCATTATAAGTGCGATAGCGCCGTCACCCGTGACGTTGCAGGCTGTTCCGAAGCTGTCCATCGCAATATAGAGGGTTATCATCATCGCCTGTTCAGCAGGATCGAATCCGAGCATGCTCTCAAGAACACCCAGAGCCGCCATGATAGCACCGCCAGGTACTCCTGGAGCGGCCACCATTGTCACACCGAGCATCA
This sequence comes from Bacteroidales bacterium, assembly GCA_024402135.1. Classification (GTDB taxonomy): domain Bacteria; phylum Bacteroidota; class Bacteroidia; order Bacteroidales; family UBA932; genus Cryptobacteroides. The sequence goes on from JAKSJN010000002.1 coordinate 104,559, forward strand.
TGATGAAGCCGAGCATCATAGGGAAATCGAACGAGTGGCCGGTCATGATCATCAGGGCAATCGCACAGGAAGTGATCTTGAGCGTACTGCCGGACAGATGGATTGTTGCACAGAGAGGTACTACGAAACCGGCGATGCGCTCGTCAACCCCATTGGCAACAGTCTGACGGAGCGTCACCGGGATTGTCGCAGCTGATGACGAAGTTCCAAGTGCCGTGAAATAGGCAGGGAGCATACGGGACAGCGACCTGAATGGATTCCGTCCGGCAATAAGTCCTGCGATGCAATACTGGAGGACAAGAAGGACAAGGGTCATGCTGAAGATAATCACTATGACCTTCATGAAAGCAAGCAACACGGTTCCGACCTTGCCTACAGCAGCCATGTCAAGGAAGAGTCCGAAGATATAGATTGGCAGAAGAGGAAGGATGACAGATGAAATGGTACTTTCCACTATAACCCTGAACTCTCCGAATGCCTTCCTTATCGCTTTTGCATCGAAAGCCGCGATTCCCAGTCCAACCATGAACGAAAGGACAAGAGAAGTCATTACCTCCATGAGAGGTGGGATCTGGATAGAGAAAAAGGCAGGGAACGACACCCCCGTATCCTCGAGCGCAGTCATGGCTGTGCCGGTCAGGATCTTTGGGAACCATGCAGCACTGAAGAGATATGCAAAGGAACCGGAGAGAACGGTAAATCCATATGCAAGTGCCGCAGTCGCTACCAGCATTCGTCCAGCCTGTCGGCCGATGTCCGAGATGGCTGGCACGACCATTCCGATAATGATCAGTGGGATGATAAACTTCAGCAACTGGTCGAAGATGCCGTTGAAGGTGTTCAGCGTGCGTACCAGCCAGCCTGGAGCTGCCAGACCGACCAGGACGCCGAGAATGATCGCTATGACGACCTTGACCAGAAGTGGAATTTTGCTGTAACTTGGAATCTTCATTTCATGAGTACAGCCCCGGCATGGCAGTCGAGGCTGATAATTTAGTCTATTGGAAGGAATGGGATATGGTTGTCATCCTGGGCGGCACTGAGTGCAATGATGGCAGTGATTGCCGCATCGATTGTCAGGTCATCCAGGCTGAGTCGCTCCCAGGTATCCATGATGGTGTGGTATGTACGGTTGTACTCTATCTCATCCTGAATGAACTGGTAAGCAGGAAGACCGATTCTGGTGAACATCACATGATCGGTACTGCCGGTGCTGCGGAGAGTAAGGTAGTTGAAGCCGAGAGACTCCACAGGTTCCATCCATGCCTTCCAGAATGGAATAGCCATGTCATTATGCTCGAGATATACTCCGCGGAATCGGCCGCTTCCATTATCCATGTTAAGGTAGAGGGCGAACTTGTCATAGCCGTTCTTCTTCTTTTGCTTCTCCGAGTCGTAGAGATAGTTGGCAGCATAGCCACGTGAGCCATAGAGTCCCTGTTCCTCACCGCCCCAGAGTGCAAGGCGGATTGTTCTGCGAGGCTTGATTCCACTCTCCTTGATGATGCGGAGTGCCTCGGTCATGGTGATGCAGCCTGAAGCATTGTCAGCTGCACCTGTGCTGCCATGCCAAGAATCGAAGTGAGCTCCGATAAGAACGATCTCATCCTTGAGCTTAGGGTCAGTGCCTGGGATCTCCGCTATGACGTTGTTGATCTGCTGATTGTCAGTGAAGACGTTGCGTATCTCCATTTCCATCTCGACTGTCTCACCCATGCGGGCAAGACGGCACATACGGCCATGGTCCTCGATAGGAAGATACATCTGGGTGGTTGGATATGGATCACCTACCTTGTAAGAAACACCGGACGCGCCAGGCACGTTGAATGAGCCGCTGCCCCTTACGATTGCCATGACACCCTCCTGAGCCAGAAGAGATGGTAGATTGCGGCGGAACATATATGTTTCATAAACTATCACTGAGCTGCTTCTGCCAGATGCTGGATGTTCCCACTCTACACCTGGACGAGGATCACGGGCAATCTCCTGAAGTTCCTCCTCTGTATAGCGATGTGCCAATGGCTCGTATGAAACCTCGTATTCCTGGGTCTCAGGAATCAGAGCGATCTTGCCCTGGAGCTTTCCCTTGAACTTCTCATTATACTCAGCCATGTTCTCGGCATCGACAAGCACGCACTCCCCTTTCACGAGTCCATCTGTGCCTGCTGTCCATCCGAGAGGATTCGCTGTGAATGCGCAATAGTATGGCTTGGTCATGGCAACGTAGGTCTTCTCGTTGTCCCAACCACCCTTTGCAAAATCAACAGCCTTCTCTACGTGAACATTGGAGAATCCGAGTTCCTTGAGTTTGGTAACCATGAGCTGCTCTGAGCGGAGCTTCTGCTGCGACGCAGCAAGACGTGAGCCCATAAGGTCAGTCATGTACAATGAGAGTGGCTTGATCTGGGAGTTATCGAAAGCCTCGGTTTTGAGCTTATAGACAGCTTCTCCCGGAAGGGCCTGCTGGGCGCCTGCCTGGATTCCGGCAAGAGGAAGGACCAGAGCAGCTGCGCTGAGGCATCTAGCGATTCTTTTCATGATATATACGGTTGTTTTATTTTGTTCTGGTGATTGCCTTGTCATAGATGAACAGCGCGACAACGGCAGCGAGGCCGATGCCGAAGATGACCATCCACATGTTCGAAGGGCTGTATGTATCCCAGAGTACCTGGGTGAAGTCTGAAACATTCATGCCTGAAGCGGAAGCCGCCTGCTCGATATAGGCATTGCTGCTGAGTCCGTCAGGAATGCTGAGTCCGTTATCGGCTACGTATCTGTGAGCAAGCTCGACCTTGTCCGCGATTTTCTGATAGACGCCACCGGAAATGACACCGGCAAGTATGTTTCCGATGAAGACAGGAATGAAAGAATAACCCATGTAGAGGGCTTTCTTGTCATGTGGCGCAATGAGTCCGATGTACTCTGTAATCTTCGGTGAGCCTGCCATCTCTCCTACTGAGAAAACGAAGATGACGGCGATAAGGAAGAACACGTTCCTCGTAAAGAGAGTGAGTGCCATTCCCAAAGCACAGAGAAGGAAACCGCCCATCATCGATCTGAGAGGCTTGAACTTCATCACGATCGATGACACGAGCACCTGGAAGATGATGATGTAAAGGGCATCGACATTGGTGATGAACTCGGCGTCCATCACACCTGGTTCAGGACTGTAGTTGTTGCTGAAGAAAGGAGCGTGCTGTACGAAGAAGTTATAGAGCGATGAAGTGTCAACCCACTGCGATACGAATACCGGGAGCGTGAAGAACAACTGGTTGTACATTGTCCAGAATCCGGCGATGATGAGCAGGAAGATCACGAACTTGAAGTCCTTGAAGATTGTGGCCATGTTGACGAAGATGGCCTTGAGTGAATCTGCAAGAGGGGTCTTCTCTATTTTTCCATCTTCTCGTCCTGGCTCCTTGTAGAAAAGAAGGAGAATGTAGTTCAACAGGATGGTGCCGGCCGAGATGTAGAAGATCATCTCCGAACGGTCCTTGAACAGGAGAGCGACCATCGGACCGATGAAGGCTCCGATATTGACTATCATGTAGAACACACCGAAACCGATGGACGAGTTGCTGTCGTTCGTCGTCTTTGCTACAGTTGCAGAAACGATAGGCTTGAAGAGAGCTGCGCCGAGGGCCAGATAGATGTACATCAGGAAGACACCTGTGAAGCTGTGGAATTGCGGCAGCAGCACGAAAGCCGACGCATAGACAGCGAAGGCAACAGCAAGAACCTTCTTGTAGCCGAAGCGGTCGGCAATTGCTCCGGTCACGACCGGAAGGAAGTACAGGATACCAGTACCGACGCCCATGATGGTTCCTTTCTGGGCCTGGGTGAATTCAAGACCGCCCAGATCGGATGAACTGGTCAGATAGTTTGCAAAGAGCATGAAGAAGCCGTACCAGGCCCAACGCTCAAGTAGTTCAATGAAATTGGCGACCCAGAATGTTCGTGGAAACTGGCCGATCTTAGATCGAGAGGACTGCGAGGACATCTATAAGTTCTTTTGCTACAGGTTTTGCGTACTTGATTGCTCTGCTGAACGGGATATACACAATTTCATCCCTTGATATACCGACCATGACATTGCGCTGTCCTTCCTTGAGGGCAGTGATGCTGGCGGCACCCATTCTGGATGCGATGATACGGTCGAAAGCGCTTGGCTTGCCGCCACGCTGGAGATGGCCGAGAATGGTTACGCGGACATCATATTGTGGATACTCCTTGCGTACACGCTCGGCATAATACATTGCTCCGCCATTGCCGACCTTCGGGCTTTCGGAAACAAGGACGATGCTGGAGTTCTTGCTCTTGCGGATACCGCGGCCGATGAAATTGGCAAGCTGGTCGATGTTGGACATATCCTCTGGGATGATTGCTGCCTCGGCACCGGAAGCGATAGCGCTGTTCTGGGTCAGGAAACCTGCATCACGTCCCATAACCTCGACAAAGAAGATACGGTCATGTGAGGTCGCGGTATCGCGGATCTTGTCGACACATTCCACGATCGTGTTGAGGGCCGTATCGTATCCGATGGTATAGTCAGTGCCGTATAGGTCATTGTCGATTGTTCCCGGCAGGCCGATACAAGGAATGTCATACTCCTGAGCGAGAATCTGAGCGCCAGCGAGAGAGCCGTTGCCTCCGATCACGATAAGAGCGTCAATTCCATGCTTCTTGATATTCTCGTAAGCCTTTGCTCTACCCTCTTCGGTCATGAACTCCTTTGAACGGGCTGTCTTGAGAATGGTTCCACCGCGCTGGATTGTATTGCTGACGCTTGCGCTCGTGAATTCGATGATATCGTCATTGATGAGGCCTTCATATCCACGGTAGATGCCCATGACCTTCCAGCCTTCATATATTGCTGCTCGTGTCACCGCACGGATCGCAGCGTTCATTCCAGGTGCATCACCTCCTGAGGTGAGAACGCCGATAGTACTGATCTTTGCCATAATTAGTCAAGTTTCGTTAATCCTACAAATTTAATAAAAGTTTGACTCTAAGAAGCTGTTTAGAAATAATCCAACTTCATTTCTAAACAACTTTTAATGGAAAAAGCCGCCCATGAATTGTTCAAGGGCGGCTTTAAAAATAATATAGCGTATGTTTATGATCTTCTCTTGACGGTAACGTTCGCGAGCTTCTCCCAGTACTGGATGATACCGCAATGGTCATCGTTTACATGGCCGTCGCACTTGCATGCCTTGAAGGCCTCGAGAACCATGGTTGAAAGAGGAATAGGTGCATCACATGCGAGAGCAGCGTCACGGACGTTGAGCATGTCCTTTGTGTGCATCCAGATAGGGCCGCCTGGCTTGAAGTTGCGATCAAGGATACGGTCCATCTTTGCATCGAGAACGGTTGAACCCGCAAGACCGCCACGGATTGCCTGATATACCTTCTCAGGATCAGCACCAGCCTTCTCGGCGAATACCATAGCCTCACCTACTGCTGCAAGGTGAAGGGCAACCATGATCTGGTTGGCGAGCTTGCAGACGTTACCGCTGCCGATCTCACCTACGAGAGTCACGTCACGGCCCATTGCGTGGAATACGTCATCCATGGCATCGAATACTTCCTTCTTTCCACCGACCATGATCGACATGGTTCCGTCGATAGCCTTTGGCTCGCCACCGCTTACAGGAGCATCGAGCATCTCGACACCCTTTGCTGCTACCATCTCGCAGAGTTCCTTTGAGACGATTGGTGATACAGAGCTCATGTCGATATATACTGAACCTGGCTTGATGCCCTCGAGGATACCGTTCTCGCCTGCTACCACTGCCTTTACGTGCGGCGAGTTAGGGAGCATGGTGATGATGATGTCAGCATCTGCAGCAAGTGCTGCAGGAGTATCGCGCTTCTCTGCGCCGAGGTCAACGAGTTCCTGTACAGGCTCAGGCTTGATATCGAATACGAGGAGTGAGAAACCATTCTTGATGAGGTTCTTTGCCATAGGCTTGCCCATGACGCCGAGACCTACGATTCCAATCTTTTTTGACTTGTTGTCCATTTTATTTTCTATGTTATTATTTGCTGTAAAGGGTAACTTCCTTCTTGAGCTGGTTTGCACTGAGGATGTAGTCTGTTCCATCGAAGTTGAAGACCTGGGTCTGGGTTGGACCGCATTCCTCTTCAAGAATTACCTTCTCTACGATGCCTTCAGCAACGTTCTTGGGGCTGTACTTCACGAGAGTGAGAGGACCACGGCGGTTTCCGACAACGAAGATAGGCTCTCCGTTGAAAATGCCGCAGCTGAGACCATGACCGAAGGAAAGTTCATCAGTGAACTTGAGCTCCCATGCATCGCCATTGCGCTTGTAGAGGTTGAGCATGTGGCCATGGAATGGCTCGATTGCAACGAGTTCCTCTACACCGTCGCCATCCATGTCGAGGAGACCGAACTCGCTGACCTCCTTGTCGAAGATCTGGACAGGCTTGCAACCGTCATTCATGTCGAAATAGAAGATTCCCTGCTCACCTGATACGAAGATCATGTCCTCGCCGTTAACCTTGGCCTTGAGCATGCCGTGGTTGCGTCCGAGGGTGAAGATTACCTTTGGCTCCTCTGCAAGGCCATTCTCGTCAACGCGTGCAACGAGCACCTCGCCCTGCTTGCTCCAGTCAGCCGGATCAGCCTTGTACTTGCTGCAAGATGCTGCGAAGAGATAGCATACACCATCCTTCTCGATAACGTCGCAACGATGAGCGAAAGGCAGTTCGATCACCTTTTCGGTCTTCCATGCGCCATCAATCTTCGCATGTCTGTAGATACCTGCCTCGAAGCCGATGAATCCTGGGAAGAGTCCCTGTACTGAATAATACTGATCCTTGATGCCAGGTACAGGCACGAAACTCATGACACCGCCAGGACAGTCAGCGACAAGCTCCGATGTGCCGGCAGCAAGGTCATGAAGATAGACTGCCGGTGTGGTCTCGGAACCACCAGCAACGAAGGTCTTGCCACAGGCAGCGAACTCGTTGGCGGTATAGACAGTCTCGATATTAAGAATTGTTTTCTTTTGCATTTCTATGTTTCTATTAACAGAATACAGTGTAAACGAACCAAACTGTGATCATCGAAGTTAGACCGCAGATAAGGGTTCCAAGAGTATGGAGCTTGTAGCCGGTCTTGATGGTCATGTCGGACATCTGGGTCTCAACCCAGAAGAAACTGTCATTGACATGGGACACTACCATTGCACCGGAACACAGAGCCGACACGGCCAGAGCCTTCTCCATAGGAGATACGAAGCCAAGCACATCCATCATCGGCGAGATGATCGCCGCGGTTGTGATGATGGCGACGGTGGAAGAGCCCTGGGCGGTCTTGAGGGATGCTGCAATGATGAATGGCAGCCAGATGCCAAGATTGAAGTCCTTGAGGGCGTCACCGAGCACGTTGGCGATACCGGCATCGCGGAGAATCATTCCGAAAGCACCACCTGCAGCAGTGATCATGATGATCTTGGCTGCCTCGCCGAGAGCCTTGCCTACCCATCCGGTAGTCGAAAGCATCTCTGTGTCGAATTTCTTTGGAAGAGTGAACGCGATGAACATTCCGAGGAGGAGTGCGACAACAGGTTCACCGATGAATCCGATCACTGTTGCAAAGGCTCCGTCACCGAACGGTGCTGTAGGGAAAGCCGAAACCGACTTGAGCACGATCAGCACGAGAGGAACGATGACAGGGATGAATGACTTGGCTGCCGATGGAGCGGAAGCCATCTTTGCATTGATGGCAGCCTCATCTTCCTGTGGATTAGGATCGATGTGGATTCGTGAAGCCCAGCGGGTCACGAAAAGCCAAGCCACGAGGATTGCCGGGATGCTGGCCATCACGCCGGTAAGGATCACAAGACCGAGGTCTGCGCCCATCTCACCCGCGGCTGCAATAGGGCCTGGGGTAGGAGGAACGAGACAGTGGGTCAGGGTCAGACCGATACCGAGCGCACAGGCAGTGCTGGCAAGGGACAGTCCGGCCTTCTTGGTCAGTGCCCTGTTCAGCGGGGTGAGGATAACGAATCCGGAGTCAGCATAGACAGGAATCGAGATGAAGTAGCCGAGAATGAGCATGGCAAAAGGCACATGCTTCTCGCCTGTTACGCGAAGAAGGCTTCTTGCCATGACGTAAGCACCGCCAGATTCTTCCAGGAAGGCTCCGATGATACATCCGATGACGATGACGATTCCGACAGAACCTACGGTGTTGCCGAAGCCGTTGTTGACTGACTTGATGATGGCATCAAGCTTCACTCCTGAGCAGAGACCGAACGCGATAGCCGCGATGATCAGTGCCAGGAATGGATGCAGCTTGAGTTTCGTCGTTGATACGACGATGAAAGCGATCGCAAGGAGTAGCAGTATGATCAGCATGACAGCTTGCGATTAGGTTTATGCTCCGATGAGTGTCTTGGCAGTCTTTGCCATGGTGCAGAGGATGAGGCAGCATGAAGCTGAACCGGCATCCATTACACCACGAGACCTCTCGCCGAGACGGCTTGAACGTCCGAGCTTTGCAACCATGTCGATGGTGCTGTCACGACCTGCTTCAGCAGCAGCACAGAGATCATCGAGGCACTCCTCGAATGACTTGCCGGCAGCAACAGACTTCTCGAATGTCTCGACTGAAGGGATAAGTACATCCATGAGAGTCTTGTCGCCTACCTGGGCAGGAGAGATTGCACGGATACCAGCGAGAGCTGCCTGAAGGCCTTCGAGGTACTCCTCCTTGCCAATTTCCTCCTTAGGCTCGATAGCCTTGGCGAAAGATGTGAAGAGCTTTCCGTAGAGCGGGCCCATAGAGCCGCCGATCTTGACCATGAGGATGCGGCCAAGGGTCTTGATGCTGTAAGCGAGGTTTCCTGGTTCCTTGTCGAGGGCTTCGCGGCAAAGGGTGAATCCCTTGTTCATGTTGATGCCGTGGTCGCCGTCACCGATAGCGCCATCAATGTCGCTGAGGTACTGCTTGTTCTCCTGGATTGCAAGGATAAGATTATCTACGATGACGCTGCCTGCGTCCTGTGTGAACTTTTTCATCTTTACGGGAATTACTTGGTTACGGTAAGAGCGGTTGATTCAGCCTCGTAGTCGATGCAGGCCTTGAGCTCGTCGTCTACCTTCATGACTGAAAGGGTTGCACCGGCCATCTCGAGAGATGTGAAGTAGTTGCCGACGAATGAGCGGTATACCTTGATGCCTTTCTCTGCCATGATCTTCTCAACCTCATTGTAGAGGATGTAGAGCTCGAGGAGTGGGGTTGAACCGAGACCTGAGATGAGTACAACGACCTCGTCACCTGCCTCGAACGGCTTGTCCGGAAGGATCACGTTGCACATACGCTCGGCGATCTGCTGTGCAGTCTCGAGCGGAGCAACCTCGATACCTGGCTCACCGTGATGACCGATACCTACCTCCATCATACCTGGCTCGATGGTAAAGTTAGGGTGACCTACTGCAGGGAGGGTGCAAGGGCTGAGGCCGACACCCATACTGCGGGTGTTGTCGATAGCCTTCTGGGCAACTGCAAGTACTTCCTCGAGGCTGCCGCCCATAGAAGCCTTTGCGCCACCGCACTTCCACATGAGAATCTCTCCTGCCACGCCGCGTCTCTTGGCGAGGTCGGTATTTGGAGCTGAAGGAACGTCGTCGTTAGCGACAACCTTGCCGACCTTGATGCCGTCTTCCTCTGCGAGCTCCATTGCCATGGCAACGTTCATGTTGTCGCCGGCATAGTTGCCATAAAGGACAGCTACACCCTTTCCGGCATCAGCCTCGCGGATAGCGTCATAGAACATTGCTGCAGATGGAGATGAGAAGAGCTCACCTACTGCGACAGCGTCAACCATGTTCTTGCCGATGTATCCGATGAATGCTGGCTTGTGACCTGAACCACCACCGGTAACGACACCTACCTTGCCCTCTACTGGGGCGTTCTTATATTTGAGTACTCTTTCGTTCTCAGTTGGAGCGATTAGATTCTTGTGAGCCTTGACGAAGCCCTCGAGCATCTCGTCAACTACGAAATCCGGGTTGTTGATGATTTTCTGCATGGTTATCTGGTTGTTTTAGTTGTTTACTTGGTTTCTGGATGGAAAGACTGCTTCTCGAGCTGACGCATCTGGTCAACCTTTGGCTGTGAACCGCCGCCCTGGAACTCTGATACGAGCCATGCGTCAACGATTGTCTTTGCTAGTTCAGGTCCGATGACACGCTCACCCATGGTAAGGATCTGGGCATCATTGCTCTTGCGGAGACGCTCAGCCGAGAATACGTCATGGCATACACCAGCGTATACACCCTCGACCTTGTTTGCGATCATTGCCATACCGAGACCGGTACCGCAGATAAGGATTCCTCTTTCGAATGAGCCGTCCTGGATCTTGAGAGCGAGGTTGTATCCGATTTCAGGATAATATGCTCCCGGATGAGATCCATAATAGTCAAGATCGGTGACTTCGATACCCTTCTTCTCGAGGTGGGCAACAATGACTTTCTTCAGGTTTACTGCAGCGTCGTCGCAGTCGATTACTACTTTCATTTTTATTAGGTTTATATTGTTAATACTAATTCTTGATAAAGTCAGAAGGCAGCTTGTTGAACTGTTTCTGGAAACATTGTGCAAAATACGAAGGAGAAGAATATCCTACAAGATATGCGACCTCATTTATTCTGTACTTGTTCTCTGCAAGCATCTCTGCAGCCAGTTTGAGACGGCAGAGTCTGACATATTCGTTCATGGTGAGACCGGTAGCGGCCTTTATTTTTCTCGCAAGTGTAGGCTTTGACACATTCATCACATCAGCAAGTACTCCGATCGTCAGCTCTGTCTCGGAGATGTGTTCGATGATGTAGTCATGAAGCTTGTTGATGAAATCCTGTTCAACCTTGCTGACTGTCGAGCATGACAGATGAGACAACGGCGAGGTCGAGAACTGACGGTTGCGGATATCCCTGTTGCGGAACAGCGCATTGATGTTCTCCTTGAGGACGTCCATCTTGAACGGCTTTTCAATGTATGCATCTGCTCCGGACTTGAGCGAGCGTATATGAGTTTCGATTCCTACTGCAGCCGTCAGCAGCAGGACTGGGATATGACTCAGCTCGATATCTTCCTTGATCGCATTGCAAAGCTGACAGCCATCCATGCCAGGCATCATGATGTCACTGACAACAAGGTCGATCTTCTGTGTCTTGACAATCTGAAGTGCCTCCAGACCGTCTGCAGCGGCCACAGTATTATAATCCTTGGAGAGTTCGTCCCGGATAAGTTCCCTCATCGGCTTGTTGTCTTCGACGACAAGTATGGTAGTATCCGGATTATCTTCAATCGACTTTACCTCGACGTCCACCGTTGACATGGATTCCTCACTGACAGCCTGGGCTGGAACCTTGTTGTATGACTTGCTCTTTGGGATTTCGAACACAAAGGAGGTCATATCCTTGACATCAGTATCAAGATAGAGCTTCCCAGAATGCATCTCAGCAATCTTTCTGGAATATGTAAGGCCGAGACCGCTGCCTGTTCCCTTGTTGCTGTCAAGCTGGTAGAAGGCATTGAAGATATTTTCCTTTTCTATCTCGGAGATACGGTCACCATCATTCTCGACACGGAGGACGACCATTTCGGCATCATCTGTAACCTTGAGGATTATGCTGGACTTGCAATACTTGACAGCATTTCCTATAAGATTGCAAAGGACACTCTCGATTGCCGAGTCATCACAATGAACCATTATCGGAGTATCCGGAATGGATGCCTGCAGGCTGATGCCTTTGTTTTTAGCAGCCGTTGCGAAAGAATCGACGACCTTGAGGCACACAGGCTGGATATCTTCATCTGCGAAAACAAGCATCGACTGGCCACTCTCAAGCTTTCGGAAGTCGAGAAGATCATTACAGAGTTTCTTCAGGTTATCGATGTTGAGTCTCATCGAATCAAACTCTCCGGAAACGTTTGCAGGGAGTTTTCCGACAGAACTTATCTTGTCCATAAGAATCTGGATCACCGATACAGGAGTCCTGATCTCGTGGGCGATATTGGTAAGAAGTTCCATCTTCTCGTGGACGATGTCTTTTTCTTTCTTTGCCTCGAGAAGTTCATTCTTGCGGGCAGTCTCCTCCTGGTCACGGCGCTTCCTGGACCTGTAGATCAGCCAGAGAGCCGAGCAGATGAGGGAAAGATAGATGAGCTTGGCGACGATGGAATAGTACCAGTTTGCCTTGATGACAATATCGATGCCGGCCTCTGTGGCAGGGTCGTCACTTCCAAGATAATTCACAGTGAAGGTATATGCGCCAGGACGAAGGTTCGTGAAGGCCATGCTTCCTTCATTGGTTGTGAATTCATTGTTGAATCCGGTAGCGGAAAGCCTGCACAGATAGTTCGATGAGTTTGGATCGCCATACGTCATCGGAGAGAATGAGACTTTCACGTATGCAGCATCCTTCTTCCTGACGGTAAAGGTGTCTTCGGTGATTACAAAATGGCCATCCGGGTTCTGGAGATGGTTGTTCCCGAGGTCGGACAGGATGCTGACAGCCGTAATCTTCAAAGGGACGTTCCTGAATATCTCACGCAGATACTCGGGGTCGAAACCAAGAAGTCCATTGTAGGTACCGAAATAGAAGTTGCCGTCCGAGGATTCGTAGCCCTTGCAGTACGAGAACTGGCTTCCGATGACATTGTCTTTCTGGAGATATGTCTTCTTTATGGTGAATGATCGGGCATCCATCTCGACCAGACCGTCACTGGTAGTGATCCACAGCATCTTTTCGTCATCCTCGAGCATGTTTCTGACCGTATTCGAAGGCATTCCCTGAGCTGTCGTGCTGTATGCAATGTCAGTGACCTTGCTGCCCTCTTTGAGGGATGAAAGCTTGATCCTGTAGAGACCGGCACCTGATGTTGCCATCCAGATGGCGCCAAAAGAGTCTTTGAAGAGACTGGATATGATGTAGTCCTTTGTGAATACGTTTTCTGTCCTGAATGACTTGTTCTCAAGGTCAAGGACTCCGAATCCCGTACCATACAGACCAAGAACAAGACGGCCCGGGGTATCCTCGATCAGGCAATGAACGAAGCGGTGGCCGACTGCATCGACAATGTCGAACCTGTCGTGGACACTGTCGTATTCAAACAGACCTTCACCGGTCGACACATACAAGGTTCCTGATGGAGTGCGGTACATCGAGAGACAATCATTGCATTCAAGAGCATAGTTCTTGACAAGAGTCTCGGTCCTCGCGTCCATGGCAAAGACACCCTCTCCATATGTGGCGATGAAGATGGTATTGCCGACACGGATCATATCGGTTATGGCTGTACCGTAAGGAATATGTGAACGATTCGTATAGTCGGTGAAAACTTCAGCGACGGGATCGTATCTGTTTAAATAGCCTTCCTCCGTTCCAAGATAAAGCTCTCCATGCAATCCTTCGCAGATCGCACGGACTGAATTTCCAACAAGGCTTCCAGGGCCCTCGTCAGAAACGAAACGTTCGAAGCCATCTTCGTATGAAGCCCATCCTCGAAGGCCGCCATTATAGGTACCGGCCCATACGCTGCCGGTGTTATCTGTGAAAAGGCATCTGATGCTCTCGCCTCCGATGAGGTTTTCATCGAGGACATCAGGGAACTGCCTTTCTATGTTTCCATTTGAAGTATCATAAATGACAAGGCCATACGCAGTGCCGATCCAGCAGAGTCCGGAGCGGTACATGAGTGAATAGATTTCCGCCTTGTTTTCGAGAATGTCAGAACCGACTATTTCCTGTTCCGTACCGTGTGAAATGTCGATCCTGCAGACTTTCTTTATGCCGTCAGACACCATGACGTCTGAGCCGCCCATGTATTCAATGTAGCCGAACTGACGGTTCTCCCCTTCCATCCTGATGACGCGGATATTGTCAAGGGCAGTATTGTATACATAGAGGAAACTGTTGTTAGCTGTAAAGACGAGGTTATCGTTTTCGATGACACAGGTCTTGTTCGGAGAAAGAGATCCGGTGTCCTTGATCTTCTCCAGCCTGTCTCCGGATTTGATGTATTTCCAGAGACCGTCGTTGCAGGTGATCCAAACCGTGCCGTCCTCGGTCACGTCTATGTCACTCACCTGTGACTTTCCAAGGGCATCGATGCCATGAAAAGTCTGATTGATTACATCGTAATAACCGGTGCCGGATGTGGAACCGATCCACACACAGTTATCCTTGTCAGTGATGACGGTTACGATGTTCGGAGCACAGGCAGCAAGATAGTCCTCGTTGAGAAACTGAATGAAGCCGTCTCCGGAATAGAAATAGACTCCTTCCCTGGTACCGACCCAGAGACGGTTGAAATCGTCCTGGCAGCACGAGGTGATGTTTGTGGCCGGCAGGCCCTCCGTGTGGGAATAATGCATGTAGAAATGATGCTTATTCTCACCGGAGGCCGCCAAAGCCGCAAAAAGTAATATTGCTATAGACAGGAGTCTTTTCATTTTATTCTATTGCAATATGCAAAGATACTACTTTCCTGGGATAGCAAGCACGTTATAGTATGCCTGGTGTGGAGTGTAGTCACGGTTCCAGAGAAGAGGATAGTTTGTTCTGCGTGGAATCGGATATCCATTCTTCCATGATGTGCCGTCATGAGTTCCCCAGAAGGTTACTCGGTCGATCACATCCCTATGGCTGTAGAAGATGCGGAAAAGTTCAGCATAACGCTCAGCAAGCTGCTGTTCAACTTCTGCAGGAAGTCCGTCGCGATATGGATCGAAGAACTCCTTGAACTCCTCAAGCTGGAACTGAGCCTCTTCCATTGCATGGCCGATGATCTGGCCTTCCTTTGTGAGAGGAAGAACGTCGACATCGATTTCGGTGATCAGAACCTTGACGCCAAGAGCAGCAAGCTTGTTGATTGCATCCTCTATGTATTCGGTCTTTGGATAGTTGAGTCCCCAGTGTGCCTGGATGCCTACACCGTCGATACGAAGGCCTTCTGCCTTGAGCATCTTGACCATCTTGATGATACCCTCGAGATGAGCAGGTCTCCATACATTGAAGTCATTGTAATAGAGTTCAACCTCCTTAGGGCAGTACATGTCAGCATACTTGAAAGCAAGCTTCACGACTTCCTCACCATTGCCGAGAGCCTTAACCCAGCCTTTCTCACGGTACTCACCGTACTCGCCGATGATCTCATTCACTACATCCCATGCATTCACCTTGTTACCGAAATGGGTGCAGACAGTCTCGATATAGCTGCGGAGGGTCTCCACGAGCTCATCATGGCTCTTGTACTCACCATTCTCCTTGAAGAAGAAGTGGTCAGGAGTCTGGTTATGCCAGCAGAGAGTGTGACCGAGAGTCCAGAGGTGGTTCTTCTGACCGAACTCGACATAAGCATCGGCCCTGTCCCACGCCCATACATCTGCCTTTGGATGCAGTGATTCAGGTTTCAGCTCGTTGCCAGGAGAGATTGCATTGAACTGACTGGTGATGAGCTCGATAGACTTAGGGTTTCTGCTGCTGATGTCGAAGCTGCTGATTGCAGCGCCGATCTTGAATGCATCCTTGTATGCATCCTTCAGTGAAGCAGCTTTCTTCTGTGCATCTGCGCTGCCGAGAGAAAGGACCAGAAGTCCAAGTGCAGCACATGAAAATGACTTGAGATTCATTTGTAGGTTATTTTGGTTGTGTTACTTGATTCTGAGTGGAAGAGGCCTGCCGGTATCAGCGGATGATGTGCCGACAAGAATCTGATAATCACCGCTCTTGACAGCAAGGCCATCGGAAGCCACATCGTAGTACTCGAAGGCATCGGAAGGGAGGGTGATCTTGAGTTTTACGGACTTCCCGGCAGCAAGACGCGCTTTCTGGAAGCCCTTGAGTGACATGACTGGAGCAGCAGCGTCATTAAGACGCTTGACATAGACCTGTACGGTCTCAGCTCCATCGATTGCGCCGACATTGCTTACCTTTACCTTGACGGTAACAGGCTTGCCACGCTTGATCTTCTTTGATGAAAGGCGGGCCTTGCCGAGCTTGAAGGATGTATAGCTCATACCATAGCCGAAAGCGTACAGAGGAGCCTCGGTCATGTACCGGTAGGTTCTGCCGTTCATGTCATAGTTTGTGAAATCAGGAAGCTGTGCTGTTGACTTATAGAAAGTGACAGGCAATTTTCCTGATGGGTTGTAGTCTCCAGTAAGTACATCGCCAAGAGCATTACCACCTTCCTGGCCACCGTACCATGCGACAACAAGAGCGTCATAGTCAGCCTCGTTCTGGGCAAGCGCGATTGCTGAACCTGTGCAGAGGACGAATACAACCGGTTTTCCGGTAGAATGAAGTGCCTTGAGGACCTTGCCCTGGATTGCAGGGAGCTCGATTCTGGAGCGGTCGCCACCTGCGAAGCCATCAAGATGGACACCAAGTTCCTCGCCCTCCAGAGCTGGTGTGATACCACCGGCGAACACGATTACATCAGCCTCGGCTGCACGTGCTGCAAGAGCCGCGATAGCCTCGTCTGTATAGCACTCTGGCCCCATTGGAGGCAACTTCTGGGCAACCTTCCTGCTTCCAGACTCACCTGCTGCAGGAACGCCCTCCCACTCGCCGGCCATGTTCATGCCGGCTCTTGGAGCCTTGGGAACAGGAGTGAAGCCCTCAAGATGGTCGCAGCCTCGCTCGTAAGTAACCTCTGCATCTGGATAAGCATTCCTGATACCCTGAAGGACAGTTATCACATGAGTGGGATCTCCATTATAATTGCCAAGCATCAATGTGCTGTCGGCAGCATTGGGACCTATGACAGCAATCTTACTTACGCTGCCGCGTCTGATAGGAAGAACGTCATTGTTCTTGAGAAGAACCATAGACTGTCTTGCTACCTTGCGGGCTTGTGCATTGTGCTCATCGCAAGCAACTACTGAATAAGGGATGTCAGCCCAAGGAAGCATCTCGACAGGATCGAACATTCCGAGTTCGAAGCGTCCTTTGAGCACTCGTCGTACGGCAACATCGATATCGGTCTCGCTGATGATGCCCCGTTCTACTGCTTCAACCAAGGTCTTGTAGTTGCTGCCGCACTCGATGTCGGTGCCGGCCTTGACTGCATCGGCAGAAGCCGAAGCAGCGTCAGTATGAGTGCCATGTGCTCCCGGTTTGAAGAAGTCGGTGATGGCACCACAATCGGAAACAACAAGTCCCTGGTAGTTCCAGCGGTTGCGAAGAATATCCATGAGAAGGAGATCACTGCCACAGCAAGGGACCCCTTCGTAGCGGTTATAAGCACCCATGACCTCCTGGACATCAGCTTCGGTCACAAGAGCCTTGAAAGCAGGAAGATAGGTTTCCCACAGATCTCTCTGAGAAACTACTGCATCGAACGAATGGCGAAGGCTTTCCGGTCCACTGTGGACTGCAAAGTGCTTCGCGCATGCGTGAAGTTTATAGTAATTATCGTCATTTCCCTGGAGACCTCTGACTGCCGCCTTGCCTATCACTGATGTAAGGTATGGATCTTCGCCATATGTTTCCTGGCCACGTCCCCATCTAGGATCACGGAAAATGTTAATGTTCGGAGTCCAGAATGACAGTCCAAGATATTGGAGATGCTGTCCGCGACGGATAGCCTCGTTGTACTTGGCTCTGGCCTCGTCCGAGATGATGGAGAACGTTTTCTCATGCTCCTCAGGGTCGAACATGGCTGCCATGGCGATAGCCTGCGGAAACACCGTAGCGACACCGGCACGGGCAACACCATGAAGTGCCTCGTTCCACCAGTTGTATTCAGGGATTCCGAGACGCTCGATACCTTCAGATCCGTTCATGAGGAAAGCCACCTTCTCTTCGAGAGTCATGCGGCCGATGAGATCATCGATACGCTGCTGGCGAGGAAGTTCAGGATTCTGGAAAGGATATGAAAAGGTCTGGGCGACCGATATGATACCGATCGCCAAGGCCAGAAAAGTGACAATAACTTTTTTCATCGATTGATTACTTGATCTGAGTGAAGCACTTGAATGCCCACTTGCAGTTATCGTTGTTGAAATCGAATGGGGCAAGTGTAGGCTTGCAGTCGCCGAGAGAAACGAGAGCGAGTTTCTCGCTGGTACCAGGGATAGCCTTTGGCATGATTCTGAAGGTACCGTCAGTACACTGCTCGATTCTCCAGAGCTGCTCGTCAGCACCGGTATACTCAGCAACAGCCTCTACCTCGCATGCTGCGGTTGCAGCAAGTGCACGGTTGGTGCCCTCGATGAGGATCTTGTAATACTGACCACCAACATATCCGCCGGCCTCGTCAACAGGGATGATGCTCCAGCGCTGGTTAGGACGGCCCATGTAGTAGCCATTGCGAACCTCTGCATTGCCGGTTGGCCAGGTATCGATGACCTCAGAGAGCTTCTGCTGCTCGACCTTGACAACAGGTTGGTCGGTGTTGCCACGTCCGAACATGCCCATGCCGCTGTTCATACGAACGAAGTCGGTAGCGAGCTCGAGAGCGTATCCGCTTCTCTCTGACTGGATCTCATAAGTACCGCTCTGGAAAGCCTCGCCTGCTACAGGCCAGCCGTTCTTCCAGAGAAGAGGACGGATAGCGAGTACACTGCGGCCGCTCTGGTCCATATCAGCCTCCCAGTGGAAAGACATCTTCTCGATACCTTCGTCCTCGATGTAGCGTCCGAAATGTCCAGGACCGATGAGACGGTTCTCTGCGTTGATGACCATCTTGCCACCACCTTCGATCATTGAACGGCCTACGTTATCGATAAATGGTCCGTGTGGATTGCGTGAACGGCCAACAACAATGTTGTAAGTAGAGTTTACACCGTCGCAGCAGGTACCATGAGTTCCGAGGAGATAATACCAGCCATCACGATACATCATGGTAGATGCCTCCATGTTGCGGCCGATGTCGATAGCCTCGTTCCCTTCCTTGCGGAAACCGGTCTCAGGGTCGAGTTCGACCTGTCTGATGTGTCCGAAATAGGTACCGTAGGTACACCAGAGACGTCCGTCAGGTCCCATGAGAAGACCAGCGTCAATGGCGTTGCAGTCCTCGTCAACAAGTGATGAAGCAACCTCTACCGCCTCGGTATAACCAAAGTCAGGAGAGTTTGGATCAAGATCCTTGTTCCACATGGTCATGATGGCGCTTGCGTGTCCACCACCCATTCCGCCACCCGTTGTCGAGTAAGCGATAAGATAGCGGTCACCGATCTTGATGGCATCAGGAGCCGCACCGCCGCCAGGACGTACTGCACCACTCTCCCAGTGCCAGCCGTCAGGTGAGATAAGACCGCCGCCGCCTGTTCCGAAGGTATAGTACTTGCCATTGCATTCTACGATGCAGGAAGGGTCATGGATGAAAGGTTTTCCGCCCTGCGCAAAAGCAGAACCGGCAGAAAGCATGCAGAGAGCTGCACCCAATATGATATTCTTGTTTGTCATAGCTGTAATCATTTTTAGTTGCAACTTACTGTATAGTTGGTTACTGGCTTGCCAGTATCACCATCGATGAAACGGACGCAGATCTCACTCATACCAGGGCCGTTCATGGTTGCACCACGGAGAACGTTCTTGCCCTTCTTGAGAGTGACACGGTCAGAAACCGCACTGTCAACACCCATATGACGGTCACCGGCAACGAGGAGTACTTCCTCACCATTGAGCCACCACATACCGGCCTTGTTTGAGCCGAGCGAGAGACGGACATTCTCGATGTCCTCCTCACAGTTGATGACAGTAACTGTCCAGAAGATAACTCCGTATCTGTCCTTGTTGAGACCGGTGGCAAAACGGAACAGCTTGACAAAGAAATGGTCGCTGTCAAGAGCGTGCCAGGTAAGCTTCGCCTTTACCCACTTTGGCTCCTGAGGACCCTGGCCCTGTGGAGTTCTTGGTCTGTTTGAAGTAAGGTCAACCGGTGCCTGATACTCCATGTTGACAGTAACCTGATCTCCATCCTTCGGCATCATGGTTAGCTGTCCTGGGAAATACTCCTTGCTGAGCTCGGTTCTGGTGTAAGTCTCAGTGAATACACGGTTGGTAGGATTTGGCTTGCTGATAGGCTCAAGAATCATCCATCTGCGGATGAAACCGTCACCATCAGGTCTCACTGCACCGTTGTCTGCCGGAGTGAAATAGCCCTTGAGTGCCTCGCTTACGTCAACCTTTGCCTTCTTCTTCTGAGCATCTGCATTGATGCACGGAACAAGTGTCAAGGCTGCGAGAAGCAGAAGAGAATTTATAGTTTTTCTCATACTTGGGTTTTTTGTTGTTTATGGTTTGATATTAATGTATAATCAGTGCTTCTTGAGGTTCCACTTCGAGTTGTCGTCATTGAAGTTGAATGCACCAAGGGTAGGAGTGCTGTCGGCGACAGTCATGAGCACGAGTTCCTCGCTGGTTCCAGGAACAGCCTTCGGCATGATTCTGTAGGTTCCATCGATAAGCTGGTCGATACGCCAGAGCTGAGAGTCTGCACCTGTGAATGAAGGAGCCGCCTTGACATCCTTGTCGGCGGTTGCCTCAAGGACTCTGTCTGTTCCTTCGATTGCAATCTTGTAATAAGCGCCACCAAGGTAGCCACCTGCATCAGGAACTGATGTGATGGTCCATGTCTGATGAGGGCGGATGATGTCAGCACCAAGTCTTACTTCCATATCGCCAGAAGGCCAGTTTGCATTGATATCTTCAAGTTTCTGGCCTGCCACCTTCTCGATTGGAGCGTCAGCTGCACGACGCCAGCCGCCGCCATTGTTCATACGGACGAAGTCGCATGCGAGCTCGAGGACATATCCTCTGCGCTCTGACTGGATTCCGTAGATACAGGTCTCGTCGATGAGCTCGCCGGCTACAGGCCAGCCATTCTTCCACATGAGAGGACGTATTGCGAGAGTGCTCTTGCCGCTGAGGTCGAGATCAGCCTCGAAATGGAAGGACATCTTCTGGATGCCTTCAGCTATATCGAATCGTCCGAAGTGGCCTGCTCCGATACGGCGTGGTTCGGAAGAGAGTACATACTTGCCACCGCCCTGCATCATATCACGGCCAAGGTTGTCAACGAAAGGTCCCTGAGGGCTCTTTGAACGGCCAGCAATGATGGTGTAGGTCGAATTGGCGCCGGCACAGCATGTTCCATGTGTTGCAAGAAGATAGTACCATCCATCATGATAGGTCATCTCGGCAGCCTCGCATGAGAGAGCGACATCC
The DNA here is from genome assembly GCA_024402135.1 of Bacteroidales bacterium. Lineage (GTDB taxonomy): Bacteria > Bacteroidota > Bacteroidia > Bacteroidales > UBA932 > Cryptobacteroides. Next base: position 125,772 of record JAKSJN010000002.1, read on the forward strand.
TTAGGTTCACCCTTTGCCTTTGCAGTTGCAGGATCGAGTTCTACCACGCGGATATAGCCATAATAGGTACCATAGACAAGCCAGAGACGACCGTCAGGACCCATGAGGAGACCTGGATCGATACCGTCACAGTCATCGTAACCGGTAGAGCCGGCAATATCAATCGGGTCGGTAATCTTGAAATCAGGAGCGTTTGGATCGAGGGTATTGTACCACAGGGCATATACGCGTGAGTAATGCTGGAGTTTCGACCCCTGAACACCTGAAGAATAGACGACAAGGTATCTGTCCCCTATCTTCATTGCATCCGGAGCTACACCGCCGCCCGGGCGTACTGCACCGCTCTCCCAGTGCCAACCATCAGGAGAAATAAGTCCGCCGCCGCCTGTTCCGAAAGTATAATACTTACCGTCACACTCCACGACAGTCGAAGGGTCGTGGATGAACGGATTGCCTATCTGGGCATTGGCTGCCGAAGCAATAAGCATCAATGCAGCCGACAAACCGATAATTCTTGTCTTTTTCATCGTTACTTCTTCTTTGTGAGAGCAGTAGTCACGGTGATGTTCTTCACCGGTTTGCCATCTTTATCAATAAATCTGAGGCAGAAATCCGCCATGCCAGGTCCGTTGAAAATCATACCGCGAACGACATTCTCGCCCTTCTTGAGGGAAAGACGCTTTGACATGATGTCATCGACAACGAGATCGCGGTCATTTGACATCATGAGCACCTGTTCGCCGTTGAGATACCACATTGCAGCTGAATTTACACCACCGGCAAGGCGTACGTCTTCCATATCCTCCTCGCAGTTGATTGTAGTCACTACAAAATAGACCTGTCCATAATACTCCTTTCCATAACTCTGCGCGAAACGGAGAAGATTCACGTAGTAGTTCTTGGAATCGAGAGCATGCCAGATGTGCTTTTCCTTGCCTACCATGGTCTTGAGACCATCGTATGGCATGAGAGTCATCTGATCTTTGAAATAAGTGTCTGATGATACTTCCTGGAGGTAAGAATCAATCCAGACGCTATTGCTGGAAGCTGGTTTCGAGATGGGCTCGAGAAGAGCCCATCTTGTAATGAAACCATCCTTGTCAGGGCTTGCAGGTGCTGCAGAAGCATGGGTGTAGTACTGGTCAAGGAGTGCCGGGTTGGTACCATCATCCTTGGAAAAGCCTACCTGCGAAGACAGCAGAGCTAAAGCCGAGACAGAAAAAAATGTTTTGAGTAATCTGTTCATATGGTTGTGCGGAAAGACTACCAACCTGGGTTCTGTCTGATGTTCGGATTGATCGAAGTCTCGAGAACTGGGAATGGGAAGAACTCATGCTTACCCTTTACGAAGCCATGTGTCTTGCCGTTTCCATACTGTGGATCGTCATTGAAGTTATGGAAGGTAACGTAAGCCTGGTGGGTAGCAGTCTTGGTAGCTGGATCTGTATCGAAGAAATGGTCCTTCAATGTAGGGATGTCGCTACCAGCCTTCATCATGCCGTCGAGGTCACCCCAACGTACACAGTCCACGAAACGGCAGCCCTCAGTCCACATCTCGAACTTCTTCTCCTTCTTGACAGCATCAAGAGTGAGTGCGCCGCTGATCTTGCCTGAACCTGAACGCTGCTGAACCTCATTGAGAGCAGCAAGGCCAAGAGCTACATCCTTTCCGGTCTGAGCACAGCACTCAGCGTACATGAGAAGAACCTCAGCATAGCGGAAGAGTGTGTAGTTCGCCTCGCTCCAGCTTGAGTGGAGAAGCTTGCCGTCAGCAGTAAGGCCGAGGTCGCTTGGATGAGCGATTCTCTTGTACTGGAGGTACTCGCAGTTACCATAGAGACCACGGATGTCGCTGATACCTCTCTTAGGATCCTTTGCCTTGTCTTCCTTGGTAGGACACTCTGAATCGTTGAGGTAGTTGAGATCGTAAAGAAGCTCATCGTATGAGATAATGGTAGCCTTGCGACGAGGTGAGTCACCATCGTTCTCTACGAACTCCTTGGCGAAGTCAGCCTGGACACCGAGACCACCCCAGCCGTTCTTGCCAGGGCCGCACTCGCTAGGAACACCTGCGAAACGGTCGGTACGCCATGTCCACATCTGCATCTGCTGCCAGGTTGAGTAGTTCTGCATCTGGGTGAATGCTGAAACGTTAGGGTTGAATACCACGTTGCTTTCGAAGATCTTCTCCTCGCAACCGTCGCCCTCTACATGGAAGAGGTCATGGAAACGCTCGCCAGGAACAAGGGCGTACTTCTTTGAGTCGATCACCTTGCGGAGAGGAATCATCGCAGCTGCATAGTCGCCTGCGAACATGAGAGCCTTGCCCTGGATGGTCCATGCGAGACCCTTGGTTGCGTGAACAGCACCGTTTTTGTCGTTTACATCAGCTCTCTCCTGGAGATAAGGGACAGACTCCTCGCACTCCTTGGCAACCCAACGGAGGAGACCCTCATGGCCACCTTCGTAGTTTGCAGGCTTTGCGTCACCTTCAAGGACAGTGTCAACAAGAGGAGGATCGTTGAAACCAAGAGCAAGGGTGAGATAGATCCATGCACGGATGACACGGGCTTCAGATATACAGAGGTCCTTGGTATCGCTTGTTCCGTACTGGAAATAGTCAGTCATAAGGTTGCAGTAGTAAACTGCAAGATAGAGATTCTTGTAGAGTGCGGAAATGATCGAGTTTGCATCATCATAGCGGAACTCATTCATTTCAGCCTGGAAGTCGTTGTTACCGTACTCCTTGCATGCTGCATAGAGATCATCGCCAGGGAGGTTGAATGCAAACATGTATGGAGTGTAGATCATAGGGTTTGCATTCTTGACGGTAGCAAGATTGGTTGCAAATCCATGATAGACTGATGCAAGTGCCGAAAGAGCATCTTCATCTGTCTGGTAGAAGGAGTCGATAGAGGTGACACCCTTCTGTGGGATCTCAAGCAGAGACTCGCTGCATGAAGAGAAGCCGAGGCCTGCGAGAACCGCCATTATAGGAAGTATATGTTTTTTCATATTGCAAGCATTTTTTAGAAGGTGATTGTAATACCGCCGACGATCTTTCTGGCAGTAGGATAAGAACCGTTATCCATACCCATGTTGGTAGAGTTACCGGTGGTTGCAGTCTCAGGATCGAAACCAGGATACTTGGTGAAAGTGAACCAGTCGTCAACTGAAACGAATACTCTTGACTTGTTGATAAGAGCCTTCTTGGTAAGCTTGGTTGGAAGTGTGTAACCGAGCTGGATCTGCTTGATCTTGAAGTAACTTCCGTCGAATACTACACCTGATGATGACCAGTATGTCCAGTCGTTGGCAACTGAGATACAGCTAGGAACAGGAGCATTCTTGTTTGACTCGGTCCATGCGTTGTCATAGAAATAACGGAGTGAGTTACGCATGTTGGAATCAGCCTGATAGAACATGTTCATGATATTGTTGCCGATGGTACCGGTACCATAGAGAGTGAAGTCGAAGCCCTTGTAATCAAGGTTGATGGTGATACCATAGGTATAATCAGGAATACCCTTGCCGATGAAGGTACGGTCAGCATCAGAGATGATACCATCATCGTTTACATCCTCGTAGATAGCCTGTCCATTTTCAGGATTTACACCATTGAACTTATAGCCACGGAAGAACCAGATAGGATAGCCGACCTCGAATGAGGTGGTCATCTTGTTGTTGTAAGAGTAGGTACTGTTCTCGAGACGGTAGATTGAAGGGTCGAGATAGGTTACCTCATTGTGAAGCTTCGAGATGTTGCCGTTGATGCTGTAGCTGAGGTCACCGATGGTGTCCTTCCAGCCGAGCTCAAGCTCAAGACCTGTATTGAGAACTGAACCTGCGTTTACATAGGTATTGTTCACACCGATCTCAGGAATAGGAGCGATGTTTACAAGGAGGTCCTTGGTTCTCTTGTCGAAGTAGTCGAAGGCTACTGAGAGACGGTTGTTGAGGAAGCGAGCATCGAGACCGAGGTCGAGCTGCTCAGAGGTCTCCCACTTGAGGCTAGGGTTGGCAAGACCGTTAGGTGCTGAACCGTAGGTGAAGGTAGGATTTACTACATCGAACTGATACATCTTTGAGTTGAAGCCGATGGTAGCGTCATACTGATATCCGCTGAGGACGTTGATGTTACCGTTCTGGCCCCATGAAGCACGGAGCTTGAGGAATGAGACAGCGTCACGTGAAACGTTCTCCTTGAAGAACTTCTCGTTTGAAACGGTCCAACCTGCAGAGAATGAAGGGAAGTATCCCCAGCGAGCCTTCTTTGAAAGCTTCGATGAGTCGAACGCGTCAGCACGGAAGTTTGCCTGGAAGCTGTAACGGTTGTCATATGCATAAGTGAGACGACCGAAATAAGCGATGCTGGCAGACTCTGAAGGAGCGTTGCTGAAGGTCTTGGTTGTAGTATCAAGAGAGTTTACATAATTAAGGTAACGGAAGTTCTCCTCATAGCCGAGAAGGATGTCCGGACCAGATGCAGATGCGCTGACATTGTCCGAATGGCTTCTGGTATAAGACATACCGGCCATTGCGGTGATCGCATGCTTCTTGATATTGAAATTGTAGTTAGCGAAGTTCTCCCACTGATAGTACCAGTTGGTGTTTGCACCGGCTGAAATGCTGTAGTTGTCAGTATATGCAAGCTTGGTTGCATAATAAGGAGCAGAATAGCTGTGAGAGTTTGAAAGACCAGCTCTGTAACCGAAGCGGCTGGTGTAGGTAAGACCCTTGAATGGGGTGATGTTTGCGTAGAGAGTACCACGAAGGTTGATAGACTCGTTGCTTGAATCGGTCTTGTCTCTCTGGATGAATGGGTTACCGTTATCGTCATCGACGTACTTTGAGGTAGCGTACCAGAGACCGGTCTTAGGATCCTTCATGATGTTCTTGCCCTTCTGGTAAGCCTCCTGCATACCTGGAGCGAACTGGCTAGGATCTGAATAATAGACTGGGGTAAGAGGATCGAGAGTAAGCACTGAACCCATGAGGGAACCGTAACGGCCCTGCTGTGATACAGACTTTGACTCACGGCGCTCGATAGAGGTGTTGGTACCTACGGTAAACCACTTGTAAAGCTGGTAGTCAGCGTTGAGCTGAGCTGAAAGACGGGTGTAGGTATCTCTGTCGCCAACTACGATACCATCATTGTTCGAGTAGTTGATAGAGGTGAAGAAATGACCCTTGTTGTTACCTCCCTGGAAGGTGATGGCATGCTGCTGTGAGAAGCTAGGCTCGAATACAACGTCGAACCAGTCGGTGTCGGTTCCGTCGTAGTTGTTCTGCTGGAGATAACCGTCCATATCGATACCTGAAGCCTTCTTGTAAGCGATCCAGTCCTGTGCACGGAAAATCTCGGCTTTCTTTCCAAGACGCTGGGCAGTGTACTTGAAATCGTAGGTGATGCTTGAATTGCCATTGTTGGCAGCACCGTTCTTGGTGGTGATGAGAACGACACCGTTACCTGCCTGTGCACCGTAGATAGCTGCAGAAGCCGCATCCTTGAGGACCTCCATTGACTGGATCATCGAAGGATCGAGGTAGTCAATGCTGGAAACCTTAAGACCATCGACGATGAGGAGCGGTCCGATATTGCCTGAGTTTGAAGAGAAACCGCGGACACGGATAGATGCTGATGAACCAGGAGCACCAGATGAATTGATGATCATGATACCGGCAGCCTTACCCTGAAGAGCAGCAGCAGCATCGGTGGTAGATCTGTTCTGGAGGTTCTCCTCAGAGACTGATGCAACGGATCCGGTGAGGTCAGACTTCTTCTGGACACCGTAACCGATAACGACGGTCTCTTCGATAAGCTGGGTGTCTTCCTTGAGAACAGTTCTGTACACGGTCTGATCACCGATTGTGAAGGTCTGGCTTACATAGCCGATGGAAGAAACTTCCACACTTGCTCCCTTAGGAACTGAGAGCGAATAAGCACCGTCAAGATCGGTAGCCGCGCCATTGGTAGCGGCACCAACCTGAATGACAGCTGCTCCAACTACAGGCAAGCCTGCTTCGTCAACAACAGTACCGGTAATTTTCACGGACTGTGCGAAAGCGGTAGCAGAGATGAGAATCATCGAAGCTGCCAACACTTTAGAGAATAGTTGTTTTAGCATAAATTTTGAATTATGGTTAGTTAAGTGAAATATCCAACACGAAAGTACCCTATTAATAATAAGAGCGGTGCAAGAAATGAATCAGACGATGTAAGAATCGTATCATATACATTTTTCTTGCATTGATTGAGTAAATCGTTTTATCCGGGCTCAACAGGAATGCCTACTTTTACATTGCAGAAAAAGGAGGGATTTTTCTTTCTTTTTTCCAGCTAATAAAGCACAACTGCTAATCATATGATGCTGTCGATAATCAGCCGTAATAGCTTGATTGGAATTAATTATTGGTAAATGAAGAGAAAGGCCGGACGATGTGATTTCGTCCGGCCTTTCATTTGTGATACATTTCTTTTATCAGATAAGGAAAAACAGCGATACTCCGATACAGGATATGACGGCTCCTATGATTCCCTTCGCATTGATTGGAGTCTTGAAAAGCCAATGCGATGGAAGGATGATCAGGATCGGAGTAAGCGCCATCAGCGTACTTGCTATGCCTGCCGCCGTGAACTGGACAGCCATAAGCGAAAGTGCGACTCCGATGAACGGGCCGAAGATGACTGCAACAAGCATTGCGGACATGCCCTTTCTGTCATGTGATTCATCCCACCATTTCTTCAGATTTCTGTTAAGAAGAATGACAAGTGCAAAACAGATGAAACCTGTGATACATCTGATCATGTTTGAAGCGAATGGTATGATGTTGTCCATGCCGGTCACTCCAGACATCTCCAGAGCCTCGGTGTAATGGTTCATACCGATCTTGCTGAGAACAAGGCCGCAGCCCTGACCGATGCCGGCACCTATTCCAAGGAGTATGCCTTTAAGCGGGAGCTTGACACTGATGCTTTTTCCACCCTCTCCCCTGCCCAGGACGGTAATCGCGATACCTGTAAGTGTAACTGCCATGGCAAAGATATTCATGGCAGTGATGTTCTGTCCGAGAGTGATCCAGGCAGCGATGGCTGTCGCAGCCGGAGCCAGGGTCATGAACAGTTGACCGTAACGGGAACCGATGTGGATATAGCTCTTGAACAGGCACCAGTCACCAAGAAAGAAGCCCACAAAGCCGGACAGGGACATCCACAGCCACGTCTTGCCGTCCGCATAGACTGGATATGGGCTTCCGGTAAGGACAAGCAGAAGGATTGCGGTAAAAACCGTGGCAAGACCAAGTCGCCAGACATTCAGGCCTATGACGCCAAGGCGCTTTGTTCCGATCTCGGATGCAAGTGCCGTTATGGTCCACATGCAAGCCACGATAAGCGATATTATTTCTCCTGTATAGCTCATTTGGGAATGTATTTGTCTATCTGTCCATTTTTATGCGGAAAGTTGCGCCACAGCGAACCCATACACCTGGCTGAGGGATATTGCCAAAATCATGATATTCCTTATTCAGCAGATTATCTCCCGCAAGATAGACACTCCAGTCTCCTTTGTCGAGATAAACCTTTGCATCGAGAAGAGTATAAGGGGTGAAATCAACGGTCCTTCCGGTAGGAGCATTGTTCTCAAAGAGCTCATAGCTGCCCTTGCGGTCCATCCATCTTGCAGAAACATGCATGAACAGGCTGCCGACAAGATGAAGGTCTGCACTTGCCGACAATTTGTTGCGGAGATACTCCAGAACACTCGTCGATTGTATGTTAGCCTCATGCTTGTAGTCCTGGGAGATGTGACTGTAGTCAAAACGCACATTCTGGACGAAGGCATCATGACGGCCAAGCATTGCAGGAATGTCAAAGATAAGATTCAGTTCCTCTCCGAGAGCATTGATCTGGGTGTAGTTCACGGACTTCCAGTCAGCATCAGGTCCATCGTTCAGGTCCTTGATCCAGTCGATAAGGTCGCTTCCGTGGTTGTACCACAGTGATGCGGATGCAGATACTCCGTTCATACGGTATTTCAAACCAGTCTCAAGAGACTGCATGCGCTCTGCGCGAAGATTCTTGTCAGCGAGATGACCACCCACAGAGTAATAAAGCTCAGTGAAGGTTGGCATGCGCAGCGAACTTCCATACGAGGCATAGAGTTTCAGTGCATCACTGATCCTGTAGCTCGCGTCAGCACTTGGATAGAAGCCCAGGCCGGCATTGTTTCCTGTGTTCTTTGCTGCAGAAAGACCGGCAGAAGCAGTGAGTCGAGGCAGGATAACGTTGTGTTCAAAGAAAAGATTGATGTCGGTGCGGTTCAAGCCGCACTTGTACATCGAGTCATATCCTTTTACCGGCTTTGCATCAGCGAGCGGCTCTCCCAGGTTGGTACTGATGATATCCTCATTGCGGACCTCGGCTCCGAAGGATGTGCGTCCAAGACTTGTCTCGAACCATGCGTTCATGTTTACACCGGCAACAGAAGTTCTGTGATGATTGAATGGTACCCTGGAAGCATCACCACGGAAGAGCTCAAAGCGGTCCTGGGAGCGGTTCCAGTATATCGATGGCTTAAAGTGTATCTTGCCATCAGTCTCAAGAGAGACAGCTGTATATGTCTTTAGAGTATGTTCGAACTGATCGTCATAGCGAGCGCTATAGAATGTGTTTGAGCCAAAATCGCGGCTGCTCAGTCCTGCATGTGCACTGAGCTTGCCGATTCCCAACTTGGCAGTACTCTGCCAGAAAAGTTTTGTGGCGTCGAAATCGCTGTTCAGACCACCTGCAGCATTACGGCTGTAGCCATCTGAACGCATGTAGCTTGCAGAAAGCTGGTTGTTCACCTTGTCTCCAGCATGATTGATGCTGATACCGCCGTCAAAAGTGCCGAATGAGCCACCTTCAACATGTGCGGAAAGACCGCTTTCTGCAGCCTGTTTTGTTACAATGTTGACAGCACCGAGAAGCGATGAGGTACCGTAGATACGGCCAGCTGGACCTTCGATCACTTCGATGCGCTCAATCTCGCTCATATCAACCGGAAGATCGAACGCATTATGACCAGTCTGAGGGTCACAGATGTTGACTCCGTTGAGCAGGATTGTGATCTGGTTATAGTTTCCACCACGTATGCTGACGTCGGTCTGCATTCCGAAGGGACCGCGCTGACGGACATCGACGGCCGAAGCATACTTGAGGATATCGTTAATTGTCATTGCAGGAGTCGTTGCAATCTGTTCCGCTTCCAGGACCGTGACCATGCGGACTCCCCTGCCGATTGCAAGAGGAACGCGGCTGCCTGTAACGGCGACTCCTTCAAGTTCATAATGAAGCGCGGTTGTGTCAACCTGATCAGGCAGCTCAGCCGCGCTGAGCACAAGTCCCAAGGGAAGAATCAGGCAGGATAGAAGAAATCTTTTCATGAAATTCGGGGAAGATTGATATTTGTTAAACGGTTCGTTTATTCTTACAATTGCGGAATGGTTTTTTCCATCATGATGCCTCGTGAGCCTTTGATCAGGACTACCGTATCCCTGACCGGATTATTCTCGAGATAAGAAGCCAGGTCGTCGGAAGACGCGCACCATCCTTTTCTCGGGCTGTCAGGACACATAGCAAGTGCCTTCTTGAACTCCTCGCCGACAAAGATGGTATCGATGCCTGCCGACTCAAGCTTTTTCACGATGGCTACATGTTCCTTGAGCGAATCCTCACCGAGTTCTCTCATGTCGCCGAGCAGCGCAAGCTTCTTCTCCGCATTCATGGCGGCAAAGTTGTCGATAGCGACTGCCATGCTCGATGGATTGGCATTATATGCATCTACGATCAGAGTATTCGTGGCGGTGCGGACCATCTGGGAACGCTTGTTCGCCGGCTCAAAAGAAGCGATAGCTTCAAGAGCAGCATCGACAGGCACATTGAAATGTTTTCCTACTGCTACAGCAGCCATCACGTTCATGGCATTGTAAGAACCGACGAGATTGGTCTCGAGCGTCTTTCCGTCAATGGTCATGCGGAGATATGGATGTTCTGCATCAGGGTCGATAATTTCTGCCTTGTCATAGCCGACGCCATAGCTTATCGCCTTGAGTCCACTGCGTGAAGCTGCCATGTCCAGAAGGACAGACTGGTCGGCATTCACGAAAGCCTGGCCATCATGGGCCTGGAGCCAGTCATAGAGCTGTCCCTTGGCTCTGCATACTCCTTCGAAACTGCCGAAGCCAAGAAGATGAGCCTTGCCGACATTGGTGATGAGTCCGAAATCAGGCTCGCATACCTCCACGAGGTGAAGGATGTCATCGGGATGATTGGCACCCATCTCGACTACCGCGAGCTCGGTTCCCGGACGGATCTTCAGAAGTGTAAGCGGAACGCCGATGTCATTGTTCAGGTTGCCCTCCGTAGCGGATACATTATAGGTCGTGGCAAGGACGCGGCGAAGCAGTTCCTTTGTCGTGGTCTTGCCATTTGTTCCTGTAAGACCTATGACAGGAAGTCTCTTGCCGTTTACCTGGAGCTGGTTGCGATGATGGTTGGCTAGCTGCTTGAGGGCGATGAATGTATCCGGCACGCTGCATACGGCAGGATTGCCGGAAACCGCAGCTTCACTGTCCTCATTGACAAGAGCATACGAAGCACCCTTCTCGATAGCCTGAAGGGCATAGGCATTTCCGTCAAAATTCTCTCCCTTGAGAGCGACGAAGAGTTCTCCACCTTTGATGGCACGGCTGTCTGTCGTGACATTGCCGCCGCACTTCAGGTAGATATCATAGAGTTCTGGAATGGAAATCATGCTGAATGTTTATTTGACGCCGGTACTTCCAAAGCCGCCGGCTCCTCTGGTTGTCTCGTCGAGTGTATCTGTTTCTTCCCATTCAACCTGTTCGTGACGTGCGAATACCATCTGGGCGATGCGCTCGCCAGGCTCGATCACGAAATCGGCATTTGAAAGATTGACAAGGATGACACCTACTTCACCGCGATAATCTGCATCAATGGTTCCTGGGGAATTGAGCACGGTTATGCCCTTCTTTGCAGCCAGGCCGCTGCGAGGACGGACCTGAGCTTCATAGCCGGCAGGAATAGCCATAAAGAGACCAGTGGGAACGATTGCCCTCTCAAGAGGTCTGAGGGTTATAGATTCAGTAATGTTGGCCTTGAGATCAAGACCAGCAGACAGCGGAGTCGCATACTGTGGAAGCGGCCATGCTGATTTGTTTATGATCTGTACTTTCATTCTATTTTGGTGCAATCTTGTAGAGGAAGGCTGCAATGCCGGCAAAGAGGACGTTTGGTACCCACAGAGCCACGAATGGCGGCAGCAATCCTGTATAGACAAACATCTGACTGAAACGCAGGAACAGGATGTATGAAAAGCTCAAGGCGATTCCGACTCCGATATTCAGGCCGATACCTCCCCTCTTCTTTCTGGACGACAGGGCAAGTCCCATGATGGTCAGGATAAAGGCAGAGAAAGGCAGGGCGAAGCGTGTATGCTTCTCAATCTGGGCATACATCACATTGGAGTCACCCCTCATCTTCTGGGTAGCGATGAGTTCCTGAAGCTCTCCGTATGGCAGTGTCTGCACTGTCTGCTGGTTACGGTAGAAGTCCAGCTTTGTAAGTGCGATGACCGTGTCCTTGGTTTCTCCAATGGTAACCTTGTCCTCAAGGCCTTCGCTGAATTCGCGGATGAAGTATTTCTTCAGTTTCCAAGAGCCTGAAAGGCTGTCCCATACGGCGCTCTCGCTGGAGAGCTTGCTTACTATGCGGTTATTCTCTATAGTCTCGATAGTCATGCGGTACGCAGTATTGTTCCATGGGCTGAAGCTTTCAACATAGACGAATTCACCCGGAGCTATCTGGTAATGGACATTACGGACTGTGGTCTGGACAGACTTGACATACTGATTCTCAAAAGCCAGACGCTGTTTGTTGGCACCCGGTATGACGTACAGATTGAGCGCAAGGGACAGGAGGGCGATGAAAAATGCAGACACAAGATACGGCCGCATAAGTCTCTTATAGCTGATGCCGCAGCTGAGTATCGCGATGATCTCTGAATTTGCAGCGAGCCTGGACGTGAAGAAAATGACCGTCAGGAACACGAACAGCGGGCTGAACATGTTGATGAAGTATGGCACGAAGTTGACGTAATAGTCGAAAATGACCTGATGAAGGGTGGCATTGTTCGAGACGAACTTGTCTATCTTCTCGCTGATATCAAAGATGATAACGATACCGATGATAAGCACGAGAGAGATGAAGAAGGTCGACATGAACTTCTTCGTGATGTAGAGGTCGAGTTTCTTCGGTCCGGTCATTCTAGAGTCTTGATGTAACCCGTTTTACTGCTTCTTCCTTCCACTCGGCGAAATCTCCGGCCTGTATGTGGATGCGGGCCTGGCGTACTACGTCCAGGTAGAAGGCAAGATTATGCTCGGTTGCAATCATACCGGCGAACATCTCCTTCGAAACGAAAAGATGACGGAGGTACGCCTTGGTGTATGTATGGTCCACGAACGATGTCCCAAGCGGATCAAGCTCACTGAAGTCCTGTTCCCACTTGGCATTTCTCATGTTCATTATTCCATTCCAGGTAAACAGCATGCCGTTTCGGCCATTTCTGGTCGGCATCACACAGTCGAACATATCGACACCACGGGCAATGCCTTCAAGGATGTTGGCAGGAGTACCGACACCCATGAGGTAGCGTGGCTTATCTTCAGGCATTATCGGGCATACGTCATCAAGTACCTTGTACATCACCTCCGTAGGCTCACCTACTGCAAGTCCTCCGATAGCGAAGCCACCTGCCTGGTCGAACTGTTTTGCATGCTCGACCGCCTGACGGCGAAGGTCTGTATATGTACAACCCTGGATGATCGGGAAGAAAGTCTGGTCGTAACCGTAGTGAGGCTTGGTCTCATCGAAACGCTTCGCGTATCTTTCCAGCCATGACTGGGTCAGTTTCAGGGATTTCTTTGCATATGCATAATCGGCATCTCCCGGACAGCATTCATCCAGCGCCATCATGATATCCGCTCCGATTATTCGCTGCGTATCGACATTGTTCTCAGGCGTAAAGGTATGGCGCGAGCCATCGATATGCGAGCTGAATGTACAGCCGTCAGGTGTAAGTTTGCGGATTCCAGCAAGAGAGAACACCTGGAAGCCGCCACTGTCGGTCAGAATAGGTCTGTCCCAGTTCTCGAACTTATGAAGACCGCCTGCCTTGTACAGGGTATCCAGACCTGGACGGAGATAAAGGTGATATGTATTTCCGAGTATGATTTCCGCTTTGATATCCTCCTTCAGTTCCTTGTGATATACGCCCTTGACAGCGCCAAGCGTACCCACCGGCATGAAAATAGGAGTATTTATTGTACCGTGGTCAGTCGTGATCACGCCGCAGCGTGCCGCCGAATGCTTGTCAGTACATATCTTTTCGAACTTCATTCTACTTCATTTTAACTTTCAAAGATAGTAAAAATAGAGCAGAATCACTTAATTTTGCGATGCAGAGTTTCACCCAATGGGTGGAGCATGCTGGGCAGAAATAATAAATAAACCGCATAAGCAATGAAAAATCAAAACATTACGCTCAGACTGATCATCATGAACTTCCTGGAGTTCGCTGTCTGGGGAGCATACCTCACATCAATGGGAAGCTTCCTTGCAAACTCTGGATTCGGTTCACGCATCTGGCTCTTTTTCGCAACCCAGGGATTCGTATCCATCTTCATGCCTGCCCTCATGGGAATCGTGGCCGACAAATGGATCCCTGCCCAGAAGGTTCTTTCTCTCTGCCAGGGACTTGCAGGTGCATTCATGATCGGAGCCGGTGCATATGCGATGAGTTCTGGCAGTGCAATCGCGTTCGGTCCTTTCTATGCTCTCTATACCATGAGCATTGCGTTCTTCATGCCGACAATCGCAATCTCCAATTCAGTAGCGTTCAATGCGCTTGAGGTCAGCGGCAAGGATCCTATCAAGGACTTCCCTCCTATCCGCGTTTTCGGAACCGTAGGTTTCATCTGCTGCATGCTCTTCGTAAACTTCGTAAAGAACGGCAACGGCATTCAGTTCCAGCACTCATACGAGCAGTTCCTCGTCAGCGGCATCCTCAGCCTGGTGCTCTGCGCTTACGCTCTCACAATGCCAAACTGCCCATGCAAGCCTAAGAGCGAAGGCTCCCAGAGTTTCATCGAGGCAACCGGTCTCAACGCATTCAAGCTCTTCAAGCAGGGTCAGTTCGCTGTATTCTTCATCTTCTCGATGCTGCTCGGTGCAGCACTCCAGATCACAAATGGATACGCGAATACCTTCATCACATCCTTCAAGGAAAGCACAGAATTCGCCTCAACCTGGGGTGCCAACAATGCAAATGCGCTCATTTCGCTCAGTCAGATATCCGAGACTCTCTGCATCCTCCTCATTCCGTTCTGCATGAAGAAGTTCGGCATCAAGAAAGTCATGCTGATCGCCATGTTTGCATGGGTATTCCGCTTTGGTTTCTTCGGCCTTGGCAACCCTGGCAGCGGCGTATGGCTCTTTGTACTCAGCTGCATCGTCTACGGTGTCGCATTCGACTTCTTCAACATTTCCGGTTCCCTTTACGTCAACCAGAATACTTCCAGCGATATCCGTTCAAGCGCACAGGGTCTGTTCATGCTTATGACAAACGGCCTTGGAGCATCAATCGGCACATGGGCTGCCGGCAAGGTTGTCAACGCATGTGTATATAATGCCGCTGTCCCTGCATGGGATAAGGCATGGTACATTTTTGCAGCCTATTCGTTCGTGGTTGCCGTTGCATTCATGATCCTTTTCAAGGATCCATCAAAACAGCAGAACTAGACTTCCCGCCGGATACCGAAGACCCTCCCCACAGAACGCCGGTATCTAATGTCGAAGCAATAGTACTCAACCTGTCCCCTGCTCTTAACCACAGAGGTGACATATCCGATATTGAAACCTGCGTCCAGCAATTCCGCAAGCTGGATGCAGGTTTTTCCTTTCTTGAGAAGAGCATCCAGAATCGACCAGTTACGATCCAGAGCCCTCAAAGCCCTGGATCTGATATTCCTGTGCAGTCCGGCATTCCTGTTATGATATCTGTTCTTGCACTCAGGACAGCAGAATTTCTTGTCCGAACGTCCGTAATTCGTGACCGTCCTGCCGCATTCCAGACAGGTCAGATCATTTCCCATGGGGACGGAATATCCGTCCATCTTAATCTCCTTTCTCTCCATATCTATCCATTTTTCAAGACTGGCGTCCCGTTCGCGCCAAAGGTATGGATTACATTGCTCAGACAGCGTAAAAAAGATAAATACATGAATATCCATCGTTCTTTTTTACATCCATTCTTTTTTTACAAAACGGCCTTGAAGATGGTTGCAAATACGTTTTTACAAGAATCATAAAAATCATCCGCCTGTTTTTTACATTCTCTTAGCCGGATGGATATGATGATATTCCTTTGTGCCTCGAACCCGCCCCGAAGCGCGCTGTGGCGGAACAGTATAAACAAACAAGAGACACTATGGAACATCAGAACAGAGTTGAGCTGAGAGGAATCGTGGGATCAGTCAAGGTCCAGACGTTCTCTGAAGACAGGAAATTGGCGAAGATAAGACTGGTGACAGTCCGGGCGTACAAGAGCAGAGACGGAGAGCCGGTAATAGAAGAAACATGGCACAACATAACTGCATGGGAGGGCCGTGAAGTCCAGAACCTCGAATCGATAAAGAGAGGCGACCCGCTCCATGTTGTCGGAAGGATGCGTTCCCAGAAATATACGGCAGCGGACGGCAGCGAACGTAACACATACGACATCTCCGCCAATACAGTCGAGCTGATCAGAGTTGACGGCCAGCTTCAGTATGAAAGATAAATGGACAGCGGAGTGAAACGGATATTGCTGCCAGGCATGCTGCTGCTCTGCATAGCCTGCTCTACACAAAGGAAGATCGAGGTCATCAGGAGCGGGGCGATAGTCCCTACCCTGTCCCAGAGCGACGAGAGCCTGAGCCCGATGGAGGCCGACTACAGTCCAGCACCGCAGAGAGATACACTTAAAGTGACTGATGACGAGGGGAAGGAGGTGCTGATCATGAAGGCCGTCAAGGATGAGGATGGAGAGATGGTTGCTACGGACGTGCTGGATGCCGCCGTAGTCAGTGCGAAGTTCAGGAATGTCGCAGAGAGAATGGGAAAGGTCAACCTCACCTTCAGGGTGACAGTTCCAGCCAACATGCAGGACAGCCGCTGGCAGCTCCGTTTCCGACCTTTCCTTCACGTCATGGAGGACACGATAGCCCTTGATCCAATACTTATCACCGGAAGTTCTTACAGAAACCAGCAGCTGAGAGGCTACCAGCAGTATGAGAAATTCCTGGGTTCGATTATCAGCGACACGACCATGTTCATCAATATGGCGCAGCTTGAAGTATTCATCGAGAGAAACATCCCTGATGTATATGCTCTCAAGAGAGACAGCAGTTTCGTCTCCGATGAGGTTTTCGAGTCCCTGTACGGAGTCACAGAGAAAGAAGCGGTCGAGCATTACACAAACAGGTTTGCGAGAATGGCGAATGACAGGCGGAGGGCTCGTACAGGAAAGATGTACAGCAAATATGTCAAGGTTCCTATCATCAGTGAAGGTCTCAGACTTGATACGGTCATAAAGACAGGTGACGGGGATTTCATCTACGACTATGTCCAGACAGTCAACACCAGGCCGAAGCTTAGAAAGGTAGATGCGGTTCTTACCGGCGAAATCTTCGAGCAGGACAGAAGACTGTATACCATACCGAAGAGCGAACCCCTCACCTTTTACATCAGCTCTTTATCGAGCCTTGCCGACAACAGTGAGCATTACCTCACGAAGGTTGTCGAGAGAAGCGTGGAAGCCAACACTGCATGCTATATCGACTTTGAACTGGGACAGAGCAAGGTGCTGCCGGGCATGGGCCATAATGCGGAGGAGATTGCCAGAATCAAGAACAACCTCAGGGAGCTGATGACAAACGAAACATTTGTCCTGGACTCCATTCTGGTAACAGCATCCTCTTCCCCCGAAGGCAGCTGGCATTTCAATGCAGTACTGGCACAGAAGCGCAGCGAGGCGGTCTCGGGATATTTCGCTCAATTCATGAACGAGCTGAGAGATTCACTGAGGATGGAACGTGGCCTGTCGTTCAACATAGACGACAGCTATGTCCCTGGAGATGAGAAAGAGAGCGTAATCCGTTTCACTTCAAGAAGCAATCCCGAGAACTGGCGTATGCTTGATGCTCTTGTAAGGGAGGACAGTCTTCTGACCGTTGAAGACAGGATCTCATACTCCAACCTCGCATCGATTACTGATCCTGATGCCCGTGAGCGTTCCATGCAGTCGAAGCCTTACTATCGTTACATGAGGGAAAAGCTATATCCAAGGTTAAGGACAGTAAGGTTCGATTTTCACCTCCATAGGAAGGGCATGCTGAAAGACACAGTGCACACGACCATGCTTGACAGTGTCTACATGAAGGGGCTGCAGGCAATAAGCGACAGGGACTACCCCACGGCCGTGACACTGCTTCGTCCATACGAGGACATCAACACGGCAATTGCATACTGCGCAATGGATTACAATGAAAGCGCATACGAGCTGCTCGCCAGGCTCGAGAAGACTGCCGCCGTCAACTACATGCTTGCAATAGTGTACAGCCGACGGGGTGACGACAGATCGGCGGTAGAATGCTATCTGCGTTCGTGCGCCCAGAATCCAAGTTACGTGCATCGCGGAGGACTGGATCCGGAAATATCCGCTCTCATACGCAAATACAACATCCGGAAAGAGGATGACGACATTATACCTACTGATTTATAAACAATTGAAAAACAATGAAAAAAGCAATCTTTTCCGCTAGTGTGCTCGCACTTGCAACACTTGTTGCATCATGCAGCAAGGAGACAAATGAACCATCAATCATGCCTAAGGAAGATTATGCCGAGCTTAAACTCGACTTCCCTGGGGTAACTGTACCGACAAAAGTGCCTCTTGTCGCAGACGAAATCAGTGCAGAAGCCTCGGTGTACGACATACAGGTACTGGTATTCAACGAAAACGGTCTGGAGTTAGCCCAGATAATTAATGGAACAACCGGTTCACTCAAAGTAACCAAGGGCAGCAAGACCGTCGTTGCAGTGGCAAATTACAGCGATGACCTGTCGAAATGCGAAAGCCCGGAAGATGTATATGAAACCGCCACTAGCCTGGATGACAACACGATTGGAAGCACTCCATATTTCGTGATGAGCGGAGAGACCGACGTCACGGTCGAAGGAACCACCCAGGCATCGATCACACTTGAAAGGATTGCCGCCAAGTTCCTCATCAGGAGTATCAGTGTAAACCTCAACTCAGCATTCAGCGAATCGGATATTACAATCGACAGAATCTACCTGGACAACGCTGTTGTCAATGCAACTCTGGGCGGAGAAAAGGCACCTCTGTCGACCCTAGACTTTGTCAATGAAAGAGGAGGCTTTGATGACAATGCCAACTACCAGCCATGGACCAGCGGTTACTATGATGACTGGACAATGGATGAAGACGTATACTCCACGAAGCTGTACGCCTACCCCAATATAACTGAAGACGAGGACGATGACCGTGACAAGACCGGCGCATTCACCGTACGAAAGACACGAATCGTGGTAGAGGCGACTCTCAAGGGAAAGAAGACGTTCTACCCATTCACCTTCAGCGGTCCTATCGAGCGGAATCACTACTACGAAATTACAGACCTCGTCATCACCGGTTATGGAGTAGAGCATCCCGAGGATCCGACTCCTACCAAGGGTGACTTCACCGTAAACGTCATTGTAAAGCCATGGGAACAGGGAGGCAGCACCAGCATCGAAATCTGATCATTTCGCTGTCAATGCTGACAAGTGTCCTGGCGGGTTTCCAGGGATGTTCAGTCAAGGAGGACAGGAGTTACTGTCCTTCCTTGTTGATAGTCAACACCGAGGAAATCAGTCAAAGCATAAGTCCACACATCATCCACATATGGGGCGAGGGCGGTTTTCACTTATATGACAAAATCATTCCTGAGGAATATCCTCACGAATGGACAGCAGAGGTAAGACGCTCTGTAAACACGCTTACCGCAGTATGCGGACTCGACAAGACGGAAATAGAAAACCGCTGCGTAACCATTCATCGCGGACAGGAATCCGACCGGCTGTGGGCCCATCACAGTCTGGTTGACTGTTCTGGCGAGTACGGATACGACACGCTGCGTCTGCACAAACAATACTGTGTCCTTACCATCGACATGCTGGATTATCCCGAAGATGCGACTGACTGGTCAGAGTTTCCAGCCATTCCGGAAATCCAGGGGTCATGTTCAGGCTACATGCTCGATGAAGGATCTCCACTCCACGGGGACTTTCTGGCGAATGCGCGGTATGTAGGGAATGGAATGTTCCAGATAATTCTTCCAAGACAGGAGCCGGATGACGACTTGCTGATGAGAGTCATACAGGACGGCGTTTCAATCGGATCCGTCGACATCGGAGTCGTATTGAAGATGGCCGGTTTCGATTGGCAGAAGGAGGACCTTGACGATGCCTTCATCATTATCAGGAACAGCAACTCGATCGATATAGGAGGAAGCGGAGACAATACCATGAAGGTTGCAGCCTGGCAGTTCGGCAGTTTCGGGACCCCCGGTTGGTAACCATTAAAAGAAATCATAGATGAACAGACTATTACACACCATGGTCAGAATGGCTGCAGGAATATGCGCCGCGACTCTTCTGCTGTCCTGTATCAAGGATGGCGGCAGAAATGGCTGCCAGGAATGCCTGACCGAAACGATAGAGTTCAAGGTAGCATCGCCACTGACAAGCAAGTCATCATTCATCTGCAGTGAAGACCTTATCACTTCATTCAACCTGCTTGTCTACTCCGGGGATTATCTGGTATCTTATGCGAGCACTGACAAGGACCCAAGGGATAACGTGTTTGTGTTCAGACTGCCTGAAGGTCAGTACGACTGCTATGCAGTGGCAAACGTCAATGGATTCGACCCAGAGGACTACACACTGAAAGATTCTATCCTGGACTATTACATCGACACTGATGGATATGACTTTGACCGATACGGCTTTCCAATGACATGGACCTTGGACAGGTATATCGATATTCCAAGAGACAGAACCATTACGATCGATCTTGAGAGGATAGTATCCCGTTGGGAATTCTCCGTAGATCTTAGCGAGCTGCCCGAACTGGTCATCAATTCGGTTCAGATGTCAAATGTCGCGGCTTATGTCAAGGCTTTCGGGAAAGAAAACCATGTTGCCAGCAGCGACGGAGACTTCGCGACATATACGGACGTGAAGAATCTTAACGACGGCGGAAGCATGGTTTTTTACGTCCCTGAGAATCTTCAGGGCGACCTGCTGGCGGGGAACACGGATCCATACGAGAAAAACTATGAGACTCTATGTGATGCCGTAGGCAGCACATGGGCTGACAGATGCACTTATCTCGAACTCACTGCCGACTTTGACCCGGAAGCCAATGATGGCAGCCCTGCTTACACAGGCAGCATAACATACCGTTTCTACCTGGGTGACAATGACACAAGCAACTTCGACATTCTCCGGAATACGACCAACGAAATCACCCTTACCCCTACCCTGTCAAGTCCGGAAGCCACCAGGCCGGATGGCGGTCCGATCATATGGAAGGCCGAGCCTGACGTAGTAAAGTACAGATATGAATATACGCTTGAACTGAGCAAGGAAATACTTACTTCCGACAACGAGACATTTTCAGCCTCAGTCTGGAGACAGGTATTCAAGGATGGCGTGGAGTCCGGCGATCCAGTCGATGTGACAGACTCTTTCACCTTCGGGTCCAGCGACCCTCACATCGTCATGGACGACAATGAAGGCCGACTTGAAGCCGGAGCGGAAGAACACGGAACAGCAACAGTAACGGCAGAAGACCCGAGAGGTAACCTGTGCTGTGCGGAAATCAGTTGGGATATCGTACAAGAGCCTGTAATCACCGTAGAGAAGAGATTCTACGTCCAGCTTGATCCCGAGTACATGGGAGCAGGCAGGGGCAGTTTCAAGGCGAGGATAATTGCAGAAACCAGCACCTACGTCAATGGAGTTCTTGAAAATACAAGCACAATGGACATAACCGACGCTGTCGGATACAGGGAATTCGCCTCAGATAATCACGAGGTTGACATTGACAACCGAGGAAATGGCTATATCGACATTACCGTCGAGCATGGAGGATCGGCAATGATATACGCTACCGTTACTGCGCCGGGATCGACCGACCCGGTAGAGATCGAGCCGGCAGAGCTGATCTGGGATGATGCTGTCGTCACTTTCGAGTACACATACAAACTGGTTGTAAATGAAGTGACTTACAACGAAGCAGGCAGCGCGACGATGACCAAACGCGGAACCATCAATGGCTATATCATGCAGGAAGCCCGCAAGTACATCAACGGAACTCTTGTGGCCGGTCCGTACGAGAGCAACATAACTCAACATCTTACAGATATTGAGCTGAATTGTCTGGACCCTGAGGTAACAATAGATTTCGAATACATCAACCCGGCAAGATTCCGTATCGGAAGACTCGAAACAAGTCATGTACAGGGACAAGCTTCAATTTACGCAACTGCAAAGAAAGACGGAGAAGATATCCCTATCATTCCAGGAATCCTGATATGGGATTTCTCCTGAACAGACAGATAGACCATTCTATCTTTGTACATTTCATTTGGATGTGCGGCTTCGCAGTGATGCGCGGCCGCTTTTTCCTCTTCCATATCATAGATGATTCAAAAAGAGACATGATAGATAAAGCGGACCCACATCACTGCGGATCCGCTTACACTTTTAGTCAAAAGTATGAAATCAGTAGTATGTATCACCCTAGGCAAAATGCTTTTGGGTATTACAAATATATACAGAATTATTCAAAAATGACAACAATGCAGTATGATTTTACAACATTTTAATTACTTATTTAAACAACACATAACAATTGATCTGCATTAAAGGGTTGAAGGGAATTTTTGACTTGGTCATAATGAAAAAAAGCAGAAAAAATTTGCAGTTAATGATTTTTACCCTATATTTGCAACCGCTTTCGGGGGTATAGCTCAGTTGGTAGAGCACCTGCTTTGCAAGCAGGGGGTCAAGAGTTCGAATCTCTTTATCTCCACCAAGAATGGACAAGGATGACTAAGGTCATCCTTTTTTTGTTTGTGGATATGGCTATCAGTACCAAAGCAGAAGCATACAGAAGCTTCGTTGAATCAATCAGCAAGTCTATTGCAGGAGACAGGATCCAGACTGACGATCTCCGTCTTCTGGCGTGGGGTACAGACGCGGGATTCTACCGTATGACCCCAAAGGTCGTGATTCACGCCAAGGATGAATCCGAGGTGTCTCTCATTCTTAATGAGGCAAAGGGGCATGGACTCCCTGTGACTTTCCGCGCCGCAGGCACTTCCCTGTCGGGACAGGCAATCAGCGACTCTATCCTGGTCGTGGCCGGCAAGAACTGGGAAGATTACACGGTACATGAGGACGGAAGCATCAGCCTGCAGCCTGGTATTGTAGGCGCCAGGGTTAACCGCATTCTGGCACCGTTCGGACGCAGCTTCGGCCCGGATCCGGCATCCATAGGAAGCTGCATGGTCGGAGGAATCGTAATGAACAACGCGTCCGGAATGAGCTGCGGCACGCATGCCAACAGCGACAGGATGATGCGCTCCGCGAGACTGATTCTTATGGACGGAACAGTCCTGGACACATCCGACGAGGACAGCCGAAAAGCCTTTGCAGCCAGCCATAAGGAACTTCTCGACGAAATCATTTCCATAAGAAACGACATCTTTGCCGACAGCGAACTGCTTGAACGGATAAGGTACAAGTATTCCATAAAGAACGTAACCGGCCTGAACCTCCTGCCGTTCGTACGTTTCGAAGACCCGTTCGATATCATCGCCCACCTTCTCACCGGATCCGAAGGCACACTCGCTTTCATGAGTCAGGTCACAATGGATACATTGCCGGTCGCCCCATACAAGGCAAGCGCAATGATCTATTTCGAAAACATCAGTGACGCCGCCAAGGCAGTGGTAGCGATCAGACACCTTGACATCAATGCCGCTGAACTTCTGGACAGACGTTCACTTGCGTCGGTCGGAGACCGCACCGGCCAGATAGAAGGAGAAGCCGACAGGGACATCACCGCAGTCCTGACCCAGACCGTTGCCGAAACTCCTGAGAATCTTGAACACCAGATCAGGGAGATAATCGAAGCACTCTCCCCTTTCAAGACAGTGACACCTGTTCATTTCAGCACAGATGCTGCCGAATGTGCGCGCTTCTGGGCCATACGCTCAGGTATCTTCCCAACTGTTGGAGGCATGCGCCGCCAGGGAACGACCTGTCTCATCGAGGATATCGCGTTCCATATCGAAGACCTTCCACAGGCAACCGTAGAGCTGTCCGAGCTTCTTGACCGCCACGGATACGACGACTCGTGCATATACGGCCATGCGCTGGAAGGAAACTTCCATTTCATTATTAACCAGGCATTCGACAGCGACGCCGATGTTGCCCGTTACGAAGCGATGATACGCGATGTGGCCGAGATGGTAGTGAGCCGCTACGACGGATCCCTCAAGGCCGAGCATGGAACAGGACGCAACATGGCTCCTTTCGTCGAGTTTGAGTGGGGCAGCAAGGCTTTCAACATGATGAAGCGCGTCAAGAAGGCATTCGATCCGGACAACCTTCTCAATCCTGGTGTCATCTTCAATGACGACCCTCGCTGTTTCCTTCGCGATTTCAAGGCTTTGCCTGTCCTGAATCCCGGCAAGGGTGCTTCCAAAGAAATGGAAGAAGCCTATAAGAAGATCAACAAATGCATAGAGTGCGGATTCTGCGAAGTAAACTGTGTAAGCTGCGGATTCACGCTGTCATCACGTACAAGAATAGTCGCACAGCGTGAAATAACAAGACTCGAAGAACTTGCCGAAAAGACTGGTGATATTTCATACAGCACCAAGGCCCAGACACTGCGGAACGGTTTCAGATATCTTGGAGACCAGACCTGTGCCGGTGACGGCCTGTGCTCAATGTCATGTCCGATGGGAATCAGTGTAGCCGACCTCACTCATGAAATCCGCCGCATCAACTCACCGATAGGGTCTCTGGCACATGGTGTCGGACAGTTCGCCGCAGATCACTTCCCTGCTGCCAAGAGTGCCGTGCGAGGCCTGCTGGCCAGCGCTCAGCTTGGAGAGTCCGTGCTCGGAGGTAATCTGATGAACGATCTATGCAAGGGGTTGCACAACGGTTTCGGTATTCCGCTATGGACGTCATCGACTCCTGGACCTTACAAACTGAAAAAGCAGACAGAAGAGACAAGGCCACTGAAGGTCGTGTATTTCCCGTCATGCATAAACCAGACAATGGGCCTGCCGAAAGGCAGTCCTGTCCGGAAGCCTCTGGCCGACGAAACTGCGGAATTGCTGCACAAGGCCGGATACGAGGTCATCTATCCTGAGGGACACGAGAAGCTATGCTGCGGAACCATATGGGAAAGTAAGGGAATGCCAGACATCGCAGACCGCAAGACATCAGAACTGGAGGAAGCTCTATGGGAAGCCAGCAATCACGGCGAATACCCTGTTCTCTGCGACCAGAGCCCATGTCTCCACCGCATGCGCACCAAGATCAGAAAGATGCATCTCTACGAGCCTGCCGAATTCATATGGAAGTACCTGCGCGAGCGTCTTGAGTTCAACCAGACCAGCGAGCCTGTAGCAATCCACACGACCTGTTCAACCCGACTGATGGGTCTTGCCGGAACACTGTACGACCTGGCGGCTCTATGTTCGTCAGATGTGCTCGTTCCGGAGGGAGTAGGATGCTGCGGATATGCCGGTGACAAGGGAATGACCAGGCCGGAACTGAACAAGTGGGCTCTCCGCAAGCTCAAGCCACAGCTTGAGGCCAAGGGTATCAAAGTCGGTTACTCCAACAGCAGGACCTGCGAAATCGGCCTTGCCACCAACTCCGGCATCCCATACGTCTCAATAGTCTATCTCGTCAACGCTCACACTGAAGCGAAATAGTCCTCCCTGACAGGAGGAGACTGTATCAAGCAAACCATGGCCGCCCATGGCCATGTGAATGGGTGTCACGAACGAAGTAAGTGACGGGACGGAGCGAAGCGGAGGTTTGCTGATACAGAACTCCTCCTGACTGGGACAGTCGGTCACTTTGAAAAGAGAGGGATAATCGCTATATTGCGATGACGTAACTAATACCTAAAGACATGCCGAATTTCGACCTCGACAGATTCAAGAAAGCACAGAACGCAGACGACACATACCAGAAGGCGCTGAAGGAAGTCAGCGCAGGACTCAAGGAAGGACACTGGATGTGGTATATATTCCCACAGCTCAGAGGGCTGGGCAGCTCAGAAACAGCGAACTTCTACGGCCTCATCGGCAAGGGCGAGGCAAAGGCATACCTGGCTGACAAGCAGTTAGGAGGCCGTCTTCGTGAAATCACCAATGCAGTAGGCCAGATCCGTGGAAAAAGCGCAGCCGAGATTTTCGGAAAGACAGATGCAATGAAACTCCGTTCATGCATGACGCTTTTCTACATCGTATCCGGCAAGGAAGAATGTTTCAGGTACATCCTGGCAAAGTTCTGGGACGAGAAGCTTGATCAGAAGACTCTCGATCTGCTATGAGAAAAAACATAGGAAAGATATTTCTGGGTTTCGCGGTTGCGGCAACCCTGGCAGGAACGTTCTCATGCAGACGTGTCAATGACAGCATCGAAGCAGCAGAACCTGTCAACGACTCCATTCCACCATTCGGTTTCTGGGAGGAGGATTATCGAAGGATAGACGACAAGGTCCGCAACGGAGACACTTTCAGCGGCATGATGAACCGGCTCGGCATGAGCAGTGAGAGTGCCTATGCCCTCACCCAGATCTGCGATACAATCTTCGACGTGCGCAAGCTGCGCGCAGGGAACCCCTACAAGGCATACTATGACAGCCTCAACAATGAGCTGAAGTATGTCATATACGAAAACAGCAGGATACGGAGAACAATCTTCCGCTGTGCGGATTCACTCGCAGTATACACATATGATTTCCCTGTCCAGCATGTAAGGAAGTTCGCAGACGTAAGCATCAGTTCATCCCTTTGGAATGACATGAGCAAGGCAGGATCATCTCCAGCCCTGATCATGAAGCTGTCCGATCTATACGCCTGGACTGTTGATTTCTTCGGGCTCCAGAAGGGAGACCGTTTCCGTCTCATATACAGCCAGACCGAGTGCCTCGGCGAAGTAATCAGCCTGGACACCATTTATTTTGCCCGCTTCACACGCGACAGCTCAGACCTATACTCTGTCATGTTCGACCAGGGAGACAACGGAAACCTGTACTGGAACGAAAAGGGTGAAAGCATGCGCAGGGCATTTCTCAAGGCCCCGCTTGAGTTCAAGCGCATTTCTTCCGGGTTCTCCTACGCCCGCAAGCATCCGGTCACTGGACAGATAAGGGCACATACAGCCGTAGACTATGCTGCACCTATGGGAACTCCGGTAGTCGCACTCGGCGACGGAACAGTCATCAGCGCAGGATGGGCAGGCGGTGGCGGCAACACCATCAAGATACGCCACAACAGCGTCTACACGACCTCATACATGCACCTCCGCAATTTCGCTCAGGGGATCAAAGCCGGCACACGGGTCCGTCAGGGCGAAGTCATCGGCTATGTAGGATCGACAGGAACATCAACTGGACCGCACCTCGACTTCAGAGTATACCAGAACGGAACTGCAATCAACCCGTTGACACTGGAGTCTCCTTCTGCTGAACCTATCAAGGAAGAGAACAAGGCCGCACTGGATTCCGTTCTCAGGGTATACCAGATCATGGCCGAAGAGTTCGAAGCCGCGGCACCAAAGATTGAGGCCTACGACGAATAAAGCGAAGAATAATGACAATAGAGCCAATTGCATATTTCAAGTCTCCTTTTACCAGCAAGTTCGGCATTCCACGCCAGAGTGGACTGCTGGAAAACCTGCGTGGAGAGATTCATCTATGCGGGCCTTATGCGACAGCAGATGCCCTCCGTGGCATGGAAGACTTCGACAGGCTGTGGCTCATATGGGAATTCTCTGCCAATCATGAGAATACCGGCGAAAGATTCCGCCCGCTCATCCGTCCGCCACGCCTGGGTGGCAACGCTACGGTAGGTGTCTTTGCCAGCCGTTCTCCCTTCCGTCCAAACCGGCTCGGACTTTCTTGTGTAAGACTGGACAGGGTTGATATCAGCAACCCTGGACATCCGGTCATACATGTACTTGGCGCTGACCTTATGGATGGCACTCCAATCTACGACATCAAGCCATACATCCCATACGCAGATGCCTTCCCGGATGCTTCGGGAGGATTTACGGACAAGTCTGGATGGAAAGCATTGGAAGTCATTGTTCCGCAATCCCTCGCAGACAGACTGAAAGAAAAGCTTGGAGAAGATGATTTCCAGGCTCTTCTCCAAGCTTTGTCTATGGACCCCAGGCCACGTACCCAGAACGACCCCGACAAGGTCTATGGTCTCCCCTTCCGCAATCTGGACATTCACTTCAGTGTCTGCGAAGACAGTTTGACCATTCTGGATTTCACTGGTACTTTCTGATCATGAATATCGGAGTGTGAAGGAGTGTAAGAGGTTTGCCGAGCAAGTGGAATACTACTCCGTCACATGGCGACGCAATCTCCGACCTTACCGAACCGTCATATGGATCTATTATCCTGGCTATGATTTCTCCCTTGGAGACTTCATGTCCAGGGGAACAGAGGTTCTGGAAGATTCCCGCAGCAGGAGAATTGATTGTGACGAGATCCTGGTCATCAAGAACGATGGTGTTGAATGAAGGACGGTTCGCCCCTGACGCAAAATCAGCGATTCCGACGTTGACAATGAAGCGCATGATTGCGTTTACAGGCACCTGGCAAGCCTCCGGAGACACGTCATTGTTCTTTCCTGCATAGATTGAACATGCTTTGGTATCCCAGATCTGCCAGTTGTAATTGAGCGTGGTTGTATCGAAAGGCTTCGGTGCTCTGACATACACATAAGGAAGGCCGAAAAGCTTCGCAGTTTCCACATCTTCAAAACCTGTCTTGAGAAGCCTGACGTGAGGCATGAATTCTCCTGTCTGATAGGAGCTGGCCAATTGAATTCCGTACTTATAGTCCTTGATCGCCTCGAAGACTCCTGATGCAATTCTCTGCGTGGTCTCACCAAGGTCGTACCCAGGGAACATCCTGTTGATGTCAGTTCCATCGAGAGCCCAGAACCTTTTCTCTACGTTCATGGAGAATGGGTTTGCCGAAGGTATGACAAGGATTTCCTGGCCAGGAGCAATCATGCCGTCCCTTTCCATCGACTCAAGCTTCGAGACCAGCTGGGCGCATACGAACTGCTGATGAACCTCGTCTCCTCTCATGGCTCCGACAATTGCAAGTGTCTTCTCACCGATGCCGAAGCGGTATCCCCATATCCTGAATGTATCGCGGTATGGGGACTCCATACTGAATATTATTTCCTTTCTCATACCAATCTATGGATTCTGGCGAGCAAAGAGCCCTCGTAGCAGACAGGGTATGCCCTGATTGTGAACAGATAGCCTCTGCAAGGCGCCTTGACGTCCTCGATGACAGCTCCGGAGAGCGGATCGATGATCTGGCCTAGAGAATCTCCTTCTTCCACAATGGATTCATTATGGGTTTCAGTAGAGAAGATTCCCGATGCCGGAGCATTCACGAAACTGACTGAATCTCCCTGGGATACGATAGGTTCAACAATTCTGGATGAATCCACCTGTCCCTTCCACATTCCCATTTCTTTCATCAGGTTCTTGATTCCAAGAACCATGTTCTTTCCATAGTAGTGGTTGATTCTCATTCCAACTCCAAGCTCCACGACAATCGTTGGCGTACCTCTGCTGTTCAGCGAGTGGGCCAAGGTTGCCTCCAGCACGGTTGCAGCGTCATGAACCCATATGAAATTCACATTCATATGCCTGGCGTATGGCACAAGGGTTTCAGCTGTCATGACGTTGATCCTGGCCTGAGGGACTTCCCTGAGGAAAATATTGCTGGAATGGATGTCAATGACGAGATCGGCGCCGCTCAGGTCAGCCACTATCGCAGCCGCTGTCTGTTCCGCAACGGTACCTTCCGGATTACCCGGGAAGATGCGGTTCATATCCAGGTCGAAATTCGGGATTCCTCGCGTAATCGAATCGATGCCCATAGGATTCAGGGCAGGATATACCTCGACAGTACCATCGAGCATATCTATCTCTTCGAGTATTTCCTTCTGCAGCTGGAAACAGATGAACTGTCCTTCCAGCTCGTCTCCGTGAGTTCCGGTGACAATGCAGATTCTTTTCTTTCCGCTGCCGTTGGTGATGGTATTCTTCTTTATGGAGAACTGCTCATCGACCGGCAGATCGGTTTCAAATATTGTCTTTATCATTGTTCTGATTGTTCAACAGATGAGATAGTCGTAGTATTTTGGGCTGAACAGCCTTTGAAAAGCCCCCTCACGACAGGACAGTCGCCGGCATCACGTCCTTTTGCAATAGCGATGTACCTGTCGTCACAGACCTTGCCGGCCGTTGGATCCAGACCGTACCATGAGCCTTCCGACCAGACTTCGACCCAGGCATGGGTCTCGCCTTCCCCAGGTATCATGCCGCATACATATCTGGCTGGAATTCCTGACGCACGGCATGCCGATATCATTATATGAGCATAGTCTTGGCATACTCCTTTTCGCAGGCGGAATGCCTGGGCAGCAGTAGTTTCTGCCGATGTCACATTCTTCGTATAGGACATCTCAGTCTTGACACGTGACGATATCTCCAATGCCCTCTCGAACGGAGTTCCATCTGTTTTAGGACTTAGGCAAGCCATTGCCGGATCATGGACAGTCATCCTGGAATCCATATAGAACAAAGCTGAAGGAGACTCGTCGGCAATAGGATAAGGAGCAACCTCTACCGTTCCTTCACTGATGTATGAGAATGAGTCATGGGCTGCAGCCTGAAAACCATAGTCTATCCTGGAGCCCCAGCAATCGCGTCCACTGGAAAGTGAGTCTGGCTGTGGAACTATCCTCAGACTCGAGTCAAGCAGAGTCTGGCGGGCATCCTCCAGCGGGAAGGACCTTAACAGGAAGCTATGGTCCTTCACCGGATTGGAGAAGTCAGTCCTGGACTCGAATCTGTACCTGAATACTTGCATGCTACAAAACTACAGCATTTCCGACCAGATACAATAACTTGTTCTTGTATTCAGTACCTCCGTCTGTGTATTTTTCTTCAGTCAGCATTTCCCTGAGCTCATCAGTCACCTCGTCATTGAATGCCCTTGGTTCCTCTGCCTTGCAGTGTCCCAGAGCCTTGAAGGCCTCCTCTATGCGGTAGAACTTGTAATCAAAACGGACATTCATGTCGATATGCTCAATGAGCTTGCCTATCTTCAGGATGGTCCTTACCCTGTCATCATAGACTCTTTCCTCGATCGAGCCCCAGAATGCGAGCATCCAGTCCGTCAGGGTCTGGAGTTCATCGACATTCGGTTCGATTCCATTCTTTGCATTCTGTCTGAGCAGTTCCAGAGGCATCTGGATGTATCCCAGGGTAGGACTTTTGATCTCGTCACGGAGCAGGACCGCGTTGTCGTTACATCTTTCAACACTGCTGATGACCGATGCCGGATTGGAAAGGTCATGTACCAGTCCGTTGATTACCGACGCCTGGTCAGGATATCGGGACACTCCGCCGATTGCAGAAAGGTATTTTCCATACTCCTGCGGATCACCGTCAATCATCTTGTCGAAGCAGAGTCTGAGGAGGTGCAGTTCCAGATAGACACGCTCTGTATATCGTCCCAGCCAGTACAGGCTGTTTGCCTTCGATGGGGAAAGGATTGTACTTGTCTTCATATTTTGTTCAGTTCGTTTTATACGTTCATGATCCATGTATCCTTGAATCCGCCACCCTGGCTGGAATTCACCACAAATGAGGCAGGATTCCTTGAGAAGCGGGTAAGGCCGCTCTTCCATACCCTCACTCCCCCATTGTCCCCGGAGCCACCGGATACAACGAAGGCTCTGAGGTCGGCCTTTCTCCAGACTTTCTCCTCTCCTTCAATAATCTCGAGATCCTTGAAATCGATGACTTCCTGGGCAATCCACCTTCTTGGCTGCTCTACTATGAGCGACTTGAGCTCTTCCAGCTTCTCAGGGGTAAGGTCACGGCCAAAGACCACACCATAGCCGCCGGCCTCGCTCACGTCCTTGATGACGAGTTTGCCGATATTGGCCAGGATGTAGTCGTAATCCTCTTTGTAATATGGGAGATAGGTCGGTGCGTTATGAAGGATAGGCTCTTCGCCAAGGTAGTACTTCACCATCTTTGGTACGAAGTAATAGATACCCTTGTCATCTGCGACGCCGTTGCCGAAACCGTTGATTACGGCTACGTTGCCTTTCTTGTAGGCCTGGAAAAGATTAGGAACTCCGAGGAGTGATGATGCCTCGAAGGCAAGAGGGTCAAGATACTCGTCGCTCACTCTCCTGTAGATTGCACCGACACGGACTTTTTCCTTGTAGAGTCCTGTATACCAGACGATGTCGTCCTCCACGGTCATGTCACCAGGAAAAGCCAGAACGGCTCCGGTCTTCTCAGCCAGATAGGAATGCTCGAAAAATGCTGAATTGTATCGGCCAGGTGTAAGGATGACATTTATGCCACGGCCCGCATTCATCGTATCCATCATATCCTTGAGAATCTCAGGGTAATCTCTGTTGTCGGCTATGCTGTTGTCGATGAAGGTGGTTGGCGATACCTTTCTGGTAATCTCCCTGGCTATCATCGGATAGGATGCACCCGACGGAATCCTGAGATTATCCTCCAGTATGAACCAGTTGCCGTCCTTGCCCTCTACCAGGTCGATGCCACTGATGTGGGAGTAGACTTTCCCGACAGGATCGATACCTTCGCATTCAGGCATGTAGCCCTTGGATGAATAGACGAACTCTTCGGGAACGATTCCGTCCTTGATGATGGACTTGTCATGATAGATATCCCAGAGAAATGCATTGAGTGCCTTCACTCTTTGTACAAGTCCTTTTTCGAGAATGTCCCAGTCTTTTCTGGGAATAACTCTGGGAATTGAGTCAAAAGGGAAGAACTGTTCGTTGAAGATACCGTTCTTGTAGACTCCGAATCTCACGCCATACCGCTCCAACCAGCGGTTGACAGAATCTCTGCTTTCAATAAGTGTCTGCATGTTAGGGGAAGTATTAAAAGTTACACTAGTATCAAGCATAAAAAAAGACCGGACTCTTTCAAGCCCGGCCTTACTGTACCTGTATTTTCGTTTTGTCCGTTTATCTTCTACTCCGTCGGGCAAGAGCAAAACAAAGACCTCAGCGCATTATTATTACGCTGATTATTATTATTCTGCTGATTGTTTCTTACCGACATCATTACTGCAATGATAGATATTTGAACTAAAAAAACAAAGGTTTTTTTTATTAAAAATGTTTTAGATGCTACTTGAAGAGGATCTGAGCGAACTGATAGAGGCTGCGTCTCCAGCTCTGCCACTCGTGAGCGGTCTCAGGAGATACATAGAAAGTAGCGTTCATGCCGATCTTCTTGAGATCGTCAGCGGAAGTTCTCGGATCGGAACCGTTTCTAGGTCTCTCAATCTCACGGCTGCCATAGCTCATGAAAACATGCTTTACGTTCTCCTTGAAACCTGCAGCTCCAGCTACGTCCTCTGGAGAGATGACGCCACCGCTGAACATTCCTACCCAAGAGAAGGTGGTAGGATTTGCAAGGGTGATGGCGCGGGTCTGCATGCCACCCATTGAAAGGCCAGCCATAGCTCTGTGCTCGCTGTCAGCGATAACACGGTAGTTGGCTTCAACCATAGGGATGATGTCCTTGATAAGGCAGTCACCGAAAGCGCCGGCAGAATTGAGCCTAGGACCGCCCTGAGGACGCTGACCCTGTGGTGCAGCCTGAGGAGCACCCTGTGGACGCTGTCCCTGAGGACGAGGCTGCTGACCGAGGTTTGCGAGACCATTGTCCATGACGATGATGAACGGCTCTGCCTTGCCGGCTGCGATGAGGTTGTCCATGATGATGCCGGTGCGGCCCTGCTGTGCCCAGCCGTACTCGTTCTCGCCCATACCATGCTGGAGGTAGAGAACAGGATACTTCTTTGTGGTATTGGTACGATACTCTGCAGGAGTGTAGATGAAGCAGTGACGTACGGTACCGCTTACGGTTGAATAATAGTAAACCTCGCTGGTCTCACCGTGAGGTACGTTCTTTACCTGGTAGAAGTCCTCATCAGCGGCAGGAATCTCGATACCGCTGCCCCAACGGCTTGCGCCATAGAAATAAAGGCTGTTCGGATCAGGAACCGAGATACCGTCAACATTGATCTGGTAGTAGTGGAAACCTTCGTCCTGAGGTGCTGTTTCACCTGTCCAGAGACCGTTCTCGTCCTTGACAAGTTCATACTTCACACCACCGATGTCAAACTTGACGCTCTTTGCATCCGGTGCAAGGTACTGAGCACGTACTACGCGGTCTGAATTGACCATAGGATACTGCTTGCCGTCCTGGTTGGAAGTACAAGGCTTGAAGTCTTCCTTCACCTGTGCGCTTGCTGCGACTGAAAGAAATCCGAATGCCGCAACCGCGAGCATCGAGCGGAAATTGTTCATTTTCATGATTGTAGTTATTAGTTTATGTGATTATTCGAATAAAGCCGACCTCGCAGGGTCGGCTTTCTATGATTGCGGATAAAGATTAGCGTACGAGGGTCTCGTCGCGGTCTGGTCCTACTGAAATGATACTGATCGGACAGCCGGTCTCCTTCTCGATGAACGCAACATAATCCTTGAACTCCTGTGGGAACTCATTGTAGTCACGGACAGCGCAGATATCCTTCTTCCAGCCCTTGAACTCCTTGTAAACAGGCTCAACATTGTCGTCAACCTCGAATGGGAAGTGATCGACGATCTCGCCGTTGATCTTGTATGCAACTGCGATCTTGATGGTATCGAAGGTATTGAGGATGTCCGCCTTCATCATGATAAGATCGGTGACACCGTCAAGCATTACAGCGTACTTGAGAGCAACGAGATCGAGCCAGCCGCAACGGCGTGGACGGCCGGTAACTGCACCGAACTCATGGCCAAGCTGGCGGATTTCCTCGCCGGTCTCATCGAAGAGCTCAGTCGGGAATGGACCGCTGCCGACGCGTGTACAGTATGCCTTGAAGATACCGTAAACACTGCCTACCTTGGTAGGAGCGATACCCAGACCAGGGCAGCAGCCACCAACCGTGGTGTTTGATGAAGTCACGAATGGATAGGTACCGAAATCGATGTCGAGCATTGAACCCTGGGCACCTTCAGCAATGACAGACTTGTCATTTGCGAGCATGTCGTTTACATAGTACTCACAGTCGACGAGCTTGAATCCCTTGATGAACTCCATGGCAGCAAACCATGCCTCATCTTCAGCATGAGGATCGCACTCGAAGCCAAGGTTCTGGAGTTCCTTGATATGGCGGTTCTGAAGTTTCTCGTAACGAGCCTTGAAATCAGGAGCAAGAGCATCGCCTACCCTGAGGGCGTGACGTGAGATCTTGTCAGTATAGGTAGGTCCGATTCCCTTGAGGGTCGAGCCGATCTTTCCCTTTCCTGCAGCAGCCTCGTTAGCTGCATCAAGAAGTCTGTGTGTAGGGAGGATAAGATTCGCCTTCTTTGAGATTACAATCTTCTCCTGTGGATTGAGACCCATTGCAGCGACCTTGCCGCACTCCTCCTGGAACTCGATAGGATCGAGCACTACGCCATTACCGATGATGTTGATGGAGCCCTCGCGGAAGATTCCTGAAGGAATGCTTCTGGCAACGAAGTGCTTGCCTTCGAAATAGAGTGAGTGACCGGCATTAGGGCCACCCTGGAATCTTGCGACTCCGTCATAGCGTCCAGCAAGAACATCAACTACCTTTCCTTTTCCCTCATCGCCCCACTGGAGGCCGAGTACAACGTCAAGTTTTTTCATTTTATATCGAAAATTGTTTTTAATTTGCAATCAGTTTGGCGTAGCCATTCCAATCGTTAAAGTTAGCAAAATTTATCCACAAGACCAAAATATGAACAGGATTCTTTTTCTCCACGGATTCGCATCAAGCGGCAACAACGGAACAGTCAAGGCCTTGCGCCAGCTCTACCCTGACGTTGAGATCATCGCGCCGGACATTCCGGTAGAGCCTGCAGAGGCGCTCCCAATGCTGAAGGCTCTTGCTGAAGAGAAGAAGCCCGATCTAATCATCGGTACATCCATGGGCGCGATGTACACCGAACTGATGCACGGATTCTGGAGAATCGCAGTCAATCCCGCTTTCCAGCTCGCCGAAACCCTGTTGAAGAACAACGGACTTGGACGTCAGCAGTTCCACAACCCAAGACAGGACGGAGCCAAGGACTTTCTGGTTACCAAGGGTCTTCTGGAATCCTTCAGGGAAGTATCTTCTCAGTGCTTCACCGGCATCGATGACACAGACCGTGAAAGATTCTTCGGACTCTTCGGAACGCATGACACGATGGTGAACCACTACGATCTTTGCCGCAGCCACTACCCTAACTGCATCCATTTCGACGGAGAGCACTATCTCAACGAACATACACTCGGCCGTGCAGTAGTACCTGTGATCCAGTGGATAGACGACATCCAGCAGGGACGCAGCAAGCCTAGCGTGTTCATCTGTTTCGACGATGTGCTGCGCTACAGCCATAACGGCGAAGAGGTGGCGTCAGCCCCGCGCAGCATACTTGCCCTCATGAAGAACTACGATCTCCGTTTCGTGATTCCTGCCGACCAGGACGGGCTGCACACCAGCATGGACAAGCTTGACTGGCTGGAGACAAAGATAGCTGTCCCTGCATGGGACAGGACCTGCCTGACCACACGCAAGGACATGCTTATCGGAGATTATCTCATCGACGCACACCCTGACTGTCATCATTCCGACGATTTCATGGGCACCGTCATCCACTTCGGTTCAGACAACTTCAAGAACTGGGATGAAGTGATGACCTATTTCGAGCGTCTCGGAGGTCAATAGTCAGAGAACAAAAAAAATAAGTTGGTATTCGTTACCAACTTATTTTTTTACTAATACTCATCCCAGGACTTGATCTGGATGTCATCCAGGCTCATCGAAGTGAACGCGCGGATAAACGCGGTCGCCAGTCGTGCATTCGTGAACAGAGGGATGTTGAAGTCGATGGCAGCGCGGCGGATGAGATAGCCGTTGCTGAGCTCGGAATCCGAGAAGTTCTTAGGGATGTTGATCACCATGTCGACCTTCTTTTCCGCGATGAGCTCCATAGCCTCAGGGAACTGGCCCTTGAGTTCAGTCTCGGACGGCCATATCGCCCTGGTGCATGGGATTCCATTGTCAACACAGTAGCGGTAGGTTCCTCCTGTAGCATAAAGCTCATAACCATGAGCAGCAAGCAGCTTGCTGGCATTGAGGAGGTCCGCCTTCTGGAGAGCGTCTCCGGTCGAGAGAAGGATTCTCTTGTCAGGAATGGTATAGCCGACAGAGAGGATCGACTTCAGCAGAGACTCGTTAAGGTCGTCACCGATACAGCCTACCTCACCGGTAGAAGACATGTCAACACCAAGCATAGGATCCGCTTCCTCAAGTCTCGCAAATGAGAACTGGGATGACTTCACACCGACATACTCAAGGTCGAACGCACTCTTGAGAGGAGCTTCCGGATGCTGTCCGAGCATTACCTTTGATGCAAGCTCGATAAGGTCGATCTTGAGCACCTTGGATACGAACGGGAAGCTTCGCGATGCACGCAGGTTGCACTCGATTACCTTGACCTCGTTCTCCTTTGCAAGGAACTGGATATTGAAAGGACCGCAGATATGGAGTGCCTCGGCAATCTTCTTCGCGATCTTCTTGATTCTTCTGGCTGTCTCTACATACAGTTTCTGTGGCGGGAACTGGATCGTAGCATCTCCCGAGTGTACACCGGCATACTCGATATGCTCCGAGATAGCGTAGGCAAGCACCTTGCCCTCGTCTGCAACAGCATCGAACTCGATCTCCTTGCATCGTGTCATGAACTTGCTGACAACGACCGGATGTTCCTGGGAAACTTCCGCTGCGAGGGAGAGGAAACGCTGGAGCTGATTCATGTCGTGGCAGACATTCATAGCTGCACCGGAGAGTACATATGACGGACGGACAAGAACAGGGAAACCAACCCTGTCAACGAACTTGCCGACGTCCTCGAACGAGGTCAGCTCGCTCCACTCCGGCTGATCCACTCCAAGAGAATCCACAATGCTCGAGAACTTGTTTCTGTCCTCGGCCTTGTCGATATCCTCGGCACGGGTTCCAAGAATAGGGACATTTGCCTTTGAAAGCTTGAGAGCCAGATTGTTCGGAATCTGACCACCTACAGAAACGACAACTCCATGAGGAGTCTCGAGATCGATGATATCCATCACTCTCTCGAAGGTCAGTTCGTCAAAGTACAGGCGGTCGCACATATCATAATCGGTACTTACAGTCTCCGGATTGTAATTGATCAGCACTCCCCTGTATCCCTGCTTCATGATGGTCTTGAGACAGGTCACGGAGCACCAGTCGAACTCAACTGAACTACCGATACGATACGCACCGGAACCAAGCACAACCACAGACCTGCCGTCCTTTTCATAGTCTATGTCGTTGAACGAACCATTATATGTCAGGTACAGATAATTGGTCTTTGCAGGGAACTCTGCAGCAAGTGTATCGATCTGCTTTACGACCGGAACGATGCCGTTTGCCTTTCTGAACTCACGGACTGTATTCTGGTTGGCCATTGCCGAACCGTTGTCCTTGAAAATGGCGCGCTGGATCTGGAAGTCGGAGAATCCCTGACACTTTGCAAGCCTAAGCAGGTCAATCGGCATATCCTCGAGAGAAGAATAGCCGTTCATGCGCTCGTAGGTAGTCACGATGTTGCGGAGCTTGTCCAGGAACCATTTGTCAATCTTTGTGAGAGCATGGATCTGGTCGACGGTATAGCCGGCTCTGAGGGCCTTTGAGATGACGAAGATACGGTTGTCGGTAGGAACTCTGAGAGCCTCATCGACGTCTGCGACCTTGAACTCCTTGTTGCCAACGAAGCCATGGGCGCCCTGACCGATCATTCGGAGGCCCTTCTGGATCGCCTCCTCGAATGTGCGGCCGATTGACATGACTTCACCTACGCTCTTCATGCTTGAGCCGATCTTGCGGCTGACTCCATGGAACTTGGAAAGGTCCCAGCGCGGAATCTTGCAGACGATGTAGTCGAGTGCAGGTTCAAAGAATGCAGGTGTATCCTTGGTAACAGAATTCTTCAGGTCAAAGAGACCGTAACCAAGTCCAAGCTTGGCCGCGACAAAGGCAAGAGGATAACCGGTTGCCTTGGATGCAAGAGCGGAAGAACGGGACAGTCTGGCATTCACCTCAATCACACGGTAATCCATGGAATCAGGGTCGTACGCATACTGTACATTACACTCGCCTACAATTCCGATATGGCGGATAATCTTGATGGACAGTTCGCGCAGATAGTAGTAGTCCTTGTTGCTGAGGGTCTGGGAAGGAGCAACGACAATGCTCTCTCCTGTATGGATTCCAAGAGGATCGAAGTTCTCCATGTTGCAGACCGTGATACAGTTGTCATATCTGTCCCGCACTACCTCATACTCGATCTCCTTCCAGCCCTTGAGAGACTTCTCGACAAGAACCTGGGGAGAGAACGAGAATGCCTTCTCACAAAGTTCTATGAGTTCCTGCTCGTTGTCGCAGAAACCGGAGCCAAGGCCACCGAGAGCGTATGCTGCACGGACGATGAGAGGATATCCGAGGGCTTCCGCAGCCGCCTTTGCCTCTTCTATCGATTCTGCAGAATGAGACTTGATGGTCTTTACGTCAATCTCGTCAAGCTTCTTGATGAACAGGTCACGATCCTCGGTATCCATGATGGCCTGGACAGGTGTTCCAAGGACTTTCACATCGTATTTATCGAGTATTCCGCTTTTGTAGAGCTCTACTCCGCAGTTGAGGGCGGTCTGGCCGCCGAACGAGAGCAGGATGCCCTGTGGATTCTCCTTTGCTATGACCTTCTCGACAAAAAACGGCGTGACGGGAAGGAAGTATATCTTGTCAGCGACTCCTTCGGAAGTCTGGACAGTCGCGATGTTTGGATTGATGAGCACGGTCTCGATTCCTTCCTCACGCAGAGCCTTGAGGGCCTGGCTTCCGGAATAGTCGAACTCTCCGGCCTGACCGATCTTAAGCGCGCCGGAACCGAGAATGAGTACTTTCTTGATATTGCTGTCTTTCATCTTCTTCGTCTCTAAAGCATATTGATAAACTCATCGAAGAGGAACTGAGTATCGGTAGGACCACTGGATGCCTCTGGATGGAACTGTACGGAACGGAAAGGCTTTGACTTGTGTCTGATTCCTTCATTGGTACCGTCATTCATGTTGACGAACCAAGGTTCCCAGTCACAGCCGAGTCTGCTTTCATCAACCGCAAATCCATGATTCTGGGAAGTGATGAAGCAACGCTCGGTTCCAAGCATGCGTGCAGGCTGGTTATGGCTGCGATGTCCATACTTAAGCTTATATGTGCTGGCACCTGCAGCTCTCGCAAGAAGCTGATTGCCCATGCAGATACCGAAAATCGGCTTGTCGCCCTTGAGAGCCTCGCGCAGATGGTTCACCGTAGCCTCGCAGAACTCAGGATTTCCCGGACCGTTAGAGATGAACAGACCGTCATACTCCAGCTTTGTGAAGTCGTAATCCCATGGAACACGGATGAGATGGACTCCTCTTTCGACAAAGCAACGCAGAATGTTATGCTTGACACCACAGTCTACCAGTACCACGGTCTTGTCTCCGCTGCCGTACTCGATGACCTTGTCGGTGCTGACGATGGCAATCTGATTGTCAAGGTTAGGATCCGGAACCGGGAAGGATTTCTCGACTCCCTCAGGAACAATCATTCCGAGCATTGAGCCCTTCTCGCGGAGAATCTTTGTCAGTTCACGGGTATCTATGCCGCAGATGGCCGGAATCTTCTGTTCCTTCAGCCAGTCTCCAAGGCTGCGGACAGCATCCCAGTGACTATAGTCAGCCGAATAGTCCGAGATGACCAGTCCCCTCACCCAAATCTTTTCAGATTCGAAGTTCAGCGAGATGCCTTCAGCATCCACGCCGTCATCAGGAACGCCATAGTTACCGATAAGAGGATATGTGACACAGAGGATCTGGCCGCTGTATGAAGGGTCGGTGAGACTTTCAGGATATCCGACCATGGCTGTAGAAAACACTACCTCTCCGTCAGAGGGTGCGTCATAGCCGAAAGACCAACCGCTGAGGACGGTTCCATCGGCAAGTCTCAGTTCTGCTTTCTTTCTATCGAGACTCATATTATCTGTTATGTTCGTCGTTATATTCAATAGCCGCCTTTGTGAAGCTCATGAACAGCGGATGCGGGTGAAGCACCGTGCTCTGATACTCCGGGTGGAATTGAGCTGCAAGATACCACTTCAGCGCCGGAATTTCAACAATTTCTACAAGATCAGCATCCGGATTCTTTCCTGTACACACCATACCGGCCTTCTCGAACTCCTCCAGATAGGCATTGTTGAATTCGTAACGGTGGCGATGACGTTCCCGGATATCTGCCTTGCCATAGACCTCGTATGCCTTGGATCCTTCTCTGAGACGGCATGGATACGCACCAAGCCTCATGGTTCCGCCCATCTGGGTAATGGCCTTCTGCTCTTCCATGATGTCAATGACATTGTGCTTTGTCTCCGGGTCGATCTCAGCACTGTTTGCATCCTTGTAGCCGAGGACGTTGCGGGCGAATTCGACAACAATCATCTGCATTCCGTAGCATATTCCGAAAGTCGGGATATCGTGGGTCCTGCAGTATTCCGCCATGACAATCTTTCCTTCAGTTCCGCGCTGACCGAAGCCTGGACAGATCACGACGCCTGATACACCTTTCATCTTCTCCTCAACATCGTCCGGGGTGAGGAACTCGGTGTTGATGAACTGAATGTCCACCTTGCGGTCATTGTACACACCTGCATGATGAAGGCTCTCGCGTATGCTCTTGTATGCATCCTGAAGCTCGTACTTGCCGGCGATGGCGATCTTCACGGTCTCCACGGCAGCATCCCTGCGCTTGAGGAAGTCTCGCCAGTTCTCCAGCTGCGGAGTCTCCCCTACCGGCATGCCCAGTTTTCTGAGGATGGCAGCGTCAAGTCCCTGTTCCTGCATTGCGACTGGCACCTCATAGATGGAAGGCATGTCTTCGCTCTGTACGACACAGTCTCTGTCCACATTACAGAATGAGGCCACCTTGTGAATGATATCGCTGTTCAGATGGGTCTCCGTACGGAGAACAAGGATATCCGGCTGTATTCCTACTCCCTGCATTTCCTTGACTGAATGCTGGGTAGGTTTGGTCTTGACCTCGCCAGCCGCCTTGAGATATGGGACATAGGTAAGATGAATGCAAGCCACGTCGCCCTGATTCTCCCACTTCATCTGGCGGATTGCCTCCAGGAACGGCATGGACTCGATATCGCCGATGGTTCCACCGATCT
Source organism: Bacteroidales bacterium (assembly GCA_024402135.1). Lineage (GTDB taxonomy): Bacteria > Bacteroidota > Bacteroidia > Bacteroidales > UBA932 > Cryptobacteroides. The sequence continues at coordinate 167,658 of JAKSJN010000002.1, forward strand.
CGGTGATTATGAAATCATACTTGTTGGGATCATCCTCGCGACGTATGCGGCGCTTGATTTCATCAGTGATATGAGGAACTACCTGTATGGTCTTTCCAAGGTAGTCACCGCGGCGTTCCTTGTCGATGACTGCGCGGTAGATCCTGCCGGTAGTGATCGAATTGCCACGAGTCGTACGGATGTTGGTGAATCTTTCGTAATGACCCAGGTCAAGGTCTGTTTCCATACCGTCCTCTGTCACATAGCATTCTCCGTGCTCGTATGGATTGAGCGTACCAGGATCGATGTTGATGTACGGATCGAACTTCTGGATGGTGATGCTGTAGCCACGAGCCTGCAGCAGCTTTCCTATTGATGAAGAGATGATGCCCTTTCCCAATGATGAGACCACACCTCCTGTTACAAACAAATATTTCATATCCGGTAATTTAGTTTGTTATCTTGCGTCTGCGTGTCCTTCATACCAGTTCATGAAGGCTCTGTTGAGCATCTTGACACCGCCTGGTGTCGGATAGTTACCTGAGAAGTACCAGTCTCCGGGATGTCCGGGGATCGCGTTGTGGAGTCCTTCCAGGCTCTGGTATATCAGCTTGACCTCGGCATTCGTTCCTTCAGGAGTAAGCATCTCGGCAATCTCGTCAGAAATCTCGTCATCCGTGAAGCAGTCGTATATTGCTTTCACATAGTTGACCATCTCTTCCTTGGCCAGATGTTCCTGGGCCTTGCATCTTTCATACACATCATCGATGACTGATGACAATCCTTTCTTCTTGAGCAGGCTTATCGCTGCGCGGAATGCCGCGAATTCGCCGAGGCGGGACATATCGATTCCGTAATAATCCGGATAGCGGACCTGAGGCGAAGAAGAGACGACGACGATCTTTCCCGGATGAAGACGGTCGAGCATCCTGATGATGGACTGCTTCAAGGTTGTGCCGCGCACGATACTGTCATCGATGACCACAAGGTTGTCTCCAGGATTTACCTGGCCATACGTGACATCGTAGACATGTGCAGCAAGATCGTTTCTGGAGGCACCCTCCGCGATGAAGGTCCTGAGCTTGATATCCTTGATTACAATCTTCTCCGCGCGTACGTCAGGATTGACCTTCCTGAGACCTTCCACCATTCCGAAGAAAGCCGTTTCGGCAGTGTTAGGGATATAAGAGATGACCGTATTCACAAGATCGCCCCCGACAGCCTCAACAATCTGCGGCGCAAGCTCACGACCGAGCTGCTTGCGCTCGTTATATATATCCATATCCGAACCACGGGAGAAATATATTCGCTCGAACGAGCATTTCTCATTCTTTCCAGGCTCAAGAAGCTGGGCGACCTTGACCTCGCCTTCCTTGTCGACGGTCAGCATCTCACCGGGACCGAGTTCGCGGACACTTGCAGCATCAACGTTCAAGGTTGTCTGGATGACAGGACGCTCCGAGGCAACGACTACTATTTCATCATCACAATACCAGAAAGCCGGGCGTATTCCATGAGGATCGCGGAGAGTGAAGATGCTTCCGCTTCCAAGAGCTCCGCAGATGACATATCCGCCATCCCACAGAGGAGAGCACTCCTTCATGATGTTGCGGGTGTCGATTCGGTTTTCTACTTCCTGGATAAGAGCCTGACCCTTCAGTCCCTCGGCTTCGTAATGAGTACAGAGCATTTCATGTTCGTGGTCGAGCATATGGCCCAGCTGTTCGAGAAGGAGGAAGGTATCGCTGTAGATGCGTGGATGCTGTCCCTGCTCTACCAGGTGTCCGAAGATCTCGTCCACATTGGTCATGTTGAAGTTTCCGCAGAGAAGCATGTTTCTGGCTTTCCAGTTATTGCGTCGGAGGAACGGGTGGACGTAGCTCAGTCCGGACTTTCCTGTGGTGCTGTAGCGGAGATGGCCCATATAAACCTCACCGATATATGGCATGTCATATCCTTCCTTTTCGCTTGATGCAATGCTCTGGTGTGCATTTGCGAAGATTTCCTGGATTGCACCTGAGCCAAGGCCTCTCTCTCTGAAGATGAACTCCTCCCCCGGTTTGCCGTTGATCTTGACGCATGCCATGCCGGCTGCTTCCTGTCCCCTGTTATGCTGTTTCTCCATAAGGAGATAAAGCTTGTCGAGGCCGTAGCAGATGGTCCCGTATTTCTCCTTATAATACTCAAGTGGCTTGCGAAGCCTTATCAGCGCTACACCGCACTCGTGTTTCAGTACTTCCATTGCTCTATCCTCTTCATCGCTTCTTCACAGTCTTCCGGTCTACCGAAGGATGAGAGACGTACGAAGCCCTCACCTGACTGACCGAAACCTGAACCAGGAGTCGTAACTATACTGAGTTCGTTCAGCATCTTGTCAAAGAAGTCCCAGGACCCCATTCCATCAGGGGTGCGAAGCCAGATATATGGAGCATCCTCTCCACCTAGGACATCATAGCCGTACTTTTTCAAGGTCTCACGGATGAGATCGGCGTTCTTCATGTAGCAGTCCACGTTCTCACGGACCTGTCTTTGGCCTTCTTCCGAATAGATTGCAGCGGCCGCTCTCTGGGAGATATAGGAGGTTCCATTGAACTTTGTGCACTGGCGGCGGTTCCAGTTGTAGTTGAGCGAGATGGTCCTGCCGTCTTCTGAATTGAAGGTAAGTTCCTTTGGAACGACGGTATAGCCGCATCTTACACCGGTGAAACCTGCTGTCTTGGAGAAGCTTCGGAACTCGATGGCACATTTCTCGGCGCCTTCAATCTCGAAAATGCTATGAGGGATGCCTTCATGACGGATGTATGAGACGTAGGCCGAATCGTAAAGAATGACACACTTCTCGCGAAGAGCGTATTCAACCCATTTCGACAGCTGCTCACGGTTCATCGTCAATCCGGTAGGATTGTTCGGATAACAGAGATAGACTACATCGAGATGTTTCTCAGGAATCTGAGGCACGAAGCCGTTGTCCTGATTGATAGGAAGTATGTTGATGTTCTTCGCCCTTCCGTTCATCACGTTGCTGTCCATATATACCGGATAGGCAGGATCAGGAATACCTATGACACAGTCCTGATCAAAGAGATCCACGATATTTCCACAGTCGCTGATTGCACCTTCGCTGATGAAGACCTCATCGATGCCTATATTGACACCAAGAGGAGCGAATTCGTTGTCTACGATTGCCTGACGGAGAAAGGCGTAGCCCTGCTCAGGACCGTAGCCCCTGAAGGTCTCGCTGCGCGACAGTTCATCCACAGCCTTGTGCATTGCCTGTATACATACCTCAGGCAGCGGTCTGGTAACATCACCTACACCAAGGCTGATTACCTTGCGGTCAGGATGCTGCTTTTTATATTCTTCGACTCTGCGGGTCACCTCAGCGAAAAGGAATCCGTTCTTGAGTTCGAAATAATGTTCGTTGAAAATTGACATGACACTACTGTTTTGTTCCGTTGTCCAGCATGTAGACAGCATCGAGTTCACAAATAAAGCTTGTTTCAGCTGGACCAGTCATATAGACGTGTCCATCCATTTCATCCCAGCGGATGTGAAGATCGCCTCCGTCCATGGAGACTACTGATTCACGGCCGGCAATACCGGCTTTGGCTGCAGCGACCGCTGTTGCACACGCTCCTGTACCGCAGGCCATCGTGATGCCGGATCCGCGTTCCCAGACGCGCATGCGGAGATTTCCGTCAGGGAGTTTCTGGACGAACTCCACGTTTGCTCTCTGAGGAAAGAAAGGAGAATGTTCAAGGAATGGTCCGACCTTCTCCAGGTCTATCTTGTTGATATCGTCTACGAAAATTACACAATGGGGATTGCCCATGCAGACGTATGTTGCTTCATATTCATCATCCCAAGCCTTCAGGACCTTGCCTTCAAGGGTGCCGTCTTCAGTAGCGACCTGTTCCTTGTTGGACAGCAAAGGTTCTCCCATATCCACGGTAGCGCCGGTTGCGACGCCGTCCTCGATGATAAGCTTGATGATCTTGATGCCGGCAAGGGTCTCCAGAGTGATTTCAGTCTTGTCTGTAAGACCGTTGTCATACACATACTTGCCGACGCAGCGGCTGCCGTTGCCACACATCATGGCTTCGCTGCCGTCATTGTTGAAGATACGCATCTTGAAATCAGCCACATTGCTGCGGCTGATGAGAATGAGGCCGTCAGTCTTGTAGACCGGGCTCCATTTAACAGAAAAAGCTGATGGATCAGGAATGGTGAAACGGTCGGCATCCACATAGATGTATGTGTTGCCGAGACCGTCCATCACTGCAAATTCGATTTTTGCCATTGTCTAATATGCCTGCTCGTGTACACCCTTCACTGCACGTCCGCTAGGATCGTTGAGGTTCTTGAATGCCTCATCCCACTCGAGAGCGATAGCGGTCGAACATGCCACAGATGCCTCATGAGGCACACAGCGGGCAGCACTTGCACTTGGGAAATGCTCCTCGAAGATTGTACGGTACAGGTATTCTTCCTTGTTCATAGGAGGGTTTACAGGGAAGCGCTTCTCTGCACGTGCGAGCTGGTCATCAGAGACACTCTCTTCTGCAATCTTCTTGAGGGTGTCGATCCAGCTGTAGCCTACACCGTCGCTGAACTGTTCCTTCTGGCGCCATGCCACGCTTGCCGGAAGCATATCCTCGAAAGCCTCACGGACGATGCGCTTCTCCATGGTCTTGCCTGGACACATCTTGTCAGCAGGGTTGAGACGCATTGCTATGTCGAGGAACTCCTTGTCGAGGAAAGGAACTCGTCCTTCAACACCCCATGCGCAAAGGCTCTTGTTTGCACGGAGACAGTCATAAAGGTGAAGCTTTGAGAGCTTGCGTACGGTCTCGTCATGGAATGATTTTGCATCCGGTGCCTTATGGAAGTAGAGATATCCGCCGAAGATTTCATCTGCGCCTTCTCCGGAAAGAACCATCTTGATGCCCATTGACTTGATCACGCGGGCAAGAAGATACATAGGAGTTGAAGCACGGACGGTGGTCACATCGTAGGTCTCGATATAGTAGATCACGTCACGGATGGCGTCAAGGCCTTCCTGGATTGTATAGTTGATCTCATGGTGCACGGTACCGATATGCTTTGCAACCTCGGCAGCTTTTGCAAGGTCTGGTGCACCCTTCAGGCCGACAGCGAATGAATGGAGCTGGGGCCACCATGCAGCCTGGGTGCTGCCGGTCTCGACACGCATCGCTGCATACTTCTTTGCGATTGCACTTACTACCGATGAGTCAAGGCCTCCCGAGAGGAGGACTCCATAAGGCACATCACTCATGAGCTGGCGCTTCACTGCATCCTCAAGACCCTTTCTGAGATCCTCGACGCTTGAAGTGTTGTCCTTCACTGCGTCATACTCCATCCAGTCTCTGGTATACCACTTGGTCATCTTGCGCTCACGGCTGCTGTAATAGTGTCCAGGGAGGAATGGCTCATACTCGGAGCAGAATCCCTCGAGAGCCTTGAGTTCACTTGCTACACAGAGGGTACCGTCGTCATGCCAGCCGATATAGAGTGGAATCACGCCGATAGGATCGCGGGCAATGAGGTACTCGTTCTTTTCCTCGTCATAGAGAGCGAACGCAAATATACCGCTGAGGTCCTCGATGAAATCGATTCCTTTCTCCTGGTAGAGTGCGAGTATCACCTCACAGTCTGACTGAGTCTGGAAATCATACTTGCCCTCGAGCTGCTTACGGAGCTCCTGATGGTTGTATATCTCACCGTTCACGGCAAGAATATGCTTATGATGAGGGCTGATGAGTGGCTGGCCACCTGACTGTGGGTCTACGATAGAGAGTCGCTCGTGAGAAAGAATCGCAGTCTTGCCGCAATATATGCCGCTCCAGTCCGGTCCGCGATGACGAAGTTTACGGGACATTTGGAGAGCTTTGTCGCGAAGTTCAAGGCTATCGCCCTGGATGTCGAAAATTGCAGTGAATCCACACATGATAGAAATGTTAAAAATTCGTTTTAGGAATGTGGGATTCCCGGCTGAAGAAGATTCCGGAATTCACATTCCGGGGTACAAATGTATGGCAAAAAAAACCAATGTTCCAAATGTACCCCTGTTAATATTTTGATTAAATTGTTTTATCTGTTGTATGCCGACTCGCCATGTTCATAAACGTCAAGTCCTTCTTCTTCCTCACGTGCACCACATCTGAGACCTACGGTATATTTGATTGCGTTGAAGATGATCATACCCATGACGAATGCGAATGCTACTACAACGAATGCACCGAGTGTCTGTACGCCGAGACTGACCTCACTGCCGTTGATCGATGAGTCGCAGAAAACACCGGTGAGGATGGTTCCAAGGATACCGCCTACACCATGTACGCTGACTGCTCCGACTGGATCGTCGATCTTGAGGGTCTTGTCAATGAATGATACCGAGAAGCACATCACTACTGAAACTATGATGCCAATAAGAGCTGCAGCACCGATTCCAACACAGTCACAACCTGCAGTAATACCTACAAGACCGGCAAGCACACCGTTGCAGACCATTGAAAGCGAAGGCTTTCCATCAACCAGCCAGGTGTATGCGAGCGCTGTGATACCGCCTGTTGCTGCAGCCATGTTGGTAGTGATGAAAATATGAGCTGAATGGATTGCGCTCTCACCGGTGATTGAAAGTTCAGAGCATGGGTTGAAGCCGAACCAGCCCACCCAGAGGGCGAATACGCCAAGGGCGCAGAGAGCGAGGTTATGGCCAGGGATAGCGCGGCTCTTGCCGTCCTTGCCATATTTGCCGATTCTTGGTCCGAGTACGATTGCTCCAGCAAGAGCGAGGGCGCCACCGCAAGCGTGAACCATGGTTGATCCTGCGAAATCGTGGAATCCGAGTTCTGAGAGCCAGCCGCCACCCCAGCCCCAGTGGCCTGAGATTGGATAAACGAATGCTGAGATCAGGACTGAGTAGAGCATGTACATAGAGAACTTTGTACGCTCAGCCATTGCACCGCTGACGATAGTCGCGGTAGTCGCACAGAACATTGTCTGGAAGATGAAGAATGCTCCAGCAGGAATGTTGTCGTTGCCCATGTTTGAGCTGAAGAAGAATCCGTCCCAGCCGAACAGACCGTGGTCGCTTCCGAACATGAGGGAGAATCCGATCACCCAGAAGAGAACGCTTCCGCACATGAAGTCACAGAAGTTCTTCATGAGAATGTTGGCTGTGTTCTTGGATCTGGTAAGGCCTGCCTCGACAAGGGCGAAACCTGGCTGCATCCAGAATACGAGCATCGCTCCCAAGAGAACCCACAAAGTATCTACTCCACTTATTGTTGATATAATTGCATCCATGATAATTCTGATTTTGATGATTGACTAACCGATTAAATTAAAATGCTGAAATTGTAAGGCCGAACACCAGATGTGCCGTTCCTATGCCTGGATTGGTACAGATTCCTGCGAACACAGGAATCGAGAATGAGTCTGAAACTGAAATCTCCTTGAATGCCATTACTGAAGCGTTCACAATGGAGAAGCCATCCTCGGAACCAGCGTAGAAATCAGTAGCATAAGGGACAGCACCAAGAGAGGCCGTGAAATCGACTCCTCCGAGCTGGAATGGAACTCCGACCTCGAAGTAGGAAGAATAAGCCATCTTCCCTGATGGGTTGAGACCGTCTGCTCCACCTATGTTAGTGTACCAGGAAAGTGAGGCAAAACCGAAATCATATCCTACATAGGCTTCGAACACATGTGGAGTCGTGTCTGCCTTGTAGAGGAAGTATCTGTCTTCGTCAAACCAGTAATCTGTGATTCCGAGGCTGAGACCTTCATACTCATATCCGAGTGTAAGGTCAAGTTCACGTGAATCTGAAGGTTCCGACAGGCCTACACTGCCCCATGCTGAAAGGGAAATGCCTTTGTAAGAGATTCCAAGAGTCGGCTGGAGCGACGCCTTGCCGAGTTCCTGTCCTCGCCAGATATACTGGCTGACGATGTCGGCGGATATCGCAGTTTCAACCGTGTCCTGCGCTTTCATGCCAAGCGGCATTGCAGCAGCAATAATCAATGCTGTAATACGGGTCTTTCTCATAGGTTCATTGTCAAGTTCGTGAATATGCCTGGGGAATCAGAGTTTATCTGCAATAACCTCGTCACCATGACGTCCTGTCCTGATGCTGTAGGTATCAAGGACATCGCTTACGAAGATTCGTCCGTCTCCGACGTCTCCGGTATGGGCTACTTCCATGATGACCTTTACTGTAGGCTCGAGGAATTTCTCGCGGCAGACGATTGTGATCTTCACTCTTTCGATCACATCAGTGCTGTACTGAACACCACGATAGACTCTTTCCTGTCGGCTCTGGCCGATACCATGCACTTCATGATACTCGAACCAGTCGATGTCTGAAGCAAGGAGGGCTTCCTTGACATCTTCGAACTTTGTCTTTCGAACAATTGCTTCAATCTTTTTCATAACACTATTTGTTTGGGGTTCGTATAATCGTCGCTGTGAATAAAAAAAGGCCGGTCCCTTGTATGGGACCGGCCTCGTGTATCATCTATACTTTCAGATTTACTTCCTGCCTTATTTCAGTCTATCCTTGACCGGTCCACATGTCAGCTTGATCAGAGCCTGATTATTATTAACCTGGTTCTGATTATTATTAGAATTATTATTATTCTGCTGATATGTGCGGTAAGAGGTCATCTGATCGCTGTTTCGTTCTTGTTTCTTGTGCAATGTAGAAATAAAAATCGATAAGGTGTATAGAAAAAATGAACTTTTTTCAGCTAAAACATTTTAGCATCCCGAAATCCGCATGAATTGCTTCACACTGCTGTCCCAATCTGCCAGGAGACGTTTTGCGAGCTGGCTTCCGGTATAGCGGACATGGTTCTTGAGGATACGCTGGAGTTCATTCCTGTCTTCTTCACTCTCGACAAGACAAATCTCTGTCATCTCAAGGTTGCAGAAGAAATCAGCATCACCGTCAGGGTTCCATACGTATGCGATTCCACCACTCATGCCGGCAGCGAAGTTTCGTCCGATCTTTCCGATGACGACCACGGTACCGTCAGTCATGTACTCGCAGCCATGGTCGCCGACGCCTTCACAGACTGCGGTAGCACCACTGTTGCGGACACAGAATCTCTCGCCGACCACTCCGCTGATATACATCTCACCCGCAGTCGCGCCATAACCGATGGTATTTCCACCGATGATGTTCTCTTCAGCCTTGAATGATGCCTCAGGAGATGGCTTGACAATGATCTTTCCTCCCGACAGACCCTTTCCAAGGTAATCGTTTGCGTCACCGACGAGAGTCAGCGTCACACCCTTGCAGAGGAATGCTCCGAAACTCTGGCCTGCACTACCCTCCAGCTGAACCGAGATTGTGTCATCACGGAGAGCCTTCTGGCCGTATTTCTGGACGATCTTGCCACTGAGCATCGTTCCGACGCTGCGGTTGATGTTGCGGACTGTTGTCTCGTAGCGTACACGGCTCTTATCTTCGAGTGCCTTTGAAGCAGCCTCGATGATTTCTGCATCTTTCAGGTTCTCGACCTTGTTTACATGTGCGCCATCATAGCTTCTGGCGTTTTTCTGGTAATCCTCAGGGATGTAAAGGACTCTGTCAAGCGAAACCTTGTCGGCGATCTTGCCGTTGAAGTCTCTCTTGTGAAGCAGGTCTGCCCTGCCGATGATTTCCGAGAGTGAACGATATCCCATGAGGGCAAGATACTCACGTACCTGTCTTGCCATGAACCTGTAGTAGGTCACAACGTCCTCGTACTTGCCCTTGAAACGGGCTCTGAGCTCAGGCTTCTGGGTCGCAATACCCATAGGACAGCTGTTCTTGTAGCAGTTGCGGCACATGATGCAGCCCATGGCAATCATAGGTGCCGTACCGAAACCGTATTCCTCAGCTCCAAGCAATGCCATGAACATTACATCACGGGCGCTCTTGAGACCACCGTCGGCCTGGAGGCGTACATTTCCGCGAAGATTGTTGATGACGAGCGACTGCTGGATCTGTGCCAGACCGATCTCGACAGGACTGCCGGCGTACTTCACTGAACTTGCAGGGCTTGCTCCGGTTCCACCGTCACCGCCACTGATCAGGATGACATCGGCCTTGGCCTTTGCGACACCAGCTGCGACAGTGCCTACACCCTGTTCTGATACAAGCTTTACACTGATGCGTGCAGCAGGATTGACATTTCTGAGGTCATAGATGAGCTGTGCAAGGTCCTCGATAGAATAGATATCGTGATGAGGTGGAGGCGAGATGAGAGTGGTTCCCACCTTCGCGTGGCGGGTCTTGGCGATCATCGCATCAACCTTGAAGCCAGGAAGCTGACCACCTTCACCAGGCTTTGCACCCTGAGCCACCTTGATCTGGATCTCGTTTGCGTTCACGAGGTAAACGGTATCGACACCGAATCGGCCGGAAGCGACCTGTTTTACGGTATTGCGCGCATCAAGACCATCAGGACGAGCCTTCAGACGGTCGGTGTCCTCTCCACCTTCACCAGTGTTGCTGGCGGCGCCAATGGCATTCATTGCGATTGCCAGGGTCTCATGTGCCTCCTTGCTGATCGCACCGAATGAAATCGCCTCAGAAACGAAGCGCTTCATGATAGCCTCTTCGCTCTCGACCTGGTCGATTGGAATCGGCTCCCTGTCGCTCTCGATCTCCATCAGGTCACGGAGATACATAGGGTTTTCCTTGTTCTCCGACATCGCACAGAACGCCTTGAACGACTCGAAATCGTTCTCACGGAGAGACTTCTTCATCATGGCGATGTTCTGCGGATTCCAGCCATGGTCCTCACCTCCCTTGCGGTAGTGGTACTCTCCGAAATCCTCGAGAGCTTCGCTTGCATCCTTCGCATAGCCGCTCTTGTGAGCCTCTATCGCATCGTGGGCGATATCGTCGATGCTAACACCCTCGATAGGTGCAATACCGCCGCCGAGATACTTGTCAAGGACACCGCTGGAGATACCGAGAGTGTCGAACTGCGCTGCACCCTTGTAGCTTCTCAAAGTAGAGATACCCATCTTCGACATGATCTTCTGGATACCCTTGCTGATCGCGTGGATATAATGTTCCTCTGCAGCAGGATAGTCAAGCTGTATGGTCTTGTCCTTGACGAGTCTGTCAAGGATGGAGAATGCCATGTATGGATTGACTCCACTTGCACCATATCCCATGAGAAGAGCGACGTGCATCACCTCGAAGACCTCTCCCGACTCAACCAGGATAGCCGCATGCTCACGCTTCTTGCGATGGATCAGGTGATGATGGATTGCAGACAGAGCAAGAAGCGACGGAATAGGAGCATGATCCTTGTCCACACTCTTGTCGCTGATAATCATATAGTTGTAACCAGCATCGATTGCTGTCTCAACGTCTTTGCAGAGTCTCTCGATCGCTTCCTCCATTGCCGAGGTGCCACCTGCGGCGTTGAAGGTCATAGGAAGAGTGATCGTCTTGAAGCCCTTGTACCTCAGGTTCCTCAAAGTCAGCATTTCCGCGTTCGAAAGCACAGGAGATGTCAGTTTCACGACCTTGCAGAGTTCCTCGGAAGGATGAAGGAAGTTTCCATTTACAGCACCGATATATGTAGAGAGCGACATGACGGCCTTCTCTCGTATCGGATCGATAGGAGGGTTGGTCACCTGGGCGAACTTCTGCTTGAAGTAGTTGAAGAATCGCTGAGGCTTGCGGGAAAGCACGGCAAGAGCCGTATCGTTACCCATGGAGTAAAGAGCCTCCTGGCTGTTGGTCGCCATAGGGATGATCAGCTTCTCGATGTCTTCGCTGTTGTAGTTGAACACATGGAGCAGACGGTCATGGTCTTCCAGGGCATGTACAGGCTTGCGGCCACTCTGGATATCCTTGAGAATGATTCTGCCCTTGTGCAGCCATTCGGTATATGGATAGGCTTCGGCAAGCGAATCCTTGATTTCGTCATTGGTATAGATGCGTCCTTCATGGGTGTCGACCATGAAGAGTTTTCCAGGAAGCAGTCTTCCCTTCTGGGCAATCTCCTTCTCCGGAATCTCGGAAGCTCCGGTTTCTGACGCCATTACGAGCATGCCCTGCTTGGTGATGACCCAGCGGCAAGGTCTCAGACCGTTACGGTCCAGCATACCTCCGGCATAGCGGCCATCAGTGAACAGCATGGTTGCAGGTCCATCCCATGGCTCCATGAAGATACTGTGATACTCGTAGAAGCTGCGGAGGTTCTGTTTGAGAGGGTTGCTCTCGTTTACGCTTTCCGGAATAAGCATTGAAAGAGCGTGGCTGATGCTAAGTCCGCTCCTGTGGAAGAATTCCAGCACATTGTCGAATGAAGCGCTGTCGCTCATTCCCGGCTGGATGATCGGTGCGATGTTGGTATCCACATCACCGAAAGACTCGTTGCTGAGCAGCGACTCCCTGGTCTTGATCCAAAGACGGTTACCACGGATTGTGTTGATCTCGCCATTGTGACCGATCATTCTGAACGGCTGGGCAAGACTCCAGGTCGGGAATGTGTTTGTGGAGAATCTTGAGTGCACCAGAGCGATGCTGCTGGTGAAATATGGGCTCTGGAGATCCAGGAAATACTGTCTGAGCTGGTCAGATGTCAGCATGCCCTTGTACACCATGGTACTGGTGGACATGGATACTATGTAGCAGGATTCCTTGTCAGAGATCTCTGAGTCAAGGACCTTGCGCTCGATGGCCTTTCTTGCAAGATAGAGCTTGTCCTCGAGGACTGCAGTATCATCACAGCCGGTGATGAAGATCTGTCTGTGCTCAGGTTCTGTGCCAAGCGCCATTTCACCAAGGACAGAACTGTCCACAGGAATCTGTCTTGTGTGCATGATCTCGAGACCCTGCTCGTCAAGACAGTCTTCGATGATGTCGCTGAAGCTGCGGTTGTCGTCCTCGTCCTTTGGAAGGAAGATTACTCCAACGCCGTAGCGACCCTTCTCAGGAACAGGTATTCCGTTAAGAAGGATGAACTCATGAGGAATCTGGACCATGATGCCGGCACCGTCGCCTGTCTTGCCATCACTTCCCTCGGCACCTCTGTGGGCCATGTTCTCGAGAAGAGTGAGTCCTTTGTCTACTATTTCGTGATATTTGCTTCCGTTGATGTTGACCACAAGGCCTACTCCGCACGCATCGTGTTCATCTGCGCGGCTGTAGAGGCCCTGGTCAATCGGCTGTCGGTACTTCATGATTGGTTTGTTTGAAGATGAAGCCGGGGTGTTCTCCCCAGCTTCATCAGAACGGAATGATTAATAATGCTATTAGCTGATGAACAGAAGTTCGCGGTACTTAGGAAGAGGCCACATCTTGTTGTCTACGATCTCTTCGAGCTTGTCGATAGGACGGCGGAGTGCAGCAAGATCTTCAGCAATCTCATGGTAAGCAACGGCCTTGTCATACTCGCTTTCGAGAACATTTGCCTTCTTGCGTGCCTCACGCATTGCTGTAGCCTTCTCCTGAATCTCGGCAGCGAAGCGGTTGATCTTGCCGATGATTTCGAGCTCGACCTCACATCCTTCAGTTGAACCGAAGATTTCCTTGTTGAGAGCGACCTCCTTGAGGAGCTTTGCCTTATACTCGAGTACTGCAGGAATGATGTGGTTTGTAGCCATTCTTACCATCACTCGTGACTCGATCTGGATCTTCTTCGAATAGGTCTCCCACTTGACCTCATTGCGGGCCTCAAGCTCCTTCTCGGTATATACACCGGTAGAGGTAAAGAGCTTCATGGCATCTGGAGTGGTGAACTCCTTGATCATCTCAGGAACACTGGTCTCGACATCGAGTCCTCTCTTCTTGGCCTCAACCTGCCATTCGTCAGAGTAGCCGTTTCCATCGAAGCAGACTACGTCGATGATTGACTTGATGATAGGCTTAAGAGTATCCATGATGGCGATCTCGAGCTTCTTGCCGCTAGCAAGCTCTGCATCGAGTGCTGCCTTGAACTCTCTGAGCTGCTCTGCAACAGCTGCATTGAGGGTTGTCATTGCACCAGCGCAGTTCGCGTATGAACCAACGGCACGGAACTCGAAACGGTTGCCGGTGAATGCGAATGGAGAAGTTCTGTTACGGTCGGTGTTGTCAAGGAAGATCTCAGGAATCTCGACGAGGCCGAGGGACTTGCCCTTCTTGCCTGCGATCTCGATAGGAGTATCTGAAGGAACCTCAAGGAGCTTGTGGAGCACATCGGTCATGGTCTTGCCGAGGAACGCAGATACGATTGCAGGAGGTGCCTCGTTTGCGCCAAGTCGGTGTGCGTTGGTTGCAGAAGCGATGCTGGCCTTGAGCAGAGCGTTGTGCTTCTGGACTGCTGCCAGGGTGTTTACGAAGAATGTAACGAACTGGAGGTTGCTCTTTGGATCCTTGCCTGGAGAGAACAGACCGACACCGGTATCGGTACCGAGTGACCAGTTGTTGTGCTTGCCTGAACCGTTGATGCCGTCGAATGGCTTCTCGTGGAAGAGAACCACGAAACCGTGCTTGCGGGCCAGCATGTTCATGAGGTTCATCACGATCTGGTTCTGGTCATTAGCCAGGTTGGTTTCACCGAAGATAGGAGCAAGCTCGAACTGGTTAGGGGCCACCTCATTGTGACGGGTCTTTACCGGAATTCCAAGTTTATGAGCCGATACCTCGAGATCACGCATGAAAGAAGCTACACGTGAAGGGATTGCACCGAAGTAGTGGTCGTCAAGCTGCTGGTTCTTTGATGAGTTGTGGCCCATGAGGGTACGACCGGTAATCATCAGGTCAGGTCTTGCAGCATAGAGAGCCTCGTCAACGAGGAAGTACTCCTGTTCCCATCCGAGATATGAATAAACCTTGCTGACCTTCTTGTCGAAGAGCTGGCAGATTGGAACTGCGGCATCGCTGACAGCCTTGAGGGCACGTTTGAGAGGAGTCTTGTAGTCAAGGGCCTCACCGGTATAGGAAACGAATACGGTAGGGATACAGAGGGTATCGTCCTGGATGAATACTGGAGAAGTCGGATCCCATGCAGTGTAGCCACGTGCCTCGAATGTTGCGCGGATACCTCCGTTAGGGAAAGATGATGCATCAGGTTCCTGCTGTGCGAGCATCTTGCCGTCGAATTTCTCGATGACACCACCCTTGCCATCATAATCGATGAGCGAATCATGCTTCTCTGCTGTACCATCGGTAAGAGGCTGGAACCAGTGTGTAACGTGGGTTACATGATGCTCGATTGCCCATGCTTTCATACCCTTTGCAACACCATCAGCGGTCTTGCGGTCAAGGGCACCACCCTCGTCAATACACTTGAGGATTGCTGCCAGAGTTTCGGCGTCAAGATACTTATGCATCTTTGCGCGATCAAACACAAGCTCTCCGAAATAGTCGGAAGTCTTCATTGCGGGGTTCTCAGCTGCAACTGCCTTCTTTTCGAAGGATGCACGTACTAGTTCAAATCTGTCCATTTTAATAGTTTATTAAGTTCGTTGAATTCCCGGTATAAAAAAAAGAGGCTGATCCTTCGACCAGCCTCTCTGTTATCAAGTGCTCTAATCTTCTTTTTTATCCGTTTACCTTGCTGGATAGGTTACACAGAAAAGATCAGAGCCTGCTGGTTCTGATTATTATTATTCTGCTTGTTATTAAGGAAGGTAAACATCTGTCGTTCGTTCTTTGAGTGCAATTATAGAGAAAAAAAACTACAATGCAAGAGCCTTTTTAAAAAAATTTAAGATAAATCGTTTTATCGGAAAACTATCTGTTCACAATCTTTCCAGCGGCACGGATGAGCGGTTCAACACTCACTTCTTCGCCTACTGCGCGCTTCATCCACACGTCAGGAGTGACACGTCCCTGGCTGAATACACGCTTGAGTTCATTGGCGAAGTCCGCACGGTTGGTGAACTGCGAAAGGTATTCCTCGAGCTGGTACTCGACCACATGTCCATAAGGATAGTTCGGAAGATACATAGGCGAATTGACCATGTGAGAATAAACGGCAAGCAATGGACAGTCATGGGTGCCGAGAACAGGCTCATAGTACTGGTTCCAGACGTCACAGGCAATCCTTACGACTGCGTCGCGGAGCTGTTCAGCCGTTGCAGAAGGATTGTCATAGAGCCAGCGCCAGGTATACATGTCTGTAAGCGCAACTCCCATGATCTCGTATGCACCCCAGAAGATGTCCAGGGTTGTATTCTCATCGACACCGGCAAAAGGATAGCCGAGAAGCTGGAGATCACGCTTCTGGAACACGAACGCCATTGTCTCGGTCAGTGCGCTGTTCGGAATGCCTGACATGATATAGTGGTCCACATAGTAAAGGTCGAGAGTTTCCTCTACGTTATGGCCGAACTCATGAACAGCGATATTGTAGCCCTTGTAATCCATTCCCTCTGCACCGATACGGGTACGGAGAAGCGATGGCTGCCAACGGCTCTGGCTTGGCCACGCATGACCTGAGCCTCTGGCTCCTTCCACATCGATCTTGTCAGCGATATAGTCCGCATCCTCGGCACTGAAACCCATCTTGCGGAGCATTTCAGGCATGCCTTTCTTGAAAGCAGCGGCATTTGGATAGAGGGCACGGGTCTGGGCGGTCAGATTGTCCTCAGACATGGTTGAACGGCTCTTGAAGCCATCATACCAGATATCGAAAGGTCTGAGTTCACGGCCGAGACGGGAAGCGATCAGCTTTCCAGTCGCCTTTATCTCATCACTGCCGACAAGACGGACGAACAGTTTCTCGATCACTTCATCAGAAACCTCCATGCTTGACTCGAAGTTGCGGATGATTCCGCTTGGCATCTGAGGATCCCATGCGTCCAGGGCCTGGTTTGCATGGAACACATCAAGAATGCGGGCATAACGCTCGGCACCTTCAGGCTCTGCAGCAATCTCCTTTCCGTCCTTCCAAACTGTATTCGAATATGGTTTCCAGTCGTATTCAGGATTGTTGATCACGCACTGAGGGATGTCCTGGAGCACGATATGTTCCATTACCTTGAAAATCATTTCCTGCTTTGCGGCTGCATTCGGGACGTCGGCGTAGTCAGCCTTGATCTCGTCTCTGAGATTCCAGTGGGCAAGGAGACACATGTCTTCAGGGAACAGACGCTCACCATCTTCGGTGAGAAGATGTCCCATCATGATGTTGTAGCTGGCGATATAGTTCTCCGCAGCCGAATTTGCTGCCGAGAAAGCCTGACTGATTTCTGCAGGATGACGGCCTGTATACATGTCTCCCATTCTTGCATAAGCCCACTGGAGTTCGTCCCAATCCATTCCGAGGGCATTCTTCTCCGCCAGGGAATAGAACGGGAAGTTGAGAGCGATGATGAAGGCAATCTTATTGCCGTAGAGGTCCTCCGAGAGATGGGAAAAAGGACTGAATGCACTGAAAGCATAGTCAATTGCCGTTGGTTCATCTCCTGCAAGGACGGTCGGACGCTGAAGTCTGAGAGCCAGGTCGTTTGAACAGCCTGAGATTGCTTCCATGGCATATGATACCCTGTCGAAGAGTTTTCTCTTCCCCTCAGGAGTATTCTCATAGCTTGAGAGCACGAAGTCAATGAATTCAGCCTCGCCGCCATCGCTTTCACGCCATAACGAAGCGCAGCCACGCACTCCCCTCTCCATCAGCTGAGAGTCGATGGCATTCGGAGCCAGCTCAGAGACTGCCTTGGAGATTGCAGCTTCGGATATGTTTGAACCTGTGACAGTCTTGTCATTGCTGCATGAAATCACGGCTCCCGCTACAGCTAATGCAAGAGCGATTGATCTGATAAGTTGTTTCATGATTGTCTGTGTTTGGCGCAAATATACGGAATACGGATCATTTTGACTATTTTTGGATTCTCAAAACTAAAGACAGATATGGCAGACGTAAAGATAGAAACCACACTTGGCGACATCATTGTTCGCCTTTATGACGAGACTCCCCTTCACCGCGACAACTTCCTCAAGCTCGCGAAGGAAGGTTACTATGACGGAACAATCTTCCACCGTGTTATCGCCAACTTCATGATCCAGGGTGGAGACCCTGACTCAAGGAATCCAAAGCCGAACGCAAGCTATGGTACCGGCGGTCCGGACTATACCATCGAGGCTGAGATCAAGCCGGAGCTCTTCCACAAGCGCGGAGCCCTCGCCGCTGCACGTCAGGGCGACCAGGTCAACCCGGAGCGCCGGTCAAGCGGCAGCCAGTTCTACATCGTATGGGGTGACACCTACAAGGAAGGTCAGCTCAGCCAGCTCTCGAAGCAGATGAAGATGATGGCCCAGCAGAACGCATTCGACAAGCTCGCCAGAGAGAACAGGGCAAAAATCATGGACATGCGCCGCAACCGCGACCAGGCTGGTCTGCTTGCCCTCCAGGAGCTCCTCAGCAATCAGGCTGTCGAGATGACAAAGGGCCAGGGTGGTCTCAGCGAAGCCCAGAAGACCGCCTACTCAACCATAGGCGGAACGCCTCATCTTGACGGTCAGTACACAGTCTTCGGAGAGGTTATCGAAGGTCTCGACATCGTTGGGAAGATACAGTCGGTAAAGACCCGTCCCGGAGACCGTCCTGTCGAGGACATCAAGATGAAGATGACAGTTCTTTAATCAAAACACTGAAAAAGAGAAGAGGATGGCCGATGGCCATCCTCTTCGTATATATGGACCCGTAAAAACGAGCCTGGGGAATCTAGACGAGAATACCTACTCTCTTGAAGATGTAGTCAACATTCTTGAAGTAGTACTCAAGAGTGAAGCAAGACTCAAGTTCCTCCTTTGAGATGAGTCCCATGACCTTCTCGCTCTCGGAGAGAAGAGTCTGGTAATCAAGACCCTCGCTCCATGCCTTCATAGCGATAGGCTGAACGGTATCATATGCTTCCTCACGAGCGAGACCCTTGCCGATGAGAGCGTTCATTACGCGCTGTGCGAAGATGACGCCCTTGGTCTGATAGATGTTGGCAAGCATGCGCTCAGGATATACTGTGAGATTCTCGAGAATACCCTTGAAACGGCAGAGCATATAGTCGAGCAGCTCGGTAGCATCAGGGAGGATGATACGCTCGGTAGATGAGTGTGAGATGTCACGCTCATACCAGAGAGCCACGTTCTCGCAAGAAGCTGCCATGTAGCCGCGCATAACTCTTGCACAGCCGCAGATGTTCTCGCTGCTGATAGGATTACGCTTGTGTGGCATTGCGCTTGAGCCCTTCTGACCCTTGCGGAAAGCCTCTTCTGCCTCGCGGACCTCGGTACGCTGAGCATTGCGGACCTCTGTTGCCATCTGCTCGAGGGTAGATGCAATCACAGCGAGAGTTGCGATGTAGTATGCATGACGGTCACGCTGAAGAACCTGGGTAGAGATGTTTGCAGAGTCGATTCCAAGTTTCTCGCATACATAGTCCTGGATAAATGGAGGGATGTTTGCGAAATTGCCGACAGCACCGCTCATCTTTCCACACTCGACGCCCTTGGCTGCAATCTTGAAGCGCTCGATGTTGCGCTTCATCTCCTCGTACCAGAGAGCCCACTTGAGACCATATGAAGTGATGTCCGCATGGATACCATGGGTACGTCCGATACAAGGGGTCTCCTTGAATTCGATTGCACGCTTCTTGAGAACCTCGAGGAACTCCTCAAGATCCTTAAGGATGATGGTATTGGCCTGCTTGATGAGATAACCGTTGGCAGTGTCCACAACATCAGTAGAGGTAAGACCATAGTGAACCCACTTGCGCTCCTCTCCGAGGCTTTCGCTCACGGCACGGGTGAAAGCGACTACGTCATGGCGGGTCTGCTCCTCGATTTCCTTGATGCGGTCAACATTGAAGGTTGCCTTTGCACGGATAGCTTCAACGTCCTCTGCAGGAATGACATCAAGCTTTGACCATGCCTCACAGGAGAGGATCTCGACCTCAAGGTATGCACCGAACTTGTTTTCTTCGGTCCATACGTCACGCATTACTTTTCTTGAATATCTCTCGATCATGGCTTATTTTGCAAGGAAGGCGTTGATATTCTTCTCGATACGACCGAGGACATCCTCGTCCTCAGCGCGTACGAACTTCTCTCCGGTAACATGCTCATAGAGCTCGATGTAACGCTCGGTGATACCATTTACGACCTCTGGAGTCATTTCAGGAACCTTCTGACCATCCTGACCCTGAAAACCGTTTGCCATAAGCCACTCGCGTACGAACTCCTTTGAGAGCTGCTTCTGACGCTCACCTGCAGCCTGACGCTCCTCATAGCCTTCAGCGTAGAAATAACGTGATGAATCTGGAGTGTGGATCTCGTCCATGAGAATGATCTTGCCATCCTTCTTGCCGAACTCGTACTTGGTATCTACGAGGATGAGGCCCATCTTTGCAGCCATCTCGGTACCTCTCTGATAGAGAGCACGGGTATACTTCTCGAGCTCCTCGTAATCTTCCTTGGATACGATGCCCTTTGCAATGATGTCCTCCTTGCTGATATCCTCGTCGTGACCTTCGTCAGCCTTGGTGGTTGGAGTGATGATAGGCTCCGGGAACTTCTGGTTCTCTACCATGCCCTCAGGAAGAGCTACGCCGCAGAGGGTACGCTTTCCTGCCTTGTACTCACGCCATGCATGACCTGTAAGGTAACCACGGATTACCATCTCAACCTTGAAAGGCTCGCAGCGGAGACCGATGGTGACCATTGGATCCACAGCCTCGAGCTTCCAGTTAGGAATGATGTCAGAGGTTGCGTCAAGGAACTTTGATGCAATCTGGTTGAGCACCTGTCCCTTGAATGGAATTCCTTCAGGGAGGATGACGTCGAACGCTGAAATACGGTCAGTGGCTACCATGGCAAGATAATCCTTGCCGATGCTGTATACATCACGCACCTTTCCGTGGTATACGGCAGTCTGACCTGGGAAATTGAAGTCAGTTCTAACTAATGCTTTCATATTTATTCTTAATTATTTGCAACGAGCTTTGAAACAATCGATGGTATTCTGCATGAGCATGGTTATGGTCATCGGACCAACGCCTCCCGGAACCGGAGTGATGACTGATGCGATAGGCTCGATGTTGGCGAAGTCGACATCGCCGCAGAGCTTGCCGGTCTCAGGGTCACGGTTGACACCGACGTCGATAACGACGGCACCTGGAGCTACCATATCTGCTGTAATCATTCTTGGACGGCCGACCGCAACGACCAGGATTTCAGCCTGGCGGGTGATCTCCGCAAGGTTTGCTGTGCGGCTGTGAGCCATTGTCACAGTCGCGTTCTCGTCAAGGAGAAGCTTGCTGACAGGAAGACCTACGATATTGCTGCGTCCAACCACTACTGCGCGCTTGCCTGCAATCTCGATTCCAGCCTCCTTGAGCATCTTGATGACACCAAGTGGAGTACATGCGACAGTACATGGCTGCTTCTGCCAGAGAGCAGCGACGTTGAGCGGATGAAAACCGTCTACATCCTTTTCCTGGCTGATGGTAGCGATAACCTTAGCCTCGCTGATATGCTTTGGAAGAGGAAGCTGTACAAGGATTCCGTCCACACTGTCATCAGCGTTGAGTTCCTCGATGAGTGCAAGAAGCTCAGCCTCTGTAATGTCGGCTGGCTTGCGGATAGTCGTATTCCTGATACCGACAGCCTCGGAAGCCTTGGCCTTGCCGGTAACATATGATACGCTTGCAGGATTGTCTCCAACGAGAATCACGACAAGATGAGGAGCGCGGCCATACTCTTCAATGAGCTTCGGCATGTTCTCCGCCATCTCTGCCTTCATGCGGGCAGAAAGTTCTTTTCCTGAAATAACCATTTCAAATATTATTCTTTAAAGAGCCCAATGGCCTATGTCACGACGATAGAAAAGATTGTCACACTTGATGCTTTCAACAGCAGCCAGAGCCTTTGAGTGAGCCTCCTTGAGGGATGCAGCACGTGCGACTACCATAAGGACACGGCCGCCTGCGGTGACGATCTTGCCATCCTTGGCAGCAGTTCCCATATGGAATACCCTGATGGAAGGATCAGCCTTGAGAGTCTCGAGACCCTCGATTGCATGACCTTTCTCATAATCTCCTGGATACCCCTTGGATGCCATCACGAAACCGATTGCAGGTTCCTTGCTCCAGTTGAGCGCAGGAATAGGAGTGCCGTCGGCAACCGCGCTGAAAACATCATAGATGTCACTGTCAAGACGTGGAAGGATGACCTCGGTCTCAGGATCGCCGAAACGGCAGTTGAACTCGATGACCTTGACTCCGTCAGCAGTCTTCATGAGACCGCCATAGAGAGTGCCGGTGAAAGGACATCCCTCGGCAACCATTGCAGCTGCAACTGGCTTGAGGACCTTTTCCATTGCCTCGGCATAGTCAGCCTCAGTGATGAAAGGAAGCGGAGTATAGGCACCCATACCGCCGGTATTCGGGCCCTTGTCACCATCGAATGCGCGCTTGTGGTCCTGGGAGAGCTCCATAGGAACGACCTCTTCACCATCTACGAAGCACATGAACGAGAACTCCGGACCGGTAAGGAACTCCTCGATGACAACCTTGCCCTTTCCGAAGCGGTTGTCGAGAAGCATGTCCTTGAGGTCTGCCTCGGCCTGCTCAAGAGTTTCAGGAATGGTGACTCCCTTTCCTGCTGCGAGACCGTCATATTTGAGAACGACAGGGAAGCTGCCCGCCTTTACGTATGCAAGTGCCTCATCATAGTCCTCGAATGTCTTGTACGCTGCGGTAGGGACGTTGTACTTTGCCATGAGCGCCTTTGCGAAATCCTTGCTGGATTCGATTGTGGCAGCCGCCTTGCTTGGACCATAGATACGGAGGCCTGCCTCCTTGAATGTATCCACGATTCCACGGGCAAGTGAAGCCTCCGGACCTACGACAGTAAGGTCGATCTGGTTCTCGATGGCGAAAGCCTTGAGTTCCTCGACCTGTACGTCCTTGATAGGCACACACTCCGCGATGTCGGTCATGCCGGCATTGCCTGGTGCGCAGAATATCTTTCCGACCTGTGGTGAACGGCTGAGAGCGTCAACGATGGCATGCTCTCGACCACCGCCACCAACTACCAATACTTTCTTCATATTTATCAATTCCAGGTTGATGCACTTCCCGTCCAATGGTTTTGTTGTACCTGGCCAAATGGACTGAATGATTCCCATCTACTAATGCTTGAAATGTCTTACGCCTGTGAAGAGCATAGGGATGCCATACTTGTTGGCATTGTCGATGCTCTCCTGGTCACGTACTGAACCGCCTGGCTGTACGATAGCTGAAACACCATACTGTGCCGCGGTCTCAACGCTGTCACCGAATGGGAAGAAACCGTCTGAAGCCATGACAAGGCCGACCTTCTTCACATCCTCACCCTTGGCAGCATAAGCCTCCTCAGCCTGCTTGAGAGCGATTGCAGCTGATCCAACACGGTTCATCTGACCTGCACCTACACCGACGGTAGCCTCGTCCTTTACAACCACGATTGCGTTTGACTTTACATGCTTGCAGATCTTCCATGCGAAGTCCATATCCTTCATGTCAGCCTCGGCAGGCTTGGTCTCGGTAACGCACATCTCGGCAGTGATCACGTCAACTGACATGTCCTGATCTTGTACGAGCATACCGCCGTTCATGCTTACATACTGCTTGTGAACGTTTGCAGATGCGCTCATGTCAACCTTGAGGAGACGGAGATTCTTCTTGGTGCAGAGGATATCAAGAGCCTCGGGAGTGAATGAAGGAGCCATTATGATCTCGAGGAAGATCGGCTTCATGAGTGCTGCAGCCTCGGCATTGACCTCACAGTTGGTAGCGACGATACCGCCGAAGATGCTGACCTTGTCAGCCTCGTATGCCTTTGTCCAAGCCTCGACAACGTCCTTGCCGATAGCGGCACCACAAGGATTCATGTGCTTGAGGCCTACGCAGAATGGCTTGCCCTCGAACTCGCGTACGATGTTGAGCGCTGCATTTGCGTCCTGGATATTATTGTATGAAAGCTCCTTTCCATTAAGCTGCTCTGCAGTGGCAAGAGAGTAAGGAACCTTGTCAAGAGAAGCATAGAACTTTGCATTCTGATGAGGGTTCTCACCGTAGCGGAGGCTCTGCTTGAGATCATACTCGAGGAAGAGCTTCTCGTTGAGTCCGGCCTGTGCGCGCATATAGGTAGCGATCATCATATCGTACTCAGCGGTATGGGTGTATGCCTTTGCTGAAAGCTGGAGACGGGTCTCGCGGCTGGTCTTGCCGTTTGCCTCAAGCTCAGCGAGGACGGTAGCGTAGTCAGCAGGATCACACACGATGGTGACATCATTCCAGTTCTTTGCTGCACTGCGGACCATTGAAGGACCACCGATGTCGATGTTCTCGATAGCATCCTCCATGGTGACACCTTCCTTTGCGATTGTCTGCTTGAAAGGATAGAGGTTTACACATACAAGGTCGATGGTACCGATACCCTGCTCGTCAAGAACCTGCATGTGCTCAGGCATGTCGCGGCGTGCGAGGATACCTCCGTGTACCTTTGGATGGAGGGTCTTCACGCGGCCGTCAAGGATCTCGGGGAATCCGGTGATGTCGCTGATGTTGATTGTGCTTACGCCGTTGCTCTCAAGGAGCTTCTGGGTGCCTCCGGTTGCGATGATGTCCCAACCGAGCTTCTTGAGGCCCTGCACGAACGGCAGGAGACCGGTCTTGTCGCTTACGCTGACTAATGCTTTCATTATCTGATGTCTATTTGTTTATTTCATATTGATAACGACACCTGGCTTGTCGGTAACCTTACCGATGACGGTAGCCTTGTCGCCGTACTTTGCGAGGATCTCGATAGCCTTTGCAGCCTCAGCCTCGTCCATTGCGAGTACCATTCCGATACCCATGTTGTAGATGTTGAACATCTCACGGTGAGGGATGTTTCCGTACTTCTCGAGGAAACGGAAGATAGGAAGGATATCCCAGCTGCCCTCGTTGACCTCGATACCCTGGTCATCATGGAGGATACGAGGGATGTTCTCATCGAAACCGCCACCGGTGATATGAGCTACTCCATGTACATCGCAGTTGCGGATTACATCAAGCACCTGCTTTACATAGATGCGGGTCGGGGTGAGTGCCACGATTCCGAGAGGCTGATCGCTCTCGAGCTCAGGATATACCTTGTGAAGATCGAGCTGTGCGTCAGAGAAGATCTTGCGGACAAGGGAGAAACCGTTAGAGTGAACACCGGTAGATGCGATACCTACGAGCACGTCACCAGCCTTGACCTTGCTGCCGTCGATGAGCTTTGACTTCTCGACAACACCAGTGGTATAGCCTGCGATATCATACTCGCCGTCCTCGTACATACCTGGCATCTCGGCAGTCTCGCCGCCTACGAGAGCGCAGCCAGCCTGACGGCAGCCCTCTGCAACGCCCGCAACGATTGCTTCTACAGTAGCAGGGAAAGTCTTGCCCTGAGCGACATAGTCAAGGAACACGAGTGGTTCAGCACCCTGAGCGAGTACATCGTTCACACACATTGCCACTGCATCGATACCGATGGTGTCATGCTTGTCCATAGCGAACGCAAGCTTGAGCTTGGTTCCTACGCCGTCAGTACCGCTGACGAGAACAGGCTCCTTGATGTTGAGAGCACTGAGATCGAACATTCCACCGAATGATCCGATGTTGCTCATTGAGCCGATACGGTTGGTTGAAGCAACGTGCTTCTTGATTCTGCGGACAACGTCGTAACCTGCTTCGAGGCTGACGCCGGCCTTTTCGTAATCTACTGCCATGTTATATCTTGTTTTATTTATTCAAATACAAACACCCGTTTCCGCGTTGGGAAGCGGGTGTAATGGAATTACGCCTTCTTAAAATATCTTACTGCATTCTCGAAGATCGGCTGCTCAAGCTCCTCGTCGATGTTCTTGAAGAGGTTCTTCTCGTAACGCTCGCTGTGGCCCATCTTTCCGAGGATCTGGCCATCAGGGCTGACGATGCCCTCGATCGCGCAGGTTGATCCGTTAGGGTTGAATGGAGATTCCATCGTAACCTCCTCCGACATCGGATCAGCATACTGGAATGCTACCTGTCCGTTCTCGAATAGCTGCTTGGCGAGTTCCTTGCTTACCGTGAACTTACCCTCACCGTGGCTGAGTGCGATGGTGTGGAGGTCTCCGGTCTTCATGCCTGCCAGCCATGGAGAGGCGGTCGAGCATACCCTCGTGGTCGCCATCTGGGAGATATGCCTGTTGATATCGTTTCTGAACAGGGTCGGAGATTCCTTGGTGACCATTCCGAGTCGGCCATATGGAAGGAGACCGCTCTTGACGAGCGCCTGGAATCCGTTACAGATTCCGAGGATGAGACCGCCGCGGTCCAGAAGGCCGTGAATAGCCTCGGTGATATCCTTGTTGTTCAGTACGTTTGCAATGAACTTTCCGCTTCCGTCCGGCTCGTCACCGGCAGAGAAGCCGCCGGAGAATGCCAGGATCTGACATTCCTCGATGTTCTTCTTCATCTCGGCGATTGAATTGAGGACATCCTCACCGGTAAGGTTGCAGAAGATTCCCATGCGGACCTCGGCACCAGCCTTGCGGAATGCCTTTGCGGTATCGTAGTCGCAGTTGGTACCAGGGAATACAGGGAGATAGGCGACAGGCTTCTCACCCATTTCACCGGTATATCTGCATGAATACTTCTTCTTGGTATCAGGGGTTCCGCAAGCCACGGTAGGATCAAGAGGTTCCCTGGTTGCAGGATATACCTTTCCGAAGGTGGCGCTGTTGACCTCCATGAGCTTGTCGATGCTCACCTTTGAATCATTGATATGAAGGTATCCGTCCTCACCGTCAGTAACGGCTCCGAGATAGATTGCCTCAGGATAGTCGAGCTCGCAAGAAGACTCGACGATGATCGAGCCATAATTGTATCCGAAGAGCTCTGCCTCGTCAATGCGTACATCGACACCGAACTGGTTTCCGAACGCCATCTTAGCGAGTGCCTCGGCTACGCCGCCGAAGCCTGCTGCATATGCTGACACGATGTTACCCTCGTTGATCTGGCCATGGACATAATCCCAGTTGGCCTTGAGAAGGTCGGTGTCAGGCATGTAGTTGGCAAGCGGGTTATGCTTGATAAGGTAAAGGCGGTTGCCCTGCCACTTGAACTCAGGAGAGATCACCTTGTTCGCGTCAACGGTGGTGACACCGAAAGCGATGAGGGTAGGAGGAACGTTGATGTGCTCGAAGGTACCGGACATGGAGTCCTTTCCACCGATAGAAGCGAGACCAAGTTCAGTCTGCATCTTGAGGGTACCGAGGAGAGCGGAGAGTGGCTTGCCCCAGCTGTGAGGGTCAGAGGTCATGCGCTCGAAATACTCCTGGTAAGAGAATCTCATGGTTGACCACTCGCCACCTGCTGCTACTACCTTCGAGCATGCCTCGATCACTGAATATGCAGCGCCATGGTATGGGCTCCACTTCGCGATGGTAGGGTTGTAACCGAAAGCGAGCATGCTGGCGGTATCGGTATATCCGTCTACAGGAAGCTTCTGTACAGAAACCTGGGTCTCGGTAGCCTGGAGGAAACCACCATAAGGCATGAGGACGGTTGAACGGCCGACTGTGCTGTCGAACATCTCGACAAGACCCTTCTGTGATGCGACATTAGGCTCGGAGAGCACGTTGAGCATCTTTTCCTTGAGGTCCTTTCCAGGAATCTCGCGTACGAAAGGATCACGATCCTCGACTGCTGCAATGGCAGCCTTCGAGTAGTGCTTTGCACCGGCACTGTCAATGAATACGCGTGAGAGGTCGGCTACGATGTCGCCGTGGTTGAACATACGCATGCGGCCACGTGAAGTGACGTCTGCCACATGGGTAACCTCGATATTGTCACGCTTGCAATATGTCTCGAACTCTGCGCGGTCCTTGGCCTCGATAACGACAGCCATACGCTCCTGTGACTCGGAGATTGCGATTTCGGTAGGGTTAAGTCCGCTGTACTTGGTAGGAACACGGTCGAGATAGATGTCAAGACCGTCTGCGAGCTCACCGATAGCGACGCTGACACCACCTGCACCGAAGTCATTTGACTTCTTGATGAGTTTGGTCACCTCTGGGCGGCGGAACATGCGCTGGATCTTGCGCTCTTCCGGAGCATTTCCCTTCTGTACCTCAGAACCGCAGGTCTCGATAGAAGCCTCAGTGTGCTCCTTAGACGAACCGGTGGCTCCACCGATACCGTCACGGCCTGTACGTCCGCCAAGAAGGAGGATAACATCGCCAGGAGCAGGTGACTCACGGCGTACGTTCTCTGCCTTCACTGCACCTACTACTGCACCTACCTCAAGACGCTTTGCGGTATAGCCTTCATCATAAATCTCGCGTACGTGTGTGGTTGCAAGACCGATCTGGTTACCGTAGCTTGAGTATCCTGCAGCAGCCTTGCGGCTGATCATGCTCTGTGGAAGCTTTCCTGCGAGTGTCTCGCTGACCGGCTTGTTGATGTCGCCGGCACCGGTGACACGCATTGCCTGATAAACGTATGCGCGGCCTGAAAGAGGGTCACGGATAGCACCGCCAAGACAAGTGGCAGCACCTCCGAACGGCTCGATCTCGGTAGGATGGTTATGGGTCTCGTTCTTGAACTGGAGGAGCCACTTCTCAAGCTTTCCGTCAACATCTACATTGACATAGATGCTGCATGCATTGTTCTCTTCGCTCTGCTCGAGATCCTCGAGCTTGCCGATCTTCCTGAGATAGCGTGCACCGATGGTCGCGAGCTCCATAAGACAGAGGCTCTTGTTCTCACGGCCAAGTTCCTTGCGGATCTCGAAGAAGTCCTCGAGCTCGTTCTCGAGCTCAGCCTTTAGGAAGGAATCATCAACGGTGATCTCCTCAAGTTCGGTAGTGAAGGTGGTGTGACGGCAATGGTCTGACCAGTATGTATCGAGGATACGGAGTTCAGTCTCGGTAGGCTCTCTGTGCTCAGCGGTGAAATACTTTACGACTTCATTGAGGTCGTCGGTATTCATGGCAAGACCCCACTCCTTGCAGAATGCGGCATACTGTTCAGGCTTCATGCTGATGAAACCTGTCATGTCTGCGAGAGGCTTTACATCGACAGTATCGTTCTGTGAAAGCTTTGAAAGGTCCTTCGGACGCGACTCGACGGCATTGATGAAATATGCGCGGACTGCATTGAGAGCCTCCTCGGTCATGTCATCGTCGAAGATGATGAGCTTTGAGCTGCGGATCTCGACCTCTGCCTTTGGATCGATAAGGTGCACGCAGTCAACTGCCGATGATGCACGCTGGTCGAACTGTCCAGGAAGATACTCGACAGCGACATACTTCTTGCCCTCGAGATCGCACTCATCGGTAACGAGGTCGGTCACGATCTCTCCGAAAACGGAATATCTGCACTTCTCGACAAGTTCCTCGCTGAAACCGAACAGGTCGTAAACGTTCAGCAGACGGAGACTCTTGATGTTGAGAGAGAGATTCTCATTGAATTCGTTCTTGAGGCTTCTTGCCTCAACCTGGAACTCAGGGTATTTTTCTACAAAGACGCGATGTGCTTTCATTGCCTAGATTTCAGTTTGAAGAACCTTGTCGGCCTGAGCCTTCCTATAAGCATCATACTTCTCAGCGAGCACTGCATCGTTGAGAGAGAAGATGGAGACAGCATAGAGGGCTGCATTCTTTGCACCATCGATCGCCATGGTAGCCACTGGAATGCCGGATGGCATCTGGACGATGCTGAGCAGAGAGTCGAGACCGTTGAGAGCCGCGCTCTTGATTGGAACGCCGATTACAGGAAGAGAAGTCATTGCTGCACACATGCCAGGAAGGTGAGCTGCTCCGCCGGCACCGGCGATGACGATGTTCACGCCTCTTTCCTTGGCTGATGCCATGTACTCACAGAAGAACTGTGGAGTGCGGTGAGCGCTGATGACTTTTTTCTCATAAGGAACTCCGAACTGGTCGAGGATGTCCAATGCTCCCTGCATGACTGGAAGGTCACTCTTGGAGCCCATGATGATGCTGACTTTCATTATGTTTGATTTATCGAGTTATCACTTTGCACTATTAGCTTGCAAATTTACAACAGAACCGAGCCGTATGCAAATAATGTTATCAACAACTTTTTATCTATCTTTGCCCCGATGTCTATGAAGAAAGAGTTGGAAAAGTGGTTCTCTCCACTGTCGAAAGATGAACTGAAACGTATCCTGGGCGTATTCGACCAGCCATACCGCGAAAATGCGAGGAAGGCAGGTCTGCTCGAGGAGGTAATCTCGTTCATCGGAGACAATCCCGAGGCATGGCTCGGCAAGCTCACCGAAAGAGATCTTATCGCCATCAGGGACTGCGTGAAGGCAGGTCCGGCGAGTCTCACCATCCTGGGCCAGCCTGACTATCCATGCATTCCTCTTTTCCTTCACCTTATCGACAAGGACCCCGGCAGTGACGACATGGTGTTCATCCCGCCATGTATCCATGCACTGGTATGTGGAGTCATCGACAATGTGATCGCCTCGAAAGAGGCTGACGGAAGCTTCGACCGCGACAGACTGATCCTGGGCGTCCTCAACACCTACGGCGCCATTCCTCTGGAGAGATTCATCCCTCTCATGAGAAAATGCTTTCCTCCCAAGTCAGCATACGACAAGATCAACATGATGGTAGAATCGCCTATCCTCAAGATGTGCATGGCCGACACCGGCAATGGAGAATGGCTTGTCTCGCCGTATATCTTCGACCTTGACGGATTCATCAGCGGAGTGGATCATTTCAAGAAGTTCAGGTCTCACAAGAAATTCAGCGAGAAGGATTTCAGGGACGCAGCCCGCAACATCCCGTTCTGTGCCGCAGAGCCGGACAGTCCGGAGGCCCAGGCCGTCATCAGAATGTACATAAGCCTGGGACTGCACAGGCACGAGGCCATCGAAGAGCTGCATTACATCTGGCTGGACTGTCAGAACTGCTTTGACGAGGACATGACCGCCCACATCTTCGAGGGCGTGGAAGATCTTGCCCACAGCATTCCTACTTTCGAGCAGTACAGGAGCTGCCTGCAGACCGTAGCGGACTATGCCAACAGCCTGCCGAAGTGGTATCTCAAGGGAAGGAGCGCCGAAGAATGCGACCTGATGAAGATCACTCTCCGCGAAAAGGAGAGCAGCGAAGACATATTCCAGGAACTCGCAAAGGAAATGCATTTCGGCATGGCCGTCCCTCACGTGTCACCGTTTGAGCCATGTCCATGCGGCAGCGGCCTCAGCTATCGCAACTGCCACGGCAAGTTCATGAACTAGAGGTGCTCGACAATCTTCTCGAGCCAGATTCTGTCGGTCTCGTTGAAGGTATTCAGTTCGGCGCTGTCAATATCCAGCACACCCCATATTTCACCATCCTTGCGGACAGGGACTACTATCTCGCTACGGGATGCAGAGCTGCATGCGATATGACCGGGGAACTGGTCTACATCAGGAACGACGATGGTCTCGCCGGCCTTCCATGCACTGCCGCACACTCCCCTGCCGAACGGAATACGTGTACATGCCACAGGGCCCTGGAAAGGTCCGAGAACAAGCTGATTCCCGTCGACACGGTAAAAGCCGGTCCACCAGAACTTCAGTGAGTGATGTATGAGAGCAGCGACATTGGCCATGTTTGCGACTGCATCGCTTTCATCTTCGACCATGGCGCATACCTGCTTTTCGAGCAGTCTGTAGATTTCCTCCTTTGAGAGATTGCTTGTTTCCGGCATCGTTTCCATTCCGCATCATTTTTTCAGCGACAAAAATAAGAAAAAAGCCTATCTTTACGAACCTACCGGAAAAACCATAACCAATATGAAAAAAATAGCACTACTCATCGCGGCAGCTGTCAGCATCTGCTTCACGATGTCAGCCCAGACCAAGGCACAGGTCGAAACGAACGGCCAGACCGTCGAGATCCAGGTTTACACCCCTGAGATCATCAGAGTCATCAAGCACCCATCCGGGAGAGAATTCATCAACGAAAGCTTCGCGGTCATTGCCAAGCCTTCAAACTGCAAGGCAAGTGTCAAGGAAAGCGCCAAAGAGCTTTCAGTCGCTACTGCCAAGGTAAAGGTTACTGTCAGCAAGACCGACGGAACAGTCAGCTTTACAGACGCAAAGGGCAGAAAGATGATTTCGGAGAATGCTCCTGCAGCGATCGACAGAATTGACTGGCCGAACGAAAGGAACGTGCTTACCGCAAAGCAGAGCTGGAAACTCGAGGACGGCGAGGCTATCTACGGACTTACCATTCACGAGAACGGCAAGCTTTCACAGCGAGGCTCGGAATACAAGATGATCCAGAACAACTGTGACGACTATGTTCCTTTCTTCCAGTCCGTAAAGGGTTACGGTCTGTATTGGGACAACGCCTCACCAACCAGGTTCATCGACAACGAAGAAGGAACAAGTTTCGATTCCGAGATTGCCTCAGGTGTCGACTACTACTTCCTTCTTGGCGGAAGCATCGACGGCACCATCGCCCGCATGCGTGAACTCACCGGCAAGGTTCCTATGATTCCTCTCTGGGGCTACGGATTCATGCAGAGCCGCGAGCGCTACAAGTCACAGGCCGAGGCCCTCACCGTCCTCAACACCTACCGCGAGCAGCAGATTCCTATCGACGTGCTTATCCAGGACTGGCAGTACTGGGATTCAAACTATCTCTGGAACGCCATGGAGTTCCTCAATCCTGAGTTCCCTAACGGCAAGCGTTTCATCCAGGAAATCCACGACCAGAACGCTCATATCCTCATTTCCATCTGGCAGTCATTCGGTCCTATGACCAAGCAGTATGCCGATCTTGAAAAGATTGGCGCACTGTACGACATCCAGACCTGGCCGCAGAGCGGTCTCGGTTCATGGCCTCCAAAGATGAAGTACCCTTCAGGAGTCCGCGTCTATGACCCATACAACCCTGAGGCCCGCGACATCTACTGGAACTACCTCAACGAGGGTCTTTTCAAGCTAGGCATCGACGGTTGGTGGATGGATTCCACCGAGCCTGACCACAACAACTTCAAGGACTCAGACTTCGAGCAGGAGACATATCTCGGCTCTTGGAGAAAGGTCCGCAATGCCTTCCCTCTGGAGTGCGTGAAGGGCGTATATGACCATCAGCGCCAGGAGACTTCCGACAAGCGCGTCTTCATCCTGACCCGTTCAGGCTTTGCCGGTCAGCAGCGATATGCTTCGAATGTATGGAGCGGCGACGTACAGTCAACCTGGACAAGCCTCCGCGCCCAGATTCCTGCAGGTCTGAACTACACCATGACAGGAAATCCTCATTTCAATTCCGATCTTGGCGGATTCTTCTGTAACGGCTACAACAACCATGGAGTATATGGAACAGGTCCTTCCAACCCTAAGTTCCGCGAGCTCTATGTACGCTGGGCTCAGTATGGCGTATTCACTCCTATGATGCGTTCACATGGAGCGGACACCCCTCGTGAGATCTATCTCTATGGCAAGGCTGGAGAGCCTGTATATGATGCTCTTGTGAGTGCTGTCAAGCTCCGCTACAGCCTTCTTCCTTATATCTACTCTACCGCTTGGGATGTCACCTCTAAGGATGCTTCGTTCATGCGTGCTCTCGCATCCGACTTCACTGCAGACAAGAACACATGGGACATGAAGGATGAGTATATGTTCGGCAAGGCATTCCTCGTGGCTCCTATAGTCGAGCCTCAGTACACTGACGAGAAGGTAGAGTGGAGCACCGCAGCAGTGGACTTCACCGCAGAGCGCAGCGCCGAGACATATCTTCCAGCTGGTGCAAAGTGGTATGACTTCTTCAGCGGCAAGGCATACAACGGCGGTCAGACCATCAGCCAGACCACCACTCTTGCAAGCATTCCAGTTTTTGTCCGTGCCGGAAGCATCGTTCCGATCGGACCTGATGTACAGTATGCTGCAGAGAAGGCTTGGGATTCGCTCGAGATCCGAGTATATCCAGGCGCAAACGGAAGCTTCACACTCTATGAGGATGCCGGCGATGGCTATGCATATGAGAACGGCGAATACAGTGAGATTCCTATGATCTGGAGTGACGGTGGAAAGACCCTTACCATCGGTGCCCGCAAGGGTTCATATCCTGGCATGATCATGTCTCGCACCTTCACCGTGAAGACTCCTGACGGCAAGACCCGCAGCGTTGATTACAATGGTGCGAAAGTCGTAGTCAAGATGTAAGATTTTTCACTAAATTCGCAGCCGTTTTTCCATCGGGAATATGACTGCAAAATCAATAAAGGCAGCACTCCGTGAATGGATGCTGCCTATTTCTATGACCATAGGTGCCGCGATGTATTTCATCTTTGCGGCGCTTCCCATATCCGATGCCGGACGTGAAAGCGTGGATGACTTCGTGAGCGTTATCCAGCCGCTCATGCTTTTCACGATGCTCTTCCTCACCTTCTGCAAGGTAGCTCCGCATGACCTCAAGCTTCATCGCTGGCATTTCATGATCCTTGGCATCCAGATGGGACTTTTCGTGCTTTTCTCACTGGCAGCGATATGGGTTGGCGAAGCTGTCGCAGGCGATGAGTTCTTCGGCAGGGCCGACCTGCGTGCCAGTTTTGAGTGTGCCATGCTTTGCTTTGCCTGTCCTACGGCAACTGCAGCAGCCGTCGTTACTTCGAAACTTGGAGGAAGCACTGCTTCCATCGTGTCCTATACTATGGTCTGCAACCTTGCTGTAGCCCTTCTGGCTCCGCTTATGCTGCCTCTGGTGCATCCGCAGGAGGGTGTGGATTTCATCAATGCCTTCTTCATGATCATGGGCAAAGTGTTCCCTCTGCTGATCTGTCCGCTGATTCTGGCGTGGTTCATACGGTATCTCTTCCCTGTCCTCCACAAAAAAATCCTGTCCTATCCTGACCTTGCATTCTATATCTGGGCAGTTTCTCTTGCGCTGGCAATCGCCGTGACCTTCAAGTGCATCGTCCAGAGCGGCGCCGGTTTCGGCTGTCTTCTTGGCATGGCTGTCGCCTCGCTCATTTCCTGCTGCATGCAGTTCTGGATAGGCAAGGTTATCGGAACACCGTATGGCGACCGCATCGCTTCAGGTCAGGCGATGGGCCAGAAGAACACTGTCTTCGCCATCTGGATGGGATATACCTTCCTCTCCCCTGTCAGCTCCGTGGCCGGCGGCTTCTACAGCCTCTGGCACAATATCTTCAATTCTTGGCAGCTTCATAAGGCCGGAAAGAAATAATCTTTATCGCACTTTGCGCAGCCGCAATGGCTTTTGTATCATGCTCCGAGAAGGATGAATGGAGATATCTTCTCGACGAGAATCTCTCCAACTTCGAAAATAACAGAGTAGCGACTTTTCGATATTGAGGGCGGCCTTGACGGTCGCCCTCAATGTATATCAAAGAGTATTGATTACATCGACTGACAATCCTGTCGCCTGTGCAATCTGCTCCATGGAAAGTGTACCTTGCTGCTTCAAACTTGATGCAATTACCATGCTGGCCTCAGATCTTCCTTCAGCCAATCCTTCGGCTTTGCCCTCGGCTTTACCATTTTCATACCCCTTTTCTTGGGCGTATGCAAGTTGGTTGATCAAATCTCGTTCGGTTCTCATCGCTTTCCTGTATTCTTCAAGTTCTTCTCCGGTGAAGTTGGCGGTACGGGCCGCTCTGTTGAGCGCTTTGAAATAGTCCTCGTCGAAGTTCTCCGGCATGACCTCCATCTTCTCCATGTGAAGTATGCAATGATACAATTTTTCCTCGAAAGTTTCACACTCTTCTGCGCTTTTGTTCATTCTGCCAAGCTCGACGAAGACGAACTCCAGCCTGTCCGTCATCTCGTCATCGCCATGCACCTCCCTTAACCTGTAGTGCGTGCGGACCTTCTCGTCCCACTTCTCTCCGTGAGGCATGTCGAAGGTGACGAAGGACACGACTATGACCTGTTCCATCCTGTAGTCGGCTCCGACCTTGATCTGATTTGAGATAGGCATCGAGCCATAATAGAGGACCCTCTCCTTGAAGTGGTGCTGCTTTGTCTGCTGGATCTCGACAATCACCCTCGAGCCGTCGCTGAGCGTGCAACGGATGTCGTACACGCTCTTCTTCGCGTCGCTGCCGAACACGTCAGCCTGGTTCTGGATGAAGGTAAGGTCGACGATGTCTTTGTCGGGAAGGATCGCCCGGAGCATGCCTATCGTCAGCCTTTTGTTCTCATCCGTTCCGAACACCTTCTTGAAGCCGTAGTCGATCTTGAGGTCGATCATCGGCGACATGAACCCATCGGTCTTCGTACCCTCTCGCCCCTGGGCAAGGACGCTTGTTTCCTTTTGTTTCATATTGTGATCGCGCCTTGTCTTATTGGCGGACCGCAATTATATTGCAAATGAATCCGGGGAAACAGGAAAGGTAAAAATCATTCGTGCGATTATTTCGTTTTTTACATTTTTGAAAAGATTTGACTTTTCCCTATAAAGGAAACTTTATTGCCGAGTGACTCAATACCTTTGCATCACAAACCAAAGGCTGTGACAGTCATATGGCTATATGAATCTCTATCATGGGTGGTTCATAGATATTAAGGGTAAAAGGCGAACATAGTTCAATTGGTAGAAAGCTCGGATGCTCCCGGGAGATGTGGGTTCGAGTCCCACTGAACGCCCAAGTAAATAATCACTCCGATGGTCGCAGATAGTAGCGGGGCTTTCCCGAAAGGGCAGTATATCGGGGGTGCAAATCCCTCCGGAGTGTTTTTTTCAAACTAAGAATGCAGGAGTATGAGATATGGACGGGCGTAAGCCGATTGATCCGAACGGTGAGACGATGTCAGCCTTGAGTTGGCCGTCGCATCTCTTGCGAGAGACAGCATCAAGGGAACTGTCTCTTATCGAACTCTTGAGCAGCATGGTTTGCACAGTAAGTTTTCATTCCCTTGGAAAAATGCTGTGGACAGCCCGGTTTTTCCGGGCTGTTTTTTTATTCAACCTCAATTCTGATTCCTGCTTTTTCGTAATAGATGCCCCGGACAAGATATCCAGGTCTTTTTTACTGTCGATAAGATCCTACTGAAATCACCTTCAACGAATTCAGTCAGACCATCTCCCTCCGGGCTGAAGACCGCGGATAGTGCGTGGTGATAAAAGCGCTGAGCCAAGCGGTTAACCACTTGGCTCAGGATAAGAGTCATCCCCTCACGTTGTTCTAAAAGTACAAAGCTATTGTTCCTTTCGGAACAAAAACTTCTACAGGATAATGAATGAGCTACCTTGAAAGAAGTCGTTTAAGTTCATTATACTTATCTGTGTTTTCCATATCGAACCATGAGAAATGGATTGCTTTAGATTCAGAGAAACTATTTTTGGCATCCCTTTGATAGACTAGAATCTGTTTCTTATCACAAAGTACAAGAACCTTCGCATTGCCCCATTTTGCATACGAGCGTCCCTGTACAAAATTTGCATGAAGTTCTCTTTCATTCTTCATGAATTCCTTTACCTCAATCACGACTTTTGATTCAATATCATCGTTGTTCTCCTTGATATGTAAACAGAAATCAGGGCGCTTATCTACATCGGCACCTGTTTCTCCTCGTCCTGCATTGAAATGTACTTCTCTTCGATAATCCCTATTTTGATGCCATCCCATTTGCTCAAGAAGAGGCATTAGCAACAATTCTGAGACATCGTTCTCATTTGTAATATGCACATCTCCTATTTTATTCGGTTCATATAACGAAGGGAGGGTATTTGTATCGAACCCCTTAGCAGCCAGGATGCGCTTAATTTCCTCATAATCCTCACTCGTTACTTCCCAACCACTAACATCTTGAAAGTTTTTACTTACATAATTACCCGTCTTATCACGATTCTTGAAGTACTCGCTACTCTTGAAGTCATTGAAAGTCACCGACTGATCATTAGGAATAATTATCCTATCGCCAATATATGTATTTGAGTAGTAGTAAAAGAACGGATCTACAACACCATCTTCCTGAGCTATCCAAATGGAATTAAGGGCCTTAACTGGAGATTTCTCATAGAATAATAAAATGTCTCCTTTTTTCGTCAACTGATTTGCCTGCCAGAACCCATGCTCCATATCTTTCTCGCCATTACCATAGTTTCCAACAAGAATCCAAGCTTGACCAGGGAACTCTGGCATATCTTGATTTTTTTCATTTATCAGTTCTTCTTTGAGAAGTGGCAGTTCATAATAATAGATAAACGCACATAGCTCAGCTCCTGAATTCAGTTCATTTTCTGATGCGAATTGATGAAGGAGTACATTTACCTCAAACCAGTACTCATTTCGAGCAAAATAATCCGACCTATTAGGAATACCAGGCAACTCTATTTCATACTTCTCTGCAAATTTCTTTAAGTAAATAAATTGCATCGGAAAAAGGTTTGGAATATAGAAGTCCGGGAAATAAGAATACAATGCAGTTGTCAACCAAATATTGTGATGCAATATCATTTTAAATGAAGACTGAGGAATTTCAGTGAGCATTTTCCCATACAGATCAACACCCATTGTATCTTCTATAGAAGCAATCATCGCACATACATACAATTCGTCATAAGTGCGACTCTCGTCTTCCGTGAAATTCATTGCCTTCATAACATTTGGAACCATGTTGAAGTGGTACCCAATTATACCTTGCATCCAATCTAAGTCGCCTGCAGAAATATTACTGAAATAATCCGGATTGATTATTTTGGCAACATTAAGTACTTGCGAAGGACTACATGCATCGCTCGCAAGCATTTCAAATGTAGAGATAGCATCTCTACCATCATCACTTTTTTTAAAGCGTTCCCAGCTAATTTTTGATATTTTTTTCATAAATGATAGTTTTCTAAAAGGATCCACATACTATTATCAAGTCAAATTGGATTCTTCAACACATCTAAATATAGTCATAAGAGTTAAATGTACAAAGACAGCTTCATAAGACGGTAATAGACTATTTTGTGGATTACAATGCCATTTTTCTTTTTGTCAAATGGAATTCTCCGAATTCATCGAGCTTGTACCATCTGTTGGGAAGAATGGACGTACCATCTACAACACGAGACACTGCTTTGTTAGGGTACCCTTCATCATCGTACTGAGAATCATGAACCACAACAAAAAACACCTGACCAAAACGAATCGTCATTCCAGTCAGGTGGGAAACCGCCCCGGAGGGATTTGAACCCTCAATCTTCTGCCCTTTCGGGAAGACCCGCTTCCATGTTGCGACCATCAAGAGCGGCGTGCAGGCTTCAGTGGGACTCGAACCCACATCTCCCGGAAATAGCCGGAGTTCTACCAATTGAACTATTCATCCTAAATAATGATGCAAAACTATCCCATAACTCGGCAAGAAAGCTTCCGGTAATAAGAGGATTAAAGCTTCTCTGCGTGTATTCTAATACTTTCAGAAAGGTTCAGCAAAACCTCCTTGATTTGCTCCCTGTCTGATTCCGTTACAGGATCGACTCCTTCCAATTTATCATAAATCCACTTTGCAGGTTTTCCGAGACAGTTTCTTGCAATTCTCCCCCATGAAACATAAAAAAGTATGTCCTTCAATTCTTCCTTAAGTGTTTTCATTTCTACTGGTAATATCGGATACATCATAATCTTCTCTAATGAATCTGCTTGTCATTCTTTTCCATGCAAGTCTGCTGTATCGTTCATGTTTGCAGATACAACAGCTGCATGGCCGTCTGACGCTCTTATACACCTTAAGACATTTCTCATTTCGAAGCATGTTCCAGTCGCGTATTGATGAACCTCCAATGCTATCCCATCCACGTGCTGCGTGTAACTTCAGTTGTCTTCTGTAAAGAGCCTGGCGCTTAGTCTCGCGCCATTTCTTGTTTCTTTGTTCCATCGTCTCTCATTAACTGGTCAATAATGATAAACGACTTGAACGTATGCTTTTCAATAGTCAGATAGTTCATATACAAAGTATATATATATTGATTGTAAGTGTTGGCAATAGTAACAACCCTTAATCTGGTATGCTGTTGCAAATGTATCACGCCACTCGGCAATAAAGCTTCCGGCTAAAAAGAAACGCACCGAGCGACAATTATTCGAACTTGAAAGGTAGTCATTCACGATGCGTTTCAAAAGCCGTTATTCTTGATAAACAGCGTATTATACTCTTTTAATCCAGGTCTTTATCTAGGCAAGGAATCTTGATATCAAGATCCGGATTACTACCATATATCGGAGCCACTATCCGTATATATCCATCAGATGGTGTCTTTAGAAAACTAATAATATCTTTTGCCAGCTTTTTATCCTTCCTGTCAGAACAGGAGAAAGCAGAACTTGGCTGATCACTCGGGCATGACATGATAACCTTCATTGACTTGACAAGGTTATTATCCGAATCATAGATGCCAACTGTAGCAAGGAATCTCATATACTGACCCTGATAGTTGAATATTCCCTTATATGTATTGAGACGGAATCGTTCCTCTGTATTATCCCAAAAAACAAACGAACCTGCCAAAGACTTATACATAAAAGATGTGACAGCTTTCTCGCCTAACAGTTCATCTGCTTTCTTGTACGTGATGCTCCAGCCTGATTGTGCAGATGATGTAAATGTAAATGCAAATAGAAAACAGAGCGTGAGTAATACCTTCTTCATTTCCTTAAATTAATAGACCGTACGTATTTGTCCCATACATGATTATTCCCTCTATGTTGAGATCATCCCGGCCACAAAGGTATTTTGCGACTCGGCAATAATGTTTCATTGAAACAGAATCTCGGGAGAAAATTCCATCTGGAGTGTTATCCATTATACAGGTATCCCTGGCAGTGGGCGGAGGTGAAGAGCGCCATCGAGGATTGCGTGAAACGGAACGAGCGGCAAGCAGGCGTCTCGTGACGGCGTGTGTCTAACGAACGTTAGACGCGTAGCGGCTAAAAGTGAGGAGTTAGCCGTCAAGCCTGCGAGAGCGAAGTGTAGTAGCAATCCGTGGCCGGCGCTCAGCACCTCGCGACCCGCTGCCAGGACGTTCAGGAGAATCGAAGCATATCCTATTTTGTTTCAGGCCCCAGGCATGGACCTTCGATAAGGTAGACGATCTCGGCCGTACTGTATTCATGTCCTTCGAATTCGTAGACGATATCGTTGTCAAATTCATCCAGCAGCACAACAATGCGGGTATCCTTGATATAAAACAAAGCTTGCTCCGCAGGCTTGTCTCCATTTGCTTCCGTCACCAGTCGAAGCGAATCATAAAAGAACGGTTCCAGCCAGAAAGCCCCGAATTCCCTAGCCGGCTCAGGAAGTTCAGTGTATTTGCCATACTCGACTTCCGTCATCTTATCTACATATCTGACAAACATCTCCGAGTACTCCGGACGGATTTCATGGCGGATCTCT
Organism: Bacteroidales bacterium; assembly: GCA_024402135.1. Taxonomy (GTDB): domain Bacteria; phylum Bacteroidota; class Bacteroidia; order Bacteroidales; family UBA932; genus Cryptobacteroides. The sequence goes on from JAKSJN010000002.1 coordinate 209,024, forward strand.
GTTATGTAGCCGCGGACCGCCTTGTCAAATGATCTCCTGTCAACTACAAGTTCCTGTGTTCTGCCGTATGACATATCAAGGACACCCAGACAGTTCCCTGGGCATAAATATATAGGATCCGGCCTCATATCCTCATTAGGATAAATGACCTCTTCGTTCCATCTTTTATCTTTTCTGCTACTCATATCGATTCTCTTTGATGATGCAAAGAAACAGCATCACTCGGCAAGAAAGCTTCCGCCAAATAATAGTTATCCCTCAATGAAGAAGTCGGGATTGTACATGCGGTCAAGTTCCTCGGCGATAAGGGACATCTCATATTTGAGGGACTGCGGCTCGAGAACTTCGATATCAAGACCGTTGTACAGAATAGCTCGACAAAAGTCCGGCATGACACGCATATGGTATTCATACACTGAATAATCCTCGTGATGCTCGACCTCCTTCTGGCTATGGTGCAGCGGAAGCGTGTCTATCCAGCCGCGCTGAAAGTCTGGAACCGCAAGAAGAACACGCTCGACTGGCTTGTCGAAATTGGAGTAGATGCCGTAGAAATCGCTGAAATAGGCTTCAGGTGAGAATCCATCAGGATAGTCGAACGTCTCGCTCATAGTCTCCAGCCCCTTTATCCTGTCAAGGGCAAAGACTCTCATGACTCCATATTGCCTGAACGGAGACGGATCGTCGTCCTTCGGCTGAACACCCTCCAACCTTGCGAGCACGTACCAGCGGCGCTGGTGCATCTTCAGGGATAGAGGCGCGATCAGCCTGTCCTCTCCCCCATCCTCGTTGAATCTCTTGTACTGAATGGTCATAAGACGGTTCTCCTTCATCGCCTCGATGATCTGCTGGAGATAGGTTTCGCTGGATGGAATCGGTTCGAGGAGGATGCGGTCCTTCATCATGCTGCTGCCCGACACAGCGTCGCTTAGGGCAATGGACTGGAGCAGCCAGTTGGTCGTCGAGTCGTTTCCGATCTCGTCCAGATCCGCGACATAATATCTGCTGTAACCGTCTGCCACTATTTCGATGTGCAGTTCGGTCTCGATGGTCTGACGCCAGTTGTAGAATGTCCTGGGCGACAGCTCTCCCCCGTCGACATTTATCGTTGATCGCCGCCACGCTGCCTGGATCTCGCCGAGAGTCATATGCTTGCCGTCCTTGAGCAGAGTGATGATCCACAGATACTGTTTGAATAGAACCCTTGCCATTTTCTTCCGTTTTGCACAAAGATACAGTATCGTTCGGAAAAATAATTTCCGACCGGCAATAATCTTAAACGGGATCATCACAAAAACGCCCGGTTCCATAAAGGTTCCGGGCGTTATTAATAAGTAGAAGCCTTAGTTTTTAATGTAATAAATCGTAGTAGTCCAATTCCAGCTTGTCCTCAAGCTTGCAGTGGAGATATCCGTCAACGAGATAGTCTCCCTTGCCGATGCTGAAACCAACCTTATGGAAGTCAAGGATGACGTAGTCCTCCCCCTTGTCCGCCAAGGTTATCTTTCCGCTGTACTCATCAGTATAATCACGACTGTCACTTGATGCAGGGAGCGAGAACATGACATGACTTGGCTTCAGGGTTTCTCCAACCTTCATCTTTTCGATATCCTGAAAATAGATGCTGAGGGAGAACATGTTGTAAGACATCTTTCCTCCGCTCCATGCCGACAGCCAGGACTGAGAAGAGAAGTCAGAAGTCTTGTAGACTGTCACTCTATTGAAAGGAACCGTTTCCTTGACAACTCCTCCATCCTCGCTCTTTACGGAGATCTTTGTCTTCGCAATCTTTGCTTCATTCTTGAAGAGTTCATCCGGTGAAATGTAGTCCTTGCCGCATGAAACGGTAAGCAATGCGACAGACAATAATACGATTTGAGCAAGAATCCTTTTCATGTCAGTAAAGATAACTAAAAAAATGAATTTCAATCAATAGTACCGGATCAATGCGAAATACTGCGTGGCCATAAATTTTTTTTCGAAAGATTTTCATTTGCAGTTTTTATGTATCTTGCCGACGCAGTCTTTCACTGTTTTTTCGCACTTATTTATCAGCGTAAAAAGATAAACCTGGTTTGAGAACAGATCTTGAAGAACTTTACAAGGAGAATGGCCGTGCACTGATGGCTGTGGCTATGCACTACGTCCATGACAAGGATGCAGCAGAAGACATAGTACACGATTCCTGGATACTGATCTTCACGAATCTGGACAATCTCAGGTCAGAGGACAAGCTTCTTCCGTGGATGAAAGGTATCGTCAGAAATCTTTCTCTTAAATACCTTGATAATCAAAAGCGGCACCCCTCAACCGGCATTTCCGAGAAGCATGAGATTATCGACGAGGATGATTCTGATTCAGTGCTTCCGCTCATTCCGCTGGACGAGCTGATGTCAATGATCGATTCTCTTCCGGAGAAATATGGCGAAGTGTTCCGTCTTTCCGTACTGAACGGTATGTCACACCAGGAGATCGGTGATCTTCTCGGCATTGCCGCTCATTCATCTTCATCTGATCTATCGCGGGCAAAAAAGATTCTGGTCCAGAAAGTCAGGAAGTATCTCCTCATGACTTTGGCACTTTTCCTGCCTGTTTCAATCTTTATCCTTAGAAATATCGGGGACAGAACCGATGAATCCACAGTCGCACAAGTTGCAGAGGAAGTGACACGGAACATGCCGGATGACTCGAACGAGACATTCGCTGTTCAGGAAGATGAGACAGGCAGTTCGGGATTGACTCCAGCGAAGAAACCATCACTTGCAAAGAATGAGAAACTAATAAAAGACAGTATCGCTGTGCCTGGTTGTGTACTGTTGCCACGCCTGGAACTGTCAGCAGCAATCAGTCCTGCGGTCGCATCGACAACAAAGGCAAGCAGAATTGACCGCGGTGCAATATCAAGACCATCTGGCAGGGCATCATACGCACAGGATGACAACGACCCGGCCAGAATGACTCTGGCAAATGGGTGGACTGCTTTTATGGGGCTTTCCGGAATGACAGGATTATCTTCAGTCACCCTGGCGAACACCATCAGCCTGGGCGATTATTCAGGTAATGGACTGCTCAGCAATATGAAGTTCCACAATTGGAATGACTACTCCAATTATATACTCAACAACACACACTTTTTCAACAAGCATGAGGCACAGTCAATCCTGGATATATTGAACAACAATCTGGGCAACAATACAGAGCTGGAAGAAATACAGCACCATTTCAAGCCGCTGGTGCTCCAGCTTTCAGCCGAGAAGCCTCTTACTGAAAGATTGGCTCTTGAAAGTGGACTTGGCCTGACATATCTGAGATCTGATTTTGAGAACAAGAATCTGGGATATCTTGGCAACAGGAAGCAAAAGTTATATTACATAGGAGTTCCTGTTGGTCTGAAATACACGGCAATAACACTCAACAGCCTGTCATTGTACCTTTCACTGGGTGGAGAACTGGACATCCCTGTCTATGGCAGTCAAAGCGTTGCCAGTGCAGATCATATAAGGATCAGAGGATCAGTCATGGGGGCTATCAATACTTCAGCCGGAATTCAGTATGGGCTGACAAGCCATATCAATGCTTATATGGAGTTTGGGCTCAGGTATAACATCACCGGAGGCCCGGCCTTCGATACCTATTATTCCGCCCATCCTCTGATGCTTTCAACTCCAGTGGGAATCAGAATGCAGTTCTGAAACAAATCCACGCAGTGATTTCAATTTTCAGGAACATCATCATAGAAAGTATTATCTTTGTATAAATCGGATTGTTATGAAAAAGCTGTTCTACCTGGCTGCCGTAATGTTTGGCATGGCAACACTGTCGGCCTGCAATGATACAATTCTCAATACGGACGATCCCTACGAGGAACCGTCCAATATAGAATGGGACCGTGACGGATATCATGGTACTCCTATCCTGACCGCATACACCAAATCCCTTCAGTCCGACATATGGAAGGATGGATCCGGTGTATGGAAAATCAAGGATATCGATGAAAGCAGGCTGACCGGAAAAGGGTTTTCGTATCAGAACTGGGAAGACCATAAATCTGAAGCAGACGGCTATGCAGGGCTCATTGCACTATGTACTCCTTCCGAGAGTGTGCTGAAAAAAATGTCTACCCGCAATCTGGCGATTTCAGCATTTCTGTTCCCTTACAACGCCAATTACTTCGCTTTCAACTGCCCACTCAGTGGTTTTTTCAAGACGCTGGATGACAGCAAGCTTTTTCAGACTCTTGCGACCCGCCCTTCCGGTCCGCTTGAAATAATGAAGATCTACGAGGAGATTGCATTGAAAAAAGACTATGGTTCCTATACTCCTGTTCTTGAATGCAAGGATTATCTGAAACAGGACTCCAAAATGTTCGTGAGCTGGCTGGAAATGGTCTTGATGACGGCGGTAGATGAAGGATTGTTCTCAGTCGAAGAGATTGCGAAACTCGCCGGGCTGAACTATGACAAACTCGCATTCCAGATTGCCCATCCAAAGTCTTTCTCATATATCGGTTCGTGGATGTACAGTGTTATGCTTGCTTCAGTAATCGTGTACCATTACAGCGAAGGCCTCAACGATGAAGAAATGAATATCGCAAGGGATTTCGTTTCTATTGAAAAGTCCCATCCAGAATACGGATCTCCATCCGATGCCGAAATGATCGTTGTCAGCCTCAGCAAGATGGTCGGAAAGAACAATCCTCTGAAATAATCTTCGTCTTTCGGGACTAATTTTTCCATTGATATCAAATGAATAGGATAGCCCATATCTCAAGTATGGATGATTAGTCGTATATTTACCAAGCATAATAAATAGAATCTCAAATGGTAAATTTCAACTATTACGCTCCGACACAGGTCGTGTTCGGTCGTGGTGCGGAAGACAATCTTCCATGTCTCATCAATAAATATGGCGGAACCAAGGTGCTTGTTCACTATGGCGGCAAGAGTGCAATCAAGTCTGGTCTTCTCCAGAAGGTTGAGGATATGCTCAGCGGAGCAGGCATCGCTTACGTAAAACTCGGTGGAGTAGTTCCAAACCCACGCCTGAGCCTGGTTCACGAGGGTATCGAGCTTTGCCGCAAGGAGGGTGTCGATTTCATCCTTGCGATCGGTGGCGGCAGTGTAATTGATTCCAGCAAGGCCATCGGCTATGGCGTCGGTTACGACGGCGATGTATGGGATGTCTATACCCGCAAGTATGAGCCACAGTCATGCCTTCCTATCGGAACCATTCTTACCATCCCTGCTGCGGGTAGCGAGATGAGTGACTCCAGCGTGATCACCAATGACAACGGCGACATCAAGATCGGCTTCAGCAGCAACCTCTGCCGCTGCAAGTTTGCCATCATGGATCCTACCCGTACATTCACCCTTCCTGCATGGCAGACCGCCTGCGGTGTGACTGACATGATGATGCATACCATGGAGCGCTACTTCAGCAAGGAGGATGACATGGAGATCACAGACGCCCTCGCAGAAGGTCTCATCCGTACCTGTATGACCGAAGGAACCAAGGCACTTAAGGAGCCTGAGAACTATGAGGCACGTGCAAACATCATGTGGGCGGGCAGCCTTGCCCATAATGACCTTACCGGCTGCGGTACCATCGGTGACTGGGCAACCCATCATATCGAGCATGAGCTTTCAGGTATGTTCGACATCAGCCACGGTGCCGGTCTTGCTGCCGTATGGGGAAGCTGGGCTCGCTATGCCCGTGAGGAGAACATGCCACGCTTTGCACGTTTCGCAAAGAATGTAATGGGCATTGACATTACAGGAATGACTGACCTGGAGGCTGCCGAGGCTGGTATCCAGGCAATGGAGCGCTATTTCGAGTCAATCGGAATGCCTACCAACATCCATGACCTGCTTGGCAAGGAAGTCAGCGACGCCGAGATCGAGAAGATGGCAGACATCGCATCACACGGCGACACCCATACCCTTGGTGCGCTCAAGGTGCTCAAGAAGGCTGACATCATCGCTATCTACAACATGGCAAAATAATACTGTCAAATACAAGAGAACGGGCTTCCAGACATCTGGGAGCCCGTTCTTCTTTATTACCACTGCTGATTTCCATCTTTATTTACGCTGAAACCCTCAAAGATGACAGAAGGGATTCCATGCGGGAGATCATGTCGGCATAAGCCTTCTCCTTGCCCTGGAAGAAAAGCATAGTCTTGACGTCACCTGCCCAGTCTGTGGCGGATTTTCGGGCACTGTAAGCCTGCTCTCTGAGCATATTGAGCTCAGCCTCGAGTTGTAATGTGATCTTTTCCATAAACTTGCTTGCTATGAGTTGTTCTTTCCTGATGACCATGATCAAGGTCTCCGGATGTATCTGCAAATAAAGCATTACATTATGCCGAACAACGGCACAATCTCGAAGAAATAACTAAATTTGTAAAAAAATAGACCACATGGCGACCTCTTCAAAGACCACAACAAGCAATCTGTTCAACAGATACGTATGGCTGGCAAACCTGATCCATTCCTGCGGACCTATCACTTTCGAGGAAATCGCAAGGAGATGGAAGTCTTCATTCTGGAATGATGACCATTCAGATCTTGCACTGAGGACCTTCCACGCCCACAAGGATGCTGTCGAGGAGCTGTTCGGCATAAGCATCAAGTGCAACAGGCACATAGGCTTCAAGTACTACATCGAGAATGAAGAGGACATCGAAACCGGCAGCCTAAGGAACTGGCTGCTGAGTTCCATGGAGGTGTCAAACATGCTGACCGAGTCGCAGGGACTGAGGGACCGCATCCTTCTCGAGGACATTCCATCCGGCCTGAACTGGCTCTCGACCATAGTCGGCGCAATAAGAGACAGCCGGAAACTGGAAATAACCTATAAGAAATATACCGATACAGAAGGAAAGAAGTCCATCATAGAGCCATACTGCGTCAAACTGTTCAGGCAGAGATGGTACCTTGTCGGTCGCCACGATGACGGCGACTATATGAGGACTTATTCGCTGGACAGGATTGTGCAATGCTCCACCACCGGAGATACATTCAAGATGAAGGAAGGATTCGACGCAAAGGAGTACTTCAATGACTACTTCGGAGTCTTCGTCATGCCTGAGGTCAAGCTGGAGAAGGTTCTGTTAAGGATCGAAGGCGTATCAGTCTCATACACACGGTCACTCCCCCTCCATCATTCCCAGGAAGAGCTGGAAACAGGAGATGGCTACTCGATATTCGGATACACTATACGACCTACCAGGGACTTCATCACAGAGCTGGTCAACATGGCTCCGTCAACGAAGGTCCTTTCGCCGAAATGGCTTGCAGATGAGGTCAGGGAAAAGATAGCTGCAATGCAGGAATAAAAAAAACGGGCGCACCTGTTCAGGCACGCCCGTCATTTATGCAATGACAAGACTAGTAATCGATGTAATTGCGGACAGGGCTGATTGTGCAGGTGAAGCTGCGGTCAGCGTAGTTGATACGATACTCTTCCATAGGAATTGCACCCCAGCTGTTGACGCAGCCAAGACCATACTGAACCTTGTCGAAGAGCACATGGGTCTGAGGCACCTTCGCCACCTCCGGTGAATGCATGTTATGCTTCTGAGGGCCCTCGTCAAGGCTCTCCATGCTGTAATGAAGAGCAGATGCCGAGAATGGCTCCACTGAGGTCAGCATGACGCCGTCACCAGCATTGTCAAGCACTCTCCACCAGCGGATGTCAGTCTTGGTACCATTCTCCTGCGGACGGATATATGGATAGAACTGAGCATCAACGCTCTGCGACCAGATACCGAGATCCGAAGCCTCCTTGCGGTCGATATAGTTCTCGCCAGGTCCACGGCCATAATAGATGACACGCTCGAAGCCCTCTGGCATGATCATCCTCATACCGAAACGGAACATATCCGAAACCTTCTTGTCAGGATCTGCCTTCATGCTTTCGCTGATGGTGACTGAGCCGTCGCCGGCGATGGTGTACTCAAGAGTCAGCGCTGCCAGTTCAGGCATATCGTACTCGCACTTTACAAGGACCTTTCCGTCCACCTCTGATGCGTCAAGCGACTTGAGCACGATTGAAGGGTTCTTCCATACAGCATAGCGTCTCTGGAGACCTGCACCGTAATCATTGTCGGTAGGAGCACGCCAGAAATTAGGAGCAATTGCACTGCCCTCTTCGAGCATTTCCTTGCCATCAACAGTGTATCTTACGATATAGCCGTTGCGGCGGTTGATGTCGAGAGCGACTCCGTTGGCGCTTACACGTACGTAGCGGCGGTCTGTGTCGTCAAGCGAAGCCGAGCCGGACTCTTCGACAACAGGTGCTGACCAGTCTGTAAGAGCAAACTGCTGCGAAGCTGCAACATGGCCTGCAGCAAGAAGGCCTTCGCTCTCCTTGAGTTCGAAGCTGACATTGAGCAGCCACTCACCCTTGGCGCTGTGATCGCCAATCTTCACAGGAACCTTTGCGGTCTGCTGAGGAGCGACATCGAGATCCTCAACGACACCGGTACGGACCTTGCGGCCATCCAGGAGAAGTTCCCACTTCATGCGGTAGGCAGAAAGATCGCGGAAGAAGTTCTCGTTATAGACAGAAAGCACATTGCTGTCAATTGCCGATGCGTCAGCCCAGATGCTCTGGTAGATGCGGCCGACCTCATACATGTGCGGATTAGGGACACGGTCAGGAGAGATGAGACCGTTGTCGCAGAAGTTATTGTCGTTTGCATCATATGGATTGAAGTCGCCACCGTATGCATAGATCTCTACACCGTCCTTGTTCTTCCAGCGGATAGACTGATCGACGAAGTCCCAGATGAATCCTCCCTGGAGCTTAGGATACTTGCGGTAGAGGTCCCAGTACTCCTTGAAGCCACCCTCGGAGTTACCCATCGCATGGGCATACTCGCACTGGATAAGAGGTTTTGTCAACGATGCATCGTTTGCATATCTTTCCATGCCACGGTAATCCATGTACATAGGACAGAAGATGTCGCTGTGGTCGGTACGGATTGCCTGCTCATACTGAATAGGACGCATAGAATCCTCCGACCTTATCCAGTCGTATGCGTTCTCGAAGTTCAGACCGTCGCCAGCCTCGTTTCCAAGAGACCAGATGATGACGGCAGGATGATTGAAATATGCCTGGACATTGCGCTGGTTGCGCTGCAGATGAGCAAGCATGTACTGTGGATTCTTCGCGAGAGTTGCCTCGCCGTAGCCCATTCCATGAGACTCTACGTTAGCCTCGGCGACCATGTAGATACCATATCTGTCGCAGAGTTCATACCAGTAAGGGTCATCAGGATAGTGGCATGTACGGACAGCATTGAGGTTGAACTGCTTCATGATCTTGATATCCTGTTCCATACGCTCATGGCTGATGACGTAACCGCCATCTGGATCAAGTTCATGACGGTCAGCGCCCTTGATAAGGACAGGCTGGCCATTAACGAGAAGCTGGGCGTTCTTTATCTCCACCTTGCGGAAACCTACATTCTGACGGATGGTCTCGCCGTTGAACTCAGCCTCGAGGGTGTACAGATACGGAGTCTCAGCCGACCAGAGCTTCGGCTCCTCAAGTGAAAGGCTTGAATTGACAGTGTATTTTGTCTTGGCATCAGCCACAGCAGAAGCCACTTCCTTGCCTGCTGCGTCCTTGAGACGGAATGTAATCTTGCCGCTGCCCTTGACGCTTGTCTTGATAGCCAGGGTTCCGTTCTTGTAGTTTTCATCCAGATCAGGCTGGATGCGGATATCCTCGATGCGGTTCTTTTCGCGGGCATATAGATAGCTGTCGCGGGCCACACCGCTGAAGCGCCAGAAGTCCTGGTCCTCGAGATATGAGCCATCGCACCAGCGGAACACCTGGAATGCGAAGGTGTTCTTAGCACCAGGCTTGATGAACTTGGTAAGGTCGAACTCGGCTGCGAGCTTGCTGTCCTCGCTGTATCCTACGTACTTGCCGTTGACCCAGAGATAGATGTTCGATGTGACTGAACCGAAATGCGCGAACACGTCCTTGCCATTCCAGTCGACCGGAACCTCGATCTCGCGGCGATAGGTGCCGACATGATTGTTCTTGACAGGTACAAATGGCGGATTTGTCTTGAACTGATTGTCCCAAGGATAAGCGACGTTGACATACTGTGGATCTCCATAACCGTGGAGCTCCCAGATTCCTGGAACAGGCATGTCGTCCCAGTCCTTGTCGTTGAAGTCAACACCCCAGAAGTCCGTCGGACGCAGATCAGCGTCCTCGACCCAGTTGAATTTCCACATTCCGTGAAGGGATACCTGCGGACCAACCTCATAGTCGGTATGCATAGGTGCACGGTTTACTTCATTGACGGTAGGGTTCAGCCATTCGTTGAAGCTTGGAGCCTTGGTATTCTGCGCGCTGAGTGTGAAGCCAGCCGCAAATATACCGGTTGCTAAGATTGATGCTATATTCATAATGATGGTTATTGTTTCAGAATAGTGCAAATCTAGCAATTAATCGCGGTTAAGACGAGGATATTTACTAATTTGCGGTCATAAAAACATTTCGGATATGAAAAAGATCTTCACAACCATCGCATGCGTCATCACGTTTGCATCGTGCGCTCTCGCACAGCAGACAAGTCCTACCAGCTATACCGAGAAACTCGTCTACCAGGGCAAGGACGTCGAGTTCCGTCAGATTGACGAGCATACATGGCACGGCCACGGAAACATGGTCTACAACGAGGCCATCTACGTGATCGAAGGCAATGACAAGGCTCTTGTGATCGACGCAGGAACAAACATCCCTGGTCTCCGCAAGATCATCGAGGGCATAACTTCAAAGCCTGTGATCCTCGCACTTACCCATTTCCATCCTGACCACTCCGGATCTGCAATCCATGAGTTCGATGAGCTGTGGTTTTTCCCTGACACAAAGGATACAGAGGACAGATACCTCAAGGATTACAAGGGCAAGACAGTCAACATGACCGACGGCATGACCATCGACCTCGGCGGACGTCAGATCCATGTTTTCCATACCCCTGGACATACCTACGGCAGCTGTACCTTCCTTGACTATGAAGCCGGCTACGGATTCAGCGGCGATTCATTCGGTTCTACCAATCTTCTTCTCAACAGCAGTGTAGAGGGGCTTATGGGAATCTGTACCAAGATGCTCAAGCTTATGGAGATCCACAACATCGCGAAGCTCTATCCTGGACATTACCACGGTGACAATCCTGAAACTGCCGAGGTGCTCCGCAAGGAGCTCTTCATGTGCGAAGGCATCCTTACCGGCGCGCTCGAAGGCGAGCAGCAGAGAAATGTAAAGGTTCTCAACGTTCTTGGTACAAGAATCCAGTACGACGACAGAAAGAACTAGAAACAGACATCAATAAGAAAACGGTCCCCTGAGCATCTCGGAGGACCGTTTTTTTACATTTCAATCTGACGTAGATTCGTGAGGGCCAATTGGTAATCCCTGTCGGCTTCGATGGAACGTGTCACGGCATCGTAATACATATCCAGCTCCACAAGATATTCAAGCAAGGATATCTGACCGAGTTCGTAGGCTTTCTGGACATACACGCTGTTATCGCAATGAGAGAGGATCTGTGCGTAGTCATCTGAAATCTTCTTCAAGCCCATAGCGGTTGCATATGCCGACTCTGCTTCCATACGATAGCTGGCAGCGGCATCTGCAGCCTCGGATTCTGCTGCCTGGATCTCGTATTTCGCGCTGCGGACACGACGTGAAGATGACCAGAGAGGGACTGACACGCCCATCTTGACACCTCGGAAATTGCTGCCGGGAACAAGCTCTGCCATATATCCAAGAGACATGGATGGCATAGACTCGCTGCGTGCAAGCGAAAGCTTATCCTTGGATAATTCAGTTGCCTGACGGACATATGCCAGCATGCTGCTTGTCTGCGAAGCCTCGTCAAACCATGACTCGAAGTCTTCCGGAATCATCTCGGGATCCATTGACAATGCACACACTTCGATGCTCTCTCCTCCATTCAGTGCGGCAAGACGACGGATGAACGACTCTCGCTCGATTACCACTGTATTGAGAGCCGCACGTGCCTCAGAAAGGCTCAGCACTGCCTTGTTATAGTCAATTACCGTTGCAGCTCCCTTGTCAAGTGAAGCCTTGAGAGCCTCTGCCATGCTTTCGGCAAGAGTCGCTCTTCTGGAGTATTCGGCGATGAGTGCATTTCGACAGACCGTCTCGGCGATAAGATTCCTCGCCTCTGACAGGATGTCCCTTCTGGTGGCCTTCCACTGCAGTTTGAGAAGTTCATTCTCTCCAAGAGCGACTGCCTTGCGCGCCCCTGACAGAGTAGCGACATCAAAGCCCTGACTTATCGAAATATCCTTTCGTACACCGATCTCGGAAGGGCTGCCTGCAAGAAGCGCGAATTCAACCTCCGGATCAGGCAGCGAGATTGCCGCCATACTCTCATAACCACGGGCTGTGACCTGGTGTTCAAGAGCCTGGAGTGTAAGGTTGTTCGATGCGATACGGTCCAGAAGTTCGTTAGTTGACTGCGCCTGGATGCTGTTTGCCAAAAGCAATGCACTGATCACAGACAATGATAACCTATTCAGTTTCATCTTTCTTCTCCGTTTTTGATGAGACAAGTGAATAAACGACAGGGATGACAAAGCCGTTCAGCAAGGTAGAGCTTATAAGACCACCCAGAAGAACCTTCGCCATTGGACTCTGGATCTCATTGCCTGGAAGATCTGAGCCGATGACCAGCGGAACAAGAGCAAGAGCAGAGGTAAGTGCGGTCATGATGATAGGATTCAGACGGTCCAGCGAACCGGTGCTTACAGCGTCGCGAAGGGACATGCCGCCCGCACGGAGATCGTTGTACCTGTCAATCAGGAGCATTCCGTTGCGGGTCGCGATACCGAACAGTGAGATGAATCCGATGATGGCCGGTATGCTCAGGATGCCGTCGCTGAAGAAGATGGTCAGCACGCCACCGATGAGTGCAAGAGGAAGATCGATGAGAACGATAGCGCTCTGGCTGAAACTCTTGAACTGCCCATAGAGCAGCAGGAATATTACAATAAGAGCGAACAAGGTAGTGATGGCAAGTGTGCGGGTTGCGCTCTGGGCACTTTCGAACTGACCGCCGAACTCGATGCGATATCCTTCAGGAAGTTCGACTCTCTCGGCTATTCTGTCCTGCATGGCATCGACGGTACCCTGAAGGTCTCCCCCGCTGACATTGGCAGAAACGACAATCTTGCGCTGGGCGTTTTCACGGTTGATAGTATTAGGACCGGCTGCCGAGCGTATGTCAGCGACCCAGCTGAGAGGCACCTTGCCGTCGGGAGTATCGATGGTCATGTCCTTGATGGTCTCGATCCGGTCGCGGTATGTACCGGAAGCCTTAACTGTCAGGTCGAACACCTTTCCATCCTCATAAACCTGGCTGATCGCACGTCCACCGAGGCAGACCTCGACGAATTCGGCAAGTTCAGCCGGAGAAATGCCATAGCGTGCAAGCATCTCACGTCTAGGAGTGATGAGCAGTTCAGGTCGCTCGATCTGCTGTTCGACGTTAAGGTCCTCGACGCCTGGGATATCAGCTACAGCTGCCTTGATCTCGTTTCCAAGAGTGAACATACGGTTCAGGTCTGTTCCGAATATCTTGATCGCAATGGCTGACTGGGTTCCGGAAAGCATCGCATCGATTCGATGAGAAATAGGCTGGCCGATCTCTACATTGACACCTGGCAGAGAGCCAAGCTTTTCGCGAAGCTCAGCAATGACCTCATCCTTTGAACGCTTGTCAAGCTTGAATGGAGCCTCGAGCTCTGATGCATTGACACCAAGTGCGTGCTCGTCAAGTTCAGCGCGGCCAGTCTTGCGGGCTACGGTCTGGATCTCAGGAACACTGAGAATCAGTTCTTCCGTACGGCGGCCGATATTGTCGCTTTCTTCCAGCGATACTCCCGGAAGTGTGCCGACGTTGATGGTGAAGGAACCTTCGTTGAACGCAGGAAGGAAGCTTCGTCCGAATCCGGCCATCATCACGACAGCAAGCACGAGGAAGGCTGCAGACACTCCGATCACGGTCCTGCCATGGTTGAGAGCCCAGTTCAGACCACGTCCGTAGATACCCTTGAGCCAGCGTGTGAATGCAGGTTCACGTGAACTGCGCTCGGTCGATCCCGTGTTTTTGAGCAGGAAGCTGCAAAGCACAGGAGTAAGCGTAAGGGCAACGAATGTTGACGCGAAGAGCGACACGATGAATGCGATTCCAAGTGGGATCAGCATTCTTCCTTCGATTCCGGAAAGGAAGAAAAGCGGAACGAAGCTGGCTACAATGATGAAAGTCGAATTGAGGATAGGCATGCGGACCTCTCGAGAAGCATCAAATACTACATCCAGAACCTTCCGGCGCCTGTCAACCGGCAGTGCATGGTTCTCCCTGAGTCTCTTGTACACATTCTCCACATCCACAATAGCATCATCCACCAGAGATCCTATCGCGATTGCCATACCACCGATGCTCATTGTGTTTATGCTCATTCCTGTCAGGCGCAGTACGATGATGGTTATAAGCATGGCCAGCGGAATGGTCACGAGCGAAATGACAGTTGTACGGATGTTCAGGAGGAACAGGAAAAGTACAAGTACTACGAAGAATGCACCTTCCAGAAGCGCCTTCTTGATATTGCCTATGCTGGCATCGATGAAGCTGCTCTGACGGAAAATGTCAGTCTTGATGTCGATATCTGCCGGGAGTGTCTTGGCCATGCCGGCAAGCTGGGAATCAAGGTTTGCGGTAAGCTCCTTGGTCGACACATTAGGCTGCTTCGTCACTGTCAGTATGACTGCCGGCTTGCCTTCAACCGAAGCTGCTCCCATTCTTGGCTCCTTTGGACCGATCTTCACCTCTGCAATATCACGCAATGTGACGGGATGCTTTGAAACACGGCTGACAACAGTACGCTCGATGTCCTCGATGTTTGTTGTTGAAGTCATGCCACGGATGATATACTCGTTGGAATACTCATAAAGGACTCCTCCTGCCGCATTGCGGTTCATATCATCAGTCGCCCTGAGGACATCATCTACACTGATGCCGAAACGGCGCATTTTCTCGAGGTCGAGCAGTATCTGGTATTCCTTGATGTCACCGCCAAGGACTGCGACCTGGGCGACACCGCCCGTCGCCAGCAGCTGTGGACGTATAGTCCAGTCTGCAAGGGTCCTGAGCTGTTCCATATCAGTCTCTCCGTTGGCGGTGAGGCCGATGATCAGTACTTCTCCAAGTATGGACGACTGTGGGCCGAGAGTAGGATTGCCCACGTTTGATGGAAGCTGCTCGCTGACGGCGGCAAGCTTCTCCGAAACGATCTGGCGGGCACGGTAGATGTCTGTACCCCAGTCAAACTCAACCCATACCACCGAGAATCCGGTGGTCGACGATGAACGGACACGACGCACGTCTGTCGCACCGTTGACAGCTGTCTCGATTGGGAATGTGACTATCTTTTCAACTTCTTCCGGAGCCATACCGTTTGCCTCGGTCATGATGACCACGGTCGGGGCATTGAGATCCGGGAAAACGTCAACCTCCATGTTGGTGCTGACGTAAAGGCCACCGATGACAAGCAGTACGGCAGCAAGAAGCACCGCAAGCCTGTTGCGCAGCGAGAATCCGATTATACTGTCCAGCATGGCATCAATGGCTATGGTTGTGTGCGTGAGGAACGATAGAAGCGGAGGCAAGCTTTACCTGGTATGCGCCTGCTACCACGAGATCATCTCCTTCATGAAGGCCGGAAAGGATCTCGACGTTCTCGCCGTTTCTTTCTCCGACCTTGACAGGGACCTTCTTGTAACAGTCCTCATCAAGTCTTACATAAACGAAGAATTCGCCCTGTTCCTCGGTAAGAGCAGTCTCCGGAACCGATATGACATTCTCCTTCCAGCCTGTGATGAGCCATACCTCGGCATATGCGCCAGGAACGATGTCACCACAGTTATTGAACTCGAAGGTGATATGCAGATATGGTGAATCCGATTCAAGTGCATGAGCGACTGAAATCAGCTTTCCGTCAAGCTCATCGAGAGTATGGGAATGATCACCGTCAGCCATACGGAAATTCGCGCTGCTGATCGATGAACGGAGACCCATGTATTTCTCGGGAAGATCTGCCTGAAGACGCAGTTTGCGGTCCTGGGTAACGACTCCTACCGGTTCTCCTGCCGAAACGTACTCTCCTTCGCTCTTGAGCATCTCCTTGATGTATCCGGCTATCGGAGCAGTGACGCTTACGCCGCTGGTTCCGCTTCCGGCAGATACACCTTCATATGAATTCTTAGCCGTCAGATAAGCTGCTTCAATGGCATTGAAATCACGTTCAGATATAAGCTTCTCTTCAACAAGGTTCTTTGCACGCTCATATTCCTTGAGCGCCGCCTGGTACTCGATACGGGCACGGGTAACGAGGTCTCCCTCAGCCATGCTGCCTCCTGATACGCGGGCAATGCTTTGGCCTTTGCTTACCTGCTGGCCAGGGGCCGGAGTCCGGCCACCAAAACTGATGATACCCGACGTACGGGCAGTAAGATACGCCTCACTGCCGCTTGCAGGGAGAATCAGTCCGGAAGTATGTATAGTGGCATGGAACGGTCCAGGATGAACGGCCTCGACCTTCACTCCTGCAGCCTCAGCCCTTTCCGGCTCGAGAACGATCTCTCCAGCAGCGTGGCTTTCTCCTTCATGTTCGTGATCATGACCGTCATGGTCATGTCCCTCATGGCTGTGTCCGTGATGTTCGTGAGCATCATGATCGTGTCCGTCATGGTCGTGGTGATGTCCCTCATGTTCTTCGTGATCGTGATCCTCGTGGTCATGGTCGTCATGGTCATGGTGATGGATTTCTTCACCTTCGTGGGCATGATTATGGCCGGCATGATCTCCACAGCCAGCCATAAGGAAGATTGTGCTGCCGATAAGCAGTACAGATATGATTCTTTTTCTCATAATCAAAACCAGATTTATTACAAAAGTACTCTCAATAGTTTGCAACCTGGTTGCAAAATGCCGCCCACAAAAAAGAGAGCGTCCATACAGACGCTCTCTCATGATATCTTGTAATTATCTGATTACTTGTCGTAAACAGTTGTGATGACGATCTTGCCGGCCTTCTCACCTGGAACGACCTTAAGCTCCATGTGACCGGTAACCTTGGTGCCGACACCGAGCTCGGTACAGAATGCCTCAACGGTAGGACCACCATTGCCGATGAGTTCCTTCTCGGTAAGAGTGCCCTCCCAGAGGACAGGACCATAGGTATGGCTGAAGGTGTAGTCACCTGGCTCGATATTGTCGAATACGTACTCGTTGACGCCCTCGACAACCATCTGTCTCCAGTCAGCTGCTGAATAGCCTCCGCGGCCACGACCACGTGCGAGCTGGATTTCAGCACCACGGCCCATGGTTGCAGCATAGTTCTCCTTGTGGCTCTCGGTACCATTGTCGATTGCCTCTACCTCGAAGTAATACTCAGGAGCGGTATTGAGGCTGTACATGGTGAAGTGGGTCTCGTAGCCGTAAACGATGTAGCTGTTGTAGAGCTTGTCCGGAGCGATACCGTAACGGATGATGTATGCATCAGCGCCCTCTACAGGCTCCCAGATGAGGGATGCGATACGACGGTCCTCCTTGTTGCGGACAGCCTTGAGATCGGTAACCTTAGTGTACTTTGCAACGTCCTGGTTACCGAAGATGCGGAGATCCTTGATAGCGAACTTGCCGTCAGGGGTGAAGCAGTTGGTAACCTTTACGTATCTAGCCTGTACACCGTCCTTGAGCTCGAAGTATCTGTGACGGAAGTCCTGGCCGTTCTTGCTGAAGTCAACGATCTTGGTCCAGGTCTTGTTGTCCTGTGAAACCTCGATGATGTATGACTGATACTGATCAGGATAGGTAGCTGGAGCCATGTTTCTCATGCCGCCCATGCCGGCAGGCATAGCAACAGGAGTAGGGTCAACCTTGTCGATGTTTACCTGGATAGCGTTCACGGTGCAGTTCTGGCCGAGGTCAACGGTATAGAACTCACCTGGATCGCCAGTCGCTGCAGCCCAGCAGGTCATGAAGTTCTCGTCAACACCGAGAGCACCTCTGTGATTGAGGTCCTTCTGTGAAGAAACGATGACGTTCTTGCCCTTTGAGAGGAGAGCCCAGCCAGTGTAGTTGTTATAGACTGCATCCTTCTTGACGCCTGGGTAGTACTGTGGATAGTCACCAAGCTCATAGTTAGAGTGCATGATTCCGTCCTCATCAACTGCAGTTGGATAGATTGCGAGCTCGCTGCTTCCGCGACCTGGGCCGTATGAGCTAGGAATCATACAGATAGTCCAGAGCTGGCCGTTCTTGTCATGGAAGGTGCTGCCGTGACCTGCGCCGACCTGGTAACCGGTAACCTTGAAGGTGAGAGGGTTGCTCTCAGAGTAGGTGTAAGGTCCCATCGGATGGTCTGCAACATACACGCCGTGTGAGTATGAAAGGAACTCGAGACCGATGGCTGCATACTGGAGATAGTACTTGCCATTGTGCTTTACGACGTATGGACCCTCGATCCAAGGAAGCTCCTCAGGGAAGTAGTCACGATAGCCGTTGAAGATTGAGTAGATGTTGTCATGAGCCCAGCGGGTCTCGAAACCATGGTTGTTGATATCGCTGAAGAAGAGGGTGTTAGGCTCGCCGATCTCCTTGAAGGTCTTAGGATCGAGCTCAACGACCTTGAAGCACATGAGCTGTGACCAGCCGTAGAACATGTAGAGGTGACCGTCATCATAGAACATGTTGGCGTCACCATAACGGTTGCTGTCGAGGGTACCGCACTGATACCACACACCGCTCTTAGGATCATCGGTAGTATAGACATTGTAGTTGTTCATGGAGCAGCCATAGAGCTTGCCCTCGATCTCAACTACTGAAACGACTCCACCTGGATAGTTAGGAGCTGAAACATATGTCCAGTCACGGAAGTTGTCTGAATACCAGTACTCCTTGCCGTGAGATACGAACAGATAATAAGTGTCCTCAAAAGTGATCACGACTGGCTCACCACCTCTTCTTGCGGTCTGATTGTCAACTACAAGGTCAAGAGGGTTACAGAATGTAATAGGACCATCATCATTGCTGAGACGCACCTGGAACTCAGGATAACCCTCAGTTGGAGGAGTCGGGCACTGAGCCACCGGTCCGTTGCCGCATGAAACAGCAGCCATTGCGGCGAGAGAAAAAGCCGCAAGAACAAATGGTTTTCTCATAAGTTATGATTGTTAATTGGTTATTTTGACCCGAAAGTTAGAAAAATTCATTCAAGAATCCTATCGATATACAGAATTCCGTCAAGATGGTCGCATTCATGCTGGAAAATGACAGCCGTGAAACCCTCAACAATCTCTTCCACAGGCATCAATGACACAGGATCGGTATACATCAGACGAATCTTGGAGTATCTTTCCACATCACCTCTCATGCCGGGAACCGAAAGGCAGCCCTCCGATCCGACAGCCATCTCGTCGCCGACCGCTTCAATATGGACGTTCGGGTATACCTCGAAAGGCTCCCCTTCCTTGTCAAAACGCTGCACTGCAACGACACGGCGAAGTATTCCCACCTGCGGTCCGGCGATTCCTACGCCATCCTGGGACGGATCAGTGACAGTCGTGACCATTCGCGCCGCCAGGGTTGCATATGCCTCGCTCCTGAGGTCATCATCAACGAAATAAGTACTCTTTGAGCGGAGAAGCAGCGAATCTGCATGGTTGTCGATAGTCGTGACTCGCATCTGACCCTCTCCGTCATTGATAAGATTCAGTTCCTCTATGCTCAAAGGCTTCGCTGCATCAGTGTCAGAGGAGCAGGACGCCAGCATAAGAGGCAGGGCCACGATGATCGAGGCCCTGCGGATAATGTCTATTATCATTCTACTTGAAGATCTTCTGTGCGAACTCATGGAATGACTTTCTCCATACCTGCCACTCATGGTCTCCAGGGAATGAGTTGAAGTATACGTCCACACCGGCCTGCTTCATGTTGTCGGTGTATTTCTTTGTGTGAGAGATACGGGGATCCTGCTCACCACAAGAGATGTAGAATACGTCAAGACCCTTGTTGAACTTGTCAGTAGCGCTGAGCATTCCAGGCACTTCCTTCTCGAGGTCAAGATTTGCGCCCTGGATACCTCCGAAGATACCTGAGCTGAAGATACCGATGTTGCGGAAGAGCTCTGGATGGACAAGACCGATGTAGAAGGTCTGGCCGCCACCCATGCTGAGACCGCACATTGCACGGTTTGCAGCACCTGGCTTTACGCGGAACTGTCCCTCTACGAAAGGAATGATATTCTCGATGAGTTCCTTTGAATATGCCGACATGCCCTGCTGTGAATAGCCACCGGCACCTGGGACGTTGCTGTTCACGCTGACAACGATAGCCTCAGTAGCCTTGCCGGCAGCAATAAGGTTGTCCATGATGTTTGCAGTACGGCCCTGCTCTACCCAGCCGCGATGATCTTCACCGCCGCCGTGGTGGATGTAAACGACAGGATACTTCTTCTTGCCCTTCTCATAGCTTGCAGGAGTATATACGAAGATAGGTCTCCAGCTGTTTGTGACCTTTGAAAAATAACGGAGCTCACGGACCTGGCCATGAGGAACGTCTGCAGTCTCGAAATCGTCGCAACCCTTCTCAGGGATATCGATGGCGCTGGCCATACGGCTGGTGCCATAGTAGCTCTCACTTGCAGGGTCGGCTGTGCTTACACCGTCAACGACGAGGCTATAATAGTGGAAACCTGGAACCTGCGGATCGGAAACACCCTTCCACATGCCGTTTTCGTCACGGGTAAGGTCATACTTCTTGCCACAGAGGTCGATCTGGACACGCTGTGCCTCAGGAGCACGGAGCTGGAACTCCACGCGGTTGTCCGGAAGGATGTGAGGATAGCCGTTCTGGTTGATGTTGGTCACCGGCACGGTGTAATTCTGGGCTGCTGAACCCAATGCGAGGCAAGCGAAGCCTACGCTGAGAATCAATTTGTTCATCATGTTATTTATTGGTTATCAATTATCTATAGCGGATCCACGTCAAGATGGATATCACAGTTGCGTTCCTTGGCAAACTCCATTGCGAGTTTCCTCAGGTTATTCTTCCTTGACGCCAGCCCACGGTCCTTAGGCAGCACGATGCGCAGTCTGCGTACCTGGATCATGTTGGCTTTCTCATATTCAGGGGGCATGGGTCCTTCAAGATCCAGCCCAGGCAATGCCGAAGCAATACGTTCTCCCAGCTGATATCCCAGCGATTCCAACGCCTCCGCATTGCGTCCACGAAAGATTATGTCAACGAGCCTTGAATACGGAGGATAGCTGAACTCCCTGCGTTCATCCAGCAGTTTCGTACAGAAGTCTTCGCCATTGAGAAGTGCCTGGTAGACAGGATGGTCTGCCTGCACGCTCTGTATTATGAACGCCGGAGTCCACTCTTCTGAAGTCACCAGACGCGAACGGAACAGTTCCAATGTCTGGAGTGCATATTCATCCGCCCTGAAATTCTGTCTGGCAACCATCTTGTCCGGCTGCATTATGCACAGCAGTGCGACACGGCTGAAATCAGCCAGCCTTGCGCTGCCCATGGTGCCTACCGTGATATCGGCATCGACGCTGTCGGGGCCTCCGACCGTGTTTTCAGGAAAAACAAGTTTGACATCGTTCTCCACGAAATCCACCCTGCCCCATGCGCGGAGCAGCATCACGCGTCCGCCCATATCTATTGTACGGGACATCTCTGCAATGAGTTTCCTTGAGAGACATCCCACCATGCCATTCTTCTTCGCTTCAGCACGGGTATCGATCAGCTGGACCTCAGGCATGCAACGGCTGTCAGCCATATCGGACTTGATTCTCACATACCGGCCTCCCATGCAGTTGAATACAGATTCCAGAGACGGAGATGAGGAAGCGAGCAGCAGACGTGAACCATGAATGGCGGCAAGCATGGATGCCATATCCCGGGCGTTATATCTCGGTGTCGAATCCTGTTTGTATGATGAATCATGTTCGTCATCGACTATGATCAGTCCAAGATTGCTGAATGGCAGGAAAATGGAGGACCTGGTCCCCAGAATGACCATGGGATCGCCCTTACGGAGTCTCTCGGACATATCCCGACGGACTGTTTCAGATTTAGAAGAGTTGAACGCGATCATCCGGTCTCTGAACTCGGACATGAGTTCATCTTCCAGTCTCTGGGACAATGCTATCTCGGGGACAAGGACCATCGCCTGGCGGCCTTCATCGATCTCGCGCCGGAGCAGTTCCATATAAAGCATCGGACGCATACGCTCCTGAGCTTCAAGGAGGACAGTCTTTCCGGAGCTGAATACAGTATCAATCTTCTCGACGAGGGCACTTGTGCCATCCTCCCAGCGCAGATTCAGACGGACATCTTCAGCGCAAAGAGGGTCAGTCGTCCTCTTCAATGAATCTATCCTTGTGTTCAGGACGCGGATCTCGTCCATGGTCTTCTTCCACGCGGCATTCAGTTCGGCTGTCACCTTCTCATTGTGACGCTTCTGCAGCTCCTTTTCTTTCTTTGCGAGCCTTTCCTGCAGTTTGTCCAAACGCTGTTGAAGACGTTCGACAGCCTTGCGTACTGCCTCCTCATGGCGCTGACGGCTTCTTACACCGGCCTCTTCCTTGTCGGTACGCCCGCCGGGATACGCCTGGTGATAGACCTCCCCGATCGAACACATATAATAGTCAGCCATGAAACGCCACAGCTTTATCTCGGAAAGGCTGACAGGAGGAAGTCCGGTATCAAGACGCGCGACAGGAAGTATCTTTGCTTCAGGGATAGCCGGGACATCACAGACATTGCTGACAACCCCGACATAAGTCCTTGGACCGAAACGGACTGAAATACGGTCTCCGACCTCTACATCGCGGCAAGGAATCATATCTGCATCATTCGAACCGACCATGGTATAATACCACGGTTCCCAGTCCAACCTGAGCGGCAGGATCACTTGCAGAAAGCGTTTCTCGGCCATTATTTCAGCGTTTTTTACAAAAATAAACAAAATAAATTTGGAAGAAATAAAATAATACCTATCTTTGCAATCCCGAACAACAACGGTGCTGTAGCTCAGATGGTAGAGCAATGGACTGAAAATCCATGTGTCGGCAGTTCGATTCTTCCCAGCACCACTTCAACCTCCGCAAAATGCGGAGGTTTTTTCGTTTATGACCAATTCAAAAATCACTTTTAAGAGTATCTTTGCATCATGAAACGAATCTTACTGGCTTTCGCCACTGCAATATTTGCGAGCCTGAGCATCAACGCACAGGAATACACCATAAAATCCCCTGACGGACATATATCCGTCACTCTCAAGAACCTCGATGCACTCACCTACTCCGTACAGCTTGACGGCAAGACCGTAGTAGCAGAATCCCCTATGGGCTTCGAGTTCAATGGCGAAGCGGACATGAACGGCAATTTCACAGTCAAGAATGACGCTTCTGTAAAAAGCGGTGTGGAGAAATGGACTCCGGTTGTGAAGAGCAAGCATAAGCACTGCGAAGTCCCATACAACGAGCTGATCCTTGCACTTCAGGAGAAAAGCGGCGGATACCGCAAGATGGATCTCTCCTTCCGCGTAATGAATGACGGTGTAGCCTTCAGATATGGACTGTATGGATCATCCCTGATGGGAAGCCGCGAGATTACAAGGGAGCTCACCGGTTTCTCGATCCCCGAGAATTCATATCTCTGGATTCCGGATTTCGCATATGAAAAAGGTGGAAAGAGCTACAAGTCATCCCAGGAAGGTGTATTCGAGAAGACACCTGTGAAGAGCATCGAGAACAGAATCCACGCCGGACTTCCGGGTCTGATCGAGATTGACAGCAACAACTGGCTCGCGATCATGGAGGCTGACCTTGACAACTATCCGGCATTCTACCTTGGCAGAAGCAAGAATGCAAGCAACGGCTACCAGATGCTCGACACCAAGCTTACACCGATGTGGGGCTATGAGGAAAACGGGATCAAGGCCAGATTCGACGAGGAGATCACTTCTTCATGGCGCGTGATAATGGTCGGCCATAACCCTGGAAAATTCATAGAAAGCGAGATTCTGCGTTCCCTCAACCCTGACAGCGTCATCGAAGACCAGTCATGGATCAAGCCAGGCAAGAGTGCATGGGACCATTGGTGGAGCGGCGAGGTCAAGATGGACCAGAACGAAATAAAGAAGTACATAGACTTCGCGTCCAGGGAAGGATGGCAGTACATGCTGATCGACTGGACCTGGTATGGCCCATACAATACTCCCGAGGCAGACATTACCAAGCCGGCTCCCCAGCTCGACATGCCGGCGATCATCAGATATGCAAACACTCATGGAGTGGATATCTGGCTGTGGCTGCGATGCGAGGATGCCAACAACAACAACCAGTACAAGGAGGCTTTTCCTCTGTACCATAAGTGGGGCGTCAAGGGCGTCAAGATCGATTTCATGGACCGTGACGACCAGGACATGGTCAACTGGTACAGAAGAATTCTCAAGGCAGCGGCAGACAACCGCCTGATGGTAGACTTCCACGGAGCATACAAGCCGGACGGCATTGAACGTACATATCCGAACATGATGACCCGCGAAGGAGTCATGGGTGCCGAGTATTACAAGTTCTCGGACAAGATGACCCCTGAGCACAACGTGACCCTGGCGTACACAAGATTGCTTGCAGGCCAGATGGACTACACACCTGGCGGATTCCTCAACGTTACAGCTGAGAATTTCAAGCAACAGTCACCTACCCTGGTCGCAAACACCCGCGCCGCGGAGCTCGCCAAATTCGTGGTATACGAGAGCCCGTTCACTGTAGTCTGCGACAATCCGGACAATGTGTACGGCAAGGTCGGAGAGGACTTCATACGCGTCGTGCCCAGTGTCTGGGATGACGTTCATTTCCTCGGAGGAACCCCGGAAACATTCGTTGCAGTGGCAAAACAGCACTATGATTTCTGGTTCATAGGAGCGATAAACAACAGCGTGGAAAGAGACGCTTCCCTCGATCTTTCATTCCTTCCTGCAGGCACATACAAGCTTGAATACTGGAGGGACGGCAAGAAATCAGGCAAGACACCGACGACTTGCGAACATGGTTTCACCAGAGTGACCATCGGCAAAGACAAGAAGCTGCCGATAAAGATGTCAAAGGCCGGCGGCTACGCTGCAATCATCTGGAAATAAAGAAATCCCGGGATGTTTTCCCGGGATTTCTTATAATATCTGCTCAAGCAATTGTCTGAGTTCTTCCGCCGAACCGGCTTCAGGGACAAGCCATTTCTGACCGGATATCAGTCTTGGGATACCGCTGTGACCCTCTGATGTGGTTCTGCCGAACAGTTCGAAGACCAGAGACAGGTATGAATCAATCCATGGATCAGTCATTGCCTCGGACAACCGGGTCTCCCCTATCAGATACGCAGCCTTTTCACGAGCCTCATCCACAGGTCTTGGAAGCCAGGAATCAGAGCCATAGCCAAACAGCCAGTGATCAAATTCATAAAACTTGTCATGATCCACGGTCCAGACGGCAAGCGCAAGGCGCGCCAGATCACATGAACCGACAAAACGGTCCTCAACATCTCTGGGGATGTATGGATTGCAGGAAGGACTCAGAGGTGACGGACAAAGTACAAATGCTACATTGCCATCTTCTGCTATTTCTTCAAGCCAAGGATGCATGGTACGGCAGTGAGAGCACTGATAATCGAAGAGAATCTCGACTACATGTTCCGCATCAGGATTACCTATCAAAGGTTCATCCATGCCAGAGACTGCCGGAAGCGGTTCCTCGACAGATCCGGCGTCATACACTGAAGAAGGAGCCGTCAGCAACTGTATAACGGCGAACACCACTCCGGCAAACCCTCCTCCGGCAAGCCACATACGAGACTTTCGATCATTAAAATAGCGTATTATTACAACAATGGATATGATGATGCCGACAGTATGGGTAGCCATGCAATAGCGGCAGAAATCGTGAACGGCAAAGAGCTGGAGTGCGATAAACCATATGGATGCGGCCAATACCGCACCGACAATGGCAATCATGCAATTGCGCGCCATTATCCTCAGTTCCTCATCATCAGACACAGCACCTGCCACTGAGCACAAGAGGAACGCCAGATAGAGTCCTGCTGCCGGCAGACTGACAGGGATCAGTCCGAACAGGCTTGACCATCTGCTGTTCATCACTGAATCGCAGGAAGAGCCGGCCGAACACCCTATCATATGAGTGCCGTTCATGGCATGCACAGCCATGAATATACATAAAGCCAAGGCAATGACACCGAGAAGTGTCATTGCCCAGGCGAAAGTCTTATCTGTAGCCCGTTTCATTGTTACGGACAGAAATGCTAGTATCTGTTAGGCGCACCTGGAGTGGCAGCGTAATTGATCACTGCTGTTCCGTTGGCATGTGAGTGCTTGAGTGGGTATGCAAGACCGATACCGGTTCCACAGAACTCTGTTCCAGCCTTTGCAGCGCTCTTGATAGGAGCAGAAAGGACAATCACATCGTTTGGTCTTGGACCCGCATTTGCTGGACCCCAGCGGCGTGGAGCCGGCTTGACAGCCTCAACCATGCATCTGATACCGCCGATGCTTGCCTCCTGGCCTGCCACGAAGCCGGCTGATGATGCAACCTCGATAGAGGTGCTGCCTGCTGCAGCGTCCTTTGCGAGTGTGGTTGCGCCTGCTGTACCGATGGTAGCAGCGATAGCCTCCTCACGGGCAGAACCGGCACCGATGACGATGCGCTGACCTCTCTTGATGTCTGGCACCGATGTAACCTTGATGTTTGTACATCCAGCCGGAGCAGGAGCACAGATATTGACGGAAATCTGATTTGTGAAGTCCTTCTTGTTGTCATCGGTGTCGACACCATCCATGATACGGCCCACACTGATCTCAGGAGTAGCATTGACTGGGTTGTTGACATAACCCCATGCGAATGCACCGCGAGCCGAAGGAGCTGGAGCATAGCTTCCATCCTCACCTGCGCCTGCGCCGCCATGATAGCCCTCGCTGAGCCATGGATCTACCAGACCGCCATAGTTGACTACATCTACAACGTTGCCGTTTGCGTCACGGAGGGTGATGTTGCCCTGATGGTTGTCAAGAACAGGACCGCCATAATACTGGTTGGCAGGAACATCTGCGATGAAACCGGCACCAACTGCCTTTGCATCATATACGACGTCATCGATTCCGTGTGCATTGCCGAGTGCATCTTCAAGCTCGATTGAATAGACGAGAGCAAGAACAGGCTCATTTGAAGAATGAGGATGTTTGGTTGCAGGCTCGAATGAAATACCTGTACCGTTGACGCTGTACGGCATGTTCGAAGCATGGTTGTACTTGAGCGGCTTGGTGAGGATAAGACCGGTTCCCTTGTCCTCTTCCGGCTTGAGAGGCCCGTTGAGGGTGTTGCGTACAGATGGGGTTCCGACCTTCTTGACAGTCACCCACTCGATACCATGTCCCTGGCTGTCGATATCGAGACGGATCTTGTCGCCGGCTGTGATGTTCTCTGTAGAAGATACATAGATTACCTTGTCACCCTTCTTTGCATCCATAGAGAGATATGCCTGGGTTCCCGGCTTGCCGACCTTGGTCACGGTAACGACCTCGTACTTCTCCATTGTGTTGGAAACTGCAGGATAGGTAGCGCCATAGCCGATGGCCATCTTGTCACCTACCTTGAAATGCTGGGTGCTGGTCACAGGGATGTTCTTCGAGCCCGCAGGGATAGTGATAACCGGTCCCTCAGGAAGTGGCTGCCATACAGTTGTTGGAGTACCTGGAGCAATGGCTCCACGCATCATCATACCTGTAGGAGCAGCCTGAGCCTCCGGCTCGTTCACCTTTGCAACTTTGCGCTTCTCCATGTTGCGGCCTGTTCCGATCTCGATCTCGTCTCCTGGCTTGATGCCCTTGACGCTGCGTACATAGATGGTCTTGTCGCCCTTTGCTGCGTCAACCGCAAGACCTGAAGTTGAAAGACCGAAAACATAATAGCTCTTTCCGGCAATCTGGGTACCTGCAGGGACCTCGATGTCCGAGAAGAATGGAACATGAACTGCATGCGAGGTAAGCTTCCATCCTGAGATATCCACTGCCTTGTCGCCTGCATTGTAGAGCTCGATGAAGTTGTTGGTAGCATTGCCATCGCCATCAGCAACACGGAACTCGTTGATCTTCACAGGAGCCACGTTGCGGATCTTCTGGACAGCGATGTCCTTTGCAGCCTTGCCGTCTGCACCGGTATAGGCAGCCACAGCGATCATGTCGCCGTTGAATGCCTTGTCACCGCTGGTAACAGAGAAATTGACAACTACAGTCTGGCCAGGAGCAACTGAATATCCGACCTTCTTGCTTGACTCTCCGGCGTTCATCACGTTTGACTTCCATCCGCGTGGGAGCTCGAGCGAGATGACGAGGTCATTGATTGCTGCACCCGTGGTGTTCACGAAGGTCACTGCAGAATTGGCTGTTGTTCCAGGAGCATAGGTCTGGACACCTGCAGGCTCGTAGATCTTGTCAGCTGCTGAAACTGCCAGACGCTGAACATCATAACGTGCAGCTACGATGTTTGCCTGGATTGCCTGGTTGGTCTCGACACTAGGGAAAGTGTTTGGAGCTGTCATGGCCGCCTCGTAGAAGGTACCTGATGAACCGTTGGAGTTGTCACCACCGTTACCAAGAAGGATAGCACCCTGCTTGCGCATAGGATCGTAGCTGTTACGGTCGTTCTGGATACGCTGGCCATCATACATGGTGATGAGTTCGCCAGTCTGGGCATCGCCACCCATGCTGCGCCAATGATGAGGCTCGCCGTCAGCGGTAGCTGTCACGAATCGCCAGTTGATGCTTGGAAGATCTGCGCAGTACTTGTCGTTCGGATCCGGGTTGACGCAGCCAACGAGGTTGTTCTCCTGATCGGTCATGATCCATGGACCAGGGCCCGAGCCATAGTACCATGATGGCTGATTTCCGAAATAGGTTGTCTCCATGGTACCGTCACCGTCGTCACGGCTGTCGGTCTCGGCGTTGCCATAGTCAAAGCAGCATCCGGTATTGTAGTGATGACCGCTGATGACCCAGTACTGACCCTCAGCCTGGTCGTCAACTGCGGTTCCCTTGGCATCATTCCAGCGGAGACCCATGCCGGCTGTTATGAAGATACCGTAAACCTTGTGGCCGCCAAGGGTCACAGGAGCCATGTCCGCGATAGGAAGGTTGTTGAAGCCACCCATTGCAAGACCGCTGAAACCTCCGCGAGGAGCCTGGCGGAGATGGTTGGCATTAGGAGACTGGTCATAGAGAACGGTAACCCAGCAGGTGGTATTCGCACAGAATTCATCCTGTGCAGCCGCATCCGCATATCCACCTGGATCGTTTGCTGTAGCCTTTACGACTCCGATGTCAAGAGTCTTGCCATCCGAGGCACGCATTACCTGGTAAAGCGGACCATCGTAGCTAGCGTAGAGAGCACGGGTCGAGCTGTGTGCAGCAGCGCAAGGAGCTCCACCTTTTGCATAGATGTCACAAGGTCCTTCAGGCCTTGGAAGAGCGTCCTTCGCATCCTTCGCGATTGCGAAAGAAGCAGCGATGATGGTCGGTGCAAGAACTGCGGCACCTATCATCGCTATGAATCCGGTCTTTTTCATAAGTTATGATTATCAGTTTGTGTCTTTCTCACTCTTTCGAGTCATTTCAGCACAAGTTACATATTATTTTCTACAATGTTTCTCTTTAGAGGAATAATCAGTAGTTTTGTAGTGAAACAGAACCAAATAACCACACGATATGAAACTGATACACTATCTTTCAGCCGTTGCCATCGCCGCCGCTGCCATCTCCTGCGGCACTTCTTCAGCTCCTGACACGAGCGTCAGACTGATTCCTGAAGCCGCAGGATCCCGCTACTGCAATCCTCTTCCTATGGAAATCGGACCTGGAGGCAACGCATCCGGAGATGTTTCCGTCTTCGAGCACGAGGGCAAGTACTACATGTTCTGCACAGGTGGCGGAGCATGGGTATCCACAGACATGACGAACTGGAAGCATCAGCATGTAGAAGGACGCATACCGGTCGCACCGGACGTCGCTTATTACAATGGCAGGTTCTATATGACCGGCAACGACAGTCCTGTATATGTCGCCGACGATCCTCTGGGACCATACGAACTGTACAGTGACTGGAAGGATGCCCCAAGCATCGAGCAGGGCTGGAACGGAGCCTTCGACACTCATATCTACATCGACGACGACAACAAGCCTTATCTCTTCTGGCCAGGAAGAGGTATCAGCGGCATCTACGGCTGCGCACTCGATCCTGACGACCTCAGCCGCTTCGTCGGCCCTGTACAGCACCTTTTCGGATTCAATGCTGAACATGAATGGGAGCGCTATGGCGAAATGAATGAATATCAGGGCGTGGCATGGATCGAAGGTCCATGGGTTTTCAAGCACAATGGCACCTACTACATCCAGTACTCGGCATCCGGAACACAGTGGAAGACTTATGCCGAAGGATATTACACAGCAAAATCCCCTCTCGGTCCTTATACCTATGCAGGGAACAACCCTCTTCTCCGCAAGACTGAAGGTCTTGTTACAGGTACCGCACACGGAAGCATGCTGAAGGGTCCGGACGGAGGAATATGGCAGTTCTATACCATCGTACTTTCAAATCCTCCAGGAGGCCGCCGCATCGGAATGGACCGCGTCATCGTTGACAAGGACGGCCTTCTCTCTGTCGAAGTCACTGACACTCCTCAGTGGGCACCGGGCGCAACCGCAGATGCGACCAAGGGTGACAGCGGTTCCCTTCCTGTAACGATCAACAAGATAAATGCAATGAACGCTTTGTCGAAGTTCTCTTCACAGCAGGACGGTCACTATGCGACCTATGCTGTCGACAATAACAGCGGAACCTGGTGGATGCCTGCTGTCGATGACGAGGAGCCATCGATAACCGTCGAGCTCTCCCCTGCGACCCGCTTCGACGTCGTGGAACTTTTCACCATCGATGGAATCAGGCTGATGTTCGGTGGCGGCAACCGTGGAAGCAGATGGTTCGGAAGAGGAGAATTCACCCCTACGATCTACAGATACAAGCTTGAAGTTTCCGGCGATGGCGAGAACTGGACTATGGCTCTTGACAAGACCGGCAGCAACGACAGCAAGGATACCATCTTCGAGGAAATCAACCCAGTCGAGTGCCGTTTCGTACGTCTGACCATCACTGACTGGCCAAAGGCAAATCCTCTTGGGCTTATCGAGTTCACGGTATTCGGAAAAGCCACAGGAATGCTTCCTGCCGCTGTTGCGACCCCGACATTCTCCAACCTCCCTATGGACGGTCAGCAGAAATAATAAAAAAAATACCTACATTCGTGAGATATTTTTAAACAGGCCGAAGGCCTATGCAAAATGCTTAATCTCGATAATTTCTACAAGGCCCGTTACGTACTCCAGCAGGTGATACGCCCGACAGACCTCATCAGGGCACCAAGAATCAATCCTGCTGCCGACATATATCTCAAGCCTGAGAATCTCCAGGTGACCGGTTCATTCAAGGTTCGCGGAGCCTATTACAAGATCTCGCAGCTCTCTGAGGCCGAAAAGGCCAAGGGAGTGATCGCATGTTCTGCGGGCAACCACGCACAGGGAGTTGCCCTGGGTGCACAGAGAAACGGAATCAAGTCGATTATCTGCCTTCCTTCCGTGGCTCCGATCAGCAAGGTGGAGGCTACCAGAGCTCTGGGCGCCGAGATTTGTCTCGTTCCTGGAGTGTACGACGACGCTTACAAGCACGCCATCGAACTCCGTGATGAACATGGGTACACTTTCGTCCATCCATTCAATGACGAGAATGTGATTGCCGGCCAGGGCACAATCGGACTCGAGATGCTCGATCAGCTTCCTGATGTGGAGAACGTCATCATTCCTATCGGAGGAGGCGGGCTCATCAGCGGAGTAGCTTTCGCCATCAAATCGCTCAACCCAAGAATAAAGGTATATGGAGTCCAGGCTGAAGGCGCTCCAAGCATGGTCAAGAGTGTCGAGCAGGGCAGCATCATCACTCTGCCAAAGGTACAGACCATCGCGGACGGTATTTCGGTAAAGTCGCCTGGTGACCTGACATTTGACATATGCAGCAAGTATCTGGACGGCATCGCAACCGTTAGCGAGGACGAGATCGCCGCTGCCATCCTTGCCCTTATCGAGCAGCAGAAGCTCATCGCCGAAGGTGCAGGCGCAGTAAGCGTAGCCGCAGCGATGTTCAACAAGTTCCCTATCGCCGGCCAGAAAACCATCTGCCTCGTCAGCGGCGGCAACATCGACGTTACCATCCTCAACAGAGTCATCAGCCGCGGTCTCGCGAAAAGCGGACGCGTGTTCACCTTCGTAGTCGAACTGGACGACCGTCCTGGACAGCTCGTAGGAGTAAGCGAAATCGTGAGCAGGCTCGGAGGAAACGTTGTCAGTGTCGTTCATGAACGCAATGATGACGCACGTCAGGTCACAGCATGCCAACTCAGGATGAAGGTAGAGACCCGTAACCAGGAGCACATCGACGAGATTCTCAGTGCTCTCAAGAACAATGGATTCAATCTAATATAAAATAATCATGAAGAAAGCTGTACACACAGAACAGGCTCCGGCCGCTATCGGCCCATACAGCCAGGCCATCGAGGCAAACGGATTCGTTTACGCAAGCGGTCAGATTCCTATCGACCCTGCAACCGGAAATTTTGTTGAAGGTGGCATCGAGGAGCAGGCACGCCAGTGTCTCACCAATGCCTCACATATTCTCGAGGCTGCCGGCACCAGCATGGCAAATGTAGTAAAGACCACAGTCTATCTCGCAGATATGAAGGATTTCGCTGCAATGAACGGTGTCTATGCAACCTTCTTCAGCGAGCCATATCCTGCGCGTTCAGCGGTTGCAGTAAAGGATCTGCCAAAGGGCGCACTCGTTGAGGTTGAAGTTCTTGCAGTTAAATAAACTGTCATGACTCCCGCCATTACACTGACGGCGATTGCTGTATACTTCCTGCTCCTGTTTCTCATCTCTTGGGCTTCAGGACGCAGGAAGTCTGATTATTACGGAGGCCGCCAGAACTCCTGGCTGCTTGCCGCGATCGCTTCCATGGGCGCACCTATCTCCGGTGTGACCTTCATCTCTGTCCCGGGCATGGTGATAGCCAAGGACTGGTCCTACCTCCAGATGTCCATCGGCTTCATCGTCGGCTACTTCATCATCGCATACGTCCTGGTACCTCTGTTCTACAAGAGGAACCTGGTTTCGATCTACGGGTATCTTGACGAGCGTTTCGGAAACGCGACCCACGGAACCGGCGCCTGGTTCTTCTTCATAAGCAAGATTCTCGGTGCGTCCGTACGTTTCTTCGTTGTCTGCATCGTGCTCCAGAGCCTTGTGTTCGGTCCTGTCGGCATTCCATTCGCATTCAATGTCCTCATCTGCGTGGCACTGATCTGTCTCTACACCATCAAGGGAGGCGTCAAGGCTGTCATCTGGACGGACGTGCTCAAGAGTGTCGCGCTGATAGGCAGCGTGGTTCTGAGCATTGTTTTCATTGCAAGCAGCATGGGCCTGAACCTTCCTTCAATGTTCAGCAAAGTCGCGCAGGAAGGCCATACCAGAATCTTCTTCTTCGATGATCCGAAAAGCGGAATCTACTTCTGGAAGCAGTTCCTTTCAGCCGTGTTCATCGTCGTTGCGATGACCGGTCTGGACCAGGACCTCATGCAGCGCAACCTTTCATGCCGCAACTACAAGGAGTCACAGAAAAGTCTTATCGTCAGCTCTTTCACCCAGACCCTCATTACCGCGATGTTCCTCATTCTCGGTTCATTGCTGATGATCTGGTACAAGGGCAACCTCGGCGATCCTGCCGCTCTCGAGTCCAGCGACAACCTCTTCAGCTCTGTCGCGACCGCCAACGGCATGCCTATGATCGTCGGCGTCCTTTTCATCGTCGGACTTGTTGCCGCCGCGACCTCTGCCGCTGCGTCGGCTCTCACAGCGCTTACGACCTCCTTCATGGTCGACATCATTCCTTCAATGAAGATACAGACTGCTGAAGGCAAGGCAAACGACAGGCGCCGCCAGATAGTTCATTGCGGAATGGCGCTCTGCATGGCAATCGTGATCGTTGTCTTCAACGCGATCAACAGCCAGGACGCCATCAGCGCAGTCTACTCGCTTGCCAGCTACACCTATGGTCCAATCCTTGGTCTGTTCGCTTTCGGCATGTTCACCAAGCGCAAGGTCGTTGACCTTGCTGTACCATTTGTATGTATAGCAGCGCCTTTCATCTGTCTTGGTGTAAAGGCATGGCTCCTCAGCGCTTTCGGCTACGTCATGAGCTTTGAACTGCTTCTGCTCAATGCAGGACTCACAATCGCCGGACTTGCAATATTTTCAAAAAAACAACAATAATGAACAGAATCTCTAGATCAGCAATCATGCTCGCTGCCATTGCAGCAGTTGCATGTACTGGAGCAAAGGCTCCACAGGACAGGCTGACCGTCAATGACAAGGCCATCGATGCCATCATCGCCCAGATGACTCTAGAAGAGAAAGTCGAGATGATGCACAGCAAGACCATCATGTCAAGCGAAGGTGTTCCACGCCTCGGCATCCAGGACATCAAGTACGCCGACGGTCCTTTCGGCTGTCGCGAAGAACTTACCGACGGTTTCCGTCCTGTCGGCTGGAAACTGGACTCAGCCACCTACTTCCCTACCGGATCCGCTCTTGCAGCGACATGGTCAACCGAGATGGCATATAAGTACGGTCAGGGCATGGGCTCGGAGTGGAGAACACGCGGCAAGGACGTCATCCTCGGACCTGCAATCAACATCCAGAGACTTCCTGTAGGCGGCCGTACATACGAGTACTTCAGCGAGGACCCTGTTCTTGCTGCAGCTCTTGCTGTCGGTTACACCCAGGGCGCACAGGACATGGGAACAGCCGTATGTGTCAAGCACTACGCACTGAACAACCAGGAGACCAACCGAGGCAGTGTCAATGTTATCGTTGACGAGCGCACAATGCGCGAGATCTATCTCAAGCCTTTCGAGGCAGCTGTCCGCGAAGGCGGCGCAATGTCTGTCATGACAGCATATAATAAGGTAGGCGGTACCTACTGCTCAGAGAATGACATGCTCAACAACCAGATCCTCCGCGGTGAATGGGGCTTCAAGGGCTTCACCGTTTCCGACTGGGGCGGCACTCACAGCACCATGGGAGCAGCTCTTGGCGGACTCAATGTCCAGATGACCGGAGACAACTACCTTGGACCAGCCCTTGTCGACTCTGTAAAGGCAGGAAAGGTTCCTATGGAGGTAATCAACCAGAAGGTTCGTGAGATCCTCCGCGTACGTTACGCTATCGACGCAATTCCTGAAGACCAGGCAAACCAGGTTCAGACTTCCCAGAAGTTCGGCCAGGATATCGCTTACGAGGTTGCCAAAAAGTCAATCGTCCTCCTCAAGAACGATGACCATATCCTCCCTATCGACAAGTCAAAGGTCAAGAAGATCGCAGTCATCGGTCTCAATGCAAAGGCTTCTACCGCAGCAGGCGGCATGGGAGCAGGCGTCAAGACCCTTTATGAAATCACTCCTCTCCAGGGAATCCTCAATGAGGTCGGCAACGAAGTAGAAGTCATCTATGCTCCTGGATACAAGAACTACAGAGGAATGTTCGGCCGCAGAATGATAGTCAGACCTGGCGCAGAGGACATTGCAGCAGAGATCGACGAGCCAGCTGATCCAGCACTTCTTGAAGAGGCTCTTGACGCAGCACGTCAGGCTGACATCGTGATCTTCTTCTCCGGTACCAACAAGAATATCGAGACCGAAGGCAGCGACCGCAAGGACATCATGCTCCCTGTCGGTCAGGATGAGATCGTACGCGCACTCCGCGAGGCTAACAGCAATCTCGTTACCGTAAATATCTCAGGTGGTCCATGTGACCTTAACGAGGTAGAATACAACTCCAAGGCTCTTGTACAGGGTTGGTGGAACGGTCTCGAGGGCGGACATGCTCTTGCAGACGTACTGTTCGGAAAGATCGCTCCTTCAGGAAAGCTTCCATTCACATTCCCTATCAGACTTGAGGACTCCCCTGCCTATGCTCTCGGAAACTTCCCTCAGGGACAGGATATCCAGGGTGACCTCTTCGGAAACCAGTACAGAGAGGACATCGAAGGTCAGAAGGCAGCTCTTGCTGACGCAGGCAACGCATACTACACAGAAGGCAGCCTTGTAGGATATCGCTGGTTCGACACCAAGAAGGTTGATGTGATGTATCCTTTCGGACACGGTCTCAGCTATGTAGACTTCGACTACTCTAACATCAAGGCATCGGTACGCAAGGGCAAGATCACCGTCAGCTTCGACATCGAGAATCTTGGTGATCTCGACGCTGACGAGGTAGCTCAGATCTACGTACGCCGTCCTGAGTCAAAGCTTGAGTGGCCAGAGAAGGAGCTCAAGGCATTCGGTAGAGTCAACGTTTACCACGGTTCAAAGTTCAACGTAAGCATGGATATTCCCGTTGATGATCTCCGTTACTGGGATGTAGAGTCTCACAGCTGGGTTCTCGAGCCAGGCAACATCGAGATCCTCGTAGGTTCATCATCACGCGACATCAGACTCGCAACCACTGTAAACGTACAGTAGCGAATTACCATCGCGATAAATAATAAAGCCCCGGCTGGAATTCAGCCGGGGCTTTATTATTTCTGTTAGAAGACTAACTTCTCACTGGCTGCGCAGCCTGCTGAGGCTTTGGTGCCTGCTGCTGGCCTGAGAGTTTCTCAAATTCGCCATCTGCGATCATATGGCATGAGCCATTGAAACGTGCATTGAGTTCAACCTGGAGACGCTTGATGTGCAGGTCGCCTTCAACCTGGGCTGAACTCTTGAGGGAGAGGGTGTCCTTTACATAGAAGTTGCCCTTGATCTTGCCCCAGAAATCAACGTTGGTACCGATGATGTCGCCGTTGATGACGGCAGTCTCACCAATCACTACGCGACCCTTTGATACGAGCTTGCCATCAAACTCGCCGTCAATGCGGATATCGCTGTCAGTGGTGATCTCACCCTTTACCTTGGTTCCTGAAGAGATTCTGCTGATCTG
Organism: Bacteroidales bacterium; assembly: GCA_024402135.1. Lineage (GTDB taxonomy): Bacteria > Bacteroidota > Bacteroidia > Bacteroidales > UBA932 > Cryptobacteroides. The sequence goes on from JAKSJN010000002.1 coordinate 246,299, forward strand.
ATTGATATTAGACTCAGTTCCTTCAATCTTTGCCATAATGTATGATTGTTTTATTGTTATCCGTTAAAGACCCTGACCGTGGCAGTTCTTGTACTTCTTGCCGCTTCCGCAAGGGCATGGATCGTTACGTCCAACCTTCTTGTCCGCGATGATAGGGCGATTGACCTTCTGCTCTCCGTTGGTGGTGAGTTCATTACGGTTAGCCTGCATGCTGGTCATATCCCTCTTTGCAGGTTCCGGTGCACGCTTTGGTTCCTCTTCACGGAGTGGAATGAATGCACGGAGAAGGAATGAGAGTACATCCTGATTGAGGGTCTCGAGCATCTGGGCGAAGATATTGTAGCTCTCGAGCTTATATACTACGAGAGGATCCTTCTGCTCGTATGATGCGTTCTGTACGCTCTGGCGGAGATCATCCATCTCGCGGAGGTGATTCTTCCAACGCTCATCGATCTGGTAGAGGATGATGGTCTGGCTGAGTCTCTTAGCGACCTCACGGCTCTCGGTCTCGTATGCCTTCTCGAGGTTTACTGACAGATTGAGCATATGACGGCCGTCAGAGATAGGGAGTGCGATGTTGGTGTACATCTGTCCCTGCTTCTCGTATACCTGCTTGATGATAGGGTTGATCTTGGTCGCAATCGCCTCCATGCGGCGGTTATATGTCTCCATCATGGTATCACGGAGCATCTTTGCGAGCTCCTGCGGCTTTGACTTTGCGTAAACCTCAGGATCCATTCCAGGATCAATAGAGAACTTGGCCATGATGAGCTCAGCGAAGTCTTCGTATGAAAGGCCTTCTGCATTGTCAACCACGATAGAAGCCGAATCGGTCATCATGTTGAGAACATCGATCTCGATTCTCTCTCCCGAGATTGCATTGCGACGGCGTGAGTAGATAGCCTCACGCTGATAGTTCATCACGTCATCGTACTCAAGGAGACGCTTACGGATACCGAAGTTGTTCTCCTCGACCTTGCGCTGAGCCTTCTCGATAGCGCTTGAGAGCCATGAGCTCTCGAGTGCCTCGTTGTCTTCCATTCCGAGCTTGTCGACCATACCGGCGATACGCTCTGAACCGAACAGACGCATGAGCTTGTCCTCGAGTGACACATAGAAGGTTGAGCTGCCCGGGTCACCCTGACGTCCGGCACGACCGCGAAGCTGGCGGTCCACACGGCGTGAGTCATGACGCTCGGTACCGATGATGGCGAGACCACCGGCAGCCTTGACTTCCGGAGTCAGCTTGATATCGGTTCCTCTACCGGCCATGTTGGTTGCAATGGTAACCGCACCCTTCTGACCTGCCAGAGCAACGATCTCCGCCTCACGTGCGTGCTCCTTTGCATTGAGGACATTGTGTCTGATACCTCTCATTCGCAGCATACGGCTGAGGAGCTCGGATGTCTCGACGTCAGTTGTACCGACGAGGACAGGACGGCCCGCCTCCGAGAGTTCAGCCACCTTGTCGATAACGGCAGCGTACTTAGCCTTCTTGGTCTTGTATATGAGGTCCTCGTTGTCTTTTCTGAGGATAGGACGGTTCGTAGGAATCACGACAACGTCAAGCTTGTAGATGCTCCAGAACTCACCTGCCTCGGTTTCTGCAGTACCGGTCATACCGGAAAGCTTGTGGTACATGCGGAAGTAGTTCTGGAGAGAGATGGTCGCGAAGGTCTGGGTTGCAGCCTCGACCTTTACATTCTCCTTTGCCTCGACAGCCTGATGGAGACCATCGCTCCAGCGGCGGCCCTCCATGATACGGCCCGTTCCCTCATCGACGATCTTGATCTTGTTGTCCATTACAACGTAATCGACATCCTTCTCGAACATCGCATATGCTTTGAGGAGCTGGCTGACAGTATGTACGCGCTCGCTCTTGAGTGCGAAATCCTCCATGAGGGCGTCCTTGCGCTCCTGCTTCTCTGCGAGAGAGAGACCAGCCTTCTCGATCTCCGCGATCTGCGAGCCTACATCAGGGAGCACGAAGAAATCAGCGTTGTTCACTGAGTTTGCAAGCATGTCATGACCCTTGTCGGTCATATCTACCGAGTGCTGCTGCTCGTTGATCACGAAGAAGAGCGGATCGGTAACCACAGGCATCTCACGCTCATTATCCTGCATGTAGTAGTTCTCGACCTTCTGGAGAAGAACCTTGATGCCTGGTTCGCTGAGATACTTGATAAGCGGCTGATACTTTGGAAGACCCTTGTGACAGCGGAGAAGAAGCTTTCCTCCCTCCTTCTCGTCACCGGCAGCAATGAGCTTCTTTGCCTCGTTGAGGGTCTGGTTGACGAGTGAACGCTGGTTCTGGTAAAGTTTCTCGACGAATGGTCTGAACTCCATGAACTGGTCATCGGAAGTAGCACGTGCAACCGGACCTGAGATGATCAAAGGGGTACGGGCGTCATCAATGAGGACCGAGTCGACCTCATCGACGATTGCGAAGTGGTGCTTCCTCTGCACGAGGTCGGTCATACGTGTCGCCATGTTGTCGCGGAGGTAGTCGAAACCGAACTCGTTGTTGGTACCGAAGGTAATATTGCTCTCGTATGCCTTCTTACGGGCATCACTGTTTGGCTGATGCTTGTCGATACAGTCCACAGAGAGACCGTGGAACTGGTAGAGAGGGCCCATCCACTCTGAGTCACGCTTTGACAGATAGTCGTTCACGGTAACGACGTGAACTCCCTTTCCGGCAAGTGCGTTGAGGAATACAGGGAGGGTTGCAACCAGGGTCTTACCCTCACCGGTAGCCATCTCTGAGATCTTTCCCTGATGAAGGATGATACCACCGATGAGCTGTACATTGTAGTGTACCATGTCCCAGGTGATCTCATTGCCGCCCGCCATCCAGTGGTTCTTGTAGATAGCCTTGTCGTCCTCGATGGTGACGAAATCAGACTTGATGCTGAGGTCACGGTCGAACTGGTTTGCAGTAACGACGATAGTCTCGTTCTGAGCAAAACGGCGTGCGGTTGACTTCATGATCGAGAATGCGGTAGGAAGGATTTCGTCAAGACACTTCTCGATTGCAGTATCCTCATCCTTGGCGAGCTTGTCAGCCTCGGTAGCGAGCTGTTCCTTTTCCGATATGGCGATATCGCCTTCCATCGTCTTCTTTATCTCCTCGATGCGGGCCTCGAAAGGAGCCTCGCAGTCTCTGAGCTTCTTCTTGAGTTCCTCGGTCTTCGCACGAAGATCATCATCGCTGAGTTTGTCGATGACGTCGAATTCGGCGAGGACCTTGTTGAGGATAGGCTTGATAGCCTTCATGTCACGCTCGGCCTTTGAACCGAACAATTTCTTTATTACTCCTGCAACTGACATATCTATTTGTTTTCTAATCAATTAAATATTATCCATACGCCAAGAGCGCACCAATTGGGCACAACAAGGCACATAAACGTACAAATTTAGTGATTATTAGCGAGAAACACAATATGCCTCCTCTTCCATCAAATGCCGTTCCATTAGGGATTTCTGACACTCCATCGGGGTTTTCTGACGTTCTGTCGGGTCATCTGACATGACAGGTGTCACGATTTTCGATATTTTCGTGACACTTGGCGACTTCTGACCTCTTAGATTCCACGAATCCGGCATTTTTCGTGACACTTCGCCGCGATTTGCCACTTCTGACAGCGTTTTTCGAGGGAGATGTCACATTTTCGCGGGATTCTGTGTCACCTGACGCTCTCGGATGGCTTATATGTCACGTTTTATTAGTTTTTCGTGACACCTGACGCTCATGAATGTCCCAAATGTCACGATTCTGGCCGTTTCTGTGACATCTTGTCAACCTTGGACATCTAACTCAGAGCAATGCCGATTTCAGATAAGCTCGATAAGGAATAAATACAAAAATGCCCCTGGAGAGTCTCCAGAGGCATTAATGAGGTGCGTAGCGGAATCGAACCACTGTGCACGGTTTTGCAGACCGTTGCCTAACCACTCGGCCAACGCACCGTTGGGACTGCAAATGTATGAAAAGATTTCTTAATACCAAAAATAATTCAAAACAATTGACTACCTTTGTTCCTGCAGATAATGCTGCGGGATTAGCACATCGGTAGTGCATCGGCTTCCCAAGCCGAGGAGGCGGGTCCGACTCCCGTATCCCGCTCAAAAAAGTGAGGTGGGCCAAAATGGTCCACCTCACTTTTATATTTAATGTGTCTTTCTAACTCAAGCCGTCAATCTGGCCGTCGACCATGCAGATCCGGAGGGCCTGCGGCGACTTTGGAAGGCCAGGCATGCGGATGATGTCTCCCGCTATGGCAACCAGCATCTCAGCGCCCGAATTGATCACAAAATCCTTGATGTCGAAGTTGAATCCCTTTGGAACACCATAAGCCTTGGGATTCTGCGAGAAGGAGAACTGAGTCTTGGCAATGCAGACCGGATATTTTCCGAAGCCGAGATCTTCTGCATTCTTAATCTTCTTGATCGCCTCAGATGAGAATGATACGGAAGCCGCACCATAGATATTGCGGGCAACAGCCTCGATCTTATCCCTGATCGACGCCTCGTCAGGATAAGCGAAACGCAGCGGCTCTGAAGGCTTCTTCTCGATAGTTTCGACCACAAGATTTGCAAGATCGACAGCACCTTCGCCGCCCTCCATGAAAGCGTTGTTCAGTGCGAATGGAACTCCCATCTCAGCAAGATGGTCGCGGACAATCGCGATCTCCTCGTCAGTGTCATGCGCGAACTTGTTGAAACATACGAGGACTGTCTGGCCGAATGAGCGGAGATTCTCGATGTGCTTGTCAAGATTGCCGAGACCGTTCTTTATGCCTGTCTCGTTAGGGAGCTTGATGTCGGTCTCAGGCACGCCTCCGTGCATCTTCAGGCCCTGAAGGGTCGCAACGAGGACTGTAAGAGCCGGTGAGAGACCCGCCTTGCGGCACTTGATGTCAAGGAATTTCTCTGCACCGAGATCAGCGCCGAAACCGGCTTCGGTGATTACATAGTCTCCATATGTGAGAGCCATCTTTGTGGCAATTATGGAATTGCAGCCATGGGCGATATTCGCGAACGGACCACCATGGATGAATGCTGGAGTGTTCTCCGTGGTCTGGACGAGGTTAGGATCGAATGCGTCCTTGAGAAGGACTGTGATAGCGCCTGCGACACCCATGTCCCTTACGAAGAAAGGCTTGTTCTCAAGTGTATATCCCAGAAGGATGTTGCCTATCCTGCGCTCGAGATCCTCAAGGCTGGTAGACAGACAGAGAATCGCCATGATTTCGGAAGCCGGAGTGATATCGAAACCACCCTGCTGAGGCACGCCGTTGCTGTATGGGCCAAGACCGGTTACAATCTGACGGAGAGAGCGGTCATTGACGTCAAGGACACGCTTCCAGAGAATCTGTTTCAAGCCGAAGCCCTCAGCCTGATGCTGGAAGATATAGTTATCCAGAAGAGCCGCAATCATATTGTTGGCCGAAGTGATCGCATGGAAGTCTCCTGTGAAGTGGAGATTGATCTTCTCCATCGGAACGACCTGTGCGTAACCGCCGCCGGCAGCACCACCCTTCATTCCAAAGCATGGACCGAGAGATGGCTCACGCAAAGCGAGTACGGCCTTCTTGCCGATCTTGTTCATGCCAAGCGACAGACCTACCGAGACGGTGGTCTTGCCGATACCGGCCTTGGTCGGAGAAATGGCAGTTACAAGGATGAGCTTGCTGTTCTTGATCTTCTCGTCGTCGATGAGAGTATAAGGGACTTTTGCAATGTAGCGTCCGTACGGCTCAATCACATCAGTTGGGATACCGACCTTTGCAGCGATGTCGGAAATTGGCTCGAGATGTGCCTCTCTTGCGATTTGGATGTCAGATTTCATCGGTGTTGGTTAGAAAATTTGACCAAAGATAAGCCAATGATGCACAATCTACAACTAAAACGATAAAAATAGTTTTCAACAGTAATTTAACAGCATTTTTCGCAGTATGATTCCGAGTTGTCATATGATACAAAACAATATGCAGAATATGTAACAAATGATGCATGGTATGAATTAACTTTGCAACATGAAAATCCACATCAAAAACATGGTCTGCCCCAGATGCATTTCTGCGGTGAAACGGATTGCCGAGGAATGCGGGCTGACCCCGATCGACGTACAGCTTGGATATTGCGAAGTTGATGGCGATCCGGATGACGGGACTATGAAGCGTTTCGCAGAGGAACTCAGAAACGATGGTTTCGAGATGCTGCTTGACGCCGAGGCAAGGCTGGTCCAGGCCGTAAAGGACAGCCTGGTCACACTCCTCTACTCCGATGAGATGGCTTCCGGAATCAACATCTCGGACTATCTCCAGGACAGGACTCATTACTCATACAGCACTCTCCGCAAGGTCTTTTCTTCCGCCGAGGGTCGCAGCATCGAGAACTATTACATAGCATTGCGCATCGAGCGTGTCAAAGAACTGCTCAGATACGAGGAGCTCACTCTTTCCCAGATAGCGGATAAGCTAGGGTACTCCTCTGTGGCACATCTCAGTGCCCAGTTCAAGAAAGTGACAGGCCTTTCAGCGTCGGAGTTCAAGAGCAGCTCAGTCGAAAGGAACAGCATTGACGAAATATAAAAGACTTTGAACAGAAAAAGATACATATCAGCATTGCTGGCTCTTTCCTGTTTTTGTGCTGGAGCACAGGAACTGGACGAGAGGCTTGACACTCTTGAATCCGCCGTCTTCATAACAAGACAGACCGGCAACTATCTCGCCAAGAGCAAGGACATACGCACAGAAGTGATTTCAAGCGCCGGCCTCCAGAAAATGGCATGCTGCAGTCTTGCGGACAGCTTCGAAAACTCAGCCAGCGTCAATGTCGGCTTCTCGGACGCAGTGACCGGTGCCCGCCAGATCAGACTTCTCGGCCTCAGCGGCACCTACATCCAGATGCTGGACGAGGCACGCCCTGTCATGAGAGGCCTCTCAGCGCCATTCGGGCTCAGCTACATCCCAAGTCCATGGCTTGAAAGCATCCAGATCGCGAAGGGAGCATCATCGGTTGTCGGAGGTAACGAGGCCATGACCGGCTCCATCAACATGGAGCATAAGAAACCGACCGACGAGACACCGCTGTTCATCAACGCCTCGTACATGAACGACACCAAGACAGACCTCAATGCCGTGTCTTCACTTCAGTTCGGTGACAGATGGAGCACAGTCTTGTTCGGGCATGTGTCAGGCAATCTGATGGCGATGGACGACAACGGGGACGGCTTTGCAGATGAACCGAAGCAGCTCCAGTTCAACGTCGGCAACAGGTGGCTGTACTTCACCCCTGACGTCCAGGTCCGTTTCGGAGTCCGCGCCATCAAGGACAGCAGAAATGGTGGACAGATTGATAAACATGGGAAGCCCCTCCACCCTGGAGCATGGGTATCGGACATCGACAACAGCATCTTCAACGCATACCTAAAGATCGGCAGGTCACTCGGAGAGACCGCAAGCGTCGCCATGGTCGCGGACTACAATTACCAGAAAATGGATTCATCATTCGGCCCGATTACCCGATATGATGCAGCTCAGAACAGCGGCTATTTCAATCTCCTGTACCAGAATGCCTTCTCCGACGCGCACAGCCTGACGGCCGGGATCGGCGGTACCGTGGACCGATATGATGAGAATCTCTGGCGCGGCTTCGGCAAGCCGACGGACCTTGGAATATCATACTTGCGTCAGACTGGGGTTTTCGGGGAGTATACCTATCATCATGACGAGGTCTTTACTGCAATTGCAGGCCTGAGGGCAGATTATTATTCGGATTATGGTACCAAGATCACGCCAAGAATCAATCTCAGGTATGCCCCTTCGGAAAGTTTCGTGTTCAGGGCAAATGCAGGAAGAGGTCTGCGGCATGCAAACCCGATCACGGACAATATCGGCATCCTGTCCACTTCCAAGACCATCCAGTCATATTTCGACAGGATTCTCGAGAGTGCATGGATAGCCGGTGGCAATGCCACATGGTACTTCGGCGGTTCGAGCTCCAACTATTTCGGCGTCGACTATTTCCATACCCGTTTTGGCCAGCAGCAGATAGTGGATTACGATTCGGCGACTACCATTTCAATCTACAAACTCTCGGATTTTATGGGAGCAGGCAGGAGTTTCACGAACACCTATCAGGCAGACCTTGCGCTGGAGCCATTCGAGCGATTCACAGTCAATGCGACATTCCGCTATACCGATGCGCGCGTCACCCTAGCCGGCCGGGGACTCGTGGAGAAGCCTATGACCAGCCGCTACAAGGGCGTCCTGAACCTTCAGTATGCACTGCCTCTCAACAAGTGGATCTTCGACTTTACGGCTTCGCTCAACGGTCCATGCCGTCTTTACGACTTCATGGACGAAGAGTATTCTCCGGTCTACCCTACCCTCTACGCACAGATCACCAAGAGGATGAAAGGATTCGACATCTACTTCGGAGGCGAGAACCTCACTGGTTTCCGTCAGAAGGATGTAATCATCAGTGCAGAAAACCCTCTTGATCCTACTTTCGATGCCAGCGTGGTCTGGGGTCCCGTCATGGGGGCAAAGATTTACGCAGGAATAAGAATAACAATCTGGAAACAATACAATGATTAATATGAAACGCATCATCACTCTCTTTGTCATTGCGGCTGCAATGCTTTCAGTCAATCCACTGCCTTCACAGGCTTCAGTTCCAGGTCGCGTCACGATCCAGGACAACAAGCAGAAGGCAGATAAAACCGAGACTGTCGTTTTCGAGACCAGCATGCACTGCGACAAGTGCGCAAAGAAGATCACGGAGAACATCTCTTTCGTGAAAGGAGTAAAGGACATGAAGGCCGACCTCCCTACCAAGACCGTGACTGTCAAGTATGACCCAAGCAAGACTGACAAGTCAAAGCTTGCTGCAGCCATCAAGAGACTCGGATACACAGCGACAGAAAAGGCAAGCAAGTAATACTGCATGGAGACATATCTGATGCCGTTCATCTACCTATTCGCGGAGATGGCGCCATATCTCCTTCTGGGATTCCTGATCGCAGGAATACTCCACGCATTCGTACCCCAGGCCCTCTATCATAAATGGCTGAGTGGCAACGACGCAAAGTCGGTATTCCTGAGCCTGCTGTTCGGAATTCCGCTGCCGCTATGCTCATGCGGTGTTATCCCTACAGCTGTTTCAATGCGCAAGGAAGGAGCCTCGAAGGGTGCGACAACTGCATTCCTTATCGGCACGCCCCAGACCGGCGTAGACTCGATTGCGGCGACTTATTCTGTTATTGGTCTCCCCTTCGCCATACTCAGGCCGATTGTTGCCCTGGTCACAGGTTTCGTCGGCGGATGTGCAGTCAACGCGGCCGACAAGGAGGCTGTACCGCAAAGTCAGGTTTGCTGCGAGTCTGAAAAAAACACTGAACCAGGCTTTGCCCAAAAGTGCATGTCAGCTCTCAGATATGGTTTTTCAGACATGATCCAGGATATCGGCCGCTGGCTTATGATAGGTCTGGTTCTGGCTGGACTGATCAACATATTCATCCCTGATGGCTTTTTTACAGCATTGTCCGGAACTCCCCTTCTCAACATGTTCGTGGTACTGCTGATAGCGGTGCCGATGTATGTCTGCGCAACAGGATCCATTCCAATCGCTGCTGCTCTGATGCTGAAGGGGCTCAGTCCCGGCGCCGCACTTGTGTTTCTGATGGCGGGTCCAGCGACCAACCTTGCATCCATCATGGTGCTGGGCAAGACCCTGGGACGCAAGACACTGATTATCTATATGATTTCCATCATCAGCGGAGCCATTCTTTTCGGTCTTGGAGTCGACTACCTGCTTCCAAGATACTGGTTTACCACACCTGTCACGTCCGCTTTCCACTCCGACTGCTGCGTCGAGGACGGCGGGGCTTTGACATGGTGGCAGATAGCATCATCAGTCATCCTGGCAGTTCTTCTCATAAGAGCGCTTTATCTCAGATTCAAGACAAACGGAACAATCAAAACAAAAGATACCACAATGAAATTTAAAGTAACAGGAATGATGTGCAACCACTGCCGTGCACACGTCCAGAACGCAATCCAGGCAGTCAGCGGCATCGAGTCAGTTGATGTCGATCTCGCAGCCGGTACAGCTACAGTGACAGGGTCAGCGGACCCATCCCAGATCATCGCCGCCGTCAAGGCATGCGGCTACGAGTGCGTTGAGGCATAGGCGTCTTAATGCAGGCACATAACAGATCGCAAACGTAGCAGAATCAATGAATTTCTGAGATTTTGCTACGTTTTTTACATTAATGTAGCTTATTTACATCAGAGATAGTTGACGTGATTCACTACAATGGACGGAAACAAGCGCGAAGCCGCATATACGCCAAGACAAGGGCAAACGACAGTAAATCGACTACTCCCCCACTTGTTAGTATGCGAACCTTAAACAGTGGTTCTACAGTCCGAACATGTTGTCCAGAAGCCTTGTTCCGGATTCCGTTCTGAATATGGTCTTTTTTACTTTCCTTACAAAGTCTAAGGACTCGCCACCCTCATACAGGTTCACCTGGAATTGCTGTATGCGCACGTGTAATACTGGACTGATTATAAAAAAAGACTATCTTTAATCTTCGATTTGTTTTCACACTGCGAACATGAAGATTTATAAAGGAATCAAATATGCCGATGCTGTCAGATTCGCCAGACCCATTCAGGCGGATAATCTGAACTCAATAGACGATGTAGAGACCGAGATCAAGATTTGTCCCCAGAATCCAAGCAGACTGGACGGGGTAATAGGACGGTCGGGATATTCCGAACTTCAGTCTGAAGATTGTCTAAGGCTTGCCGTATATACGCCATCAACTGATGGCTGTCATCCTGTTCTGGTGTGGATTCATGGAGGTGCGTACCTGACCGGAAGCGCTCTTTACGACATTTATGATGCCTCCAGGCTCGCAGAGGAAGGAAACATAGTCGTTGTAAGCATATCATATCGTTTGGGGGCATTCGGATTCCTATGTGATCCTGAGCACGGAATCGAGAACCTTGGTATCGAGGATCAGGTCTGCGCATTGAGATGGATTCGGGACAACATAAGACTTTTTGGAGGAAATCCACAGGACGTTACAGTCATGGGACAGTCCGCCGGAGCATATTCCATTCTGCATCACATTGCGACCATTACAGAGCCACTTTTTTCCAAAGCGATTGTAGCAAGTGCGCCTTATTCTTCGGTAAGCAGAAAAACAGTTCAGAGGAATACAAAGGCATTCTATGGTGCGCTTGGTGAAGATCCGGCGGAATGCAGTGTGGAAAAAATCCTGGAAGCGCAGAATGTGGTAGCGTCAAAAGGATTCGGGGGCATGCCTTTCAGTGCAATTTGCGACGGGGTGTTAAGTCCAGACCCTGTCACTCCAGGATTGAAGGCTGCAATGTTCTGGTGCCAGAAAGACGATGCACTGCCGTTCGTTCCTTTCCGGTTCCTTGCAAAGCCTGTCACAGACCTACTGTTCTACAAACCTATGCTCAGATATGCGTCACACCTGAGCAGCAAGGGCATTTCTACTTCGTGCTGCGTAAGAGACTGGAGACACGGCAAGTCTGAATTCGGCGCCGTCCACTGCATGGAACTTCCTTTGCTGTTCGGTAATTACGGCACCTGGAAAGATGCGCCTTTCATGCAAGGCGTTACTTTGGATGAATATGAGGTCCAATCAAGAGTATTGAGAAACGAACTTTACTCTTTTATCCGGAAAAGTTGTAATATGGCTTGTTTGTAAGAGATTATTGTTGTGGCGCTAGATCTTTGCGTCGGGCCAACTGAATAATGTTGGAAAAACACTAACTTGCAAAAAATACATATGAACATATGATGAACAATAGGCAGAAATGGCAAGTTGGAGTCGGCTCACTATTTGTGGTCCTGATAGTGTTGTGGCTCTTCATGCCAGGTTGGGGGGCGGGCAAGATTGTTTCAATAGTATCTGCTCTCATGATTATTGCAAGCATGGCAATTTCCTATTTTGCTGAGGAAAAGAATAAGAAATCTAAATAATCCAGAAGGTATGAGTATTTTCAAACTTGTTTGGCTCGTCATAGCTGCCGTTTTGATTCTTGCAGGACTGATATCCATAACCAGGCATGATTCGAAGTCCAAAGAAGCCAAGCGTTCCTATCTCATTTTGGCGATAGGAGCATTCATGAGTGCTGTCTACTTTATATCCACCTTGATATTCTAACAAAACATCCTGAATCATGAATGTGAAAGAAGAACTCAGAAGGCAGATGCAACACGCAGTATACATGATTGTATTATGGGCAATAATTGCTGGACTGAACCTCAGGGATATTCTTATGCATGGTATCTATGATGCGGGTGCCAGACATTGGATATTCCTTGGACTCGGAATCCTTGTGGTTATCTATGAGATCGTGAATCTCCTAAAACTCCGCAGGCAGCAGAAAGAACTCTAGAGTAGAATAAGCAAGCGGTTTATCAGTGTACTATTTTCGTCTGACATAATTATTGCAGGAGAATGCCGAACTGTGACAGGCAGAACGCAAGAATGCCCGGCTTGCAGACGATTGGGAATAGCAGTCCGTAGACCGCTCCCCAGAAGTGTGCTGTGTGGCCTATGTTGTCCATGTTGCGCTTTGCCATGTACCAGCAGTAGAGCAGGTATAATGGGGCGAAGATGTAACCCGGCACCGGGATAGGTATCAGGTAGATGTAGATTCCCATCTTCGGTGCGAACAGAATTGAGACGAATAGAACTGCAGACACCGCTCCCGAGGCGCCGAGCGCGTTGTAGTTCCAGTTGTCACGGTACTTGACAAGGTCTCCGATGGAGGAGACGGCCAGTGCAGACACATAAAATCACGTAGCTGTCATTTAGTTTTCCGGTGCAAACAGGGATCACCTGCACCGGAATTTTTTTGTACTCCTAGAGTGCCAATCAGGGACATTTGCACCTGAAACCCTTATTTCCTTACAGTGAGCTCTGAGCAGTATCCATTGAGAGTAATCAGATTGGTTTTTTCGTCCTTGCTGTATTCCAGAGCTGGGATGCTGTCGGCGAGGTGGAGTTTGCAGCGACGTCCCTTGCAGAGATAGGCTACGGGGGTGTCACAATCAAGGGAGAGAGTGGAAGTAGCTTTCCACTGGTTGATATCTATGCGGCCGTCTATGCTCTTGAGAACTATTTCAAGGTCCAGATTGCAGTCAATTTCAATATGGCCGCTGTTGCCTGTAAGCTCCAGCGATCCAAATTTTCCGCCAAGTTCGATCTGGTCGGACTTGATGCCATAGAGCTTTACTGAGGTGCATATTGCGTCCATCTCCACGTGCTTGACCATACCGGATGGTAGGAGAATCTCTATGTCCAGATTCTCTTTGCACTGTGTATCACCGACTCCTTGTATCTTTTTGAAGTCTATGTCAATGAGTCCCTTGTGTTCATCGATCTTTATTACAGTGTAAGGGGTATTGGTCAAAACTTCTACCTTGCCTTCCGATGCTTCCTTGACGACAAGGCTGCGACATGCACCTATCCTTATGTCAAATACCTTCGGCTCGGTGATGTCGTACATGCAGCACGTCTTCATCCCTTCTTTCTGCTCCGCCGATGCCACATCACCGCGCAAGAGATCATCCACCGATATGCCAAACACCTCGGCCAGTGCTTTGATGTTATAGAGGTCCGGAAGGCCTGCACTTGTCTCCCACTTCGTTACAGCTTGACGCGAAACGCCTATTCTGTCGGCGAGTTCTTCCTGAGACATGCCGGCTTCTTTCCTGAGTGTTCTGATCTTTTCTGAGATTACCATATCGTTGTAAAGTTAATGATTTGCGTTTGATTGATGTTCTGCAAAGGTTGCCCTTTTTTCTGGTGGCATCAACCAAAACTTGTTTGCAGTCGCCTGAAAGGCATGCTACGCTGCGTTGCATTTGCGGGGCAGGATAAGTCTTTTTGTCTCCATCATGTCAGATCAGGTCAATTATTCTTGCAGCGACGTCCTGTGGCCTGTCAGCCAACAGCTGCCCGTGGTTCATTCCTTCAAATACTTCAACGTGTACGTCCGGGTGAAGCTCCCGCAGGTGCCTTACCTGAGGCTTTGCTACGAACGACTCCTTTGAACCATGCCAGAAATGGATGTCTGTGTCAGCGACAGACTCCAGCTTGTGAGTGTAGATATCCTTGTAGCCGTCAAGCACCGCGCGTCCCTTGCCGAATGGCCAGACTTTACGGCATTCATCGAGTATCACGTCATAATAATGGGAATGGAGCACAAATTTCCAGAAGCCGGTCCAGTGATAACAGGTCCACACGTTCATGCACTGGTAGTAGCGCAGCGGGTCAATCAACCATCCAGGCAACGGTAGCAGAGGAGCTCCGTCCAGAACAGCGTGGGCAATCTTGATCTCATCACGTTCAAGGATCCTGGAAAGGATCTTTCCTCCCATGGAGAGGCCGTAAGCACAGTCGAGCTCGCCATCCAGATGTTCTCTGACAAATGCTATAGCTTGCCCTGCCTGATCATCTATGCTGGTAAACCTTGTGAATTCGTCAAGGGTGAAACCATCCACTTCGACAGCGATTATGTAGAACCTCTCCTTGAGCATTGATATCAAGGGGAGGAATATTTCGTAGGAGACACCAAGACCCGGCAAAAGCATCAGACTTGGGCTTCCCAATGTGCCATATGTATGTGTTTTCATTTCTTCATATCGAGGTTTTGGCAGCATGCATTTGAGCACAGCGTTTGACGTGTGTCAAAACCGGCTGTGTGGCTTGGCTCGTGCTCTAACTTGTTATGTGAGTTGAGTATTGGTTCTTCCATAGACATTACTTTTCTTCTTTTGTCATGATGTAGACAAAAACTGCAGGTATGAGGACCAAAAGGATCAGAACGCTTTCAAGGATCGCGTATGATCCCACCTTTTCCAGGAGTGTCTGGAAACCGATTATCCCATCCACAATCAGCACCCATAGTGCAAACCAGCAGACAAAGAATATTGCCGCGAATTTTATCTTACGTTTCTTCAGCCGTATCATTCCTGTATCCTTTTGAAGTCAATTTTCAACATGTCATCATTCCAGGCGTCGCCTCTGATCTCAGTGAGTCTGCAATCTTCAATGATGAATCCCCGCTGAAAGCTGTCGTATGCCGAGTTGGACCCGCTCTCTATGATGACGCCGTCACCATTGACCTGAAAGGTGTCCCTCTCTCCTCCTTTTGCAAGATGCACAAGAGTTCCGCTTTCCTCGTTGAAGGTGAAGATGTCATAGATAAGGTAATTCCAGTCGTCAAAGCTGTCTGCCAGAATCAGCTCAGGGATTCCGTTCCCGTCGATGTCATGTTCCGAGTAGGATACGTACTCCGAGCAGTATCCCCAGACATCGCTGAGATCCCTATCTGAAGGATCGAATTCTTCCCAATGGTCCTTGAATCCATCCTGAAGGAACGTCAGGAGTCCTTCGTATTCCTTTCTGACTTCAGCAGAAAGTTCATCCTGATACGCCTCGTCGCTGATGACGTCAGCCACGAAGTAAGCTTCATGCAATTTCACGGCAGCAACAGTCAGCGCTGTAACGACTGCCAGCACAGAAGTTATGATGATTCCCTTTTTCATTACAGCAGTTCGTTTAATCTGTCATCCTTGATTACCTTTGGCTGAGCCTTTCCTGCAAGAACAAGAACCTTCTTGCCATTCCGGTAGACGTGAAGCTGGCGGTTGCGTACAACGGCGCTCAGCTCATCGTCGTCCTGAATCGTCAGCCAGATGGCATGATACTCCCCTTCGGGAGACAGAATCTTGGCCTGCAGGTGAGAGCACATGTTTGAGATGTCGATAGTATCCATATTTGATGTGTTTTGACGAAGGGTTCTAGATTCCAAACTGCGACAAGCATATCCTTAGTATGTCCGGGTCGCACACCAGAGGGAACAACAGCCCGTACACGGCTCCCCAGAAGTGTGCCGTGTGTCCGATGTTGCCCATGTTCCTCTTTGCCATATACCAACAGTAGAGAAGATATAACGGGGCGAAGATGTATCCCGGGACAGGGATCGGTATCAGGTAGATGTAGATACCCATCTTGGGAGCGAACAGGATCGAGGCGAAAAGAATCGCTGATACGGCGCCCGATGCGCCCAGTGCATTGTAGTTCCAGTCGTCGCGGTACTTGACGAGGTCGCCTATTGAAGACACTGCCAGAGCCGAAACATACAGGACAATATACAGGACTGTTCCTGTGACGTTGCCGAAGACGGCACCGAAGTACTGCTCCACTACCCTGCCGAAGAAGTATAGCGTGAGCATGTTGAAGAATAGATGTCCCCATCCTGAATGTATCAATCCTGACGTGAACATGCGGTACCACTCCTTCCTGTGCCATACCTGGTAGGCATTGAAGAGCAGCTTGTTCCCGTTCAGCGTCCCGTTGAAGCACAGGATGCTCACAAGGCATGTTATTGCAATTATTGCTATGGTTATCATTCGTCCTTAACAAATTCCAGTTGGATTTTCTGGATTTTACAGTTATTACAATTAATCCAGTCCCTATTTAAAGATATCGCCTCACTTTTTTGCGGTACTCATCATAATCAGCTCCGAAGACATTCTCGCAGAACTTCTCTTCGTTCAGGATCTGCAGATGCAGCATCGCTATAGGAAAAACCGCAAACACCAGATGAAGTATGTTAGGGAAGGCCACCAGCAGCCCGATGTACATCAGGTCGAATCCCAGGAAAGCGGGATTTCTGCTGATCCTGTAGATACCGTTCTGTACGAACTCTGTCCTGTCCTTCTCGGGGATGCCGGCCCTCCAGCTGTCGGCCATCGTGAGCATGGCGGTAATGAACGTCAGCACGCCAAGTGCGGCGACGGTTACTCCGATCACCTGTATAGTGATACAATTCTTCAGCGACGTGATGATCGTGAATCGCGGGTGCATCACAATGCTAAGCAGCTCCACCGGAACTATGATTACGGTGGCAAGACCCATGATCTTCTCCACGAGCATCACCTTGCGCGGCTTGTCCCCTACTGCGATCTGGTTGGTCGAAACGCCCTTGCGCTTCTGCGACCATTTCTTTCCGAAATAGGCGGCATAGAATACAGCCATCACTATTATTGCTAAGATTTTCATGTCCTATTTTGTTTTTCTTCTCGGCTTCGGGTAATCCGTGACACTTTCCAACATTGAAACAATGCGACGTGCATCCGAAGCGTGGTCTATGTCCAGGATGTAATGCTCCTTCGCGCCTTCGTATGGGCGGCCGCATTCCGCATCCGACATCAGATCATCGATGATCGGGAGCTTCTTAACGTAGCATATGTTGTCACATACCAGGACGACAGGCTTCTCGTTCAGGTATACCATGTACTCTCCGAACATCTTCCTTGCCCGGAGGACACCGGCTCCCGAGAGCTGGTCCATCACATATTCCGTGTAGTCAAGTGAGCTTGCCATATTATCGTAAAGGTGAGAAAGAGAGCACATCAGCCTTGGCCAGTTCTTCATACGCAGCCCGGACGAGGCTGTCCCCCGGAAGGCATACCATGTCTCCGTCGATAACATAATGCAGCGGTTCTCCAAGCGAGTCAAGGACCTCCAGCATATCGCCAGCTTCAATCATCTTCCCGTCCCCGTTCCTGAAGGTGTGCTTCTGGATGAACCTATGGCCTGCAGTGAAAAGGCAGGAATCCTTCACTGACAGAGGATATGCTGTGCCCTGACTGAACACTTCGCCACAGTCCACGACCTTACCGTTGGAATCCGTCACATACACATGGGCATTGATAGTCGCCATATGTCCCTCAAGATCATCATACACATAGTCTGTCACCAGGAGCGCTTCTTCCTTCCCACCAAGATCCACCATCGCGAAGTGCTTCCCCGTTGACAGCATATCAGTGACTGACGAATAGATTTCCGGAACTGAAACCCTGGATGTGCAGGATGTAAATACTGCGGCAAATGCCACAATGATTATAATCTTCTTCATGATCATTATTTATCTGCTTCTCAATGTTACCCTTACATCAAAAGCATTATTCTTCCCTCTGCCTTAACGAAAGTATGGGTGTTTCGCATCACCACGGCATACACCTGGGCACTGGTCACCGGCTGACCGTCTTTGCGGACATAGAGCTTGCGTCGGTTGATGATGTCCGCTATCTGCTCTGTCTTCAGGCCACCATTACGCTCGGCTAGCACGTACACTATGGCTTCATCGATTCTCACGCCCTAAAGAATCATAATGAACGTACCAGCGAGAAGCAGAATGCTTCCTACGACGGTTTTCCACGTCAATGATTCCCCAAGGAAGATCACTGCGAAGATGATGGTGAGTACAAGACTGCATTTGTCCACGGGAACGACTTTGCTCGCATCGCCTATCTTCAAAGCATAGAAGTAGCACAGCCATGATGCACCGGTTGCCAGTCCGGAAAGAATCAGGAATATCCAGCTGTGCGGTGTTATGGCCTTGATGGTCGATGCAAGGGATGCGTCCTGCGATTTGGTTGTCACGAAGACAACAACCCAGGCCATCACCAGGACGACTACAGTTCTGATGGCAGTCGCAAGATTGGAGTTGACGCCCTCGATACCCACTTTCGCAAGAATGGAAGTAGCTGCCGCAAATACGGCTGAGAGGATTGCAAACAATAACCACATACGCTTCATGACTTCCGTAACGGTTACCTGATATTCTTGCCGTCAGAGAAAGCATTGCCTACCCTTTCCCCAAGGGCAATGTAGCCGAAGTGGCAAGGATCGAAGGTGATGAGGCCCATCTTTTCCACGTCAGGCTTTCCGTCCTCGGCAAGGTAGTTCTCATCCACGAGGATATTGACAATCTCGGCGATGATATAGTAACCTGTCTCACTCTCGTAGAGCTTCTCCTTGATGCGGCACTCGAGTGTCATCGGGAAGTCTGTGAATACTGGAGCTTTCACGTTCTCAGAGGGAACTACAGTCCATCCTGTCTTCTCAATCTTTGACGGCTCATTCTTCGCGCTGACGATACCTACGTAATCCGCAGCAGTAGCTGTGTCCTTTGTTGCGAAGGCTACTGTGAACTCGCCGCAAGCATTGAGGTTCTCGGTTGTCTGGTGGGAGCCCATGCTTATCATGATTTCGCCGTTGTCCCACTGGCCGCCCCAAGCAGCGTTCATGGCGTTCGCCTTGCCATTCTTGTTGTATGTGCCGATGACGAGCACCGGCTGTGGAAGCATCCACGCTTTTGATCCGAATGATTTCATATCAATTGTTTACCATTTTGATGCAGATTTGAATCATGAACAAGTGTTCATGGAAATCCGGCTCTATATATAACGCAAATGTAGAAAAAAAATACGCGTTTGATTCTTAATAAAGAATCCGAGGGCAGATTCCTTAAAGAAGGTGGTGATTGCATTCAACTTCCGGCGATATCCGATCAAATTCCTTTTGTCCCTTGATTCGAAATCATTTTTTATATCTTTGTCAATCCATTACCGAGATGCCGACAAACAAAGGGCATATTAAAACAAAGAAGAATGAAAGCCATCAATAAACTCACGATCGTTACGATCGCTGCAATAGCAGTCGCGTTCTCATGCACAGGATCCAAAGCCTACGATCCGGCACAGGACGACAAGAACAAGAAAGAGCCTGTCGAGAATACAGAACCTGAGTATTACGGATATCAAAGGACGGTTGAAATCAGCACTCCCCCTTCGACGCTGACCCAGTGGCTCAACTACAAGGAGTCCCCTCTCGATCCGTTCTACAAGAAATATATTGACTGTGACGGACTAGCGATTGTCTCATCCGAGAATGTACGTGACACAGCCCTGTATCAGGCACGATACATAATATACGAGATGCTCAGGCGCATTCCTGAGGCACGCGAAGAGATGATCAAATGCCATTTCCGCATCGGAGTCGTAGGCTACAAGGAGAATATCACCGACCTGCCTGAATGCAGTGTCATGCCGATATGGTGGCCAGGAACCGACTGGAATGCCCGAGGCCGAGGCTATGGTGCGACACTCGCGCTCCCTGTCATGTCCATCGGAGAGGAGAACATTGTCAAGGTCGAGGAGAAGGGATATCAGGAGCGTTATTACTCGGAGAGCATCCTGGTCCACGAGTTCGCCCACAACGTGGACTTTGCCCTGCGCCGCATCAACAAGACATTCGAAAGAGACCTTCTTGCTGCATTCAATAACGCCAAGAACAAAGGCCTCTGGAAAGGCACATACTCAATGGAAAATTCTGAAGAGTACTTCGCCGAAGGCGCTCAGGCATGGTACAACACCTGCCGCATGGAAGTTCCAAATCCAAATGGATCAGGAGTATTCAAGCTCAAGACACGCGATCAGCTGAAGGTATACGATCCTGCGCTCTACAAAGTGCTTGAAAGCGTTTTCCCGAAGGAATTCCTCCACGGATATCACTTCGACTTCGAATAACAGCAAAGGTCGGCTCCCAAAAGCCGACCTTTACAGTTCAAGATGGCGCGAGGGTTCAGACCTTTTGCGCCACTTTTTTATTTCGATGGTCCGTCATGGACATAGACGAAGTTCGAGAATGAGGCACGGCCAGCCGCTCCTGTCACGTTATACGAATACAGGGCTGTGCGTGCGCCCTTCCAGAAACCGAAGCGGAGATAGAAAGGATCACCGGCATCCACGAACTTCTTTCCATCCAGGCTGTATGAGAACTGGAACTGCTGTGCATCCATATCATAGTCGATACGAAGAACGACATTCTTCTTTATCTGGCACAGCACAGTCTCTGTCTTGTCATCGGAATGATACAGTTCAGTCCTGCCGTTCTCGCGACGGACTCCCAGCATCATGTTCATGTGGCCCATGGCTGCAAGGCCGCAGCGCTGTCCTTCGGCAATCTCACTGACGTCGAGAGTCACAGTCGCCTGACTCTTGAATCCCATGACCTTCTGGGTGACGGTGTTGCGGGCTGTCCTGAAACTAGATGAGTCAAGGGCATCCAGCTGAAGAGCATGACGTTTAGAATCGATTCTCCATGCACCGTCGACGGGATTGTGGTTGAACTGCCACTGGTATGAAAGAGATGAAGATGAGAAATCATCGGATGAAGCAGGCGCAAAGGCCTTTTCGCTGGCTATCGGTTTGGTCCAGACTGAGACAGGATTGCCGATGCCGTTGCGGTCTATATCAACACCGATCACAGGCCAGCCATCCTCGCTCCAGGTCATAGGCTGGAGGTGGACGATGATAGGGCCGGCGCCATGCTGGCTGCGGACAAGATAAGCCTTGCCATCCTCATCCCAGAACGGACAAGGATCTTCCCACTTGGGAATGCTCTTGACGCAGTGAAGCGGATCCCACTTGCCGTATGGGTCGGTCGTAGAGGTCATGAAAAGGCCCTCGTCCGGAGTGCAGAAATACACATAAAAACGACCGTCATGATAGCGGATCGCCGGAGCCCATGAGCCACCCGAATAGTGGGAATACGTTAAACTTTATGCTATTATGGACTCGAACAATCTTATTGAAGGGCTCCTCCAGAAGCCCCTTTGGCAGATGACCGGAGAGGAATACAGCCAGCTCACTCACTATGCTCTCTCCCTTTCTCCGAACACCGGATCATCCTCGGCTCCACCTGGGCAGAAGGCACTCGGCGTTCATGCCCTTGCCGTAGAACTCGGGTGTTCCGACTCCACGGTCTATGCACTGATGCGTACGCCACGAGAAGAAGATGGCTCCGCTGAAGGAGGCGGAATCCTCCGCCCTGCCATCGTCTCCCGCATCGGGCGACGGATTGTCTTTGACGTCGAGACAGCCCGCAGGCTGGCCGACGATTACCAATAGTCCCGCAAATAATCTGCGGGTCAAAAGAGAAATATGGTGCACGATGGGCTCGGCCTGAGAAGGTGCGAGCTATCGTCACATCTGACCGTCCTGAGAAGACAATGCCAGCAACGAAAAGAATTCAACGGATGAAAAGGATAACGTGCCAGAAAGGGCTTGCCATGATTCGGCCCGATAGTAGGCGACGGGAGTCGGCCTACATATTAAGTTACCAATCCCTATTTTCAGTGTCCATCAACCGGGCAAGCCCGGAACAAAGTGGAAAACAGTCATGCCAATGGTGATTACCTTACGTTTGATGTCTAATCGACGGTGTCCAGTGCAGTTGAAAGTGCCACCGGATCAGAAGGTCTTGGGGCGTGAAGCTGAACGATACTTCCGTGAGTGTCGACGATCATATTCCAAGGGATGGCCATGCCCCCGTTGGCGTCGTAAAGACGCTGGAGATCATTGATAAGAGCTACTCCGGCTCGAATATGATGACCGCGTAGTTGATAATATGCCACCATATCCCGCCATTGCACATCGGCTTCCTCCTTGTCCACCGACAGATAAAGCATTTCATACCCTTTACTCTCAAGCAACTCATGCAAGGATTTCTCATTGACGAATTCCTCCTTGCACGGACCACACCAGGTAGCCCAAACATCAACATACAGTTTTTTGCCGGCAAAACGGGAGAGAAGTTCCTCCATAGTTGAAATGCCTTCAGTGTCTGTCATGAATTGAATATCGTCCGACAGACTCTTTGGAGCATGGAAAGCGCAGATTTCCTCATAATAACCTTTCATCGCTGAAAGATATGGGCTATTTGGATAGGTCAGTTTGAACTCCTCGTACAAAGGAATCAACTCCTTTTCATATTGTCGCTGGATGGCGGCAAAACGCCACTGATAGGCGAAAGTGCTCTCAAGACGTTCTCCAGTCAAGGCTTTCTTATACTCATCAATTAACAGAGTATTGATTTGTCCGGATTGAACCAAAGGCATTATCTCCTCTCTCCGTTCCATCAACTTAAGAGAAGCAAAAGCATCCATCAAATCGAAATAACCCAAAGCACTCAGCATACGGTCTGAATCAGGACTGAAGTCCTCAAAGGCCGCGGCTTGAATCTCCTCGGAGCGTAGCAAGACACCAACTTGAGCCATAACGGAAAGGACATTGCATTCGCGATCCGCTGCGATAAGATCAAACATTTCCGGTGAAATCTTGCGAGCCTTCAGAAGAGAATCAAAGGGAGCCATTTGTAAGGCTCGAACGCTGTCGAGTTTTGCGCGAATCAGAACGGGATCAGTATCTCCAGTATAGGAATGGGCCTCCATTTGCGGGTGGCCGTACCTGGGTATTGCGGTATAAAAACGTTGTGCGTCCTGCCCCGGTTCCTCAAACGAGAAAGCTGATCCGTCGAAGTCAAGTTTGTATGTCTTTCCGCTCTCAACAGGGAAGTAAACTATTTTAGTTGGGTTACCTACATCTTGAAGGCTGATGAAAGCCGGATGTTTGACCGCAATCTTGAATCTGAGTCCGCTTGTTCCGGAAAGCGTGTCCTGTATCAAGACTGAATTGGCGTGGCCGACAGGGATACTATGCCGCAGGACCATTTCCGGATTATTACCGGTATTCTTGACGATTACTTCCGCATTCCGAGTGCAAGCGGCAAGCAGAAGAAAGACAGGTATAAGGGAATAAAAAAGGGTTTTTCTCATATAAAAGCTATAGTATCAAATGCGAATATACTAATTATCTGATTATAAAATCAAAAAGCCTCCTTTTTACGGGTTAAGAACACCATCCCCAACGCGATGGCACATCCTGCGACGAGGGCAATCAGGAATTCCTTCCATTCCATAAGTCCGGCCATTATCTTGGCAATGTCTGATTGACCAACCTCGATGGATGGCAAGGGACAGAACACTACCAACAGAGTGGCCAGACAACCCAGGCCGAGCCCGACAGCCAGCGCAATGATCAGCGCCATCCGTCCGCGATGCCGGTCCTCATCAACACACTTCTTTACCCCTTCCACGTTGCAGAGGCGGGCGTTGGTTTCAACCAGGAATTGCCCTTCTTCCGGCATTTCCGGTTTGTTGTCACGAAGATATTGTTCAATGTCCATCATAGGCGAATGTGTTGTTTAAGGTGGTTTCGTCCCACGGATAGATAATACTTTACCGTTCCAGCAGGAATGTCCATAATGGCGGCGATGTCTTTAATCGGCAGGTCTTCAAAATAATGAAGGACGATAGCTGCCCTTTCCTTTTCCGGAATCCTTGAGAGTGCTTGCTTCAGGTCTTCATGCCTGAAAGAAGCATCCGAGTCTTCATTACCGGCGACGTGCAAAGCCTCTGGAGCCGTCAGATCAACCACTGGCGGAGGAAGCCGACGCAAATGATCAATGAAACAGTTATAAGCAATCCGGAACAGCCAGGCTTTGAAACTTCCCGAGAATCTGTCAGACATCACATAGGCTCGCACAAGCGCTTCCTGAGCGATGTCGTCGGCCAGTGCGGCATCACCGCACAGCGAGGCCAGAAACCGCCGCAGCTGTCCATGACACGCCCTCGCTTCGGAGATGAACCGCTCCCGTGTCATTCTTTATTTCTCGCCCAGAATCTGTTTTTCCTCGGACACAATCTCTTTAGCCATGAGCTTCTTACCGGTAAAGTAAACGATGAAGAGCGCGATGCCTATGGCAAGAAGGATACCTCCGAGGATGACCAGCATAGGAGCTGGACTATCGTATAATACCCATTCTCCTGGCCAATCCGGAATAAGGGCGACCAAGATGAGGGCAAGTCCAAGCACGCCAGTCACACTAGCACCGGTCAAACGCCCCAACAAGCGCTCCTTTATAGTCTTGCTCCCGCTCAGGCCTTTGAAAAAATCCGAGTCAATTATTGCTCCGTTGTCAAGGGCCTTAAGCATAATCTCGGCCTTGCGGTTCGTCTCATTCTGCCTCACCCGGCCAATCAGCCAAATAACCAGCGTCGGCAAAACGACGCAGATGCAGATAGGAATTAAAGCATCAAAGAAATGATTCCAAAAGTAAGTCATTGTATCAATGTTTTTATTGTTCAACTAAGCCCGTTTCCGGGACGGTTACATTGCTATAACGCAAAAGCCGCCCGAAAGGTTGGAAAATATCGCAATAATTTTCAGATAATAAAAGATGGAACGGAGGAGTGAAAGGTTTACCTGACTGCAACTGTATTCAAGCAACTTGAAATGTGACGATAACCTGCATAATGTCACACTTTTTGTCACACTAGAATCGAGTAGGAGGAAAACGAAAGTTTTCTTCCTACTTTCGTTTTCCGACCTCT
>JAKSJN010000020.1 GCA_024402135.1 Bacteroidales bacterium
CAGGGCGGTTTAGGGACTTTCACCCGTTAGAGTACGTTCGTGCTGGACGAACTACAAAAAAGACGCTTTCCACATCGGAGAGCGTCTTTTTATTTCTTTACCCTGTCGGGATTGTTCTGGATGAATGCCTTCCAGGAATTGGCCGAACCTCGCGATGAAGCCGTAAGCGGACTGGCAAGCTGGTAATGATGGCACAAAGCTATTGCCAGAGCGTCCGTCGCATCAAAATGTTCAGGCTTGAGTTCAACGTTGAGCGTCTTGCAGACCATGGTCGCTACCTGTTCCTTAGAAGCAGAACCGCTGCCGCAGATTGCAATCTTCGCCTTGGTCGGCGCATACTCGGTAACAGGGATTCCGCGGGTCGTACCGGCGATTATCGCCGCTCCCTGGGCTCGACCCAGTTTCAGCATAGACTGGGCATTCTTGCCAAGGAATGGGGCCTCTATGGCCATGTCCGTAGGCTGATACATCTCGATCAGCTCGCTTATTCCAGCATGGATGTTCGTGAGACGCTCGAAAGGATCATCGATCTTGCGCAGATCGAAAACTCCCATGGTAAGATAGTGCGGTCCCTTGGCATCAACACGGATAATCCCGAAACCCAAGAGTTGGGTTCCGGGATCTATTCCGAGTATGATTCTTTCTTTAGTCAATCTTGTCGAAGCCTGTGTAAGGACGCAGAGCCTCTGGGATGATGATACCGTCAGGAGTCTGGTTATCCTCGAGAAGGGCTGCAACGACGCGTGGAAGTGCGAGCGAGCTGCCGTTCAGGGTGTGAGCCAGCTGAGTCTTGCCGTTCTCATCCTTGTAGCGGAGGTGCAGACGGTGTGCCTGATAGGTCTCGAAGTTGGAAACTGAAGAGATCTCGAGCCATCTGCCCTGTGCTGCTGACCAAAGCTCAAAGTCGTAGGTGATTGCTGAAGTGAATGACATATCGCCGCCGCAGAGACGGAGGATACGGTACTTCAGGCCGAGCTTGTTCACGAGGCTCTCTACGTGAGCAACCATCTCGTCGAGTGCAGCATAGCTGTTCTCCGGCTTCTCTACACGTACGATCTCGACCTTGTCGAACTGATGGAGACGGTTGAGACCACGCACGTCCTTGCCATATGAGCCGGCCTCGCGACGGAAGCATGGGGTATAGGCGGTAAGGCGCTGTGGGATCTGGTCCGCAGGGAGGATAACGTCACGGAAGATGTTGGTGACAGGGACCTCGGCGGTAGGAACGAGATAGAAATCATCGAGGTTTGCATGATACATCTGGCCCTCCTTGTCAGGAAGCTGACCGGTACCGAAACCTGATGCAGCGTTTACAACTACTGGTGGCTCAACCTCCTTGTATCCTGCAGCAGTGTTGTTGTCGAGGAAGAAGTTGATGAGGGCACGCTGGAGCTTGGCACCCTTGCCCTTATATACAGGGAAACCTGCGCCGGTGATCTTCACACCGAGATCGAAGTCGATGATGTCGTACTTCTTTGCGAGTTCCCAGTGTGGAAGCGCGTCAGCAGGAAGCTCAACCTCAGGACCGCCCATCTTTACAACGAGATTGTCCTCAGCACCCTTTCCCTCGGGAACGATATCGCAAGGGAGGTTAGGGAGAAGGACGAGCTGTGCGTTCATCTCGTTCTCGGCAGCATCGCCGTCAGCGAGAAGCTGTGCAGACTTTGCCTTGAGCTCGGCAACTTCCTTCTTTGCCTCTTCTGCCTCTTCCTTCTTGCCTTCCTTCATCAGGGCACCGATCTTTGCGGCGGCCTGCTTCTGGGATGAAAGGATAGCGTCGCTCTGAGCCTGGCACTCTCTTCTCTTCTTATCGAGTTCAAGCACGTTCTCCACAATGGCACGTGCATCGAAATTCTTTACTGCAAGCTTGCGGATCACCATTTCGGGATCATCGCGAAGCACTTTCAAAGTAAGCATCTTAAACTGTGTATTTAAAAACAGAAGAGGACTTACACTCTTACTCGAAGTGCAGTCCTCTCATAAATCTTTTCAAGATTCAAATCCTTCGAGTTAGTTCTCAAAAGGAACTACCGAAACATAGGACTTGTTCTCTCTCTTCTTGGTGAACTTTACGGTTCCGTCAACGAGTGCATAAAGGGTGTGATCCTTACCCATACCAACGTTCTTGTCTGGGTTGTGGACAGTACCTCTCTGGCGTACGATGATGTTGCCGGCCTTTACGACCTGACCGCCGAATTTCTTGAGACCGAGTCTTTTGCTCTGTGACTCACGACCGTTCTTTGAACTTGACTGACCTTTCTTGTGTGCCATAGTACTTTCTCCTTTAATTAAGCGATTTCGTTGATCTTGATCTTGGTAAGAAGCTGACGGTGACCGTTGCACTTCTGGAAGCCCTTGCGACGAATCTTCTTGAATACAAGAACCTTGTCAGCTCTTGCTGAGTCGTCAACTACGGTAGCCTTTACGACAGCACCCTCAACATAAGGAGTACCGATCTTTACAGCACCCTCGTTCTCGACGAGAAGAACCTTGCTGAACTCTACTGAAGCACCATTCTCCTGAGAAAGTCTCTGGACGAAGATCTCTTTGCCAGCCTCTACTTTAAACTGCTGGCCTGCAATGTCTACAATTGCGTACATTGTAATAAAACACTTAAGGTTTCAACCGCAAGCGTCCGCGCTTTCCGCGGCTCTTTCCCGAGCTTGACGGCCATAAATAAATTTTAGCTCGCAAATGTAATCCTAAAAATCCTAAAAACCAAATAATTCGGATGGTTGGGAGTCATTTTGAGAGAGTTGTCAATGAAGGTCGCGGTATCCGTACTTTTCCTGGACGACTCCGTTATGAAGGACAAGAATGAGAGGCAGAGCGCCGCTGGTTATCTGGAGGAACGAGCTGGCAGGGATGTACTTGTATTCCGAAGCATCCAGTCCCGTCTCCTCAAAGTAGTATGTCGGGTCGACCTCTGTCTCGCCGCGACTGATAAGGGCGATGATCGGAGCATCGCTGAACTGTCCCTGCTTGCGGAGAGTCGCAATCTTCTGGGACGCAAGATGGCAGTATTCGCAGCTGAGGCTTATGAAGCAGACGACCTTGTCGCCCTGACCGACGGATTCCGGCAGAACGCCGTCCTCCAGATAGTCATGGAGCGCATCATCCACATACGAAGCGCCACGGGAGTATGCCTTGTAGTTCCAGTTATCAGGCGGAGACACGATTAGCACAGTTGCAAGGCAGACAGCAGCCAGAGAGCCGCCGAGGACAGGCTTGAGCCACTGAGGCGCAGCCTGGGCAAATCCGTCAATCTCTGCCCCGAATAGCCATATCACGAGAAAGACTATGTTCTTGAGGAGGCTCTGGACCGGGTCCAGATCCACGAATTCGCCGAAGCAATGGCAGTTGTCGGTATTGCCGCTGATCGCGAGCCAGGCGAGGAAGCCGGTGAATCCCAGCAGCATCAGGCCGGTCAGCTTCCACGTGATACGCGGATAGATGTTGATGATAAGCGACAGTCCCAGAAAGAATTCCGCTGCAATTACGAGCCGCGCGAACATATACGCGAGGCCCAGCCGAAGCCAGCCGAAGCTGAAGATATAGATCTCGAACTGGTCGATGCTGACGAGTTTTGCCGCAGCGGACAATAAAAAGAGTATTCCGAGCAGGGCCCGGAATACATACTTTTCCTTATCTGAGAGTCGTGTGATCATCTCGAAGGATTACATGTCATTCTTGCACTTGAGGCCGGACTCCTTGCCGTTGATTGAAACGGTGGTGTTGTAGTCCTTGCACTTCTTGCCGTCTTCCTTATCGATTACCTTTGATCCCTGTACCTCTCCATTAAGGAGAATGTCACATGCACACTGCTTTGAGCATGACGAAGAAACGAGTGCTGCGAGAATGATTGCAGCAGCGATAAATGCCTTCTTTTTCATTTGTTTACAGTTTAAATTAAAGAGTTATAAACATCCGGTAAGGCAAAGATATGCAATTATTCACTCTTTCCAAAAACCTCACCGTTACGCATCTCAAGCATAAATGATGCCTGATCGATCTTGCGGCGAAGGAGCGGGAGCATGTCAGGATGGTCTTCGCGGAATGCGTTCAGCTCGGCAAGGGCTTCGGGACTGGAGAAAGATCCAAGCAGCGAAGAGCACCAGTTTCCAGGGAAGAAGATGTCGGAATTCTGGCGAATGGTCTCGAGCTGCTCAAGTCCCGGACGGATATAGCGGACGGCGTGACCGGCACGGAGCGGATGGCAGAGCAGCGACAATGTCGAAAGCGTCCATGGCTCCGAAGTACGGTTCTCGGCAAGAAGAAGGCTCGCGAACAGGTCGTCGAGAGCATCATTGTCCGACACAGCTGCACGGCTGATGAAATCGAACTGACTGAGACGGTCGGGATTGCTGATGCGTGAACGCTGGGTATCGATCACTTCCCTGCCCTTCTCCGGCCTGCGGACAGCAAGTTGCCATGCCAGACTGTTATAGTCATTTTCCGACAGAAGCACCTCGCCGCGGTCGCGCCAGATAGCCTCCAGCCTGTCCCAGACCGCATCGGTGGAAGCCGACATCATGCATCGAAGGAGTGCCTGGCGCAGCGTCGGATTGTCCGTTCCGAAAGTCAGATCCATCAGGGCAGTCTCCACGGCCTCGGCATCGCCGCCTTCGAGGAAGCGCAGAGGCGTCCTGAGATATCCGGCAAGAGCCGACTGGGTCATAGCGTCATGACCTTGGGCGAGCTCCCGAAGAAGCATGTCAGCCCAGGCACGGTCGGAGATACGTCCAAGAAGGTAATTCTCGCGCAGATTCATAAGGAGCGCATACCTTGTCGCGGCGTCTTTCTCGGCCGACCAATCTCCGAGCAGCCACTCCAGTTCCGACTCGGAAGGCAGGAAGATACCGTATCCAAGCCCATCAGAGTTTGGAATCACGTGCACTTCCTTATAGTCAGACTTCGTAAGCGGAAGCTTATATTCAAGTTCATTCGCTGTTCCATCAAGAACGACATTCAGGACAGTATCGCGGTATGGCATACGGACAGTCATGGCAAAACTTTGTGGCCATACAAGCTTCTGTCCGCTAGGATCATCCTGCCTGATGCACAGTGCGCCATCTTTGATCTCCCAGGTGAAATGAGGCAGGCCGGCACTGTCAACCCACGCGCTGCTGAAAGTACGCAGGTCAGCATCCGTCTCGGCATCCAGAATAGCCACAAGGTCATTCCAGTCGGCGTTCCCGTATGCATAGGTTTTCACATAGTTGCCGATCGCTTTGCGGAACGCGCCTTCACCCATGATC
The DNA here is from genome assembly GCA_024402135.1 of Bacteroidales bacterium. Classification (GTDB taxonomy): domain Bacteria; phylum Bacteroidota; class Bacteroidia; order Bacteroidales; family UBA932; genus Cryptobacteroides. Next base: position 5,259 of record JAKSJN010000020.1, read on the forward strand.
TCGACGATCTTGCGCATCATGACCGGAGCCTTGTCGTAGATGATGTTGTTATATACAAGTCCGGCATACTGCATGTTCGGCAGGTCCTGACGGATCGAGGTACGTCCGCCGGTGCGGTCCTGGGCCATGGCAGCATCTACATATTCGTCAAGCCAGACGACTTCGCTGTTCACCGGAACGGAAGAAAGACGGCCGTCCTCGGTCATGGACTCGCAGATACGGGCCGCAAAATAGTTAGCAAAGACTTCCTTGGTCCAGACGTCGTTGAACCAGCGCATGGTAACGAGATCGCCGAACCACATGTGCGCAGTCTCGTGAGCGACCAACTTGGCACGGCTGAGCTCCTCGCCTACCGTAGGATGGGCATTGAGGAACAGTGTATTGTCATTATAAAGCGTCGCACCGGTATGCTCCATGCCTCCGAACTGGAAGCCAGGCATCACGATGAAATCGTACTTGGCAAACGGATAATCGAGCCCGGTGTAATCCTCCAGCCAGTCCAGTGAATAATCCACCTGCTTGAAGATGGTTTCCAGCTGGGCTATGCGTTCCGGATCGGTCTCACGGTAATATGCGCCGATGCGGTGGTTGCCCTTGTATTCCGCCCTCTTGAACTGTCCGGCAACGAACGAGAACAGATAGGTACTGAGAGGTTCAGTCTCGGCGAAGGCAAGCATCTTCCTTCCCTCACCCAAAGAGGCCGAGTCCGCGATGAAGGTGTTGGATACTGCCGTCCACTCCTGCGGAACGTTCAGAGACAGGCTGTATCGTGCCTTGAGTCCCGGCTGGTCCATGCATGGGAAAAGCGTCCTGGCGCGGTCTGGGACCAGAAGCGTGTACAGATAGTCATCGCGGCGGTTTAGCGGTTTGGTCTCAGGCACGAAAGACAGACTGACGCTGTTCTCCCCTGCCTTAAGCGACTTTCGCGGAATGATTATATGCCCGTTCGCGGTTCTGGCTTCAATGTCCTTGCCGTTAACCTGCACCATGCAGGTTCCAAGATCGGCCTTGCGGAAATCAATCGGCAGCTCGATACGCTTGGCAAGGTTGAAACGAAGAACCGCCTCGCCAGTGACGGAATCGTCTGGCGAAGCGGGTATGGTAAATTCCAATTCGTACCGGAGGTCCTTTACGATAGCCTCACGCAGCTGCGCGAGTTCGTAAGAGACTCCGCTTTCGATCAGTTTTCTGCTTTTCGCAACCGGACCCGTGCCGCTTGCCATCATGACGGTTGCGCCCATCATGGCAATGACAAATAACGTTGCAGCGAACGTCAGTCCGGCCTTGAGCAGTCTTGCCGGCATTATTTCTCAAGGGCGTCTAGGGCCTCCTTTACGCGACGCATTGCCTCGGTGATGTTTTCCTCAGAGGTAGCGTAGCTGAAGCGGATGCAGTCAGGAGCACCGAATGAGTCGCCGCCGACTGATGCAACATGAGCGACCTCGAGGAGGTACATTGCGAGATCGTCGGCAGTATTGATGGTCTTGTCACCGTACTTGCAGCCGAAGTACTTGCTGCAGCGTGGGAACAGGTAGAATGCTCCGGTAGGTATGTTCACCTCGAAACCGTCGATTTCCTTTGCGAGCTTCACGATGAGGTCGCGGCGGCGCATGAATGCCTGACGCATGCGCTCTACATCATCCTGTGGGCCAAGATATGCAGCCTCTGCAGCTTTCTGGGAGAGTGAGCAAGGACCGCTGGTAGACTGGCCCTGGATCTTGTTGCATGCAGAGATGACCCACTTCGGCGCGGCAGCGTAGCCGATACGCCATCCGGTCATCGCGTAAGCCTTGGATACTCCGTTGATGATGCAGCATCTGTCCTTGATTGCTGGGAACTGGGCGATGCTCTCGTGTCCGCCGATGTAGTTAAGGTGCTCATAGATCTCATCGCTGATGATCATGATGTCCTCATGCTTCTCGAGAACAGCGGCAAGTGCTGCAAGTTCGTCCTTTGTATAGATTGCTCCGGTAGGATTCGATGGCGAGCAGAGCATGATTGCGCGGCTCTTTGGAGTGATGGCAGCCTCGAGCTGAGCGGCAGTGATCTTGAAATCCTGCTCGATTCCTGCGTGTACGCTGACAGGGGTTGCACCGGCGAGCTTTACCATCTCGGTATAGCTGACCCAGCATGGAGTAGGCACGATGACCTCGTCGCCGGGGCCGGCGATTGCCATAACCACTGTGCTGAGAGCCTGCTTTGCACCGTTGGAGATGATGATCTCTGCCGGCGTATAGTCAAGATTGTTCTCGTTCTTGAGTTTCTTGCATACTGCCTCACGGAGCCACATGTAACCGGTTACAGGGCTGTACTTCGAGTAGTTCTCGTCGATTGCCTTGTGAGCGGCTTCCTTGATATAGTCTGGAGTTGCAAAATCAGGTTCACCGACGCTCATGCTGATCACGTCGATACCTGCGGCACGAAGCTCCGCAGCTTTCTGAACCATTGCGAATGTTGCCGAAGCAGCAAGTCTCTGTGCAAGTGGAGAAGGGGTAGTATTCATTTGTTACGATGTTATTTCAACCTTCAAATATAGTATGTTTGCGTAAAAACATTGCCTTGAAAGACCGAAAAATTACCATATATTTGTAAGGATGGGGCATGGGATATTCCCTACGCTCCACATTGACCCCCTACATGACAGACATGAAGAGATTCATTGGACATATAGCCGCGGCGGCAGCGTTCCTGTCGGCCTTCGGCTTCTTTCAGTTCGCCTATCCATACCACCTGATGCGAAGGGAGCAGCTCACCCTTTTCCTCTTTGACGGGAGCTACATATCACAGACTTATCGCGGCAACTGTTTTCTGGGCAGTTTTCTTGGAGACTTCATTGACCAGTTCCTGGGATACCCTGTACTGGGCCCTATGATAATCGCGCTGATCCTTACCGCAATCGGATTCACTGCATACAGGATTTGCCGGAAATACATCGGCCGCTGGCCGTCGCTGGCTGTCGCTGCCGTGATATTCGCATGGTCATTCATGCGCGAGACCGGCAACATGTACATAACCAGGTACACCATCGTCGTTCTCGGCTATCTGCTTCTGGTCCTGGCAGCCATCCAGTTCAGGAAATACTGGATGAAAGGCCTTGCAGCCGTGTTCTTCCTTGCATTCGGAGTCTGGAGTCTCGGCAGTCCAACGAGGGAGTACTACGGAGATATCTGGAGCACTCCTAACTTCGACTATGACACCCTTATCGGCATGGATGTATATACAGCGCGCGAGGACTGGGACAAGGTCCTGAAGATCGGCAGGAAGGATCCGCATTTCACCGAAGCGGCGTTCTGCTACAACCTTGCGCACGCAAAGAAGGGCGACCTGGCCGAGGAATTGTTCAACTACACCCAGAATCACGCCAACGGCCTGTTCCTCTGGGTCACAGAGGAGACTTCGGCGTTCAACAACGGCATGGCTGGAGAGGTCTGGTACCAGATCGGCGACATGACCCTTGCAGAACAGAGCGCGATGGTGGCGATGCAGGCTTCAGTCAAGCATACAGGAACAAGGTTCATCAAGCGTCTGGCCGAGATCAATCTAATTCTCGGAGAGGATGCAGCCGCGCTCAAGCATCTCAACATGCTCAGCAAGACGCTCAGATACCGCGGCTGGGCCAAGAGATTCATGGTGGAGAAACTTGACGCTGAAGCGCAGGCATGGATCGACGCACGTCATGAAAACATCCCTACCAGGGACTTCGTCTACGCGAGCAACGATATGCGTCCAGTGCTTCTGGCAGTGCTCGAGGCCAACCCGAACAATTACCTGGCACGCGAGTACCTGCTTGCCTACGACCTTCTGTGCTTCGAAGTCGATACCTTCATGGAGGATTATTCCAGCTACGGCCTCAAGGGCAGGCTTTTCGAGGAAGGCATCTCGACATGGCTGAACATGAAAAATCAGTACTCCGAGGCTGCGGCTCTCAGCAAAGGCATCAGCCAGGAGACTGTCAAGAGGCTTGGCAGATTCTATAACAATCCGGGACTGTATAAGAATACATACTGGTATTACTACATGTACAAATAGAGTATGAACAGCAGATATATATGCAAGCTGGCGGCCATGGCTCTGGCAGGTTCGGCACTGATTGGATGCAAGGGCGCTCTCCCCTCTCTTGGCGGAAGCGCAGGCCCTGTCATCACATACCCTGATTACAAGGAGGTGACCATACCGGCAAACATCGCCCCGCTCAACTACAGATACGCCATGGACGGGGCCAGAAAGGCAGTCACGACGTTCTCGATAGACGGGAAGGAGGTAAAGATAAAAGGTCTGGACGTGACATGGAAGCTCAAGGCATGGAAGAAGTTCGTTGCCGAGGCTGCCGGGAAGACCATCGAAGTCAAGACTCGTGTCAATGTGAATGGCCAGGACATAGAGGACAGCTGGTCAATCTTCGTCAGTGAGGACAGTATCGACCCATACCTCACCTACCGCCTCATCGAGCCTGCGTTCCAGATGTGGAACGAAGTCATCATCCAGGAGCGCTGTATCGAGAATTTCGAGGTCAGTTCGATCTGCGACCACCAGCACACAGACAATTCCTGCATGAACTGCCACATCCACGGACAGCAGCGCGGAGACCTGTCGATGTTCTATATCCGCGGTCCGAAAGGCGGCGCAATCCTCAACCGCGACGGAAAGTTGAGGAAGCTGAGCCTCAAGGCTGACGGCATGCTGTCTGGTACTGTGTATGGTGATATCCATCCATCCGGACGCTTCGGCGTATTCTCCACCAACATAATCATTCCCGGTCTACACTCGGCAAGCGGAGGCCGCACGGAAGTCTACGACACGGCATCTGACCTTACAGTGGCGGATTTCGACAGGAACGTGATGATCAACGAGGCTCACGTCGCCCGCGCTGACGCTTTCGAGACTTTCCCATGCTTCTCTGCCGATGGAAATACAGTATACTATTGCGCAGCTGATACCGTAAGCATTCCAAAGGACATCGAGAATCTCAAGTACCATCTTGTGGGTGCAGACTTTGACGCTTCTACGGGAAGAATCAGCGAGAAGATGGACACCTTGTACAACGCAAACGAGCACAACGCTTCCGTATGCCATCCAAAGGCTTCTCCTGACGGCAGGTGGCTGATGTTCTCGGTCGCCGATTACGGAACATTCCCTATCAATCACGATGAAGCGGGGCTCCAGATGATAGATCTCCGTTCCGGAGAAATCAATACCCTGGACGCAATCAAGGGTGACCGCTCCGACACATACCACAGCTGGTCGTCAGACAGCCGCTGGTTCGTCTTTGCAAGCAAGCGTGGTGACGGGCAGTACAGCAAGGCGTACTTCTGCCACATCGATGAGAACGGAAATCCAAGCAAGCCATTCCTCTTGCCACAGAAATCGACAAGATTCTATGACAACAATCTCAAGTCTTTCAATGTAACCGATCTTGGAAAGGCATCTGTCGGAATCAGCGTAAAGGATTCCAAGAGGATGTACGACTCAGAAAGTGAGGTTTTCACTTCAGCAGACTAAAAAAGGCTGGCCAATCGGCCAGCCTTAATATTTAGTACGTGGTTAACGATTAGTCGTTGTAACCAGGGTTCTGCTTGATGTTAGGGTTAACAGCGAGCTCAGCGAATGGGAATGGGAAGAGCTCATGCTTACCCTTCTTGAAACCAACCTCCTTGTAGAGCTGCTCGCACCAGTTAGCGTCAGACTCATCAAGAACACCGATGTGCTTGTCAGAAATACCGAGAGCCTTTTCGTCGGTGAATGAAGGATAGTACTTACCATTGTCAGCAAGCTCGTTGGTGTCGCCCCAACGGATAAGATCCTGGAAGCGGCAGCCCTCAAGCCACATCTCGAGCATCTTCTCCTTCTTTACAGCAGCGAGAGTAAGCTCACTAGAGATGGTCTTTGAACCAGCACGCTGCTGGATTGAGTTGAGAACCTCAAGACCCTTTGCGAGATCGGTACCGGTCTGTGCACAGCACTCAGCATACATGAGGAGAACCTCAGCGTAGCGGAAGATACGGATGTTCTGCATACGGGCGTTGTTTGAATAGAGGTCCTGCTTCTGGATGTTGACCTTCCACATGAAGTAACCTGCATGGCCATAGATACCGGCAGCACGCTTGATACCACGGAGAGGATCGGTCTCCTTGAAGTTGGTCTTGCCAGGGGTGAAACCACCATTCTTGTCATCGGTAGAGTAAGGCATTTCGTAAAGAACCTCGTCATAGGTCTTGATCCAAGCCTTGCGGCGTGCAGACTCGAGACCATCGTTCTCGATGAGAGCCTCAGCGAACTTCTTTGAAGGGTTGCAACATCCCCAACCCTGAGCGGTTGACTTCATAGGAGAGTCAGCTCCGTCTGGGTGGTAAACAGCCTCCTGACGCCAGTTCCAAAGCCATGGCATGTTAGCAGTAGAGTGGCTGGTGTAACCTGATACAGATGGATCGTAAACGAGGTTGAGCTGGAATACCCACTCTGGAGCACCGTCACCGGATACATGGAAGAGGTTCTCAAGATCCTTTGCAGGAACGAGCTCGTACTTGCCGCTGGTGATCACCTTGTCGAGGTCTGACTTTGCACCTGCATAGTCACCCTTCCACATCTTAGCCTTAGCTCTGATGGTGTAACCGAGACCACGGGTAGCTCTGTAAGCGCCGTCCTCATCCTGAGGGCTCTTGCGCTCGTCAACGAGTGCGAGAGTAGCGTCGTCGATGCTGTTGATGATGAAGTCAAGGACTGCAGTCTGTGACTCAGCGTTGGTTGGCTTGTCGGTAGCTGCGAGAGGCTCCTCTACGATTGGAGGGGTACCCCAACCGATTGCGAGCTGGAGATAAGAAAGTGCGCGGAGAACCTTTGCCTCGGCAACAATCTTCTTGATCTCAGAATCATTGTTATCCTTGAACTTAGAGATAACAAGGTTAGCTGCGTATACTGATCTGAAGAATCCGCTGTAACCTGAGTTGATAAGACCGTTGTTGATAGGGAAACGGAGAGCGTTGAGCTCGTTCTCACCTACGTTATCGGTCTTGTTGTTACCTGCAGAGTACATATCGTCTCCTGGGTAGTTCCAGAGAGCGTAGATGATATTGTCGTTGTAGAGAGGAGCTACATAGCTGGTTGCGACCTGGTCGTAAGCAGCTGTGAGTGCCATCTGTGCGTCCTCAGGGGTCTGATAGAAGTCGTCAATTGAAATGACACCCTTCTGTGGGATATCAAGACGATCCTGGCTACAGCCTACGAAAAGGAGACCGAGGGCGAGAGGAATAAATATCTTTTTCATATTAAACGATCCGTTGAATTAGAATGAAAGGTTGAGACCGAGGATGAACTGCTTTGCAGTAGGGAATGAACCCATATCGATACCGTTTGATGAAGCAGAGCCTGAAGATGCAGTCTCTGGATCAAGACCAGGGTACTTGCTGAAGCAGAAGAAGTTCTCGAGTGAGGTGAACAGACGGAGGCTGCTGATAGAAGCCTTCTTGAGGAGGCTTGAAGGCAGGTTGTATCCGAGCTGGATCTGCTTAATCTTGAAGTATGAACCGTCAAAGAGGTTGAGGGTTGAAGAGAAGGTATCCTGGTTCCAGTACTGGGTTCCAGGGAACTTAGGGTTAGGGTTGCTGCCATCCTTTCTCCATGAGTTCTGCCAGTACCAGCTGTAGGTGTTACAGTGTGGACGGTCGGTACGCCATGATGAAGGGAAGATTACGTTGCCGGCAACACCGGTACCGAATACGGTAAGATCCCAGTTCTTGTAAGCGAGGTTGATGGTAAGACCGAAGGTATAGTCAGGAATACCGCTACCTACCATCTGCATATCTGCCTCGTTGATACCTTCCTCACCATCGAGATCCTCGAAGATTGGCTCACCGGTAGCCTTGTCGATGCCGATAGCCTTGTAACCGCGCATGTACCAGATTGGGTAACCCTGCTCGAAGTAGGTACGGAGGGTAGAACCCTGAGGACCGGTACCAGAGATACGGCTGATGGTTGGGTCAAGGTAGGTAACCTCGTTGTGGAGTGATGAGAAGTTGCCTGAAACTGAGTATGAGAAGTCACCGATCTGGTCCTTCCAAGAGAGCTCAAGCTCAACACCGCTGTTGAGTACTGAACCAGCGTTGATGGTGGTTGAAGACACACCGATAGCAGCTGAAGGAGTAATGTTCACGAGAAGGTCGTCAGTAGTCTTGCGGAAGTAGTCAACAGCAGCAGAGAGTCTGTTGTTGAGGAAACGTGCGTCAACACCGAGGTCGAGCTGGTTAGAGGTCTCCCACTTGAGGTTAGGGTTAGCAAGACCTGAAGGCTTTGCACCAAGAGATACTGAAGATGATGAACCGCTGAACTGATACCATGATCCACCGTAGTCGATGGTAGTATCGTAAGGATAGTTTCTAAGAACGTTTACGTTACCGTTACGTCCCCAAGAAGCACGAAGCTTCAACATGTTGACGAGCTCACGGTTAACGTTATCCTTGAACCAAGACTCGTTGCTGATGGTCCAACCTGCAGAGAATGAAGGGAAGTAACCCCAACGGTTCTGCTTAGAAAGCTTCGATGAGTCGAATGCGTCAGCACGGAAGTTAGCCTGGAAGTTATAACGGTTGTCGTAGCTGTAGTTGATACGGCCGAAGTATGCCATGCTGGTAGAGAGACCAGGAGCGTTGCTTACGGTCTTTGCAACTGAGGTATCTGAAAGGATGTAGTTCAGATAACGGAAGTTAGGAGCGGTGTTCTTGAGAATGCTTGCACCGTTTGCAGAAGCTGAAACGTTATCTGTTGCATTCTCGATGTAAGACATACCTGCCATGAGGCCGATCTGGTGCTTCTTGGCGATGGTCTTGTTGTAGTTTGCGAAGTTCTCCCACTGATAGTAGGTACCGGTGTTTGCAGAAGCTGAGAGGTTATAGTTGGTAGCCTGCACGAAGCTTGATGCATAGTAAGGTGCCTGGTAAGAGTGTGAGCTTGACTGGTTGATACGGTAACCGAAGCGTGAGGTGAAGACGAGACCCTTCATGAGGGTAAGGTTGGCAGCAAGGGTACCACGGATGTTGATACCGCCACTTGAGTCATCAGAAGCATCACGACGGATGAATGGGTTACCTGACTGAGTCTCACCAAGACGGCTGAGTGACCAGTAGAGACCGGTCTCAGGATCCTTGAGGACAGTCTGGGTGCCGGTACCTGCATTGTACTTGTCGAGAGCAGCCTTCATTTCGAGGGTAAGACCATCATAGTCTACGCGAGCTGGCTCGAGAGGTGATGAGGTGATGGCAGCGAGGAGAGCAGAACCGTTGTCAGAGTGCTGTGAAACTGACTTGGTGCTCCACTTCTCGATAGAGTTGTTGGTGCTGATGGTGAGCCACTTCTTGATCTTGTAGTCAGCGTTCACCTGGAGTGAGAGACGCTTGTAGAGGTCCTTGTCACCAGCGAAGATACCGTTGTTGTCAACGTTGTTGATAGAAACGAAGAGGTTTGCTCTGTCGTTACCGCCCTGGAAGCCGATGGTGTGGCGTGAGTTCCAGGTAGGCTCGAATACTTCTGCACCCCAGTCTACGTCGGTATCCTTGTAGTTGATGCTCTCGAGCATCTTGTCAGAAAGCCAGCCGAAATCCTTACCGAAGGCGATATACTCCTGAGCATTCATGATATCGAGCTTGCGTGAAAGGGTTGAGAGTGAGAACTGGTTGTTGTAGAATACTCGGCCGTCACCCTTGTTTGCGCTTGCACCGGTCTTGGTGGTGATGAGAACGACACCGTTACCTGCCTGTGCACCGTAGATAGCTGCAGAAGCTGCATCCTTGAGGACCTCCATTGACTCGATCATTTCAGGATCGAGGTACTGGATGTTGTCCACCTGGAGACCATCGACGATAAGGAGAGGTCCAATGTTACCTGAGTTAGAAGAGTAACCACGGACGCGGATCTCGGAACCAGCACCAGGAGCGCCTGATGAGTTGATGATCTGGACACCGGCAGCCTTACCCATGAGGGCGTTGGCAGCGTCAGAGGTTGAACGGTTCTCGAGGTCCTGTCCACGTACTGATGCCACAGCACCGGTAACGTCTGACTTCTTCTGGACACCGTAACCGATAACGACGGTCTCTTCGATCATCTCGGTATCCTCCATGAGGACGATGTCATAAACCTTTGCGTCGCCAACGACGAAAGTTTCAGTCTTGTAGCCGATTGAAGAAACAGCTACAGTAGCGCCCTTAGGGGCATTCAGGGTGTAATGACCGTCGAGATCGGTGGTAGCACCGATAGTGGTTCCCGGAATCATTACTGCTGCACCGATAACTGGACCAGCCTGGTCAGTAACGGTACCTGAAATCGCAACGTTCTGCGCGTTAAGCGCAAAAGCAGCTGACAGTACCATGAGTACTGACAACGCAATTTTGGTAAACAGTTGTTTCATTTGTTAGTAATATAATTAGGTATAATAGGAATCAGCCTAGTGTTATCTGGTCTTATCTTAATGAGCGAAATTAAAACGATTTTGGCATATAAACAAAAAAATGTGCTCCAAATACAAAACTTTGTGGAGCAGATTTACGCCTCAGAAGACTCTGCGGGGACTTTTTTTATACCCCAACCGGTAATGGCACATACGATTGCGACCATCGGGCTGAGCATGCAGAAAAAGGTGAACGGCAGGTAAGCCCAGGTTGAGACACCAAGGACCGCGGACTGGGTCGCACCGCAGGAATTCCATGGAATCAGGACGGATGTGACGGTACCTGCGTCCTCCATGGTACGGCTGAGGACCTCTGGAGCGATTCCGCGGCGACGGAAAGCCTGGGAGTACATCTTGCCCGACAACACGATGGTTACGTACTGGTCCGCTGTCGACATGTTGAGAAGGATACATGACAGTACCATTGCAACGATGGTGGAACCTGTTGTCTGGACCTTGCTGACAATCGCCTCGGTGATGCGGTGAATGAATCCGGACGCGTCCATTACACCTCCGAAGACCATGGCCATCACGATGAGCCAGACGGTATCCAGCATTCCGCGCATTCCACCGGTGGAAACGAGCGAATCGACAGCCTCGTCTCCTGTATTGACCACGATCTCGCCGTAAGCTGCACGGAAAAGTACGATAAGTTTCTCCAGGAAGCCGGCCTCCCCTGTCTTGGTCAGGCTGGTTGCGATGCGGCCGACATGCTCAGGTTGAAGGATAATCGCCGCCACCATTGCAATGATCGATGCTCCAAGGAGCGTCGGGAGCGAATGCACCTTCTTGTATACCATGACACCAACCAGTATCGGAACGATGAAGACTAGCGGACTGAGGTTGAAAAGCGAGTCGAGCGATGCCTGGATGGCTGCGACATTTGCTGTATCTCCGTCGCTCACTCCCCCGAAGATGGACATGGCGGTAAAGATGATCAGCGCGATGATGAAGGTCGGTACCGTCGTGCGCATCATGTACTTGATATGATCGAAAATGTCGATACCTGCCGTAGATGATGCAAGGATAGTCGTATCGCTCAAAGGGGAAAGCTTGTCTCCGAAATAGGCACCGGATATGATGGCACCGGCACTGATGGCCGGATTGATGCCCATCGCGTTTCCGATTGCAAGCATTGCGACTCCGATGGTTGCGATTGTCGTCCAGGAGCTGCCCGTTGCAATTGAAACGATTGCGGAGATGATCATCGCGGCCGGAAGGAAATACTCCGGACGAAGAATGAACAGACCATAATAGATAAAGGCGGGAATGACTCCCGAAAGCATCCATGTTCCGGCAATCATACCGATGCATAGAAGAACCACGATCGAGATTGCGCTGACAGAAAAAGTCTTTATCACACCGTCGATCAGGGTCTGGAACTTAGTGCCATACGCAACGGCAAGAATGGATGCTATTGCGCTGGAGAGCAGCAGAGCAAGCTGATTGGCTCCGGCAAGAGGGTCGTCGTCAAGCCATGTGACATTGAAAATGATCAGAAGGACAAGCACGACCACAGGGATCATCGCCAGCCAGAGGGGAATTCTCTTCGTATTTTTCATCATAAAGTTCGTAGTTGTGCAAAGATACGAAAAAAAGAAGCATACCAATATAACAAAAGCGCGTCCCGAAGGACGCGCCATTGAGAGTTTATGTAAAACTTGAGTATGAACAATTACTTAGCTGAAGCCCAACCAAGAACATCGTGGAGATTAGGGTTAGCATTCTTAACATCGAGTGGGAATGGGAAGTACTCGTGCTTTCCAACTACGAAGTCCTGGTAGATAAGGTCGCAAGGTACGGTGAAGAGCTTGTGCTCCTTCTGGTAACCTGGCTTGCCCTCGGTGAAGAACTCATCCTTTACGGTGGTAGCAGTCTTGTGGATGCCTGAAGCATTGAAGATCTTGTTAAGATCAACCTTGCCCTGCTTGCTCCAGCGAACGAGGTCGAGGAAGCGGCAAGACTCGAACCACATCTCATACTGCTTCTCCTCAGCTACAGCCTCCCAGGTGAGCTTGTCAGAGATCTTGCCAGAACCTGAGCGCTCCTGGATAGCGTTGAGAGCTGCGAGACCCTTTGCCTCATCAGATGAACCGATACATGCCTCAGCGTAAAGGAGGTAAGCCTCAGCGAGACGGGCAACCTTGAAGTTGGTACCGTTCTGAGCGTATCCGAGGTAAGGGATATGGTCGCTAGGGAATGACTTGCCCTTGGTAAGGATTGCAGGAGGGTTGGTGTAAACCATGTGCTTCCACTCGAAGTATGGACCATGTGAGAATACACCCTCAGCTGAAGAGATACCACGTGAAGGGTCAACCATCTTCTCCTCGCGGGTTCCGTTGTTTACCTTTGAAGCAGCCCAATCCATGGTGTAGAGCCACTCTTCCTCGGTAAGGAAGCAAGCGAGACGACGTGGAGAGTCACCATCATGCTCGAGGAACTTCTTTGCGAAGTCGTTCTGGATAGCACCACCGTTCCAGCCCTGGAAACCATCGTGTACCTTAGGGTTAGAAGCGAGATGGTCAGATCTCCAGCAGAATACGTTTGCTACCATCCAACGGGTACGCTGGTAAGCGCCGAAGCCCTTGAGCCAGTCCTGGTCAGCAACAACGTTAGGCTCGAAAATCTTCTCGACACCACCGTCACCCTGGATATGGAAGTTGATCCAGTAGTCCTCGCTAGGAACGAGTGCATAGTCACCAGAGTTGATGAGAGCTGAGAGATACTTGCGTGCGGTAGCGGCATCATTCATGAACATTGCAGCCTTACCTGCGATGAACTGTGCGAAACCAACTGACATGCGAGCGGTAGCGTTCTTGTCGCTGGTACCGTTTCTCTTAGGAAGTGAACCTGAAGCAATAGCCTTCTCACACTCGTCAACAACCCACTTGAGAACCTGCTCCTGGCTTTCAGCGTTGGTAGGGAGCTCGTCACCTTCGTAAACGCGGTCAAGGATAGGAGGGCAGTTCCAAAGGAGAGCGGTCATCATGTGGAGGTAAGCGCGCATTACGCGTGCCTCAGCGACAGCCTGCTTGGTATATGCACTTTCAAACTTAGGAGCGGTACCATTGCGGTTCTCGTTGGTGAAGTTTGAGATCACGAGGTTAGCGTGATAGATAGCGTAGTAGTAACGCTGGTAAGCTGACTTAAGGGTACCGTTGGCGTCATCGTAACGGAACTCACAGAAGTTACGGAATGGCTCGTGGTCGTTGGCATTGCCACCTGCAGCAAGGATATCGTCTGAAGAGTAATTCAGGATCACCTGCTCAGGGTTGTCGATACCCTCGGTACCAGACACGTTGGTGATGTAATTCGCATACATGTTAGCGAGTGCAGCCTCACAGTCCTCGTCAGAAGCGTAGAAGTCATCGTAAGAAACGACACCCTTCTGAGGAATATCAAGCATCTTCTCGCAAGAAGTAGCCACGAGAGCGAATCCTAAGAATATAGGGAGAATAATCTTTTTCATATTGATACTCATTAATTAGAATGTGAGGTTTACACCAAGGATGAGCTTCTGCATGGTAGGATATGAACCCCAGTCAAGGCCGGCACCTGAACCACTGTTGACTGATGCAGTCTCAGGGTCAAGTCCTGGATACTTGGTGAAGGTGAAGAAGTCATCAAGTGAAACATAGAAGCGGAGGTTGCTGATCTGAGCCTTCTTGGTGATTGAAGAAGGGAGAGTGTAACCGAGCTGCATCTGCTTGATACGGAAGTAGTCGCCCTTGAATACGTTAGCAGATGAAGAGTAGAACTTGTAAGCACCGACAGTCTCGCTTGGGTGTGGATACTCACCGCTCTTGTACTTGTCCATGTAAACTGAGAGGTGGTTCTTGAATCCGGTACGGTGGAGAACAGGAACGATTGAGTTGCCGGTAATACCTGAACCGAAGATAAGGAGATCGAATCCCTTGTAAGCGAAGTTGAGGTTGAGACCGTAGGTAGCCTTAGGAGTACCCTGGCCGAGCATGATCATATCTGACTGGTCGATAGTACCGTCACCGTTCTGGTCGATGAGATGCTCTACTACGTTTGAACCGCTGGCATTAGCACCTGCATATTCGTAACCACGGAGGTACCATACTGGATAACCTGCCTCGAATACGGTCTGGATAGGATAGTTAGATGAAGAAGCATCAGTTCTGATTACTCGTGAAGTTCCCTCAGGAAGCTCGAGAACCTTGTTCTTGAGGCTAGAGAAGTTACCGGTAATACCGTAGCTGAAGTCACCGATCTGATCCTTCCAAGAGAGCTCAAGCTCGATACCCTGGTTGAGTACCTGACCACCGTTTACGGTTACGCTTGATACACCGAGCTCTGGAGGGGTTGGCTTGCTGAAGAGGAGGTCCTTGGTTCTCTTGTCGAAGAAGTCAACACCGAGAGAGAGTCTGTTGTTGAGGAATCTTGCATCGAGACCGAGGTCGATCTGCTCTGAAGTCTCCCAGCTGAGGTTTGGATTAGGAAGACCGCTTGGAGATGATGATGAAACAGCACCTGACTTGTCAACGTCATACTGATAGAAGCTGTTACCCTTAGAGATGGTGGTAGCGTATGGATAGCCGCTGAGGACATTTACGTTACCGTTCTGACCCCATGAAGCACGGAGCTTGAGGAAGTTGAATACGTTTCTGTCAACGTTGTCCTTGAAGAATGACTCGTTAGAAACGGTCCAACCAGCAGAGAATGAAGGGAAGTAACCCCAACGGTTCTGCTTAGAAAGCTTTGATGAGTCGAATGCGTCAGCACGGAAGTTAGCCTGGATGCTGTAACGGTTGTCATAAGAGTAGATGAGACGACCGAAGTAAGCAAGGGATGCAGACATTCCTGGAGCATTGCCGATAGACTTGGCAGCGTCACCCTTTACATAGTTGAGGTACTGGAAGTTAGACTCGTATGAAGTAAGGATGTCAGCACCTGAAGCAGAAGCACTTACGTTATCGCTGTGGTTCTCGCGGTATGACATACCGGCCATTGCGGTGATGCTGTGCTTGCCGAAGTTCTTAATGTAGTTTGCGAAGTTCTCCCACTGATAGTACCAGCTGGTGCTAGCGTTTGCAGAGATTGAGTAGGTAGTGGTTGAACCACGCTCTCCGATGTAGTAAGGAGTAGAGTAGCTGTGTGAAACGCTGTAACCGAGACGGTAACCGAGACGTGAGGTGAAGGTGAGACCCTTGAGAGGAGTGATGTTTGCGAACATGGTTCCGTTGATGTTGAAACCACCGTTCTGTGAGTTGGTAGCATCACGCTTTGCAAGTGCAGAACCCTCAGCATCTGAGTACTTGGTATTTGCGTACCAACCGTTCTCATCACGGAAGAGAGTGTAAGGAACTGATGAAGTACCAGCCTGGAGGTTGTCATATACCTGCTTTACAGCTGAAGACATTTCCTCTGGCTTGGTCCAGTATACAGGAGTGGTAGGGTCCATGAGGAGCATTGACTCGAATGAAGAAGAGTAACCTCTCTGTGAAACAGACTCGGTAGACCACTTCTCGATAGAGTTGTTGGTACCAACCTGGAGCCACTTGAAGATGTTGTAGTCAGCGTTTACCTGAGCGGTAAGACGGTTGTAAACGTCCTTCTTGCCTCTTACGATACCATCATCCATGACATAGTTGAGGGAAGCGAAATAGTGACCGTTTCTGTTACCGCCTGAGAAGCTGAGTGAGTGCTGCTGGCTCCATGTAGGCTCGGTATAAGCGTCGATCCAGTCGGTATCGATTACACCGTCCTTGTACATAGGGTGCTTGTAGTCGAAGTCCTTGAGGTTGTTGTCAACGTACTCGTCACCGTACTCGAGACGGAGGTATTCGAGCATGCCGGCACGGTCCATCATAGGACGACCGCTGAAGCTCTGGAGAGTTGCCTTTGAAGTATAGGTAACAGAGGTGTGACCGTCTGAACCGCTCTTGGTGGTTACGAGAACGACACCGTTACCTGCCTGTGCACCGTAGATAGCTGCAGAAGCTGCGTCCTTGAGGACCTCGATAGATTCGATCATTGAAGGATCGAGGTACTGGATGCTTGAAACCTGAAGACCGTCGACGATGAGGAGAGGTCCGATAGAACCAGAGTTTGAAGAATAACCGCGGACACGGATCTCAGCACCTGAACCAGGAGCAGCGTTGGTAAGAATGTGAACGCCGGAAACCTTACCCTGGAGTGCCTGAGCTGCATCAGAGGTTGAACGGTTCTCGAGGTCACCTGAACGTACAGATGCAACAGCACCGGTAAGGTCAGACTTCTTCTGCACACCGTAACCGATAACGACAGTCTCCTCGAGGAACTCGGTGTCCTCTTCGAGAGTGATGTTGAAAGTGGTCTGGTTACCTACTGCGATGGTCTGAGCAGCATAGCCAATGCTTGAGACATTGATGCTTGAACCAGCAGGGACAGAAAGATTGAAAAGGCCGTCGAGGTCAGTGACAGTACCATTGGTAGTCTGGCCTACTACGAACACAGAGGCGCCGATTACAGGCTGACCCTGGGTGTCTACGACCTTACCGTTGATCTGACGATTCTGAGCGGAAAGACCCAGAGTCATCAAGCAAGAGAGAAGAACCAATACGGTTCTAACGCCCTTCAAAAGTTTGTTGGTCATAATAGTTGAAAATTAATTAATAGGTATGCTAGTGTTATAACTATTCGTTCACGCTTATATTATATAGGTATAAACGGTGTATGTGGTAATAAAAAGGAAGAAAGGAGCTTTCATAATTTCACAACTATTAGGCTCCTCTCTTCACACACCTAATTAATAAAAGCAACACGAAGATAGACGAAGGACGCTGAAAGGACGTTTAAAACGATTTGATAATATTCTAAAAACGATTCATTAATAAAAGAAATCAATCATTTGAATTTGATTCAACATTTGGCGATTTGATTTCAAAATCGCAACAAATAAGACATTTCATTATGTTTTCAATGCTGTTTCTTTCGTTTTCGCGTCGTTATACAACAATAGTTCAACATTTCGGATAATAATTGTTTTGAAAAAGATTTAGTTAACGAATCAACATTATGAAAATTCAAAAACAATCAAAGGGGTAATGGCCATAAATCTTAAGAAGCAGAACCAGGAAGATCCAGATCAGGATAATCAAGCCATATCAGCATGGGAATATGACAATCAAACAGCATTTATGATGAGACTACGATAAAACAAAAGCGCGCCCAAAAGGACGCGCCATTGCTGATATATGTAAGATAAACTTACTGTGTCAAATTACTCAGCTGAAGCCCAACCAAGAACATTGTGGAGGTTAGGGTTTGCAACCTGGAAGTCAAATGGGAATGGAAGATACTCATGCTTGCCAACCTGGAAAGGAACGTAGGTTACAGGAGCGTACTCAACATAGAGCTTGTGCTCCTTCTGATAACCTGGCTTACCCTCGATCCAGAACTCATCGTGACATACAGGAACCTTGGTCTTATCGTATGCCTTGTTGAATACCTGGTCAAGATTAACCTTACCCTGCTTGCTCCAACGAACGAGGTCATGGAAGCGGCAAGACTCGAACCACATTTCATACTGTTTCTCCTCAGCGACAGCCTCCCAGGTAAGCTTGTCAGAGATCTTGCCAGAACCTGAACGCTCCTGTACAGCCTGGAGAGCTGCAAGACCCTTAGCCTCATCGCTTGAACCGATACATGCCTCAGCATAGAGAAGGAGTGCCTCTGCGTAGCGAGCTACGTTGAAGTTCTTCTGGTTAGAAGCTGCACCAAGACCACTTACGTTATCTGAAGGATAGCTCTTGCCGTGAGTGAGGATCTTTGGAGGGTTGATGTAAACCATGTGCTTCCACTCGAAGTAAGTACCATGGCTGAATACACCGTCAGTATTGTTGATACCACGCTTAGGATCGCTCTTCTTTGCCTCGAGAGAAGCGTCGTTGAGATCCGAGTTCCACTCCATCTCATAAAGCCACTCATCACCAGTAAGGAAGCAAGCGAGACGACGTGGAGAATTTCCATCATGCTCGAGGAACTTCTTTGCGAAATCCTCCTGGACAGCACCACCATTCCAGCCCTGGAAACCAGCGTGTACCTTAGGCTCAGAAGCGAGGTGGTCAGTACGCCAGCAGAATACGTTAGCTACCATCCAACGACCACGCTGGATAGGAGCACCTGAACCCCATGCGTTGTTGGTGAATGCAGGATCCTCGAGGAAGTTAGGCTCGAAAATCTTCTCAGAGCTACCATCACCTGCGATATGGAAGTTGGTCCAGAAATCCTCGCTAGGAACGAGTGCATAGTCACCAGAGTTGATGAGATCACCGAGGTACTTGCGGGCAGTTGCAGGATCATTCATGAACATAGCAGCCTTACCAGCAACGAAACGAGCGAAACCAACGTTCATGCGGGCAGTATTGTCCTTGTCGGTTGGGCCGTTACGATCAGGAAGAACACCTGAAGAAATAGCCTTCTCACACTCATCGATGACCCACTTGAGAACCTGCTCCTGGCTCTCAGAGTTAACAGGAAGCTCATCACCTTCGTAGATACGATCGAGGATAGGAGGGCAATTCCAGGTAAGAGCGAGCATCATATGTACATAAGCACGCATTACACGAGCCTCAGCAACATACTGGTCAACAACCTTGCTCTTCCACTTTGGCTCAGCACCGGTTCTGTTCTCGGTGGTGAAGTTTGAGATCACGAGGTTAGCGTGATAGATAGCATAGTAGTAACGCTGATACATCTGCTTGAGAGTACCGTTAGTAACGTCATAGCGGAACTCGTCGAAGAAACGGAATGGAGCGTGGTCATCACGGTCACCACCTGCTGAAAGAATATCATCAGCTGAGTAGTTAAGGATAACCTGCTCAGGGTTGTCGATACCCTCGGTACCTGCTACCTGCTGGAGGAAGTTAGCGTACATGCTGACGAGAGCTGCGAGAGCATCCTCATCTGACTGATAGAAGTCCTCGTATGCAACGACACCCTTCTGAGGGATATCAAGCATCGACTGGCATGATGATGCAGATGCGAGCGCTGCGAGCGCTACGAAAGGAATAAATATCTTTTTCATCTTAATATCGGTTATTAGAAGGTAATATTGACACCAAGGATGAGCTTCTGCATGGTAGGATATGAACCCCAGTCAAGACCAGAACCTGAAGTATTGTTCATGGCAGCGGTCTCAGGATCAAGTCCTGGATACTTAGTGATGGTGAAGAAGTCATCAAGTGACATATAGAGACGGAGGTTGCTGATGTTAGCCTTCTTGGTGATAGCAGAAGGGATGGTGTAACCGAACTGCATCTGCTTGATTCTGAAGTAAGCGCCGCTGAATACGTTAGCGGTTGAAGACCAGAACTGATAGTTACCTACAGTCTCGCTAGGGTGTGGATAAGTACCATCCTTGTAGAGGTCCATGTAAGCGGTCATATGGTTCTTGAAACCGGTACGATGGAATACAGGAACGATAGAGTTACCAGAGATACCTGAACCGAAGAGGAGGAAGTCGAAGCCCTTGTAAGCAAGGTTGAGGTTGATACCGTAGGTAAGGGTAGGAGTACCCTGGCCGAGATACTGGAAGTCAGAGGTATCGATGTTTCCGTCGCCGTTGAGATCCTCGAACATTGGCTTGCCGTCAGAACCTACACCGAGGTACTTGTAACCACGGAGGTACCAAACTGGATAGCCAGCCTCGAAAGCGGTCTGAATAGGATAGTTAGATGAAGAAGCATCGGAAGCAGTTACACGTGGAGTTCCCTCAGGGAGCTCGAGAACCTCATTGTGGAGGGTTGACATGTTGCCGCTGATACCGTAGCTGAGGTCACCGATCTGATCCTTCCAAGAGAGCTCGAACTCGAGACCTCTGTTGAGCACGTTACCACCGTTCTTGGTTACGCTTGATACACCAAGCTCAGGAGGTACGGTAACTGAGAAGAGGAGGTCCTTGGTTCTCTTGTCGAAGTAGTCAGCAGAGAATGAGAGACGGTTGTTAAGGAAACGAGCGTCGAGACCGAGGTCGATCTGCTCAGAGGTCTCCCAGGTAAGGTTAGGGTTAGCAAGGCCTGAAGGAGCTGAAGCGAACTCAGAGCCCTTGTTGTCTACGCTGAACTGATACCAGTTGTTACCAAGAGAGATGGTGGTAGCATACTTGTAACCGCTGAGGACAGAGATGTTACCGTTGCGACCCCATGAAGCACGGAGCTTGAGGAAGTTGAACTTGCTGTTGTCAACATTATCTCTGAAGAATGACTCGTTGGAAACAGTCCAACCAGCAGAGAATGAAGGGAAGTAACCCCAACGGTTCTGCTTAGAAAGCTTTGATGAGTCGAATGCGTCAGCACGGAAGTTAGCCTGAACGCTGTAACGGTTGTCGTAAGCATAGATGAGACGACCGAAGTAAGCGAGGTCGGCAGACTTGCCAGGAGCGTTGCCGATAGACTTTGAAGCGTCACCCTTTACATAGTTGAGATACTGGAACTGTGGCTCGTATGATGAAAGGATGTCAGCACCTGATGATGATGCAGATACGTTATCGCTGTTGTTCTGACGATAAGACATACCGGCCATTGCGGTGATGCTGTGCTTGCCGAAGTTCTTGATGTAGTTTGCGAAGTTCTCCCACTGATAGTACCAGCTGGTGTTCGCATTTGCAGAGATTGAGTAGTTGTCCTGTGAACCACGTGGTCCGATGTAGTAAGGAGCAGTGTAGCTGTGGCTGGTGCTCATTGCAAGACGGTAACCGAGACGGGTGGTGAAGGTGAGACCCTTGATAGGAGTGATGTTTGCGAACATGGTTCCGTTGATGTTGAAACCACCATTCTGTGAGTCGGTAGCATCACGCTTTGCAAGAGGAGAACCCTCGGTATCAGAATACTTGGTGTTTGCGAACCAACCATTCTCGTCACGGAAGAAACGGTAAGGACGGCCTGGCTGACCTGCCATTACGCGGTCGTACTGGGTCTTCACGTCGAGTGACATTTCCTCAGGAGTAGTCCAGTAAACCGGGGTCATTGGGTCCATCAACATCATTGACTCGAATGAGGTAGAGTAACCACGCTGAGAAACTGACTGGGTAGACCACTTCTCGATAGAGTTGTTGGTACCTACCTGGAGCCACTTTGCGATGTTGTAGTCAGCGTTTACCTGTGAGGTGAGACGGGTGTAAACGTCCTTCTCGCCCTTAACGATACCATCGGTCTTCACATAGTTGAGTGAAGTGAAGAAGTGACCGTTCTTGTTACCGCCAGAGAAGCTTACTGAATGCTGCTGATTCCAGGTTGGCTCGGTATAAGCGTCAATCCAGTCCTGATCGATCACACCATTCTCATAGTAAGGGTGCTTGTAGTCGAAGTTTGAGAGGTAACCGTTAACATAGTCCTCACCGTACTCGAGACCGAGATACTCAGTAAGCTGAGCACGGTTCATCATAGGACGGCGGGTGTAGTTCTGGAGAGTAGCCTTACCTGAGTAAGAAACAGATGCAGTGCCCTCTGAACCGCTCTTGGTGGTAATGAGAACGACACCGTTACCTGCCTCTGCACCGTAGATAGCTGCAGATGCTGCGTCCTTGAGGACCTCCATTGACTCGATGTTTGAAGGGTCGATGTAGCTGATGTTGGTCACCTTAAGACCATCGACGATCATGAGAGGAGAAATGTTACCAGAGTTTGAAGAATAACCGCGGACACGGATGGTAGCAGCCTCACCAGGAGCAGCGTTAGAAAGGATGTGAACGCCGGAAACCTTACCCTGGAGTGCCTTACCTGCATCTGTGGTAGACTGGTTCTTGAGATCGTCAGAGCGTACTGAAGCAACTGAACCGGTAAGGTCAGACTTCTTCTGTACACCGTAACCGATAACGACAGTCTCCTCGAGGAACTCGGTGTCCTCTTCAAGAACTACGTTGAAAGTGGTCTGATTGCCAACTGCGATGGTCTGTGAAGCATAACCGATGCAAGATACATCGATGCTTGAACCAGCAGGGACAGAAAGAGCGAATTGGCCGTCGAGGTCAGTGACTGTACCATTGGTAGTCTGGCCTACTACGAACACAGAGGCGCCGATTACAGGCTGACCCTGGGTGTCTACGACCGTACCGTTGATCTGACGATTCTGAGCCGAAAGACCCAGTGTCATCAAGCAAGAGAGAAGAACCAATACGGATCTTACACTCTTCAAGAGTTTGTTGGTCATAATAGTGAAATTAATTAGGTGTGTGAATAAAATATTTTGTTTATCCTTTTTTCAAATCAAGGCGACTTCCCAGCCGCCATATAACGCGCTTTTATCTATTCGTCAAAAAACAGCCGGTTTCACAACCGATGCGTATATATAATGCTTTATTAATTCAAGGTCAAAAGTATGCTCCAACACCAACAGGGAGCAACTTCAACATTCAAAAATAGAATAAAACATTTTATAAACCAAAATTTAACTGAATAAAATCAGGGCAAAAAACAAGGGACCCTCCCTATATCAAACCAACTTTGGAGGATCCCTTTCTGCACAACCGTATTATTCCCAAATGCAGTGCAAACATAGAAATCAAATTGAAAAAAGAGTTACACAATAAGGGTGCATGTGATTTCATTTGGAATCAATTGCGTATAATACCGAAATTTTGATTTGGATTCAAAATTTTGTGAATCGTTGTCAAAACTTTTAATATCAAGTCACAGCAGAGCCGTTGTAGCTTTTTTAGTAAATTTGTATCAGAAAACGAAAGAAAAGCGCACATGGAGCCTAAAAGAGCCATACTTTTGATCGCAACGCTGGCGCTGGCAATAAATGTCAGTGCCTCGCGAAAATATGTATTCAAGCATTTCACGACCGATGCAGGACTCCCTGACAATTCAATCACGGCGTCTGCCCGTGACAGCTACGGATTCTTATGGTTCGGTTCCAAGACCGGAATAAGCCGGTTCGACGGAAAGACATTCATTCCGCTGGAGGAGTACGATCGTATAAACAACCTGGGAGGCTGGGTATTCGACCTCCGAGAAGACAGGGAAGGACTGATGTGGTTTGCATCTCACAGCGGAGTCGGCTATTACAACCAGCACTCGGGACTGATCACCATCGTCCCGGAACTTGACGCCGCAGTCGATACCCACATAGAACAGGATGCACAGGGAGCGATATGGCTGACACGCTCTGACATGATTTACCGCTATTACAAAGAAAGCGGCAAGCTGGTATCCTATCCGGCAGACAAGTATTTCTCTTGCGTAACCAGTTGCGTCGACTCCAATGGAGAAATGTGGTTTGGAGGCAACGACGGCTACATCAGGCGTTACGATGACCGCCTGGACGAATTCGTGATAATTCCGATGTCGGATTACATATCTCTGGAAAGCGGCGAACGCCCATTCCGAATCCAGAATATCGCGGACAACAAGGTGCTCATAGGAACGACCTTCAACAATATCATCCTGATGGACGTAGTTACCGGTTCAAAGGAAGTGCTTCCCATCGAGTTCAACACCACGGACATGTCGATTCTCCAGCGAATTCTGGAACGCATTCCGGGAGAGTACTGGATAGCGACCCGTCGTGGACTTTACATCTATAATGACAAGGACAAGACCACCGAGGTAATTTCAAACACCGACCGTTGGGAGCTCGAAGACCTGAATGTAATCTGCATGATAACCGACCGCGAAGACAATGTGTGGATCGGAACTTTCCATGCGGGTCTAAGCACCTGGTACAACAACGATGACTCGATAAAGAGATACTTCCCGGATGGCAAGCCTGGCTCGATCAACGGAGCGCAGTTCCGAGCACTTGCAGAAGACAATGATGGAAACATATGGATCGGCAGCCAGAACGGTCACATCAACGTACTCGGGTCGAATGACAAGATGATAAACGAGGTAACTGACCCCCAGCTCAGCTGGCTGAACTTCTATACAATACTCCCTGTCGGCGACGACATGTGGGTCGGAACCTACAACAACGGAATCTTCGTAGTCGACAAGAAAAGCGGGAAGGTCAAGGAGCGCAAGCAGATTCCATCGCAGAGAATCATAAAAATGGCAAACGCCCCCGATGGAACAATATACATCGGAACAGGCAGCGGACTGTTCACATACGACAGAAAGAGCGACAGCTTCAAATATGACGAAGGCATAGGCAATACCATGGTTTATGCTTTCTGTTTCGCCAGTGACGGCTCTACATGGGTCGGAACCTACCGTGACGGTCTTTACATCCGCGAGTCCGGCAGCGACAGATACGAACATCTCAATGCTGCGGAAAGCAAGGGCGAAAAGCTGAGATCCGACTATATCACAAACATATTCGAAGATCTTGACCACAACATATGGATTGCTTCTGAAGGCGGATGCATCTCAAGCATAGCACTCAGCGACCCGAAACGTACCGTGACAAACTATGGTCACAGCGAAGGCTTCCCTACCAACACTGCTTGCTCGATCATCCAGGACAATCGCGGATATCTCTGGATAGGAACAACCGGCGGACTTGTACAATTCGATCCAAGGACCAAATCGATCGTCGACATATTCAATGATCCTAACGACACCGCCGGAAACAACTACACCTACGATTCGGCGCTCAAGTCAACCTGGGGCAGTATTTACATGGGAACGTCGAAAGGCGTGATCGTCTTCCATCCAGAGAGGATGAAACATCATTCGAAGAACATCCCTGTCTACATCACCGACATCTGTACAAAGAACCGCGACGAAAGCATATCGCTTTTCAGCGACGGCGTCTCACCACTCGAGGCAGAGAGCATCAAGGTACCTTTGAAGAAAGCTAAATACCTGGAGATGAACTTCTCAGCCATAAGCTTCATGCCAGAGACTCCGGTGGTTTACGAATACAGTCTGTCTCAAAGCGGCAAGGACGTTTTTTCAAGAACTGAGAACAATACCATCATCTTCAGCAACCTGAGCAAAGGACGTTACGTCTTGAAGCTAAGGAGTGCCGGCAATACTGACCCTGATTTTGAACGTTCACTCAAGATTCGTGTAGTGCCGCCATTCTGGGCATGCAACGCGGCACTTTTGGTATATGTACTTCTGTTCAGCGCCGGACTCTGGTATGGATTCCGCATGCGTCTCGGCCGTATCGAGCTCAAGCGCAAGGCAGAGATGGAGGAACTCCAGAACGCCCGCAACAAGGAGCTCTACGATGCGAAGATCAACTTCTTCACCAACATCACCCACGAGATCCGTACGCCTCTTTCACTGATCAAGATGCCGGTAGAAAAGATTATCGCGAACAAGGAATACAAGGCCGAGGCCAGCGAAGACATAATGTTCATACAGCGAAACCTCAACCGACTGCTCGAGATTACAAACCAGCTTCTCAACATGAGAAAGATGGAAGCCAATGCTCCAGAACTCAATTTCGAACTCTGCGACATCACAAGTACGGTAAAAGAGACCGTGGAACAGTTCCAAGGTGCAGCAAAGGATTACCATAAGACAATGGAACTTGAGATTCCGGAAATGGCCATAGAATCGATTGTCGACATCGATGCCTTCAAGAAAATCCTTTCCAACCTTCTATCCAACGCAATCAAGTACAGCAAGAAAGCGATACTGGTCAAGCTTGAGAAAAATAAAGACACCTTCAGACTGACCGTTGACAGCGATGGAGACCCTATCCGAGGAGAGGAGCGTGAGCTGATTTTCCGACCATTCTTCCGCCGCGAAGAGGGCCGCAAGGACGTAGGCGGCACCGGGCTTGGTCTGCCATACGCCCGCAGTCTCGCCGTTCATATGAACGGATCACTGTCTATTGACGACAACCGTACCGACATCAACTCCTTCGTACTGGAACTGCCTCTGCTGCACAAGATCAGCGTAGCGGCACCTGCCGTAGAAGAAGCTCCTGCTGCATCCGACGAGGAATCGCTCGAGATTCTTGGCAAGAAGCACACAATCCTGGTTGTAGAGGACAGTGCCGACATGAAAAAATACATCGAGCGCGAACTTTCAGCTCAATATAAGATACTGACCGCCAGCAACGGCGAGGATGCCCTTGCGATCATCCAGGACAAGAAGGTAGACATGGTCATCAGCGACATCATGATGCCGGTCATGGACGGTTGCGAGCTCTGTAACCGCATCAAGGAGAACGTGGAGTTCAGCCACATACCTGTCATACTTCTGACCGCTGCCGTCGGCATGGAGAAGCGGATGGAGAGCCTCAGGATAGGCGCGGACGGCTACATCGAGAAGCCATTCTCGATAGATCTGTTGAAGGCGAACATCAGCAACCTGTTCCGCAACAGGGAGATTTCATACCACCAGTTCACTGCTTCGCCGCTGTCGCACTTCAGCAGCACCGTTACCAACGATATCGATGACGAATTCATGGACAAGCTCCACAATACCATCATGCAGAACATGGCGGAGCGCGAGCTGAACACTGAAGAGCTCGTCGAGCTGATGAAGATCAGCAAATCGACACTGTACCGCAAGATCAAGGCGAACACAGGACTGAATACCAGCGAATACGTTCGTCTCTGCCGCCTCAAGAAGGCAGCAGAGCTGCTTGCAAGCCAGGAATACCGCATCAACGAAGTTGCATACATGGTCGGATTCTCGTCACCATCGTACTTTGCTACGGCATTCCTCAAGCAGTTCAAGGTCTCCCCTTCCGCTTTCGTCAAGAACCTGAACGGCGAATGATTCCCACAGGAACTTCACCGTTTAATACACATTGATACTGTTGAAAGAAGGCCGCGACGGATGTCGCGGCCTTTGTGATCCTATGTCATGGGTGGTCTTTCTCTTCGATTCCCCGCCTATACATTATTTTGCTACTACTGATTTCATCGAACCGCTGTATGACAGGGTAATCACTGACGCAAGGACAACCGATTCCATAGGATCCTGAGCAAATTATTAATGGAATGAAATGGAGGATCAATCCTCCGGATTTTCTATCGTGTGATCCACTCGTAACGGTAATTGTGGTCAATGATTGTGTTGATGAGGTTGTCTCCATGAACCTGGGTTCCGCCACTCAACACGGCGTTTCCCTTGTTATCTACACGCTCGACGCCTGCAAAGTCGATAAACACAAAACCGGCACGGCCTGGCTTTCCGTATTTTCCTTCCGGGTCAAGCATGATGTCATTTAGATGGGCATTCATTACGACTGCATTATCTATATGACCGTTGGTATTGTCTGACTTTCCCTTGGACGCCGCGGTATTGTTCATGTACCAGTGATTGATATTCCGGTCATTCGCCGAGAATTTATAGTATTTTGTGACAGCTCCTGTCTTCAATTCTTCGAACGAACTGCCATTTCCACTGAGATAGTTCTGGACAAACACCGTTGCCTGGTCTTTGGATCCTTCGGCCTTGATGGTGGTTTCAGCTTCGCCGGTCGGCCAATCAAGGATATATCCGCTGACTGTCTGGTAGATGCTCTCAGCGGCCGCGATGCTGATTACTATGATATTGCCGCGTGCCTCGCCGACAGTAAGATCCGGGCTCCACGGGATAAGGCTGCAATGATGGTTAGGATTGTCATACCAGGTCTTGAGGATGCCCTTGCTTTTGTTGTAATAGCTATCTATGTCTCCCCATCCGCTAACGTCCTTCTTCTCTCCATTAAAGATATACGTAAAGTCGGGATGCTTTCCCCATGTTTCCTGGGCGGCATTCTGGTCAAGGAACAGGAATACAAACTCGCTAGGATGAGCATTGAGGAAATCCTCAATCGACTGACGAGCGTTTTCATAGCCGCTATTGATCTTATTCTTTGGAGCTTCGGCATTGAGCCATTGCACAGGTATTTCCTTGCCGTCCGGGCCAGACTCAGAGACACGGACATTAGTCGTAAAACCAAGAATTGAACTGTTGAACTGCTTCGGACGGCAGATGAGCGCGCGCACACCGTTTTCAAGCTGTTCCTTGATAGTCAGGGACTGTGTACGAAAGCTTCCTTCCGAATACGAACCGGAATAATTGGTGCCCGGGATAGTCATCATCGATACATAAAGATTGTCCGGAAGGTCGCCTATCCAGTCACGGTAGTCGCGGCTCTGGTCCTGCCATGCAGGGAGGTTGACGCGAACCTTGGCGCTGGCATCAAGGTACTGCTGGGCGCTGCCGAAAGTAGCGACGTTATGTACTGAGCGATTGCTGTTCAGGTCCATTGCCGTGACCTCGATCTTGAGCCTGTTGTCCTTGTCTATAGGCATCGGAGGTAGGATGACGGTGAATTTTACAGATTCGTCCTTATTGAGCAGGACTGTCGATCCGTCGCCGTTCTGGATGTTGATCTGGATCTGTTCGTTTCCGCGGTTGCGATTGGAGATGATTTCCTCTTTGTTCAGGTCATATCCTATGGTTCCGTCGGACTCGGTATAGTTATATCCGTCGGTGGTTACGCGCAGTCCTGAGACGTACAGTGCGCGGTCTTTGTCGCCGTTGACCGTTATGTCCAGTGTGGTCATAAGCGGCTTGAAAAGGAGCTCTACGACGCCTTTGCCGCCATTGTCGGAAGGTGTCGCGTGTACGACGGCTGCCATGTAGGCGCGGGACATGTCGCCTTCGAAGCTATAAGTTGCATCGGTGTCATCCGCATAGTCCGGGACGGCTGTCTGGCTCTGGTTATACCATGGGAGATAAGCTACACCATTCTTTGTTACGTCAATTCCGTATCCATAGACGGCATAGAAGTCATGAGTGCCTGTTCCTTGCCATATAAGCTGATTATCGGGGTCTACAGGCGTGATATTGGCATCTTTGCCGTCCAGGTTGACAACATCATAAACGGCTGAATCGAAGGTGTTTTTTTCTTCGTTATAGCAAAAAATTGTGATCTGGTCGCCCAACGTCCATTCTATCTGCCATGCATCGTCGGCAGTGTACTGGGTCTTTGTCTTTGGAGTGGAGATTGAGAATTGAATGGCGTCGCCGACCTTGTGAGAATTGGTCTCCGGATCATTTCCGTGGACGCACGAAACTGCGGTAACGAGTGCGATACACGCCATTACCATCCTTGAGCGGATAGGATACATAGTAGCAAATTTTTAATGTTCGATACCGCAAAGATAGATTTTCTATTTTGATTTCCAATAGGTGGCGGCGATTTTCCGTTGCCGTCGAGGGCGGCGGCAGATCTTTTCCTACGACGTCTCGCTATCGCTCGACCCCACCATTCGCTCCGCTCATGGTCCGTCCCTCTAGTGCCGAGGGT
>JAKSJN010000021.1 GCA_024402135.1 Bacteroidales bacterium
CAGTATCGCCAATAGGCAATTGGTATCAAGAACGATGGTTCTCATACTATTCCTGTGCGTGAGAATAAGGGGTTCTCATGTGCTCGCTGAGCATTGCTTCGATATCAGATACCCCCATCTGGTTATCAGCGAAATACTTATCGATAGCCATCTGGGCAGCTTCCGCAGCGGCAACTTTATCAGATACGACCTCAAAAGGAATCTTGCCACGCTGCACGACAGCTCTGGCAAACACATTCATTGCAGCATTGGCGCTGAGGCCAAACTGCGAGCATAGTGAGTCAAAAGACTTCTTGAGTTCGGAGTCCATACGGACAGTCATTGCAACTTGTGACATGGTTCAAATGTTTTGTTCAGTACAAATATACGAAATATTTCATTATGACATCAAATAATTGCATATTGATGGCAATGATTATGCCGTTCTCAATAACAATCTTTATAGCGATATGCTTTCACTCCAATATTTGAATCGGCCCGGCAAATCATCGGTGTTTTTCTTTCATAAGAAATTGCCCGAAGATACGGTTCAAATGATGGTAGTTTTGTAGAGAAACTAGTTGTATCTGAGTTCAAAGCTATAGTTCTGCAGCTCGTATTTGTACTTTCCTTTCCGCACGAGGACATTAGGCAAATACTGATTATCAGTACGCAGACATTTGCAAACATATGTGTAAAACGCATTCTATCTGGCATTTTGATGTTTTGCCTTTAGTTCGTTTCGCTCAGGTCACACAAGTTTTCTTCTTCCAGAACAAAAAAAAGAGCTTCAGATTTCTCTGAAGCTCTGCGGTGCGGAAGGGACTCGAACCCTCGACCTCCGGCGTGACAGGCCGGCATTCTAACCAGCTGAACTACCGCACCAGGTAGTGATATTTGCTGGCGTTTTCTCAAACGCGGATACAAATATAGGTACTTTTTCGGAGAATGCAAATTTTGGCGTGCATTTTTGGTCTTTTTTTGAAAAACCGACGTGGAAATAGGGGATAGATTAATAATTGTCTATAATTTTGGACCCCTAATCACAAATAGTATCAATCATGGAAAAGACATTGCTTATCATAAAACCTTGCGCAGTCCAGAGGGGACTCATCGGCCAGATCATCACAAGACTCGAGAATCGTGGACTCAAGCTTGTAGCCATGAAGATGGCTCAGCTCGACAAGGAAATTCTTGCCGCTCACTATTCACACCTTGTAAACAAGCCGTTTTATCCAATCATCGAGGCATCAATGATGGCAAGCCCGGTCATCCTTACAGCTTGGGAAGGCCTTCAGGCGGTCAGCGTCGTCCGCGAGATGGCTGGAACCACAGATGGCAAGAAGGCTGCTCCAGGTACGCTCAGAGGCGATTTTTGCATGAGCCACCAGGAGAATATCGTCCACACCTCAGACTCCCTTGAGACGGCAGAGCAGGAACTCGCAAGATTCTTCAAACCCGAAGACTTCTTCGATTATCCAAGCCCTCTCCTCAACTATCTCTACGCATCCGACGAACTTTAGCAGATTTGCAAGATTCAATAAATGCACATGAAATCCTATAACAAACTACTGATTCTATCCCTTCTGCCGATACTCTTAGCCTGCGAGAAGGTAAGTGAAATCATCCCGGACGACGTCAACAAGGAGCAGCCGGAGATCGTGACTCCTGCGGTACCGGAGGGACGCACTATTTCGGTTTCAGCCACATCGGATGGCCCGGCAACAAAGACCACCCTTGCTGAAACATCAGTCCTTTGGGACGAAGGTGACAAGTTCAGCATCGTCAATGTCGGAACAAATGTCGTCATGACTCTTTCCGGTGAAGCCGGCTCAACCCATGGTGATTTCAGCGGAACTGTCGCTGAAAAAGATGTTATCGATGACTCAGCAAGGGCGATCTTCCCATCCTCGGCATTCAGCAGCTTTGTCGATGGAAACATAACCCTCAGCATCCCTCAGCATCAGACCTATATACCAGGCTCGTTCGATCATGGCGCAAACATCATGGTCGGCGAAGTAACCGCTACCGGTACTGACAGCTACAGCGCATCCTTCAAGAACATGATGGGAGTGCTGAAACTTTCACTTACAGGAGACTGCAAGGTTAAGACCATTACTATTTTTGATCAGGGTGAGAAGTCTCTGTGTGGCACCGCTACATTTGCATCATCTTCATGGGAGGACGGTATAACTACAGAATCTTTTTCAAATGGAGAATCATCGATAATACTCGATTGTGGCGACGGAGCTCAACTATCTCAGGAACCTGTCGATTTCTATATCGTAGTTCCTGTCGGAGCCTTCAGTAGCGGTTTCAGGGCTTCAATCACAACCACCGACGGCCAGAAAGATTGGATCAGCACCAGCAAGGACAACTCGGTAGCCCGCAACAGCATCAAGAGGATGCCGGCAATTGCCGTTGCTCCTTCAGAGATTGCAGAGGTTGATGTTGAGAATGCAGCTGCGAAGAAGTTGATGTCATATGGAAAATATAGTAGGTTCGGTAGTACAAGCTATTTTACGCTGCATCCACTTGTCTTGACATACAGGAATTACGGAGATATGGATGATCCGGAGTACTACTCTATTATGTGGAATGGTGATCCTTCAATGGATTACACAGTGACGTATTCTGACGTGACGAGTGGTAAGATGTTTTCAGCCCGTACGGTCAGAGGTACTAAATACAATCTGATCAATATGGTCCCTGGTCATGAGTATACTTATACCGTGAAGTCAGGCTCCCAGATTATTAAGAAAGGATCTGTCAGAGCGACAGGTCAGATCAGAATGGTTACCATTTCTGATAGTTGGAACTGCCGTGATCTCGGTGGGTGGACTGGTATTGAAAACCATTCAATCAAGTATGAGTGGCTATATAGAACCGGCAGTCTGAATGGTGTATGGAGCAACGTTGATTATAAACCGAGTTCGACAAAGCGTCCTGCCTCACTTATTGCAAATTCTGACAACTACACTTTCTCCGAAATCGCAAGGAATCAGCTGATTGATTTGGGTATTCTGTCTGAATTAGATTTAAGGTATATGATTTCTGAGAAGCCTGACGATGACAAGTTCCATGCTTACTCGCTTGGTACAAGTATGACGGCGATTGATGGTTGGGAATTTTATCGGATACCTACATCTCCGGCTCTTGCTTCACCTCTTACAGACCCCGCAGTTGTAAAAGATGTTGCGTGGATTATAGACCAGATACTGAATTATGGTAATCCTGTTGCATTCCACTGTAAATCAGGAGCAGATCGAACTGGAGCTGTTGCTATGATCATTGAGGCACTCCTGGGCGTTGACCCTGGTTATATCGCTATCGACTATGAATTAACGAACTTCTCTAAAGAACAATTGATAGTTGAGGGAAAAGGAGCACTAAGAGATAGAAAAATAGACGACACTAGCAAGGAGATATACAAGTTCTATAATAGTGGCTTTGCTACTGACAAGAACAATAAAGGTACCAACTGGCAGGAGAAATCTTATTATTATCTGAACCAGACATTTGCTAGCAGCAATAAGGCAATCAGCAGCACTGATCTTGACAATTTCATAAAGTTCATGCTTGATCTTGATTCATATGAACACCCGTCATGGGCAACAACCAATTCCAACTCTCTCGAGAGTATCTATCAATAATAGGAGGCTACGATAATGAAAGAACAATATAATACACCGGAGTGCAAGATAATTGAGCTGGAAATTGAAGGCCCGATTGCAGACAGCGGTAGTACCGAGACATTCAATCTTGAAGACGGCGCATGGGACTGAAAGTCGTGAAACGGGTCCTTGCGGCAATAGCTCTTATTACCATTTGCCTTACAAGCACAGCGCAGTCGCAGAAGGGTGGAAAGACGTGGAAGATGCCTTCGAGTCTTGAGAACCCGGCAAGCCAGGAAATTGCTAAACGCTATTCAGGCATGTACAAGACGATGCGCGTGGCTGACGCCGGAATGTTCGCCGGACTTGGTGTCACAGCCGCCAGCACCGGTTACATGCTGTATCATATGAATGGATCCTCTTTCGCGGAGGCGTTCGGTGGATTGATAGTCGGTGGTGTCGGAATAGTTGGAGGTCTGGCGACGACAGCCGTGAGTACAGCTGCCTACCTGGGCATGCACGGGAATCTTGTGAGGATAGGGGAGGAAAACGACTTTCTGCATAGTCCCGGTAATACACAGGATATGTGGGATTATCAGCATGCCCAGAAGAAATATGCCCATTCAAAGAATGTAATGTTGGTCAGCGGAATAGCTACGGCCGGTCTCGCTGGATGCACGGCGGCAGGGCTGATGATCGGCAACCGTACCGGGCATGGTGACATGATTCTTGTTGCCGAGGCAGCCACATATCTCGGCATCGCCAGCGCCGCGACCTTCCTGACCAGCTGGACAATCAATGCCAAGGCAAAGAAGACCATTTCCCGTCTGGAGCCTCTTTCAGGCCTGGACGGAATCTCATTTGTTCCGTTTGTGGCCCCGATGCAACTGTCGACTTCCGGGAATGATGCCTGTCCACTAGTGACCGGCCTTGCCATTACCGCACGATTCTAGCCAGAGACTTGCTATTTCTTCGAGGCTATTCTGGAGAAATCAAGTTTGGCAGGATCCAGCGAGAGCTCCTTTTCTTTCGGAGTCTTCATCGTAACGCTATTGCCTTTTGTCCAAGGGGAGTATGCGATTTTTCCGTCATATACATAAGCGAGCCGGATGGTTTTCTGGCCATAGTCGGCTTTGCCTCCGGTCTGGTCCATGGTGACTGTGAGCCAACCTTTTGAGTCGGTCGATGCGGTAAAAGAGTATTCAGCGAATTGTCCCTTTCTGTATTCGAAACCGTCCTTATCGTCTTCGTACATGACTCCTGATGCCATTCCGTCAGCCGCCGGGTTCACCAGAAGGGTGAGGCTGTCTGTCTTGAACTGTTCTGTGCTCTGGTACAGGTTGGCCATCGGCACTATGGCTCCTGGACGAAGTGCTACAAGAGCCTGGTATCTATCGTCAGTCTCTTCAAATCTGACGATGTCCCAGTCGCCCTTTGGAAGTGAAGGGGATTCCGCCCATCTTGGAATGATCATCAGGTCATCTCCAAGCATGAAGACACGCTGCTCATTCCTTAGGGACGCATCTTTCTCATCAGCCATGAACAGCGGTCTCATGACCGGCATGCCATCAAGCGATGCCTCCCGGAAAAGGGTGTAGATATAGGGGAGGAGCCTGTATCTCCTTTCCACAGCGGTACGGCAGACGTCCTCGATGCGCTCGCCGAATGCCCACGGCTCCTGGTTGACGGATCCTTTTTCGGAATGGTTGCGGACGAATGGAAAATACACGCCGATTGCATACCAGTCGGCCAACAGCTCGCCGTCCGCATCTGCTCCGAATCCGCCCATGTCCGGTCCGTTGAAAGGCTGTCCGGAAAGACCGAGGTTGAGGGTCATGGGAATGGACATCTTGAGGTGATCCCAATTGGAACGATTGTCCCCGGTCCAGGTCGCGCCATACTTCTGGCCACCAAGGAAGTTGTCTCTGGACAACACGAAAGGACGTTTGTCGGGGTGGGCAAGAAGAGAACCCTCCCTGGATGCCTTGACCATATTCATGCCATAGATGTTGTGATAACGGAGGTGGGCATCGCTTGTGTAGCCTTCTCCTCCAAGATGTATGGCGTCTTCGTCCATGGTTCCATCTATGCCTTCAAAAACTGACGGCTCATTCATGTCATTCCACAGGCCGTCAGCTCCCTTGAGCATGAATTCTTTTGTGAGCTCGCTCCACCACGATCTGACTTCATGACGTGTATAGTCAGGGAAATTGCACTGTCCAGGCCATACTCTTCCCGCGAAAACTGTTCCGTCCGGCTTTCTTACGAAGTAATCATTGTCCTTGCCCTGGTCATATACGAAATAACCAGGCTCGATCTTTATGCCTGGATCGATCATGTATACAGCCTTCATGTCACGTGAATGGATATGGTCTGTAAGATCCTGGGGGCTTGGAAAAGTCTCAGGGTTGAACGTGAATACCTTGAAACCATCCATGTAGTCGATGTCCATCCAAACGACGTCGGCAGGGATTCTTTCCTGTCTGAGAGAGTCGACGATGTTCTTGACCCTGGTATCCGGATAGTAACTGTAGCGGCACTGCTGGTAGCCGATCGCCCACATTGGCGGCAGTTCCATTGTTCCCGAGAGTCTTGCCAATGTCTTCAGGACTTCTTTGCTGCTTTCTCCTTCTATGACAACCACCCTGAATGCCGGTCCTTCGGATACGAACGTGAGCGTGCTGCCTTTTGATTTGAGGGATGATTTCCAGGTGTTGTCGGCTATTATGCCGTAGGCTGATCCATCTTTGCGTAGACCAAGGACCCATGGATGTGATTGGTAAAGGTTCTTGCCGTCATTCTTGGTGTAGCCATAGTTGTCGCTGTTCCAGAATACAACTTCCTTTCCGTTTCTTCTGAGATCACCTACGACCTCGCCTGTTCCATAAATGTCGTCATCGGCGCCGATCGTGATCCTGACTACCGATTTGCCGTCCATCTGGCTGTATTCGGGCATTATCTTCCATGATGGGTCCAGCGGGCCGACAGGGGAGAGTTCCCTCTCGAAGACTGGGGAAGGGAAGTGCTTCTCGGCCTGGAAGTCCTTCGGATAAAACACGGCTACGTTTTTTTCGGCCATGAATGACTGCTGTGCGGATGCGCTGAATGCGATAGATATTACGGCAATTGCCAAAGCCAGATATCGTTTCATAATAATGTCCTTTGTTGCTTTTTGAAGGAAAGGTAGCATTTTTTTGCGACAATTCGGTAAAAGCTTCTCTTTTCGCAGGCGGCAGCAGCCGCCGTGGTGGAACGTCAGCGAGATTGCAGGAAAAAAGGCGCGTCTCAACGCGCCCGGCGGAGACCGGGACGGAGCGCGCAGCGCGATGTCGGTAGGTCGGGAGCCGCGGGGGTAGCGAACGAAGCTGTTGCGAAGTGAGCGGGTAAGGGGGCAGCGCCCCCTAAGACAGCAAAAAAGCCCAGTCGAAAGACTGAGCTTTTTTGCGGTGCGGAAGGGACTCGATTATCTATACCAGGGGCTCCGCCCCTTAATGCCCTGCGGCTCCCGGCCTACCGACATCGCTGCGCTCCGTCCCGGCCTCCGCCGGACGTGCTGAGGCACGTCTTCGCTTCGCTTAATCCTCCCGAGGGTTCGAGTCCAGAATAAAAAAAAGAGCTTCAGATTTCTCTGAAGCTCTGCGGTGCGGAAGGGACTCGAACCCTCGACCTCCGGCGTGACAGGCCGGCATTCTAACCAGCTGAACTACCGCACCAGGTTTTGTTCAGCAGCGACGTTTCCGTCGTTGGGAATGCGAAGGTACGAACTTTTTTCAAATTCCCAATAGGGGAGAGCAAAAACTGCAGTAAAAATAGCCATATTTGCAGTACGGATCCCTATTGAAGGTCATTCAATGCCCATATGAAAAAGTCGCTCAAGACAAGAATACTTCTGTTCTTTTTTGTGAAACTGCCGCTGGCATTTGTCCTGCTGACGGTTTCTTGGGTGTTCGCGTACAAGTGGCTGCCGGTCTATGTCACTCCGTTGATGATTCAGAGATCGATAGAAAACCGCAAGGATTCGACATACACCACAAAGAAAACCTGGAAGCCGTATACCGAGATATCTCCGGAACTCGCCAAGGCAGTGATTGCCAGCGAAGACAATCTGTTCAACAAGCACAATGGCTTTGACTTCAAGGCAATCCAGGATGCCCGCAAGGAATATGAGAGCGGCAAGAGAAAATACCTGCGCGGAGCCAGTACGATATCCCAGCAGACGGCAAAGAACGTATTCCTGCTCCCTCATCGCAGCTACCTGAGAAAGGGGCTGGAGGCTTACTTCACGGTCCTTATCGAGAAGATCTGGGGTAAGGAGAGGATTATGGAAGTTTATCTGAACGTGATCGAGATGGGACCTGGCATATTTGGCGCCGAGGCTGCCGCACAGGCTCATTTCGGGCATGAAGCTGCGAAGCTGACGAACCGTGAGGCTTGTCTGATTGCGGCATGTCTGCCGAACCCTATCAAACGCAGTGCCGGTCATCCAAGCAGTTACATCAGCAAAAGGGCAGGGGATATCGCTGCGTTGGAGAAAAAACTGGCTTATCCCGACTGGGTATTGAGAAAGTGAGTCTGCTTTTTGATAACATTTTCGTAACTTGCAAACACGGAATTAAACACTCAAACTGATAATGAAAAAGATTCTTTTAACAGCGGCGTCAGTCGCAATGTTGGCCCTTTCGGCTCTGACCGCAAAGGCGCAGGATCCAAACTTCCACATTTACCTGGCTTTCGGACAGTCGAACATGGAAGGTAACGCTCGCGTACAGCAGCAGGATATCGAAGGTATAAGCGACCGCTTCCTTATGATGGCAGCTGTCGATTTCCCGGTTTCGCCTAAGGTTGAACTTATGTCTGGCGCAAACGGCCGTGTAAGAGCCGTGAACGCAGAACCTGAGAATCCTCAGCCAAAGGAGATGGGCAAGTGGTACAAAGCCATCCCGCCTCTCTGCCGCCCCGGCACAGGCCTTACTCCATGTGATTATTTCGGAAGAACCCTTACCGAGAATCTTCCTGAAGAAATAAAGGTGGGTATCATCAATGTGTCTGTAGCTGGATGCAGTATCGACTGTTTCGACTCCGACAAGATTGCAGAGTATAAGGAAGGTGCTGCGGCCTGGATGAAGCCTATGATCGAGGGCTACAGCGACGATCCGTACGCACATCTCGTGAAGCTTGCAAAGCAGGCTCAGAAAGATGGAGTCATCAAGGGTATTCTCCTTCATCAGGGCTGTACCAATACCGGTGATCCTCAGTGGCCTGCGAACGTAAAGAAGATCTATGACAGGCTCATCAAGGACCTCGGCCTTCAGGGTCAGGCAATTCCACTTCTCGTGGGTGAGGTTGTCAATAACGACGTAGGTGGCGTGTGTGCAGGACACAACGATGTGATTGCACGTATCCCTTCAGTCATTCCAAATGCCCATGTGATCAGTTCAAGCGGCTGCACCACAGGTTTTGACCGTCTCCATTTCGATGCAGAAGGCTACAGAGAGCTTGGACGCCGCTATGGTGCTGCCATGCTCGAGATCCTCGGCTATCCTATGAAGGAGGCTGCTGCAGGTCTCGGCTCAGGCACTAATCCTACCGTCTTCCATCCTAACGGAATGATCACATTCAACTACTCGGCTCCTAATGCGAAGAGCGTCTCTCTTTCAAGCCAGTTCCTCAAGAAGAGCGAGCCTATGACCAAGAACACAAAGGGCATCTGGAGCGTTACCGTAAAGCCTGAGAAGGCTGACATCTATCCTTACAACTTTGTTGTGGATGGCGTTCAGGTACAGGCACAGAACGAGCCTGCAGTGTTCCCTAACGAGAACTTCAAGGCCAGCCTCCTCGAGATTCCGAATCCTGACGCTCTCTATACAGTCAACAAGGACATTCCTCACGGAAAGGTGATCT
Organism: Bacteroidales bacterium; assembly: GCA_024402135.1. Taxonomy (GTDB): domain Bacteria; phylum Bacteroidota; class Bacteroidia; order Bacteroidales; family UBA932; genus Cryptobacteroides. The sequence continues at coordinate 9,495 of JAKSJN010000021.1, forward strand.
ACACTGACTACTATTCTTCAGTACTCGGCGAGAACCGTCCGCTCCTCGTCTATACTCCTGCAGGCTACGAGAAGGGCAAGAAGTATCCGGTATTCTATCTCATCAGCGGTACAACCGATACCGAGGAGACATGGTTCAAGGTCGGTAAGGTCAATGTCATCCTCGACAATCTCATCGCCCAGGGCAAGGCAGTTCCGATGGTTGTCGTTATGCCATATGGAAACATGGGCTGGACACCAAGACCTAACACCTTCGCTTCATCGGATATGTATCAGGTCTTCGAGAAGGAGATGAAGGAGTGCATCATGCCGTTCGTAGAGGCTAATTACAAGGTCAGGACAGACAAGGACAGCCGCGCAATCGGCGGTTTCTCAAGAGGTGGCGGACAGACACTTTTCGTCAGCTACAGAAATCCTGACAAGTTCAGATATGTTGCATCATACAGTGCATACCTTACTCCAGAGGTCATGGATGCTTTCTTCCCTGACATCAACGACAGAATCGCCAAGTTCAAGCTCATGTGGTTCGGTGTAGGTACCGAGGACGGTCTTTACCCGGACGTCATCAAGCATCAGGACTACTTCGATGCAAAGGGGATCTCATATGACAAGATGTTCACCGATGGTGCTCATACCTGGATGAACGCCAGAACTTATCTTGCAGAGACTCTCCAGAAGTTCTTCAAGTAGCAAGATATTTGCACAAAATGAATTACCTTTGCACCTGAAGGCACGAAATCGTGTTCCTCAGGTGCAAATTATATAATATCATTCACAATATGGTTAAGATCAATGTAAGTGGCTGCGACTCATTCGTCAAGGAGGAGCAGTACAAGCAGTATGTAGATAAGGCTCTTGCAGCATGGGATACCCTCATGAGCGAGCAGGGTGCCGGCAACGATTTCCTTGGCTGGAAGACCCTTCCTGAGGGCGTCAGCGAGGAGGAACTCAGTGGAATCGAGGAAATCTGCAAGGCATGGGCAGCAAAGGGAATCGATCTTGTCATCACAGTCGGCATCGGAGGTTCATACCTTGGAGCACGCTGTGCAATCGAGGCTCTCAGTCATAATTTTGCAAAGCAGCTCAAGCGCAAGGCAGGCGACGCTCCTGATGTAGTGTTTGCAGGCAATACCCTTTCAGAGGAGTATACTTCTGAACTCATGGATCTCGCCAAGGAGCGCAATACTGCATGTGTAGTCATATCAAAGTCAGGCACCACTACCGAGCCTGCAGTCGCTTTCCGTATCGTAAAGCAGTATCTTGAGGAAACCTATGGCCGCGAGGAGGCTGCAGAGCGTATCGTTGCCGTTACCGACGCAAAACGTGGCGCGCTCAAGACCCTGTCTACCCAGGAAGGTTACAAGACTTTCATCGTTCCAGATAACGTTGGTGGCCGTTTCTCGGTTCTTACTCCGGTAGGTCTCCTTCCTATCGCTCTTGCAGGCTTCGACATCCGTGCAATGCTCAAGGGCGCAGCTGACCAGAAGAGTGAGATGTACTCAAAGAGCGAGGCTAACAGCGCGGTACAGTATGCTGCAATGCGTAACCTTCTTCATTCTGAGTATGGCAAGAGCACCGAGATCCTTCTCTGCTACAATCCTAAGCTCACCTATCTTGCCGAGTGGTGGAAGCAGCTCTACGGAGAGTCAGAGGGTAAGGATGGCAAGGGTATCTTCCCTGCATCAGTCACCAACACCGCAGACCTTCATTCAATGGGTCAGTTCATCCAGGAGGGCAGCCGTATCATGTTCGAGACTGTCGTAAGCATTGACAAGAGCGCACGTGAGGTAATCATCGGCGAGGATCCTCAGAACCTCGACCAGCTCAACTTCCTTGCAGGCAAGAATGTAGAGCATTGCAACAAGATGGCTCAGCTTGGTACCAAGCTCGCACACATTGATGGCGGCGTACCTCAGATGGAGATCAGCGTAGAGAAGATTGACGAATACAACCTCGGAAGCATTTTCTACTTCTTCGAGTTCGCTTGCGGTGTCAGCGCATATACCCTTGGCGTGAATCCATTCAACCAGCCAGGTGTCGAGGCATACAAGAAGAACATGTTCGCACTTCTTCACAAGCCAGGTTACGAGGAGCAGACAGCCGCTATTCTCAAGCGTATCGGCGAGTAAATGACGCGATGTGATGCGGAGGAACTGACTCCGCACGTCACAGTTGATAAATGAAAAGCCCCGGGACATCGTTCCGGGGCTTTCTTATTGAGTTCTGAAGGGAATCAGAAAGTCTTTATCAGTTCGTTTATGCGTTTCCTGGCCGACATCCTGCGATAGAGGATGTCATATACGGCCTCGGCGATGGGCATGTTTATTCCAAGCCTTTCGTTGACGCGCTTGATGCAGTCGGCGGCATAGTAACCTTCTGCAACCATGGTCATTTCGTTGAGCGCGCTCTTTACTGTGCAACCTCGGCCGATAAGCTGGCCAAAGCGGCGGTTGCGGCTGAAATTCGAGTAGCAGGTGACCAGAAGGTCGCCAAGATACTCGGTTCTGTATATGCTCCTCTCACGTGGCTGTGACTGAGACAGAAAATGGTCCATCTCGCAGGCGCACTTGGCTGTGAACGCGGCAATGAAGTTGTCACCGTATCCCAGTCCGTAAACGATTCCTACGCAGAGCGCATATATGTTTTTAAGTATGGATGCATACTCGACTCCGAATATGTCATTCGAGTAGCTGACCTTTATGTACGGAGCCTGGAGCCTGGAAGCGATGACTGCGGAATTCTCGTCCTTTTCGCTGACGATGGTGATGAAAGAGTGGTTCTTTCTTCCGACCTCTTCCGAGTGGGTAGGACCTGCGATGAGACCCATCTGATTCGATTCCAGTCCATAGTTGTCATGGAGATATTCCACGACTGTAGTATAGCTGTCGGGGATGATGCCCTTGATCGCGGAAACGATGAACTTGTCCTTCAGGGATACAGTAAGCGGCTCCAGGAAAGTCTTGAGGAACGCTGATGGAGCTGCCATTATGATGATCTGTGCGTTGGATACGACTTCGTCGAGGTTGCTGCTTGGACAGATCTTCTCGGTGTCGAACTCGACCTCGGTGAGATACTTGCAGTTGTAGCCGGTTGTCGTAAGGGACTCAAGCACCTCTTCGTTGCGGACATACCACCATACCTTCTTCTGGTTGCGCACCAGAAGGCTTACTATAGCAGTAGCCCAGCTGCCGTAACCGATTACGGCACACTGGGCATCTGCTTGAAGTATATAGTCTTTGATCGCCATTCCGCCGGGAATGATGGGACTAGTATGACATTGCGATTGCGATGAAGTCCTCAGCCTTGAGAGCTGCTCCACCGATAAGACCACCGTCGATGTCTGGCTGTGCGAAGATCTCCTTTGCGTTTGAAGGCTTGCAGCTTCCGCCGTAGAGGATGGTCATGTCCTCGGCAACCTGAGCGCCGAACTTGTCAGCAACGACCTTGCGGATGCAAGCGTGGATTTCCTCTGCCTGCTCAGCGGTAGCGGTCTTGCCGGTGCCGATAGCCCATACTGGCTCGTAAGCGATGACAACCTTTGCCATATCCTCAGCGGTGAAGTTGTAGAGGACAGCCTTGGTCTGGTCGGTAACTACGTCGAAGTGCTTGCCAGCCTCTCTCTCGTCGAGGTTCTCACCAACGCAGAAGATAACGCCGAGACCGTTTGCAAGAGCGAGCTTGGTCTTCTCGACGAGCTTCTCGTCGGTCTCACCATAATACTGGCGACGCTCTGAGTGGCCAAGGATGGTCCAGCTTGCGCCGGTAGAAGCTACCATGGCAGCAGATACCTCTCCAGTGTAAGCACCCTTCTCCTTGTCTGCGCAGTTCTCTGCAGAAAGCTCGACCTTTGAACCCTTGAGAGCCTCGGCTACAGGGCAGAGGTGGGTGAATGGAGTACCAACGATGAGGGTTACGTCACAAGGAACGTCAGCTGACTTTGCAACTACTGCCTTTGCGAGCTCAATACCCTCGGCAACGGTAGTGTTCATCTTCCAGTTGCCTGCTACAATTTTCTTTCTCATAATTAAATATCTTCTTTAGAATTGTTTCGTTCGTAGACTGCAAAGTTAAGGAAAATTCCTTAAGAATGGTTAAATTTGCGAGCTAATTGAAAAACAGACGATGAAGAATTTTGTTGAAGAACTCAAATGGAGAGGCATGATTCACGACATCATGCCAGGTACGGAAGAAATGTTGATGAAGGGTCCGGAGGCTGCTTATGTCGGCATCGACCCTACCGGAGACTCACTTCATATCGGCCATCTCGTCAGCATCATGATTCTCAAGCATTTCCAGGCATGTGGACATAAGCCATATGCTCTTGTGGGAGGTGCTACAGGAATGATCGGCGACCCATCCATGAAGTCCCAGGAGCGCAATCTCCTTGACAATATGACCCTCGCTCACAATGTGAGCTGCATCAAGGCTCAGCTTTCACGCTTCCTCGATTTCGAGAGCGATGCACCTAACAAGGCTGAACTTGTGAACAACTACGACTGGATGAAGGACTACACCTTCATCGATTTCACCCGTGACATCGGAAAGATGATCACAGTGAACTACATGATGGCCAAGGATTCGGTAAAGAAGAGACTTTCAAGCGAGAGCCGCGAAGGAATGTCTTTCACCGAGTTCACCTATCAGCTTCTCCAGGGATACGATTTCGTATATCTCTACGAGAATCACGGTGTAAAGCTCCAGCTTGGCGGCGCAGACCAGTGGGGCAACATCACCACCGGTACCGAGATGATCCGCCGCCGCTGCGGCGGTGAGGCCTTCGCGCTTACCTGCCCGCTCATCACCAAGGCTGACGGCGGCAAGTTCGGCAAGACCGAGAAGGGTAATATCTGGCTTGACGCAGAGCGTACCTCACCATACCAGTTCTACCAGTTCTGGCTCAACGTGAGCGATGCCGATGCAGAGAAATACATCAAGATCTTCACCATGCTCGACCGTGAGACCATCGAGGCAGCTATCGCCGAGCACGCAGAGGATCCAGGCCAGCGCCGTCTCCAGAAGCTTCTTGCAAAGGAGATTACCATCATGGTACATGGCCAGGCTGAATATGACAATGCTGTTGCAGCATCCCAGATGCTCTTCGGCAACAGTACATCCGAGGCTCTCCGCAAACTCGATGAGAGAACCTTCCTCGCAGTATTCGACGGTGTCCCTACCTTCGATGTGGAGAAGGCAAAGCTCCCTATGGGTATCCTTGACTTCCTCGCAGTAGAGACATCGGTATTCCCTTCAAAGGCCGAGGCGCGCAAGATGGTTCAGGGCAACGGTGTAAGCATCAACAAGGACAAGGTCGCTGACATCAACTACCAGATCAGCGAGTCAGATATCCTTGACGGCAAGTACATCCTTGTCCAGAAGGGTAAGAAAAACTACTTCATCGTCAACGTAAAGTAATATGGACAAGGCACCAGGCACAAGACAGCTGAAGGTTGCACGCGAGATCCAGAAGGATCTTGCGGAAATCCTCAGAAGCAAAGGAATGGCAGCTTTCGGCGGAGCCATGGTGACGGTCAGCGAAGTTCGTATCAGTCCTGACCTTTCCGTGGCCAAGGCATACATCAGCGTATTTCCTTCAGATAAGGCAAAGTCAGTGATGAACATGCTCGAGGAGAACAAGAAGGCTCTTCGCGGCGAGCTCGGACATCATGTCGCAAAGCAGCTCCGCATAGTGCCTAACATCGATTTCTATCTCGACACGACTCTTGACTACGCAGAACATATCGAAGAACTTCTGAAGAAATGAGACTTCCGTTCTTCGTCGCCCGCCGCTATCTTTTCGCCGGTAAGTCACACAATGTGATCAATATCATATCGGCGATCAGCATGCTGGGCATGGCGATAGGCACGGCAGTACTTATTATCGTACTATCTGTATATAATGGATTCGACGGTCTTGTGCGCTCTTCGCTGAGCGATCTGGACCCGGACTATATCATCACCCCTTCCGCAGGCAAGGCATTTGTCGCGGAAGGGGCTGATTTTGACTGGCTGCACAGCAACCCGTCAGTGGAGAACGTGTTCAATGTCATACAGGAGAACATCTTCATCCAGTATGACGGCCGCCAGAGCGTGGCAAAGGCAAAGGGAGTGGACGCTTCATACGAAGCCGACTCACCGATGCGCGGGCATGTGCTGACAGGTGATTTCTCTCTGCATCATGGTGAACTGCCGCTTTGCCTGGTCGGTATGAATCTGGCGGGCAAACTGGGAATCAATGTGAACTTCCTGTCTTCCGTAGAGTTCTATTTCCCGTCACGCGAAGGGAATATCTCCATGCAGAACCCGATGGCTTCAATCGGAATGGAACGCGCACGCCCGACCGGCATATTCTCGGTGAATGCCGATACCGACAACTCTCTTGTCATCGTGCCTATAGAACTCATGCGTGAGCTTCTGGACTACGACAGGGAAGTGTCTGCAGTCGAGGTTAGACTTGTTCCAGGTATGACCAGGAAACAGGTCAAGGCATTCGAAAATGAGTTGTACGGCCGTTTTGACGATGGATTCGTCGTCCGCGACCGCATGCGCCAGAACGATTCGCTGTACAAGATGATGAAATACGAGAAAGCTGCGATCTTCCTGATTCTTGTCTTTATCATCATCATCATTGCCTTCAACGTATTCGGCAGCCTGTCGATGCTGATAATAGAGAAGACAGAAGACATCGGTACCTTCCGCAGCATGGGAGCCACAGAAGGTACCGTAAGAAACATATTCGTATTGGAAGGTTGGCTGATCTCTCTGATCGGTCTTGTGACCGGACTGATTCTTGGCGTAGGTTTCGTGCTGCTTCAGCAGAAGTTCGGCTTCATTGCAATGCCATCAGGCAGCTATGTGGTCAAGTCCTATCCGGTAATACTGAAGATGAGCGATCTGCTGATTACTGGGCTTGGAGTGGCTCTGATTGGCTATCTGATTGCTCTTCTACCTTCGGCATCTCTTTCGTCCAGACGTTGACGATTTCGCCGATGTACATCGTGTGGAGTCCCATGCGGCTGTAGAAATTCTCCCTGACGTCAGCGGGCAGTTTGTCAGTCTCGAACTCATCAGCATATATCTTCTTGCACTCGATGGCAAGGTTTCCTTCGGTTATGATAGGATTGCCAAGTGCGGTGTACTCGAAGGTAAGGCCCGAATTGGCCATCTTGTCCTTCTCCTCGGAATATGAGTGAGAACCGATGTAGAGCAGCCCGTCTTTGCACTTTGGATCGTCAGGAAAAGCGGTTACGGTAAAGTAGTCGTATTTGTCCATCAGTCTCTTTGATGCGCGGTCAGAAGATACATATACTGTAACGACATGCTTTCCCCAGAGTTCGCCGATTCCTCCCCAGGCAATGGTCATGGAGTTGCTCTCGTTCTTATTGCCCATCGACAGAGCCATCCAGTCATTGGCAAAAATATCTACAGGCTTGAGGCTGAGGTCTGTAGGCTTGATGGCTGTCCACTCGACAGCAGTGCTGTCGCTCTGTGATCTGTTACCCTTTCCGGTCATATTCTTTACCTTGCCGCATGAGGCTGCGGACAATGCCGTCGCCGCAATGGCGGCAATGATGATCATTCTCTTCATATCAATCAGGTTGGATGATTGCTCCTATTTCTTCTTTTCTGCACCAGAGCCAGATACGTCCCGTGTTGCTGACCTTGCTGACCTGGAATGTGAGTCCGTTCTTGTGCACTACATCTTTGCTGTCAGTCCATTCTATGCTGCCCTTGACCTTTTGACCTTCCGACACTGGTGTGGAGTCAAGCGAGAGCATGTACCAGTCGGACATGTTGTCGTTGTGGACCCTGTACTCGTTGCGCTTGGGATTGGAGGATGACTGGCAGTTGTATGGGCCTGCCGAGAAGACGGTGCGTCCCTTGACAGACAGCACGAACTCCGACGGTGTAGTCAGGAACTCACTGTCCGGCCCCTTGCCGGTACAGCTGCATATTATTGTCAGTGTCGCCAGGAGGGTGACTAATCCTGTTCTTGTCATTTTACTGTCAGTCTCTTTGTTATGGTCTCGATGCTTCCGTCATTGTGCAGTATCTCAGCCTTGAGAAATCCTCCGTTGTTAAGTGTGAAGTAACCATCGCCTTCGGGTGATATGCTGCTGCCGTTCAGCGTCCATCTGATGCTGCGTGCATCGTTGCAGTTGAATACCCTCAGGGAAAGATGGCTGCCTTTGACCACGGAACCGTCAGAATTCTTTGCCGTCGATCCCATATAGATGAACGGATATCCGTCGCTGTACATGGACATTGTAGTGACAGCTGTGCTTATGCTCTGGATTCCAGGAGCCGAAATGCTTATTTCGTATCTGGTCTTCGGATTCAGCCCCTCGAGAGTGTACGAGTAGTTGCCGCTATCGTCATATGGTCTGACCTGGGCCAGTGTCTTGCCGTTGCAGCTTATTGTACAGTTGACGTCGGTATCGGAACAACTCCAGTGAATTATTGCAGCATCCTGGAAAGCTTCTGTGCCGGTTACTGAAAGCGGACCTGTCACATTGAAGCTGACACCGCTGGAATTCCTGCTGATATTGGTGATCGCGATTTCAGGAGACTTGCCGCTCCAGAATCTGAAAGCCGGCTTGGTGTTAGCTTTGAATGAATCCGATTTGCCGTAAGGCCATGCAATCTGGGAAACTGAGGACGCGGTAGGGGAGGCCTCGATGAGGTCTGCGCACTGGTGCTCAGGACGGCAGTTGACCTCATTGTAGAACCATCGGTCCTCGGCTGTCATATCGATTGAGTATTTGTCGGACCATCCTGCTGCATTGTCGGACATGTCGATATGGTAGATGAGCATTCCGGATGTGCCTATATACTTGTCCCAGCCGTCATTGGACCGGCATTCAAACAGGTAGCACTCTCCTGGCCTGTCTCCGGGAACGTAAGCATATGCCCTGTTCACGCCGATAGGCTCCAGGCTGTAGGCTCCCGGTTCAAGGGTCAGGCGTTCGCCGATTCCGAGCTGGTACAGGTCTACTGCACTGTAATTCGGTGGAGTGTTGGAGTCATTGTTGTAGTTACCACCATCCATGATACTGGTCTTCTTCCAGAGGGCGTCGGATTTTCCGCCACTTTCCTCATAATCCGTATCGTACAAGTCTGCCAGGCCAAGAGTGTGGCTGAATTCGTGACAGAAGGTTCCTATGCCTGTAAAGATTGATTGTCCGCTCGAGTTGACACCGATCTCGGTGGAAAGTGCATAACAGTTGATCTTTTTGCCGTCAAGGGTGAGACTGATGTGTGCTCCGTCGTAAAGAGCCCATGAGTGTGACCAGATGTAATCTTCTCCGGCACCATGGGCTTCGTCCCTGCCTGCTACGAAAACATATACATTGTCAACCTCTCCGTCTCCATCATAGTCATATCTTGAGAAATCGATGCCATTGTCAACCATACGGCAGGCTTCCGCAACCAGCTCACCAGGGCGTTTATCGAAACCGTCTTCGCCGTTTTCTCCGTAATATGCGTAGCCGTGGCTCAGCGTAACAACATCGCTGACATCGAAGTCGAATTCTGCAATTCCCTTGAACTGTTCGTTGAAGTAGTCTGCTGCGCTTCCGGTCGCATTGTTGTAGTTGTATCCTTTCTCATTGAGCATGGATACGAAACGGTTGCGGGAATTCTTGAATTTCAGGTCCGTGAATTCGGCCAGAATGACCAGCCCGTGTCGCTTTTCCGTTCCTGCCTTGGTCGATACGGCCTTCATAGGCTTTACGGAATGGCGGGCTGCCAAGCGTTTTTCTGAACCGTTTCTGGACAGAGTCTGGTATGGAATACTGCGGCTTGCGTCTAGAATCGATGTCGGTGCGGGACGGTCTGCCCTGTAGCTGGTTGCATGGCGTTTCCCCTGCGCATCGTATGTGGCGAACTTATAGTAGCCATCCTTGTCCAGGGCAATCGCATTTCCGTCGGCCGTGGTCAGCAGACGGCAGAACTCGTCTCCTCGCAGATGAACTCTGAGAGTCGATCCGTCAGGCTGCCGGAGAGTGTAGAACCCTTCGCGTGCCGGAATGGCGGTTAAGCGCAGGTTGAGTACACTCAACAGGACAAGTATGATCGGAATGCATCTCTTCATATCGCAAATTTAGTCATTCCAAAGCCAAAATACTGCAACAGGAACAAAAAAAAGAAAGGACCGGTCACCTCACAGCGAACGGCCCTTCAGACGTGTACTAAAACCTAAACCTGCTATATTGATGCAGGTAGTTCAGTTAATGTTGCATCAAAATTGAAAAAAATGTGAAAAAGCTTGAAAAAATTATTTCTTAGCCTCTTCAACAGATACCTTACGGAACTCCTTGAGATCCTTCATGAGGTCGAGAGCAGCCTTGCGTGCGCGTGCACCAGCAGCCTTGTTACCCTTCTCAACCTGTGCGTCGGCATTAGCCTCGAACTCGGCGATTTCAGCCTTGATTTTTGCTACAAGCTCTTTCATTTTGCTTAAATATTTAACGGTTAATAATTGAAATTCTTCCAAAGTAGACTTGCACTTGATGCGAAAGATAGTGATTAATCTTTGAATTCCAAACTATTACGCGTTTTTTTTGTTTAGGTATGTCATCGCTCGGTCAGGTCCGACGGTGGTGAAATCCCTGACTCCGCCTATTACCTTTTTACATAATTCAGGCATCGCCTCTTTCTCTTCAGGAGTAAGTTCTCCCAGGACGAAATCAATCTGTCCACCTCTGCGAAAATCGTTTCCAATACCCATTCTGATGCGGGTAAAGTTTTGAGATTCAAGAAGTTCGATTATGTTTGCGAGCCCATTATGACCGCCATCGCTTCCATTCTTGCGCATACGCAGGGTACCGAATGGAAGATTGAGGTCATCACAGATCACGATCAGATTCTCGATAGGAATGTCCAGTTTATTAAGCCAGTATCGTATCGCGTTGCCACTGAGATTCATATAGGTCGAAGGTTTCAGCAATGTAATCTTTCTGCCCTTGAATGAAGTCTCTGCGACACTTCCGTAACGTGCCGTCTCAAAAACAAGATTGGATGCCTGAGCCCAGGCATCCAATACCATAAATCCCATGTTGTGTCTGGTCGAATCGTACTCGGAACCGATGTTCCCCAATCCTGCTACCAGATAGTTCATAGTTTGTCAGCTGACAACGATTAACCCTTGTTAGAGTTACGGGTTGCCTTAACGCCGCAGACGATGGTGTCCTTGTCGGTAAGGATGGTGATGTTGTCGTACTTGAGTGAACCAGCCTTGATCTTCTTGTCGAGATCGAGCTCGGTGATGTCAACAGGGAGCTCATCAGGAAGGTTGGCCATAAGTGCGCTGATGCGGAGTGCACGGGTGTTGAGAGTGAACTTACCACCCTTCTGTACGCCGACTGAATGTCCGGTGATGGTTACAGGAACCTTGATTGCAACTGGCTTGGTCTCGTTTACAGCGAGGAAGTCAACGTGAAGGCAGTTGTCCTTTACAGGGTGGAACTGGAGCTCGTGAACGATTGCGGTGTAAGCCTGACCGTTGTCAAGGGTAAGGTCAACGATGTGTGACATTGGAGTCTCGATAAGACCCTTGAGCTCCTTCTCTTCTACGGTGAAAAGTACATTCTCCATTCCGAGACCATAGAGGTTGCAAGGTACGAGACCCTGTGCGCGGAATGCCTTGATTACGGCCTTGTTGCCAACCTGGCGAACCTTGCCAGAAAGTGCGAAATGCTGCATTGTGTGTTTGTTTAAAAATGTGTTACTCATCCCGGAACGGGCCCGGGACCCATTGCACCAAAAGCTGCTGCTTTTCAAATGCGGGCGCAAATATAGTGATAATATTGCAGAATACCAATATTAATCATATTCAACAAGTTCCGTCGCCACGTTCCATGCGAGCTTGCGATATGCATTGTCAAGCCTTGTTGTGCCTTCGTTTGGAAGGTACATGCTGAATCCACAGTAGGTCTCGATTTCGAATCCCTTTTGGTCAAGCATGAAAGACGGGGTGGCTGCCTTATAGATCACACAGCCATCCAGCGCTTCCTGGAGCATGTCGGTTTCATCAAGGGAGAGGATACATTTCACGAGAATGTCCTGTAGGTCATAGAACCATTTCCTGTCGGATCTGAAATACCCCTGGACCTTTCTCCTGGTAAGCTTGTCCAGCGCAGGGCGGTTGTCGATGAAGAGCTGTCGGCAGACCTGTGCCAATGGTTCCAGTTTCCTGCAGTCGATCAGCGAGACTGTAGCGCTCTTCATTACGCCGGTCTGGGCATTGTAATAGTCGAAATAATCCTGACAGACGCCGAGAACGTCCGGATCCTTGGCTTTGAGAAGCCTTTCGCCCATGGTCTTGTAGTTCATTCCTTCAGACAATATCTCGGTCTGGGAAAATCCGATAAGGTCGCAATGATTGCGGAGCTCATACGCAGTTTCAATTCCGCCCATGAGACATGCATCGAAGATGAGGTAGTCCAGGTGGATAGGAAGAGCCTCTGCGAAATCGGTAAGCTCCATCTCGTACGATAGAGCTCCGACAGCAGTCTGTCCGATACTCTTGACGCGCACTTCACCTTCGGAATAGACCGGCTCGACATACGGAACGGCGCCGTCTGGACGAGGCAGAAGGCTCGCCGATCCCGATTTCCAGAGATTCGGATTGTCATAGAAGCCTGGTGGCAGCCATCCTGTGGCGTGAGAGGAGTAAACCATTCCGTACCTGCTGGCCTTGAATGTATCGTCGACGATCATCAGAGCCTCGCGCATGGTTTCCTTGTCGGTCAGTCTGCTTCCGCCAGGGAAGACCTTCAACGTGTCACGGACGACCTTGCCTCTCAGGTTTGTGTAGACACTCTCGATGACAGGGACGCCGGCTCCGCTTTTGAAATGTGAGATGAATACAAGAGCGTCGCCGGAACATATACCGGGAACGAAGCCCGAACAGAGATCTTCTATGTCTTCCTTCAGGTCCGAACTCAGGTCGTTGACACCTGCGGAATACATTATCATGACCTTGTCATACGATTCGGGAAGAACAACTTCGCCGCAGTCGCACTTAAGTTTGCAAGATGACAGCGACAGAGCTGCCAGTATGAGGATGGTTATATATCTGAAATTCTTCATGTCCCGGTTTTTCGTTGCAAGTTAATTCTTTTTTGCTTCATTATCGTCCGACTCGCCGGCTTTTCTGCGCGGATGGTGATCAAGGATGTTTGCCTGCCAGGTAGATGAGTCTACGTGGGTGTATATTTCTGTCGTGAGGATGCTTTCGTGGCCGAGCATCTCCTGAACAACCCTGAGATCGGCTCCGTTCTCTATCATATGGGTCGCGAAGGAATGCCTGAAGGTATGCGGAGAGATGCTCTTGCGCACACCTGCCAGAAGGGTCTGCTTCTTGACCATGTTGAACACGGAAACGCGGCTGAGAGGCCTGCCGAAACGGTTCAGGAACACAATATCCTCGGATTCAGGGCCGTCGGGGTCGGGACGGCATTCCATGTATGCGGCAATGGACTGAAGCGCCATCCCTCCGATAGGGACCAGACGCTGCTTGTTCCCTTTTCCGACTATTCGCACGAAACCCTGTTCCGCGAATATGTCCGACAGTTTCAGACCGGCAAGTTCGCTGACACGCAGCCCGCATCCGTAGAGAACTTCGAGTATCGCCCGGTCACGAACCCCGGTCTCCGACTTCAGGTCAACCGAGTCCATTATGGCTTCAATGTCTTCCACGCTGAGCACGTCAGGCAGATAGCGTCCGAGCTTTGGCGCATCGACTCCGTCGCATGGATTGTCCTTGCGCATGTTCTCCAGTATGGTCCAGTTGAAGAATGAGCGGAGTGCGCTGATCGTGCGCGCCTGGGACCGCTTTCCGATTGTCTTCGAACGCTTTGCCAGATAGTCGTTGATGTCGTCGGAGCTGGCAGATTCTGCCTTGCATCCGGAAAGTTCGAAGAATTCAGCCACGTCCGAGCCATACGCCGAAACTGTGTTCGGAGACATGCTTCGCTCGACCTTGAGCCAGTATCTGAAATCCTTGAGCGTACGTTCGTCCATGGACACAAATATAGTCACTTTCATCGTTCCGTAGGGAAAAAGGACTATATTTGTGTTTTCGATTTTAGTGGAATGGCTCAGGAAGGCAGCATAATAATAAAGGGTGCGAGAAGCAACAATCTCAAGAATATCGACGTCGAGATACCTCGAGGCAAACTGGTGGTGGTCACCGGTCTGTCTGGATCCGGCAAGTCATCGCTGGTCTTCGACACTCTCTTTGCGGAGGGACAGCGCCGCTTTGCGGAAAGTATTTCGTCCTATGCCCGCCAGTTCCTTGGACGTATGACCAAACCTGATGTGGACAGCATCGAGGGCATACCTCCGGCAATCGCCATCGAACAGAAGGTCAATGTCCGCAATCCGCGTTCTACCGTAGCCACCACCACAGAAATCTATGACTATCTGCGTATCATCTATGCGCGCATCGGCCGTACATATTCACCGATAAGCGGTGGGGAAGTGCGCAAGGACAGCGTTGCAGACGTGCTTTCCTTCATCCGCGAAGGCGATTCCAGAACCATATATATATTGGCGGATGTCCGCTGGAAGGACAGGCAGGACAAGGTCGAACTTATGCTTGCTCTCAAGGAGGATGGTTTCTCCCGCTTCTATGACTGCGATAGCGGCACCATTGTCCGTATAGAGGACGTAATGACAGACCAGACTGCCTACGAATCCATGAACCTCTTCCTTCTCGTCGACAGAGCCAAGCTTGACGAAGGCGAGAACGGCAGATACAGCATCTCCGAAGACCTCGAGACTCGTTTCATGTCATCCATCGCTTCGGCTTTCGACAAGGGTGACGGAATGATGCGTGTGATCAAGGAAAACGGTCCACGGGATTTCTCGACCCGTTTCGAACTTGACGGAATGACCTTCAGCATGCCGGATGACTATATGTTCAGCTTCAACAGCCCGATCGGAGCATGCAAGGTCTGCGGTGGTCTTGGCAATGTCATCGGAGTAAGCGAGGACCTTGTCATCCCGGACAAGACCAAGAGCATCTATGATGGTGCGATAGCCTGCTGGCGCGGGGATAAGATGGGCTGGTTCAACGACCACCTGATCCAGGTCGCAGACAGATACAACATTCCTATCTTCACTCCGTGGTGCGAGTTGTCGGAAGAGGCCAGGAAAACCATCTGGTTCGGTCACAGCGTTGATGGGGACGACGAGTCCATCGTCGGCATAAAGGAATTTTTCGACTGGGTCGAGACCCAGCGTTACAAGATACAGTTCAGGTTCATGCTGAACCGCTTCAGCGGCAGGACAGTATGCCCGGACTGCGGAGGAAGCAGGCTGCGCAAGGATGCCCTGTATGTCCGTGTAGGCGGAAAGAACATTCATGAGGTCCTGAGCATGAACGTGAATCAGGCCATAGAGTTTTTTGACAATCTTGAGCTCACACCATATGAGCGTGAAATTGTCGACAACCCTATCCAGGAGATTGTATCCAGACTGAAGTGTCTGGACGATGTCGGTCTTGCTTATCTGACCCTGTCCCGCAATTGCAACACCCTGTCTGGAGGTGAAAGCCAGCGCATCAATCTGGTCGCTGCCCTTGGCAGTTCACTCGTCGGATCCATGTATATCCTGGACGAGCCGAGCATCGGACTTCATCCTCGTGATACTGAAAGGCTGATTTCTGTTCTCCGCAGGCTCAGGGACATCGGCAATACTGTCGTGGTCGTCGAACATGACGAAGAAATCATCAAGGCTGCCGACATTCTTGTCGACATGGGACCAAAGGCCGGCCTCGATGGAGGATCCATCATCTATCAGGGCAGCCTCAAGGAAGGAAAACAGCCAACGGAGAAGGAAATAGAAGGTTCGCTGACCCTTCAGTACATACTTGGCCGTCGTCAGCGCGTAAGCCGTGTCCTGCGCAAGCCATACGGTGAAATAAAGGTTCTCGGCGCCATGGAACACAATCTCAAGAATGTCGACGTATCGTTCCCTCTAGGCACCTTGACCGTCGTTACAGGTGTCAGTGGCTCCGGCAAGTCATCTCTGGTCGGCGACATCCTCTATCCGGCGCTGTACAGGCATATAAACGAGTCCGGCGATCTCCCTGGACTGTTCCATGGTCTTGCAGGTGACCTGAACGGAATATCCCGTGTGGAGTATGTCGATCAGAATCCGATAGGAAAGAGTTCGCGCTCCAATGCCGTCACATACCTGAAGGCATGGGACGATATACGCAAGCTCTTGTCTGAACAACAGTACGCAAAGATCAATGGCTATACTCCGTCCTTCTTCTCGTTCAACCAGGATGGTGGACGCTGTCCGGATTGCCAGGGCGAGGGCTATGTCCATATCGAGATGCAGTTCATGGCGGATGTGACCATGCTGTGTGAGTCATGTGGAGGAAAGCGTTTCAAGCCGGATATCCTCGAGGTCCGTTACAATGGCAAGAATGTGGATGATATTCTGGACATGACGGTGGATGAGGCTGTAGAGTTCTTCTCTCAGGGCAAGGAAGAGCATGCAAAGCATGTCGTTATGAAGCTCAAACCGCTCCAGGAAGTCGGTCTCGGGTATATCAAGCTCGGTCAGAGCAGCAGCACCCTCTCAGGTGGAGAGAGTCAGCGGATCAAACTGGCAAGTTTCCTTTCGATGAGCGAGAGCCGCTCGAACCGCATCCTGTTCATTTTTGACGAGCCGACCACGGGCCTTCATTTCCACGACGTCGAGAAGTTGATCAAGGCATTCGATGCGCTCCTGGACAAGGGACATTCGTTGGTGGTTGTCGAGCATAACATGGATGTCATCCGTGCCGCCGACTGGCTCATCGATCTCGGTCCTGAGGCTGGCGATGCCGGTGGCAACGTTGTCTTTGCCGGCACTCCTGGCGAAATGGCTGCCGGCTGCGGCAGCTGGACAGCCCGCTATCTGTAGTTTCTCTGTCAAGCAAAAATATTTTAAAAAATCTTCCGGATTTCTCTAGGGATTCGGATAATGTGTCCGTTATATAGATGAACACCACATCAACTAACCATATAACACGACACAAATATGATCCGATTCATGAGACACAGCATCGCAATTCTGGCGGCGGCCGTTCTCTCGACCACGATGTACGCCCAGATGCCTCAGCGCGCGTTGCCGTTCTTCTCCAGGGAAGATGCTCCTCATCTAGAG
The DNA here is from genome assembly GCA_024402135.1 of Bacteroidales bacterium. Lineage (GTDB taxonomy): Bacteria > Bacteroidota > Bacteroidia > Bacteroidales > UBA932 > Cryptobacteroides. The sequence goes on from JAKSJN010000021.1 coordinate 26,657, forward strand.
AACATCCTTCCGCCTCCTCCAGGTCTTACAGATCCGCTCTTCTTCAATGACTGGGCAATGTACAACTGGGGCAAGTCCATCAGAGAAACGGACAGAGGCGCCCTTGCTGTAGAAGATGCCCACATCGGTGCAGGCAGTTTCATGAAAAGGTTTTCGGAGGTCCTGACATGTGAAGTGACTCCGGAGAACTGTCCGGCGCTGTACAGGTTGCTCGAGAGAGCTCACAGGACTACGGACACTGCCGGAAGGAGCGCGAAGACATATTTCTCAAGAGTGCGTCCATATCAGCAGTACAAGGAACCAAGCGGAGTCCCTCAGTCGGAGAGGCCGACCGATTTCACAAGCTATCCGTCGGGACATACACACGCAGCCTGGGTTGCGGGCATGATCTTCACTGCTATCGATCCGGTCAACACTGAACCGATCATGAAGATTGCCTACGAGATGGGACAGAGCCGTGTCATCGTCGGCTTCCATTACCAGAGCGATGTCGATGCCGGCCGTATCGCTGGCAGCGTGACCTTCGCAAGGCTTTGTGCAGAACCGGAGTTCCTGGCTTTGCTCCAGGAGGCAAAGGATGAATTCAATGCATTGTGCAGCAAAAACAGATAGAAAGACAAAAGAATAGTTGGTAAATAATAGTTAGGTTTGCAGAGGTCTGGTCGGTTTCCGGCCAGGCCTCTGCAATTTTTACAAAAAAGTGCATTTCCGTACTAGGGATAGGGCTCTATCGTTCGTCAATAGAAAGTAAAGACAACCATAGGAACTAATAATCAATCCTAATTAATATGATGAAGCTACTATTCCAGCGATTCACATTGCTTCTTGTAGGTATGCTGTTATGCATTCCTGCAGTTTTCGCACAGAATCAGGTGACCGTCTCCGGCACGGTCAATGACGCTGGCGGACAGCCGGTAATCGGCGCCGCTGTCATGAAGAAAGGCACCAACAACGGTGTCACTACCGACATTGATGGAAAGTATTCCATCCAGGTTCCTCTCGGAACCGTGCTTGAATTCACCTGCATCGGTTACAAGACCGTCGAGCAGGTTGCGTCAGGAAGTGTTCTCAACGTAGTCCTTGCGGAGGATACAGAGCTTCTTGAAGAAACTGTTGTCATCGGTTACGGCGTCCAGAAAAAGAGTGATCTTACCGGTGCCGTCGCCCAGGTGAAGGACTCGGATCTTACCAACCGTTCTACCTCGGATGCCGCAGCGGCACTCCAGGGCAAGGCTGCCGGTGTCCAGATCCTCAACTACTCCGGAGCTCCTGGCTCTCAGGCAAGCATCCGTGTGCGCGGTTACTCTTCCAACTCCGGCAACATCGGACCGCTCCTTATCGTCGATGGTCTCAAGGTGGACAACATTTCATACCTTGATCCATCCATGATCGAGTCGATGGAGGTCCTCAAGGATGCAGCTTCAGCCGCCATCTACGGATCGCAGGCAGGAAACGGTGTAGTCCTCATCACCACCAAGACCGGTGCATCTGCGAAGGGCCATTCCCAGATAACCTACGACATGAAGTACACACGTCAGTCCCTCGGCAAGAAGGCTGAAGTATTCAATGCCGCAGACTTTATCGATTACAAGAGACAGTCCGGACTTCCTATCGACTCCATGCTCGATGCGTACAACTACAAGGGACAGGATACTGACTGGTTCGACGCCTTGTTCGCTCCATCATATTCTCCTCAGCATGCAGTCACATTCAAGGGAGGAAATGACAAGGGCAGCTTCTTTGCTTCCATCAACTATCTCAACAACGATGGTATCGTAATAGGCGACAAGGACGTATATAAGCGTCTCTCGGCTCAGCTGAATGCTGACTACAAGCTTTATAAGTGGATCTCGGTAAGCACCAACACCTCGCTTGAAAGAAACTCGTCGAAGTCGGTCGGCGAGCAGTCAGCAAAGAGAACAGTTATGTTCGCGGCTCTTACGATGGATCCGCTCACTCCAACTCACTATGCAACCATCGAAGAGTGTACCGCAGCTGTCCAGCAGGCATATGCCGCAGGAAAGAACATTCTCATCGACCCTTCAAACGGTATGTACTACGCTACCTCGTCCTATGTAACCGACGATAACGGTAACCCGCTGCTCCAGAGGGACCGCGTTGATTCATCAAACAACAGGATCAATATTCGAGGCAGTCTCAACCTTAACCTTACTCCATTCAGCGGCTTCGTATTCACATCCAGATTCGGATACAGGATCGGCCTGAGCTCAAGCCACAGCTACAGCACTCCTTACTACTGCAACAGTACGACGTTCACGGATACCTATGACATTTCAGCGCATGCCAATACCAGCTGGTACTATCAGTGGGAGAACTTTGCAAACTACAACAAGAACATCGGCAAGCATTCCTTTGGTTTGATGGCCGGTATGTCATACGTCGAGAACAACTCCGACAACATCACTGCGAGTGCATCAGGTACAGATATCCTTTCCGGATATGACAAGAACTTCCAGTACCTTCATTATGTGAACAATAATCCAGGTACCAACAAGACCTTTGACAACACCCCTTCACAGTCTGTGAACATGTCGTACTATGGCCGTCTTACCTACAGCTATGACAACAAGTACTCTTTCCAGACAAACTTCCGTGCCGACGCATACGATTCGTCAAAGCTTTCCAAGCAGAACCGCTGGGGCTATTTCCCTTCATTCTCGGCAGGATGGACTGTAAGCAACGAGTCATTCTTCAAGGAGAATGTGAACCGTGACATCGTCTCATTCCTCAAGCTCCGCGCTTCCTGGGGCCGCAACGGTAACGTGAACGTACTTTCCGGATATCCATATTCTACCGCAATCTCTTACAACAGCGAGTGGTATCAGTACGACATTCATTCTGTTGACCAGACCTATGGATCGAAGCCTGACGGACTTGCAAATCCTAACCTGAAGTGGGAGACTTCCGAGCAGGTTGACCTTGGTCTTGATGCCCGTTTCCTCAATAACAGGCTCTCCGTAGGAATCGACTGGTATGACAAGAGGACAAAGGACCTTCTGGTCAATATCGCTCCGGTTCCGGAGATCGGTGTCAAGTCGACAACTGTGAACGCCGGCAGTGTGAAGAACAGCGGTCTTGAGTTCGAGGCGACATGGAAAGACAGTATCGGAGATCTTGGCTACAGCATCAGCGGCAACTTCTCTACCGTCCATAACGATGTGACCTATCTTGACCCTTCAATCTCACGAATCGTCGGAAGCACAGGTGGTGTTTCAGGAACAAACAACCCTATCTCTTCATGCTTTGAGGTCGGATATCCAATCTGGTATTTCAGAGGCTACAAGTTCAGTCACACCAATCCGGAAACGGGAGAGGCGATGTATATCAATGCGACCGGAGACGTCGTTGATTCAGGCTCACTCTCCGACAGTGACATGCAGTATATCGGAAGCGCAATTCCTGATCTTACATATGGTCTTACCATCAATCTTGACTACAAGGCATTTGATTTCAGCATCTATGGAACCGGTATTTCAGGCGGACAGATCTTCAACGTTTTCTACAGAGCTGACACTCCAATGAGAAACTCTCTGCGTTATTACTACGACAACGCGTGGTCGGCTTCCAGCACAAAGGGTACCATGCCTGATCCAAAGCAGGTTGCGACCGACTGGCACTTCTGGGGTTCATCGGCTTCGATGTTCAGCTCGGACTACTTCAAGATCAAGCAGATCCAGTTCGGCTATACACTTCCAAAGAATCTTCTCAAGAAGGCTCTCATCAGCAATTTCAGAACCTACGTCTCGTTGGATGATTTCTTCACATTCACCAAGTATCCGGGCTTCGATCCTGAAACTGCGACCACAAGCACTTCTGCGAGCATGGGTTATGATGCCGGTTCATACCCGACCACAAAGAAGGTCATTCTCGGTGTAAACATCACATTCTAACATGATACGATATGAGAAAGATAATATATACCTTATTTGCATCAGCCGCTCTTCTGGCTCCTGTTTCATGTAGTCAGAGCCGTCTGGAGATCGAGCAGAAGGGAGTAACCGCTTACGAGAATTTCTACAAGACGGATGATGATGCTCTTTCAGCCCTGACTTATGCATATGCGGCCATGGCCAAGAACATCACCAACACCAGCAGCAACCAGATTCCGTTCCTTGCCATCACCAACCTTTGCGGAGATGATATGCTTGCTGGCGGAAACTACTATGGAGACAATGATTTCGATGCTGCATTGAACGAGTTCCGCTATGACAATCAGGTGGATCCTATCGTAAAGGCCTACCAGCAGTTCTATTACGCGAATTATGCGGCAAACCTCGTGATCGACAATTTCGGAGGTGACAAGGCAGATTCGCAGATCAAGAAGCGCTGTGTTGCCGAAGCCCGCGTGCTCCGTGCTTTCTACCATATGAACCTTGCAATCTACTGGGGATGTCCTCCTCTTGTGGATCACATCCTTCCGGGTGATGCAAAACCATACAACTGCGACAGGGATCCCGTGAATCCTATGACTCATGAGCAGCTCCTCGAGTGGTGCGCAAAGGAGTGCGAGGAGGCTGCTGACGATCTCAATGAAAGAGCCAATCCAAAGGATGAGAATGGCGCAATCGTGGTTACGAAGGGCTTCGCATACGGTATCGCTGGAAAGGCATATCTTTTCGCCGGTGACTATGACAAGGCAAAGGTAGCCCTCAAGAAGGTTATCACATCAGGCAAGTATGAACTTGTGCCAGGAGAAAGACTTAATGATTGTTTCCATGCGGTAGGCGATGGCAATGAGGAGAAGATTTTTGAACTGAATGCTATCGTGAACTCCAGCATCTCTGACCAGACTTTCTACGCCCGTTCAAGAGGCTATACCGTACGTATGTGGAACTGGAGAACCGACAAGATGGAGAAGCGTCCGACAATCGATGGTATCGACGGCTGGGGTATCTGTGCGCCTACCCAGAGCTTCACCAAGGCTATGGTAGAGAACGATGGTCTCGATTCCTGGAGACTCAAGTCGACGATCATCAACGTTGAGGACGTCATGGGCAAGTACCAGGGAGGAGGAATCAAGGATATCACGGGCCTTTACGGTGCTCATGAGTGGATGTCCTTCAAGATCATTCCGAGACCGGAGGATATCTACAAGAAGGGTTCGCAGACCAATTTCGTCTTCATGCGTTATGCTGAGGTTCTTCTTATGTATGCTGAGGCATGTGCAATGACAAATGACAAGGATGGTCTCCAATACCTGAACATGATTCAGAACAGAGCAGGCTCAAAGCATGTTTCGACAGCACTCAATCTTGACGAGGTCAAGAAGGAGAAGATGTTCGAGCTCTGGGCAGAGGGCTGCCGCTGGGCTGACATGGTCCGCTGGGGAGACTTCGACGGTGTCCTCAATGCCGGAAAGAACATTCCGTCACTGTATGACTCAAAGTGGACGAATGAGCCAAGCGAAACCAGATTCTACGTCAAGTATTCGAATCCGAACACCCAGGAGACTGGTTTCAAGAAGGGCAAGCATGAACTCTTCCCATATCCTGAGTACGAGATTACGACAAATCCTAACATTGTCCAGAACCCAGGTTGGTAGTCTGGATAAAACCACTGATAACAACAAGGTCCTGTGACAAATGCGGGACCTTGTTATTGTTATAATACTGCTCTGTTCCTGTGTTGAAATAAAGCTATTCTTTCATTATATTTGTTGATAACGCTTTTCACGAATTGTCATTTACAGTCGGCGGAAAAAAGAATGGTGAAGATACTGCGGTACATATCGGTTGCCATCATGGTCATCCTCATGGAGTCACTGGGTTTTGCACAAGATACCCGTGTCTCCATATCTCGCCAGTCTGCCACGATAAACTCGATCCTTGACGATATCGAATCACAGACCGACTATCTTTTCATCTACAGGAAGGGAGTCAATGTCATGCTTACAAAGAGTATTGACGTCCGGGAAAAACCTGTGTCCGAAGTCCTCAAGACCCTGTTTGCTGAAACTGGAATCAATTATACAACAGAAGGAAACTATATCGTCCTTACCCAGACGGCACCTGTAGCGTTGAACAAGACGGTGAAGGGCACCGTGCTGGACGAGAATGGCATTCCTATCGTTGGAGTAATCGTGTATGCCAATCGACAGAAGGCCTATGCGCTGACTGACACCATGGGACAGTACTCCATCGCTCTGGACAGGAAGGATGAACTTCAGTTTTCATTGATCGGATATGAGCCTGCCGAATTTGGTGCGTCCCCTGGACAGAAACTGGATGTCGTTCTGAAGGAACACTTCGAAATCATGCAGGAGGCCGTCTCGATCGGCTTCGGTGTCCAGAAGAGAAGCGACATCACAGGTTCCATCGCGTCCATCGACAGCAAGTCATTAGAAAACAGGAATGTAAATAATCTCTCGGGTAGTCTTGTCGGACAGGCCGCCGGTGTTCAGATTGTTTCTGTTTCCGGGGATCCCGGCTCTGTCGGGGAGATTCGTATCAGAGGCCTGGCTTCAAATTCATCTTCATCGAACGTTCCTCTGTATGTAGTCGATGGCCTTCTTGTGAAGGACCTCGGTCAGATTCATCCACAGAACGTGGAACGGATAGAAATATTCAAGGATGCTGCTTCGGCTGCCATTTATGGCGCCCAGGCTGGGAACGGCGTCGTAGTGATCACTACCAAGACAGGATCTTATGGTGACGGAAGGATATTCTATGATGGCACTTACAGAATCGAGAGTCTCGGCTGGAGACCGGAAATGATGGGCGCCTCGGAGTACGCTTACTTCCTTAAATCGTCAGGTATTGTGACTCCTGGTGTTGTGGAAGAGAATTGGAACGGTATCACGGATACGGACTGGATCGGCAGGATGTTCCCCGGGGGCTATGCCCGCCAGCATACATTCGGAATGGAAGGCGGCAATTCCAAGGGAGATTACTTCATGTCGGCATCGTTCATGGACAACGATGGCATTCTCTATGGAGATAAGGACAGGATGGAGAGCATAAACATCCAGTTCAATGCTTCATACCGGGTCAAGGATTGGGCAAGAATCGGATCAACCAATGCCATGCAGTACAGAAGGTCATCCGCCGAGATCGGTTCATTCGGCGGAGGTGACAAGTCCGTCATGGCCTTGACGTATGGTATGAGTCCTATGATTCCTCTGTCATACACAAGAAACGATATGCCGGAGTACATGCGGGAATACCTCAATCGGGGCTATCCTTTGATGAAACTTCCGGATGGAGGATATGTCTCTACCACTACCTTATCTTCTTCGATAATCAACCCTCTTTCACGTCTTTACAGGTATACAGACAGCGTGGATGAGTATCTTGTGACATATGGAACCATATTCTTGGATCTGACGCCTGTGAAGCCGGTCAAGTTTACATCCCGTCTGGGATATAATATTTCAGCCGATTATCAGTCAAAGTATGAGGAACCATGGTACGCTGGAGAACAGGAGTACAATACTGAGTATAATCTGTCCGCTTCCCTGAAATGGCAGACCAGATACCAGTGGGACAATTTCTTGAACGCCGATTTCCTCGTAGGGGATGTTCATGACTTTGACATTATGGCGGGAATGTCCTATATGCAGGACATTGGACATTCTTCCAGTGGCTCAACGAACGAACTGAAGGGCTATATGCCAAATTTCAGATATCTTGATTTCTCTGCTGTCGATGCCGTCGACAATGTCGGAGGACGAGTCTCGATACAGTCGGCATTGTCATATTTCTCCCGTTTCGGCTATGATTATGCGAACAGATATTATTTTCAGGCCTCTTTGAGGGCGGATGCATTCGATACATCCCGTCTTTCCAGAATGACCAGGTGGGGTTATTTCCCATCCGTGTCATTGGGATGGAACGTGACCAATGAGCCGTGGATGGACAATGTTGACAAGTCTGTTCTTTCGTTTCTGAAACTACGCTCCAGCTGGGGTATCAATGGAAACGTAGGAGTCTTGTCTGACTATGAGTATGCCGCAACCGTGACAATCGGAGGCTCCGAATATGCATTGGGAACGGACGGAACGCTCACTCATGCGTCATATCCATCAAAACTGGCTAATGACAATCTTAAGTGGGTATTCTAAGACTTTTGCAAGTTTTTTTAGAAAAGTTCTTCGATTGTGCGTTT